>CAYPSW010000005.1:0-136852 GCA_964413685.1 uncultured Chitinophagales bacterium
AACTCCAGATGCTACTCTTGTATGGTATAAGGTATTTAATACCAGGTAAAAATTAGGGTAAATATTCTTTCAACTTTTTACTTTGTCTTTTTCCTTTTGAGGAACTCTATTTACCTTTTCTCTAACAAAGGTTTTGTAAACAGCGCTTCTTATCTTTTCGAGGTTATCAGGTCTAATAGCTTCTGCTATTTCATCTAATGCCCACCACGTTAATACTGCTATTCGCATTTCTAAAGTATTCAAAGCGTAATAGATAGTTGATAGTTTAAACATTTATATTTAAAAATACCTCTACTTTTCCACTTGGAAACAGTTTTTGTAGATACGCCATCTTCCTCAATACTTTTTACTTTTGCTGAAACCATGAAAAGCAAATTCCGGCACTTATTTCTCTTCATATTATTCAGCCATTTGCTGGGGGCACAGACGCTGATGCCGGTGAAATTGATTTGCCAACTGCCTGTACCCATTCTCGAATCATCGGGCCTCTCCTATGCCGGTCAGGCCATCTTCTGGACTCATGGCGACAGTGATACCCGACCGACTCTATTTGCTTTCGACAGCTCCGGCATTTTAATTGATTCAATTGTTGTGGCTGCATCAAATATTGATTGGGAATCCCTCGCTTCCGATGACTCCGGCTATTTGTATATTGGAGATTTCGGCAATAATCAAAACAATCGAACGGATCTGAGTATTCTGAAACTGAAAGCCGATACCTCCCTGGATACGGCATTCCCTCAGTTCATACATTTCTCTTATCCAGATCAAAAACAATTTCCCGGTATCACCAGTTTTGATTGCGAAGCCATGTTCTGGTATCGCGATTCACTTTATTTGATTACAAAAAACTTTTTAATTGGTGGCAATGGCATGGCCAAATTATATGCTTTGTCTGATATGCCGGGAAACGATCAGGCCACTTTACTCGACAGCCTGAATCTAGGACCTTTTTTAGTGACCGGAGCGGATATTGATCCGGCACTTCATCGCATGGTTTTGCTTTGTTACGGAAAAGTCATTCTTTTTCAGGATTTCAACGGAAAGCATTTCTTTCAGGGAGTCAGACAGGATTATTTTTTACCGCTCAGCCAAAGTGAAGGCATCGCATTTGCTCAGGCCGACTCGCTGTATTTTAGCAATGAAGCGGGCGACTTCTATTTATTCCAGTGGCCAGCATTCACAACAGGATTGCCAAACGATTTGCTTCATGATTCACCCTTCATTATCAGGCAGGAAGATGAGGTATTGATTATTGACTCAAGCGTTCCAATGCCAACAGGCATTTCCGAATTCACGCTTAGCAACATGAGTGGTCAAATATTGTTTCGCAAACGGCTTTCAAATTTTCCGATTCACATAGCGGTGTCACCATTGAAAGGTCAACTGCTTTTTTACAGGCTGATGACTTCCGGTAATCAGTGGAGCGGAAAACTGTGGCTTTATTAAGCCCCTATTCCTAGGGCTTCAAGCCTTCGAGCAGGGTTGAGATAAGCTCTGAAACTCTGGGATGGGCTTGCACCGAATCGCGGAAATGTTCTTTTCGATAAAAGCTACTTGTTAGCCTTTGCCGGCCATTTAAAAACCAGCGGTGCTCCCACTTGTCCGGAGCCTTTGATAATCGCATCAAATTATTGATTAATCATGCGTTTTATTTCTGTCAGAGTAAGGTATATAACATAAAGGCACCTACGAGGGCGAAGACAATGGAAATACCCACTTTCATTGCATCGGCAGGCAGACTTTTTTGCAATTTCGGTCCTATTTGTCCTCCGATAATGACACCGGGAACCGTGAAGACAATAACGTTCAAGACCTGGTTCATCATGTCGCTTCCTTCGTTTGCGAAAGAAAAAATATGACCTATGGAAGCAACAAGCACAGTAATGACCACGACAAATACCGAGGTGGCCACTGCTACTGGTGTAGGTACTTTACAACGTGCCACGAGCTGATATTCCTGCAATTCGGCCAAACCAACGGATATCATCCCTACGAAGGCTCCTCCGATGGCAGCAAAAAAGCGCCCCATACCTTTATTACAAACGGTGTAATGGAAAACCCTTCCTTCGCTGTCGGTGAGTTCATTCTCATGAAATACTTCAAATTCTTTTTTGAATTCGGCTTCTTTTTTCTCTCTTTCTTCTTTCCTCCAGGCCGAAAAGAGCTGGTAACCGATGAACATAAGCCCTGCTGCAAAAATGGTTTTCAGCACGATATCCGGCACGTAATCGGCATAAATGCTACCCAATACAGCGGCCGGCACAGAAAAAATCAACAGGTTTTTAGCCAATGTATAATCAATGAGCCTGGCTCGATAATAAGCCACGAGGCCGGAGGTAAATCCGAATAATTCCGTTATCAGAGCCGAACCGATAGCAATCTTCGGGTCGAGGCGAAGTGCGAGCATAAACAAGGGTGAAAAAAAAACAGCACCGCCAATGCCACTGCCCATTGCCAGTGTTGCAATTAGAATAGAGATGGGCAATAAGTACCAAAATTCAAAACTGATTTCCATAATCTTCTGTTTATTTATTCCTCATGGAGGCATTCTATTAGCACAAATGGCCTGCTGAAAGTTCCATGATGCAAAAAAGTAAGTTTAGCTAATTAAATTGAGCTCACTCAAAAAATAAACAAAGGGAGTATAAGCGCCCTTTTCATTGGTTTTGGTTTGACTGAAAGACGAAGCTACTTAAAAAATACTTTTTTTCACCGCTCGATTATTGAAATAAAGACAATCGAAAGTTAATTGCATCCTGCATAAGGACCGGTAAAACCAAAGTCGATAAAAACTGTATTAATTAGTATTCACCAAACCGGCATTTTATAGGGGCATTGCTTTGAAGATATTCATACATGAATCAGCAGTTTATTAGCTCTTTCCACATTGATATGGTATTTACTGCGTTGTCCGGTGCTTTTTATCAGACTATATTTGTAATTGCCTAAAAACAACTACCTCTACCCGGCAGCAGCATTTGTCATGAACTATGCTTCCCAAAGTCTGAATCCTATCATTTTATCTCTTTTTGCCCTTATTGGTCTGGCATCGGGCCCGATCTCTGACAAGACAGGCGGAAATGAAATGCAGAAAAGCACTAGGGGATATGTGCTGCCTTTGCAGCCACTTGTGCTGTTAGACAGAAGATCAGAAAGCATTCCGGCAGATTGGCTTTATCCTGCCTGGAATACGCAGATCATCAACCCTGATCATTTCCCGATTGAGGGATTTATGGATACGGTGCTTATCCAATTAACCGGTCGTTCCGAATGTGGTTTTACCATGCCGGTAGCCGGTCCGGTGACCTCGCATTTTGGATATCGACATTATCATTACCACAAAGGCCTTGACCTGGACCTCAGGACCGGTGACCCCGTTTATGCTGCTTTTGACGGCATGGTACGGGTAGCTCATTATTCATCCTCCTTCGGAAATGTTGTGGTGATCAGGCATTGGAATGGTCTGGAAACCTTGTATGCCCACTTATCAAAATTATTGGTGCAGCCCGGAGATGAAGTGGAAAGCGGACAAGTTATCGGGAAAGGAGGCAGCACCGGTCACTCAACAGGAAGTCATCTACATTGGGAACTGCATTATAAAGGACTTGCTTTTGATCCGCAAAAAATGGTGAATGTAGAAAGCGGTCAGCTATACAATGACAACCTGCTGTTGAGTCCGGCCGATTTCAAGTATTTCATTCCGCAATCCATCTTCAATTTGTATTCTTATCAGCCTGCCCGATAGGCACTGCTTGTTTCTTCCTTCCGATTATTTATTTTTACGCAGATGAGCGAAAAAACAGATCCGCAACTGGAGCAGCAACTCGATATGCTACGCGAGAAATACAATTCGATGGGACAGGACATGAATGCCTATCTTGAGGGTCTTTTATTATCGAATTATATGCCCTACTGGGAATATACGATGGTGGATACCTTGCTCACTTTGCAACATCCGCGCACCGATTACCCCGATGAAGTTATTTTCATTATCTATCATCAAATCACTGAGTTGTATTTCAGGCTGGCTTTGCACGAAATAGAACAGCTTGCAAACAATGGCCGGAAGATGCTGGACAACGGACATGATGCAGGGTGGCAGGACTATTTGACAGCCGATTTACTCAAAGATCGGCTCAGACGTATCAATAATTATTTCGAGGTACTGACGAAGAGTTTCAGCATTATGGAACAGGGGATGGAGCGGGAGCAATTCCTGAAATTCAGGATGGCGCTGCTGCCGGCCAGTGGTTTTCAGAGTGCCCAGTATCGGAAGATAGAGATTTGTTCTACCGATTTGAAAAATCTGGTGCATAAGGATTATCGAGTAGCACTTGCTGACGTTGAAACGGATGATGAGGGATTGAAAAAGTTGTTTGAGCATATTTATTGGAAAGCAGGAGCCACCGAATTAGAGAGCGGCCAAAAAACCCTGACCTTACAGCAGTTTGAAGATAAATATAGCCAGGATTTGTTGCAATTGGCTAGGGATTATAAGGACAAAAATTTGTGGCGCAAATACAAATCATTGAAAGCAGATGAACAGGCCGATCCGACATTGATTAGTTTGATGAAGCAATTGGATGCCAATGTGAATATCAACTGGCCACTGGTTCATTATAAAACCGCTGCGCGCTATTTGCTTCATAAAAAAGGAGATGTAGCCGCTACGGGAGGTACCAATTGGCAGCAATATTTACCCCCGAAGTTTATGAAACGTATTTTCTTCCCTGATTTATGGAATAAGGATGAAAAAGTGGAGTGGGGGAAAAGCTGGGTATCGGGTTTATCTCAATGACAATTGCTTCTCAAATCAAGACAAGCGGAATTTTTTGCAAGCTTTAAAACGATAACCTGCTTATCTTCTTCAATTTTCAAAAGTTAAAATCCTTTTGCCAAGTCCGAAATATTGATGGCTATTTTATCCGAATGGCTGTTTCCAATTTGTTTAATCAAAGTACTGCAAATGGAATTCAGGATAGGTGTCATTATCCAAATCTACCATATTTTCTGGAAAAGGTACATCATGTCTGCCTGTGCTTATGAAGAAACCCAAACCCTTGCGCACTCATCAATTCCCCTCTTGAGAGGGGCTAGGGGTGTGTTTTTATTTATAGTATTCAAACCTTGCATTCGGTGGATAATCATGAGATTCTTCAATCCCCTCACACAAGGGCTGACGCTTTCCTTAGCGAAGTATCAAGACCGGGAGAATGACGACTACCCCACAGAGCTGCCTGATTCCTTCCCTGAACGATAACAATATGGTCATAAATTATAGGCAATATTCAAAAGCCTGAATTACCTTTGCATCTTGAAAAACACAAAAAAATGAATCATCCTGAAATATTTACCCAACGCCACATCGGCCCGCTCGGTCATGAACTCAAATCCATGCTCAAAACCACCGGCCATGATAGTCTTAAACAGTTGATAGAACAAACCATTCCTGCCGCCATACGATTGCCACAGTCCTTAGCCCTGCCCGAGGCCCTCAGCGAGGCCGATTTAATACAAAGCATGCGTTTAATTGCCTCAAAAAACAAAGTGTATCGCAACTTTATCGGCTCCGGCTACTACGGCACCCAAACCCCGGCCGTGCTGCAACGCAACATACTCGAAAATCCCGGTTGGTACACCCAATACACTCCCTACCAGGCCGAAATATCACAAGGCAGACTCGAAGCCATGCTCATTTTCCAAACGGTGGTTTCAGAGCTCTGTGGTCTGCCCCTCGCCAATGCTAGTCTGCTCGATGAAGGTACAGCCGCTGCCGAAGCCATGATCATGTTCTACCGTAATGCCAACAAAGGCAATAAAAGCGATAAAAACATATTCCTTGTCTCAGCCCAATGTTTTGCGCAAAGCATCGATGTCGTTCGGAAAAGAGCGATTCCCTTGGGTATTGAGATAAAAACTGTTGAGGATGACGACCCGGATTTACCGGCCAATGCATTCGGCATGCTCCTGCAATATCCCGATCAAAACGGTGCTGTGAAAGATTGGGAAGCACTGATATCAAAAGCCCATCTGGCCGGCATTAAAGTTGCCATGGCCACCGATTTGCTTGCCCTGCTTTCCATAAAATCACCCGGTTCCATGGGGGCAGATGTGGCACTCGGCAATTCGCAACGCTTCGGAGTACCGATGTTTTTTGGTGGTCCTCATGCCGCCTTTTTTGCTACAACCGAAAGTTTTAAACGCCTGATGCCCGGACGCATCATCGGCATATCAGTAGATGCTGAAGGAAATTCTGCCTTCCGTATGGCGCTGCAAACCCGCGAGCAGCATATCAGACGGGAAAAAGCCACTTCCAATATCTGCACGGCTCAGGCTCTGCTGGCCGTTATGGCCGCTATGTATGCCGTTTATCACGGCCCCGACCGTTTGCGGGCAATTGCTGATTATGTCCACGGTTTGGCCTGTATGCTTTCTTCCGCTTTGCAATCAGTCGGTTTCAAACAGCTTAATAAATCTTATTTCGATACCCTCTTGATTGATGCCGAAGGACTTCAGGATACTATTAAAACCCTGGCTGAAAAACATCAGATCAATTTCTCTTATCATCCGGATGGAAAAATCAGTATTGCCCTGGACGAAACCTCCAGTAAATCTGATTTACAGGAAATCGCTGAGCTATTTGCGATGACTAAAAACACAACCTTCAATCCTGCCTCGATGACAGCCGAAGAAGTCATTCCTGCCGACTTGCAAAGGAAGATTGATTATCTGCAAGAAGATGTTTTTCAACAATATCATTCTGAAACCGATATGATGCGTTTCCTGAAACGCCTCGAAAACAAAGATCTTTCGCTCGTACATTCCATGACACCGCTCGGCTCCTGTACCATGAAACTAAATGCCGCAGCCGAATTATTATCGCTAACCCTGCCTGGCTTTGCCAATATTCATCCCTTCGCCCCCGATGCGCAAACTACAGGCTATCGCCAGATGATCAGCGAACTCGAAAACTATTTGTGCGAAATCACCGGCTTCGATGCCTGCTCGCTGCAACCTAATTCCGGTGCACAGGGCGAATACACCGGCCTCAGCGTTATTCGCGCCTATCATAACGACCGGAACGAAAGCCAAAGAAATATTACTCTGATTCCTACTTCTGCTCATGGCACTAACCCTGCATCTGCTATCATGGCCGGTATGGAACTGATTCTGGTAGCCTGCGATGAAAACGGAAATATTGATGTGAATGACCTTCGTGAGAAAGCCACGAAAAACAAAGATCGCCTGGCGGCTTTGATGATCACTTATCCATCAACTCATGGCGTTTTTGAAGAAGCAGTGGTTGAAATGGCCGATATCATCCACGAAAACGGAGGACAAGTTTATATGGATGGAGCCAACATGAATGCACAGGTCGGTCTCACCAGCCCGGCCATGATTCATGCCGATGTATGCCACCTGAACCTGCATAAGACTTTTGCCATTCCTCACGGAGGTGGCGGACCGGGTGTAGGTCCGATTTGCTGTGCCGCTCATCTTAGCCCGTTTCTTCCCGGACACATAAGCATTACCGGCCATGATAAAAGCATCAATTCAGTCAGCAGTACCCCTTGGGGATCTGCATCCATCCTCACAATATCTTATGCTTATATCCGAATGATGGGCAGCGAAGGACTCGCCCTGGCCTCGAGTGTAGCGATCCTGAATGCAAACTATATTAAAACCAGACTTGAAGCATATTATCCGGTGTTGTATACCGGGAAAAACAATATGGTGGCTCATGAACTGATCCTGGACATTCACGGTATCCGGAATGAATCCGGCATCAGCGCGGAAGACATTTCAAAACGCCTAATGGATTACGGATTTCATGCACCTACGGTCTCGTTTCCTGTACATGAATCTTTGATGATTGAACCCACCGAAAGCGAATCGAAAGCTGAGTTGGATCGATTTTGTGATGCTATGATTGCCATAAGAAAAGAAATCGAGGAAGTGGCTGAAGGTCGTGTCGATAAAGAGGATAATGTATTGAAAAACGCACCGCATACGAGTAGCATGATTACATCAGATGAATGGGCTCACCCTTATTCCAGAGAACAAGCCGTTTTTCCGATGCCTTATCTGAGAGCCTGGAAATACTGGCCACCGGTGGCTAAAGTCGATAATCCTTATGGTGACAGAAATCTGATTTGCACTTGTCCGGCCACTGAAGCTTATGCTGAAGTGCAGGTTTCTAATTAGGATCAGGAAGCGAATCGCCATACACTTTTCGAAGTTTTTCTTCCATCATAGCTTTTACCCTGGTCATTAATTCGGGGACATCCGATTCACGCATACCTACCGTAGAGATTGGAGCTGAAAATATGGCACGGAGCGGCCCCGGATAAATACTCATGCCCCTTCTTTTATTCATCCTTTTATAAGTATCCAGCATAGTTACTACCGTCAGGGGGAGCTGGTTTTGAATGGCTAGCCGGAAGGCTCCGGAATGAAATTCTCCCGTTAGCTGCGGACCGGCATTGCGTGTGCCTTCCGGATAAAGCAAAATCGACCGGCCACTTAGTAAGGTTTTGTTCAACCAGTCAAAACTCTTTTTCCTGCTATCCTTATCAGAGCGGATTACCGAATAATGAATTCTGGGAAGCATATACCCTATTATGGGTATTTTCCGGACTTCATTTTTCGCAAGGATCGTAAAATCACCCGGCAGAGCCGCGGTTGCCGCAGGTACATCTATGAGATCAACATGATTGCACACAAACACCTGAGTTTGTTTCCGGTCAACCATTTTCCGTCCTTTGGTGACCACAGGTAATCCGGATAAAGCCATAAAAACAGCAGCCCATATCTTGGTGATATGATGGCATATATGCCAGGCATATTTTCCGCCCAGGTTGTAGAAAATCAGGAAAAAAAACAAGGCCACAATACCAATTACCGATATCCAGAACAAGGTGTATAAAGCCCATATAAAACCAAATATTTTCCGTACACTTTTATAGGCTTTATGCATAAGTAAATTATTTTCAGATCAGCCGGGCCAGATACATTTGAATCGTGTTTTCAAGTCCCAGGTAGAGGGCATCCGAAACCAGGGCATGCCCGATTGAAACTTCGTCCAGATATACCACAGATTGTTTGAAAAAAGCCAGGTTGTCAAGATTCAGATCGTGGCCGGCATTGATACCCAGTTTCAGCTTATGCGCTACCTGAGCCGCCTCAATATATGGTTTTACCGCGCTTTCCTTATCCCCGGAATAACGGGCAGCAAAAGGCCCGGTATATAATTCAATCCGGTCGGTACCTGTAAGCGGTGCGGCTTCAATCATTTCAGCATCGGCATTGATAAAAACGGAAACCCGGATACCGGCCGCTTTCAGGGGGCCAATAACATCCTGTAAAAAACCTGTATTCCGGATAGTGTCCCAACCTGTATCGGAGGTCAGCACACCGGGCGGGTCGGGAACGAGGGTAGCCTGATCAGGTTGATTTTCCAAGACCAGTTTCAGCCATTCCTTCGAAGGATAGCCTTCTATATTAAATTCGGTTTTTACAACCTTTTTAAGCCCGCCAACATCGGTATAGCGTATATGCCGTTCATCCGGCCGCGGATGTACCGTGACGCCTTGTGCACCAAAGCGTTCACAATCCTGCGCTACCTGAAGCAGGTTAGGTACGTTGCCTCCCCGTGCGTTTCTAATCAGGGCAATTTTATTGATATTTACACTAAGACGGGTCATCGGTTTTTGCTCGACCAAAATTAGCAATTTCACTCAAGGCTTTTTTTTCAATTTTGAAATTTATGGAAACGACTTTCCCACTCACAAAAAAAGGCAGCCTTTTGCGCGGGCTGCCTCGTTGTTTTTATCAAGATGTAATCTGTTAATAGCGGTAATATTCCGGTTTATAAGGACCTTCTTTAGGTAGGTTTATATAGTTTGCCTGTTTATCCGAAAGTTCTTCAAGCACCACTCCGATTTTTTCGAGATGAAGCCGGGCAACCATTTCATCCAGATGTTTCGGCAGCATATATACTTTGTTTTCGTAGCGATCGCTATGATTCCATAGTTCGATTTGTGCCAGGGTTTGATTTGTAAATGAATTAGACATCACAAAACTCGGATGACCGGTGGCACAGCCCAAATTTACCAGCCGTCCTTCGGCCAGCACAATGACATCGTGATCTTCCACATGATAGAGATCAACCTGAGGTTTGATATTGATTTTATCAGCCCCATAATTATTATTCAGCCAGGCCATATCAATTTCGTTATCGAAATGGCCTATGTTGCAAACAATGGTTTTGTCTTTCATCATTTTGAAATGACGACCTTCGATGATATCGCAATTCCCGGTACAAGTCACCACGATATCAGCTTCTTTTATAGCATCGTCCATGCGTTTTACTTCAAAACCTTCCATGGCTGCTTGCAATGCACAAATGGGGTCGATTTCAGTAACAATGACTCGTGCACCTGCACCACGAAGCGATTGCGAAGAACCTTTGCCTACATCTCCATAACCCGCAACCACAGCAACCTTTCCGGCCATCATCACATCGGTGGCTCTGCGTATGCCATCAACCAGTGATTCGCGGCAACCGTATTTGTTATCAAATTTTGATTTGGTTACCGAGTCATTCACATTGATCACCGGTAAGGGTAATTTCCCTTTGCTTTCCAGTTCGTACAAGCGATGAATCCCGGTGGTAGTTTCTTCGCTGATGCCTTTGATACCCGGAATTAATTCAGGATACTTGTTGAGCACCATTGCCGTGAGATCTCCGCCATCGTCTAAAATCATATTTAATGGTTTTTGATCATCTCCAAAGAACAGGGTTTGTTCTATGCACCAGTTAAATTCTTCCTCGCTTTCACCTTTCCAGGCATATACCGGAACGCCTGTATCGGCAATCGCTGCTGCCGCATGGTCCTGGGTAGAAAAAATATTGCAACTCGACCATTGAACTTCGGCACCCAGTTTCACCAGTGTTTCGATCAATACAGCCGTTTGGATGGTCATATGGAGGCAACCGGCAATCCGGGCTCCCTTCAAAGGTTGTTCCTTCCCGTAGCGTTCACGTAAAGCCATTAATCCGGGCATTTCTGCTTCTGCGAGGCCCATTTCTTTTCTGCCCCATGCTGCCAGCGCAATATCTTTAACTTTGTACTTCATTTTAGTGTCAATCATTGTTTGTTTTTTATACGTTGCAAAAATAGGCTTTTAGCCAAAAAGATTTCTTGAAACAAGATTAAGTTTAGGAAACAAAACAAGCGGAAGCTTTGTTCAGATACTGATTCATTAATTTAAGAAAAACCAAAAAAAATGTACCCAGCCCAAATCGTATTGCCGATGAAACAAGAGTTAACCGAACTTGGATTTAAAGATTTAACAACCGTTGCTCAGGTTGATGAAGCCATAAAATCGAAAGGAAGTGTTTTAGTAGTTGTAAACAGCGTATGTGGCTGTGCCGCAGGAAGTGCCCGTCCGGGTGTGCGTTTATCATTGGAAAATGAAAAGAAACCAGAGCAGCTGACTACCGTTTTCGCGGGATTCGACATGGAATCAACTGAACATGCCAGAAGATATATGCTGCCTTATCCTCCTTCCTCTCCTTCTGTTGCTTTGTTTAAGGATGGCAAATTGGTTCATTTCCTTGAAAGGCATCAGATAGAAGGAAGATCGCCCGAGATGATTGCTGAGAATCTCTCACTCGCCTATAATACTTATTGCTAAAAACAGGCTGGCGTTTAGTTATCGCTGCTTTGGTGCGGTTCGTTTTTCGATTTCTTATTACCGACAAACAAGCCAGTCAGGAAAGCGACTAGTGCACTGATTAATACAATCAGGAAGAATTTTTTGTTATTCATTTCTTCAAGGGTTGCGTTCAAAGCTACAAAAACAACTGGGAAAAAACGATTGTTTTTCATTAACGAATATTTGTAACTCAGCATCTTTTTAAAAGTTGCAAATCTTGAGAAAGTTTAATCAAGATGTTCATGGAATTGGCAGGGTTCCGACCCCGGAAGCCCAAACCTATTAGCCCCGGAATCCAATACCCTGCCCGGCATCTGCATCCCGAAAGGATAATAACGAATTGGTAATATCAGAAGTAGAAGTGTTCAAGACATAGGCAATTTAGAAAAAGAAAAAAATGGCTAAAAGCGCATATATTCAAGTAGGAGAACCCCTCGATTCACCGATAGATTTTAATTTACTATACGCCTTTTCGATTTGTTCATCCTGGTATGTTTGAATAAAATTGACATACCTAAAAAATGAACTGCTACTATTGAATGACCGGATATTTTTATTATGATAAGTTCAGGGATTCCCATAAAACTTCGCAAGCCTGGAAGGTGTACCACTCGATGGTTCACATCCAAATAAGATATTACCGCTGCTGCAAGCCGGGAAACTTTTGCTTCCCATCACAATTTTAAAGAAATTCTCATCACAACTTCTGAAACTCGAATTGTGGGTTGCCTTTATTGCCGTTTGGATCGTAGAAATCGATAAAGTGGAGCTTGTAATAAATACCTTCCGGATCGCGGACCACATAGATTTTATCGGGATTAACGGCATACTGACCTAAATCGAATGAATATTTTTTCCAGTCGTAGCCAATCAGATTTCTATCGTTTGAGAATTCGAATTGGCTGATGCGGCTGAAATCCAGGGCATCGAAAGCAATGGAAGAATCGGCAGTGGCTTCCACTTTCCATGGATTTAGCAGTACTCCGGTTACCAGATAAGGAATGGTGTCACCGCTGACATTGAAGATGCGCAGGTATTGAGTAAAAACAATATCCCAACTTGTTTTAGGGGGTTCAATGGAGACTATATCTCCCCCATTTTTAAAACTGAAAAAGCTAAAATTAAAACTCGTGTCAGAGGCCGGAATCAGCAGTGAGTCCTCATTGCTATTGTCCAGTTCTGCCCAGTGCAAGGTATAGGCTCCATTAGCATAGTTTTCAATGCTGATTTTTTTTAAGCCCACGGGTAGTCCTGTGGTTTTTAATCCGAGGTTCAGAACAAAAACATGCTTACTCGGAACAGGTTGAGTTCCGCTCAGATCAGCCCAACCGCTCAGGGCAGTTGAATCCAAATCACCATTCTGGGCATCCCAGTTAAAACGCATACCGGTCGTATCAATCAAAGTATAAAAATCAATAGCACCGGCATCGGCTGCAAACATAGCCTTCGATGAATTGACTATAATATGATGCCCCTTATCACCGGTTTCAAAGCCGAGATCCCAATCCATTTTCAGATTCTGTCCGGCTACAGCACCGGTGCTGAAATCAAAATACACCTGATATTTATAATTAGATTCCATGGTAACTTCGGCTTCTGTCACGCTACCTCTTTGGTGAGGATTTAGTGGGAGTTCAGGTTTCAGACAGCCACTAATGGCACTGATTAATGCAAGCGATATCAGTATAATAAAGCGGTGTTTCTTGTGTTTCTTATATCTTCTCATCAGAGCTGTATTTTGAGTTTGGCAAAAATGCTTCTGCCCCAGGCCATGGGCAAAGAGCCGCCTGCTGAGGAATGAGCTCCTCCGCTAACGGAAGCCTGGATATCTTTCACATCGAATAGATTTTTTGCTCCGGTACTCAACTGTATTTTATTATTCCAAAAAGGACGTGTCAGGGTGAGATCGGCTGATTGAAATGAGCCTATATAGTTTTCTCGCAGTATCTGGTTTTCATCAATATAGAAACTGGGAGACCGGCCGGTGAATTTATAAAACAAGGCAATCTTCACACCAAGGGTTTTGATATGATAGCTCAGATCAGCTACAATTTCAGGAGTTGTACTGACAGCTGGAGCGCTGCTTGAATAGCTAATATCGTTGTAACGACCGATTAATCCACCCCCTAACTTTAATTGAAGATTCTCCATAATCAGGGAATATGATGCCTCGCCTCCAAGGCTCCTGAAGCGTCCGATATTTACATAACTATAGATGCTTCCTCCTTGTTGAGCCAGCGTAATCATATTGAAAATATCATTGTAATAGACCGACAATTCTGCCTTATAAACTGTCAATTTGTTCGCTTTCCTATAACTGAAAGCCAGATTATAATTGTTCGATTTTTCAGCTTCCAAATCCGGATTACCGTGAATATTATGGTTAATATCGACAAAAAGGAAGTTCAGCTCTTTGAGCGATGGTGCCCGGAATCCCCGTGCATAAGATGCCCTCATCGTAAGCTTTGGGCTTAATCCAAAACGGACATTGAGAGAAGGAATCAAGGGCGTTCGATAGTCTGTATTGTAAGCATATCTCAAGCCCGGCCTGATCGTCATTGATTCAATCGGTTTTATTTCCGAAGTAGCAAAAACGGCATAATCTCCAATAGTTTGCCGGCCATCATTGATGCGCAGGCCTGCTGCCTGTTCGTAGTTCAGGTCGAAGCCTAATTCATAGTGTAGTTTATTATCCGGTTTTGTATTGATATAAGAACCGCGTGCCATGAAAAGAGAGAAAAAACTGGTATCCTGATCTCCGGGGTTCGCTGTGAGGACTTCGCCAAGGGTCACTAAATCTTTGAAATAAGTATTCTTAATTCTTTGGTATGTATTGTACGCTATTTGCAGGCCGAAATTACCCTTCTCGTTTGGACGGTATTGAAGACTCAATTGATTATCGAGTCGCTGCGTGAAATAGTAATCGTCAAAGGCGGTTTCGTAATAAGGTTTTCTTCTCAAGCCCCGATTAGTGATCAGTTCACGGAAGTACCGGCTGCCTAGAGCCAGATGTAGCTTTTCGGAAGTGAATGCATATCCGGCATCGGCAAAGTATTGCTCTTTTGGTTTCCAGTCTTTATGGCGTGATGTATCGACCAATGACCAGCCATCGAAAAAATTACGGCCACCCGATAAAGATATTCTTGAATGGTTTTGCTGATAGCCGGTTCCGGCATCAAAATTATATTGTCCGACAGACTCATAATACCCGGTAGCATAGGTATCCCAGCGATCTTGCTGACCTTTCTTTGTTATAAGATTTATCGTTCCTGCCAGGGCATTAGTACCGTAATTTACACTCAAGGGCCCTTTCACAATTTCAACCCGTTCGATATCATTTAGATTAATCTGACTGATATCGATATTGCCATTCAGTCTCCCGATGACCGGAACGCCATCAATCAGAATTTTTACATTTTGTCCCGAAATGCCTTCCAGACTCAGAGACGAACCCAGGATATTGTCCTGCGAAAGTCGGATATTACCTTGATCACTCAGCAGATCTTTCAGCGTTGTAGCCGCTTTCAGATCAATCTCTTCTCTGCCAATAATTTCAATTTTATGCACCGATTTCTCAGCACTCCCGGGATCGTATTGAGCCGTTACAACCACATCACCGATCTCGAAGGCCTGTTCTTCGAGCCGGTAGGTTTTTATTTCGTTTGATTGAAGGGTATCGTCAAGTGGTCGGAAGCCTGTATAAGTAATGTGTACAGAAACAGAACCGCTGAAAGGCGAAACCGCTACGCCATCTTCACCGGTTAAAACAGTTTGACTCGCTGAGGGAGAAATATCCAGGTTGGTAAAAGTAACATGTGCATAAACTAAAGGATAAGCACCCTCTGCTGATAACACGATTACCTGACTTTCTGCTAATATTAACCGCCATGAAAAAAAGAAGAGAAAGAAAGAACCAACCTGGAATAACTTCAATAAAAACCTGTTCATCAAACTGTATATCTTGTTAAACCTCAGCTATTTCACTATAATTTTTCTGCTCAGAGTTTGCTGCCCCGAACGAATATGCAACACGTAGATACCTGCTGCCAAACCATCGAGATGGAAAGGAATTACCTGTAATCCCGCCTGTACATCTTGTAATTCATTTTGAAAAACCAAACTGCCATCCATCCCAATTAATTGAAGACTTATCGGTCCGTTTTGAGCAAGACTGAGCATAATGCTTGCATCTTCATCCATGGGATTCGGATAAATATCAAGCGCTTGAATGGCATCATGTATATTGTTGATTCCTGTTGGAGATACCACGGTAACATCAAAATCGAAATCACCACTGGATGAACCACTGAAGGATGTAAATTCAATGCGATAAATCACACTATCACGGCCAAGAACCCAATAAACCAAAGAGTCTTCTACTTCATACAGAAAAGTCTGCATATTGAAGACTTTCCAGTCATAGCCAATGGTGGCAATATTTGTCTGGAAAGGATAATCCAGATAATTCACTGTGCCGACATCTACACCGGCCGCTTTGGCTACTTCCACTTCATAATTGGCCAGCACACCTGTAACCGGATAATAAACACCCGGAGCCACTTCTGCCGGGTATTTTGTAAAAAGCAAATCCCAATCATCTGCCATGGGGTCAAGGTCGATGGCTTGTAAATTACGCAGATCATAATAGAAAAAGCTTTTGCCTGTATAATCTGATTTCACTAATTGAAAAGTGGTATCGTTGCTTCCATCCAGATTGGCCATACGGATGGTATAAGTATTACCAACCAATAGGCTTTTAATCCATATTTTGCGGAAAGAACCATCAACCAGTTTAATGGCAAATATTTTCTTCCCAAACAGATTTCCTCCACCGGTATAAAGACCCCACCCATAATCCGGATGTCCGGTATTGCCATAATTAAAGGCTGATTCTTCCCAGGTTGTATCGCGATCGTAAATAGCGCTCATGCCGGCTGTGTCAACTGTATTCCAGGAAAGGGTATCGGAATTTGCCAGTTCATATAATTGTGCATCGGCACCCGAGTTGACCCGGATAGATGCAGAAAAAGCATTTTCAACAATCTGAAGATCCCAATCTGTTCTTGGTTGCTGTACACTGGTATTATTCTTCAAACTATAATACGTTTGATTGGCATAGCCTGCACCAATGCTAACAGTCACCGATGTCTGGGCCATCATGCCTGCCCCTAATATTATTAGTAAGCAAGTGTAAAAGAGTTTCTTCATTTCTTAGGTTTTAAAAGCTAAAACAAATAATTCGGATGCAAAGGTAGGGGCGGCTTTCGTGGAGCCAATACCCGAAAAAGGATAATAAATACCCGAAGCGGTATAGAGAGGTGGTGACTTTTGTCACCCTGCTCTCTAAGAATACTGGCTATATTTGTGTTGCTTTTCAAACCTTTATACGCATTTCTATGCCACATCAAAAATTTGTAAAAGAACCTGACCTGATAAAAAATACCTTAATCGGGATAGAAAATAGATTAAACGAAATAGCCGGAGATACTTATGAAGAATATGCAGATTGGCCCGGCCTGAGCAAAATCCTGATTGATGAAAATCTGGGCATTCTGAGTTTGCCTGCCTCCGGGACTGCTGTATCAGATCTGAATCTTCATATTCATCCTCAACTGGTTATGCTCATTTTTGCGCTGCGGGGACATATTAATATCCGCTTTCCCCGAATGGAGCAACCGGTGCTGCTGGAAAAGGGGAACAGCATTTTCATTTCTCATCCTTATGCCCCCTTGGTGGCAGAATTGGCTATGGAATCAGGCACTGAAGCTGTTTTCTTGCTGACAACCATAGAGCGGATGCACCATTTTTTCAATGCCAATCTCGACATGAGCACCATGACACGCGAAGAATTGAGCCGCTATTATGATCCTCAAAAACTTTATTTGGTTAAGCCGCTCAGCGGTAATCTGAGTGTATCGCTGCATCAAGTAATACAATACAACCTCGGGCCACATTTCCGGAATATGTACATGAATGGTAAAGTTTTAGAAATCTTTTCTATCTATTTCAGCAATGCTGCCACCGATGATGATGCCGAACTTGATTGTCCATTCCTCGATAATCCCGATGATATCAAATGCATTCGAAAAGCCAAACAAATTCTGCTTGATAACATGACCGATGCTCCCACTATATCTCAATTGGCCAAACAAGCCGGCATTAATGAATTTAAACTCAAAAATGGTTTTAAGGATATCTATGGTAACACGATCTATGGCTATCTGAACGAGCATCGCATGCAGCAGGCCATTCTTTTGCTCGAGCAACGGAGTTATACAATCAATGAAGTGGCCTATGCTATTGGCTATGGCAAGCCCAGTAATTTTATAGCTGCTTTTAAAAAGAAGTATGGTGTAACCCCCAAAAAATATGAGCTTGAGTTGAGAGATTAGCCTGCGTTGCGAATTGAATAAAAAATTGGAAAAGTGCGCAGATGCGCTTACTTTTGCCCTTCCTTAATAAATAAAAAAAAGGAAATTGACATTTTTGGGGCGCTTAGCTCAGTTGGTTCAGAGCATTTGCCTTACAAGCAAGGGGTCACAGGTTCGAATCCTGTAGCGCCCACCACAAAATAAAAACCTCGCCATAGCGGGGTTTTTTCGTACAATACATCAAATGCTTCTTTAAGCCCCAATTCATCAATCCTGCCGCGGCTGTATTATATTTGCATTAAAAGAAAGTATATGAAAGCTACCGAGGCATATTTTAACAAAAACAAGAAAAGATTTCTCGATGAACTGATTGAATGGCTCAGCATACCCTCTGTGAGTGCCGATCCGAAATTCAAAGACGATGTGTTTGAAGCCGCTGAATATGCACAGGCGAAACTACTGGATGCCGGAGCCGACCATGCCGAAATCTGCCCTACGGATGGCTATCCCATCGTTTTTTCCGATAAAATAGTGGATAAAAAATTGCCAACCGTTTTAATCTATGGTCATTATGATGTGCAGCCTGCCGATCCCTACGAGCTTTGGAATTCGCCTCCCTTCGATCCGCTCATCAAAGACGATATTATTTATGCCCGCGGCTCGAGTGATGACAAAGGACAGGTTTATATGCACATCAAAGCCCTGGAGGCCATGAATGCAGCCGGAAATATTCCCTGCAATTTGAAATTTATTATTGAAGGTGAAGAAGAAATCGGATCAGAAAATCTGGGCTTATTTGTTTCCCGTAATAAAGAAAAACTGGCTGCCGATGTTGTCCTTATATCTGACACCAGCATGTTGGCTAACGATGTTCCTTCTATTACCACCGGTTTGCGTGGCCTCAGCTATATGCAGATAGAACTAACAGGCCCCAACCACGATTTACACAGCGGAGTGTATGGCGGAGCAGTAGCCAATCCGGTGAACGTGCTATGCGATATGATTTCTTCGCTGATTGATGTACATGGCCGGATAATGATCCCCGGTTTCTATGATAATGTTCAGGAAGTATCTTCAGCCGAAAGAGCCGAAATGGCCAAAGCTCCTTTTAATGCCGATGAGTATAAAAGCGAATTGGGTGTGAATGCCCTGTCAGGAGAAGCAGGTTTTTCTACCGTAGAGCGTAGTTCCATCAGACCCTCCCTCGATGTCAATGGAATATGGGGAGGTTATACCGCTGAAGGGGCCAAAACCGTGTTACCATCCAAAGCCTTTGCAAAAATCAGCATGCGCCTGGTACCTGATCAGGACAGCAGCCGGATTTCAAAATTATTTGAAGAACATATAAAAAAAATTGCTCCGGATACAGTAAACGTGAAAGTGAGTCCCATGCATGGAGGGGAAGCAGTAGTAACCCCGATCGATTCGGTGGCTTATAAAGCAGCCGGCAAAGCTTTTGAAAAAACCTTCGGTAAGGCACCTATTCCGGTTCGTTCCGGTGGCAGCATTCCGGTGGTAGCTTTATTCGAAAAAGAACTTGGCTTAAAATCCATCCTCATGGGTTTTGGTCTCGACAGCGACAATATTCATTCACCAAACGAACACTACGGAATTTTTAATTTTTATAAAGGCATAAAGACTATTCCCTGGTTCTATCAGTATTATTCCGAAATGAAATGAGGGATCAGCGGTAGATAAACCGACCTTTAATCTCCAGTTTTTCTTCCTTGCCGATGGTGATTTTCTCGCTGGTTTTTATACGGTAATACCGGCCCGGGTAATATTCGAGCAAGCTCCTGCTTTTATACACCGGATTCAGGTTTTTCATATGAATGCGAATACTTCGTATGTCTTTGCCCAGCGATATTATTTCCATCGACCGTACCACGGGTTTCTCACCGATAGCAGTATATAGAACCCGGAGGCTTTCCGGATCTATACGCTGAGAATCGATTTGATAAGCACTTCGGAGAGCCGGCCGGCTGATCTCGGCCCGAATAAAAAGCTGCCATTCATTATTCCAATTAGGTTGTTCTATCAAAGTAGAATCTGCTACTCCATTCACCCAACCCGTTTTCATCATTTGTGCTTGATGAGCATGTAAACTGTCCATCTCACTATTCATAAATTCAGCAATAGAAAACAACTTGTCAATCTGCGCTTTCCGCTCTACTTTCTGATGGCATGAGCTGAATATAAAAACCAGTAAAAAGGAGTAAAAATATGCTTGTGCTGTTTTCATCATCAATAAAGGCTTTGTCCGCTCATTTCATCCGGCTGTTTCAGATTCATCATCTTCAGTAGGGTGGGTGCCACGTCAGAGAGGATACCCTGTTGTAAGGATGGCCTTAACTGATTATCAACCAGAATAACGGGAACAGGATTCAATGAATGAGCTGTGTTCGGACTACCGTCCTCATTAATCAGATAATCCGAATTGCCATGATCGGCCAGCAGGATAATACCATAATCTTTAGTCAGAGCCACAGGTATTAATTCACTCAGACATTGATCTACTGTTTCGCAGGCTTTCATGGCTGCAGAAAACACACCGGTATGTCCTACCATATCGGCATTAGCAAAATTCAGACAGATAAAATCAGGTTCCTTTTCATTCATTTCTTTAATGGCTGCATCTTTCACTTTAAAAGCGTTCATCTCCGGTTGCAAATCGTAAGTGGCCACTTTGGGTGAAGGTATCATCACCCGCTTTTCTCCTTTAAAAGGCTTTTCCCTTCCCCCTGAAAAAAAGAAAGTAACATGCGGATATTTTTCTGTTTCTGCAATGCGTAATTGGCTTCGTCCGAGTTGGGATAAATATTCGCCCAGAGTTACCGGAACATTCTCCTGCTTATAAACAATATGAAGCCCCTTGAATTTTTCATCATAGCTCGTCATAGTGACTGTGTAGAGGGGCAGCTTCTGCATATTGAAATCAGGATAATCCTCCTGCGTCAGGGCCGAAATAATTTGCCGTGGCCGGTCGGTTCTGAAATTAAAACAGAAAACTACATCATCTTCATGAATACTGGCAATGGGAACCCCTGATTCATTTGTTTTGATCAGGGGATGAATGAACTCGTCCGTAACACCGGCATCATAAGAATCCTGAATAGCAGATAATATATTGTGTACCGGCCGGCCAGTAGCCTGCACCAACATTCGGTAAGCAGCTGAGGTGCGTTCCCAGCGTTTATCCCTGTCCATGGCGTAATAGCGTCCTATCAAAGTGGCCAATTGGCCATGGGTTCCTGATAAATGTGCTTCCAAGTTCTTGATAAATCCATGACCACTTTTCGGATCAGTATCACGGCCATCGGTAAAGGCATGCACATAAAATTGTTGAACACCAGCTTCTTCTGCAATATCAATCAATGCTTCCAGATGCCTGATGTGAGAATGAACTCCTCCATCTGAAACCAAGCCCATAAAATGTATCGCTTTATGGTTTTGAATGGCATAATCAATAGCGGCACAAATCTCCGGGTTTTGTCTTAATTGATGATTTTCAATTGCCTGGTTGATTCTCAATAATTCCTGAAAAACTACCCGGCCGGCACCCAGATTCAAATGACCTACTTCAGAATTACCCATTTGTCCTTTGGGTAATCCAACATTTTTACCATCGGTCAACAATTCAGCATGCGGATAATCACTTAATAAAGAATCAAAATAGGGTGTATCTGCATTAAAAATAGCATCGGTGTTGTCTTCTCTACCATGTCCCCAGCCATCAAGAATAATAAGAAATGATTTTTTGTTTTTCATTTTACAAAATTAGGTTTATACACGATAATGCTTAATTTTGATTGTTGTAATCAATAGCTAAGCTTTGGCATAATATTAGTAATCTGTTGTCAAATTGAAAAGTATGAAAACAATACTCAAACAAGTCGTTTTTAGTTCATTTCTCTTATTTGGTCTTTCAACTTATGGACAAAAAATGCCGGCCTACATGACTCAAATTAAAGCAGCCATACAAGCAGGTAATGCTACAGCATTAGCCCGATATTTTGATGATCAGGTTGAATTAACGATTCTTGACAACGAAAATGGTTATAGTAAAGTTCAGGCAATTGAAGTAGTAAAGAATTTTTTCAACAAGCATCCTGTAACCAACTTTACCATCATGCATCACAGCACCACAGGCGGTAATGCTGAATATGCCATTGGAACCCTGCAAACCACTTTAGGTACTTTCAGAACCTATATCCTACTGAAGAATATTGAAGGGAAAATGTTGATTCAGCAATTAAAATTCACCGAGGACTAAATTTATTATGACATTCAATGCTACACAATTTATCAAAGCCGCTCTGGCTGAGGATATCGGTTCGGGTGATTATACTTCACTAGCTTGCATCGACCCGGATGCGATTGGTAGTGCCAAATTAGTTATTAAAGACACAGGCATCATTGCAGGTGTCGATTTGGCGAGTAAAATTTATCGTCAGATTGATCCCGATATTTCTTTCGAACCAATGGCTGATGATGGTGATTATGTGAAATATGGCAAGTTGATATTTTTTGTCAAAGGCAGGCAACGCTCCTTATTGAAGGCCGAACGACTGATATTAAATTTTATGCAAAGAATGAGTGGCATTGCCACAGCTGCAAATAGTATGGTAAAAGCCGTTGAAGATTTTGATGTAGTCGTTCTGGATACCCGAAAAACCACGCCTACGCTGAGATGGTTTGAAAAATGGGCCGTTCGTATTGGTGGAGCTCAGAATCACCGGATGGGCTTGTACGATATGATTTTAATTAAAGATAACCATATTGATTATGCAGGAGGTGTTGCTAATGCTATTAAAATGGTGAAAAAATATTTAGCCGCTAATAAGTTAACACGTAAGATTGAAATAGAAGCTAGAAGGATGGTTGATGTCGATAATATTCTGCTTGTTGGTGGTGTGGATCGTATTATGTTTGACAATATGAAGCTCAACTTGATTCACAGCTGTATTGGAAAAATTGATGGTCGGTTTGAAACAGAAGCTTCCGGAAATATTACGCTTGAAAATGTCAGAGACTATGCCGAGACCGGGGTAAACTTTATTTCGAGTGGCTCTATTACCCATTCGGCCGGTATTCTTGACTTAAGCCTTAAAGCGATGAAGCATTAATGATTCCGATTTGTTTATCTTCATTCTCTAATTAATAATTTATTTACAGTTTTTATTCCGCATGAATCGCATGAGGATTACATTTTTCTAATTTTGTCTGCATGCAGATTGCCCAGTTCCGCCATTACATCCTTCTCCTGAAACGTCTTGGTATTGTGATGGGGCTTTTCACATTGTGCAGAATCTTATTTTTCTTATTCAATTATCAATTGTTTTCCGATATTTCATTTTTGGAATTTCTGAAAGTCATGGTTTTTGGCTGGCGTTTCGATCTTTCTGCCATTTTCTATATCAATACCTTGTTTATCCTGTTGCATATTATTCCAAATCCCTGGCGCGACAGAAAGGCTTATCAAAGAGTTTTAAAAACGCTGTTTTATGCCGTGAATGGCATCGCTCTATTCTTTGAGGCCAGCGACTTTATTTATTATAAGTTTGCTCAGCAGCGCACATCATCCCATATTCTGGGACTTAAAAATGATATCCTGGGACTTATACCACAATTCATTCATGACTTTTGGTATGTGCTGCTGATTTGCGCTGTTGTCGTTTACCTGATTGAGCGATTGTATCGAAAAACGGCTTCTTCAACTGTAGCTGCACTGGCCAAACCAAATTATTTGATTCAATCTATTACCGCCATTATTATTGCCGGATTGTGGCTCCTGGCAGGGAGAGGGGGCTTGCAGTTAAAACCCATATCACCCATTACGGCAACAAAATATCTCAGAGTAAACGATGTTTCGCTGATCACTAATACTTCATTTACCATTATATATTCAATGTTTCACAGAGAGCTCGAAATACCTGAGTACTTTCCTGAAAATCAATTGGTAGAAAGTTTCAATCCTGCCCATGAATTAACAGAGAATGGAAGCAAGATCTGGGCTGACACACTACGAAAATCAGCTCATCCGAATGTGGTCATCTTACTGCTTGAAAGTTTCTCGAAGGAATATACAGGATACTTTAATGATGGAGATGGGTATACCCCTTTTCTCGACAGCCTGATGAAGCAAAGTATGGTCTTTACACAAGCCTATGCGAATGGAAAACACAGCATTGATGCGCTGCCTGCTATTACTATCGGACTGCCCGCTTTGATGAATGACGCTTATATATCTTCTATCTACTCAACCAACCGGATTGAAGGACTTGGAAAACAATTGCAAGAAATCGGCTATACAAGCTATTTCATGCATGGTGGAAATAACGGAACCATGACCTTCGATTATTATGCTGATGCCGTTGGCATAGATCATTACATTGGCAGGGATGAATATAATAATGATGCTGATTTTGATGGCAATTGGGGCATTTTTGATGAACCGTTTTTGCAAT
Organism: uncultured Chitinophagales bacterium; assembly: GCA_964413685.1. Classification (GTDB taxonomy): domain Bacteria; phylum Bacteroidota; class Bacteroidia; order Chitinophagales; family S012-47; genus JAJRWN01. Next base: position 24,563 of record CAYPSW010000005.1, read on the forward strand.
ATGTTGATAAAGTGCTTGATTCTACTTCTAAACCATTTTGCAGCATCATTTTTACCCTATCATCACATCATCCATTTACTATTCCGAAAAAATATAAAGGTCGATTCAAAGAAGGCCCTTTACCCATAATCAAATCGGTAAGCTATGCAGATTATGCCCTGCAACAATTTTTTAAAACGGCTTCGAAGATGGATTGGTTTGATAATACTTTATTCCTGATAAGCCCCGATCATACCGGTCCATTAATGCGGGAGGAGAATAAAAACAGGGTTGGAAATTACCGAATCCCCATAATTGCCTATCTGCCGGGATCTAATCTGAAAGGCAGCATCGATTATACCGTTCAACAATTGGACATTTACAATACGATACTTGAGTTCACGGGATATACAGGTCGTTATGTTAGCTTTGGGAACTCATTATTCGATCCGGATGCGTACCGGTATAGTGTGAGCCAGATGGATGATATTTACCAGATTATACACCATGGTTATGCATTGCAGTTTGATGGTTCAAAAGTTGTTGGCTACTTCAATTGCCTAAAAGACCCGACACTTTCCCATAACCTGACAGGATCATCAATTCCTCTGGAATCTGAAATGCTTACAAAGTTGAAGCTAATCATACAGACCTATGATGAAATGCTTGTAAACAATAAATATTACCCCGAATGAGAAAACGGATTTTATTCATTATTAATCCTGTTTCGGGAACCAGAAAGTTTTTAAAAAAGCGACTCCCGCGATTGATTGAGCGCCTGCTGGACAAAGACCGTTTCGATTATACTATTCAATATACCCAACATAAAGGCCATGCCGCTGTATTGGCAGAAGCTGCTGTACATGATAGTTTCGAAATTATTGTGATGGCCGGTGGAGATGGATCCATTAATGAGGTGGCTAACGTTATTAAAGACACAAACATGGTGCTTGGCATAGTTCCGGTCGGTTCGGGTAACGGGCTTGCCCGTCATCTCGGGTATACTATGAATGCCAAAAAGACTATCCTGGCAATCAATAAACTTCAGATTAGCAAAATAGATATTTGCAGTTATGATGGCCGGATATTTTGCTCTAATGCCGGTCTGGGTTTCGATGCCTTAGTCATCCGTTTATTCGATACATCGCACAACAGGGGACTCTTTGGCTATGCCTTTTCAGTACTGAAGGGTTTGTTTATGTTTCCGGGTATTCAATATGAAATGCATGTAAACGGGCAATCGTTCAGTGGAAAAGCCTTTTTAATATCGGCCTGCAACTCAAATCAATTGGGGTATAATGTTAAACTGGCACCGTATGCTAGCTTGCAGGATGGGATGATGGATTTATGGATACTTGATAAATTCCCCCGTTGGAAAGCTCCTTTTTTATTTTTGCGGGTATTGCGAAAAACACATTTCAAAAGCCCCTATTTTAAAAATTATATTACAGAGCAGGTTAAGATTAATACAAAAGAACGACAGTACTTTCAGGTTGACGGAGAAGCCCGCAATCCAGTTAATTATTTGAATATTCAGGTATTACCGGGAGCATTGCAGGTTATTATTCCCTAGTTATGGCAAAGAAAAACAAAGCATCAGGAAGGAATAAAGAAGGTGGATTCGTGTTTTCAACAAATCCGGATTTTAAACCTGACTTTGATGAAAATGATGAAGAGGAAACCTTGCCGGCAGACCGGCAATTATTATATATCTCCCTAGATCGGAAACAACGAAAAGGAAAATCGGTTACGCTGATTGAAGGATTTGTAGGACCTCCTGATGAACTAAACCAATTGGCTAAAAAACTCAAAGCGAGATGCGGTGTTGGCGGCTCTGCTAAAGATGCGGTTATATTACTACAGGGAGATCAAAGAAAAAAAATTACTGATTGGTTAAAGACCGCAGGATATAAAATAAAAATGAAAGGAGGTTAATCCGATTTCTTCTAACTTTTCAACAAATAATTACCCTAACATTTTTCTACCAATTATTTCAATTGTATATTACCACTTCTTATGCCCGACTCAGATCACATCCCTGAATTTTGTCATTTGCACAACCATACGCAATACTCGCTGCTTGATGGTGCATCCAATATCGATTTGCTTTTAGACAAAGCTGTAGAAGACAAGATGCCAGCCGTTGCCATCACCGACCACGGCAATATGTTTGGGGCCATGAATTTCTATAATTCGGCAAAAAAAAGAGGGGTTAAACCCATTATCGGCTGCGAATTTTATATGGTACCTGACCGACACAAGAAAAAGTTCGACCGTATAAATCGGGATGAAAGATATCATCAGTTGATTATGGCTAAAAATGCAGTTGGTTATAAAAATATCAGTCGTCTTTCTTCTCTGGGATTCATCGAAGGATTATATGGAAAATATCCACGCATTGATTTTGAATTACTAGAAAAATACAAAGAGGGGCTTATTGGTACGACCTGTTGTGCTGCAGCAATGGTTCCGCGTACTTTTTTACAAAAAGGGCCGGAAGAGGCTGAACAAGCATTCTTAAAAATGTGGGGCATTTTCGGTGACGATTATTATATCGAAATACAAAGGCATGGCTCTAAGCAATTCGATGAGGATGGGCTGAACCTGTTCCTGATGAAGATGTCGGATAAGTATCATGTAAAGATGATTGCTACCAATGATTCACACTATATAAATCAGGATGATTATGTGGCTCATGATATCCTGCTTTGTGTATCAACAGGCTCTGATTTTGATGCGCCAAAACGCTTTCGATTCGAAAACGATCAGTTTTATTTCAAGACCCGGGCTGAGATGTACGATACTTTTCGAGATATGCCACAGGCCCTGGAAAACACCATGGAGATAGTCGAAAAAGTAAGCACTCCCAGCCTTAATCATGACATACTCCTGCCAAATTACACTTTACCAGGAGGCTTTGAATCTGAATCAAAGTATCTTCGCTTTTTATGCTATGAAGGGGCAAAAAAACGCTATGGTGAATTAAGTGCTGACCTTATCGAAAGGCTGGATTACGAACTTCGGGTTATAAATGAGATGGGGTTTTCAGGCTATTTTTTAATCGTTCAGGATTTAATTCGGGCTGCCCGGAAACTCAATGTATGGGTGGGGCCGGGAAGGGGGTCTGCTGCCGGGTCGGTAGTAGCATATTGCACCAGCATCACAAACCTCGATCCCATAAAATATCACTTGCTTTTTGAAAGATTTCTGAATCCCGAACGGGTCAACATGCCTGATATCGATATAGATTTTGATGATGACGGACGTTCCAAAGTCATCGATTACGTGATTGAAAAATATGGAAAAAATCAGGTGGCTCAAATCGTAACTTTTGGACGAATGGCCGCACGTAGTTCAATCCGCGATGTCAGCAGAGTATTGAAATATCCGCTTAATAAAGCTGATAAATTAGCCAAAATGGTGCCTGATGATGCAGGGATGACGCTTGCAGAGGCACTGAAAGCAAATCCTGATTTGCAGAAAATTAAAAACGATAAAAAATCTGAAGCATCAAAGGTTTTCAGACTGGCCGAACGGCTTGAAGGAAGCCTGAGACAGCGTGGTATTCATGCAGCCGGTGTAATCATTGCTCCGGACGATATTACCCAAAGCATCCCTGTTTGCACAACCAAAGATTCTGACTTGTTGATCACACAATTCGAAGGCAAACTGGTAGAGTCTGCCGGCATGTTAAAAATGGATTTTTTAGGACTAAAAACATTGCCCATTCTAAAAGATGCAGTAGAAAATGTCAGGAAAAATTTTAATAAGGTTCTTGATTTAAACAACTTGCCGCTAGATGATGAGAAAACACTGAAGCTTTTTCAAAAAGGCCGCACAATCGGAATCTTTCAGTTTGAATCAGAAGGTATGCGTAAGTATCTGAAAGATCTGAAACCTTCAAATCTGGAAGATTTAATTGCTATGAATGCTTTATTCCGGCCGGGGCCCATAAAATTTATTCCGCTCTATATTGATCGAAAACTCGGAAAATCAAAAATTGAATATCCTCATCCTTTACTCAAAGGGATATTGGAAAGCACCTATGGTATTATGGTTTTTCAGGAGCAAATTATGCAAACGGCTCAAATCATAGCCGGTTTTTCTCTCGGTTCTGCAGATATCCTGCGCAGAGCCATGGGTAAAAAGAAGCACTCTATCATGGATGAACAAGAAATATTGTTCATAAAAGGTGCTATAAAAAATGGTTTGGACGAAAAACAAGCCAAAGAGATTTTTTCTATCATGGCTCAATTTGCTGAGTATGGTTTCAATCGTTCCCATTCTGCAGCCTATGCCTATTTAGCTTATCAGGCCGCTTATCTGAAAGCAAACTATCCGGCTGAATATATGGCCGCAGTATTGACCCATAATATGGGAGATACAACAAAATTGAACTTCATCCTTCATGAGTGCCGGCAAATGAAGATTCCCACACTAGGCCCCGATATTAATGAAAGCGAAGGCAAATTTACCGTAAACAAGAAAGGTGAAATCCGGTATGGATTATCCGGCATTAAAGGATTAGGTGAAGCTGCTGTGGAGCATATTATTCAGGAAAAATTAGAAAACAGCCGTTTCGAAACTTATTTTGATTTTGTACGAAGAGTGAATGCCAAAGCACTTAATAAAAAGTGTGTCGAGAATTTGGCTAAAGCCGGTGCCTTCGATAGCTTCGGTATACACCGGGCTCAATTTTTCTTTATCCCTTCTGCCTTAAAAAATAATCTGATTGAATCAAGTCTGCAATACGCCCAAAATTATAAGAAACGGCAAGATAGTAAATTGCTTAGCTTGTTCGATAATACAGAGGAGGATACATTGAATGATCCGCCAATTCCTGAATGCGAACCCTGGGATACCTTCAAATTATTGCAACTGGAAAAAGAAGTCACCGGTATTTATCTTTCAGGAGATCCCCTCGAAGATTTTAAATTAGATATCAAATCATTTTGCACACATAAGGTGGCTCAACTTGTTCCCCGCGAAAACCAAAGAGTTAAGTTTGCAGGTGTCGTTACAGAATTTATTGAACGCTTGGACAAAAAAGGACGGAAATTTGGTCGTTTCTCCGTGGAAGACAATAGCGATAGTATAAAACTGGGCATTTTCCGGGAAGATTTTCTGAAATACAGACACCTGCTCGAACCCGGAACCCGTGTTTTTATCAGTGGTATTTACAAAAAATGGGGATACGATTCAAGCAATATCAATCTCGATATCCTTGAAGTAATGATGCTGGAAGATTTAAGAGAACGAAAAATAAAGTCCATTGCATTAAACATTCAATTGGATTCAATTGATGAGAACTTAATCGGTCAAATTGCTGAATTGTGTAAAAAATTTAAAGGAAAATATCCGTTAAAGATCTCAGTTTCTGACCCTGATGAGAAAAAAGTAACAATCAATATGCGTTCTTCAGCACTGACTGTGAAACCCGAGAACGAATTGTTTGAGCACTTTGAAAAATGTAAAGGTGTACAAATGGAATTGCTATCTTGAATAGGGAACTTTACTTTTGAAGTTTGAATTAATCAAGCATAAAAATATAAATCATGGCTTTAGAATTAACAGATGCAAGTTTCGATCAGGAAGTAATAAAATCTGATCAATTGGTAATGGTGGACTTTTGGGCAGTATGGTGCGGACCCTGCAGAATTGTAGGTCCTATCGTAGAAGAGCTATCAAAAGATTTTGAAGGGAAAATGAAAGTTGGCAAACTAGATGTTGATAATAACCCAAAAACCGCAGTCAATTTCGGAATCAGAAATATTCCTACGATTTTGTTTTTCAAAAACGGAAAAGTAGTTGATAAACAAGTTGGTGCTGTACCCAAAGCTACCTTAGAAAAGAAGATTAATTCTTACTTGTAAGCACTATCTTTGAATAAACAAAATAATTGCCGGGCCTCTTAACGTTGTATGAGAGGCCTTTTTTAATGATGAACGCTGATTACCCCGTTTCCTTGCAAGATTTACATCGGCTAGACAATCTCGATTTGATTGCTCGTCAGGTGGTTGAAGGCTTTGTTATTGGCATGCACAAAAGTCCTTTTCATGGTTTCTCGGTAGAATTTGCTGAACACCGGCTTTATAACCCTGGCGAAAATCTGCGAAGCATCGACTGGAAAGTTTATGCACGTACCGATCGCATGTATGTAAAGAAGTTTGAAGAGGAAACGAACTTACGATGCCGCCTTGTGCTGGATACCTCCGCTTCGATGTATTACCCTTTAGATGCCGGTTCCAAGGGTCAGGTGTCTGTAAATAAGCTGAATTTCTCGGTTGCCTGTGCATCCGCTTTAGCTTATTTATTTAGAAAACAACGCGATGCCTTTGGTCTGACTTTATTTTCTGACCAGGTACAGGTTCATACTAATGCCCGTAGTACCGAAATACAATACGAATTATTGTTGTCTAATTTCAGGCGAATTCTGGCAGCTAAGCCATTGAAACAAGTCACTAATTTAGCGGCAACCTTGCATCAGGTAGCAGAAAATATCCATAAACGCTCTTTGGTGGTGATTTTTAGCGACATGTTTGATAATGCAAGCTCAGATAAGGAAAATCAAAATGGATTATACGAATCGCTGCGACATCTGAAATACAACAAGCATGAAGTAATTCTTTTCCACGTGGTTGACCGTAATAAAGAACTCGCATTCACTTTTGATAACCGGCCCTATTTATTCATCGACATGGAAACAGGTGAAAAAGTTAAGTTAAGCTCTAACGAGGTGAGAAAACAATATGTAGAGCAAGCTGAGGCCTATGAAAAACAACTAAAACTAAAATGTCAGCAATACAAAATTGATTTCATTGCGGCTGATATTAATAAAAGTTTCCGTCAGGTATTGCTACCTTATTTGTTGAAACGTAGCAAATTAGGCTAATTTAGATTCATGATTTTATTTACTCCTGCTAAAATAAACCTCGGCTTACATGTCTTGAGAAAGCGAAGGGACAATTATCACGATATCGAAAGTATATTGTATCCCATACCCTGGCAGGATGCCATCGAATTAGTAGAAAGCAAAAACTCCGCATTCTCAATTTATGGACGAAATATTGAGGGAAAAAAGGAAGACAATTTATGTGTCAAAGCCTTCCGCTTAATGCAGGAGACGTATCAACTGCCCAATGCATCGGTCGTCTTGCTGAAGAATATTCCTTCCGCTGCCGGCTTAGGGGGTGGTTCGTCTGATGCCGTTGCGGTATTAAAGCTTTGCAATCAGGTTTTTGAACTTGGATTAAGCCAGGATACTTTGAAGTCATTGGCTGCCAGCTTAGGAGCCGATTGTCCTTTTTTCGTTGAAGGGGAACCCGTACTTATCAAAGGGCGGGGCGATGATCTACAACAAATCAACATTTCTTTAAAAGGCATGCATTTGCTTGTGGCCTGGCCGGATATCCGTGTTTCGACATCCCAAGCTTATGCCCGTGTCCCACTGGATGATAGTCGTCCTCCACTCGGGCGGATTCTAATTGAGCCACTCGAAGCATGGAAGGAACAGCTTAGGAATGATTTTGAATCATCTGTTTTTTCAAGTTGGCCAGAAATAGAAAAGCTAAAAAAAGTGATGCTTCGTTCTGATGCCATTTTTGCATCAATGAGTGGGAGCGGATCGGCTGTTTATGGCCTTTGGCACGATGAACCTGATATCGAAAAATTGAAAACTGACTTACATGTAGATGATGAGAATGTATTCTACACCATCCTATCTTAACATTTTTCGGATTACTTTTTATTGCCTTTATTAATCAGATTCTTTGGATTGATTCTTTTTAATATCTCGGGGAATGTCAGATTTTTTTTATCCGTACCCAATAGCAATCCATAAGGTTTCAGTGGGTCGATATGATCAAAAATAACCTTAAGCATAGCCGTAAAAGGCACAAACATTATCATACCGCTGACACCCCATACTTCGGCCCCTGCCAACAGCGCTACAATAGCCACAAGCGGATTGATGCTGACTTTTGATCCCACAATATTGGGGGTAATAATATTTCCTTCTAAAGACTGAATCGCAGTGAAGCTACCAATGACAGCTACCGGTACCCAAATCGAATCGTACATAGCTAAGGCATAAAGTGTAGGAAGCCACGAACCGATGAATACACCAACATAAGGTATGATGGTCAGAATCGCAGCAAAAATGCCGAAGAAAATAGCATGATTTACACCTATTATCAGCAATGCCGTGCTATTCAAAATAGCGATTATTACAATAACAGTAAATAAGCCTGATAAGTAATTTTGAATGACCTTTTGAATATGGAAAAGGATAGAAGCCACTTTTTCATGCTGCTCCTGCGGGCTGATGCGAAAGAAAAATTCTTTGAAAATATCACGATAATACAAAATGAAAAACAAGTAAAATGGCAATATCCCTAGTTTAGTCAGAAAGCTTGAAGTAGATTGTAACAAGGAGGGGAAAAAACCGGCACTCGTTTGAAGCAGATTATTCAATCCCTTCGTCAACCAATCAATTTGGAGGTCTTTAGATATTTCAAAATTGGTCTCAATAAAGGATTGAAATCCGGAAATGCTTATTTGCAGGCGGTCGGTTATTTCAGGGATCTCATCAGAAAAGCCAATGAGTTCATTAGTGAGCACAAAGCCAATGGCCCCCAGCGCAATGACTACAAGAACAATAGAAATGATTATAGATATCACGCGGGGAATACGCTTTAATTCCAACCATTTTGCCAAAGGATAAAGAAGCAAAGCCAATAAAAATGAAAAGGCTAATGGAATCAACAGATTTCCGGCAACCCGGAGGGCATAAAAAAAGAGGATGATCCCCAAGAGGATTATTGTAAATTTGGCATATGCAGGCCATGATTGCTTGTGCGGTGTATCTTTCCCCATGCTGAACCGATAAAATTAGGAAAATAATTGACCTTCAAAAGATGAAATTAAATTACAAGGAATTTGGACATGATCAGGATAAAATAGTAGTCATTCTGCATGGTTTACTGGGTAGCCTCGACAATTGGCAATCTCTGGCCCGAAGATTATCTGAGAAGTATCACGTCATCACAGTAGATCAGCGAAACCATGGCAAATCACCTCATGATGATTCCATGAGTTATGAGCTTATGGCAGCTGATATACAAGAATTTCTCGATGGTCTGAACTTCCCTTCCGTGTATTTGATGGGCCATTCCATGGGGGGTAAGGTAGCCATGCAATTTGCGCTCAATTATCCTGACCGGGTAGAGAAAATGATTGTTGTGGATGTTGCTCCGAAAGCCTACGGACGAGGACATGACGATGTATTTTCCGCCTTATTTGCCGTGGATTTATCAACAATCAAATCAAGGAATGATGCACGGTCCACGATGGAATTATTCATCCATCAGGAACAAGTAATACAATTTTTATTAAAAAACCTGCAACGTTCAAAAGAAGGTATCTGGTCGTGGAAGCCCGATATTGCCGTACTCTATAAATTCTATAACAAAATCAGAGGAGCTATTCATTGCGACTGGCCTTTCAATAATCCGGTACTTTTTATCAAAGGCGGCCTTTCTGATTATATCACCCTTGAAGATGAAGCCGCTATTTCAAACACCTTTCCGAATAGCGATTTAATCACTATTCCAAATACCGGTCATTGGGTACATGCAGAGGCTCCGGAAGCATTTTTTGAAGCACTTTCTCAGTTTCTTGCCCGATAAAAGAAGCTTGCTTTTGGCAAGCTCCCGGAAAAGAACTACCTTACTGTGTACTAGTTTCATTTTTGGGTGCATGACTTCCGGATTCAGGCGTATTATCATTTGGGGATTGCCAGCCTTCTTAATGGCATTTATTTCAATTCCTTCTCTTAAGATTATTCAACTTACGGATAATAATTTTGATGATAAACACCCCGTCATATCGGGCGATAATATTATCTGGCAACAAGCGGATGGAAAAATTATTTCCTATGATATGCTTCGTGATTACTCAAAAGAAATAGGTCAATTGAAAGGTACCTCATTACTCTCCATTGATGGAGGAACATTATGCTGGTATCAAAAAGAAAGCCAGGGAGATTTTATTTATTTCTCATCGACAGACAATAGCGGCTTATACAGACTCAATGCCGGTGGAGAGATAACCCTTAATCCGCAAATAAAAAATAGGAAACTGGCTTGGTGTGTTAGAACAGATGCTGATTATATACTTTGTCTTTTTAACCTTAACAGTCATAAAACCACCCGCATTCATTTAGCGCAAACCATAAAACCACTTTTCTGTCTGGGTTCGAGATTTCTGGCTTTTAGTGCCATTGAAAACGGCCGACAAGCGGTTCGTACACTGGACGTAAGAACCGGAAAATTAAAAACCATAAGCAATCCTGACTTTGAAAACGGAAGACCATTTTGTCATGGAATGCGGGTAGCATGGCAGGCTTTCGATGGGCATGATGATGAGATTTTCTGTTATGACGATTATACGGGCTACACATATCGAATTACTGAAAATGAAATTGATGACTACGCCCCAAGATTGAGCGACCATTCACTTTGCTGGTTGCGCGCAAAGGAAGATGATTCAGGAATAGAATTGATGGATTTTAGTAGCATGGAAACCACTACATTAATGGCAAGCCTGGCATCTAACAGGCATCCTGCCATGGACAACGATTATGTTGTTTGGGTGAATGGCTCGGGAAATACATGCCGGCTTAGCATGTATGATATACAGGCTCAATCTTACCAGCAAATCGGGCAATATAATTTCTCTCATGCCAAGCCCTATTTGTCCAACCATACCATCGTTTGGCAGGGTTCCGATGGAAATGATGATGAGATTTTTATTTGCCGGTTGGATAGTTTATCAAACTGAGATCCTGAAAGTCAGAATGAAGTTTCTGCCCGGGGCACTGATGCCCGATGCAAATGGCCGATAGTGTAAATCAAACAAATTTTCAGCATTAAACTGCACATTTATGGTCTGGTTAATCTGAAATGAATTCCGCCAGTTGAGGGTAATCCATGCAGGAGTACCATCAGGGGTTGCTCTTAACAGATTGTCTGCTGATGAATTGGCATAATCTGCAAGCTTTTTCCATCCATTGTACAAACAAAAAACTTCCGTTTTGAATTTCTTGCGCATATATTGCAGACTGATGATTCCATAAAGTGGTGGTATATGTGCCATCGGCTCAGCACTGCTCACATTATATCCTTTGGTATAATTGATATTGCCGCTAAAGCTTACATTCTTAGTAATGTCTGCTTCCATATTAATGGCCATTCCATAGATATATGCCTTGTCGGCATTCACATTGGCCTGAATAGGATAAAAATCTCCGTCATACCAAATTGAATCAACTCCATTGAGCGTGAAGTCTTGTCTCACAATAGCATCAGTCAGTAAAGTGTAAAAGAGACTTGAATTGATGGACAAAAAGCCATCAAATGACTTGCGAATGCCTATCTCTGCATTGTAAGCATATTCCGGTCTAAGATGGTTGTTCGGTACTATAACAATTCCGTTTTTTTCAAACACCTTTCCAAAATCATCAACATTTGGAGACTTAAATCCGGAGGAAAAAAGCAGATTGAGTTTCCAGCTTTCGTTCGGATTCCAAACGGCATCAATACTTCCGGTTAAAGCTCCGTTACCTAAATAAACATCCGTGAATGGGAAGCTATAAAAAGTGCTGTCCTGAAATACTGATTCGAGGTCGATATAGGAATAACGGGTACCACCCGAAACGACTAATTTCTCGCTGAAATAATGTTTGTATTTGAAGAAAAGAGATGCTCCGTCCATTTCGCTTCCACCATCAGGGTAGCGGGTTGAAGCCGTCCCCATGGTTTTATCCAAAATATTTTTAGTATACGCCTTAGAGGCAACTATATTGCTATACACTTCACCACCGTAGATAAGCCGCCCCCGGTGGCTCATTTTTTTATTAAAATCGAAATTAGCCGAAAGTACTGAGACGTCTTCTTCCCGGTGGGTTTCAACAAGATTGTTGAATTTTCGGCTGATACGATCCTCGTTTAATCGTTGAAAGGAAAAGATAAAATTCGATTCGTCAAACCAGGGATTTTTAGGTTTATAATTTACGGTGAATGAACTAATGAACCATTTCTGGGGGCCATAGTGCCAATCGGCATATTTTGCTAGATCGTTTTTTGTATCCGTTAGTTTATCGTAGCGGTCGATGTTGGAGGTGTTGGAGAAATACATATTGAGCCCAAAAGAGATTTTCTTATCCGGTTGAAATTTCAATCGCTCCATCAGGTTTATTTGCCTGTATCCGCTGAATCGCTGCACCCAATCTTTGGCATTTGTATAAACCGAATCGATGCCGCTTGTTTTCGCAGGACCAACAAACCAGCTTCGTTTGCCAAAATCGGGATACGATGAATTATGATGTTTTCCTGCTTTTAAATCGCCAAAATCAGCGTACGTAACCGATGTGAGTGCAGAGAAGCTAGACCCGGCTAAATTAAAATCAAAATGGGTTGATTTTTCGGCATTAGCTGTTCCGAAGCGGCTGAATGCATGAGCAGACATACGTGTTCCTGATTCTTGTTCACTGAGAAGCTTGGGCGATAAAGTAAAAAAATGCATCACACCACCCAGTGCATCGCTGCCATAGATGAGAGAACCAGGTCCGTAAACTACTTCTGTTTTCTCAAGCGATGCCGGATCTATGCTAATCACATTCTGTAAATGACCACTGCGAAATATGGCATTGTTCAAACGGATGCCATCTAATACCAGCAACACTTTATTAGCCTCAAAACCCCTAATAACCGGACTTCCGCCACCCCCCTGACTTTTCTGCACATACACATTGCCCGTAAAGGAAAGCATGTCGGCTGAAGTAGCCGGATTTTCAAAAGCTATTTCGCTTGCAGGTATAATGTCAATTTTATTAGACAAATTTTTAAGCGATTCGGGTATTTTTTCTGCACTTATCACCATTTCTTCCAGGTGTATTCTTTTCTCAACCAGAAATACTTTAAAATTCAAACGCTGAAGCATAACAAAGGGAAGCCGTTCGGTATGGAAAGATGTGTGCCTGATGATTAAGGTATCATCTTGTTTCAGCCCCATAATACTGACTTTCCCGTTCTCACGGGTCAAAGTATTTATTAGCCCGCTGCTGCTTTGAACCGTAGCATGTTCCACCGGCTGCAAAGTGCTTAGACTGTAAACACTGATTTCCTGAGCATGGCTTAATAGGGGACAAGAAAACAGAAAAGAAAGTAAGAAAATCTTCAACAGAAGTTTGTTCATTATCTACGAAATATAAGGACTCAATTTATACAATATTCTGCTTCGATTTGGGCAGTAAAATCCGGATGGTGCTACCCTTCCCGGAGGCGGAACTCTTCACAAATATTTTGCCAGAGTGGTATTCCATAATAATTCTTTTGGTAAGTGACAGCCCCAAACCCCAACCCCGTTGTTTTGTGCTGTAACCCGGACGGAAAATAGTCTTATGTTTTGACTTACTGATTCCCTTACCCGTATCGCTGACATCAATATAAACCTGACTGTTTTTAGAACCGACACTGATGGCAATGCTACCTTTTTCCGACATGGCATCGAGACTGTTTTTAATCAGGTTTTCGAGTACCCATTTAAATAGTGGCGGGCTGATATCTGCCATTAATCGATCTCCGTCAGGCAGACTTAAAGAAAGGCTGATATTATTTGATATCCTTTTGCTGAAATAATCCAGACTTTCTTTAACTTGCGTTACTACATTTTGAGCCACAAGACTGGGAGTGGAACCGATTTTAGAGAATCGGTCGGTGATCGTTTCCAAGCGCATCATATCCTTCTCCATTTCGCTTACCCATTCCTCATTCACTTTATGCTCTTTCATAATTTCCATCCATCCGGCTAAAGATGAAATCGGAGTGCCCAGCTGATGGGCCGTTTCTTTGGCCATACCTACCCATACCTGGTTCTGCTCAATTCGTCTCGATGTGCTGAAGGCATAGTAGGCTATCAACAGAAATAGCCCGATAATAGCAAATTGAATGATGGGATAATATCTGACTTGTTTCAGTAAATAAGAATTGCGGTAGAATGCATAATTCACATGCCCGTCACCCATATCAATAGCGATGGGATCATTTTCCGATTCCATCCCTGAAAGCATTTTTTGCAGATAACCTTCCTGATGGACTTTCGTGGAATCAAGATTACCCCAAGACAATACCTTTTTATCGCTGTCAGTATAAATCACCGGCACCGAGGCCGAATTCAACACAATTTCTGAGATAAATGAATTGATGAGCTCATCGAGTGTGGAACGCAGGTCGGTGAAGAGGCGTGAATCCCGGTAATAAATCTCATTTTTCCAGTCCTGACTTTCTACCTCAATGGGTTCGTATCCGGTAAATTCATTTTTCAGATTTTCGCTTAGTGTATCGGCTCCGTTCAGCCAGCTATCATCCACATTTCTTGAAGCAATGATATGTCCGTTTTCATCAGCCAGAATAACCGGTACGGTTTCGTTATCCTGCACAACAGCAAAAGCAAAATAATCAATCTCTTCACTTTCAATTAATCTGCGTGTTGCGTTGGCCCAAAGGATTACTTTGTTTTTTTCTTCACGCCTTAATCTGTCAAATAATTGAGTCGTGATAAGCAAGAGGCGGGCTTTGTTTTGAGTGGCTTCTGCCCAGATGCGTACTTTTTGTTTCTCTTCTGATGCAATACGCTTGGCCAATAAACTGGTGTACCATAAAGAAGCGCCTACAATGATGGCCGCTACCAGCATCAGCCATAATTTCCAGCGATATTTCCGTACGTAATTATCAGCCATGTTTGTTCCAAAATTAAACAATTGGACGCCTGCTATGCAGACTACCAGTTTATGTATTCCAGCGAATCGGTACCGGCATTATTATCCCAGTCAATACGTTCGCTTTCGGCATTGTATTGTTTGATTTTATTGCGAATATCGCTCGGGCCATAATAATCACTATAGAGTCGCTCTTTCACCAGCTTTTTATTGGTTTCGATGCTGGGATCGATGGCATCACCTATCATGCTCACATAAAGATTGATTAATCCTTCTTGTATCTGTTCTGATTCATCCACACTTATTTTACCAAAATGGAATTTTCGTGCCAGCATATCAAGCATATTAATTTTGAAATAATAGGCAATTTGATTGTCGAAATGATGCTCTCCGCAAAGCAGCAGATTGAGGGCGGTAGAGCGCACGATCATGGCAGGAATAATAACCGTACTATTTTCAATTTTGATAGTGTTTTCAATCTCATTGAACTGAATATCTTTTAGTTCTTTGACCTTGACAAAAGAAGATAATTGTTCGAGGGTTTCGCAATCACGTAAACGGCCATCTTCCAGTTTCACATCGGCAATGGCTCGTAATCTGTCTTGCAATAAATTGAGCGATTGGTCGAAATACAGGTCGATATCTAGGTTGGTTTTCAAATCACCACTCAGCATGTCATCGGTGAGGTAATCTTGCCCGAAATTGTGTAATTGGCTAAAAAGATCAGACACATCAACCTGATCGAAATCGCCATGAAAACGCCCGAGCAGAATGCTGTCGTTTTCAACCTTGAAAAGGCCGTCAATCTTTGACATGCCCCCAGCTATTTTCCCTGTGAGAGGATGAAAAGCAATAGTCCCCGGTTCAATTTCCAGATTTGTTTTAATATTTTCGGCCCTGAAATCCTGATAACTCAAGTTTGCAATATCCAGTTTCACTGATCCACTGAAAAGATAGAAATCGGACAGATAATCAGCTGGTTCACCTTCTGTTGCTTCATCGGAAATTTCGGGAGCTCCGTAATAGGTCAGCAGTTCGTCAAATTCCAGTTCATCAGCCTTTACTTCGCCTGTCAGTACCATGGGGATTTTACCCGAAGGAGCAAAGAATTGTGCCATCCAGTGGTCGAGTGTGCCCGTCCATTCGAGGGCCGAAGCGTTTATTTCGGTTTGAATCTTTTCTCCTTTCAACAACGAACCCTCCAGGCTACTATGACCGGATAGTTTTTTAATTTTTTTGCCGGCATAAAATATATCTACATCATCGAAGTTGATATTTCCACCGGCATCTGATAAAACGGCTTCCTGATTTTGTGCCCTACCCGGGCTAAGTGTAAAGCCGACATCATCAAACACAATTTGTCCATCCGCCTGATATAATCCGGCTTCTGATAAAAATTCCTGTAGTGGATTCAGATTGATTATGCCATCAATATGTGCTTTTATCACCGGATCATCAAAATCCCGGATATCGGCCGTCAGGCTGATGGGTTCATCATCGAGCCTTGCCTCCATTTTATCAATGCTCAGCACGGAAGCTTTAGCGCTGTGCGTACTGCCATTGCTGAAGGTAGCATCGAGCCTGACATCGGTAAATTCCTGATCGTAGGCATAATTGTAAATGGTGGCATCGCTTAGGTTCAGCAAGGCCGAAATGCGCGGTATTTGCCCCTTTCCGATCGGCCCTTTCAGCGTTGCCTGCAAATCGAGCTGCCCCTTGCTGTCCCAAGCGGCTATGTCCTGGTGGATAGATTCAGGCATCAGCGCCAAAACAGAGCGTACATTCAGATGACTGCCTGTTATGCTGAGGTTCATCAGATAATCAGTGCCTGTTTTGTCAATCGAGCCCGCAAAAACATAGGCCCCGTCCTGCGTTTCGAGCTGAAAGCCATCGGAGCTGAATTTGTGTTGTTCCAGGTCGGCCAGGATGTGACCATTCAAAGCAATTTTTTCGTCACCAAGATAGCCGCTATGGTTCAGCCTCAACTCCTTCGAATTTATTTTGATATCGGCATCAAGATCAAGTTTTTGAACCGAAAACAAGCCCGAAAAGGCAGCCTCATCAAGAGTCAGATCGGCCTGATCATCGGCCTGATGATCGGTATAACGAAGGTGCAGGGTTTTGATGTTGGCTTCGTGCAATTGAAAGGCTACTGCATTGGATGTGTTTTCTGCCGGCTTGGATGCTTTGAAGATTTCATAGTTGTTTTCACCTGTTGCATTAGTCAGTAGATTCACTTCACTGTCTTCGAGCAACACTTTATGGATGCTGAAATTCTTACGGATGAGTCTCAGCACATTCATAGTGAACGAAAGTTTTCCTGCTTTCATCAAGAGGAGGCTATTAGCGGGCAACGAGCCATCGAGTTCGAGACCCTCGAGGCTGATAACAGCATTCGGGAAATGCCGGAAGAGGGAAATATGGACAGCGCCTGAAATGCGGAATTCCGTGTTGATTTGCTTATTCACTTCCCGCTCAACCATGGCTTTGAGGTCATCGCCAAAAAAACGCGTGAGCAGCAGACCGCCTAGAAAAACGAGGAGGAAAAACGCTCCCAGGCCGATAGCAAAATATTTTAGTAGTTTTTTAATCATCTCTTATTTACCTAGCCGCGTGGTAAAATTAGCATAAGCCATGCCCACAAATGCAGACCTCACTCACAAACATGATGTTGAAACGTCTGATTGGGTGGAATATGATGCGAGTAGCTCAGACATTTTGTAATCATTATATATAGAGCCTGAATCAATGAAAAGATCATTATACCATGAATAAGTAGTGATTGTGTGAAATCAAAAAAGGGCTATGTCTTTTATTCTGACACAACCCCTTGTTTGTTGATGTGGAGCTAGTGGGAGTCGAACCCGCGACCTCTTGACTGCCAGTCAAGCACTCTAGCCAACTGAGCTATAGCCCCATTTCTAAAGAACAATGCAAATATAGAAATTAATCGACTTTTTCAAGCAGCTTTCTAATGAAAGTGGCTGCCTTTTCAGCGGCTCCTTTTTCGCCCAAAACCTGGCGGAGTAGAACATATTTTTCGCTGAGAATAGCTTGCCGCTCTGTTTGTAAAACGGCTTCCAGTTCCGCTTGCATTTTTTCGGGATTCATGTCCTGCTGAATCAGTTCGGTCAGCAAGGCTTCGTTCAGAATGAGATTCACAAGAGAAATCCAGGGTGCTTTCACAAGTTGCTTCCCGATGAAATACGATATCGCATTACTTTTATAACAAACCACTTGAGGTACATTAAGCAGAGCCGCTTCAAGAGTTGCGGTACCGGATGCTACTACGGCCGCTTTTGATTTTTGTAACAGTTCCCGGCTGGCATCAAACACAATATGCACCTTTGTAGAATTCAGCACTTTTTTGTAATAATTTTCACCGAGATGGCTCATGCCTGCCACCACAAATTCTTCCTGAGGCATCCTCTTAACCAAAGCAGACATGAGTGGAAGATGCCGGCTGATTTCCTGTTTGCGGCTGCCGGGCAAGAGAGTAATTATGTTTCGTTCTTCCACTGCATTTTTCGTATCGAAAGCCGGATCATCGAGCAAAGGATGTCCGACAAATTGTGCATCTATGTCAAATTTTTTATAGAAATCCACCTCGAAAGGCAGAATGACGAGCAGCAAATCGACATCTCGTTTTATGTTTTTCACCCTCGATTGGTGCCATGCCCACAGTTGCGGAGCGATATACCAAACCACGCGCAAGCCTTTCTTATGCGCCCATTTAGCCAGGCGGAGATTAAAACCCGGATAATCAATCAGAATCAATGTATCAGGTTGAAAGATGAGGATATCACTTTTGCATTGTCTGATGCCTCTAAAAATACTTCTCAGGTTTTTCAATACCTCCCAAAAACCCATGAAAGCCAGTTGGCTGTAATGCTGTAATAATTTCCCTCCGGCATCCTGCATTTTTTCACCACCCCAACAGGCAAAATCAGCCTGTGGGTCCTGCTTCCCGATGGCCTGCATCAAGCGTCCGGCATGCAAGTCGCCCGAAGCTTCTCCGGCTACGAGGAAATATTTCATAAAATAAATTTAAACAGCACAAAGGGGATGATATAAAACACTGTGGCCAGCAATACACCCCGGGCCGAGCGCAGCCAATTGAGTTTGATAAAAAGGAAAAACAAGGCAATGTTTAACAAACTACCTATGCTCAGTACCTGTACCAGCAAATGATGGGTATAGGCATTTTCTATAAAACTCGTCAAACTCATCGGGTGATCTACCCCCTGATAAGTCGATTCATTGAGATAATAAAGATAGTAGAGGCTGCTTCCGATTATTGGTCCGAAAAAACCGGCCAATAAACCCAACCATCTTGAGTTTTTGAATTTAAAACTGCCCATTGAATTTCCATTTATTGTTTAGAAAATTGATCGCCTCGTGAGCGGTAAAATCAAATTGTACAGGAACAATGGATACATAGCCATTAGATAAAGCCCACTCGTCACTGCTCCGGCCATGATCATGATTTTCAAATTTCCCTGTAAGCCAGTAATATTTCCGTCCTCTCGGATCGGTTCTTTCGTCAAATTCTTCTTCCCATTTAGCCACTGCCTGACGGCAGATTTTCACCCCTTTTATTTCATCCTGTTTAAGGGCAGGTATATTCACATTGAGCAAAACATCATCCGGAATGCCCTCCGTCAATATTTTTTCTGCTATCAGTCGGCTGAAATATCTGGCAGCACTCAAATCTGCACCAAATGAATAATCGAGCAGAGAAAAACCAGCAGCCGGAATACCTTCAATAGCAGCTTCCATGGCAGCCGACATCGTGCCGGAGTAAATGACATTGATAGAGGAATTTGATCCATGATTGATACCAGACACGCAAAGATCAGGTTTGCTGCCAATGATCTTATCGACAGCGAGTTTGACACAATCAACCGGTGTTCCGCTACATTGATAGGCTTCTACATCACCAAACTCATCCACGGACTCGAGCCGTAGCGGATCGCCAATGGTGATAGCATGTCCCATAGCCGACATCGGCCGGTCGGGGGCAACCACTACAACATTTCCGAGCGTTTTCATGGCATCAACAAGGGCATGAATGCCCGGGGCTGTGACTCCATCGTCATTGGTAATCAGAATGCTTGGTTTCATGCAAGGTGTATTTGATAAAAGGCAAATTTAAAATTATTCAGGTGATTTGATTTTGTTGCAGGCTGTATGAAATTCTCTACTTTTGATTTGAAAATTTTCATCTCATGTTGAACAACCCGTCAGAAGGCAAATTATTGTGGGAACCCTCTCCCGAATTTATGAACGATTCAAACCTCAGTAAGTATTGTGCCTGGTTGAAACACAGGCATAAACTGAGCTTTGCCAATTACGATGAACTCTGGCAATGGTCGGTGGATCAACCGGAAACTTTCTGGGAAAGTATCTGGCAGTTTTTTGAAATCAAAGCGTACCGGCAATACAGTGCTGTTATGAGCAACCATGAGATGCCCGGAGTGCATTGGTTTGAAGGATCGACCCTGAACTATGCCGAGCATATTTTCAGAAAAAAAGCGAAGAAGCGCCCGGCCTTTATGTTTGAATCTGAAACAAATGATTTGCAGGAAATTAGCTGGGATGAACTGGAAGAGAAAACCGCTGCACTGGCTGGCTGGCTTACAGAAGCAGGCATCCGGAAAGGCGATCGCGTAGTCGCTTTTTTGCCCAATACCCCTTATGCGGCTATCGGATTTCTGGCCGCTGCCAGCATCGGAGCCATCTGGTCGAGCTGCTCGCCCGATTTCGGATTCGATAGCGTTATTGACCGGTTTAAACAAATAGAACCCACCGTATTGCTGGCCGTTGATGGTTATACCTACAACGGGAAAGCCTTTGATAAAACGGAGGAAGTCAGAAAAATCTGCCAGGAGCTGAGCAGTCTGGAACAGGTAATCGGTATTCCTTATCTTTCAAAAAAACCGGAATTTAATATCCTGAAACTTACCCTTTGGGATGAAGTAATGGCCACAGCCCACGAGACCTTAGGTTTCGAAGCATTGCCTTTCGACCATCCGATTTGGATATTATATTCATCAGGAACCACCGGAATTCCTAAAGCTATCACTCATTCGCATGGTGGTGTTTTGATTGAACATCTGAAACTGATGTCATTGCAAAACGATTGCCGCGAGGGAGACCGCTTTTTTTGGTATAGCACTACGGGATGGATGATGTGGAATATCGTCATGGCCTCCTTGCTTTGCGGAAGCACCGGAATTTTGTATGACGGTAGCTTGGCCTATCCCGATATCAATAAACTATGGGAATTGGCAGAGCGGTCAAAAATGACTTCTATGGGCATCAGTGCCGGATATGTAAGTGCCTGCATGAAACTAGCCGCCAAACCCGGTAAATATGATTTATCAGCACTCAGAATGATTGGATCAACAGGATCACCTCTGGCACCGGAAGGATTTGACTGGTTATACAATAATGTAAAAAAAGACCTTTGGTTGGTATCGCTCAGTGGTGGCACTGATGTATGTAGTGCTTTTGTCGGAGGAGCTCCTACCTTGCCTGTTTATAGTGGAGAAATTCAATGTCGTGCTTTGGGCTGCCAAATTGAAGCGTATGATTTGTTGGGTGAACCCGTTATTGATGAAGTAGGTGAATTGGTATTAACGGCTCCTATGCCTTCTATGCCGGTTTTTTTCTGGAACGATCCAGATAATAAACGCTATCTCAGCAGCTATTTCGATATGTTTCCCGGTATATGGCGTCATGGCGATTGGATAAAAATAACACATAAAGGAAGTTTGATTATTTACGGTAGAAGCGATGCTACCCTCAACCGGCAAGGCATCCGAATCGGGACAAGTGAGGTGTATCGGGCGCTTGATGATGTGCCCGGAATCAGCGATAGTTTGATTGTTGGCATCGAAATGCCCGGTGGAGATTATTACATGCCTCTGTTCGTGATGCTGTACAAAGACCATGTTTTGGACGATGCGCTGAAGAAAAAAATCAACAGCACCATTCGTCAAAAATTCAGCCCGCGACATGTACCCGATGAAATTCTGGAAATCCCGGATATTCCATACACCCTTAGCGGTAAAAAGATGGAAACTCCCGTCAAGCGTTTCCTGCAAGGAGCACCGCTTGAAAAAGCCGTTAATCTAGGCTCTTTACGGAATCCTGATTCCTTTGATTATTTTAAAAATCATCGGGAATCATTAGTGAAAAGATAAAGCATACCGGACATCTGGTCTGGTTTGCATAATGAAACTCAGGGGCTTATTTCTTCTGATACATAGGATGAAACTGAATCAGGGTGTCGCGGAGGAATTGCCGGTCGAGATGAGTATAAATTTCGGTGGTGGTGATAGATTCGTGGCCCAGCATTTCCTGTACCGCCCGGAGGTCTGCACCACCCTCAACCAGATGGGTAGCAAAACTGTGACGAAAGGTATGCGGACTGATACTTTTTGTGATTCCGGCTTCTTTGGCCAATCTTTTTATGGTTGTAAAAACCGTTGTCCGGCTCAGCTGTCGCCCGAATTTATTGAGAAAAATAAAGTCTTTGTCATCGGGATCAATATCCAACTGCCTTCGTGCTCCTTCCAGATAAATCAGGATGTATTTCCTCGCCTGTTCACCCATGGGAACGAGCCGTTCTTTGCTTCCTTTGCCCATCACCCGCAGGAATCCGATATCAGGAAAGTAATCTGATATTTTGAGGTTCACCAGCTCTGATACGCGCAAACCGCAACCATAGAGTGCTTCGAGAATGGCCCGGCTGCGTTCACCTTCCGGTGTGGAGTGGTCGATAGTGGCAAAAAGCGATTCAACTTCGGCCAGACTAAGTACCTGAGGAAGTTTTCTGGCCAATTTCGGTCCCTCAATTACTTCTGTTGGGCTGTGGTCTATCAGGTCTTCATAAAGCAGATATTTATAGAAAGATTTCACCCCGGACAGGATGCGGGCTTGGCTACGGTCTGAGATGTCCTCATCCTGAAGCCAGGCCATAAAATTATCCAGATCATCGGCCAGAATTTTTTCAGGACCGCCCGCTTGATTATTGATGGCCCATTTATGCAGTTTGCGAATATCCCGCAGATAGGCATCCACTGAGTTTGCTGATAAGGAACGCTCAAGGGTAAGATACCCTTTAAATCCGTTTATTGTAGTGCCCCAATCCATGCAGCTGTGAACGGAATATTATGTTAAGTTGTTTCACGGGAGCAATAAGCGATGTCTATGATTACATGTTGTTAAAAAAAGCGTTTGTGCTGAAAACAAAAACAATATTTAATTTTAGAATATGAATATGCTTGTGTCTATCTGCCTGGAAGCATATACACAAAATATATTAGCAAATTATTTGGAGAATCAAATAAAACTTTTTGATATGGCAGGCAAACTGATTGATCAGGGACAACTGAATAAAGATACCGTTTTTGAATGAAATGCCGCTTCGGGTAGTCAGGGTCTTTACTCATGGAAAATAAAGACGATTAGCGGTGATATGAGTGGAAAAATAGTTCTCCTTCGCTAAACGCTAAGCAATTCATTGATCTTGGCCAATAACCAGGTTTTATTAGCTACCGCTTCTTTGAGTTCAATTTCGGGCTTTAACTTTTCGACAAATTCTTTCCTGCGATAGCGATATTTTAATAATCTCTTGGCATAATGTAGGAAATTGGAATAGCTTTTCATCTGGTATTTTGAGATAGATTTGTTTCGTCTTAAGTAAGCATAAAAGGCTTCGATTAAACTATAGAGTGGGTCACTTTCTTCCATCTCATAATAAGTTTTCATTAAAAGGGATTTTGAATCGAGATGATAATAGACATCGGTGAAAAGCACATCTTTGAGCAAGTTCAGTGTTTTATCGTATTGTTTAATGTGGAAATGATACAGGGCCAGGTTATAGGTAAAAGCGTTTTTGCGATCCTGAGGAATCAGGGTTTTTTGGTAATCTACGATAAAGTTCTTTACCCAATCAAACGCTTTCAGCCGAAGCCCCGTTGCAACAATATTTTTATAGTCCCATTGGGATAAATAACCCTTACGGAAAATGATTTTTTTCTCAATCAGGGTTTTATATAATTCGAAGAGTTCCTCAAGGTAGTCTGCTCGGCCGAGATTTATTTTCTTTACACAATAATTTCTGGCATAGACATACATGTCGTTGATGACACTGGCTGAGAGCTGATTGATCTGAAGCAGTAGTTTTTCTTTTAAGCGGGTATAATGTGTCTCGTCTTCGCTATCGAGCAAAGTTTTCAGAATCTGATAATAGATTGAGATTTCCGGTACATTATCATGATCGTGAGATTCTAGGTAAGTGAGAATTTCCTTGAGAAGCAAAGGCTCAAATTCTCCAGCCATCAAATTGGTATGGTTGATCAACTCGGCTGAATACTGTAATTTATTGATGATATAGTAAATGTCGAGATCCCGGATAATTTCCCGGAGGTTGTCTTCAACAGAAATCTCGCGTTTGTCGGGATTATGATTATAAACATCTAGCTGATAAAGAAATGATTGCCGGTAATGCCTGCCGTTTTGATAGGGATTATCCTCAAAGAGCTTTTTTTCTTTTTGCAATAATTGTTTGTCAAATTGGCTGATATTTCTGGATCGATAAGCATCCAAAAGAAAGTGTTGCTTGCTAAATGTATCTTTTTCAAATGTGCTGTAAGCCAGAAAATTTTCGAGCAAAGAAGTGAGGTCTGAACTCAGGTATCTGAGCTTTTGTTCGTGGATGTTTTTGTCATTAAACAAGCTTTGATATACTTTTTTCCGGTCTGTTTGCTCGGGAGAAAACCGGGGATAGGCTTTCACTAGAAGCTGAAGCAATTGATTGACTTTTGAATTTTTATTAAAAAATGGGGATGCAGTGAATTCGATAAAATGATTGAGTTCAACTTTGCTAAGCGACTTTAATAAGACAATTAATTTACTCTGATGCATAGTCAGGTAAAAGTAGGCAAAACAAAAAAAAATAACGATAAAACAATTAGTATGACAAAATATGAATAGTAATAAAACAAAGAAAAACAGCCTTAAGTAATTAATTGTTCATCTATTGAAAATGATTTACTGGCTGACATTTAGCGATAAGCTGTGGAAAATGTTTTGTTTAGTGTTTAAAAAAAGTGTAAATTTAATGCTGAAAACAATTGAACTTTCTTAGGTTAAACTATTGTTTTAAAAATAAATCGACTATGAAACGAATCATTTATACTTTGGCTTTGGTCTGTTTGACAAGTGTCGCTTTCAGCCAGCAAAGTGTGCTGGATCCGAATGGGTCAGGTTCTCCAAGCAGACCGGTAATAGATAATATTTCTGCCAACAGCATAGGTATTGGTATCATTAACGAAAGAGAATTAGTGCTTTCTTCCGGTACTAAAAATGGTGCCGACAATGGACATCTTGATCCTCAAAATAATGATGGGAACGGAATTCAGGGAAGTGATGCTGCGGGAGGTTTTGTTGATAAGATATTTGAAAGCATCAAGGAGAATATGAAAATGTATCCTAACCCGGCAAACGATTATGTGATTATTAATTTGGGTGAATATGCAGAAGTTGAGATATCGATTCTTAATATCATCGGGAAAAGGGTTTATTACCTGAAAGAGGAAACAAATATGAAGACCATTGCGCTGGATCAATTGCCACAGGGGTCTTATTTCCTGACCATCAGAAGAGGAGAAAATATCATCGCCAAACGATTAGAGATTTCGGGAAATTAACAAGATACAAGATAAAAATGAGTGAAGCTGGCTATCTGTGATAGCCAGCTTTTTTGTTAATCTGCCCGACAAAGTCATTTATTTGTCAGAAATAATTTTGCCTGTTTTTGTGTTCTGTCAACTCATTGTAAAAATAATTTTATCCATACGGCTTATAGTTTGCCCTAAAACTAGCTGATATCCGAATCAAAATGTAGTTGTCCTTATTCAAAAAGGGGAATAACTTGAGTTTAAATTAAATTCAGGTGATTATGATTTACTCAGCTACCCGTTTTTTATTACCCTTTGTTTTACTTGTTCATTTAGTAAGTCAAATCCTTTTGGCCAATATTTTTTCGGGTCATTATCTGCCTCATCAAACAAAACAAAGCAAAGTTATTTTAGAGCAGAAAGCTTCCACATCCGATTCATTTGTTAAGAATGCTGAAATACTCAGGGAATTGCATCAATTCACCATGCTGAATATTAGTGAAGTTGATTAAGCTGTCATAAAATGCGTATAATAGCGTTCTGAAGAAATACGCATCTTTCCCTGCATGAAAATTCGTTTAATTACTTTCATATTATTTGCTTCTTTCATAGCCCATGCCAGAGCGCAGGATTCCAGATTGCTACAGGTCACAGGTCTTGTGATGACCACGGATAGCCTGAGAGCTATTCCTTTCACCCATGTTTTTATAAAGTCGAGCGGAAGAGGCGTGGTTTGCAATTATGAAGGATTTTTTTCGATGGTAGTTGATAAAGGAGACACGCTGGTGTTTTCAAGTGTGGGGTTTAAAGAGGCCGAATATATAGTTCCTGAAAATTTGGATCATAGCCGATACAGTATGGTGAAACTTATGTCAAGAGACACGATCTATTTAGCTGAAACCATTATTTATCCATGGCCCAGCCAGGAAGAATTTAAGCATGCTTTTTTAACGCTGAATATTCCTGATGATGATCTGGAAAGAGCCAAGAAGAATTTAGATCGGGAATTGATGAAGGATCTTGCTCAGCAAATGCCTCAGGATGCCAATGAGTCGCAGGATTATTACCAAAGGAAGGAAGCAGACCGCTATTATTATTACGGGCAACAAGCTCCTGAGAATATTTTCAGCCCATTGGCCTGGGCACAATTTTTCAAGGCATGGAAAAGGGGAGATTTTAAGCAGAAATAATCCAATTATCTGACCTTGGAAGCCAAAGGATATTTCATTTTATACGATGGATTTACATTGCCCTTACTTATCTGCATCAGTTTCTTCTTCAGCAATCTTTTTCTAAGCGGTTTTACGAGATCCGTAAACATTATTCCTTCTGTATGATCATATTCATGTTGAATAACACGGGCATTCATGTCTTCAAAAACCTCTTCATGTTTTTTAAAACTGGTGTCGAAATATTCGATACGAACGCTGGAAGGGCGCAGCACGTTTTCACGAATAAAGGGGATGCTAAGGCAACCTTCTTCCAATTCTTCATTGGGGCCAAATCGCTCCAGAATGCGGGCATTAATAAATACTTTTTTAATACCGGTAGGTTCTTCATCCATCTGCGATGAATCGACTAAAAACAGGCGAATGGCCAAACCAATTTGCGGGGCGGCCAGGCCTATGCCATGAGATCTGTACATGGTTTCGAACATATTCTCTATCAATTCCTTCATTCCAGGATAATCCTGGCCAATGTTTTTACCAACTTTTCTTAATACCGGGTCACCATATGCTATTACAGGTAAAATCATAATGCTTGTTTTCTATCCAGATATGACTGCAAAATAATAGCTGCAGAAATCATATCCAGGTTTTCTTTTTTTTGTCGATCCTTTTTTTTATATCCGGCTTCAATCATACTTCGGGCAGCCATTTTTGAAGTGTATCTCTCATCTTCCCAATAAATCGGAATACCAGGAAATTGCTTTTGTAATTTTTTAGCAAATTGACGTGCCTGAGCAGCGGGCTGGGCAGGTGTATCATCCAGATTCAAAGGATCTCCAATAACAAAACATTCAACCAAATCTCCGCCTAAAAAGTTTTTTAAATAGTCAATCACCTTGTCCGGTGCCAGTGTTGTTAATGGGGAGGCAATGATTTGCAAGGGATCGGTGCTGGCAATGCCGACCCTTTTTGTGCCATAATCAATACCGATAATTCTACTCATGAGCCGGCAAAGTTACACGAAAATCAAATTTTAATATTGCAACCAAAGATCAAAAATCATGAGACCGGCAAATAGAACGGAAGCCACTCCATTGGTAGTGAAAAAGGCAAGATTAACTTTGCTGAGTTTATCTGGTCGAACCAGACTGTGCTGGTAAATCAGCAGGATAATAAAAATGAGGCAAGCAGCCCAATATATTAATCCAAATCCAGCCAGATAACCGGCAAGCAATATAGTTGAAGCACTTATGAAATGCAGGAATATGGAAAGTTTCAGGGCATTTTTTCCACCCAATCTAACCGGTATCGAATGTAAATTCTGTTCTTTATCAAAGTCCTCATCCTGCATGGCATAAATAATATCAAAACCTGCCACCCAGGTCAAGACAGTAATAGAAAAGAGCATGGGTAAATAATGAAATTGACCACTAACAGAGAGATAGGCTCCGATAGGGGCCAGGGCCAAGCCGAGGCCCAGAACAAAATGGCTGAGTGCGGTGAATCTTTTAGTATAACTATACGCGAGAACGATAAGCAGTGCCACAGGCGAAAGGTAAAAACAAAGCGAATTGATAAACCAGGTACATACAATAAATGCCATGCTATTGATCCACACAAACAACGTGGCCGATTGAAGCGAAACTTGACCACTTGGGATTTCCCGTTTTACCGTGCGAGGATTCATGCGGTCAATTTTATGATCTGCGAGTCGGTTGAAAGACATGGCCGCATTTCTTGCGAAAACCATACACAATAAGACCAATATTAGCAGGCTCAGGTTAAAGGTATAATGATGATACCAGACAGCTAGGAAAAAACCGACCATAGCAAAGGGCATGGCGAAGATTGTATGGCTGAATTTGACCAGCGATAAATAGCGTTTCATCTTAGAGCAAAGGTAGCAATTTGCCTGCTTTACTGGCTTAATCCCAGAGATTTCCGGTAAGTAGTATCCTGTGGATTATTCTTCGTCCAGTAATCGAGCATGATACTATTTGTCAAGGTGCCCACCGTGGTCATTTTGTGAGCATCATCACCAAATCCGGAAAGGAAAGATTCTCTGAATTGCAAAATCTTATGTGGAAATTCTGCTTCGAAAACCACACTCAGCGATCGGTCGATTTTCTGATAATTAAGGGTATATATTTTCAAATTCTGATTATCCACAACACTGTCTGTCAATTTGGTATTCGCTTTTTGTACACCAATTTCAAGGTGTCTGAAGCGATTATGTTGCATTGATGGAATAACGAGAACATCGCCCAGCGGAAGTGATTCGGGATTAATCCGAATGCGGGTATAGATTTCATCTTCCAGCATAGCATTGCCCAGATTGAGTGGTTGATCCCCTTCATCAGGAAAATAGGAATCCAGCATTCCTTCGTATCCTGTACCGGAATAGTCGAGCCTCGTAAATTCCTGTCCGCACCATTCTTGTCCTGTGAATGTTTCGCGGAGTGTGAATGGATTTGCTTCGAGATTGACCGGTGTGAATACCGAACTCATGATAGAGTATGGGTAAATACCTGTAATAAATTTTCTGCTTTGATTCATTTTCATTACAGGAATATCCTGATCTTTTGCGTTCCATGCTTTCACATGTGTTTCAGGGTTCATGTGCTCGGTAACAAATACAAAAACAGCATCACCATTCCGGTAGGAACCATATCGTGCTTGTCTGAGTTCATAGCGATCCAATTCAGCCTGATTATTATACCAATAATCGTTGAACTGCTTGCTAGTGCTATAAGCAGGTACAGGCTCTAACTTTTTTTCAGATTGTTTGATGGTGCTTGACTGACAAGCTATCAATGTTAGGGCAGATAAATAGGAGAGTATTATTAATCGGGACAACTTCATTGTTTATTTTAAGCTGATCAACAAATAGCTAATTAAAAAAGTTGATTAAAAAGTAAATGTTTAGGGAAACAGAAAAAAAAAGCCCGCCAAAAAATTTAGCGGGCTCAATCATCATCATGAAAGATTTATTTTCCTTTGACTAAATCGGCAGCCTGTCCAATCCAATTATCTTTTTCTACTTTGGCTGCTTTAATACCGGCTTCGGTCTCCAACTTCACTAAGTCTTCCGCAGTTAATGCAGACAATTGTGCAAAGCTTGTTATTCCGGCAGCATTTAATTTTTTCTCATAGGCAGGCCCTAATCCTTCAATCACTTTCAAATTATCCTTTTCAGTTGATAGGTCAGCCTGAGCTTTCTCTTTTTTTACTTCTTTCGGTGCTTTCTTTTCAGGTGTTTTCTTTTCAGGTGTTTTTTCTACAGCTTGTTCTACTTCTCCACCTACTTCTACAATAGCCAGATTTTGTCCGGTGATGCTATTGTATTTGTCTGGAGAAAGCACAGATACATACGAGCGATTTTTTCTCTTTTTTGTGAAATAAACAATTCCGTCCTGCAGGGCAAAAAGGGTGTGATCTCTTCCCATGCCTACTCCCTCACTAGGATGGTGGGTAGTGCCACGTTGGCGAATAATGATATTTCCTGCAATGGCTAGTTGCCCGCCATAAATCTTTACTCCTAATCTTTTGCTATGCGATTCGCGACCATTTCTACTACTTCCTGCTCCTTTCTTGTGTGCCATTTCCTATGTCAGTTTTCTTGTTTGTTTAAAGGCTTAGCTAATGGTATCAATCTTGATTTTAGAAAATTGTTGCCGATGCCCATTGCTTTTCTGATAGCCTTTTCTTCTTTTCTTTTTGAAGACAATTACTTTATCACCTTTTAAATGTTCCAGAATGGTTGCATTCACTTTGGCTTTATCAACGCTTGGGGTGCCTATTGTCACCTTCCCATCATTATCTTTTAAAAGCACTTCTTTAAAGGATACTTTATCACCGGGATTACCTTCCAACCGATGGACAAAAATTTCCTGATCTTTTTCTACCTTAAATTGTTGTCCTGCTATGTTTACTATGACGTACATCTTCTTCTTTGTTTGAAATCGGAGTGCAAAGATAAGTAATCGATTCTGAATATTCAATTATGATGCTGAATATTTTTATCAACACGAGCAATATAAAAACCCGATTTAATTAAACCGGGTTTTAGAATGATTATACAAGGTGAAGGATGTTAATTTTTTCTGTGTTTATCTCTGAATAGAATCAGTCTGGCTGAAAGACCGGTTTCCCATCCAAATCGTCTGGAACGTACTCCTAAGTCAGAATTCGGATAATTGAAATCTAATTGCGGTTTTATGTCAACGCTGAATAACAGGGGAAGCAAAGGAGTCTTTATTTCTATTCCGGCAATACCATCAATTCCATAATAGAATTGAGTATGCTGTACGTTTCCCAAGTGAGCTCCAGCTCCAAAATAGGTATTGAATCCACGGAAGATAATCGGAATATGGCGCTCAATCATGGCTGTGCCTTCAAACGCTGTTTTGTTAGCCGTTAGCAAAGCTTCGAAAGTTTTGTTTGTTCCAAATCGTTGTTGAACCGTTAGCCCCATTCCGGCATTTTCGAAACGGATACCGGCTGCGGTTTGATATTTCTGTGCCATAGTCGTCAATCCTCCTGCAACAATCAATAGCATTAATAACATTAATTTTTTCATGATTGATATTTTTTAGTATAGCCTTTATAACGCAAGGGCTATGCCATAAAATTATCTGAGCCGTTCAAGGGCTTCTACCCGTGCAAAGACAGGAGGATGAGAATAATGCATTTTTACGAACAGGGGATGTGGATCTGGGAAGGATAAATTTTTGACACTTAATTTTTCCAGCGCATCAATTAAGTGCTCCGCTCCATGCGTTTTGGCTGAAAATGCATCGGCTTGAAATTCATTACGTCTCGAAACAGCATTTGTAATAAAACTGCTTAATTGCATGAGTGGTGTTAATAAAAAGGAAAAAACTAACAGGCTGATATGAAATGATGGCTCTGCAATTCCCAGTGCCTGAGGTAGTTCAGAGAGATTCAGCGATAGCCCGAAAAGGAAAAACAGAAGTCCGGTCTGCCCGATTGATAATAAAATGCCACTCAGAATATGCTTTTTTTTATAGTGCCCCACCTCATGCGCCAAAACAGCAATCAATTCATTTTCACTGTGCTGGTCAATTAATGTATCGAACAACACGATACTTTTTTTGCCACCAAGACCACTGAAAAAGGCGTTGGCTTTGCTTGAACGTAATGAGCCGTTCATTACAAATATTTTCTTCAATGGAAATGCTACTTTATTAGCAAATGCTGTGATTTGGCTGCGCAAATGGCCTTCTTCTAATGGTAGCAGTTTGTTAAATAATGGTATAAAAAGACTTGTATAGAATATAGTGATAAAAAGCAAAACGATAATCATAATGCCCCATCCAATCAACCAGAACCAGGAAGCAGTCCATTGATAAAACCAAATGATAAGCGATAGCAGTCCGCCTCCGAGTATAGCCATCAAAATCCATCCTTTCAATTTGTCTTTGACGAATAAAATAGGGCTAGTTCGGTTGAAACCAAATTTGTTTTCTATCACGAAGGTTTTGTAAATTGAAAAGGGGAGGGATAAGATATCGCTGATAAAAAGCAATATGCCAAAGAAAAGTAAAGCACGGATTATTTCGTATTCATTGATTTGTGCGATCTGACCATCGAGCCAGGCAAAGCTGCCAGTAAATAAAAGGACAAGCAGCAAAGAGGTGCTAAATAAACTACTGATAAAAGACAATCGAAAATTTTGCTGGTGATACACTATTGCTTTATTGTAAGAATCGGTATCGTAAAATTTGTTCAGCTTTTCTGGTAAGTCCGGTTTGGCATGCTGGAGGTTCAACCACATCAGCAAATGATCAGATGCGAATCCGAAAAGAATAAATCCAATGATTAGCCAGAAAATAGGATTAAACATCATGCAAAAATAAACTAATCATCATTTCTTACTCTGTCGATACTTCATCGGCACGCATATTCGTTTATGATGCCTTTCTATTTCCTAATTTTGCACGCATGGGA
The DNA here is from genome assembly GCA_964413685.1 of uncultured Chitinophagales bacterium. Taxonomy (GTDB): domain Bacteria; phylum Bacteroidota; class Bacteroidia; order Chitinophagales; family S012-47; genus JAJRWN01. Next base: position 57,148 of record CAYPSW010000005.1, read on the forward strand.
TTGAAGTCTGTTTTTATGAAACGGTATGTGCGTTATGTTAGCCATCGGCTCGAAAAATGGCGGAGTAGGCAGATTGAAGATCAACAACACATTTTAAAAGGCCTTCTTAAAAAGGGGGGAAATACCCAATTCGGAAAAGATCATCATTTCGAATCAATCAAAACGTATGATGAATTCAAAAAGTCTATCCCTATCCGGGATTACGAGGCTTTGCGTCCATATCTTGATAGGGTAGTAGCCGGAGAGGAGAATATCTGCTGGCCAGGCAAGCCCCTTTATTTTGCGAAAACATCCGGTACCACTTCAGGCACAAAATATATCCCCATATCAAAGGAATCGATGAGCAATCATATTCATGCAGCGCACGATGCTTTGATGAATTATGTTCATCTCGCTGGTCTTAGCTCCATTTTCGATGGCAAGATGATATTCTTATCAGGCAGTCCTGTTTTGGAGAAAAAAAATGGCATCCTGACTGGGCGCTTATCCGGCATTGTAAATCACCATATCCCTGCATGGCTCCATAAAAATCAACTCCCTTCCCATGAGACGAATTGCATCGATGACTGGGAGCAAAAAGTTGATACTATTGTTGAGGAAACCTGGCAGAAGAATATGACACTTATCAGCGGAATACCGCCCTGGATACAAATGTATTATGAGCGATTAATGAAAAAATCGGGCAAAAAAATCGGTGACCTGTTTCCTGCTTACCAATTATTCATTTATGGTGGTGTTAACTTCAGTCCTTATCGGGAAAAATTGCTCGAGATGCAGGGGAGATATGTTCATACTTTAGCTACCTATCCTGCCTCTGAGGGGTTTATCGCTTTTCAGGACCAATTGAATGATAACAGTCTGTTACTGAATACGCACGATGGAATTTTCTACGAATTTGTGAAAGCAGATGAAATATTTGATGAAAATCCTACCAGATATTCTTTGGAGGAAATAGAAAAAGGAATACATTATGCCATTATTCTGAGCACCAATGCAGGGCTATGGGCTTATAATATTGGTGACACGGTAAAATTTGTTTCTACGCAGCCCTATCGTTTGCATGTTACTGGCCGGACCAAACATTTTATCTCGGCTTTTGGCGAGCATGTGATTGCGGAAGAAGTAGAATCAGCGTTGGACGAAGTGGCGAGCCATCATAATGCCCAGATTATTGAGTTTACGGTGGCAGCTCAGGTTGCACCCCAGGAAGGCTTGCCTTATCATGAGTGGTATATTGAATTTGAAAATGCCCCGTTCGATTTGGACTCTTTTGCCGGAGAATTGAACAAGGCCATGATGATGAAAAATACCTATTATCACGATTTAATTGATGGTGCTGTTTTACGTCCGCTTGTTTTACGCTGTCTGCATAAGGATTCCTTCAGAAACTATATGAAATCAATTGGTAAATTAGGCGGGCAGAATAAGGTACCTCGATTAGCCAATAATCGGGATATTGCTGACAAACTGAATGGGTTTATTTTAAAAAGATAGATGTCTGATAACAAAAAACATATTGCTATTCTCGGTTCAACAGGCTCTATCGGCTCGCAGGCACTGGAGGTTATCCGTGCTCATCCTGATAAATTTATTGCTGAAATCCTGACTGCTAATGGCAACAGCGATTTACTGATTAAACAGGCAAAAGAGTTCATGCCAAATGCGGTGGTGATTGCTGAAGATAGCCAGTATGCTAAGGTGCGAAATGCGCTTATAAAAAATGACATCAAAGTTTTTACCGGAGCAGAGGCCCTGAAACAAGTGGTCACATTTGATTCGGTTGATCTGGTTTTAACGGCCATTGTAGGTTTTGCCGGCCTTGAATCAACCATCAGTGCCATCGAAGCAGGAAAAAACATTGCTCTGGCTAATAAAGAAACGTTGGTAGTAGCCGGAGAAATTGTAACCCGTCTTGCCCGCGAAAAGGGAATAAATATTTATCCGGTCGATTCTGAACACTCGGCTATTTTTCAATGTCTGGCCGGAGAGTTTAGAAACCCGATTGAAAAAATTATTCTGACTGCATCAGGCGGTCCCTTCAGGGGCATGAGTCTGATGGATTTAGCGAAAATTACGAAAGCTCAGGCACTGAAACACCCCAATTGGGACATGGGGGCAAAGATTACTATTGACTCGGCCAGCATGATGAACAAAGGACTTGAAGTGATCGAAGCTCAATGGTTGTTCGGCATCAAAGCGGCACAAATTGAAGTGATTGTGCATCCTCAATCTATTATCCATTCGATGGTGCAATTTAAAGATGGTTCAATAAAAGCTCAAATGGGCTTGCCAGATATGCGCCTGCCCATTCAATATGCGTTTGGATATCCCAACCGGCTGTCAGCTTCTTTCCCACGTTTCAGTTTTGCAGATTATCCGGCCCTTACTTTTGAAAAACCGGACATGGAAACGTTCAAAAATCTGGCCTTGGCTTTTAATGCCATTGAAAGGGGTGGGAATATGCCTTGCATTTTAAATGCTGCCAACGAGGTGATTGTGAAAGCCTTCCTGAATGACCGCATTCAGTTTATCGATATGCCCAATTTTATTCAACAGGCCATGGAGCAAATTGATTTTGTTCCAAATCCTTCTATTAATGATTTGCTGGAGTCTGACCTGATGACACGTAATCTCCTGATTGACCTATTGAATAAATAAAATGGGTCTAAATGAAATTTTTATCACCTAAATAGCATTATTATGGACGATTTAGATTTTGCCAGCCGCTTATTGCGGAAGCTTCTTATTTTTACAGCCGCTTAAATCAACTCATACATGGTCATTCTTATTAAAGCTCTTCAATTTTTTCTTAGTCTTTCCATTTTAGTTATTCTTCATGAGTTCGGTCATTTTTTGGCTGCAAGACTTTTTAAAACACGGGTGGAGAAATTTTACATGTTTTTTAATCCGTGGTTCTCCATTTTTAAAAAGAAAATTGGCGATACTGAATATGGAATGGGTTGGGTACCTCTGGGTGGCTATGTAAAAATCAGCGGTATGATTGATGAGTCGATGGATAAAGAAGCCATGAAACAGCTGCCTCAGCCCTGGGAATTCAGATCGAAACCCGCCTGGCAACGTCTCATTATTATGATTGGTGGGGTCACGGTGAATGCCATTCTGGCCGTCTTGATTTTTGCTATGATATTATTTGTATGGGGTAAGCCATATATCGCACCTGAAAATCTTACTTATGGTGTTTATGCGGACTCAATCGGTTATAGTATCGGGATTCAGGATGGAGACAAAATTTTGTCTGTTGGTGGGGAACCGTACACTGATTTTAACAAATTGAACTACGAAATTATCATTCGCGAGGCCAAAACACTGGGTGTCGAGCGGGATGGTCAGATGATGGATCTTGCAATTCCTGCGGGAACAATCAACCGGATTATATCAAAGCGCAATGGTTCAATCGCTTTTCCAAGGTTTCCTGTTCAGGTAAAGGAAGTGAGTGATGCATCGCAGGCTATGGAAGCCGGTTTACAAGCGGATGACCGGATTATTAGTGTTAACCAAAAACCAAGCGAGTTTTATCACGATTTTACGAATGAGATGCATGCTCACAAGTTAGAAGAAATTGAGCTCGGTATTATTCGTGGCAAGGATTCTATGGTATTGCATCCGAAAGTTTCGGAAGAAGGCACGATTGGTTTTTTAACCTATACACCTTCTCATTTCCTGAAACAAGACACGCTGAACTATGGATTTTTTGCTTCCATACCGGCAGGATTACGTGAGGCAAAGAACAATTTGCAGGATTATGTGAAGCAGATTAAAATGATTTTCACCTCCTCTGAAATTAATGCCAGTGAATCGGTAGGTGGTTTTATTTCCATCGGAAGTATTTTCTCACCCACCTGGGAATGGCATCGATTCTGGGCTATGACGGCCTGGCTATCGCTGATACTTGCCTTTATGAATCTCTTGCCTATCCCTGCTCTGGATGGCGGTCATGTGTTGTTTGTTTTATTTGAAATGATCTCGGGCCGAAAACCCAGCGATAAGTTTCTTGAATATGCGCAGGTTGGAGGTATGCTGATTTTAATAGCTTTATTGGTATTTGCCAATGCGAACGATGTTATTCGATTGTTTCGCTAAATATTCAGAGTCTCATTCACAATACACCTCCGCGAATTTTAGTTGAAAGACTGTCGCAATAGTTAATGCCTTTGTATATACTATTGTAGCTACAATCAGTCTAAATACCACCTCTATGCGCAAGCTGTTTTTAACCCTTTGCCTGTTTTCCTTTACTCAATATGGTTTTGCAAACGCTCTTTACCAATCAAACGGTGATACTGTAAGTGAGCGACCTGTAAGAATCATGATTATTCCATTAAACCCCACCTACTATTTATCTGATGCCGATCAGCAATTATCGGAGTATAATCACGTCAGTTCTAAACAAATTAGAGATTGGTTTCGCTCGGGACTGGAAGCCAATGTTAATGCCGGTATTATCACCAACGATGAATATCAGACCCAGCGATTTATTGATGCTGATAACGAGGATCTGCAAAATGATTTGCACCAGATTTATTATGGTTATGGCCTGGCTTATGAGAAAGCCCTTTTGCCCAATATAGTTGAAGGCGAAGTAGAGCATAAATCAGTCAGTGATATAATTACTGATTTGTTTAAACAGGACGATTCAAATCGGTCGGCAAGCGATAAACACAATCTTGGCGAAGTTTATCCTTCCGATCAGGATGACCAATACCTGAACATCAAGTTGCACAATCCCCGGATGCTGAGCGATTTAGCCGAAAAATATCAGGTTGATATGTTTGTCTTTATCAACCAGTTTGAGGTAAAAACAAATTACGAAACCTGCCTCGACCGGGCTACCAATAATTTTGAACGTCAGTTTACAGTTCACTTTTCCATTTTCAATAAAAAGGGTAAACAGATTTATGGCAATTCAGCCACCCTTTATACGGATTCAAATTCGCGTGACATGACAGAGATCATCAGTCATTATTTACCCAAACTTTGTGGATATATATCAGATCAGGTGCCTGCAAGAATCAAAGTAAAACCGGATCAGCAGGCAGAACAAGACAGCAGTATCTGGCAAGAATGATTCTCTTTCGGATAAAAACAATCTGATTTACTATGGTCTTTTCCCGAATCTTTAAATAACTTTGCTGCCCTGATTTAAAGAGGAAATTATCAGTTCTTGAAAACATAGTGTGAAATGCCCAGGTGGCGGAATTGGTAGACGCGCTGGTCTCAAACACCAGTGGGAGCGATCCCGTGTCGGTTCGACCCCGACTCTGGGTACATTAAAAAAGCAGCTGAGAAGCTGCTTTTTTTAATTTCTCTGCTGATGTTAAAATTCAAAGCTTACTCCTGTCAATTGCTCTGACACAGCCCATAACCTTGCTGCATCTTCAAGATTATGAGATCTGGAATTTGACTCAACCAGCACAGGATATCCTTTCATACCTTTTTCCGGGCCATAATAAGTGCCCCCATTTGCTTCGGGATCAACTGCTGCGCGGATTTGCGGCAAGGCTCCCATAGCCTGACTCTGCATGCTGGCAGATATCAAAGGTATCAATACTTTAATCCACCAAATCCTTCTCATGTGGGTATCGAGATTTGTTTTTGCCCCCCCTGGATGAGCAGCTAATGTTATGATACTGGCATCAATGTCTTGCAATTTTCTTTGTAACTCATAAGTGAAAAGCAAGTTTGCCAGCTTTGAGCGACCATAGGCACGAATCCTCGAATAGCCTTTGCCATCCTCATACATCAGGTTACTGAAATCCATTTTACCAGCTTTATGTGCTGCACTGCTTGTATTAACAATTCGTGATTCAGGTGTTTTTTTCAAAAGCCCGAATAAGAGACCTGTTAAAGCAAAATGTCCCAAATGGTTGGTTCCGAATTGTCCTTCAAATCCGTCTTTTGTCTTAAAATAGGGTGGGGTCATAATTCCTGCATTATTCATCAGGATATCCAGTTTTGAGTAGTTTGCAGTAAATTTATTAGCAAAGTCACGTACTGAAGCTAAATCGGCCAAATCGAGTGGCATAACTACGATATTAGCATCGGGTTTATTTTTTAATATTTCTTGTTTGGCTTTTTCCCCTTTTTCTGCCGATCGGCAGGCAAGGATGATTTCGGCATCTTTATTGGCAAATGCTTTTACCGATTCGTAGCCCAAACCGCTGTTTCCACCGGTTACAATAATTACCTTTCCACTCAGGTCGGGTATGTCAGCAGTGGTCCAATGTTTGTTTTTCATTTTCATTTTATATTATTTGTGTACTTATGGCATCCAAGTCCTGGCATACCATTTTGATTTCGCATAGAGTAACGGATTATCCATGGAATGATTCCCTTAAATTAAATTGAATGGGAAAATCAGTTCATCTTAAATTATTTGCCATAATTGAATTAAAAGGTACGTAAGGCAAGGATGGATATGATTTATTTAAGCCTTGCTGTAGCGTTTTTGATTCCCGGTGAATCGGATGATAAATACACCTGTAAAAGCTTCTTTGAAAATTTTCATACTCATCTTCGATTTGCCTTTAACTCTATCGGTGAAGATGATGGGCACTTCTTTGGTGCTGAAGCCCAGTTTCCAGGCGGCATATTTCATTTCAATCTGGAAGGCATATCCAACGAAACGAATTTTCGAGAGATCAATGCTTTCAAGTACTTTTCTTGAATAGCAGACAAAACCGGCAGTTGTATCGGTCACAGGCATCCAGGTGATGAACCGCACATAAAGGCTGGCAAAATAAGAAAGCATCACCCGGCTCATAGGCCAATTTTGCACTTTGCCACCTCGGCAATATCGCGAACCTACCGAGAGGTCGGCTCCGTCTTCGATACAGGCTTCAAGCAGGCGGGGCAGGTCTTCAGGATTATGTGAGAAATCGGCATCCATCTCGAAGATATAATCATATCCGTTTTTTAATGCCCATTGGAAACCATGAATATAGGCAGTGCCTAAACCCATTTTACCTGCGCGGCTTTCAAGAAATAGCCGGTCAGCATGATCTTTTTGAATTTGCCTGATGATATCAGCAGTGCCATCAGGTGAGTTATCATCAACAATCAAAACATGAAACCTGATAGGCAATGTAAATACCTTCGAGAGCATTTCGCGAATATTCTCTTTCTCGTTATAGGTCGGTATGATGACGATGGATGCGGGCAAAATCTTTTCTTTGTTCAAATATATTTATCTTCTTTCAATGAATGACAATTAATTGTAGAAAGCAGCAAAAAGCCAACTTTTTTTAAGCATTGCTTTTCATGGTAAGCTTAATCTCCTTTAGCTTTTGTTTGGTATGAAGCATAAAATCGTTGCGCATGATCCAGGAATAATAACTGGGTTCTTCGCGGATGACCTGTTTGACGGGGCGTCCTTTGAATTTTCCAAAATTAAATACAGCTTCACCATTCACATAAACCATTCTTCGGCCTAAATCAACAAAATCAACATCTTTCGAAATTTCGTGCAAGGAATTGATGTCGCTGGATAAATCTTCATATCGATCAAGTTGTGCTTGCAATACATCATAAGTTGCTTTAATGTCGGCCATCGCTGAGTGAGCATTTTCCAAATTTTTATTGCAATAAAATTTATAAGCAGTGCTTAGGTCACGCTTTTCCATAGCCGTGAAAACCCTGAAAACATCAATCATCTTCCGGTTCTTAATTTCCAGAATTTTTCCAAGCCTGAGAAATTCTTCAACAAGCATTGGAATGTCGAAACGATTTGAGTTATAACCACCAAAATCGCAATCTTCTATAAACGAAAAAATATCATTGGCTTTATCAGAAAATGTGGGAAAGTCCTTCACCATGTCATCAGTAAATCCATGTATTTCAGTGCTTTCTGCACTGATTGGAATGCAAGGATTCAATTTATAAATTTGTGATTCCTCATGTTGATCAGGAAATATTTTGATGATAGCCAATTCAATAATCCGGTCAGTGGCAACATTAACGCCTGTCGATTCAATGTCAAAGAATGCAATTGGTTTTTGAAGTTTGAGTTTCATTCGCTGGTATTATGAGTTTAGGTGCTCGCAAATTTAGCCAATTCAATCAAATCCAATCCATTGAAATTGCCTGAACTCATCAGAAGCAAAACAGACTGATTGAAATCAAGACTGAAAAGATATTTTTTTAAAAGTTCACTATCGCTGAATATTTGAAGATCTTCTTTCATAAAGCCTCTGGCAATAGTTGATTCATCCAGTTCCAGTTTTTTTAGGGCCAATGTATGTGGATTATAGTACACAATTGGAATATCCGATTGATCAAGACTCCCTTTATATTGCGGTATGAAAGTTTTGTTCAGGCTACTATAAGTGTGCAATTCAAGGCAGGTGATGAGTTTTTTATCAGGAAATGTTTCTTTAACAGCACGTACTGTTGCCTGTACTTTTGATGGGGCATGAGCAAAATCAAAATAAACTTTTGTATCCTCCGATTCAGCCATCAATTCCAATCTCCTTCCTGCCCCCGAGAAATTTGTTAATGTCTCGAGGATATCCACTTCTATTAAGCCCATCGCCTTACATAGCCTTAAGACAGCAGAAATATTTTCCACATTATGCCGGCCAAACACATTTAAATTAAAATTTCTTCCCTCTAACTGTATCGATGTTTTGCCGGAATCAATATTATAAGGCAGGCAATAGTAAGGTAAACATTGAAGGTGCTTACCATAATTTGTTACTAATTCAGGGAGATATGTATCTGCCCCATTATAAACAAGAACAGCATGGGCAGGCATACTTTCTATAAAAAGCCGAAATTGACGGAGGTAGTTTTCAAACGCTGGATAGACATTATAGTGATCCCATGCTATGCCGGTAATGATAGCAAAATCGGGTCGGTAGTGCAAAAATTTAGGCATCGGGTCGAGGGCGGATGTTAAATATTCGTCACCTTCAATTACTGCATATTTTGAATCATCAAGGAGGCTTACCTGCTGCTCAAAACCATCGATACCTGAACCTACAAGCCAATCAAACGAAATATCAAGTGCTTTGAAAGCATGCATAATCATACTTGTGATAGTAGTTTTACCATGACTACCTGCCACCACAATCCTTTGTTTTCTTTTTGTTTGATTGAATACAAATTCAGGGAATGAAAGGACAGGAATACCTAACTCAATCGCTCTTAATAATTCCGGATTATTTGCTTTTGCATGCATACCAAGAATTACAAAATCCAGATTTTTATGAATCCTTAAGGAATCCCAGCCCGTATGCATTGGCAATAAGCCTGCTGAGCTCAATTTGCTGCGTGCAGGGTCAAAAATTTCATCATCAGATCCTGTAATCTCATGACCTCTTTGATGTAAGGCAAGAGCCAAACTGTGCATGATGCTTCCACCAATAGCAATAAAATGAAGCCGCATAAAGTTATTGTTTAAAAAAGTAGTAATTTTGATAACCAACATTAAAAGTAAGCACTAAAAATTATGAACAGCAATCAAATAAAAAAAGTATTGGGAGTAATGGCCCTTATCCTGCTTATGGCCGGAATTTTTTCATCCTGCAAATCTCAGGACCAATATGGATGCCCCGGTAAAATCACCAAAGCCCATCAGCAAACTGAGCATAGTATTTAGCTCACGAGTACTACATCCTCTCATCATAGTACATTGCCCGCATATTGGGCAGATTTATTTTCTAAACAAAAGAGTTTATTTTTTTCAGTAAAAAACCTTTTACAAAACTCTTGCGTTTTATCATGTATTGATGATTACATTTGTTTTGAAGGGATAAAACCACTACTTTTCAATTTGAGGAATCAAAATTAGATTGCATTGAAATATTTAGCACTCATTTTCTTTTTAGCAATACAACTAACAGCCTTTGGTCAGAGTACTGATAAAATCACCAATGGTGAAATAAATCTGATTTATAATCATGAGGCGAGTGGTGGTATCATGCTCAGCACATCGGGTCTTGGCATATTTGCTGATTATGCAAAGGCATTAGACATGAGTAGCAAACGACTATACCGATTTGAAATAGTTGGCCTTAATTACCCAAAAGAATATAAACAAACCAACGATTACGTGATTGGTCCTCTTGGCTATTCGCCCAAACCCTATGTTTTTGGAAAACAAAATGCTTTATTAGCCTTGCATATTGCCAGGGGTAAACAAATTTTGTTGGGTGACAAAGCTGAGAAATCGGGCGTTGAAGTCAATCTGGTTTATTTATACGGCATATCCATTGGATTGGTAAAGCCGTATTATCTTGATTTAATTTATGTGGTGGATGGAATCCGTAATGAAATCAGATCTGAAAAGTACGATGCTACTAATCAGGAACGCTTTATGAACCCTCAATACATTTTTGGCTCATCCGGATTCAGCAAAGGCCTGTTTGAATCAAAAATCTATCCGGGGCTTCATGCCAAGGCAGGTATTAATTTTGATTGGGCTAACTATTCAGATTTTGTAAAATCACTTGAAATTGGAATCACCACTGACTTATACTATAAAAGAGTTCCAATCATGGTAACTGAGCAGAATAACGCTCTCTTTGCTTCCCTCTATTTTAGCCTGCAATTCGGTAAAAAGTGGTAGCTTCGTGGAAATTTTGTTGAATGCCTGAAGGCAATCCTACTCAAACATCCACTCGCCAAGCTAAGCCAAAATGGCTTAAGGTTAAACTACCTGTAGGTAGGTCATACCGGTCATTAAAGGAAATTGTCAATCAGCATCAACTGCATACCATTTGCCAGAGTGGCAATTGTCCAAATATGGGTGAATGCTGGACTGCTGGAACAGCCACCTTTATGATACTCGGTAATATCTGTACTCGTTCTTGTGGGTTTTGTGCTGTGGCAACCGGCCGACCTTTGCCTGCCGATAATAAAGAACCTCAACGAGTGGCTGAAGCTATTCACTTGATGAAGGTAAAACATGCCGTCATCACTTCAGTTGATCGGGATGACCTGCCGGATGGTGGATCGGCTATATGGGCTTCAACTGTAAGGGCTATCAGGGAGATGAATCCCCAAACAAGCCTTGAAACACTTATCCCTGATTTTAAAGGAAGAAAGGAAGATTTAAACAGAGTGATTGAAGTTCATCCAGAAGTTATTTCGCATAATCTTGAAACAGTAAAACGCTTGAGCAGATTGATCAGACCACAAGCAAAATACGAACGAAGTCTTTTAGTTCTTAGCCGGATCAAAGCAGCTGGAATTACTACAAAATCAGGTATTATGCTTGGACTTGGTGAAGAAAGAGATGAAATTGTACAGACTATGAGTGACCTTTGTAAGGCAGGAGTAGATGTGCTCACAATCGGGCAATATTTGCAACCTTCAAAAATGCATGCTGAACTTATTCGCTATGTTAGTCCGGAGGAATTTGAAAACTACCGTGTGATTGGATTAGAAATGGGCTTCCGGATTGTTGAAAGTTCTCCTTTGGTGCGTTCGTCATACCATGCCGAAAGACATGTTTTGTAAGCCTTGTGTAAGTTTATTTTCAAGGTTCGGATATTTATAGATTATTTAGTTATTTTGTAGGTTAAAATTTAGTGTAGCTTTAAAACAATAAGAACATGAAAAAATCTTTGACCATCGCTATATCATTATTACTGGTTTTTCTGATTGGGTTAAACATTGTTACTAATGAAACAGGCCAAAAAACAGGTAAAAAGAACACCTCATTGGCAGCACTTCCCGATGGAATTCAAATTATTGAAAAGACGGAAAATGAAGATGCAGGCGGATATGCTGAGTGGCTTTCAAAAATCAGAAGAAATCAGCTTACGGGTACCATCGATATCAATGATGAATTGGCTGCACGAGACCAGGCCTATCAGTTGCTTTCTCATCAATCGGGACAAAGAGGCAGCCTGAATTTGCAATGGGAATTTATGGGGCCGAATAATGTTGGTGGAAGAACAAGAGCAATACTCATTGATAAAAATAATCCGACAACCATGTTCGCAGGTGGTGTAAGTGGGGGCCTCTGGATATCGCATAACAGCGGAAACAGCTGGGATGCTTACTCAGGCGATGATACACTTGCCGGTTTAGGCATTTGTGCTATGACACAGGCAGCCAATGGTGATATCTATGTTGGAACAGGTGAGCGTTTGATTAATTCCGGAACAACCTTAGCATCCTGGGGTTTTCTCGGAGAAGGTGTTTGGAAAAGCTCCGATGGAGGAAATACTTTTAACCATTTGGCCGCAACTAAACCCTCTGGCAATCATAATTCAAGCAGCATAAACTGGTCAACAGTAAATGTTTTAGCTGCCCATCCTACCAATCCTGATATTATTCTTGCAGGTACTTATCGTGGTGTGTATGAAACGACAGATGGCGGAGCTACCTGGTCCGTCATGGGCAACGGAGCTATGAAAGTGGCTAATATTCAAGATATAAAAATTGCTTCTGATGGCACTACCTATGTATGTGCCGGTTCAAGCTACTACAGAGGTAATATTGATGATGCCAACTCATTCGAAAGCCGCATGTCAAAAGGAGGTTTTCCCGCTTCGGGATTAGCACGGATTATGTTTGCTCCTTCAGCTTCTGATGCTTCCTATGTTTACTGCATTGCTGTAAATGGAGGCGGAGAAACGATCGTATTGCTGCAATCAACAGATGGGGGAATGAACTGGACATCTATTGCACCAACAGGATTACCTTCTCAATTTTTTAATCCTTCCGGTAATCAGGGATGGTATGATTTATACATCGCCTGCAACCCTGCCGATAAAGAAAGAATTTATGTCTGTGGTCAGCTAAGCATTTATGAATGGACGGCTCAGGATGGCTGGTATCCAATATCAAACTGGTTCTCTTCATCTACCAATGATCCACAGCATGTTCATGCCGATCATCATAAAATTGTGTTTCATCCTACCAATAGCAACACGATGTATATTGGTACCGATGGTGGCATTTTCAGAACTCAAAATGCCAGAGCCAATTACCCTAATCTGCCATCATTTTCTCAGGTAAACAAAGGCTATTCTGTCACACAGTTTTACTCCGTATCAGCCGGCCTCGATGGTTCCATTCTCGGAGGTGCACAGGACAACGGGACTATTTATCTCGATTATTCAGGCAATTCGATGCAACAAGGTCGAAGTGTAAGTGGTGGAGATGGCGGTTATTCAGATGTCTCGAAATCAAATCCCAATGCCTTATTTCTGGCAGCCCAACAAGGTGCTCTGAGACGTTCTTCAAATGGTGGCTCTACAAGCAATTCATATTATGATGGTTATATTGATGATCAGGCAGTAACAGCAAATGGTAAAGGTCCGGGATTACCTGATTGCGCAGCACCGTTTGTTACCCCTTTCCAACTTTGGGAAAACCTCGATACAAACAGTATTGATTATGGAAAGGGCATTATGTACATCGAAACAAACTGTGGGTTATGGGCAGGAACAGATGCACTAAATTTCGGAGATGATCCTACCTGGTTTCATATTGCAAAAGGCTCGAACGGTTTGATAGGTACGGTTTCAGCTATTGAAACAACTCCAGATGGCGATATTATTTATGTAGGTACGGAAACCGGATATGTTTATCGGATTGACGGACTATTAAATATGCCATGGGAATATGACAAAAACGGAACTCCGGATGATATCTCAGACGATATTTTTGATCCTGATTCAGCAGGTATTCAAGTTACCCGTATTGGCTCTTTTGGCCGGTATGTGACGGAGGTTTCTGCTGATCATGCTGATGCTAATCACGTTGTTATTACATTAGGAAACTATGGAAATACCAATTTTGTGTATGAAAGTACTTCTGCTAAAACAGATACTACTTCAACAGGCAATGGGAGTTTTTCATCCATCCAGGGAAGCGGTGCCAATATGCTACCCAGAATGCCGGTTTACAGTTGTATTATTGACAAATATTCGGGGGCTGTAATTGTCGGTACGGAAATGGGAATTTACGCTACATCCAATCATGGAAATTCCTGGGCAGCTGAGTCTGCAGGGATGCCTTTCGCAGCCACATTCATGCTTCGCGAAGAGATGATTGACGTAGTAGATGGATCTTGCTATGCAATTTATGCAGGCACCCACGGCAGAGGTTTCTATCGGACAGTTTCGCTGACACCATCCTCCTGTAATACTACTGTCGGACTTGGGGATAATCCAAAACTCAAACTGAATCATTTGGGATTCTATCCAAATCCGGTGAACGATATGGCTTATGTCGATATCACCTTAGACCGGCCTGCCGATGCATCTCTGCATTTGTTCGATATGAAAGGACAAGAAGTGCTGACAAAAGCATTGGGTACGCTGCAAAGCGGTTCAAATACAAGCCTTTTTTCTGTAAGCAACCTCGACAATGGAATGTACATCTTATTAGTACGTTCTGAAAATTATCAAAAGAGTATTAAACTGGTTATCCAGAGATAAAAATGTGGCATAATGTTTTACAAAGCTCTTCACTTCTGTGAAGGGCTTTTTTTTTGCTGCACCCATTCGTACAATCAAAACTTGTATCAGCAGTCCTTACGCAGGAATATTACAATATAGATTACGTATAAGCATCCACAACTTTTCTAATCTGCCTTAATAAATAAGCACCTATGACAGGCAGGCAGTTCATGCCTTTTCAAAAGATAATCATTGCATTACATGTGCATATAATAACAAAGTCATTGTTAGCCCTTGTATTTCGGAAGTAAGTGAATGCACACGGGGGCAATGAGTGTTTTCAAATGGCAGAGAGCTACTTCAACAATCCAGTCAATGACTTAAAATTGCAAACAATGTCTGTACCCTAAATCAATGCGAATAAATTGTTTGAGGGATAGATGCTGGAGATATTCTTACTTAACATAAAAAAAAGCCCTTCACAGAAGTGAAGGGCTCTCTGAATTTCTATTAGTAAAAGGTAGGCCTAACGGTTCACAACGAAGCGATCGGTAACAACAGAAGCTCCATCATTGATGTTGATCATGTAAATACCATTAGCCAATTTGGATACGTCAATTTGATTTTTACTCACTGATTTCCCAAAACTAGCCTGATAAATAATCTGACCTTGCAAATTACTGATACTCACACTATAATCATTTAATTGAGCTGCATCAAAATCAAGATTCAAAATGTCGTTAGCAGGATTTGGATAGAGGTCAAATTTCAAATCGCTTACAGGATTTTCAATGCCGACAGGATTTAAAACCGTTACATAGGACCAGATGCTGAAGTTTTCATTTAAATTGTCTTCAGGATCGGCTGGACCGTCATAACTACCGTTACCATTGCAATCTCTATAGAGGAAATTATCTCCACCATTATGTGGCCACATATCTAATAGCGGACCATAATTAAAGTAAAAATAACTTGATGGCCAGGTCAGACTGCGATAAGCTGAGTAGTTGCATTGACCAAAAGCGCCTCCATCGGTAAAACCAAAGATATAAGCACAAGTGTCAATCTTTGCACCCATATAATCTAGCCGGACTCCAAAAGCATTTGGAGGAGTTACCGTGATATTTGGCGTAACGAAGAAGGTTGGTAATTGATTAAGAGCCAAACCCGTGAAACTGGTATTTGAGATGAACATGGTATCCCAGATATTGGTTTCGGTGGGGTCTCCTTTAGCATCTAATGCAACGACCCTGAGATGAAGGGTATCGTTTGTGCCACTGTTATTTACGTGACCCATACGCCAAAAAATACTATCAATAACAATGTTGTTAATCGTACCATAATCATAGCCTTGCAAAGTTGAATAATCAACAATGGTATCGAAACCAACGGCAATCCAGTCATTAGTAAAAGTATCAGGAACCGGAGAATAATTCAAGTTCATAACATCATAAAATGTTTGATACTGGGTACCAGAGAAATCAGATTCTAATGCCTCATAATCGAGGTAGAAACTTGAAGAAGTTCTTTTCTGAATAGTGGGAGCGTGATGTTTTGCACCCAACATTTGAGGAATATTTCCGGTTTTGCCTGAATAAGGACTAATGGTTCCATTTTGGGCGAATGTACTACCCACGAACAAAGCCATTGTTAACAAAGTGTAAAGTTTTTTCATGTTTGAGAATTTACTGTTAAAAGATAAATTTTTTCATTCCATTTCAGATGCTCAAATTTAATCAAAATATGTAAGTATTTACAAAAGCACTGAGTGGATTTTAAAATTCTGTTATTTTTCTGACATTCCTGTCTGATAACAATAACGGCACCGTGGCTCATATTTGTCCTTTTCACCCAAAACAATCTGGTCTGAATCTTTTGAAATCCGATAGGAATACATGGCAGGATTCCCACATTGCATACAAACAGCATGCAGCTTAGTTACGAATTCTGCAGCAGCCATCAAATCGGGTATAGGGCCAAAGGGATTGCCAAGGTAGTCCATGTCGAGCCCGGCAACAATTACACGGATGCCCCGGACGGCCAATGAATTACAAACCTCCAATAAGCCATTATCAAAAAATTGAGCTTCATCAATGCCGATTACATCTGCTTCACCGGCCAACAATAATATATTTTGAGAACTAGGGACAGGGTTTGATCTGAACATATTTTCATCATGAGAAACGATATTTTTTTCATCATATCGGGTATCAATAATAGGTTTAAAAATCTCAATACTTTGATTAGCAAATCGGGCTCTTTTCAATCGTCTGATTAATTCTTCTGTTTTTCCTGAAAACATAGAACCACAAATAACTTCAATCCAACCTCTTTTTTCTCCTTTGATATGCGGTTCAAGAAACATTTTTCGTTAGGTTCTGGTTATATTTGCATCAAGATAATTAGTAAAAAATGACTCATTCGTTCCGCACAAATTTAGAAGTCCTACTCGATAAATTAAATCTTTTATCAAACAACCTGAAAAAGCAGGAATCTGTATCCCAAATTGACATCGATCTGATGATTCGCTATACACAAAAAGTGTACGAATTGCTATTGGAAGAACAAAAAGGGAATATGATTGTTGATAATAACTTGAATATCAACGTTAAAGAGAAAAGAGTAGAAGAAAAGCAAAATTTTAAATCCGAAACTCCAACGAAAATCAAAGAAATTAAAAATCCTGCTAAGCAGGCGGCATCAAATGAAAAAACTGAGACAAAAAAGAAACCGATGCAGGTGATGTCTAAAACCAAACCGCAAAAAAACTTTGTCAGCGAAGAGGCTGAAGATGATTTTAATTCGCTCAATAAAAAATTCAGCAAAGACTCCGTGATGCTGGCTGATCAGCTTAAGGAAAAACCCATTAAAGATCTCAATAAAGGTATCGACCTCAATGATAAATATTGGTTTATCAATGATTTGTTTAATGGTAAGCCGGGTATTTTTAACGAGCACCTTAAAACGTTGAATAAGATGAATAATCTGGAGGAAGCACTTTTGTTTATTGAAAAGGAAATTAGAACACAATTTGACTGGAAGGGGAAGGAGCGAAGCAGCAAGAAATTCTTATCTTTCATTTACAGGCGATTTGCCTGAGAGTCTGTTAAAACTTTTTTTAAGTCCAGACCGTTACTTATTGAAATGATAATATGAAATCGAAGTCAAAATTTCTCGCGTTAATCTTACTGTTAATTTCTTTGAATTTACAGGCTCAGCAAAATGAGAGGATTCATTTTTATAAAGGTAGCGTTGAAGACTTGTATGCGACTGCTCAGGCTGAAGGGAAACCCATTTATGTAGATGTAATGGCATCCTGGTGCGGCCCCTGTAAATGGATGGCAAGAAATGTATTTACCAATAAGAAGGTTGCAACCTATTACAATGCGAATTTTATCAATTATTCGCTCGATATACAGAAGGGTGAAGGAGTTGATTTTGCAAATAAATTCAGGATTTCATTGTTACCAACACACCTTTTTCTATATCCTGACGGAAAGGAATTCTCAAGATATCTCGGGGCAATGAATAAAAGCGAATTTTATCTTTTTGGCGAAGGCATCGTGCATGATATAGGGCCGATTCAACCTCAGGATGTTCTTAAGAATCAGAAAGCAGGAAGCGAGTAATTTGCTCAGTTCCTCCGATATGATTCATAATATACTGATTCGCTTTTCTTCCTGCATTCATGCGCTCATCTTCATTTGAATATTTCCTTAGAGCTGCCTTAAAGGATCTTTGATTATTTACTGTAAGTGCTGCATTCAGCTCAAGCAATTCGAGTGCCTCCAGCGATTTTTTGTGCTTGGGTCCGAAAATAAGTGGTATTCCGTAAACGGCTGCTTCCAGCACATTGTGTACACTACGGCCAAAACCGCCACCAATATAAGCCAGATCGGCATAGCGGTAAAGTTTTGATAAAATCCCCATCCTGTCAATAATCAGAATGGATGCATCATCTCTTTTTTTACTATCCCATTTGCTGAATAAAATGGCGTGCTTAAACAGAGATTTAATTTGAGTAAGATGCCTAATATTAACTTCGTGTGGGGCAAGAATCAGTTTAGCCTTTTCAGGTAAAATCAGTAAATTCTTTGCCAAGAGTTTTTCATCTTCGAGCCAGGTACTACCGGCAACAATAAGGAAAGCATCATGGCAAAATTCATCAATTGCTGATATATTCCATTTCTCGGAAGCGATCTCCACAACCCGATCGAATCTGGTGTCATAGGCAACACTCACATTATGTACCCGATGGGAATGTAATAATTTTAATGAGGCTTCATCCTGTACAAAAATGTGTGATAGTTGTCTTAGCTTTTCCATGAAAAACTTACCCGGGAAATAAAAGAACCATTGTTTTGGTCTGAAAACCGCAGCAATTAATACGGTCTTAATTTTTCTTTCTGTGAGTTCGGAGATGTAGTGATACCACAATTCGTATTTAACCATCAATACCAGATCAGGATTAGCCCATTCGATAAAGTAGCGGGCATTAGCTTTCGTATCAGCAGGAAGGTAGAGTACCAAGTCGGCCAGAGGATCTGTTTTTTTTGCTTCGAAACCGGAAGGGGAGAAAAATGTTAAAAGAAAAAATGAGCTCTTATGCGCTTGTCTAAGTGCTTCCCAAACCGGCTTTCCTTGTTCATATTCTCCCAGCGAAGCACAGTGCATCCATATCAATGATTTCTTCTCTGGATTTGCGTTAAGCAATTTATGCTTCCATCCTTTACGTCCGGTAACCCATTTTCGCGCTTTTATAATAAAAATAGCTGAAAAATGTATGCTGGCGATGTAAAGCCGAAGAGACAGATTGTAAATCAAAAGCCAGAATAACTTCATTAGTAGATATATTCTTTATTGCTACCACCGGAAAGATAAAACGGCAATATCCAGGAAAATTTAAGTCCCATCAGAAAGTCTTTTCTGAGGCTATTATCTGGCAATCCGGTATTGAAATTTACTGACCTTCTGTTGCGGGTAAAGCCCTGAACTGTTTCCAAACCAATTCGATAATTTATCATGTGGTTATCGCTTAAATATTGCCACCCGACAAATTCAGAAAAAGTGATTCCGTTTGTCAATCGGTCATATCCTTTCTTTAATTCTTTGCTTAATTGAGGGAGTTTTGAAGGCTCATCAAACTGAAAGCGAATTTTATGTTGGAGAAAGCCAACCTGTACAGCCGTCCAAAGACCCGAAAATTCGTTTTGTTTATTGAAAGAAAATAAGTGCCCATACAAAAATTGAAAATGATAAGCTCTTTCCTGCATTATAGGTTCGTATAATAGTCCATCGAGCCCAATAAGAAATCCCCTTTGTGTTAGTAAATCAGTCATGATACTGTCTTCTCTCACTTTGTCACCAAACATAAAATCTATACTCAGACCTAGTGTATTTCCGCGATTAGTTTGAAAGTAGAAACCAGTTCCTACCAGACCATTTGTTGCAAATCGTTTTGCCATATCAGCAAGAGGCAATTGAAGCCCTCCGCTGAAAACCGGATAAATTACTTTTTCCGTAACATTTTTACTTTGAGCCGTTGCATTCCGGACTGTGAAACTGCTAAGAAAAAAGATAAAGAATAATCTAAATAGAACGAGAGCGTTGAAATGAAACTTAATACCGGATATGCAGGTGTTTACCTGCTGGGGAATGTATCTCTTAATAAAGTTCATTGCGCACAAATATACTTATATTTGTCCTGCTTAAAACAGGGCTCTGATGAGAAAAATACAAATGGTTGATTTGACGACACAATACAAAAAAATTCGAGAAGAAATCGACCATTCGATCGCTGATGTTATTCATTCGGCTAGCTTTATTAACGGTCCTGAAGTCAAGAAATTCTCTTCGAATTTGGCGGCATATCTTGGCACTGCTCATGTGATTCCATGCGGTAATGGAACAGATGCTTTACAAATTGCCCTGATGGCTCTCGGACTGAAACCCGGTGATGAAGTCATTACGAGCCCTTTTACCTTTGTTGCTACTGCTGAAGTTATTGCCTTATTAGGTCTGAAACCGGTATTTGTTGACATTCATCCTGATACATTCAATCTTGACGAAAATAAGGTTGAAGCGGCCATCACGAATAAAACAAAATGCATAATTCCGGTTCATTTGTTCGGGCAGGCATGCGAAATGAAAAGCATCATAGGCTTGGCAAAGCAGCATGAATTATTTGTTGTAGAAGACAATGCTCAGGCTACAGGAGCTGCCTTTCGAGCGGAAGGTGAATGGATTAAAACCGGCACAATGGGTGATTTTGGCTGTACCTCTTTTTATCCATCAAAAAACCTCTCGACTTTCGGAGATGGCGGGGCCTTGTTCACAAACAATGATGTATTTGCTGAAAAAGCCAGCGTGATTTGTAATCATGGTTCGAGTAAAAGGTATTATTACGATGAAATTGGTGTCAATTCGAGACTTGATTCGATGCAAGCCGCCATACTCAATGTGAAACTCAAATATCTTGATAAATATAATAATGCAAGGCGATTGGCTGCTGATTTGTATGATCAGCTGCTGGCTGGTTCAGGGGAAGTGAAAACGCCTTTTAGGGCAAGCTATGCAAAACATGTTTTTCACCAATATACCATTCTGGTAAGCAGGAAAAGAAATGAATTGCAAGAATTTCTGGCCAGATATGAAATCCCATCCATGATTTACTATCCGGTGCCATTACATGTAAGCTCCGCTTACGGAGCATTTGGATATAAACAGGGAGATTTTCCGGAAAGTGAATTAGTGGCGAAGGAAGTCTTAAGCTTACCAATGCATACCGAACTCAATCATAATCAGCAGCAATTTATTGCTGAAAAAATACAGGAATTTTTTACAAAAAATTAATCAAATGAATATTGCTGTTGTAGGCACAGGATATGTAGGATTAGTAACAGGAACTTGTTTGGCTGAAACAGGAAATCATGTCATATGTATTGATATTGACAAAGCCAAAGTGGATATGCTCAACCATGGCAAAGTGCCTATTTATGAGCCACATCTTGACGTTTTATTTGAGCGGAATATCAAGGCAGGCCGACTTACATTTACTAGCAAATTGGAAAGTGCAATCGATGAAGCTACTGTTGTTTTTCTTGCCTTGCCTACACCACCCGGTGAAAATGGCTCCGCTGATTTGAGCTATGTGCTGAAAGTTGCTTCAGATCTGGGAAAGATGATAAATAAATATAAAGTAATTGTTGATAAAAGCACAGTTCCTGTGGGAACAGCTGAGAAGGTAAAGCAAGCCATTTCGGTAAATGCAAATTGTGCATTTGATGTTGTCTCCAATCCTGAATTTCTTCGTGAAGGTTTTGCAGTGGATGATTTTATGAAACCCGACCGTGTGGTAGTGGGCGTAGATTCTGACAGAGCCCGAAATGTAATTGAAAGGCTTTATAAACCGTATGTCAGGCAGGGAAATCAGATCCTCTTTATGGATATCCGGGCAGCCGAACTCACTAAATATGCAGCCAATGCATTCCTTGCCACCAAGATAACTTTTATGAATGAAATTGCCAACTATTGCGAAAAGGTTGGTGCTGATATCGATAGTGTTCGTATAGGAATCGGATCGGACACGAGAATTGGCAAGCGCTTTCTTTTTGCGGGCATCGGTTATGGCGGAAGTTGTTTCCCGAAAGACGTGCAGGCCTTGGTGAAGTCAGGTAAAGAAGCCGGCTATCATTTTCAAATTCTTGATTCAGTTATAAAGGTCAATCAACATCAGAAGTTAGTATTGTTGCCAAAGCTCGAAGCTCATATCGGAGATTTAAAAGGGAAAAAGATCGCACTTTGGGGATTGTCCTTTAAGCCGGAAACAGATGATATTCGTGAATCTCCTGCTTTGGAGATATTGAAAGCCTTACTTGAACAAGGAGCAGAAGTAGCTGCTTATGATCCCGAGGCTATGGAAAATGTGAAAAGACAATTTGATTTTGATATTCAATTCGGAACAGATCAGTATGAAATTTTAAATAGTGCCGATGCTTTATTAATTGCAACAGAATGGAGTCTTTTCAGAACACCTGATTTTCCGAAAATGGCTAAGCTCATGAAAAACAAAGCTATTTTTGATGGCAGGAATCTGTACGACCTGAAGGAAATGAAAGAAAAGGGGTTCTATTATTTCAGTATTGGAAGAGAAACTATTGAAATATAAATCATGGAAAGTATCTTAATTACAGGAGCTGCTGGGTTTCTTGGTTCACATCTTTGCGACCGGTTTATCAAGGAAGGATTTCAGGTTTCCGGTATGGATAATCTGATAACAGGTGATTTGCGCAATATTGAACATCTCTTCAGTCATCCAAATTTTACTTTCTATCAGCATGATGTTACCAATTTTGTACATATACCGGGTAAGTTGGATTATATTCTTCATTTTGCCAGTCCTGCCAGCCCGATTGACTATTTAAAAATTCCAATTCAAACTCTGAAAGTAGGAAGTGTGGGAACCTTGCGGCTTTTGGGTTTGGCTAAAGCAAAAGGAGCAAGAATTTTAGTTGCGTCCACTTCTGAAGTTTATGGCGATCCATTGGTTCACCCTCAAACAGAGACCTATTGGGGGAATGTAAATCCTATCGGTCCCCGAGGTGTTTATGATGAAGCCAAACGATTTCAGGAAGCCATCACGATGGCCTATCACCGCTTTCATGGGGTGGAAACCAGAATAGCCCGGATTTTCAATACCTATGGACCCAGAATGCGCATGAATGACGGAAGAGTATTGCCTGCTTTTATTGGTCAGGTGCTTCGTCACGAAGACCTAAGCGTTTTTGGAGATGGAAGCCAAACCCGCTCTTTTTGCTTTGTTGACGATCTTATTGAAGGTGTTTTTAAACTACTGATGAATGATTATTGCGATCCGGTAAATATTGGAAACCCTAACGAAATACCAATCATCGATTTTGCCCGGGAAGTTATTGCACTTACCGGTAGCAATCAAAAAATTGTGCATCATGAATTACCGGTGGATGACCCAAAACAAAGACAACCGGATATAAACCTGGCAAAAAAAATATTGCATTGGGAACCCATTATTCCAAGGCTGGAAGGTTTGAAAAGAACCTTTGAATATTTTAAAAATCTGCCTGAAGAATACTGGTATGATAAAGCCAATAATTTTGAAAATTAT
The DNA here is from genome assembly GCA_964413685.1 of uncultured Chitinophagales bacterium. GTDB lineage: Bacteria > Bacteroidota > Bacteroidia > Chitinophagales > S012-47 > JAJRWN01. Next base: position 80,665 of record CAYPSW010000005.1, read on the forward strand.
ATCAGAAGATGAACGATTATTTTGCACATGAATCATCCTATGTTGATGAAGGATGCCAAATAGGAGATAGAACGAAAATCTGGCATTTTTGTCATGTCATGAAGGGTGCAATCATCGGTAGACAATGCAATATCGGGCAAAATGTATTGATCGCCTCCGGTGTCAGATTAGGTAATAATGTAAAAATCCAAAATAATGTTTCGGTCTATACCGGAGTGATATGCGAAGATGATGTATTTCTTGGGCCAAGCATGGTTTTTACCAACGTGACTAACCCGAGAAGCGCAGTGAATCGAAGGGGTACTTATAGTCCGACCTTGGTAAAGAAAGGAGCTTCAATAGGTGCAAACGCTACTATTGTTTGTGGCCATACCATTGGCCGTTACGCTTTTATAGGGGCTGGAACGGTAGTAACCAAAGACGTACCGGATTATGCTTTAGTAGTAGGAAATCCTGCAAAACAAATTGGCTGGATGAGCGAATTTGGACATCGTTTGCAATTTGACAATCAAGGATTGGCCTGCTGTCCGGAAAGCGAGGAGAAATATCAATTACAAAATAATCAAGTAGTGAAGTTATGAGCTTGTATGATGCATTGATTAACAAAAATGAAAAACTGGCAGTCATTGGATTAGGCTATGTCGGATTGCCTATCGCATTGGCATTTGCCGAAAAAATCAAAGTCGTTGGTTTTGATATTAATCAAGAGAGAATCGAATTAATGAAGAAGGGCGTGGATCCAAGCAAGGAATTGCCCTCAGAAGAATTCGAAAATAAAGAGATCCTTTTCAGCGCTGACGAAAAAGATCTGACCGATGTAAAATGCTTTATAGTGGCCGTTCCTACCCCAGTTGATAGTCATAATGTTCCCAACCTTAAACCGGTTTTATCAGCGTCAAAAAGTGTTGGGAAAAGTTTGAAAAAGGGCGATTATGTCATTTATGAATCAACCGTTTATCCGGGATGTACTGAGGAAGATTGTGTCCCTGTACTTGAAGCATCGAGCGGACTCACATTTATCCGCGATTTTAAGGTTGGATTCTCACCGGAAAGAATAAACCCTGGTGATAAAGAACATTCGCTGTCAAACATTACAAAAGTGGTTTCTGGCTGTGATGTCGAATCATTAAATATTATTGCTCAAATTTACGAACTGGTTGTGAAAGCCGGAATTCACAGGGCATCTTCCATTAAGGTGGCCGAAGCTGCGAAAATTATTGAAAATACACAGCGCGATTTGAATATTGCCTTGATGAATGAACTTTCACGAATTTTTGATTTGCTGAATATCAATACATCAGATGTGCTTGCCGCAGCCGGAACCAAGTGGAATTTCCTCCCCTTCAAGCCTGGTTTGGTTGGTGGCCATTGCATCGGAGTTGATCCCTATTATCTGACCTATAAAGCTACTTCCCTGGGGTATAACCCTAAAGTTATTCTAAGCGGCAGATCCATTAACGATAATATGGCATCCTACGTTGCTACAAAGACAGTTCAACATATCATGAAAGCCGGTAAGAATCTCAGCAATTCCAATATACTTGTGATGGGTACCACCTTTAAGGAAAATGTCAGCGATATCAGAAATTCTAAAATTGCCGATTTAGTTAATGAATTGAAAAATTTTTCAGTTCATGTTGATGTTGTTGATCCTTATGCCTCTGCCGATGAGGTGAAAGCAGTTTATGGGTATGATTTGCTGTCGGAACCAGTCGGGAATTATGATGCCATCGTGATAGCAGTTAATCATAATCAATATCTTGAGCTCAACGAGGAAGACTTGTTGAAGTGGACAAATAAACCGGGTATTTTGATTGATGTAAAGGGTATTTTTAAAGACAAAATACATCAAATGAATTATTGGTCTCTGTAATGAGAAATTATGAATAGAAGCATCTTAATTACAGGTGGTGCTGGCTTTATTGGCAGTCATGTGGTTCGTCATTTCTTGACGAAGTACCCGAATTACAAGATTGTTAATCTTGATTTGCTTACCTATGCCGGCAATCTTGAGAATCTGCTGGATGTTGAATCGCTTCCTAACTATAAATTTGTAAAAGGAGACATTCGTGATAAAACAATGCTTGATGATTTATTTAAGCACCATCAGTTTGATGCGCTAATTCATCTTGCTGCTGAATCGCATGTTGACCGGTCTATTTCCCATCCGCTCGATTTTTTAACAACCAATGTCCTCGGAACAGTTAATCTATTGCAAACTGCAAAAAAATACTGGCAAAGCCATTGGGACGGAAAGCTATTCTATCATGTTTCTACAGATGAAGTGTATGGATCTTTGGGTGAAACCGGCATGTTTACAGAGCAAACCCCTTATGACCCCCATTCGCCCTATTCAGCTTCAAAAGCTTCGAGTGATCATTTTGTGAGAGCATATCACGACACCTATAATATGCCGGTAGTCATTTCTAATTGCTCTAATAATTATGGACCCAACCAATTTCCGGAAAAGCTACTTCCTCTTTTTATCAATAATATCAGAAACAACAAGCCATTGCCCGTTTATGGCGATGGAGGAAATACAAGGGATTGGCTTTGGGTGAAAGACCACGCGGCTGCCATCGATTTGATTTTTCACCATGGGACCATCAGAGAAACTTACAATATTGGCGGTTTTAACGAGTGGAAAAATATTGATTTAATCAGGTTGCTTTGTACAGTTTGCGATAAGCAATTGGACAGAGAAAAAGGTAGCTCTGAAAAGCTCATCACCTTTGTAACAGACCGACCTGGGCACGATAGAAGATATGCCATTGATGCGAGTAAGCTGGCCTCAACATTGAACTTTAAACCTTCCATAAATTTTGAAAAAGGTCTGGAGTTAACGGTAAAATGGTATCTTGAAAACAGACAATGGCTTGATAATGTAACTTCAGGTATATACCAAACATACTACGAACAACAGTATCAAAATCGATAATCTACATATGTACGAAAAGTCTTTTGAACATGCTGACCTTAGCTCTAAAAAGATATTAGTAAGCGGAGGTGCTGGCTTCATCGGATCGAATATCGTGGAATACTTTTTAAAGCAAGGAGCTAAAAAAGTTCGGGTATTAGATAATTTGTCCACCGGACATAAGAAAAATATAGAAGAGTTTTTCAAAAATCCTTCTTTCGAATTTATTAAAGGTGATATCCGGTCGATGGATGATTGCATTCGGGCATGTCAGGGCATGGACATGCTTTCTCATCAGGCAGCCTTAGGATCGGTTCCGCGTTCAGTTAAAGACCCGGTGACTACTCATGAAGTGAACTCTGGTGGATTTGTAAACCTGCTTTTTGCGGCAAAAGAAGCGGGTATTCATCGGGTAGTGTATGCGTCTTCATCTTCGGTTTATGGAGATAATAAGGATACTCCGAAAACTGAATCTAAAACGGGTCGGGTCCTTTCTCCTTATGCCGCCAGTAAGGTATCGAATGAAATATTTGCAGGGGTATTCAGCAAATGCTATGGGATGAATATTTCAGGCTTGAGATATTTTAATGTATTTGGACCCAGGCAAGATCCTGAAGGACCCTATGCTGCAGTGATTCCACTATTTATCAAACAGGCTCTTTCAAACAAACCAAGCACAATTCATGGTGATGGAAAGCAATCGCGCGATTTTACTTTTGTCGAAAATGTCGTTCAGGCCAACGCATTGGCTCTTTCAAATGTTAATAAATCTCTCGCGGGTGAAGTATTTAATGTTGCTTGTGGAATAAGCTATTCAATTCTTAATCTTCATAAATCAATCAATACCCTATGTGGCAAAAATCTGATGCCTATTTTCGGCCCCTATCGGGAGGGTGATATAAAAGATAGTCTTGCGAGTATTCATAAGATTTCAGATGCATTACAATATTTTCCTACAGTAGATTTTGTAAAAGGTCTGGAAATAACTGTAACATATTTCAAAGAGCTAAATAAATATTGAGCATGTCGGCTGCCTGGTTAAATAAACTTTTTAGACCATCGCTTAAGCAAATAGCAGACTTTAGCTTTCTTGGTGTTGATATGCATTCACATTTATTGCCCGGCATTGATGATGGTGCACAAACCATGGAAGAATCCGTTGAATTGATTCTTGGATTAGTTGATCTTGGCTTTACCAAATTGGTGACGACTCCTCATATTATGATTGATGGTTTTGTTAATACTGCGGAGATTATCAATAATAAACTAAAAATTCTTCGAGAAAGGTTGGCCATTGAAGCTATTGATATACAAATTGAGGCAGCTGCTGAATATTTCCTTGATGAAGGTTTTCTGAAGGATATCAAAAATAATGAATTACTATCTTTTGGCCCGGGCAATTATGTGCTTTTCGAATTATCTTATATAAATAAACCGGGTAATCTTGAACAAGTGATATTCGATTTATGTTCTAAGGGCTATACCCCTGTATTGGCTCATGCCGAGCGATATACTTACTACCATGCTGAATCGCTATCTGCCTACAGAAATATTATCAATGCAGGGGCTCTGCTTCAAACAAATATTCTATCTATTGACGGACTGTACAAGTCAGAAAACAGGTATTTTGCTGAATTACTGGTGAAACAAGGATTAATTAGTTTTTTGGGGACTGATTTGCATCATATTCGTCAATTAGAATTGCTACGCAAATCGTTGAAAGCAAAGTATGTTAAATTTGCGAAAGAAAAAAATAAATTGTTAAACTCAATACTACAATAATTTGGCTTTCAAAATTGAAACAGATAAAATTGAAGGACTACTGATTATATCTCCTGAAGTGTATAGGGACAGTAGGGGGTATTTTTTTGAAAGTTATCATTCAAAAATATTTGAAGAATATCATTTGAAGTATCATTTTATTCAGGATAATCAATCAAAATCAGTATATGGAACGATCAGAGGATTGCACTATCAGATTGAACCTTTTGCACAGGTAAAATTAGTGCGGGTTGTTCAGGGCGAAGTATTGGATGTGGTACTTGATATCAGGCAGAATTCTCCCACTTACGGACATAAATTTGAAATTGTATTATCTGCTGAAAATCATAAACAGTTACTGGTTCCAAAGGGCTTTGCACATGGATTCTCTGTTTTATCTGAAGAGGCGGTGTTTTGTTACAAATGTGATAACTATTATCATAAATCAGCCGAGCGTGGCATTCGGTTTAACGACCCGGCTTTGGATATTGACTGGAGATTGGAAGCTTCGACCAGGATCGTTTCGGAGAAAGATATGAAATTACCTTATCTTGCAGATGCTGAGATAAATTTTGTGTATCATGGATGATGACGTTCCTATTATTCTTGTGACAGGTGCCGGAGGTCAACTGGCTTCTGAGCTGGAAGCTATTGCTGTTGAATATCCCATTTTTCAATTTCTCTTCCTCGATCAGGAAACCTTGGATATTACCGATCGAAGTGAATTATCAGCTTTTTTTAAGTCAAATAAAATTAAGTATTGCTTAAACACGGCTGCATATACGGCAGTTGACAGAGCAGAAAGTGAATATGAGGAAGCTTTAGCTGTAAACGGAACAGCTGTAGGGCATCTGGCCGAATTATGTAATGAGTGTAATACAAAACTTATTCATATATCTACTGATTTTGTGTTTGACGGACTCAGTGATTTACCTTATTTAGAAACGGATAAGACTAATCCGATAAATGCTTATGGTAGAACCAAGCTGCTAGGAGAGAAACTTGCGATTAGTAATGCATCATCATGTCATATTATCAGAACTTCCTGGCTGTACGGGAAGAATGGAAACAATTTCATTCAAACTATGATACGTTTGGGTCAAAGCCGTGATGTAGTCAGGGTAGTAAATGATCAATTTGGATCTCCTACTTATGCAGCTGATTTAGCAATTGCTATCATGGAGATGATTACTCACCCTGAATTTGACCAGACCTGTGGTATTTACCATTACAGTAATGAAGGAGCTATCTCCTGGTTTGATTTTGCTCACGAAATTTTTGAAACAGCCGGATTAAAGGCAAAACTTGAGGCTGTCAGCTCCTCAGAATATCTGATGCCGGCAAAACGACCAACATATAGCGTACTCGATACTTTAAAAATTAAATCAAATTTCAGTATTTCAATCCCGAATTGGAAAGAAAGTCTGCATCATTATTTGCAGTTGACAAGGCAGAAAAAAAGGACTTTGTTTTAATCGTACAATGCGCAGATTTGGACGAGACTTTCAGGTCTTTTGATAATTATCTTAGTCTTATCTGTTTCTATAATATTACTATCCTTGAACTCCTTTAAAATTCTGATAGCTGTTTCCTTTACTGTTCCGATCAATGAGGCAAGATCTTCACGAGTAACGGATATGATACCATCCGGATTGGTTTCATCACGGAAAGTTGTTTGTAGTAATAGCAGAGCTTCTGCTAAACGACCCCTAACGGGTTTATAGGCCATATCAGCAATTTTCCTATAGCTATCATCAAGGGAGGAAGAAAGCAAATTAATTAAACTTTCTGAAAAACGTTCATTTGTTCGAAATAGTTGTTGGATATAATCTTTTGGAATCATGCAGACAACACACTCTTCGAGAGCAGCTGCTGAAGTTGGATAAACAGTATTCGCCAACAGAGAAGAGTAACCCAAAAATTCACCCGGTTTAACAATTCTAATAATCTGCTCTTTGCCGTCAGAGGCATATTTATACAATTTGATTTTCCCCTGATTTATACAATATAAGCCTATTGGATTCGATTCCTCCTGAAATATAATCTGACCTCTCTTATATTTCATACAGCTTTTCCGGCTATCCAGATTATCCAGCTCATCCAAATGGCAAAAATGGAAGAGATTATCTTTTCTGGCTTTGCAATGTTCGCAGTCAGGCGGTGAAAATTTCATAGCTTACTTCAAGGTAGCTGTAAAAATAACTATCAGGCTCAAGTTATCAAAGGTATTTCATGCCAAATAATAGAGATAGAATAACAATATTTGTAATTAAGCAATAATTTTGAAATGAATGAAAACTCAATCGTTTAAATATTTAAAGTAAATACCGGAATTTTAGTTTGAAAAGTTAAATCACGGCCCATTGTTTTGCCAAAGGCAGTATCAATTAGAATTCCTTTATGATTGAGGACAAAAATTATATCCGTTGCATTTTCGTTCACAAAATGGTTCACACCATCTACAACATTTTTATTCTGTAATAGTTTCAATTCGATATTGTTGAAAGTATTGAGCTTTAAAATCGTATCGTGATAGTTTTTCATTCTGAACGCTTCCATACTTTTTTTGTCAGTAGCCATGTGTATCAGGCAAAATTTTGGATGAAAATGTTTCTCGTATATTTTTAGGAAAGCAATGGCGTTTGAAGTTAATAATCCAAGATCATCGATGAGAATCATGTGCTTTATCAATGTAAAAGTTGCATCTTTTGGAATAATTAAAACAGGAATTTTACTCTTTAAAATAAGAGTTGCCGAAACCGAGCCAAGCGCGTTGTCTACATTGATTCTGGCACCCCGATTACCCATCATAACACAGTCGTATTTACCCTTAGCAATTTGCTTTAGAATTTCTGCTGTTGGATGGCCTACACCTGCTTTATAATGAATTGATTTATTTGTAAAGGTATCATTACTTACATGATGAATAACTTCAAAAAGTGATTCTTTTATTGTGAACTCAATTTCATCTGAAAGCCTTTTTTGATTTTGCAGCCGGGTTAATGACAATGTATGTAATGGTGGCTCTGATTCATTGAAAGCATGAAAAATGGTTATTTCAGCATGAATAGCATTGGCAAACTTCAGTGCATAAACCAAAGCACTGGTAGAATTTGAAGAGAAATCTGCTGGGAATAAAATATGCTTCATTAAAGATCAGTAACAGCCTTCATGATATTTGCAAAATTAAATTCCTCTTCTTTTTTCTTCACAATTAGTAAAGGACATCCAAAGTCAACCCGGGTCATTTTTTCAGCTGTGGTTCCAATAAAAATAGTTGATTCTGTACTCTTTCCTTTCGATCCAATAATGATAATATCAACATGTTTCCTATGTGCCATGTCTTTGATAACCTGAACAATCGGCCAATCGTTATCAGGTGTAAACATTGGAGTGATATGCACGTCCTTGGTATCAATTTCTGAAATACATTCATTGTATTTTTTTGCACTGTGGTCTAGAATTAGCTGTTTAAATGCTGCTGTACTCATGTCAGGCCTATATTTCTTTTCTGGAATATGGAAAACATGTTCACAGAAAATAGTAGCATCAGGATTGATTTGTGCCAATAAAATGGCTTCGCCCATTGCCAGTTTTGAGAAATTTGAAAAATCGTTACACACCAGAATTTCATTTAAGCGCATTTTGGGTTTTTCCGGAATAAATACTACTGAGCATTGAATACGCCTGACAATTTGTTGAGCTGCAATTCCTTTCCCTTTTAGCTCTTTCTTTTTACCTACTACCAGTAGATCAATATTTTTATTGCTGGCAAAATCTAAAATTTCTGTTGCAGGTGAATTAGGTTTAATTGCAAACTCAATATCAATATTGTCAGAGCTGTCAAAGAATTGTTCAACCTCCTCCTTAAGTTCATTTATTAATTCCTCATCCTTAGGCATTATTAAATTTAAATCCAAACCTTCCATCATGCCTGTAACTTCAGGTGAATCTGTGGCGTGAATAAAATAAATTTTATCTGGCTGAATCCACTTGCTGAGAAAACTTACATAATTGATTATGGAACGATCCATTAAACTCAAATCAAGTCCCACCAATATTCTTTTGTAATTTGTCATCTTTTCTTTCTTTTAAAAGTTAATAAATCAAGAAAACAGTAAAAAAAGTATGATCATGCATTCTGCTCTGCCCAAGAATCCATAAGAAAATGCTTTACATCCTGCATCATTTCCCGATATATTTTGTCATAAGATACAAAAGCATTCCGTGATCCTGTATGATCTCTGATGCTTGTTTCAGTATTGTTTTGATTTAATATTTCTTGCTCGTGTTTTGCAATACTTGCTTTCAGACTTTGTAATACTTCAATTTGTTTATATAAAAGAGTACGATATTTTTGAGCTTGATAATAACTTGGATTACGATTGCTAATATAGTATAGTTTGTCAAGTTGCAGAAAATATAGTTCTATTTCTTCTTGCTTAAAATTCAAATCGTGTTGCCAAAGTTTATGTTCAAATTTTATCTTCAGAATATCAGATTTTTTATTTTCAATTATTTGACTCATTTTTTCTGGCTTGGCTGTTTAATCACTAATAATGGAATTGTATAATTATAGGTTAATAGACTTTCAGTAACACTTCCAATATGATTAGTTTTATGTTGAGATTGCCCTTTTGGTCCCATCATAATTAGTTCGATCCCCTGCTTCTTTGCATACTTGAGAATCGAACTTGCTGGCCTATTATCAATATCTTCTATCAAGCTGATTTTAATATTTTCTTCAGGAATGCTATTTCTTTTAAATAAATCTTTAAACGATGCATTAAGATTTGATTCAACAATTGCACGAAATTGACTAGGCGTTCTGTTTAATCTCAAATTTAATGTTGGCGCTGTGAAATAAATATGTTGGCAGGTTATTTTTTCAGTATAAAGTTGATTTGCAAGTTGGTATGCTTCTTTTAAGGTGTAGTCTGATGAAGCTGAAAAGTCAACTGGAATTAAAACTTTTTTAAATGATGAGATCTCTTTTTCAGGAACGAATAAAACGGAGCACTCAGACTTCCTAAGTAATCTTCCAGCGGTAATACCGCTTCCTCTTTTTATATCTTTACGGCCAATAATTAACAAATCCACTTTATTAATATTCACCCAATGCAATAATTCAATAGATGGGGAACCTTCTATTACTATTGATTCCCAGTCAATTTCGGCTGCATTATTTAATTGGTTTACGATAAAATCATCAATTTTAGCTTTTATCAATTCATTGTTCGATTCAAACTCTTTTTTCTCAATTTGATATTCCTTCAACCCAATATTAACTGAATCAATTGCTTTTCTTATGTGTATAAAGTATAGCTTGTTGACCTTTACTGTTTTGAGTAAAGCGTTCAAATATTGTATCAGCCGATTGTCCATGGCTGATAAATCTAAACAAATTATTATGCGTCTAATTGAACTCACCTCTCCCATTGAATGAATTCAAATGTATTTTTATTGATTGAGGCCGTAAGTGACTCTAATCATTTAAAGAGGTGACTTTTGTCACTTAATAGTATTCAGAATTCTATTAAAAGCGTAATTGGACATTTCCATTTATATTTGCAGTCTTATCAAGTAAAATTCCTTAAAGTGTATCATCAAATTGATTGGCAAATTTTAATAGATATAGTTCAGCGTGCAGGGGATGCTATTTTGCAAGTGTATGAGGGAAAAAACATTGCTGTAGAATTTAAATCAGATGAAAGTCCCTTGACATTGGCAGATAAAAAATCGAATGATGTCATAAATATGGGCTTGAAAAGTCATTTTCCATCCATCCCTATTATTTCAGAGGAAAATCATGAGATTCGCTATAGCGACAGAAAAAATTGGGAAGTTTGTTGGATTGTAGATCCACTTGATGGAACCAAAGAGTTTATTAAAAGAAATGGCGAATTCACAGTCAATATTGGTCTGGCATTCCATAGCAGAATAGTTATGGGAATAATCTATGTGCCGGTATCAAAAGAGACGTATATTGGAAGGAAGGGGGAAGGTGCATGGCACATTGATGCAGATGGCATAAAGACTAAATTACAAGTTAGCAAGCCTGACAATGGCACGTTTATAATGGCTGCTAGCCGTTCGCACCCATCAGAAGCGTTTGATAGATATAAAAACAACCGAATTAAAAACTTCCAAGATATTGAATTTATAAATGCAGGATCTTCCTTAAAATTCTGTCTGGTTGCATCAGGCGAAGCACATGAATATCCACGTCTCGGACCAACTATGGAATGGGACACAGCAGCGGGCCAGGCCATTGTAGAAGCAGCTGGAGGCCAAGTCTTGGCATATCCTTCAGGCAATCCATTAATGTATAATAAAGAGGATTTGCACAATCCGAATTTTATAGTTGGCACCTGAGATATGAAAATATATTATTAATATTGTCCACGATACCCATAACTCATAAAACAAATTGAATGAAAATTATAAAAAATTGTGTAGTAAGTCTCGTTTTTGAATTACGTACAGGTTCAAAAAAGGGCCGGCTTATTGAAGAAATTGATCCGGAAAATCCTTTTATTTTTCTCTTTGGTTCGGGAATATTGTTACCAAATCTTGAAGCAGGTCTGCAGGGGTTGACAGCGGGTGATCATTTTCAAATTAGCCTGAAAGCGAAGGATGCGTATGGGCAACCCAATCCCGAATCAATTCAGAAAATACCGATCGAGGTTTTTAAAAAAGAAGGCGAGAAAGAAGAAGAATATTTAAAATTGGGTCAGCGCTTATTCATGGAAGATCCGCATGGACAGGTATTTGAAGCTGAAGTACTCGAGATTAATGAGGATTCAGTAGTCATGGATTTTAATCATGCACTTGCCGGTGAAGATCTTTTTTTCACAGGAGAAATTTTATCAGTTAGAAAAGCCAAACCGGAAGAAATCCAGCATCAACACGTTCATGATGAACATGGCGGGCATCATCATCATTAATTTTTTCTACCGGGTGATAAACTGGTAAACCGTATCCAGATAATTTTCCAGACCCATTGTTTCAGGAACGCCATGATGTCCGTGGTAGGCTCCGGGAATCCGGTGTGCTTCTTTATAAATTCCCTGGTAGTTTTTATAAACCAGCTCTCCGTTACTGATTTTCACATAATCATCCTTTTCCCCATGAAACCAGCAAAAAGCTTGTTGCACTTGTTTAATCTTTTCTGCATTATTGAATTTTAATGTGACTACAAATGATCCGGATACATTAATAATAGCGGATTCTTCAGTCAGGTTATCCACGCTGGCTAAAGGTGATTCCAGGATCAGTTTGCTTGGTTTGAATGCAGTATAATCAGCAACCGTATTAATTGCCGGGATACATCCCAGGCTGAAGCCATACATTATTACATTTGCAGGATCTGAAGCGTGGGCTTTTAACCAATCAAGGCCTGCTTCTACATCATAGCTAAGTCCGGCTTCTGTGGGTGTCCCTTCCGATAATCCGTATCCGCGATAATCCATCATGATCACCCCATAATGATTTTTCCCTCCGGTACTTGCCAGTAATTTAGCCCGTGTCCAATAGTAATCCATATGATTAGACTGGCCATGACAATAAACAATAATACTATCTGTTGCTATGTTGCTGGTATCACCAATGTAAACAGCATAAATTTTCGTAGGGCTGGTCTCATCAGGTCCTTGCGATGATAAGGTAATCAGGTTTATCATATTTTGCGGAACATCATAACTGGCAGGCAATACCAATTCACTGTCTCCGGTATAGCTATCAAAAAGATAAGTTGTTATACTATTATCGCGGGGAAAGGCCAGATCATCAAGTTGCAAACAGGAGCCTAAAAAAACACTTAATAATGTGAACAGAGATATTGTGAGTTTACGCATGATTAAAAGGTTTTAATAATGCTGAAATAAATTCCGGTAGCTCCGGTGCTTCCGGTGAGGCTTTTCCAGGGAATAAAAACATTTTCATGTGAACGACCGGGAGCCAATAATTTAAGTTCAAGATTATACTGCATCGATTTGTGCTTGAAGGTATGACCAAAATGAGGATTAAACAGCCAATGTCCTATTTGAGGCTGATCTCCAGATCGGGTTTTTCTTAGCTCAAACCAATTCGAACATCCGGTATAAAAAAAGTTATTTCCTTTTCCATAAGTCCATGAAAAATTTACATCTGCCTCGGGCCAGAATCGTACAACCGGATCATTCATGTCTATAACAAGGTTGCCTGCCAGGACAGCTGAAATATAAGGAATGTATTTTTTTTGATCGTAAATTTTATAAACGGCTCCAAAATCAGTTTGAATATTGTAAAATGCAAGACTGGTTGGGTGAATACTCCCGAACAGAGTCAAATTATCTTTCAGTCCATAACCATAGCTAAGGGTGCTTAATGGTAGCGGAATTTTCGATCCTGAAAATTCAATGATAGGGCCTCCAACACTCAAACCCAAAGCTTGCTGCCCTTTATCTAATGTTCTTACATAGCGCGTTGGAGCACAAGCCATGGCCAAAGTAATGAAGCCAATAATCCAGTAGTTTTTCATGAAAAATATTTTAATAGTGCTGCTATTTCAGCTCTAAAGTAGAAATTTTTCGCTTTAATTCCTCAAGCTGTTTGCAAGCTCTTATTTTGTAATCACATAAAAAATAAAGGCCGGCCAAAATCATTATCCACACAAAACCCCATTTTTTCTGAACCGGCCTTTTTAGAATACTTAATTATTACTAAATCTTCAAATATGCTTAAAGTCGAAATTAGATTTTTTGATTTTGCCAAAAATATTGGTTTACCCTGACGGCAAGGTTTCGAGTTGCAGATTTTAGGTATCTTTTAATTAAGTTGCTATATTTTGGGGATTCTAATTCTTCTTCGCATTTTCAATGCGATCAATTATTAACTTTGTTGCCTTAAATAATTTCTATGAATCCTGTTCGATTTGCAGTACTTGGTTTTGGCCATATCGGAAAGCGTCATGCAACGATGATACAAAACAATCCTTCCAGTGAGTTGCTTGCTGTAGTGGATATCAATCCGGAACTGGAAACCATTGCAAGTAAGCAATTCAAGGTTCCATTTTTTAATTCCGTGGAAGCACTGCTTAAGTCCGGGATCGAATTTGACGTATTGAATGTTTGCACCCCTAATGGATGGCATACCCGTCATTCCCTTGCCGGACTAAAACATGGTTTGCATGTAGTTTGTGAAAAACCGATGGGACTGAAAAAGGAAGATTGCGAAGCCGTTATATCTGAAGCTTTAAATCATTCAAGAAAAGTGTTCATCGTTATGCAGAACCGATTCAGTCCTCCGTCTATCTGGCTAAAAGATCTTTTGAATCAGAATAAACTCGGAAAAATATACATGGCTCAGGTAAACTGTTATTGGAACAGAGGCGATGATTATTACGCAAAGAGCCCATGGAAAGGGACTCTTGATCTGGATGGTGGGCCGCTTTTTACACAGTTTAGTCATTTCATCGACATTATGTTTTGGCTCTTGGGTGATATTAAAAATATTCATGCCCGCTTCGATAACTTCAATCATAAGCATAACACGGAGTTTGAAGATTCCGGCCATGTGACTTTCGATTTTGTAAAAGAGGGGATGGGCGAAATCAATTACTCAACATCGGTATGGGGGCAAAATTTTGAGAGTTCAATCACTTTGATTGGTGAAAAGGGTACGGTGAAGGTCGGGGGGCAGTATATGGGGCAAATCGATTATTGCAACATTGATCATTACAAACAACCTGAATTACAACCTGCCAGCCCACCAAATGATTATGGAACCTATAAAGGTAGTGCGGCCAATCATCATTTTATTATTGAAAACGTCATAGAGACTTTGAAAGGAAATTCGAGAGCGACAACCAATGCGCTCGAAGGATTAAAAGTGGTGGATATGATTGAGCGTATTTATGCGAAAAGAAAATGATCGGGAACTATGGCGCACGTTCTTTTTATCTCTGATGAATATCCTTCTTATTATTGTGAAAATGGAAAAACGGTTCGGGAATTGGCTCAGGGTGTAGCTTCAGCCGGGCATCAAATAGGTGTCATTGCGCCTCACATAAACAAGTTAAAATCAATTAAAAGTATTCGTTTGCTCAGGCAGCTTGGTCGTGCAAATAATCGCATGGATGAAATGCTTCCTGTTTATAGCTCAGAAGGTCTTAGTTTTCTTCCCGGAAAAAAAATTGAACTCTTTTTATTTAAACGGTATCTCAATTTCTTATTGAACAAGTATATTGTATTCCATGGAAAACCCGATGTCGTTCATATACATCATAAAAACCTCTCCTTACATGCCGCTAAGAATTTGTGCAATTTATATCAACTTCCATTTATTATCAGTGTTTATCCTGATGAAACTACGATAGAGCTCTCGTTGGGCAGAACAGAAATTAATCCCGACATAACAATTGTACCACACCCTGTTTTTCTTACTAATCAATTATCTAATTCTACAGTACTTTTTTCTCCGGTTAATTTGAAATACAGCTATGATCCTGCCTGGACTATTTCAAGTAAATTAATTTATCTCTGCGGAAATAATATCTCTGATAATTTATGCTCCAGTCTCGAGATAGTGATGATTCGATTTCCTGAATTGCAAATTGTTGTTGACACGCCTGAATTGAAAAATACTATATGTAGCAAATTTAGTTGGGAAAAATTAGCTGAACGTATTACTTTCTTTTCTGAAACGGTTGAAATTCTGTATATGGCTAATTTGGTGATTTGTTTGGTGCCTAAATTCGGGGATTTAATCCAATTAAAGCAAGCTTTGATTGCCGGAAAACCTGTGTTGACTTATGACAATGTCTGGACAAGACCATTGATTAATAAAGATAACGGAAGATTATTCAATCTGCATGAACCTGAAAGTCTTGCCAAAGGGGTAGCAGAAATTACACGTAATACGGGATCTTTCAATTTTTCGCTTATTTCGCAAAATGCATTACATTTATTCGGAGAAATCGAGGTGATTAATTTATTACTTTCGAAATACAGGTACGTTGTTAATCACCAAAGAACAAGCGTTAAAGTAGTACAAAAATCTAAACTATGAAAAGAATATTATACTCTCTGCTTATCTTGTTATTTGCATATACGGCTCAAGGTCAGAAAATTGTACAAACCATCCGGGGCAAGGTTATTGAATCTGACTCAAGGCTTCCCTTACCGGGAGCTACTGTAGCGGTTTATTTAGATTCGAACCTCATCGATGGAACGGCTACTGATCAGGATGGCCGGTTTAGAATTGACGGAATTGAAGTTGGCAGATATACGGTCATAGCATCCTTCATGGGCTATGAAACTGAGGTTATACCAGATGTGATTGTTAATTCTGCCCGTCAGGCTATCTTAAATCTAGAATTGCAGGAATCTGTTCATCAGGTAGAGGAGATTGTAGTAACTGATCAAGGTAGAAAAGGCGAATCTCTGAATAAATTAGCTTCAATAAGTGCCCGTGTTTTTTCCATTGATGAAACAGACAGATATGCTGGGAGCAGGGGCGATCCGGCTCGTATGGCCTCAAATTACGCAGGAGTTGTCGGTAACAACGATGCCAGTAATGATATCATTATCCGTGGTAATTCACCTATGGGGGTTCTCTGGAGAATTGAAGATGTGAATATTCCCAATCCAAATCATTTTGGTGTTGCAGGCAATACCGGTGGGCCGGTAGGGATACTAAACAATCATGTGTTAACGAATTCGGATTTTTTTACCGGAGCTTTTCCGGCTGAATATGGCAACTCTGTTGCCGGAGTATTCGACCTCAGCCTCAGGAATGGCAATAACGAGGAACATGAGTTTTCAGGTCAATTAGGCTTTCTGGGGCTCGAATTGAATGGCGAAGGACCGATTTCACGCTCTTCGGGAGCCAGTTATCTAGCTGCTTATCGATTCTCTACACTGGCCATGGTGAGTGCCATGGGAGTAAATATCGGAACGGATGCTGTCCCTCATTATCAGGATTTATCATTCAAAATTAATCTTCCTGTTAATAATCGAACGCATGTTTCTTTATTTGGAATCGGAGGGATGAGTGGGGTAGATATAATTAAAAGCACACAGGTTTCACCTGACCCTACTGCTGTATATGGAAACCAGGATTCAGATGAACGGTTTCGTTCCAAAATGGGTGTTGTTGGCTTAAATTTCTCACACTCCATTGATAATAATACTTTTTATAAAGTAACCTTGAGCACTTCAGTAGAAGAAACAAGTAATTTTATAAACTTGGTTGTCAGACATGTTGCAAATAATTTGTTTGTCATCGATTCTATATATCCATCACAAGGCTATCGTTTCAATCAATTTAAGCACGGCCTTTCCTTTATTCTAAACAAAAGGATTAACAATCGGAATACCATCAATTTTGGTATATACAACGACCTGTATCAATATAATTTCCAGGACAGTATTTTTAATAAAATTCAAAATAGTTTTATTTCACGCCTAAATCATCAGGGTTTTGGTTTGCTAGCGCAGCCATATTTTCAATGGCAATATCGGGCAAATGAAGTACTCACATTTAATGCAGGTTTTCATGGTCAATGGTTGAGTTTGAATAATTCTTTTGCCGTTGAACCACGTGTTGGTATGCGCTGGCAGGCAAGTGAACACGATATCCTGAGTTTTGGTATTGGAAGGCATAGTCAAATTTTGCCAACTTACATCTATTTTGCCGGTCAGGAGCTTCCTTCCGGACAGATTGCACAACCAAACCTAAATCTTGGATTTATCAAAAGCGACCATTTTGTAGTTGGATACGATCATTATTTTAATGGTAATCTGCATGTAAGAATGGAGTCTTATTATCAACATCTCTACAATATTCCAGTCACTGTGGCACCTTCTTCATATTCTATCCTGAATGAAGGAGATGAGCTAAACCGTTTCTTCCCCGATAGCTTAAAAAGTACCGGGACCGGCAGAAACTATGGTATTGATTTTACACTTGAAAAATTCTTTAGTAAAAAATATTTTGCCATGCTCACAGGTTCGGTTTTCGATTCAAAATATATTGCAAGTGATGGTATGCTGTACAACACCGTTTTCAATGCAAGATATATCATCAATTTGCTTGGAACCCGTGAATTTAGATGGGGTAAAAAAAATAATACCATTTTTGAAGTTGGTGGCAAAATAACTTATGCCGGTGGTAAGCGCTACACGCCAATTGATACCGCTGCTTCAAATTTAGTTGGCTACGCTGTTATGATTGATGCCCTCCGCAATACCCGTGCTGTGAATAATTACTTCAGAGCCGATGTCAGGATTGATTATAAACTGAACACAAAAAACGTGACTCACGAAATCGGGCTCGACCTAGTTAATCTCTTCGGTATCAAAAACGTGTACAAAATTCGATATGTGGGTGGTTCAAATCCTTTGCAAGAAGAATATCAAATAGGCTTTTTGCCGATATTCTATTATCGGGTTGAGTTTTAAATGATTTTTTCTAAAACAGTTCAGGATTGAGAAAATATATACTTTTTAAGCAGACGGCAGGATTCATTCTTATTTCTTTACTCACCCTTCCCTTGAATGCCCAGAAGATTGTTCAAACAATACGGGGTACTATAGTTGAATCTGATTCAAGGCTACCCCTTCCGGGTGCTACGGTTGCTGTCTATCGCGATTCTGTTTTGATAAATGGAAGCATCAGTGATGAAGACGGCCACTTCAGAGTAGATCAAATTGAAGTGGGCCGTTATACGGTCATGGCTACTTATCTGGGGTATTTATCGCAAGTTATTCCGGATGTGGTAGTTAATTCTTCAAGGCAAACTATCCTGACCTTCAGTTTGCACGAATCGGCTCAGCAACTCGAAGAAGTGCTGGTATCAGGTCAGGGTAGAAAAGGACAGGCCTTAAATGAATTATCCTCTGTTAGTGCCAGAGTATTTTCGGTTGATGAAACTGATCGTTATGCCGGAAGCAGAGGAGATCCCGCCCGAATGGCTTCCAACTATGCAGGTGTGGTTGGTAACAACGATGCCAGCAATGATATTATCATCCGTGGAAACTCTCCGCTTGGATTGTTGTGGCGTTGCGAAGGTGTAAATATTCCTAATCCGAATCATTTTGTTGTGGCAGGCACAACAGGAGGCCCAGTGGGCATGCTTAATAACCATGTACTTGCTAATTCTGACTTTTTCACAGGTGCTTTTCCTGCGGAATATGGTAATGCCATTTCTGGAGTTTTTGACTTAAATATGAGAAATGGAAATAATGAAAACCATGAGTTTTTGGCTCAGATAGGTATCCTTGGTGCCGAAGCTAATGTCGAAGGTCCCATATCGAAGAAGAAAGGTTCCAGCTATATCGCGGCTTATCGGTATTCTACCTTATCAGTCATCAATAAAATGGGTATAAACATTGGTACGGATGCTATTCCATACTATCAGGATTTCTCTTTCAAAGCCAATTTTCCCATCAACAGAAAAACCAATATCTCACTTTTTGGCATTGGTGGTAAAAGCTTTGTTGACCTCGTGAAGAGCACGCAACTGGCTCCCGACCCGAATGACATCTACGGTAATGAAAATTCGGATGAGCATTTTGAAGCCCGGATGGGAGTATTGGGATTGAATGTTACGCGCTCGCTGAATGATAATACTTTTATGCGTTTTACCCTGAGCGCTTCTGGAGAACACACCAATAATGATGTGCACCTCATTGTGCGTCATGTTGAAAATGGCCTCTACGTCATCGACTCCATGTATATGTCACAAGGCTATCTGATGAATCAGGCGAAATATGGCGCTTCATTGGTGTTTAACCAAAAGCTGAATAGCCGAAATAGCTTTAACTATGGGGTTTATCTCGACCCGTATGTTTTTAATTTCACCGATAGTGTTTTCAGACCGGTTGATACCAAATTTAGCTCACGTCTGGATTATCGGGGGAACGCACTGCTTGGTCAACCCTATTTTCAATGGCAATTCCGGCTTTCTGATGCCATTACCTTCAATTCCGGCTTACATATTCAATGGTTTAGCTTAAACAATAGCTTTGTTATCGAACCTCGGGCAGGCATTCGTTATGAATTGGAAAATAACCAGATTCTGAGCTTCGGAATGGGCAGGCATAGTATGCTTTTACCTACCTATATCTATTTTGCCGGTATCGAACAGCCAAACGGAAGTGTTTCACAGCCAAATCGCCAGGTGAGCTTTACGCAGGCTGACCATATTGTTGCCGGATATGAAAAATATTTTACTCAAAATCTTCACTTGAAGATGGAGGTTTATTATCAGCATCTATTCAATATACCGGTTGAGCGAAAATCATCTTCCTATTCCCTTATTAATGAAGGAGAAGACCTATATCGTTTCTTTCCAGATAGTTTAGTAAACAAAGGTTCGGGGCGTAATTATGGTCTCGAAATGACCTTGGAGAAATTTTTCAGCCGGAATTATTTTATCATGTTCTCAGGCTCTTTGTTCGATTCCAAATACAGGGGCAGTAATGGTCAATTACACAACAGTTCCTTCAATGCCAACTATGTGGCCAACCTGCTGGCTACTCGTGAATTTCACATAGGTAAGAAAAACAAAACCGTTGTAGGCATCGGTAGCAAAATAACCATGGCCGGTGGTAAATATTATAGTCCGATTGATACCCTCGCCTCGCAACAAATGGGTGAGCCTGTTCCTATCGATTCTTTAAGGAATACTTTGAAAGTGAAGCCTTATTTCAGAGCAGACATGCGCATCAGTTATAAAATTAACACCGAGAAAGTAACCCATGAAATCGGGCTTGATCTGGTTAATTTGTTCAATACCCGAAATGTTTTCAGTATTCGCTATGTTGGAGGCAATAACCCAATGAGAGAGGAGTATCAGATTGGCTTTTTACCCATTTTTTATTACCGGATTGAATTTTAAAATCAAATAACAGCCGTTTTGTGGAAAGTTTTAGTTTTAATCACTTGCTGTCTTATTTTGGATTTGTAATATTGTCCCAATAATTGTTTGTTCATTAAACCTAGTTCCATGTCAACTTTAGGAAGACTGTTCGGAAAATCACCTTTCACTCCTTTGCAGGAGCACATGGCCAATGTAACCTCATGTGTGCGGAAGTCAAGAGAATTGTTTGTGTTGCTTGATGCAGATGATTACGAAGGCATTGCCAAGCTGTCGAAGAAAATTTCGAAACTTGAACATGTAGCCGATTTGAGTAAAATGGATATCCGCAACAATTTGCCCCGGGGAATTTTTCTACCGGTGCATCGCAGCAATATTCTTGAAGTTCTTACGCTGCAGGATAGTCTGGCTGATAAAGCTGAAGATATCGGCATATTGCTCACCTTGCGTGAAATCAACCTCTATAAAAGTATCCGAAAAAGTTTCTCCGCTTTCCTTGATAAAAACTATGAAGCCTTCGAATTGGTCTGGAAGGTGATTGATCAGATTGATGAGTTGGTCGAGTTTTCATTTACCGGCTCCGAAGCCATCCGAGTGAACGAAATGGTTGAGGATGTGGCTTTCGCTGAGTATGAAGCTGACAAATTGCAGCGTACGCTCTTGAAGGAGCTTTACAATATGGACGATAAAAAAATACTGTCCGTGGCCGAGTTTCTGCTCGTCATTCACCTGGTTCAGGAGATTGCTCAAATATCAAACCTTTCTGAAAAACTGGCTTATCGTATCAGGATGATGCTGGAAATCAAATAAAACCTTATGGAGATTACTATTTTACTTGTCATTGCCTTGATGTTTGGCCTTTACATGGCCTGGAGCATCGGTGCGAATGATGTAGCCAACGCCATGGGTACTTCGGTTGGAAGTGGTGCCCTTACTTTGAAACAGGCGGTGATTATTGCTGCCGTTCTTGAATTTGCCGGGGCTTTCCTTGTGGGATCTCACGTATCAGATACTGTGCGAAAGGGGATTATAGACCCAAATATGTTTGTCGATAAGCCCGATATACTGGTTTATGGCATGATGGCTTCTCTTTTAGCCGCAGCATCGTGGCTGCAATTTGCTACTTATTTTGGCTGGCCGGTTTCTACTACCCACTCCATTGTGGGCGCAATCGTTGGCTTTGGGACCATAGTTGGTGGTGCTGCGGCTGTCGATTGGATTGTTGTGGGGTCCATCGTTTCGAGCTGGGTTATTTCTCCGCTGCTGAGCGGGGTCATTGCGTTCACTATTTTCAGCATTCTCCGAAAGCTTATTTTCCTCTCGCCACATCCCGTGAAGCAGGCCAAGCGTATCACTCCGCTACTGGTCTTTCTGGTTTTCATAGTACTCACCCTCGTGCTTGTTTTCAAAGGTCTAAAAAACCTGCATCTTGATATGAGCTTCGATAATGCTATTGCTTTATCGGCTGCCATTGGCTTAGTGGCATCATTTATCGGCTTCTTGTTGGTAAGAAGGGTTTCTGAAGATGACGATGGCGAATACACTGAACAGGAAATTGTGTCTCCTGAAGTTATTTCTAATTTAAAAAGAGCCAGAAAACGATTACGAAAAACCGAAATGATGGCCAATCATCAAGTGAAAGCCAGAATCAGCAAAGTGATTGGCGAAATTGATGATCTGGAGAAGCAGGCTAGCAACAAAGTGAGTCATGAGTCTAAGATTCCAGCCTATAAAAAGGTAGAACGCATCTTTGTTTATCTGCAAATTCTAAGTGCCAGTTTCGTTGCTTTCGCCCATGGGGCCAACGATGTGGCCAACAGCATTGGCCCTTTGGCAGCGGTGGTTTCTATCCTGAAGACCGGCTCTGTTGCCATGAAGACAAGCGTACCTCTATGGATTCTGGGCATCGGAGGTGTGGGCATTGTCATCGGGCTGGCTACCTGGGGCTGGCGGGTGATTGAAACCGTGGGGAAGAAGATTACCGAACTAACACCCACTCGGGGTTTTGCAGCCGAATTTGCAGCCGCTGTCACCATTATTTTTGCTTCGAAACTTGGCCTTCCTATTTCTACTACGCATACCCTTGTGGGGGCGGTGTTGGGGGTTGGTCTGGCAAGGGGCATAAAGGCCATCAACCTCAATACCATTCGCGATATTGTGATTTCGTGGGTCATCACCCTGCCCGCAGGGGCCATTTTAGCGATTGGCTTTTTCTATGCCCTGAAAGGTATTTTCGGGTAATACCATTTTACAGGGAACAGGAAGCCACTGCATCGGGTTATGATTTTTATGAAATGGAAAACAAAACTCGCTTTGCTATGCGCTGCTCTGGCTATGGGGCATGATTTGCCTGCACAAACAGATCATCATATTATAAAAGGAGAAAAAGCAGCTCATTTCTCGGGAACCGATCAGAACGGTCTGCCGATATTTTCTACAGAGCTGCTTAAAAGCGGTCCTGTTGTACTGTTATTTTACCGCGGCAATTGGTGTCCTTATTGTCAGAAGCAACTGAGCGAACTGCAGGACTCACTTCAAATGCTGCTCGAAACCGGTGCTCATGTAGTGGTTTTTACGCCCGAAAAATCTGAAGGTATCCAACAAATGATTGGCAAAACCGGAGCTACCTTCAGCATTGTGCACGATGACAAGTATGAAACAATGAAGGCTTATGGCCTCGATTTTCAGCTTAGCCGCGAAACCGTGCCTCGCTTTTACAACTTTACGCTTAATCATACGCGTAAGGCCAATGGCAACGATGATGATATACTGCCTGTACCGGCTACTTATATCATAGGGCAAGACGGGCTTGTGAAATGGCTCTGGTATGATCGTGATTACCGAAATCGTCCTTCTGTGGAAATGATTATGAAGGCTTTACAAGAACTTTAATTCCTGCTGCACACAAAAATGGTTTAATCAATAAGGACTGCTGCCCTTTTCTTAAAATTGAAATGCCAGTTGATTGAGAGGCTTAGCTGCTTGTAATAATCTCCATCAAGAACACCATTATATTGACTGCTAACATTGAGTGTACGTAAGGTGCTTAATGCAAAATCGCTGCTGAAATGTTTGGCGATTTTAATTTTTAAGCCAATTTCGGCTGATACATTGGCAGCATTCCGATACATATACGAAACAAATACCGGATCTATTGGGTCAGGAATAATAATGAATTCGCTGCTATATCCTGAGCCTATCATAGCGAAAGGTGCCACCCGAACTTCTTGTTTGAATATTTTTCCATTATCGGTATCATAGCGCAGCGATAGGTCTGTTGCTTCTTCCTTTCTTGCTTTCAAATGTTCGGGGCTGCGTCTGAGTGCCCCTGTCAGACTTACTCAAACACCATTCCTGCCACGCTGCTCATTGTGGAGAACTGCTGTATTATTAGTTGACCTAATAGCCGGATAGACTGAATAATGTTTACATCCGATTCACTGAAATCTTTCTTTTTAGAGAAATCAGCATAGTATTGTGTTGTTCCGCTTTCAATGCAGTCAATTTCACCCGGGTGGCTGATAAAGAGTAAGCAATTAAGTCCGTTAAAATACAACTCGCGCTCTCCGCAAACATAGCCATCTGCTTTTTGATAAACATAGATTAAGCTTCCGCTATCATCGAAATAAAATGCCATTTGGTGGCCTTCGCTGGCGGCTACATTATATCGCAGGTCGGCTATTTTCAGTGTATAGATATTTTTATTTGCCAGTTCCCTGTCGTATTCAATTAAAAAATAGAAATTGATGATTAGGCTTTCATTACCGAGACCGGCAATCTTTGTATTGAAACGGGCTGTGCTGCAGGTCAGCAGGCTGTCCTGTATTAGGGTCTTGGTGTCTCTTATTTCCTTATCAATAGTTTCTATACTTTGACCATAGTTGAAAGACATAGTAAAGAAGAAAAGAGCCGAGCATATTAGATTCTTCATGATACAGAAAATTAAGCAATTAAAGTACGAAATATTCGCCTACACTTAAAATTGCCTTAAATACTTGATTTGTATAAGAAAGGGTGTGTATCTTCGTGGCATCCTCTACCCGGATAAAGGCCCCCGCAGATTAAAAACCTCACAATGTTTAAGAAGATACTTTTGGTAGCTTTCTCGGCTATCCTTTCAATAAGCGGGGCTGTGGCTCAAGTAAGTTTTCACCTGGGTGGAGGATACAACTATACGAACATTCCCTTCAAACCGCTGAATCAAATACTCAGCACCTACAACGAGCATTATCAACCGGATGTACAATTATTTACGCGGGTTTCAAATATTTTCGGACCTGAATTGACAGCAGGGATTGGATTTGGCAGCCTGGCCTTGAATCTGAATTGGAACACACAAAAAATACGCTCCGAAGCTAAATTTCTGAATGGAGCGGTGCAAGGTTTAGATGTACAATTGACTACCTATAGCCTGAATTTTGGAGCTTATCCACATACGGGTGATGTTTTTACTTTTGGATTAGGACTGGCTTTGGATTTTGGTCGTGCTACATTCAATACCTATTATTATGACCCAATGACGGATCCTTTTTATTATGATCCGATTAAACAACCGATGATGAATATCGGACCTGAACTTCAGATATATGCCGGATTGAGCAAACATATGTTTATTTATGCCCGTGCTTATTATAAAATATCAGTCCTCGATACCGATTATCAATTGTTGGCGGACAGAATCATTCCGTTGTTACCTAAACCAATCGGCACGGATTACAAGGGCGATTTAAGAAACGGAGGTGTAAGCCTTGGTTTGATGATAAGCATCAACTAAGTAAACAGCTTTAGTGAACTATTATCAATTTCTGTGCTGATTTCAGCACTCCATCCTGCTCAATACTTACAAAATACATCCCCGGTTCCCATGCAATCGTTTGCAAGGATAATTCTGTATTACCGCTTAGTGTTTTGCTATAAACAAGGGATCCTCTCATATCAAAAACGTGTAGCATTCCTGCTGGAGGCAATCCTGACAATTCAATGAAATCATGAGCCGGAACAGGACTGATTTTAATAGCTTGATTGTCCTGATCAATGATACCTACATTACCAACCTGTACTACTAACATGCTTGAATCAAGACAAGTTGCATTATATTGATATGCCGCATTATAAATAAGCAACTTCACGGTATCGGTACCGGCACATGTGAACGTATAGCCGTTTTGCGGATCAAGATAATGCCAAATCCCACAGTCCTGAACTGTTAAACTAGCGGACACATAGTTGTCTGCCGAAAACGATGCTCCAATTACTTCTCCAACGGAGAATTGTGTTTTGTTAACCTGAAAAGTATTTATCTGCGCTTCCCCTTCCACGGTATCAAGATAGATCAGGTTCGAATCAGTGAAAGATAGTTCTATGGTATGTGCAAAGTCCTTGTTGCTGTAAAATCCGGGAATACCATTCGAAAGTGATAGGCCAGTATCAATGCTTATATTAACCGGTTGAATGTCCATGAAACAATATTGCTGAGCTGCATAATCGGAGCCATTCGGAAATTTGATCATACTAAGTGGGCCATAATTATAGTTGGTGGAACTGTAGGCATCATACCCTGTTCCGAATATATTCAACGATGAATCGGCTGATGAAATCATGGCCGTTGAGAAATAAAGTGTGTAATTATAAAAATAAGCAAAATTATTGTGGTTGATCGTTACGGCTTGCAATACATTCCCATCAAGATCTGTCTCCATGATTTTACCTCTTCTCGGTCCGGAATTATACGGTTCATCATCCACAATAATCAGTTTGCCTCCAGGATGATAAAGCAATTTTGGTTTTGAAGTCCAGTTAAAACCTCTATATCCTTTCACCCATAATACATTGCCATTAACATCAAGTTTGGCCATGATATACATGGCTCCTGCACTATCTCCTGATGTACTTAAAACCACAAAATTGTTTTCCAGTGGGAGCCAAACAGATTGAACATCTAAGAGGTCAGTCATAGCAGGATCAGGACCGCTGATTCCATATACTTTGAGTGTGTTTAGATTAAAACTTGTATCTACCTTAGAATAAAATAGCTTGAATGTTCCATATCTAGCAAGTCCAAGATTAATATATCCACCATAGCCGGGCACCAGGTAAGTATCGAAATGATGGAATTTGTTAGGCCAGTTTGTTAAACCGGTGCGTTCTCCATTTTTAACTGCATTTAAGTTAGCTATTTTAAATATGGTTGATTCACCAGCACCAGCAAATAGTCCGGTGACAATTTTTTCTCCTGATTGCAGATTTGGAAATTGATAAACATTCAACCCTTCATCATCTCCATAACTACTGGTATTAGGATCGAATGAGCTATAAAAATCGCTTCGGATAATATTACCTGCTGTGTCAAGTTTAATCAGAAATTCATCATTATGAAGATTTGCATTGTTATACACGCTGCCTGAAACATATATTGCTCCATCATCGAATGCTTTAATATTGTGAGGCGTTGGCACTTGCATGGGATATCCTGTAGTATATTTCTTCAACCATAACAAATGACCACCCGGAGTCATTTTAGCGAGGTACATCTGATTTTGATATTGGTTATACAAGACAATCCTTAAAGTTCCTGTAAGGTAGATATATCCATCCAGCCCTTCGGCTGTGGCCACCGCAATTTGAGGCTGCTCAAAAGGAATTGGAAGCACATTTTCGTAAAATTTAAAAACTTTGTAAAGAGACTGACTGCTGAGTGCGTTTGATAAAACCAAAAGCATACTCATAAAAACATTAACTTTTTTCATTGGTGTAAAATTTATAGTGATTCGAAATATTCAAAACCATCAATAATGTCAAGATAAAGGCCGTTAAAACCCGCATCCATAATCATTTTGGTATAAGAACTGTCGTTACCGAAAAGGATATCCTGCCATTCGGGGCTCCAGTATTTGACTTTATAATTTCCGGGCCAATCCGGATTTTCTGTAAACAGCCAATCCGGGCGTGTCTTTTTTTTGTCCCAGGAGGCGTCCCAGTAGTACCGGTAGTCCTCAGCTTCTCCAATGCTCATGTAAGCCAGTATGAGTCGCTGCCCTCCATTCGCTTTATGTTTTAAATCAAACAAATCGTTGGGTGTAAGTAAAGATTGATTGAAATAAGGATCACAAATCAACAAATCAAAGTTTGTATTCTTAACAGCCTGTATGAAATCAGCTTTGGAAGCAAAAGTTCCCGGATCAATCAGGTAAAGAAAATTTTCTACCTGTGAAAGCTGTGTAATAATATCAGCATTTTCATTTTTCAGGGTAACCGGATAAGCCGGTATATTGTCAAGCCCCCGATGACTGGCTGCAAAGGAAATATATCCTTTTGCATTATTCTTAGCATAAGAGTCATCAACATTGCTTTGTGTTGAGCAATAATCCGTGACAAGAATGGCTAGGTTATTGGCTTTTTGAATATCGAGGAATTTAGTCATTTCCTCTGTAGCAGCGGCATTCGTTGGTTGATCCTCTGCAGTGTAGCCATAAAACAAATCTTCCCGGGCTTGTCCGTCAATGGCTGCAAGATAAGTGGCATCGACCGTACCAGTTGCAGTGCCATCATCTGTGCTTAATTCCTGTCCGTTTTGGGGGATAATGATGACGAAGGGAAGTTGCGTTTCAGCATAACCACTGATGGCTTCTACCAGATTGCGCATTTCCTGTCTGAAGTCAATATTCTTGTCATCTGCATTAAGTTGAGGCTTTTTCTTGCAGGAGGAAAATGCTATTGGTAAGGCAAATAATACGAGAAGTAAGCTTTTCATAGATACATGTATTTTGTACTAATAAAAATATAAATGTAGCAGTTCTTAGAAAAAAAGAGAATTAAAGAAAGAGTTTGGCTTGCAGAAAAGGAAATGGTTTTACTTTGGTACAATGAAATTTTACACTATTTCAAATAGCACAGTGTCAATAGTTACCGGTACATTCTTAAAAGTGTATTAATCTTGAACCTCTTCGGTACTTTTTGTAACTTTTTAGGGTTTAACAGGTATATTTTATGCTGGCTTTAGGGTGGCAGCAAATAAAGGTAAGTAAAGGAACTCATGAAGTTAATATCAAGGACATTGCAGCCATTTTTTTGGTTGGCCTTTATGGCGAATACGCTTCACGCACAAGTGTCGGCAAACTTTAGTGGCAGCCCACTAACGGGATGCAGTCCTTTAATTGTAAATTTTACTGATTTATCTTCTGGTAATCCAACTTCCTGGTTTTGGGATTTGGGAAATGGAAATACTTCCACTGCCCAGAATCCAAGTGCTATTTACGTAACACCCGGACTATATTCAATCAGTCTGACCGTCTCAGACGGTACAAACAACAGCTCGATCAGCAAAAGCTCTTATATTCAGGTATTCAATAATCCGGTGGCTGATTTTAGTATTTCTGCTCAAAGTGGTTGTATTCCTTTTACAACTTCTTTCACTGATTTATCATCTTCAACTGATGGTACAATCAATACCTGGACATGGGATTTTGGAGATGGCACTACTTCATCGCTTAGTAACCCGACACATACTTATAATTCAACCGGTACCTTCAGCGTTTCGCTGGTGGTCCAGGATGATAACGGTTGTCAGGATGATACTTTATTCAGCAACCTGATTACGGTTGATTATCCTCCTGTTGCTGGATTTACAATGAGTGGAAATTATAGCTGCTATCAACCTTTTACTGTTAATTTCAGCAATACCTCGAGTGGGAACATTACTTCTTATGCTTGGGATTTCGGAGATGGAAACAGCAGCTCTCTAAGCAGCCCAAGTCATACCTATTCTTCATTCGGCACTTTTCCGGTGGAACTCATAGTAACAACGAATTTCGGCTGTACCGACATTTTCCGTGATACCATAGTGATTGAGCCTTTTGTAGCCGCCTTTACATCAAATTTGACACAGATTTGCCAGGGCGATGCTGTTCAGTTTAATAATTTTTCAGGTCCAAATGCCAATAGCTGGCAATGGGATTTTGGAGATGGGGCTACAAGTAGTTCTGCCAACCCATTGCATGTATATAATTCTGCCGGTGACTTTACCGTAACCCTGATTGCCAGTGGAAACGGATGTCCTGATACTGTAATTAAAGTAAATCTGATTCACGTTCAGCCATATCCGCTGATCGATTTTTTTACGCTGGATACCTTTAGTTGCTCATTACCTTATACGGTCAGTTTTACAAATCAGACTGTCAATGGAGTTAACTGGTTTTGGGATTTTGGAGATGGCAGCAGCTCGAATGCTCAGAATCCGGTACAAACATACACTACAGAGGGAAGCTTTTCGGTTTCGCTTACCGCAACAGGATCCAATGGTTGTCCGGCTGTACTGACAAAGTCATATTACGTAGTGGTTGATGTTCCGGTGGCAGATTTTTATGCTTTCCCTATCAATCACGGGTGCATTCCGCTGCCAGTTCTTTTCAACGATTCGAGCCAATCAACAGATCCTATTGTGAGCTGGCAATGGGATTTTGGAGATGGTTCGACTTCAACATTACAAAATCCTATGCATGTTTACAATGTGCCCGGGACCTATAATGTCTCGTTAATTATAACTACGGCCGGTGGATGTATTGATACCGTTATCAGGCCGGCTTATATACAAGTAGGCACACCACCTTTGCCGGCATTTACTTGGGCACCTGATACGCAATGTGTGCATCAAAATGTTAATTTCTTCGATGCATCAAGCAATACTTTATCATGGCAATGGGATTTCGGAGATGGTTCAACAGATACTGCTCGAAATCCTGTGCATGCCTATGCCGATACAGGAACATATACCATTACCCTTACTGTTTCAAATATGGGTTGCGATTCAGTACTTGTTATACCGAAAATTATTACCATCATAGGGCCTGTAGCTCAATTTACCGACTCAATTAATTGTCTCACTCCATTGACTGTGTTATTTACCGATCAGACTATTAATCCGCACCAAAGCTGGTGGTGGGATTTCGGTGATGGGGCAGTTGATTCAATTCCCAATCCGGTACATAATTATGCCGCATTTGGCACATACAATGTCATGCTGATTGTCACTGATTCACTCACCGGTTGCCCTGATACTTTCAGAAATGATGTTGTGATTCCAAATCTTTCTATTGGCTTTAACGGGATACCACTAAGTGGATGCGGTCCCTTGTCGGTTGATTTCACCAATTTGTCTGTTGATGGGACAAATTATCTTTGGGATTTCGGGGATGGCACCAGCGATACATTGGCTAGTCCGTCACACGTTTATACTGCCTCAGGGCTTTATTCTGTTAGTCTGCATGTTTGGGATATTAATGGCTGTGAGGATTCTCTGACTATGCCAAATTATATCGAAGTGACCGATATTACGGCTGGTTTTACCGGAACAAATTTATCCGGATGTTTACCATTAAATGTCAATTTTCAAGATACATCTACGTCTTCTTCTGGGATAATTACCAATTGGTTGTGGAATTTCGGAGACGGGTTGACAAGTATTTTGCAGAATCCTATTCACGTTTATAGTAATCCGGGATATTTTAATGTGCAACTTACGGTTTGGGATAACAACGGTTGCAATAGTACCAGTATGAAGCCTGCCTATGTATATGTGGCTCAACCTGCTGCCTCTATTTTGGTTGACAGTATTGCCTGTTTGGGTGATTTGGTTCAATTTACAAGCCTGTCAACTGGAGATGCACTTAGTTATTTATGGAATTTCGGAGACGGGAATACTTCAAATCAACAACACCCTTTGCATGCCTATATGGCCTACGGCCTGTATAGCGTCTCTTTGACTGTTACCGATAGTTTTGGCTGTTCAGATAGTATTGTTTTACCTAAACGGATCAGCGTTCAGCAGCTTATTGCCGGATTTTCAGCAGCACCTACAAACGCAGCTTGTCCGCCTCTTACGGTTTATTTCACGGATACCAGCTCCGGAAATATCAGTACCTGGAACTGGGATTTCGGAGATGGCACAAGCTCTGCTTTACAAAATCCGGCTCATACCTATACCGCACCCGGTATTTATAGTGTCCGGTTAATTGCCTCAACCAATTCGAGTTGTTCAGATACTTTTACGATCAATAATCTGATAAACCTTGGTGGCCCGCAGGGAACGTTTACTTTTTCACCGGATCAGGGTTGTATCCCCCTGACAACAACATTGATTGCTTCCTCACCAAATACAACTTCTTATACCTGGGATTTTGGGGATGGAACCATCATTTTTAATGGGAATGACACCATTCAACATACTTATTATGATACTGGTTATCATTATCCGATCCTGATCATTGATGATGGATTAGGTTGCACCAGGTCAATCGTTGCAGATTCACCTATAGTAGCAGATATGATGGTTGCCGATTTTGTGGCATCTGCTGAAAACATCTGTACGGCTGGAAATATCACATTTGCACCCATTATTCAATCCATCAGCCCACCGGTTTCCTATTTCTGGGATTTCGGGGATGGTATGGTCAGTGCAGCTAATACGCCAACGCATTATTACAGCAACCCCGGTTATTACAATGTAATGCTTATTGTTCAGAGCGCAGTCGGTTGTACCGACACAATCGTTAAGCCACAATTTATTCATGTGGTCTCTGTTCATGCTGCTTTTACCTGCGATTCGATGGGATGTGGTATACCCTTTACCTCACAGTTTACAGATCAAAGCAGTTCCAACGAAAGTATCATCGGTTACAACTGGAACTTTGGTGATGGTAGTCAGAGCGGATTGATAAATCCTGCTCATATCTATTCAAATACAGGGTATTTTAATGCTGTCCTGCAGGTACAGACTCAATCAGGTTGTGTTGATTCGCATACTGTGCAAATGATTTTGGGTAATCAACCGCTTGCTGCTTTTCAGGCTGCTGATGTTTGCCTGAAAGATAGCGTACATTTCCTGGATAATTCTTCATTAACTACCGGAACAATCACCTCATGGACCTGGGAATTCGGGGATGGGTCAATGTCTTCGCTGCAAAATCCTGATCACCTGTATCAGGTTGATAGCTCCTTTGCCGTGGGGCTGGTGGTCACTACTGATATGGGGTGCATGGATACGGCTTTTCAAACATTAACGATAAATCCTTTACCTGATCCCATGGCTACAGGCGATACGTCTATCTGCATCGGACAATCAACTTTCCTGCAAGCTAATAATGGAATCAATTATCAGTGGTCTCCTGCTGCGAGTCTGAATGATGCATCTTTAGCTCAACCGCTCGCAAGCCCTTTAAGCAATATGCAATATATTGTTCTGGTTAGCGATGCAAATGGCTGTTCTAATACCGATACAGTTAATGTTATTGTCAATCCCTTACCTCAACCGGTTTTATCTCCCGATCAATCAATATGTTTCGGAGATTCTGCACAACTCTTTGCTTCCGGTGGTGCTCAATATTTGTGGGGTACTGCTCAATCATTAGGGTGCACCTCTTGTCCTGATCCGATGGCTAACCCGCTTTCTACAACAAGTTATACCGTAACTGTGATGGATATTAATGGATGTTCAGCTTTTGACTCCGTCACCTTAACTGTGTTGTCTTTGCCAGATATAAATCTCGGGTCCGATACCCTGTTATGCTTCGGAGATACTATTATTATGAACAGCAACAGTAATGGCGTTGCCTATCAATGGTCTCCGGCCACTAATTTATCCTGTGCAACTTGTCCTTCTACATCGGCATTTCCGAATGTAAGCACTGTATATGCCTTTCAGGTAACATCGTTAAATGGCTGTATTAATCACGATACTATCAATGTCAGTGTTTCATCCATTCCGATTGCACAGGCCGGAGACGATAAAATTATTTGTGCTGGAGAACAGGTGCAACTCAGTGCTTCAGGTGGCAGCATGTACCATTGGACACCGGCTGCTTCGCTTTCCTGCGTTAATTGCCCAAATCCTATTGCTTCGCCTGCGCTTTCTACTCAATATCATGTCAATGTATCGAATGGAAATTGTGCATCAACTGATAGCGTTTTTGTAGCTGTAAAAAATAAGGTTACCGCCACAGCCGGACCGGATACATCCATTTGTATTGGAAGCGATTTACAATTATTTGCCTTTGCTGATTCAAGCAGCAATGGGCAAGCACAATATAGCTGGACTCCGGCTACTACCCTCAGCGATGCAAATATTTCGAACCCCATAGCAGTCCCCGCGCAAAGTACCATTTATACTCTGACTGTAAACAATGGGCTCTGTCAGCCGGCTATCGAAACGGTTCAGGTGCAGGTTAACAATCTACCAGTGGTAGATGCCGGGCAGGATCAGGTAATTTTTACCGGCATGAGCGCACCACTGAATGCAACTGTGTTAGGAACAGCTCCTATTAATTATTACTGGACGCCTGCTAGCGGTTTAAGTTGTACAAATTGTGAAGACCCTGTTGCTTCGCCACCTGCTACAACTGTTTATATGCTGACAGGCACCGATAATAACGGATGCCGGATGAAAGATTCTGTTACAGTCAATGTCATTGATGGCTGTGCGGAAGCCCTGATTTTTGTACCTAACACCTTTACGCCTAATGGAGATGGCCGCAACGATAAATTATTTGTCAGGGCATTTGGCATTCAGTCGATCAACTTTTTCCGGGTATTTGACCGTTGGGGAAAAATGGTTTTCGAAACGACTGATATCAATACAGGATGGGATGGCACTCATCTGGGTATTCCACTCGATCCCGGAGTATTTGTTTACGAGGTTCAGGGTGTTTGCCTGAATAATGAAATTTTTGTGAAAAGTGGTAATGTAAGTATTGTGAAATGAGGCGCCTGATCTACATAGCGACTTTATTGATACTATCCTTCTTAGGACAGGCGCAGGACATCCATTTCTCCCAGTTTATGGCTGCTCCTCAGCAGGTGAATCCGGCTTTGACTGGTATGTTTAATGGGGACTTACGGGTCATGGCCAACTATCGCAGGCAATGGGGTAGTGTTACTATCCCGTATAGAACCATGGCTGTGAGTGGCGATACGAAATTGACTAAGGGCATTTTTGGTGATGACTTTATCGGTGGAGGATTATTTATTTATTCCGATAAAGCCGGAGATATTGATTTCACTACAAACCAAATCAATTTGTCCCTTGCATATCATAAATCTTTATCGGCTGAATCAAATCATTATTTATCAGTGGGTGTAGTAGGTGGTTTTGCTCAGCGATCAGTAAATCCTTCTAAGATGACTTTTGATAATCAATTTAACGGCATTGGTTTTGATCCGAATATTGGCATTGCTGACAATATTCCATTGGGCACCTATGTTTTTGGCGATCTGGGTGCCGGCATTTCCTGGTATTATGGAGCCGGAGAACACAGCAAAGCCTATGCGGGTGCGTCCATGTACCATATCAACCAGCCAAATCAATCTTTCTATACTGGCGTGGATGTGCCACTCAAGCGGAAACAGGTTTTTTATGCAGGAGGTGAGTTTGTAATTTATGATCGTTTTTCAATCCAACCACAAGCTATTTACTTGAATCAATGGCCCCATACAGAGCTGCTGCTTGGTGGCTATTTGCATATGGATTTGACCCACATCACAGATGTAACAGCCAAAGATATTTCAGTGGGCTTTTTCAATCGTTTTGGAGATGCAATGATTGCGGTTGTTAGGCTTGGCCTCGATGATTGGCAAGTGGGTATGAGTTACGATATCAATAGCTCGAGATTAACAGCTGCAAGTCTTGGCAGAGGTGGACCTGAAATTAGTCTTGTCTATTTGGTGGATGTTCCCAAATTCAGCAAGATGAATCACCGGAAAGGTAATCCTGCTTTCTGCCCGAAGTTCTAATATTTATTTTCCTTGCAAAACGATCAATGCTTAGGTGGATTATTCTGCTATTCAAGAAGTGTGTATTTTTGAAGGCACTGATTAGCTTCTTAGTGTAAATATTATGTATATTTATTTTCAATCTCATGGTTCGAGTAATAAAACATAAAAAGCTTAACGAACTATCTTCAACCGCCATTTGCGGCAATGATATTAGCTCCTCGGTTCTCTATGTATCGGCTTTATCCATTTATTTTGCCGGCCAGTATGCCTGGATTACGTTGTTAATTGTAGCCTTCGTGCTCTTTCTTTATCGGAAGATTTATTCAGAGGTTGTTGGAGCAATCCCGATGAACGGAGGCGCTTATAATGCGTTATTGAATACTACTAGCAAATCGCTGGCTTCATTTGCGGCAACGCTTAC
This sequence comes from uncultured Chitinophagales bacterium, assembly GCA_964413685.1. Classification (GTDB taxonomy): domain Bacteria; phylum Bacteroidota; class Bacteroidia; order Chitinophagales; family S012-47; genus JAJRWN01. The sequence goes on from CAYPSW010000005.1 coordinate 116,386, forward strand.
TATTTTATCTTACATGGCCACGGCTGTTATTTCGGCCAACGAAGCGATGCATTATTTACATCATTTGATACCTGCCTTACCGGTTGTTTTAGCTACCGTGGCACTCTTGGGTCTTTTTGCTACCCTTTCCATTGCCGGAATCACTGAATCTGCCAGAGTGGCTGTCGGTATTTTTATTTTTCATTTAAGCTCTTTGCTTATTCTCACTGCCTTTATTATCTTCTTTTTGTTTCAGCATGGCTTATGGCAGTTTTTCGAAAATCAGCAAATGCCATTGCAGCAGGGAACTATTTTAGGTGCTATCTTTTTTGGTTTTGCTGCTTCTATGCTCGGTGTATCCGGATTCGAAAGTTCTGCCAATTTTGTAGAAGAGCAGGAAAAAGGTGTTTTCCCGAAAACCCTGAAGAATATGTGGTCTATCGTTTCAATTGTCAATCCCTTGATGGCCCTTTTTGCATTAGCTCTTTTTGCTTTGCCGGTTTTGCAATCTGACAGCTATCAGAATACGCTACTAGTGGAAATGGGCAATGCAGCAGGTGGAGCATGGATAGCTGCTTTAATTGCCGTAGATGCTGTGTTGGTCTTAAGTGGTGCGGTACTAACCAGTTTTGTTGGCGTTTCGGGTTTGCTGGAGCGGATGGCACTTGACCGGATTTTACCACAGTTTTTTCTCAAAAAGAATAGAAAAGATTCATCGTATCGCATTATTATAACCTTCCTTTTGCTGGGCATCAGTGTTTTGCTGATTACTAGAGGGAATGTAAAATTACTGGCAGGAGTTTATACCATTTCTTTCCTCTCAGTGATGGCGTTATTTGGCATAGGAAATATTTTGCTGAAATTGCGAAGGTCAAGATTGCCCAGACCGGTTATAGCATCATGGCCATCGATTATTGTAGCCATCTTTGCGGTTTTGCTAGCCCTGTATGGCAATATTCTAATGCCACCTAAGGATAATATGCCTAGCAATCTGTCTGTCTTCCTCAAATACTTTATTCCGATGATGATTTTGATGGCTGTCATGCTTAATCGAACCATCATTTTGAAGATGTTAATCAGAATGATACAGGCTAGTTTTAAACCGATTCAGCGGGGTGTCTTTAAAACCAATAAGCTCATTTTACAAACCATTGAGAATATCAATAAACAGGAATTTGTATTCTTCACCAAGGGTGAAAATATTGCTACTCTCAATAAGGTAATGCTGTACGTTACGAAGAATGAACATACCAAAAAGGTGAAAATTGTTACTTTACTTAAGAAAGACGAAGAATTGGCACCTGATATAGAAAAAGAAATCAGCTTCCTTGATCGTGAATATCCCGATATTGATATTGAATTTATAGTAAGGAAAGGAAACTTTAATCCCGATCTAATCAGGAAGCTATCCAAAGAATGGGATATTCCAATCAATTTCATGTTCATAGGTTCACCTACCGGTAATTTCCCATATCGCATTGAAGAACTCGGTGGTGTGCGCTTAATTATTTAATTGCTGCTTGAAACAAAGCTCCGGGTTAAAGGATCGAACTTATATTACTAGGAATTTCGGCCCTAATTAAACTACTCGCACATTCGTTCTGAGGAACTCTTATACAAGAACAAATTCCTACCTTTACCTAAAAGAAAGACGATGGAAAAACATACCTGTAGTTATACCTGCAACACAATGACCGAAATTGTTATGCCCAATGATACCAACCCCTTGGGCAACCTGATGGGGGGTAATTTGCTAAAATGGATGGACATTGCCTCCAGCATAAGCGTTATGAAGCACACCAATGCCCTTACAGTTACTGCCGCAGTAGATTCAGTATCATTCAGGGAACCTATTCATCTGGGCGACCTTGTCACTATAGAATCTTTTGTGACACGGGTATTTAAATCCTCACTCGAAGTTTATCTCGAAGTATATAAAAGAAAGTTTGATGGTACTCCCCGGATAAAGTCTAATTCAGCATACTATACTTTTGTGTCCATCGATAAAAATGGAAGCCCCATTCCGGTGGCCAAAGTCATTCCGGAGACAAAAAAAGAGAAAAACCTTTGGGCGGGAGCTAAAAGAAGACGAGAATTACGATTGATTCTTGGCGGACGGATGAAACCAGAAGAATCCACAGAGTTGAAAGCGCTTTTTGAAGGAGGTATCTATCAGCCCCCCGATTGATTAATACCAAATGTAGAAATGCTCGCGGGCCTGCTCCCTGCGCAGGAAAACCATGCCGGCAAAAAACAAATCAATAGTCACATTAGCCTCTGGCATATTAATTATATGCTCCCAGGCTCTTGTCATCTCAGCCGACCAATGGATGTCGTGAAAAACTACTATCGAATTGTTGTGAAGTTTGGGGAGGATTTGCTTGAATAATTTGACCGTTGCCTCTTCGGTATGGTCTCCATCAATAAAAACCATGTCGAGCGTTGATAAATCATCCAAAGCTTTGGGTAATAGCTCCATAAATTGTCCCTTTCTGATATCTACATTTTCATAACCCAGCAGCTCCATGGTCAGCTTGGCCACGTTTGCATTGTCCTTCGATCCTTCTATGCTGATTATCCGTGTTTTGCTGTTAGCCGCTGCCATATAAGCTGTGCTGATACCCATACCACTGCCTAATTCCAGAATATTTTTTGGTTTGAAGTACAAAATGGTCCGGAACAATAGCCTTCCGAATTCTTTCGTAACACTTTGCCTTCTGACAGTCTTGCCGATACTCTTTGTCTGCCTTCCTTTTTTGTTTCCGGAGGCTCCGAAAGCTGTTTGTTCAATCTGTCCTTTATTGCGTGATAATTTTTTACGTAAATATTCTATATCGTCAAAAGCATAAAATCTCCGCTTGCCGTTTATGACTATTGTGTCGTAATTATAAATAAATGGAGAATGAATGCGGAATTTGCTTCGGCTGATGAAAAGGTATTTGATATAAAACAGAATTCGATACAGGATATTCACGCGGCTAAATTAGGATGATTAAACAAGAATTTGTCACAATTTTATACTAAGGTATCACAAATAAATCCATCATGGAACTATACAATTTCTCCTAATTGAAATCCAGGTTATTTTTTATTAAACGCTAAGGAGACAGATACGACATTTAATTTAGCGTGGTTCTCATTTATAAAGACACATCTAAGCGTAGGGCGATATTTCTGGGTGCTTCGGCAAGACCGGGTCTGAGCGAGTATTCATTGTTCAGGAAATTATTAATCAGCAAGCTAAGCCGGGTTTTGTCATTCATTTGGTAGGCAAGTCTGGCATTGAGTATCCACTCACCCTGCCCCTCATTGGCTTTTCGGTAATCAGCTACACCCGGAATAAAGACAACGAGTATTTTGTCAACAGCTTCCATATAACTCAGATAGCGGCTTGTGAAACCGAATGTCCAATGGCCACAATGAGATTGAGCATCCAGCTTCAGCGAATGACGGAACCGATATTTCAGGATATTATAATCAGCAGATGAATTCTGAGCCGTTGTTGAATCGAAATCCTGAAATTTCGGGTCGAGATAAGTATAGCCGGCACTTAATGATAGTGGAAGCCATCCTATTTGTCCATCACCCGTCAGCGTAATTTCAAGCCCCTGAATTCGGGTGTTCCCAATATTAACTGATTGAAATCCGAAAAGACTTCCATCAGAACCGCCAAAAGTAAACTCCATCATGTCCTGATACTCAGTTTTAAATATGGCAAGGTCTGCAAAACCATTCCAATCAGCTATTCTGATACCTTGTTTTATGCCCAACTCGGCACTCCAACCGGTTTCGGAATGGAGTCCATGGTTAGGATAAATATTCAAAAATCCAACGGATGTTTTTACAAACATTTCGGCAATAGTAGGGAAACGATAACCTTGACCAAAGGATGCGCGCAGGAAAGTAGATTTGCCTGCCTGATAATTCATGCCAATGCGAAATACCGGTTTCGATTCGCGGCTAGTATCCACGCGATTAAATTCGTATCGGCCTCCAGCGGATACCGTCAGGCGATTATAAAATTTCTTCTCTGCTTGCAGATATACAGCCCGGTTGGCAGCAGTAATACTGTCCTGATTATACAATTCGGCTAAGACGCGGGTATGGCTCAAGGTGAGCCCTCCTGTGAGGTTAAGGTCAATTTTTTTAAATTGCTTCTGGACCTGATATTCACCGTAAAGTAAGTCAGAGAAAGTAGATTGCTCTTTTTCTGCATGGTTGAAATTACGATACCATCGCCCCTGCAATTTCTGTGAAAAACTTTTATGTTGGTAAGAAATGAAGGGATCTATCGTGGCCTTATAACCATAATTAGAGGTCATGGTATTGCCAAGTGGAATGTAGCTTTGGCTGCCATTGCCATTCCACATAAAAAAGTTGGCGCTGCTTCCTTGCTGCACATTGGTGTTGATACCTGCCTGCAAACCCTGAATCTTCTGGAAATGATATCGTGTGGAAATATTAGCTCTGATTCTTCTTGAAAATTCACCTTCACGGTAACTTTCAGAGTTAATGGCGAAGACACCGGCCACAAAATCAAACCGGCCCAATTTCTGTTTGTGTAAAACAGAGAAGCCTGATTCGAAAGGGATCCGTTTTCCCCACCAGGCTTTTTCTTTAAAAACTGAATCTATTGAAAGTGTGTCTCCGTGAACAATTTGATAATCTAAATGGTCTAATTCGTGAGTCACGTTATGCTGAGGTTTGCCAGAAAGTCCGGAGAAAAAGCTCAATTTTGTAAGCGGTGTAGCCGTTGGATAAGCCGTACGCAGGTTGATAACCCCATTCAGTGCAGCCGAGCCATATAAAACACTGGATGCTCCTTTAATGACTTCTACCTGATTCACATTTTCAAGTGGAACAAAGCTCCAGGCAGTAGAACCTGCATCGCCTGAAAGCATGGGCAAGCCATCTACCAGCAACATCACGCGACTGCCTGCTCCGTAGCTATAGCCGCTGCCTCCCCTGATATTTGCCTGGCCATCTATGATATTCACACCACTCATGTTATTTAATGCCTGGTCCATAGAAGTGGAATTTATGGCTGAAATGTAGTCCGCTTTTAGCAAATCCATAGAAACTGTCACTTCGCTCAGTTTCATTTCATATTTTCCGGCACTTATCACCACTTGCTCAATTAATTCTTGTTTCGGTATAAGTCTGATTAAAACAGATTGTGCTTTCCCTTCTATGGCATGAATGTGCAGGATGCGGCTTTCATATCCGGTAAATCGAATTTCAATGGTGCTGACCCCCGTAGGTATTTTAATGCTGAAATGTCCTTGAATATCAGTAGAGGTTCCCTGATGATTGGGCAGAATAATATTCGTGCCAACTAGCGATTCGCCACTGATGCTGTCTATGATCGTACCTGTTAAGTCAATGGTCTGGGCCTGAATCCAATTTCCAATAAAGAAAAATAAGAAGCAGAAAAGAAGTTCTTTTTTTAAAATCATTTAGCTCGACTTTAAAATAAAACTACGATTTTTCAATTAATCAACCGCAGGCACTCTTGATTTATAGTTGATATAATTGTATCTTGCTTTCTAAACCTGTGAATCATGAGAAAGTCATTTTACCTTTCGCTCTTATGTTTGTTTGTTTTGGCAGGCACTTTAAATGCACAAATATGCCAACCTGATACTTCGATAACACATCCTGGAATATATCCGGACAGTGCGACAGGCTTGCCATCGGCCACCGAAAATCAATTCTGGGAACAAGATATAACTGTGATTGTTCCGGTAGATACTATTATTGATATAGGAAGCGGGCCGATGCTGGCTTTAATTGATTCTGTGAAACTTGTAAACCTAAGAAATCTACCTGCATGGGCTACCATTGAATGCGATCCGCCAACCTGTGCTTTTCCTGGTGGAGAGACCCATTGTGCGAAAATATCGGGTACACCACCCATTGGTGCTGCTGATACAAGTGTCATTGATATTATTGTCAGATATTTTGTAAAAGTCCAGGGCTTCCCTTTTGCGCAAAACGATACGACTTATTCTTATTATACGCTCATTACGCAAGTAGCAACAGGGCTTACATTAGATGCGGGCAATAGTATCCTTGTTGGTTCGCTGCGTCCAAATCCGGCCCGTAGTTTTTGTTTATTGCCAATACTCGTAAATCATTCATCAACAGCATTGTTAACTGTGACCGATTTGTTGGGCAGGCAGGTGTTTTCTAAGTCTATTGCCTTAACAAGTGGAAGAAACAATGTAATTATTCCACTTGATGATTTAAATAAAGGCTATTATTTTGTGAACCTCAATTACGAAGGGAAATCTAATATCAAACGATTGATGGTCAGGTAAAGGGTTTAAATTTTCTCAATCCATCCATAGGGATCTGCAACTTCACCAGTTCGGATACCAATCAGATTCCTCTTAAGGAAATTAGAAACCGTACGCTCGTTGACCGGAGGCAAAACATAATCTTTTCCTTTGTAGCCAATACTTGCAATTTGTGCAATGGCTGCGGCAGTGCCTGTACCAAAAGCGTCTTTTAATTTACCCTTTTCAGCAGCATCTATAATTTCTGAAATCCTAACCGGACGATCTTCAATTTGAAAGCCGTTATCTTCCAATAGTTGTATGGCACTGTTTCGCGTAACACCTGGAAGAATTTCTCCACTTTCTGTGCTGGGTGTCAAAACTTTTTCACCTACCTGAAAAAACACATTCATGGTGCCAATCTCATGAATATATTCAAAGTTGTATCCATCAAGCCAAAGAATCTGATCGTATCCTTCTTTGTGGGCTTGTTCCATAGGCAGAAGGGTTGCTCCATAATTTCCGGCCGCTTTGGCAAATCCTGTTCCTCCTCTGAAAGCTCTCACATAACGATCTGCCACTTTTACTTTCACGGTATGACCATAATAGGGGCCGACCGGACTAGCAATGATGACAAATTTATATCGGTCAGCCACTTTTACTCCGACATGTTCCATCGTTGCAAACACAAGAGGACGCAAATACAATGCAGAACCTTCACTGGTGGGAATCCAATTTTTATCCAGTTTGATTAGATTCCGTAAGCCATCCATGAAAAAGGATTTAGGCAACTCAGGAATAGCCATTCTACGACAAGAATTATTGATTCTCTTAAAATTCATATCTGCTCTGAACAGGAGGGCATTTCCGTCTGCATCTCGATTAGATTTCATGCCCTCAAAAACAGATTGACCATAGTGAAGACTTGATATGGAAGGGCTTAATTCAAGTTTGCCATAGGGTTCTATTCTGGGGCTTTTCCAGGCACCATCATAATAGTCGGCCTGAAACATGTGATCAGTAAATACTTTTCCAAAAGGAATATTATTGAAATCAATTTGTGACAAGCGACTATGTGTTACAGTTTGAATCTTCATTATGGATTTTTCAGTCATCATTTCATTCATAATACACTCCGTTTTTTATTTGATGGTTTGGAAAAGAACCTCTAATCTGAAGACCAAAGATACGCAATCTTTCCCTATTTTTTGATCATGTCATCTATTTATAGGGGCTTGTAGACTCCTTTATCAACAACCTGATAAAAACATTTATTAGTTTCCTAAATACTTTTGATTGGGTCGCATATTTGACAATAATGATGTTTTCTCATCTTCCTTTAATCGCTTACATTTGAATATTCTATTTTCGAACTCGTTAATGATGTATGCAGCCAAAAGAGTTTTGATTTTCGCAACCAGCAATGAGCATAAGCTCTATGAAGTGCGGAATATGTTTCAAAATATTATAGAAATCAAAAGTCTGAAGGAGTGTGGCATTGATATACAATTGCCCGAAACACATGATACATTGGAGGAAAATGCAGAAGAAAAACTGGTAGCAGCTATTAATATTTTGCAACAAGATTGTTTTGCTGAAGATGCAGGTTTGGAAATTGAAGCTCTGGGAGGCAGACCCGGTGTTTATTCTGCAAGATATGCAGGAAAAGGTACCACTTCATGGGACAATTTATTGTTGGTTTTGAAGCAGATGGAGGGCATTAAAAATAGGAATGCACGTTTTAGAACTGTGATAGCTTTGCATTTCAACAAGAATTTGTATAAATTCGAAGGAATTATTAAAGGCATTATCAGTGCTGAACCATTTGGTCAGGGAGGCTTTGGCTATGATCCGATATTTATCCCGGATGGATATCATGATACTTTTGCAGTACTTGATCAGGAGATAAAAAATAAGATTAGTCACAGAGCTATTGCCTTCGATAAATTGCTGACATTTATTGGAAAAGAATTAAAACGATAATTGAGGCAACCGAATTAAAGAGAAGCACGTCCTTAAATATGAGCAAATGAAACTTAGTCTGCCCGCAAAACATGCTGAATACAATCTGATTAAGAATTGTCTCAGTGGAAAACGAGAAGCTCAGAAAGGTTTTTATGATCGTTTTGCAGCTTCAATGTTTGGCGTATGCTTACGTTATGCACACGATTATCAGCAGGCTGAAGACCTTTTGCAGGAAGGATTTATTAAAGTATTTAATAATCTGGACAAATATCGTGGTGATGGCTCATTTGAAGGCTGGATTAGAAGAATTTTTGTCAATACAGCGATTGAGCATTTCAGGAAGAGTCAGCATATGCTGCCGGTTCACGATTTGCAAATTGTGAATAACTTAAATGTTCAAAATGAAGCTTTGACAAATCTGGCTGTTGAAACACTTATGGGATTTATCAGGGCTTTATCACCGGGCTATAAAACCGTGTTTAACTTATATGCAATTGAAGGTTATTCTCACCGAGAAATTTCAGAAATACTTGGAATTAGTGAAGGTACTTCAAAGTCTCAATTGGCGAGAGCACGATATATTTTACAAAGAGAAGTATTGAAGCATCAGGAATCAAAATATGAATCAGTTTTACAATCATCCTGAAATTGACGATATCTACAGGGATGCTTTAAAGTTTAACCCTGTTGAGCCACCTGCCGGTGCCTGGGCTGATATTGAAAAGGCCTTGCAGAAGAAAGTATATCCTACCAAGACTGCTCTGAGCCTGATTGCAGGGATAGCATCAATGATTATATTATTGATAACTTCTTTGCTTACAACGCAGAAAAAATCAAATTATGTTTTGGATGAATTGGCTCTTACTATAAATCAAGCACCAATCGCTAAAGCATATAATGAAGCCACCGGATTACTGGCTTTGCAGCAATTGCATATTAAGCCAATTGAAAAGCAAATACCCGTTCAGTATGTACCTGATGAAGTCATTATTACTGAGCATAGCCAAGCCCGGCATGTCATACAGCTTAAACCTGCCAAACCCTCTTCCAATCTTGTTCTTCAGGATGAAAGCAAGCCACTTATTGCTTCCAGAGATATTCCAATCATCACCGCTAAACAAGTAATTCATTTTGAACGTACATCATGGACCGCGAAATATCTCAAATCAACGATGACCTTTATAAAAGGTCTTCAGATTGGTATGGTAGGAAATTTTAACAATACCTGGGTATTGCAAAAGATTATGCCGGAAACCACGAATACATTTTCCAGATCATTTCCATCGCCATACGATAGTAAACCGAATTACCGTGCGAAGTTTGGCACTTCATGGGGACTTCATATAGGGTACGAACTTTCGAAACACAGTAGTGTTGATGCTGAAGTCTTGTTCAATGCCAGAGAAGGTCAGAAATATGCTTATGATTCTCCTGCCGGCAGCATTACTAAATTGGCAGAACTTAATTATACCCGGATTCCCATTATGTATCGCTACCGAATGAACAGCCCGTATTCCTTTTCCAGAAAAGTTCCGGCTACTGTTTCTTACCTCGTTGGGGTACAATATGGCAGCTTAAGACATGTTAATATTGATCCGAATATTCAATTCCTGAATGCTGATAATTTCAATACCAATGAATGGGGGCTAGTGTTGGGTATGGAATACGATTTCTATTTGACGCATCATTATTCCTTAACAATTGGAAGCCGTGCAAGCATGTCTAAAGGAATTCAATCATTTCCATTTTTCGTAAATCAGGAATCGACTGCTCCAATTAATACTTTCCTGGGATTAACAGCTCGCTTTAACTATCATTTTGGTAAATAAACGGTAAGTATATTCTGATTTTCTATTCCATTAGCAGAGTTCCTTAAATTTACGTAGCTAATTCTGAATCTATCAACCCCTGTAACTTTTTGATTAACCGATCCGTCTTACGGGCGAATGTTTCTTGCTGATGACTACAGCTGAGTTTAATGAGTGCGTAGAATTATATACTGATGCTGTTTTCAGATTTATCCTAAAAAACATCGGACGGAATCATGACGCTGAAGATATTATTCAAAGTTCTTTCGAAAAAATGTGGAAAAAACACAGCGATATTGATGCTGCTAAAGCAAAATCATATTTGTTCACAACAGCTTATCGAACCATGATTGATCAAATCAGGAAATCGAAATTCTGTCAGGATATTGATCCGGCTGAGATGGTAGAACAAGGGCGGATTAATAAACTTCCCGGAGCAGCTGATGCCATAGAGGATGGTCTGAAAAAACTACCCGAGATTCAAAAATCCGTCCTGATGTTGCGAGATTATGAAGGTTATTCGTACCAGGAAATTGGCGATATAATGGATTTAAATGAATCGCAGGTTAAGGTATATATTTTCAGAGCCCGTACATTTTTAAAAGGATATTTTGTAAGCATTGACAAAGTGATATGAAAATCAATAAAAACAATTTCGAAGCTTTTTTACTTGATCGGATCGAAGGCAATATTGATCCTGCATCAGACCAAATGCTTACCCACTTTTTGGAATTACACCCTGAACTTCTTTCAGCTATCGATTCCACTGGATTAATCTATTTACCAAGTCCTGAGAATATTGTTTTTCCTGATAAAGGCCGCCTGAAAAGGAAAGCGACAATGATCCCGTTTTTCCGGCCAATATACCGCTATGCATCCATGGCTGCCGTGATTCTAATCGCCATTGTCAGTATTGTTTATACACGTAATAATCATAAAAAACAATCATCAATATCAGCTCATCCAGTAGCTGCCAATTCAAAAGCTTCGGTAGTAAATACATTAGACAAGGATGGCTCTCATGCTGAGGCTGTCCCCGAATTTGAACCGGCAAAGATTCAAAATGCTGTTTCTTCTGAATCAAGCGTTTATCCGCTTACTACGAATTTTACTCAAGCTGTCGTATCAGTAGATAAGCAAAAACATAATGAGAGAGAAGTAATGGCTCTTAAAGCAAAATCTGCTGATCTGATTGCGGCTGGAAATATCAATGACCCCGCATCAATTCAAAAATTACATATAAGCTCCGGATTTACAACAGAAATTAGTGCTCCTAAATTTACTTTACATGGCATAGCTGCAGTATTAGCCTATGATGTTGGCAATGTAGTTTTGCCTGAATCTGTATCAAGAAATATCGGGATTGAAGATAAACTAGTCAGTATTGAAGATGTGACGCTAGTTGTAAATTCAGAAAATAATTTGTTAACCCGTTTATTAGCGAATGTTAAATAGAAAAAATATCATTATGAAAACAATCAAAGGACTCATTCTTCTGAGCACAATGCTTACGATCCATCTTATTTCAAAGGCGCAAAATATTGAGATAGAAACTTCCGGGAATGAAGTGAAAATTTCAAACCCTGACACGATACCCGAAAGTAATCTGGAGAAAGATGCCATTCAGGTGATTGTCAAAACGGATACTATAATAAAGGTGGACTCTTCCGGAAAAATGCAGATAGACACTACGGTAATCAATATTGGGAAAGTTCAAATTATATTACGAACTAGCGAGGAGGGTAACAGTGAAATAGAGATTAATGAGGATGGGGATACCCAAATAATTTCGATTCCCGGAGAGGATCCCGATAATGCATCGGATTACGATTTCGATTGTAAGCATGATGGAAGCAGCTATAATGATGAAAACTGCAAGCATCATGGACTAAAAAATTTCAAATCCAGGATAGGGCTGCTTGATCTTGGTGTTAATACATTATTGTATAATAGCACATTTCAGATGCCTACTGAATACAAAGGTCTGGATATGAATCCCGGTAAATCAATCAATGTGAAATTGCATCTATTCAGACAACGGGTAAATTTAATTGCTCATCATCTGAACCTGATGTACGGACTAACATTGGATATGCATAATTATCGATTTGCAGATGCTTATAACCTGGAATCGCGTATGGATTCGGTGACTTTGAAAGTACTCGATAATAGCATCCGTAAATCAAAGCTATCAGATGCCTGGATTGAATTGCCTGTAATGCTCAATATTGAAACAAATCCATGGGATACGGATAAGTCATTCCGAATTAATGCCGGTGCTTATGCAGGATATTTGCTAGGTGCTCATTCTAAAGTAAAGTTGGCTGATAAAATCAAAATCAAGGAAAAGGATGATTTTAATATGCAAAAATTTCGCTATGGGCTGATTGGTCAGATAGGATACGGCTGGTTCAATGTATTTGCCGATTACTCGTTGACTTCCTTTTTTAATCCGGAAGAAGGCCCCGTTGTGACACCCATAACCTTTGGTATTTCCGTTGTAGGCTTCTGATACACTTAACAAATATTAACGGGCTGCCTCTTTTCCTGAGAGCAGCCCTTTGTATTTTTATTGCAAAGAAATCCACTTGAAAAATACATTTCTCTTAAGCTTTTTGATGCTTATTACCGTAGCAAGTATTAATGGTCAACAACGCTTGCAAATCAAGGCGGTTAGGACAGGGACTGCTCCTCAAATTGACGGGTCGCTTGATGATTTTGTATGGCAAGCTGCTGCTATTGCCACAAATTTTGTTACCGTTGAACCAAATGTGGGGGAGCAACCACGTTTCAAAACAGTGGTTAAAGTGCTTTATGACAATGATGCTATTTATTTTGGAGCAACTATGTATGATTCACATCCTGATAGCATCCTCAGACAATTGGGTACGCGCGATGCCGGTGAAAATAATTCAGACTTGATATGGATAGGTATTGACAGTTATAATGATAAACAGAATTTTTTCGTTTTTGGCATTTCTGCTTCAAATGTTCAGACAGATGGGAAATTTACTATTGAAAACGAGGATTTTATTTACGATGCTGTTTGGGATAGTCGTACTAAGATTACTGATAATGCTTGGGTAGCTGAGGTTCGTATTCCTTATTCGGCCTTTCGGTTTAAAGAATCTGAAAATCAAACCTGGGGGCTTAATTTTGTTCGTTCAGTAAGAAGGTTCAGGGAGCAATATACCTGGAGTCCAAGCGACCCAAACATCAATGGGCAAGCATCCCAATTTGGAGAACTAACAGATATCAAGGATATCAAAGCACCTTTCAGACTAACGCTAACGCCTTATATTTCCACCTATATTACCCATTATCCATTGAACATTCCGGAATCGTCAAATTGGGGTAAATCAATTCGTGGGGGACTTGATTTAAAGTATGGGATTAACGAAAGCTTTACGCTGGATATGACCATGATTCCTGATTTCGGCCAGGTAAAATCAGATAATGAAGTATTGAATCTTTCTCCTTTCGAAACCATGTATGATGAGAACAGACCTTTTTTCACTGAAGGGATTGACCTTTTTAATAAGGCAGGAATTTTTTATTCCAGACGAATTGGTGGAAGACCTGTTGGATTTGATGATGCCAATGCGCATATCGGAAAAGGTGAAATAATGAAGCAAAATCCAAGCGAATCTCAATTGATTAATGCTACAAAAATCAGTGGGAGAACCTCCGGGAATCTGGGCATTGGAATTTTCAATGCGGTTTCGGCCAATACCTATGCTATCATTGAAGATACAGCCACTTTACAAACCAGACAGTTTCGCACCCAGCCACTCACCAATTATAATGTTTTTGTGTTGGATCAGTCCTTAAAAAATAATTCATACCTGACCTTTACGAATACCTATGTCAGACGACAGGGGTATTATGAAGATGCCGATGTCTCAGCCATTAATTTCAAAATCAGGGATAAAACAAACCACTATGAAGTTAGCGGCAGTACGGCTTTATCGCAAAATAATTTGGGCGGAACAGATTCTGCTTCAGCTGCTGAAAAGGGCATGAAATATATTTGGAAATTGGCTAAAGTCAGTGGCAAATTTCAGCTAGGTTTTGAACAATCGATGGAGTCGGCACAATATGATCCAAACGATTTAGGCTTTTTGTATAATAATAACGAATTAAGCAATGACCTTTTTTTTGTATATAACCAAAACGAACCTCAGGGCATTTTCCAGAACTACGGTGGTGAATTGCATATAAAAAGCGAGCAATTGTATAAACCGCGTTTGTTTGCCAGCGCAGGAGCCTTTGGCTGGGTTTACGGAACTTTTAAAAATTATCTTACTGCAGGCTTACATGCAGGTTATTATCCTTTCAATGGATTTGATTATTATGAACCCAGAGTTTTGGGAACAAAGTTTTTATTGCCACCTTATGTATCAGTAGGTGGCTTTATTTCAACTGATTATCGAAAAAAATTTGCTCTGGATGTAGAATATGGAAATGAGTTCGTCAGACAATATCATACCCGTAAGTTCAATATTAATCTTCGACCACGTATTCGGTTCAACGACCGATTCTCATTATACCCGGATCTGAGTTACAATATTAATAAAAATGAAAAAGGCTTTGCCGATGTTGATACAGCAGGCAGAATACTCTTTGGTAACCGTGACCGAACAACCATTTCTCATAGTCTGAGTGCATCGTACATCTTTACTTCACGGATGGGGCTTGGAATAGATGTGCGGCATTACTGGTCTAGCGTAGTGTATAATCAATATTATGAACTTCAGGCAGATGGAAAACTAATGGATGTTGAAGACAATCCTGCTGCAGATGTTAATTTCAATGCCTTTACCATCGATATGACCTATTCATGGGAATTTACTCCGGGAAGTGAACTGAGTCTGGTGTGGAAGAATCAAATATATAATTCAAATCCGGCAGATAGCTATTTCAATAATCTTGGAGAAACCATACGTTCTGATCAAAGCAATAGTTTTTCGTTGAAAGTTTTATACTATCTCGATTATGAAGCCATTCGCAGACATAAAAACAGGAGCTGATCCGTTCGATTTTTCATAGATTTACGCTAACTAAAGTAGCTATTTCTATGAGCTCTTATCAACAACTATTCGATCAGCAAGTAGCCTATTTTCAGCATCACAATAAACAATCCGGCCATTCAGAGCGAATTGCTAAACTCAAGAAACTTAAAGCCTGGATCAAGGCCCATGAAGAACATATTACACAGGCGGTGTTTCAGGATTTTGCAAAACCACCCTTTGAAACCCGGTTGACTGAGTTATTATTGGTTATCAAAGAAATCAATTTGGCTTTGTCTCATTTAGATGAGTGGATGCGTGATAAAAAATACAACTCACCAGTTTATTTACTGGGTGCAAAATCATGGGTAAGTCCTGAACCAAAAGGGGTTTCACTGATTATCACTCCCTGGAATTTTCCTTTCATGCTGAGTATTAATCCCTTGGTTTCTGCTATTGCAGCCGGTAATTGTGTGATATTAAAACCGAGTGAACTGACCCCGAACTGCTCCGCCATGCTTGCAGAGATGATCAGCGAATTGTTCGATCCGGCCGAAATCAGTGTTCTGCAGGGAGGTCCCGATCTATCGACCGAATTGCTTAGCTTACCTTTTCATCACATCTACTTCACTGGAAGTCCGAAGGTAGGAAAAATTGTGATGCAGGCTGCTGCCCGTAATTTGTCATCAATCACCCTTGAGTTAGGTGGACAAAATCCGGCTATTGTGCATGAATCTGCCCGCTTGAAGACCACGGTTAGAAGGCTTATTTGGAGCAAATGTATGAACAGTGCCCAGAGTTGTGTTGCGCCCAATTACGTTTTTGTTCAGCGCAGCATTTATCCTGATTTTATCAGCGAAATGAAGCGGCAATTGAACAAATTTCAATCTGCCACCGAGCAAGCTTATAAGACAGCAGGCATTGTGAATCAAAAGCATTTCAATCGAATTAGAAACTTACTGGAAGAAAGTTTGAACTCCGGGGCTTCTGCTCTGAATGAAAAAGTAGTTGATGAAGAAGCCAGAAGAATTAGTCCGCTTTTCCTACAGGACGTTAAGCCTGATAATCCGGTGATGCAGCAGGAGATTTTCGGGCCCTTATTACCAGTTTTAGTTTTTGATTCGGGGGAAGAATTGATTAATCTGATTAATGCCAAAGAAAGAGCACTTGCACTATATATTTTTGCAAGGAACAAGCGCTTTATTCAATCCATACTCAAACAAACCAGTTCCGGCTCGGTGATGATTAATGATACGACCTTACAATTTGCCAATAATACACTTCCCTTTGGAGGATTGAATTACAGTGGCATCGGCAAGTCACACGGCTATCATGGGTTTTTAGCCTTTACCAACCTGAGAACGGTGATGAAACAACACAGTCGTTTTTCACTCATCAGTTTGCTTTATCCTCCCTATAGCCGGATGAAATTTAAATTATTAAGCTTTATTACCTGGAAAATATAGCAATGGATAAAGCAAAAGCCTACGATTATATTGTGATTGGTTCCGGATTTGGAGGAAGTGTTTCAGCTATGCGCCTGGCCGAGAAGGGCTACTCGGTGCTTGTTATTGAGAAAGGCAAACGATACAGAAGCGAGGATTTCCCAAAGTCTAACTGGAATCTTAAAAAGTTTCTCTGGCTACCGGCTCTGCGTTTTTTCGGCTTTCAAAAAATCAACTTTTTCAGGCAGGCCATGGTGCTGAGTGGAGTGGGAGTAGGAGGGGGAAGCCTTGTGTATGCAAATACCCACATGTATCCGCCCGATCATTTTTTTCAGAATCCGGTGTGGAGTGGCTTTAAAGATTGGAAAACAATACTTAATCCTTATTATCAAAAAGCCCGTTTTATGCTGGGTTCAGTGCCCTACAAAAAAGTGTTTCCTGAAGATGAAATACTGAAAGAAGTGGCCGATGATATGGGACGTGGACCTACCTGGAAACATGTGGATGATGTCGGGGTGTATTTTGGTCCTCAGGACAAGGCTACTGATCCCTATTTCAAAGGCTTGGGCCCTGAGCGCAATGGCTGCCGCGAATGTGCAGGTTGTATGGTGGGCTGTCGCTACAATGCGAAAAATACATTGGATAAAAACTATCTGTGGTTTGCTGAAAAGTTCGGAGCCGTAATATTGGCTGAAACGATAGCCGATACAATTGAATATTCTGACGGAATATACAGGGTGTCCACAAAACCGCTGATCAAAGGGAAAAGACAAGTTTTTGAATCGAAAGGGTTAATTGTGTCAGCAGGGGTTTTGGGAACATTGAGCTTACTTTTCCGCCAGAAATTTGACGTAAAAACATTGCCGGAATTATCGGACAGACTCGGAGAAAATTTGCTGACCAATTCTGAATCATTGAGTGGAGTAATATTGGCCGACCGGAAGCTAAACCATGGCATTGCTATCAACCGGATATTTCATCCTGACGACCAGACTTTTGTGGAGCTCTGCAAATATCCGGATGGATCTGACCTGATGGCCAAATTAGGTACTTTGGCTGTTGGCCCCGGTTCGGGTATCGTCAGGGCAGCCCGCCTTTTTGGGCAAATTGTGATGCATCCTCTTCGATTTATTAACAGTATTTTCGGACGAAATATTTCTCAGCGTTCGCTTTTTTTTCTGGTAATGCAAACCAGTGATAATAAAATGAAAATGCGTTGGAAAAAAGGCCTCTTTGGTGGCAGACTAAGCATGCACAATCCTGGGAAAAGAGTCCCGGCATATATCCCTATTGGTCAGGAAGTGATGAAGCGTTATGCTGAAAAAGTACATGCTGTACCCATGAATGCAGTTTCAGAAATCTTTTTTAATCTGAGTTCAACAGCTCATATTCTCGGAGCTTGCCCCATGGGAAGAAATGCCGAAGAAGGTGTAGTTGATGATATGTTCAGAGTACATAACTATCCCAATATGCTGATTCTCGATGGCTCAGTCATTCCCTGTAATCTGGGGGTAAATCCCAGTTTGACGATTACCGCATTGAGTGAATATGCTATGGCGCAAATTCCAGACAAAAAAGGGAATCATCCCCAAAGCCTTGAAGAGCAACTGGCCGCGCTTAGCCAATCTTAGCTTTGACAATATCGAAGATGGCAGCTTCTTCTTTCACCGCCTGATTGGCCAATTGCTGAGCGGCATGCATTGTGTCTTGTACAAACGAATCGTTCTCCAACCCGTTGGCATTTATCAGCACATTGAGATGGGCACCCAGCACGGCAGCTCTTGCACAAAGTGCGCCTACTCCTGCATCCGACACCGAATTGGGATTACCTGTTTCAGCCATCGCCCGGATAATTTTGAAGGCATCCACAGATAGTTGCATAACACGGAAAGGTACGAGGATAGCCACTTTGGTTGCATCGGAAATGGCTTTTTTTCTGGCTGCCTTTTCCACTTCACTGCTTTTTGGCAATTGAAAAGCTTGCATAATACCGTTGAAGGCATTCGTGTCTTCGTCAACCATGCGCAGGAGCTTATCTTTGATTTGCTGACCTTGATCTGCCCAATTGGAAAACTCCTGCCAACGATCGTCCCAGCCTCTTTTGTGCGATGACAGATTGGCTACCATGGTTGCCAAAGAAATCCCAAGAGCCCCAACATAAGCCGAAATAGAACCACCCCCTGGAGCGGGTGATTCGGAGGCTGTCTCATTGCTGAAATCGCGCAGGTTCATGGCGATTAATGGAGCCTTTCTTTCATCTTCAAGCAGGTATTCAATGATTTTTTTCTTCGGGTCGAAGGGCATGAGTTCATCCAGTCCCATCGAACGAATGGCAATCCTAATGAGTTCTTCTTCCGAAATACCCGTTGAGCGCCTTTGTTTTTCGAGAAAATAGCGACCTGCATCCAGCATAGCCTTTTTAGGTATCAGCCCGACCAATTCGGAGCCGGTGACGCGCATCCCTCTGGCATGAGCACTATGGACACAGGCATCAAATGCTTCATGAACCGAAGTAATATTGATATTAGTGATGTTCATAGAAACTTGTGCAACGCCATATTCTTCTATAAACCAACCAATGGCTTTTACCCCTTTACAAACACCAGGAATGCGAACAGGTTCACCCTTTTTATTCGTGACAATCTTCCCGTTCACAGGGTTACCCGCTCTTTTGATGCGGCCATTTTCCCTTATATCGAAGGCCACTGAATTGGCTCTCCGGACGGATGTGGTATTAAGATTAGCATTATAAGCTACCAGAAAATCGCGGGCTCCGATAGCGATATTGCCTGTTTTTGGATTAAAAACTGCTGGCCCTTCATCAGGTTTCCAGATCGGGTCTTTGATTTTCTTTTCAATGCCTTCATATTCACCTGCTCTTACCAATGCCAGATTTTTTCGCTTTTCCTCAGTGGCTGCGTTTTCATAAAAATATACGGGTATCCCCAATTGATCACCAACGCGTTTGCCCAGCTTTCGGGCATATTTTGCTGTTTCTTCCATGCTGATATTGGCAATCGGTACCAAGGGGCAAACATCAGTAGCTCCAAAGCGCGGATGTTCACCTCGGTGCTGGCGCATATCAATGATTTCAGCCGCTTTTTGAATGGCCAGGAAAGCCGCTTCAATGACCGGCTCCGGCTCACCAACGAAAGTTACCACGGTGCGATTTGTCGCTTTGCCAGGATCAATATCCAATAATTTCACACCTTCAAGCTTCTCAATTTCAGCCGTAATCTGGCGGATAATATTCATATCCCGGCCTTCGCTGAAGTTGGGGACGCACTCAATTAATTGACGAGCCATAAGTTCTGCTTATTTATAAATTCTTGTTAAAAATAGGAAGCCTCTGATTTTAATAGAAATTATTTGTCTTTTTCAGCCGATTTTTTCTTTTTGTTCTATATTTGCAATCCGTTCTTCTTAAGTTGAAATAAAGAATATTAGCGAGAATAGCTCAGTTGGTAGAGCACGACCTTGCCAAGGTCGGGGTCGCGGGTTCGAGTCCCGTTTCTCGCTCTTTTTTTGTTAAAGAACAAGGCACTTATTTTAATGCCCGGATGGTGGAATTGGTAGACACGCAGGACTTAAAATCCTGTGGCCATTGCGGCCGTGTGGGTTCGACCCCCACTCCGGGTACAAATGAATGGTATATGCGATAAGCAGTATATCAGAGATATATATTTATGTAGGTCTTATCTCAAACCTTTAGGCAAGGCTCCACCGTCATTGCCGCTTATGAACGTACAACAAAGACCTATCGACCGTTCAAATTGATTTACACGAAAGATTTTCCAGGCAGATCGGAGGCCCGCGAGTATGAGAAATATTTGACAGGTGGTTCTGGTAAGGAAATGCTAAAGCAAGTATCACAACCATAGTATTTGTAGGGCATTGCGTCCGTGTCGGCCTGCCGGCAGGTGGAGCAAAGTATGAATGGCTTTGCATTAAAATATGTAAGTATTATAAGAGCAATCGGGATT
>CAYPSW010000006.1:0-126091 GCA_964413685.1 uncultured Chitinophagales bacterium
TGCCGATCCATTGACAAACTTCAAAGTATTGTGCGATATTAGGACAGAACCGGGAAAAGGGATGGGAGACGCAAGCTGCTATGAATTCTATATGCGTTACCCCCCCCCCACTGATGTCAATCTCCTCTAAGAAGCTAACGAATGGATTTACAAACAAACCGTTTTACCGCACACACCTGCCTACCGCAGACAGCAGCTAAGCTCCATAAGGCGATTTACTCTTTCAATTATACTTTTCAATTGGTATTCGTGATTCGCTTAATTGACTGATTTTCCTATACATCTTAGCCGATAGACCATATTGCTCATTAAATTATCCGCTCATCTCAATTACAGTTTTGATGCCCATTTCAAAGAAGTAATTCATATATAGTATCACTGAACAGCACACATAACGAACCGCTAATAAAAAAATATACCTCATGCCGCAATTACGTTTTAACAGAATAATATTTGTAAATGTACAATTGGAATTTAATAAGTGATTAAAAATTACGAGTAGGTGTGAAGACAAGCAGCATTACTTTGTTGGCCTGAGGTATACCAAGGGTATTGTTTTTGCGTAAACCATAAAAACTGGACAGCGACATTACGATCAATCAACAAGGCTAGAGACTAATTTGCTAATATCTAATCTTTACCATTTGTAAAGGATATATTGTAACGAACAGCCTAGCAATCAATAAATAAGCACTTTCTTCATTAATTTCCTGTCTGCAATTTCAATTTGAAGAAAATATATACCATGTGCAAGATGGCTGCAATCAATATTGGCATTAAGGATATTGTTGAAGACATAGGTTTGTAATATACGACCGGTCTCATCCATTAATTTTATATTGGCAGAGCCGGTCATAGATGTTTGGATGAAAAATTTACCGGAAGATGGATTTGGCCAAAGCGAAACAGTCATTTTCTCTGGATTATTATTGATTCCGGTACCCAATCCCCCATCAATCAATAAAGGAACATCAATGTTGCTTAGTCCCGGCACATCCGTTTGGAAACGTAGCGTATCTACTTTCGAAAAGGTATCGGTCATGCTATATTGAATTATGACATCGGCTGATTCACCCGGGGCAATAGATACAGGATTTTGTATAATTGAGAAGTCGTTGCCATCCAATTGATAGTTCGAGAGCTTGACCACCTTATTGCCATCATTTACCATTACATAATGAAAGTGTAGTGTATCACCGATTTGACCTGGAAAAAATTTAATAGTATCAGAAGTCAATTGAATGCTGTGCACTGAAGGTGCAGAAGATGAGCTAATGAAAGAGTGAATTCGTTCAACAAATTCGGGATGATCAATAAAAGGATTACGATTATGCTGAAAACTTTGGATGGCATCGCATCTGTCCTTTTCAACCTGAGTAGGTAAAAAGTCCAAACTCCATTGACGTAAGATATTTTGGTCTGAGGACGAAACAAAGCTACCGTAATTCTGATAGCGAATCAGAAAGTATAACATTGATCTTGATGCAGGTCCTTTTTGTTGATCTCTAGGTTCAAATTTGCTACTGCTCGATTTAGAACCGCCCTGCAGCCAGGTGGGATTGCTAACTACTCCAAATGATTTGCTACCTCGTTCTGAGTTTGCTGCTACATCACTTGGATAAAGATGAAAAAGATCTGATTTCATCGGTTCCTGCGAATTAAATTTACCTTGTGGAAATGTATGTTCTGTGTTTACGCTGTAATTGTTGAAAGCATCTGTCCTAGAAGAATAACCAACAATAGTTTTACCTATGTATATGCAATCCAATGTATTTTGTGAGGTTCCTTGTCCATTCACTTTCTGGTTATCAATATTCATGAACATTTTATCTCTTGCGGTATTATAGCCCAGACTGGTATGTCCACTTATCAATGATTTTAAAGCAAGTTTTAATGGCTCTTCGCTTAATCCCTGCGTACTATTATAATAAGTACCCGAATATTTACCCGTTCCCAGTAAATCGATGGCAATATTTCCTTCTCCTGTATTCGCAACTAATACCATTTCGCTATTGTAATCAATATTATGTCTGGGATGAAAAATGACAGGTAATAAAACATTTCCGCCCGGGGCTATCGTGAACTGATTAAATGTTGATTCAAAAGCAGCTTCAAAGAATAGGGTACTATCAATCGATACCGGAGTTCCGCTATTGTTTGTGATGCCTAAAAAAAACGTGTCTGTTTGTGATGTCAGTGTTGTATCAAATTGCAGCGTGCTAGTACTAACAGTCAGTATTTGAGCGTGAGAGCACATAGGGAAAAGCGTCATACAGAGTATCAATACTAATTTCTGGTTCATATCTTTCAATCTTGGTAACTTTGTACAAAAGTAGCCATTAATTATGGAGCTAAACAGCCTCAGTGCCATTTCACCGGTTGACGGTCGTTATCGCGAAAAAGTAAGCAAGTTATCAACGTGGTTTTCCGAATTCGCGCTGATCCGCTATCGTATACAAGTTGAAATTGAATACTTTATTGCCCTATCAAAGCTGCTTGATGAATTACCGGATTTAGATAAATCATCTATTAAATCACTCCGCTTTATTTATCAGGATTTTACGATGGAGGATGCCGAGCATGTAAAACACATAGAGGCCGGTATAAACCATGATGTAAAAGCGATTGAATATTTCCTCCAGGAGCGATTTAAAAAGCTAGGATTAGGTGAACGGATCGATTTCATTCATTTTGCGCTTACCTCTCAAGATATTAATAACACAGCTGTTCCGCTGGCAATCAAAGACTTTCAGCATGAGTTTTATTTACCCAATCTGAGTGTTCTTACAAAATCAATCATTCGATTGGCTGAAGCATGGAAAAATCAACCCATGCTGGCTCATACTCATGGACAGCCTGCAACACCCACAGCGGTAGGTAAAGAATTACGCGTTTTTACTGAACGTATTCAAGGACAATTAACATTATTGAAGCAAATTCCGATTGAAGCAAAATTTGGTGGTGCCACCGGAAATTTCAATGCGCATTATGCTGCCTATCCTGACATTAATTGGTCTTCTTTTGCCAATGCATTTATCGAACAACTTGGACTCAAGCGTCAGCAAAATACTACCCAAATAGAACACTACGATCAGTTGGCTGCCCGTATGCAAAACATGGCACGCATTAATACCATTCTCATTGATCTTTGTCGCGATTGCTGGACTTATATTTCGATGGATTATTTCAGGCAAATACCCAAGGAAGCTGAAGTTGGTTCTTCAACGATGCCCCATAAAATAAATCCAATAGATTTTGAAAATGCTGAAGGTAATTTTGGGTTCGCTAATGCGATATTTAATCATTTAGCTGAAAAACTACCCTTATCACGCATGCAGCGGGATTTGACTGATTCGACTGTTTCACGAAATATTGGTGTGCCAATGGCACATACTATTATAGGTTTTGCTTCATTACAAAATGGATTAAGCAAGCTTGAGCTAAATGTTGACAAGTTGAATGCCGAACTTGAAGCTAATTGGGCAGTTGTATCGGAAGGTATTCAGACCATACTACGAAAAGTGGGCTATCCTACACCGTATGAAGTGCTTAAAACATTGACCCGGGGTAAAAACGGCATTAATCAGGAAACGATGCTTGAATTTATCGAAACACTGGATGTTGAAGAAGGTATCAAACAGCAATTGCGCAATCTGACTCCTTTTAATTATATCGGTAATGCCAAAGAGTGAGACTATATAGCCCAACGGGCAAGTGCACTGACATCCTGACCACAAAAATCTTTTTTCAGATACTTGTAATACCCTACCATGGCAATCATAGCTGCATTATCTGTACAATATTCCAAGCGCGGGATGAAAGTATTCCACCCAAGTTGCTTACCTAAATTACTTACTTCAGATCGCAATCTGCTATTTGCCGAAACCCCACCTGAAATAGCTATTTCTCGAATGCCGCTTTGTTCTACTGCCTTTTTCAGCGTGTCCATCAACACTTTTACAATTGTGTATTGAATAGAGGCACATAGATCAGACAAATTTTCATCAATAAATCTGGAATTATTTTTCGTTTGTTTTTGAAGAAAATATAATACCGAGGTTTTTAAACCACTATAACTGAAGTTCAGTCCCTTCACTTTGGGTTCAGCAAATTTGAAAGCAAGGGGATTTCCTTTTTGTGCCTTTTTATCAAGTAGCGGCCCCCCCGGATAAGGAAGTCCCAACATTTTAGCTGTTTTATCGAAAGCTTCACCGGCAGCATCATCGAGGGTACTGCCCAATACCTCCATTTCGAGATAATCATTCACTTGAACGATCTGGGTATGCCCACCCGAAACGGTGAGGCAGAGAAATGGAAATTTTGGTTTGGGCGATTCAATAAAATGCGCTAAAACATGAGCTTGTAGATGATTTACATCCATCATGGGTATATCTCTTGCCATGGCAAAAGCTTTGGCAAAACTCACACCTACTAATAATGAGCCTAATAATCCCGGTCCGCGGGTAAATGCAATTGCATCAATATCCCGGATATTAATTCCGGCCTGATCAATGGCTTCCTGAACCACAGGAATAATATTCTGCTGATGAAGCCTTGAAGCCATTTCAGGCAAAACGCCACCATATTTTTTATGAATAATCTGCGTTGATGTAACATTCGATTTAATCATCCGGTCAAAATAAATGGCTGCAGATGTATCATCGCAGGAAGATTCAATGGAAAGGATTTTTGGGTTGTCATTCATACACACAGATTAATTATGTAAATTTACAGGTTTATACGGTCTATTAATACGGATGAAAAAGCTTTACCGCATATTTCAATACTACAGAAAAATGGTGCTCTTTTTGCGCCTTTCTGCTATCTCTGTATTTGGAATTTTTGTAGTAAGCATTTTACTGCTCCAACTGCCACCGGTTCAGAATTACCTGGCAGAGAAAGTTGTGCACCGGATTGCAAACCGTTTGCAAACAGAAATTGATTTCGACCATGTTCGTCTGCAGGGAATGCATCGAATTGAATTATATGATGCTTATGTACTCGATCAACAAAACGATACTTTGCTTTATGGCCATGAGATTAAGGTCAATTTTAACCTTTGGCAATTGTTTAAAAGAAATCTTCGCATCAATGATATCCAATTAAATGCACCTAGAATTAAGGCTTACCGCCTTACTGAAAAAGAAGGGTTTAATTATGACTTTCTTACTCAATCAAGTAGCTCCGATACTTCTTCAACCGCTTCAAGCTGGTCAGTTGAATTGAACCAAATAACTGTTAAAAATACGCTTATTGATTATCGGGATATGCCCGGGAAAAATATCATCAGTATAAAATTGCCCATAATTAATGCAGGTTTTAGTGAAACTAATATTGAGACTCAAAAACTGCATTTGTCCAAGTTTTTAATTGAAAAAGGCTCTTACCAAATAGTTCGATTGGAATCGGCAAATAATGCAGTTGATTCAGGTATTTCTCAAAGTACTGAAAAATCACCTGTTATTTTGAATTCCGGAGCCTGGGAAATTCAAATTGATACCTTTCAGTTGAACAAGAATCATATTTCCTTTCAGCAGAGTCCTGTTGCTACATCTTTAAAAAAATACATTGACTTTTCAAATCTTGACATTTCTGAACTTCAGGCCACATTGCAAAATTTTCATTGGCTTGGTGACAGCATTGATGCTAATATCAGACAAATAGACTGTAAGGAAAAAAGTGGCTTCGATCTCAATAGTTTATCCGGATATCTGCACATGAATGCTTCAAATGCTATATTTAATTCGTTTCATGTGCTTACTCCTCAAAGTGAAATAAAAGAATATCTTGCTCTTACTTTTCATTCTCTTTCCGATTTCAATGATATACTGAATAGAGTACAATTTGAAGGCAATTTCGCAGATGCTACTATTGCCATGAAAGATATCAAGTACTTTGCTCCGTCTATTCGAAATGATGAACAACAGGTTCTGAATTTTAGTGGAGAGGTGAAGGGAAAAATTGCTGATTTACGTGGTAAAAACATGGAAATCACTTACAATAATGCAACTCAATTTTCCGGTGGCATTGAAATGATTGGCTTACCCGATATCAACGAAACCTTTATTAATATAGAGGCACAGCAATTCAGAAGCAATTATTCTGAAATTGGCGAGTTACTTCCTGATATTCATTTACCGGCAAGTGTCAAAAAATTGGGTCAGGTTAAGTTTCATGGACAGTTCACCGGATTTATCCGCGACTTTGTTGCTTACGGAACTATGCAAACTGCCCTGGGTATTTTGAAATCCGATATCAATATGAAATTTGATCATGCGGGTATTCCGAAATACTCCGGAAATTTGGCAAGTAATCAGTTTCAATTAGGCAAATGGCTGGACAGAGATTATGTCGGCAATATTGCCTTTAACAGTAAACTTGATGGTAAGGGTTTTGATTTTAGCCGCATGGAGATGAACCTTGATGGAAATATCTCACTATTGGAATTAAATGACTACGCTTATCATCATGTCAAATTAAAGGGCTCAATGAAGAAGCGTTTTTTCTCAGGCTTGTTAGATGTAAATGATCGTAGAGCAAATTTTGATTTCACCGGAACCATTGATTTGGCCCAGACCGATCCAATATTCAATTTTAAATCAAATGTCACATTTGCAGATCTTTATGATCTGAACATTAGCGATCAACCACTTCAAATAAAGACAAACGCCACCTTAGCATTCAAGGGCTTAAATCCAGACAGAATGAATGGGCAAATCCAATTTACAAATGCTTTTGTTAGCTCTGCTGAAGGCCATTATAACATTGACACGATTTTAATAAATAGTAGCGTTGACAGCTTTGGCAATAAGTTTATTGTACAGTCGGACATAATTGATCTTAATCTGCAAGGTAATTATACATTATCGCAAATTCCCAATCAGGTCATCGCAGTTTTGAATAGCTATTATTACCCTAATTCAAACTTACCGATGGCGGTTGATACAGATAAATCCCAATTTGATTTTACTTTGATTGTCAAGAAGAATTATCCTGCTTTTTCATTGCTATATAATGGGCTTCAAGGGTTAGGCGGCAGCTATATTTATGGCAATTTTGATAGCAAGAATCGAAAAATAAAAGTTGACGGTATTGTACCTCAGATTCGATTTGGTTCATCAGAAAAAGTGGAAAATGCCAATTTCCTGGTAAGAACAAAAAACGATACATTAAAGATTGGGGCTTCCTTTAGAAATTTTGAAATTAATGAGCAGAACAGCCTTGGGGAAAGTCGTCTTAAGGCTAGTATTTTTGGCAATGAAGCTCATTTTATTCTGGAAGCAGCCAATGACAATATTATTAACAAGGTGCTTCTCAGTGGTGATGCCAACCGCAAGGGAGATACGATTGATATCAGGCTCAAAGGTTCAAAAATTGATTTAGCTGAAGAAGTATGGGATATTAATTCGGACAATATATTCAGGTTTTACGATAACGGAATGCAACTTGCTCATTTCCAACTAAAAAATTCTGATCAAACGATTGAATTAAGCACGAATGGTTCTCAAGCAAACTATACAGCACTGCAGTTGGAAATCCATGATTTGCAATGTCAGACTTTGACTCATTTAGCTGATTACAAAGAGTATCAAATTAATGGCAATATTGATGGGACGGTCAGACTCCTAAATGTTTTTGGAAAATCATTTAGAATAATTCAAGATCTTCATATCGATGATTTCAGTATTGACAATCAGGATATAGGATTATTAGAATTACAAGGTGGTTATATTCCTTATATTAAGCAGATTAATATAGCTACAAAATTGATTCAAGCAGACACACTATTGAACCTTAACGGAGTAGTTACCTTAGATAAAAGCCGGGAACAAATTAATTTGAATGGACATTTGAATGATTTACCCGCTGCTGTACTTAATCCAATTCTCAGTGGCGTGATTTCAGATATGCAAGGATCATTTTCAGGCAATTTTAAAGTAGGCGGTAAGCCGGATAATCTTGATTTGACTGGCAAAATTGGCTATAAAGAAGCAAGCCTTCATTTTGATTATTTGAATACTAATTACACATTAGATTCATTACAATTGTCTCTTCAAAATCATTCCATCATTTTTGAACCATCTATTTTGTACGATATAAATAAAGTGCCTGCTACGCTATCCGGAGAATTATTGCTTCAAAGCCTGAATGATTTGGCTTTTAAATATTTTGTACTTAAAACGGATGAAGATTTTGAGTTAATGGACCTTAGTCCTGAAGAAAATAGTGACTTTTACGGTCAGGTATTTGGAACCGCTCTTGTTGATATAAATGGACCTGTTAACAATTTAAAAGTATATGTAGATGCGTCTACTGGAAATAATAGCCGACTCTTTATTCCGGTTACTTATAGCAGTGAATATGACGATTATGATTTCATTAAATTCAAAGAGCCAGCACTTGATAGTTTGTCAGAAGAGGATTATTACGGGCATTTAAATAATTTGCATTTGAACATGGATTTGGATGTAAATCCAAAAGCTGAAGTCCAACTTATTTTTGATCTACAAGCCGGTGATATTATTAAAAGTCGGGGTGATGGTAATATCAAATTGGATATTAACACTTTGGGCGATTTCAATATGTATGGTAATTATACAATTAAAAATGGCTCATATTTATTCACTTTAAAAAATATCATAAACAAAGAATTTTTAATAGAGGATGGCGGAACACTGACATGGTCAGGCGATCCTTATGAAGCATTACTTAATATAAATGCCATCTATAAAATTAAAGCATCAGGATATGATCTCTTTTCTACTGAAGCGGAACAACTAAGCGATGCTGAAATCAAAAAATTGAAACAGCCCACTCCACTCGATGTTTACTTAAAAATGCGAGGGAATCTGTCTGCTCCTGATATTAGTTTTGATATTAAGCAGAGCACTGAAGATAGTTATTTAGTTTCCAATAGATTTAATCAAAAACTGCAAGAGATACGAGCAGATGATAATGAGCTGAGTAAGCAAGTTCTTGGACTCATTGTATTTAATAAGTTCATCCCTTCTGATATTACGACCAGTGCATCCACAGGTGCAAATTGGAAATCAACTGGTGTTAATACGATGACTGAATTCCTTTCAAGTCAATTATCCATGTACTTTTCAGACATGCTCTCAAAATATGATATGGAGGTGGATTTGAATTATAAAAATTATGAGCTAGGTGATATCTCGAACGACAATAACTCGCTCAGTAGAAATGAGTTAAATCTTGAGCTTAGTAAAAAGTTGGGACGGTTTAGTGTGAATGTGGGTGGTAATTTTGATTTTGGAAATACTAATTCATCGGTGACAACAGCCAATAATCTGGCAGGAGATTTTGAAGTAGAATACAGCATATCTGAAGATGGGAAGTTCCGTGTTAAAGGATTTAGGAAAAGTGATTACGACATTTTTGAGAACGCGAATAAAAGTAAAACAGGCCTTGGTTTATTTTTCCGAAAAGACTTTGATACAACCAGCGAATTCTTCCGGTTGAACAATGAAAAAAAGACGGCAAGTGAAGATGGGGAGAAACCGGTAAATGGTGAGATCAGTAATTTTCCAGAGTAGATTTTCAGGAATCTGTTTTGTGCTTCTTTCCCTTTAAAATTTGATGCCCCATTTTATCCCTCTTTGTTTCAAGATATCTCAGATTATATTGGTTTGGTTTAATTTCAATGGGAACATTGTCAATAATATCTAATCCATAAGCTTCTAGTCCAATTCTTTTTTTAGGATTATTAGAAATTAGAATTATCTTATTAATGCCAAGAAAGCGAAGGATTTGAGCGCCAATTCCATAATCACGCGGATCAGTTGAAAAACCTAGTTTTAAATTCGCTTCGACTGTATCAAGCCCATTTTCCTGTAGATGATATGCATGCAATTTATTCAGCAGGCCAATACCTCTTCCCTCTTGATTCATATAAAGCACCACACCATTTCCTGCCCGATCAACCATTTGCATGGCCTGATGTAATTGATCTCCACAGTCGCAACGCATAGAGCCAAGGATATCCCCTGTTACACAACTTGAATGAACCCGAACAAGTACCGGATCGGATGTTTTCCAATTTCCCTTAACCAGTGCTAAATGTAATTGATTGTTGGTTAATTGCCTGAAAGCAATCAAATTGAAATCACCATATTTAGTTGGCATTTGAACTTCTTCTTCTTTTTTTATTAAAGTTTCATGCGTCAATCGATAGGAAATTAAGTCTTGAATTGAAATCAATTTCAGCTTAAATTTCTCAGCTATCTCTTTCAATTGAGGTAACTTAGCCATGCTACCATCTTCATTCATTATCTCAACAAGTACTCCGGCAGGTTCAAACCCGGCCAAGCGGGCGAGATCAACGGTTGCTTCAGTATGCCCGGACCTGCGCAATACCCCCCCTCGCATAGCCCGTAAAGGGAAAATATGACCCGGTCTTCCAAAATCTTCAGGTTTAATTGTAGGATCAATCAACGCCTGAACCGTTTTAGCTCTGTCCTTTGTGCTTATACCTGTTGTGCATCCATGTCCTTTAAGGTCAACAGAAACGGTGAAAGGAGTTTCATGCAAAGCGGTATTTTGCTGAACCATAAGATCGAGATCAAGTTCATCACAACGATCTTCAAGAACAGGGGCGCAAATCAAGCCTCTTCCATTTCGAGCCATAAAATTGATTATTTCTGGGGTAACATTTCGGGCAGCGGTAATAAAATCACCCTCGTTTTCCCTATTCTCGTCATCAACAACTATAACTAGTTGACCTGCTTTTATAGCTTCTAGAGCTTCTTCAATCCGATTCATTTTAACGGTTTCGTTCAGTGGGTTCCCAGACATTTGTTTTAATCCCTTTTAGGTATTTGAAAAAGCCGGCTAACAGCGCCAGATTCATAGTGTAAAAGTAATAGATAAATCTGCTAATGACGAGATGTATGCCTAGCATTTGCAAAAGAAGTTCAAGTAGTGGTATTAACCAGATAGTTATCTGCAGGAGCAACAGGAAGAAATAAAAAGTGGATTGAAAAGCCAGAGCTATACCCAAACCCAGTATTATAATAAGTAAGAATGGGCCGAACCATCTTAATACTTTGTGTGACCAATAGCTAAATGAGATTTTATTCCAACAAGGCCAGAGCAATTCTTTATAGAAAACCAGATTTTGATAATTACCTGCGGAAATTCTTTTTTTCCGAATAAATTCTTCTTTCATTTTGAAGGATACATCTTCTTCAGCAAGCGCTTTTGGATTGCTTACAGCCTTATAACCAGTCTTCAAAACGTGCATAGAAATGAAAAAATCTTCCATCATGAAATTCAAGGGAATTTTCGGCATAAGGTCACTTCGCACAGCATAACATGCACCAAAAGCGCCCATCATAGTGCCCCATGCTTTGCCCTCGTGGTACTTTATCAGGTTTTCTCGTTGAATATATTGTTCTTCCTGAAAAGCAATTCCCTTATACTGTTTTCCTGTACTTAGAATATTGGCCGCAACTTGTCCAATTCGTTTATCTTCGAATCCAAGCACCAACTCGTTTATGGTGTTTTGTACAAACATCACATTGGCATCGGTCATTATAAAAATCTCTGCTCCACTTTTTTTGGCTCTAATAGCTAATTGGTTGATAATACCAGCCTTACCTGTACGCTCATTAAATCGTATAAAAAAGAGATTGCTATTTGTTTTTGCCATTTGCCCGGCAATTTCATCTGTTCTGTCGGTGGAGGCATCGGAGCCTAGATAAAGCGTTAGCTTTTGAGCAGGATAATCAGCCGAAAGCACACTTTCTATTTTTTGTCTGATTACTTTTTCTTCATTATAGGCAGCTAGTAAGACAGCAATTTCAGGGATAAATTCAACAGAGGATTTGAATACTTGTTTTTTCTTTGAAGCGAGCCAGGCCATAAGCCATGGATAAAACAGATAGCTATGAACTAAGGCGGCAATTGAAAGCCAAAAAAAGATGCTTATAATATAATAAACCATCAATTCAGACTTTCGTAGAATTCGAATAATTGTAAAATAATCTTTTCCAAAGCATATTTCTTTCTCACATAACGGCTGCCTGTTTTAGCTAGTCTGACCCGTACATCCGTATCTCGAACACAAGTTAATATGGCTGCGGCAAAGGTCTTTGCATCATCAGCTTGCAACAAATGTATTCCCGGAATGAGTCCGGTTCCTTCTACAGCTACAGGGGTAGCAACAATCGTTTTTCCGTACGCTAATGCTTCAATAATCTTAATCTTAATACCGCTACCAGATAATAGTGGAATCAAAAACAAATTATGCGAGGCATAAAAGGAAGCAGCATCGGGTAGTTCACCCAAAAATTCAATACCATTTCCATCAAGTTTTTTAATCCAATCAGCTGAATTTCTACCGGCAATTAATAGTTTAAGATTTGAATCCTGCTTATGAACCATAGGCCAAACCTGATTTATAAACCAGGATAAACCTTCCTGATTTGGAATCCAATCCAAAGCACCGAAAATACAGCAATTTTCTATCGGTCTCTCATTTATACTCAAAGGGTAATCAGCAATATGAAGGCCTGGCAAAATATCAGCGATTGGAATTCGACATCCATTTGACTGAAATATTTTTGTGTCTATTGGTGAAATAGAGGCAATACCATCAAATTGATTCAAGGCATTGAGCTCAAAGGTTTTTAGTCTTTTGGCTTGATTGTGAAGATAGATTTTCTTAAACGGATTTTTTGTATGCCGGGCTATTCTTTGCCAAATCAGATGCTCAACATTATGTGAGCGTAAAATCGTTTTTGCGTTACTGTATTTCCTTATAGTTTGAAGATATAAGGCAAGATATATTCCCTCAGCCTGAATAATATCAAACTTAGTTTCACGAAGTAATTGTATCAGCTTCCTTTGATAATCAATACTCTTAAAACGTTCGATATGATATGAATTCCGTCTACATAAATTAATAAGTGCATTACCTATTTTGATGGAAGTATTGACCTTAATAAAATGGAAATCAATCTGTGCTTTAAGCCCGGGTGGAAGCTCATCAATTTCGCTATGATGCTTAGGTGTATTCATCGCCAGAATGGTCACCTGATGCCCCTGAGCAACCATGCCCTTGCTTATTTGTAAAATGGCAATACTTTCACCATCATTGGCAGGAAAAGGATTCTTTTTACACAGTTGAAGAATATTCATATTCAATTTACCATAGAGCGGAACAAATTTAGCACCCTTTGCTACGATAATAAAGCTAATTGATAAATATTCCCTGTAATAAAGCACGGCTCATTATATTTGCCTCACTCATACTAAATAGAAATGTATCAAAACCTTAAAATTATTGTAGTCTTACCGGCCTACAATGCAGCTGCCACTCTTGAGAAAACATATCTTGAGATTCCATTCGACATGGTTGATGATGTTGTATTGGTTGATGATGCAAGTACAGATAAAACGGTCGATAAAGCCAAAGAACTGGGTATTAAACACATCATTTATCACAAGGATAACAAAGGATATGGTGCAAACCAAAAAACTTGTTATAAAGTAGCACTTCATCTTGGTGCAGACATCATAATAATGCTTCATCCTGATTATCAATATACACCAAAGCTCATTCCTGCCATGGTTAACATTATAGCTGCAGGTCTGTATCCGGTTGTTTTAGGCTCCAGAATTTTAGGAATGGGAGCAAGATCAGGAGGTATGCCCCTTTATAAATACATTTCCAATCGTTTACTGACTTTTACTCAGAATCTTTTGGACGGGTATAAATTATCTGAATATCATACCGGTTACAGGGCCTTTTCAAAACAAATTTTCGATTATATCGATGTCCGTGATAATTCAGATGATTTTGTTTTTGATAATCAAATGTTATCTCAAATAATTTATGCAGGCATTCCAATTGCAGAAGTCACCTGTCCTACAAAATATTTTGAGGAAGCATCTAGTATTAACTTATCCAGAAGTATAAAGTATGGACTGGGGGTACTCAAAGTTTCTGTTATGCATTTCCTGCAACGAACCGGATTAGGCAAGTTTAAGCTTTATGAAAAAGTGAAATTAATGAACGATTAGTCTTTCTTCCTGAAAGCCAATGTTTTCTGTCAAATAGCCCCAATATGCTGAGACTTGTTGTAGCGCCAATAATAGCACCAGCATAAACGTCAATCAAAAAATGCTGGCCGAGATAAATTCTTGAATAAGCAACCAAAGTGGCTATAATTAAACAAACAGCAAAAAGCCATCTTTGACTAAAGAGAATAGAGAGACTAATAAAAAAAGCAAATGCTGCAGCAGTATGTCCGGACGGGAAGCTGTAAAAGTGATTTAATGAAGTGTAGGGAACCGGATTAATATTAATTCCCTGGTCTTGAAAAAACATAACCGGCCTCAAAGACTCAGTAAAAAGTACAAATTTACCCAACAAAACAAATATATCAGTAAACAAAAGTACGATGGCAATTTTGTAAAAATATTCTAATTTAATAAATAGTAAAACAATAGTTAAAACGGCAATTATCCATCCATTGCCAAGTTGAGTAATTAAATAAAAAATTAAGTTAAAAGGTGGAGTTTGATGCAAATTTGCCCAAAGTACATAATCGCCTTTATTCGAGTATATCAATAATGCTGCACCGAAAACGACCCAGGCTAAAAGAAAAACTAAAATCCGGGTCAGATGCTGATTATTTTGGTTCTTTATCATTTCCCAGATATTTAAATATCTTTTTTAAAAGTCGTTGATAATTTTCAGATTGTAAAATCGAGGAGTCATTCATTGCCTTATACGTTAGATACATCCCAATAGGTAGCATCAAAAAGGTAGAAATCCACATGGCATGATCAGGAGCCAGTACGTTTTTCCTGGCAAGGCTCTCTCCTACTTTTGATAATACCAAATACAGTATATAGAAAAGTACAGAAGCAACCAGCGGTAATCCGATGCCACCTTTACGAACAATAGCACCAAAAGGAGCTCCAATTAACAAAAGCACAAGACACGCAACAGCCAATGTGTATTTACGCTGTAATTCAATACCGGCACGAGTCTTATACATTAAGTCATTCCGATATCGTGGCAAAATAGGTGATTGAAGTCGTGCTTTAATATTTCTCGCCATGCTCAAAGAGCGGGTAGCTGCATCCGACTTAGCTTCCAAATCAAAATAATCGACAATATCTGCAGCAAGTAATGTGTCTGTAAGCGGAGGCTTCCCGAATATGCTATCAGGAGAAGGATGCATCAATGAATCTCTGCCTTTATTATCTATTTTCTTGAAATAGAAATATTGTGTAAGTACCTGATCAATGGATTTCGATTGTACTACTAAATCTTCCGAAAGTGAATCGACAAAATCATACAGTTGGGATATATTCAGCATAACATAATGCCCTTTGTACAAATCTTTGTTGGTTCTGGCCATTTTAAAATCAGAAAGATCAAGTACCTTTTCTAGTGTATCGAAATAGGTCTTTACATAAGTCCTTCGATTGTGATTGGAATTGAGCGGAGAGAAAATCTCATATCTTGCTCCATTTTCGAGCCTAAGAACCAAATTAAGTTGATCGTTAGTAGTAAACATCAATCCGGATTGGGCAACAATAATTGATTGATTTTTACTAAAGTTGCTATTATCTTGAATATAGATATCATAAATATGACGGTTATCATCATCCTTATGGCCAATCTTAATCACATAATTCTGGATTTCATGATAAAAAACATCTTCTTTAATATTTAAGGCGGGTTTTTTATGGGTTATATCAGCTAAGGTTGTGTAGAAATTAAGATTGGCGCTTGGTAAGGCATAGTTGGAAAATGCCAAAGATCCAGCGGTTAAAAAAAGGATACTGATAATCACACCACGCATAAAACGGACTAAATGAATACCAGCCGATTTCATGGCCATTAACTCATATCTTTCTCCCAGATTTCCAAAAGTCATGATTGATGCCAGCAATGTGGCTAAAGGCAAAGCAAGTGGAACCGTATTGGCCGATAAGTAAGCAACCAGTTCCAGTATAATATACCACTCAAGTCCTTTACCAATAAAATCATCAATATAAACATAGAAGAACTGCATGATAAAGACGAACTCTACCACAAAAAAAGTCGCAAGGAAAGGCCCAAAAAAAGACTTGATTACCAGCCAATCTATTTTCTTCACGAGCAATTAGCTTTGGTGATGCTCAAAAATAATAACAATATTAGCAATTTGATATTATTAAAAACCGATGAAATTCCTTCATTACAATCTTATTCTGATTGAAATCATTATGTGAATTTCCAATGTAATGAAAAGGTGAAATTAAGCTTGCTCTTTCTTTGAAGTGTTATCCGCCAATGTGTTGATGGAGGATATCAATTTGACTTTTCCACAACAGGATTTGGTCATCAAGTTCATAATCAGCGGCAAAATCAGTTACATAAAGAATAGTATCGTGCGAAATTTCAGAAATTTCGATTCGAAATTCAAAAAATTCATCTTTACTGCCTTCAACCCATTGAAAACGAATAAATTCATTCTCCTGTGAATCAAGCACTCTTGCTTCCTCATCACTTCCACTCCAGCTAAAAAGGTAGATATCATCATTAATATCAACCGACTCAGCAAACCATTGAGAGAGGCCGGAGGGGGTGGTCAGGAAATTATATAATATAGATGGTGCAGATCTGAAGCCAAATTCAAGCTCGAATTGTTTTTTGTCAGGCATGGTATAATTTAATTGTTTCTATAGTAATGCTGCAATTAAGATTAAATTGCTGAATTATCAAAATAAATTGAAGAGAATTAAAAGATAATTTCGAAAAAATATTTAGGCCGCATATATCCAATCTTGTTTTATTAATGCCAAATCCTTTATTTTTGTTTATAGTTCCATAATGCAGAATATCTAATATCCTTAAAATCCGGTTATGAGGCAATTAAAAATTTCGCGCTCAATTACCAACAGGGAAAGTCAATCGCTGGAGAAGTATCTGCAAGATATCGCTAAAGTGGATTTACTCACAATTGAAGAAGAAGTATTGTTAGCTCAAAAGATAAGAGGTGGAGACCAGGAAGCCCTGGAAAAACTTGTCAAAGCCAATTTGCGTTTTGTTATTTCTGTAGCAAAACAATATCAAAACCAGGGGCTGTTGCTTAGTGATTTAATTAATGAAGGAAATCTTGGTTTGATTAAGGCTGCTCAAAGGTTTGATGAAACCCGTGGCTTTAAATTTATATCGTACGCGGTTTGGTGGATAAGGCAATCCATACTGCAAACCCTTGCCGAGCAATCCAGAATTGTACGATTACCTTTGAATAAGGTAGGTTCAATCAGCAGAATAAACAAAGTATTTTCAAAACTTGAACAGCAATATGAAAGAGAACCTTCTATCGATGAAATTAGCGATTTACTAGACATAAAACCGGAAGATATACAGAGTACTTTAAGCGTATCGAGCCGGCCGATTCCCATGGATGCACCATTTACCGCAGGCGAATCTAATACCTTGCTTGACATTCTGAGAGACCCTAATGTTGAAGATACTGATGAAAATTTAGCTTACAAAGAGTCATTAAGACAAGAAATTGAGCGAACTTTGTCCGTGCTGTCGCCTCGTCAGGCAGAAATAATAAAATATTATTTCGGTATTGGCTATGGCAATGCATATTCATTGGAGGATATTGGCCTGAAATTCAAGCTTAGCCGTGAGCGGGTCAGGCAAATTAAAGATAAGGCACTCAATAAACTCCGAACGAGTTCAAAAAGCAAACTTTTGAGAACTTATCTGGGTAAGAGTACCAAATAATAAGACCCTGATATTTTCTTTCAGGTTGTAATAATCTAAAATACAATAATTCATGTTTGAGAATTTATCCGACAGGCTAGAAAATGCCTTCAAAACGCTTAAAGGGAAAGGCAGAATTACGGAAATCAATATTGCTTCAACCGTAAAAGAAATTCGGAAGGCTTTGGTTGATGCTGATGTGAACTACAAAATTGCTAAAGAGTTTACTGACGGGATTAAGAGAAAAGCACTGGGAGAAAAAGTGTTGACTGCTGTTTCTCCGGGGCAATTGATGATTAAGATTGTGCAAGACGAACTGACCAATCTGATGGGTGGCCAGGCGGCCGATTTTAATATCAAGGGCAGTCCTGCAGTGATTCTATTAGCCGGCTTACAAGGATCGGGAAAAACAACATTTGCTGCTAAGCTTGCTTCTTTTTTGAAGAATAAACAAAGGCGACAGCCAATGCTGGTTGCATGTGATGTTTACAGACCGGCTGCCATCGAGCAATTAAAAGTACTTGGTGATCAGATTGATGTACCTGTTTATTCCATCGAAGGTGAGAAAGACCCGGTAAAGATTGTCAAAGAAGCCATCAGACAAGCCAAATCTGATGGTCGCAATTGTGTCATCATTGATACAGCCGGACGCTTGGCTATTGATGATGATATGATGAAAGAGATTTCGGCTATTAAAAAAGCCGGCAATCCTAATGAAACCCTGTTTGTAGTGGATAGTATGACAGGACAAGATGCTGTGAATACAGCAAAAGCTTTCAACGATTTGCTCGATTTTGATGGTGTCGTTCTCACAAAACTGGATGGAGATACAAGAGGAGGTGCCGCATTAACGATAAAATACGTGGTTAATAAACCCATAAAGTTTGCCAGTCGGGGAGAAAAGCTGGATGCCATAGATTTATTCTATCCTGAAAGAATGGCTCAGCGGATTCTGGGCATGGGAGATATTGTCAGCCTGGTTGAAAAGGCTCAGGAAACATTTGACGAGAAAGAAGCTGCACAGTTACAAAAGAAAATTAGAAAAAATCAGTTTGATTTCAATGATTTTTTAACTCAAATTGGTCAAATTCAGAAGATGGGAAATGTTAAGGATTTGATGGGTATGATCCCGGGCATTGGAAAGCAGATAAAGGATATTGACATTGATGAACACCAGTTTAAAAAAATTGAAGCAGTTATTCTTTCAATGACACAGGAAGAGCGAACAAATCCT
Organism: uncultured Chitinophagales bacterium; assembly: GCA_964413685.1. Lineage (GTDB taxonomy): Bacteria > Bacteroidota > Bacteroidia > Chitinophagales > S012-47 > JAJRWN01. The sequence continues at coordinate 18,981 of CAYPSW010000006.1, forward strand.
GACATATTAAATGGCTCAAGACGCAAAAGATTATCCTATGGCAGTGGAAATACGGTTCAGGAGGTTAATCAGTTTATCAAACAATTTGAACAGATGCGAAAAATGATGAAGAAAATGAACAAAATGGGAGGTGGTCGAAAAGCGCTGCGGGGTTTAGGAAATTTAACAAGAAAATAGGCTGATAATTATCTTTCGAATTTATAACCTACCCCTCTTACTGAAAGAAAATGCTCCGGATTCTTTGGATCTACTTCAAAGTACTTTCTGAAAGACAAAATAAAATTATCGATGGTCCGTGTGGTAGGATAAACATCATACCCCCATACTTGCCTTAAAATATCCTTTCGTGAAACTACTTCACCGGGATGCATAAAAAATAATTTTAACAATTTAGCTTCCTTAGTAGTCAAATGCTCCTCCCCATGAATCGTGCTGGCAACAAAGGTGTTGAAGTTGATTTTATTAGCGGCAAAAGCATAGTTATCCAACTCATCTAAATCATCCGGTGATAATTGTCTTTTTAATAAGTTTTTTACCCTGAGTAAAAATTCTTCAAGGTTAAAAGGTTTGGTCATATAGTCGTCTCCACCTGCTTTCAAGCCGGTAACCACATCGCTGGATGTATTGCGGGCAGTAAGGAAAAGAATAGGCAGAATTTTGTCTTCGAGTCGAATTTGCTCACAGACTTCAAGTCCGTTCAATTCAGGCAACATAATGTCGAGCACGACTAAATCGAAATGTTGCTGTCCAAATTCATAAATGGCTTTTTTGCCATTATCAAGTGCAACAACTTCATATCCTTCAAGTTCAAGATTTAGCTTAATAGCCTCTCTTAAACTTTTTTCATCCTCCACCAAAAGAATTCTTTTTACATCCATGTGAAACTTGCTTTTTACAAAGTACGAATTATCTTTCCCTCGAATTGTCAGTTCCTTGTAAAATCAGCGGCAGACTGACTATAAAAATAGTGCCTGAGGGCTTATTATCCTGAATCCTGACTTTTCCCTTGTGATGTTTCACAATTTCGTCAACAATATATAATCCCAATCCCGTACCTTTTTGTTGTCTGGTATTTTCATCGCCAATTCGATAGAATTTTCTAAATACATGTGCTTTCTCTTTTTGGTCAATACCTGGTCCATAATCTGCAACACTAATTTCAACAGAACTGGTATTATTTTTAATGGTCAGCTCAATAGCCTTATCATCACTATATTTCAGCGCATTCTCAATTAGATTCCTGACAGCTATTTCAATCAGGCCTTCATCGCCATGAATGAAAATATCAGGCTCCACATGGCTGATTACCCGATTCGATTTAAGGGCATATTCTTTTGTAAGCTGCCCAATCAGATCACTTATTTCTATCGAATCATTGGCAATACTGAATCCGCTATCTTCAAATCTGGCGGCCAATAAAATGTCTTCAATTAATTTATTCAGCCGATTCGTGTCATCCATGGCATTAGCAATAAAGCGTGCTTCTTCTTCTTTAGATAAGCTGTGTCTGGCCATGGTTTCCAGGGTAATTTTAATACCCGATAGTGGCGATTTGAGTTCATGCGTAATGCTTAATAAGAAATTGCTTTGTTGCTTCGCCAGGTGAATAGCTTTTTGCTGACTTCGATATACTCTACGTGCTCCCAGTACGACCAAAATAAAAAATGTCAAAGCTTCTATTAAAATAAGTATTTGTTTTTGCAAGTAATCACGATAAAGATTATTTGAAGGGATTTCTCTTGCATTCGAATGATCTAGCTGTTCAATAATGGCCATATCATGTATGTAATTCTGCCTGTTATTATACATCAGCAAATAGGACCACCACAGAATACTCAGCAATACATAGGCAAATAATAAATTGTAGAAATAGACCGGTTTAAGTTCAGGGAATTGCAGTTTATGACCCATATATTGGTTTTCATTTTTTCAATACCAAGGGCAATTTAATAAAAAAGTCAGTGCCATTTGGTGGGTCCGATTCAAACCAAAGTTCTCCGTTATGTAAGGTGATTACATTTTGCGAAATGGCAAGACCTAAACCCATACCTGAACTTTTAGTTGTGAACTTCGGGGTAAATACTTGCTTTTCTTGCTCAGGCAATATGCCTGTGCCGTTGTCGCTTATCCTGACAATAACATTCTCCTCCTGAGTTGTTGCTTCAATTTCAATGTTTCCTGTTCTTTCTTCAGGAATTGCCTGCAGTGCATTTTTAATCAAATTATTGAAAACACGGAGGATTTGATCTTTATCTGCATTAATAAGCAGCGTCTCTTCAGGAAGGATAAAATGGACTTCGGCCGCTTCATTCTGATAAAGTACCTGCAAGGAATGCAGTAAAGCAATAAGATTAAACTCCATTTTATTAGCTATAGGCATTTTGGCAAAATTTGAAAACTCATCGGCAATGTTCGATAGGTTTTCAATTTGATCAACCAGTGTTCGGGTCGTTTTCTTAACCAGCGATCCGATGTTGGGATCCTTGTTCATCCAGGCTCTTTCCAAATGCTGGATACTGAGCTTCATCGGGGTCAATGGATTCTTTATCTCGTGGGCTACTTGCTTGGCCATTTCCCTCCAGGCCGATTCACGTTCGCTTTTGGCCAATTTACCCGCACTAATTTCCAGTTCCTTAATCATCCGGTTGTATTGCCTGATTAATTGACCGATTTCATCATTTTGTGACCATGGGATAGGCTCGTTTGATTTGCCTAATTGAACCCGTTTCAATTTGTCGCCAATTAATTTGAGTGAACGGGTAACAGTATTTGAAACAAAAACAGCTATGATACCTGCAACAACCAGTAAAAGCACATAGACATTGATAAAATAAACAAGGAAAGATGAAATTTCATTTTTAAGGTTTTGCTCCTTGGCAAAATAGGGCAAATTAACGATAGCTTGCAATTGGCCGAATTGATCAACCAGAGGAACATAAGCAGAAAGATAACTCAAAGCTCCTACCCTTTCAGTATTTATAAATTGTGACTTCCGATTTTGTACTATTTGAAAAAATGCCATCGGATTTATTTTTCTGCTAAGAAGTCCTTTTTCAAATATGGCTGGTTGCGAAGTGCTTAATAAATCTCCATTGATGTCGAAAATATTAATATCCATGCTGTGGATACCCGACAGATTGCTAACTTCTCTGGTCAATATTTCAGGTGATTGAAACAGAATATCCCAATTATTGGATGAATTGTTTTGCTGCCGGAAATTTTCCAGACCAGCCATCACCTGCCCTACCTTTCTGTTCAATCTTGAATGGTGATAATCATTATACTGCGAAGAAATATTCCATATAGTCAGGATCCCTATGGAAAGGAATGTCACGACCACGATTGAAATAATAATGAATTGTATCCTGTTTCTGAAGGTTATGATTGACCAACGCATGGACAGCTTAGAACCTGACATCCATTTGCCAATATCTCTGATAAAAAGAATAACTAATACGACAAGCAAAAAATAGCAGAACAAATACGAAAACAATGAAACAAGAACCGTATTACTATTCTCTCGCTTTGAAACCCAGATACTTATACCACTATTAATTTCGTGTATCAGGTGATCATATCCGCCTTCAGAAAATTGTGTATAACGCATCGTATCCGAACTATTAAAGAAAAGCTTATAGGAGTAATCACCTTTCCTTTTCACCAGATGACTATTTGAATAAACAGCATAGTCATATAATGCGTACTCCTCCGATGGAATGACTCTGTTTTCTAACAATAATTCAGGATAAACATTTGAATAAGATATGCCCTTGGGCTTAAAGGTAATGGCAAGAAACCCTTGAATTCTATCAGAATTTGACTTCTTTACTGGAACAAATGCCCGGTAATAATAGGTACCGGGATAAGGACTGATATATTCCAGATCCCTAAATTCAGCTGTCTTCTGCTGCTTTGTCGGGTGCAGGTAATTGCTAATCGACAGCGTATCTGAATTTTTATATGAACTGCTGTCAGCAGAATAGCTTCCAACATAGATATTATATTGATTAAGCCATTCTCTGAAGTATAAAAAAGTAATCCGGTCTGATAAGGAGCGCTTAGAAATAACGGGGTTGTTAAAGTAATTGGCTGCCAGAATATCAGATTGTAATTTATCGTGAATATCGTAGAAATGAAATTCAAAGATTGGGTCGCGGCTATTCTCCAGTTTTGTTAAGAATAAACCTCTGTGGGTCAATTCCTTTTCGGTATTAAAACGATTGAGTAACATGGCACCGAAAGCAGAAAAGAAAACCAGCCAGATAATGATAGAGCTAAAGCTTCTGAGCTGTATATTTCGTTTTGATACGAAGCGCCTCAGGGCTATGAAAAGGACACCCGCAAACAATATCCACCAAGTACTTAAAATCAAATCAGAGAAAAGGAAAATCGGAATAATCAACGCAGCAGAAATAGCAAACGACAAGTATCCTGTCCAATGGAATTTCTTTTTTTCATAAATCATTCGCAGCAAACCCATTGAAAAAATGAAAAAGGCCAGAAACAAAAAGCCTATGTCTGACAAGGCCATAAAGCTGTATGCATCCAGGGTTAGAAAATTATTAACGTCAAGAGATATACTTGAGTCGATGACCAATCCCTGAATAGCCAGACTGAGAAGTAAGAAATTTGAAAGCAGTACAAGATGTATTAAAACACGAAACAGCGGCTTTTGAAAGCCCGGAAGTGCGAGCGTCTCAGTGAAACGTTTTCGAAAAAATATAGCTAACCACAACAGGATCAGACAATTTATAGTGAAATCGCCCAGCGAAGGCGACAGAAAAGACGAAGCATAATGCTGTGGATTGAATAATTCAAGATTTTGGATAATGCTTAAATCAAGATTTTGCAACATTAAAAAGCGCATGAGCGCCAAGAAGAAAGCCAGAAAAACAAAACCCGCAACCGGCCCTGCCCTGTTCGCTATTTCATTAGCTATCCGGTCAATAAATATCACTAAAAACAAAGCAAATAAAAGCAAGAACAATTTCACCGGTATACCGGGCTCCGGCCCGCTAACTAAGCCATCAAAATATACATAAAAAAGTGGCTCGCCTTCCTCATTAAGTATCACTTTGCTACCGGCAATCTCCTTGGTTGAGAAAGCGAGATAGCCGGGAGTCTTTATCGGAAAAACAATTTGACTTTTTAGATATTTGTTCTCTATCGGGTAATCATATTTCACCGGTAGCAAGCCGACAATCTGATATTTTCCATTTGTGATCAGGTTGACCGGATTTTTTACAATTTCATAATAAGCGTTCTTCAAATGAATTAAGCGGTCATAAATAGTTCTATCTAAATGCTTTTTTGTGGGCAGGGCTTTGTTTCCCGACCAGAAGATTAGGCTGTCACCCTGATATAGCAGCAGTTCATATGGCTTATGCGACAAGTCCTCTAAGCGCTTTTTATCCATGCTTTGATTCAGCAATTCATTAACAAGAACCGTATCGCGCAAATCTTCTTCCATCTGTTTTTCCTGAGTATGCAGATAATGTTCAATTTTTGATGCCAGAGAGCCAATGCTAGGATGGCTTTGTTGATAGCGATAAGAGAAATATGCGGCTTGCAAAGAAGCTATGGCGGCCAGAAAGGCCCAAAAAGAAAATCTACGTAAATTATCCTTCACTGCTAATTGATTAACAAAAATAGGTTTTAATTAATTATCATGCCGGAAAATGATTTTTTGACATACTAATAATTGATGAGATATTGTCTTTAATAGAAGTATTATTAGCTTAATGGGGATTGGTATTCCTCATCATAAACAATTCCGGATTAAGCAAGGCCATAACAAGCAAATACACCGTGGTGGTTTTTGGGGCAAGTTGGTGTCCGCAATGTCAGCAAGAGTTACCAAAAATTGCAGGTTTATATAAAAAATGGAAAGAACAAGGCGTTGAAGTGGTATTTGTATCGCTTGACCAGGACAAGAAACTATTTAAAAGTTTTGCCGGAATATTTCCATTTATCAGTATTTGCGATTACCAAAAATGGGGAAGCCCAATTGTGAATGATTATTACGTATTTGCTACGCCCACAATTTATTTACTTAATGACAAACGAGAAATTTTGCTTCGCCCTAATTCGCTTAGTCAATTAGATTCATGGTTGGATTGGTATTTAGTACAGGGCAATAAATAAAAATGTTGACTATGTAAATTGAAACAAATAGCGGGATGAAAACCAATGAAACGTCACACATCTCGGATAGTTATAACATTAAGAATGTTACATCTCATAAACTGTATAGCAGTTTGATGGGATTGTGTTCCGAATCGCCAAACGACACCATACACATAAACGTTGTGATTTATCATAGCCATCCATGCCGCTCATACTCCCTGCTCTTTCTCTTTGGCTTCATTCCAAAGTTGATCCATGTCTTCCAGGGTCATATCGTTTAAACTGAGCCGGTTTACGGCTGCCTGTTGTTCAATGTATTGAAATCGCCTAATGAAGCGCTTATTACACTTTTCCAGTGCTGTTTCGGGGTCAATTTTTTTAAAACGGGCATAGTTTACCAGGGCAAACAACACATCACCCAATTCATCTTCCATTCTTTGTTGCCGTTCGGGGCTATCTTTAGCCTCTGCCTCCCTGAATTCGCCAAGCTCTTCTTCTACTTTATCCCAAACCTGCTCTTCGGTCTCCCATTCAAAACCTACTTGTTTGGCTTTATCCTGTATTCTGAATGCCTTCACCATAGCCGGTAATGATATAGGGACACCCTCGAGAACAGATTGTTTTCCTTCCTTCAATTTCAGCTTCTCCCAGTTTTCCTTCACCTCTTTTTCTGAGTGTACCACTACATCGCCATAAATATGAGGATGCCGGTGTTTCAATTTTTTTATTTCGGCCTGTATTGAATCGCCAATATCAAAATGCCCCTGCTCGTCACATATTTTCGCATAGAAGAGTAAATGCAGCATGATATCCCCTATTTCCTCACGCATACCTTCAAAGTCTTTTTCTATAATGGCATCGGCCAGTTCATACATTTCTTCAATGGTCAAAATGCGAAGCGATTCTATCGTTTGTTTTTTGTCCCAGGGACATTGTGCCCGTAACGTGTCCATCACATCAAGCATATCGCTGAATGCGCTTAGTTTTTCATCTTTTGTCACCATCTTATTGGTTTATTAAGAACCTGAATCCACAGGACTTTGTTAAGCTGGTAAAGGTATATTATTTGTAACTTTGGCATCTTAATCTACAGGTAGAATGTTTCTAAAAATATTGGTCGTATTCGGATTGTTGGCATTTGCTTTCGCAGGTTTGGCCATTCGTGTAATCTTTATTCGTGAAGGAGAATTTCACGGTACCTGTGCCACCAACAACCCGATGCTGAAAAATGAAATTGGTGATTGCATTATCTGCGGCCACGAACCCGATGACGAATGTGATGAAGCCGATCAGGAAATCAGAAGATTTCGCTTCAAGAATCTCAAACTTTAATTATCCTCCAGATAAGGCTCAAAACCCCGGGTATATACCGCTTTGAAGTCATCATCTTTATGAATAATTAAAAAAACTTCGACCCCTTTAAGTCCCTTAATCAGTTCGAGCGCCTTATCCTTTCCTAAAACCATACAGGCCGTGGCAAGTGCATCGGCCATGGCACAATCGTTGGCCAGCACTGTGGCACTCAATACTTCATTCAATTCGGGATAACCTGTGAATGGATTGATGGTGTGTGCATAAATCTTCCCTTCAATTGTACGCTGATTTCTATAATTTCCAGAGGTAGCGGCCGATTTTCCCGAGAGCTTAATGATTTGAAAAAGAGTTGATTCCGCCTCAGGGTAATTTGCAGGTTCTTCGATACCAATAGCCCAGGGCTTATCGCCATATAAACCGGATGTCCTTACTTCTCCTCCTATTTCAACCATGTAATTGTCAATGTGCTTGCTCTCAAGAAAAAGCCCAAATTGATCCACCGCATAGCCTTTTGCAATGGCCGAGAAATCGAGTTGTGCGTTGGGATTCGACCTCGTAAGAATTGGAATTGTATCAAATTCTGTCACTGCTTCCGAGAGGGAGAAGGCATCAAAATCAAGTAGTTCTAATAAGGAATCCACAGTATTGCTGTCAACTTGATCAGGGGTATCTTCATAGCCAAATCCCCAATAATTTACCAAGGGCATGACGGCCGGGTTGAAGGCTCCATTACTTATTCGGTAAATAATTTTGGCCTTTTCATAGACCTGTTTGAAATGCTTATCAACCGTCAGTATATTATGAGTACTGTCGCGGTTCATCCATGATATCAGAGAGCTGTCGATATAAGTTGACATCGACTGGTTGATGAGTTCAAAAATACTATCAGCTTGGGCGGTAAAAATCTGATTAGCCGTGTCTTGATACATGGCACTGTAGCTGGTACCCATAGTCTTACCAGTGATGCTCATATAGCCTTCAGGAACAGGATCATACGAACTGTGACAGGCCATGATCAGCGAAGCCATAAAAAGTAATAGCCAATATTTTTTCATCTTAAAGCAATAAATAAAAGGGCTTCATCTTTTCATCCATGAGCCCTTTCAATTCCATTATTGATTCTATCTCATCAAGCGCCAAAGTCGTCAAATGCAATATTTTCATTAGGCACACCTATATCGTCAAGCATTTTTAAAACGGCAGCATTCATCATGGGTGGACCGCAGAGGTAATATTCAATCTCCTCCGGTTCCGGGTGATTCTTTAGGTAATTATCGAGCACAACCTGATGAATAAATCCTTTATAACCGGTCCAGTTATCTTCCGGTAATGGTTCAGATAAAGCCACATGGAATTTGAAGTTTGGAAAATCCTTTTCAATGGCTTCAAATTCATCTACATAAAACAATTCCTTGATTGACCTGCCTCCATACCAGAATGAAACTTTATGATTTGTTTTCTCCGTCTTGAACAAGTGGAATATATGCGACCTTAAGGGGGCCATTCCGGCACCTCCACCGATATAAACTTTTTCTTTGTCGGTATCTTTGATAAAAAATTCTCCATAAGGGCCTGATATAGTAACCTTATCACCGGGTTTGCGCGAGAAAACATAAGAAGAACAGACACCGGGATTTACGTCCATGAAGGCATTTTTACTTCTGTCCCAGGGGGGAGTTGCAATCCGAATATTCAGTTTGATAATATTTCCTTCAGCCGGATAGCTGGCCATAGAATATGCCCTGAATAAAGGCTCAGGATTTTTCATAGTTAAATCCCACATATTGAAATTATCCCAGTCAGATCTGTATTCCTCATCCACATCCATATTCTTGAAATTGACTTCAATGGCAGGCACATCAATCTGTATATAGCCACCTGATTTAAAATTAAGGTTTTCTCCTTCGGGCAATTTTACGACAAATTCTTTAATAAAAGTGGCCACATTACGGTTTGATATCACTTCACATTCCCATTTCTTAATACCAAATATTTCTTCCGGTACATGAATGTTTAAACTCTCCCTAACCTTAACCTGGCAGGCAAGCCTCCAATGTTCCTTAGCTTCTTTTCGGGTAAAGTGACTGACTTCAGTAGGAAGAATTTCACCTCCTCCTGAGTTAACCTGACATTTACACATGGCACAGGTTCCTCCTCCGCCACAGGCCGAAGGAAGAAAAATATTTTTATCCGATAAGGTTGTCAGGAGGCTGCTTCCTGATTTAACTTTCAATGGATTTTCGTCATCATCGTTTATCACAATATCTACATCACCGGAAGGTACCAGCTTTGATTTGGCATAGACTAACAATATAGTCAGCAACATCATGATGAGTAAAAATGCAAGTGTGCTGTTAAGCAGAACGGGGAAAATAGACAGTACCATTGTCAAAGTATTTTAGAATTTTCTTTTATAGTTTGATACCCATGAAACTCATAAATGCAATACCCATCAGGCCAGTAATAATAAAAGCGATACCAAGGCCTCTGAGGGCAGGCGGAATTTTTGAGTAGGTCAGTTTTTCACGAATGGCAGCCATGATTACGATAGCTAAAAACCACCCTACCCCGGCACCGATTCCATAAACCATCGATTCAGTAAACGTGTACTCGCGGGCACTCATAAAGAGGGAACCTCCCAAAATGGAACAGTTAACAGTAATGAGTGGAAGGAAAATACCTAATGCCATATATAAAGGCGGGAAAAAACGCTCTACCACCATTTCTACCAACTGAACACTTGAAGCAATAACAGCAATAAAGACAATCAATTTCAGAAATTCGAGATCCATACCAAATAAACCATGTTCACTCAGCAGTCCTTGTTCTATTCCCCAGTTAATAGGAACGGTAATAGCCATCACGAAGATAACTGCAGCACCAAGTCCTACGGCCGTCTTTACTGATTTTGAAACCGCCAGAAAAGAGCACATACCAAGAAAATAGGCAAGCACCATATTCTCCAAAAAGACTGAACGGACAAATAAGTTAAGTAGGTTTTCCATAATACCCTTTTATAGGTTTACAAGTCAAGAAACATCAATTAATTTCCGGTTGCGACTTCTTTGTATCCAAATAATAATACCAATCAAAAACATAGCAGCTGACGGGGTTAGCATCAGTCCATTATTAATATAACCTGTTCCCTTCAGAATTGGAATACCGAGCAAAGTACCGCTGCCAAACAGTTCGCGGGCAACGGCTACAATTATCAGGATGGCTCCATAGCCGAGGCCATTGCCAATACCATCGAGAAAAGACTGCCAGGGACGGTTTGCCATGGCATATGCCTCAAGACGACCCATTACAATACAATTCGTAATGATCAGGCCAACATAAACAGAGAGTTGCGTGTATAAAGTATAGCTAAATGCATGCAATACTTCCTGAACAATGGTAACCAGTGCAGCAATAACCACTAATTGCACAATCATCCTGATTTTTGAAGGAATTCCGGTACGCATTAGAGAAATGAACAGATTAGAAAAGGCGGTAACTAAGACCACCGAAATAGCCATCACGAATGCGGGTTTTACCTGCGTGGTTATGGCGAGGGCGGAGCAGATACCCAATACTTGTACAGTTATCGGATTATTATCATTAAAGGGATCAGAAAGCAACTTACGATTCCTTCTTGAAAAGAGCGCTTCCTTTTCCTTTTTCTGAGATTTTTCAATCGTTTTAAGATCACTCATTGCCGTCTTTTTTGAGTTTGTTGAAATAAGCAAGGTAGTCAGCAAGGTCATCTTTAATCATGTTTGTTACTCCATTGCTTGTCATAGTGGCTGCTGTAATAGCTTGTACCTGATGATCAGGATTATCCAGCTTTCCTTTTTTCACTTCAATGGATACAAAGCTTTTATTGTCCATAAATTGCTTACCGGCAAAAGATTTCTGAAACCAATCAGTGGTTATTTCGCCACCGAGGCCGGGCGTTTCACCTTTATGTCCGAAGGAAGTACCAAACACCGTATTAAAGTCGCCCTGAATAGCCATATAGCCCCAGATATCATCCCAAAGGCCTGAGCCATACATGGGCAAAACATAGATCTTGCTCCCTTCGGGTGACGAATAAATATATAAGGGCAACAGGCGTTCATCATCATTGGCCTTTTTATTTTCGGCCTTTACATTTACATCAATGGCAGCTTCTCCTTCTAAAACATCACCTTTATTGTCCACAACAATTCCTTCAATTTTTTCATCAAAGAATTGTTCAGGGTTAGCAAGCGTATCGAGTCCTAATGCATGAAGGATTTCATTTTTCATGGCAGCTTGCTCATTTTTGTGTTGTTTCTCCTTCAATGATTCTGATAAGAATGATAAGGAGACAGCAACAATTATGGTAATAATTGCTGCATAGAACAACATATATCCGTTTGAATTCTTATCCACGAGCTATCCTCCTTTTAATATTTGATTGAATTACAAAGTGATCTATTAGGGGAGTTAACACATTCATAAACAAGATCGCCATCATCCATCCTTCAGGATAAGCAGGATTGATTACTCTGACCAGCATGCCGATCAGGCCTATCATAAATCCGTAAATATATTTACCTTTTGTTGTCTGAGCCGCAGTAACCGGATCGGTTGCCATAAAAGCCATAGCGAATAAGAAACCACCCATGCACAAGTGATAAAACCACGGAACCTGAGTAAAGGGGCTATGCCCCACCAAGCCAAGGAAGATGCTCATAAAAATCAGCCCAAAGACCATTGAAATCATAATCCGCCAATCAGCAATTTTAGTAAATACGAGGAACAAGGCACCTAATAATATGGCAATGGCCGATGTTTCTCCCACACTGCCGGGTACAATGCCTATGAAAAGATCCCTCAGCGAGAAATGTTCTGTGATGGCGCCCAGCCCAGTAACAAATCCTCCGGCTGTTTCAATGCCTTTCGGGCTTGCCCCTAAGCCGAGTGGTGTAGCTCCGGTAAAGCTTTGTACAATGGAATGTGTCTGATCTGCTCCAAGTCCAAATAAATGGTGCAGAAAATTGCTGTCCCATGTTACCCAGACTGAATCTCCACTCATGTATGTTGGATAGGCGAAAAATAGAAATACTCTTACCGTTAGGGCAATATTGATCAAATTCATTCCTGTTCCACCAAATGCCTCCTTCCCAATAATTACAGCGAAAATAGTAGCTATAGCCACCATCCAAAGTGGAATATCCGGTGGAACAATCAAGGGTATCAACATGCCTGTAACCAGAAAACCTTCTTCAACGGCAGTACCTTTGCTAGCTGCAAAGATAAATTCAACCCCCAAGCCTACTACATAAGATACGATGATAATTGGCAGGACTTGAAAAAAACCGAAAAAGAATTTAGGGAAAAACCCCTCTCCTGATCCGCTATACATGCCATGGGCAAGATAATGCCAATGGCCAATATTCCACATACCAAATAATAGTGGAAGCATTAGTGCTAAAACGACAAAAATCATCAGTCGTTTTAAGTCCATTCCATCCCTGATATGAGCTCCAGAACGATTGACGGTTCTTGGAACAAAAAAGAAAGTGTGAAATGCTTCAAAGGTTGTATGCAGATATTTGTTTTTCTGAACCTTTGGTTCCAGCTTATCAAAAAATTTCCTAAAAGGATTCATAACCGTATTATCTGTTATGCTTTAAAATAATTTTATCCTTGTTCTCTAACTATATCTAATCCCGATCCAATAATTTCCTGAATAGGGTTTTTTGAAGGATCAACATATTCGCATAATGCAAAGTCTTCTTTTGACACTTCATAAATTCCTAAATTTTCAATTTTTTCAAAATCTTCTGTAATAATAGCTTTCAATAACTGCATGGGATAAATATCCATTGGCAGCACTTTTTCATAGAGCCCTGTTAGCACAAATGCCCGTTTTTCTCCGTGTGAATTTGTATTTACCTGATAGGTCCTTTTTTTGTTAAAATGGCTCAGGTAGCTTGGTGAGATACTTGGTTTTGCATATTGAGGAATCAACCAGCCAAAAGATTCGTAGAAATCACCTTCTTCAATCACCGTTACCAAATGGTCATAATAGCCCAGATAACCATTTGCCTCAATAGTCTTGCCTGTTAAAACATTACCACTTATTATTCTAATACGCTCATCAGTTACATTGCCCTTAATCATATTCTCAACACCTGCTCCTATATACGTTTTATAGTATTGTGGTGAGATGACCTCAGGGCCCGCTAAAGCAACAATGCGGCTTGCATCAAAATGACCCGTGAGGAAAAGATGGCCCAAAATCAGAATATCCTGCGGATTAATATACCAGGCATGGCGATCTTTATTTATCGGGCATACATGATGCATCTGAACACCTATATTTCCACTTGGATGCGGGCCTTTAAACCAATGATATTGTACTCCCTGAATATTTTTAAACATGTCAATGGGTGTAGCAAATGCATTCATCCCTAAATGAACTTGGCCATTGCTCAATTTTTTCAAAACTTCAATACCTGTAATAAATTCTTTTTTACGGCCTTGTAAGATAAAATTGTAATCTGGTGCCAATGGAGCTGTATCGAAGGTTGATACATAAACAAAAGCTGGTATTGCGTCAATATCAGGTATCAAATCAAAAGGCCGTTGTTTGATAAGTGGCCAAACTCCCGATTCCACTAGTTTTTGTACAACTTTTTCACGTGATAATTCAACAGGATTTGCCAAGCCAAAATCCTTATACTTCATTTCCTTATCAGCAGAAATGATAATTTCCTCGATTTTTCGTTTATCTCCCCGTTTCAAATCAATGATCTCTCCACTTACGGGAGCTGTGAAAATTATTTCGGGTCTTTTTTTATCGAAAAATAAAGGACTGCCAGCCATGATTTGGTCTCCTATTTCAAATTCACATTTTGGAATGGGTGACATACCATGAAAATCGGGTGGCTTAATGGCAAAGTTTACAGATTTGAAGCTATTATTCAGTGTAGGATTTGCTTTACCCTGAATTTTTATATCGAATCCCCGCTTAATAACTACTGGATGGAATGCATCTCTTCCTGTTTTTAATGTAGCATTTTTTTTACGGCTGATACCCAATCTGTTCAAAGCATCAGTCTTTAAAAGCAACAACCATATTAAAACAATAAGTACTAGAAAACCTATGCCTGTTATCGGGTTGCTCCAAATTTGATCCAAGGAATTATCACTTGCATTTCCACCGGCAGCGAACATGGACATCGGGCTAAGAAAGATAACGGGATAAACCAGAATAGATAGATATGGCAGAATCTTTGAAACAACTCCCTTTTTAACATTAGTTCCGCGACATTTTTTCATCAGAATACTGGTTTTTTACTTCGAATGAATAAAATTCGAGACAAAGGTAAAAAGATGCTTAGGATTAAACGTGCCTGTGCTATTTTTTTTTAAATGATTTTTGTCTCTTGCTTTTATTGAAATTTTGTTATCATTATTGCTTTTGTTACAAAATTTATTGAAACATTCTACATAAATAATATTGTATGGAGATCAAACACCTTCTTGCCTTTCTACTTTTCGTTTCCTATTCTATTTTATTGATTGCCGATGGTCCCGTTTATCGCGACACGGTGATCAAATCATCATTACTAAGTGTACAAATGCACCCAAAGGGACTTTCACTTGTGTTGCCTGTTTATCAGTTACACTCAAGCAATCCCTTAGTTTTCTCTATGGATGACCTTAATAATGAGCATACCAGCTATAGTTATGAAGTGTTCCTTTGCGACTATAATTGGCAACAGACAGAACTTTATCCATTTGATTATATAGAGGGATTTGAGACAGATGAAATCAATAATTTTGAATCTTCATTCAATACTAATCAAGCATATACTCACTATTCATTAAAGCTACCGAATGAAAATTTGCAATTTAAAAAATCAGGTAATTATGTACTGAAGATTTTTGAAACAGGAGAAGAAGATTATCCGGTTGTAATCAAGAGATTTTGGGTTGTAGAGCAAATCGTGAACATCAGTGGTAATGTGGTTCAACCGGCTATTGTTGATTATTCATTAACCCATCAGGAAGTAGATTTTACGATCGAACTAGGAAATTTTGATGTTAGAAATCCCTTCGAGGAAATCAATGTGATTGTAATGCAAAATGCAAGAAGTGACAATGCCAAAACAGACTTAAAACCACATTTCGTCCGAAATCAAGAGCTGGTATATGACTATCGGGAGAAAAATTTATTTCCCGGAGGCAAAGAATATAGGGAGTTCGACACCCGGAACTTAAGAATGCAATCAAAAAGAATAAAACAAATTGTCAGCATTAATGACACCGAAACAGTCTTTATTGCTGCAGATCAGCCAAGATCATTTTTGCAATATCACTATTGGACAGACCTGAACGGTGAATTTGTGACTGATGCTGCTTATTCCAACGATTCATCATTGGAGGGCGATTATACAAATGTATTGTTCACCCTTCCTTTCAAGGCAGTATTACCAAGTGGCCATTTATTCGTATATGGTGCTTTAAGTAACTGGGAAACAGATACTGATAATCAAATGAAATATAACTATGAAAGACAATCCTACGAGTGTTCCCTTTATCTGAAACAAGGGTACTATAACTACGTATATGCCTTCGTTCCTGAAAATGAAACCATCGCAGATATGGAATTAATTGAAGGGAATAGTTTCGAAACCGAAAACAACTATACAATTTTTGTTTATCAAAGAACTTTCGGAGCTAAATATGATAAATTAATTGGTGTAAAGACATTAAACTCATTGCATAAATAAGATATATTTGAAATAAACTTTATTCCCTAATCTGTCAAACTATAATGATGAAAACGAGCAAAATACCCCATGCCGGCACCATCCTTCTCTCGGAGCCATTTATGCCGGACTCCAATTTTAAAAGATCTGTAATTCTATTGTGTGAAACCAAAGCAGATGGAGCCTTTGGTTTCGTTGTTAATAAAAGGCTGGATACGTACGTTTACGATGCCATTGAAGGTTTCCCAAAATTCGATGCACCTCTTTACTTGGGTGGCCCGGTTCAAATTGATACCCTTCATTATGTTCACAATCTGGGCTCTCTTATTGAAGGAAGTGTCAGAATTGCCAATAACTTGTATTGGGGCGGTAATTTTGAAATGGTGAAAGTAATGATTGAAGAAAAAATAATAACACCTGATAATATTCGCTTTTTTATCGGATACTCGGGTTGGGGCCCAAGTCAATTAGAAAATGAAATTGAACAAAAATCATGGATAGCTGCAAATGGTATGGCTTCAAAAGTTCTTGGATTCAAACAAACTGAAAATGAACTTTGGAAAGAAATACTTTTGGAATTAGGTGGTAATTATAAAATACTATCGACCTTCCCTGAAAGTCCTGTATTGAACTGATTTTTGAAATTTTCCCATGACAAAAAGCCTTGCTAAATATTTTAGCAAGGCTTTTTAAATACTTTTCTATTATCTAATAATCAGCTAATTGTACTAATATACTTAATGGACAACTTAAAACATTGGAAGAAGCGGTTTATTTTTCAAAATGGTTTCTAAAGTATCCATAATTTCTACTGTGAGTAGAGATGTATCTTCGGTTGTCTTAAGGTTTTCTTTCAAGTGTTCGACTTTTGAAGCGCCTAAAATAACAGTACTGACGTGTCGGTTTTTAAGACACCAGGCAAGGGCTAATCGAGGCATACTAATGCCTATCTCTTTAGCCACTTTACTCAATAGTTTGGTCTTTTCAATCCTCGTCTCATTCAATGATCTTTCTTTTAACCAATCTAATCCTTGCATGCCAAGTCGGGTTCCTTTTGGGAAACCATCATTGTATTTGCCACTTAGAACACCTGAAGCCAATGGAGACCAAACACTAGTGCCCAAGCCAACTGTTGTAAAAAGTTGTAAGAATTCTGCTTCCATTTTCTGACGCTCAAACATATTGTATTGCGGTTGCTCCATTACCGGTCCGATGAGATTATACTGTCTTGCTACCATATGAGCTTCCATTATTTCCTGTGCACTCCATTCACTCGTACCCCAATAAAGCACCTTGCCTTGCTGAATTAATTGGTGCATAGTCCAAACTGTTTCTTCAATAGGCGTTTGCTTATCGGGTCTGTGACAGAAAAATAAATCAAGATATTTAACCTGCAGTCGTTTCAAGGCAGCCTCACACGCTTCAATTACGTGTTTTCTGCTTAATCCTTTTTGTGTTGGTAAACTTCCACCTGTTCCAAAAAACACTTTACTCGATACCACAAACGAATCGCGCGACCATTTCAATTTGTGTAATATCCTGCCCATCACCCTTTCCGATTCTCCTCTGGAATATATCTCGGCATTATCGAAAAAATTAACACCTGCATCATACGCTTCGATCATTAATTTTTCAGCAGTATCATCGCTAATTTGTTTACCAAAAGTTAGCCATGAGCCTAATGACAATTCACTAAGTTGTAATCCTGATTTTCCAAGTCTTCTGTAATTCATTTACGTTGATTTATTTTAAAAAACAATTAAGCATTAAGCTCAATAAAAGTCTTTATTTTGGCCAAATCGATTCTCAAAAACCCAGGTTTGTTTCTCATTTCGCGTCCTTTCGGGTTTCGAATCCTGATTTGCATACCCCAATGCAAGTATTACAATTGGTTCAAAACCATCCGGGATTTGCAAATTCTTTTTGGCCTTTTCAGGAGTAAAACCCCCCATTTGCCTTACATATAATCCTAGATCAGTCGCTTGAAGCGTAAAAGTAGCAACAGCCTGCCCCGTATCATAAATAGCATGTCGGTTTTCTAAATCACGATAATCGAAACGGCACTTGGCAGCAACACAAATTAGTACAGGTGCCGTTGATGCCCAATCTTTATTTCCGTCCATCAGAGTGTCAATGATATTGTCAAAAGCTTCTTTGTTTTTTTTTTCGACAAGTACAAAACGCCAGGGCTGCTCGTTCATGCTGCTTGGAGTCCAGCGGGTAGCCTCGAACAGTGTTTGTAATTTTTCTTCTTCAACCGTTTTATTAAAAAAGGCTCTAGGGCTCCATCTTTTGGTTATTAGTTCATTGGGTTCCATCATCATCAGATTTTATTAGTAAAATTGTTTCTAACAGTAAATTGAAAATTTGTGTAAATAATTCCTTTTATTTCCGGTAATTATATTGATTGCGAAATCTCAAGATTAGTTAATTTTTCCCTCATGACCCTTAAATCACTTGTATATTCTGCAATACCCGGGGGAATTGCAGGGGGATTAATTGCCTATGGGATTCATGAATGGAATTTGTCTTATTTCCAAATGATTCTGTTCTCAGTCTGTATTGGTGCGTTTTTCACTGTTATCGTGGGATTAAGAATAATGCGGAGCAAGAAAAAGAATTAAGCAATTGTTTGATTAAACATTAATTCTGAAATACATTACGTCTCCGTCCTGAACCACGTATTCTTTTCCCTCAACCCTCATTTTACCGGCTTCTTTGACGGCTGCTTCTGAACCATAAGCAATGTAATCTTCGAAGCGAATTACTTCTGCCCTGATAAATCCACGTTCAAAATCAGTATGAATAACGGCTGCCGCCTGCGGTGCTTTAGTTCCTTTTCTGACAGTCCATGCCCGCACTTCATCTGGTCCTGCGGTCAAATAAGTAAGCAATTTGAGCAAGCGATAAGTCGATTTAATTAGCCGGTCAAGACCAGATTCCTTCATACCTAATTCCTGAAGGAATTCTGTACGATCTTCATGACTTTCAAGTGAAGCAATTTCTGCTTCAATAGCTCCGCTCAACACCATCACCTCGGCTTCTTCACCTGCGACAGCCTCTCGAAGTTCCATTACATAATGATTATCGTCTCCAAGTCCATTTTCATCAACATTGCAAATGTACAGGACAGGCTTTAGCGTCAGCAAGTTTAAATCATTCAATAAGGAAAAATTATTTTCAGACAATGCTGCGTTTCTGGCTGATAAACCTTTTTGTAATAATGCATCTATACTTTTTAATACTTCCACCCTGTGTTTTGCCTTACCGTCACCCGATTTGGCCATTTTTTCTGCTTTTTGGATCGCCCGCTCAATGGTTTCCATATCCTTCAATTGCAACTCAGTATCAATAATCTCCTTATCTCTCACCGGATTAACAGAACC
This sequence comes from uncultured Chitinophagales bacterium, assembly GCA_964413685.1. Taxonomy (GTDB): domain Bacteria; phylum Bacteroidota; class Bacteroidia; order Chitinophagales; family S012-47; genus JAJRWN01. The sequence continues at coordinate 38,536 of CAYPSW010000006.1, forward strand.
ATCTACATGGGTCACATTGGGATCATCAAAACATCGGATTACATGCAGAATTGCATTGGTATTTCGAATATTACCCAGAAATTGATTACCGAGCCCCTCTCCTTTGCTTGCCCCTTTTACCAAGCCAGCGATATCAACTATTTCCAGGCTTGTAGGGGTGATTTTAGCAGGGTTTACAAGTGCTGAAAGTTTTACGATCCTTTCATCAGGAATACGAATGATTCCCACATTAGGGTCGATGGTACAAAAAGGAAAATTAGCTGCTTGCGCTCCTGCATTAGTTAATGCATTGAAAATGGTAGATTTTCCAACATTCGGTAACCCAACGATGCCTGCCTGAAGTGCCATTTTTTATCCTGATTTGATCCGCAAAATTACTGAATAGCTTTTGCATACCGAACTTTTAATTAAATTCATGCCTTTAGTAGATCAAAGCCCATTTACCCAAATAATCAATGCATGACAAAAGCATTTAAATCCAGCTGCCTGACAAGCTGTTTTATAGGCCTGTTATTCTATTCTTGCGAAGGGCAATCAGTAAAGAAATCGAAGAACAATATGGAAGAACATCATCAATACACTAACCACCTTATTCACGAATCCAGTCCCTACCTTCTTCAACATGCGCACAATCCGGTAAATTGGTATCCATGGGGCGATGAAGCACTTCAAAAGGCCATAAAAGAAAATAAGATGCTGTTGATTTCAATAGGCTATGCAGCCTGCCACTGGTGCCATGTGATGGAGCATGAATCATTTGAAGACACATTGGTTGCCAAAATAATGAATGATCATTTTGTATCTATTAAAGTTGATCGTGAAGAGAGAGCGGATATTGACAATATCTACATGAATGCGGCCTATCTCGTTAGTGGACGGGGTGGCTGGCCGCTGAATGTGATTGCGCTTCCTGATGGCCGTCCGGTTTATGCAGGTACTTATTTTCCAAAAGAAGATTGGGTGGCTATGCTCAACTATTATGTCGGCCTGTATGCCAATCAAAGAGACGATATGATAAAGCAGGCAGATCAACTTACCAACGGTATTCAGGGGATAGAATTAGTACCCAAAAACACAAATATTCAGTCCTTCAATTTAGATGAATTGGCTGACCCTGTTAAAGCCTTTGTTGATATTCAAGATAAAAAATTAGGCGGTCGTATGGGAGCACCAAAATTTCCTATGCCAAATAATTATCGTTTTCTCATGCAATACCATTATTTAAGCGGTAATCGGGATGCCTTGAATATAACATTAACAGCCTTAGATCATATGGCCAGAGGAGGTATTTATGATCAGGTGGGCGGTGGTTTTGCCCGATATTCAACCGATAAATTCTGGCTTGTTCCCCATTTTGAGAAAATGACTTACGATAATGGTCAGTTGCTAAGTTTATACAGTTATGCTTATCAACTTACAAAAAATCCTCTTTATAAATCTGTGGTTGATCAGACACTGGATTTTGTCAATCGTGAAATGACCTCTAATGAAGGTGGCTTTTATTCTTCTCTTGATGCTGACAGCGATGGAGAAGAAGGGAAATTTTATGTCTGGAAAAAACAAGAAGTTGATTCTTTGCTGGAAGATGATGCCTTCTTATTCGAAGCATATTATGATATCTCGGAAAAAGGAAATTGGGAACATGGAAAAAATATACTCAGGGTAACTGAAGCTAAAGAAAGCTTTGCTAAAGAGCATCAACTTAGTATTGATGAGTTGGAGAAACTTCTGGAAAGAGGCAGGGATGAATTACTGAAAGCAAGAGCTCGAAGGGTTAGGCCAGCTCTTGACGATAAAATCCTGACTTCCTGGAACGCCCTTATGTTAATAGGGTATGTAGATGCCTATAGGGTGTTTGACGAAGACCCCTTTTTACAAGCTGCTCTGAAAAATGCCTGGTTTATTGCAAAAAATCAGATGCAGGAGGATGGCAGGCTCAACAGAAATTATAAAGATGGAATCTCAAGCATCAATGCTTTTCTGGATGATTATGCACTAACAGCCGAAGCCTTTATCGACTTATACCAAGCTACTTTTGATGAAACGTGGCTAACAAAAGCTAAAATACTGGCAGATTATGCTATTGCACATTTCCATGATGCTACATCAGGAATGTTCTTTTATACTTCTGATATCGACCAACAGTTGATTGCAAGAAAGATGGAAATATCCGATAACGTGATTCCGGCCTCAAACAGTTCTATGGCTAAGGTGCTTTATGAATTGGGGATGTATTATTTCAATGAAGATTATCTGGCTATGTCAAGCCAAATGCTGAATAATGTCAAATCTCAGATTCATGATAACTTAGGCTATTATAACAACTGGGCTATTTTGGAAGCATGGCTTGCTAAAGAGCCTTATGAAGTAGCTATTGTTGGCCGGGACCATCAAAAGTTACGCAAAGAATTTGATACACATTATCTGCCAAATGTTTTTCTCTCAGGTGGAAAGAATGAAGGTAATCTTGAATTATTACAGTATCGCCTGATAAAAGGACAAACTACGATTTATGTTTGTCAGGACAAAGTTTGCCAAATGCCCGTAATTGATGTGGATGAAGCACTGAATCAGCTACATTAATCTGTGAAATAGAATGATCAGTCAAACTATATTTCAACTTTTCAATGGCCTTTATTTTAGCCAAGAAGTGCGATAATAAATAGGAGATTTCGGGAAATAATCAAGGCTCCACTGAACTAATTGTTTCGTTTTTCCAGATTTGTACAGTAGAATCTGATTGCATTGCATATCGAAAACCATTAAACTCAAAATATTGACCTTCGAATTTACTTAATAAATCAGTAATATCTTCATTCAATGTATGGACACTTCCACCGGTTCTTAAAGCTAAACTGAGGTATTGCGGATTAATACCCAGGTAATCTCCGCACAAAATCACTTTTACCGGTTTAGTAATCTCATCAGCCAATTCGAAATCACGCATTTCTGAATTATTATCCGCAATCAGGATTACATCATCAACATTCGGAAAAGCTTTAAGACCTTTCAGTATAGCTTCAATATCATTTTCAGGAATATCACCACCGTCACCTTGTTGCCGAACCCAATGCATGGTTGCTATCACCGTTTCAAGGTTATTGGGGTCAGTAAAATAAATTCCTCCTGTCTTACCTATTTTTTTAATATTGAGGGTACTGTTTCCATCATTAAAGAATTCCAAATGTTTTATTCCAGAACTGGCTAAATGCAGGGCTTGCCACAGTACTACTTGACTTCCGTACGGATACATACTGCTGGTCCAGTCAACCACAACCAGCATATTATTCCATTCCGGGTGCCGGTCCAACACCTTCAATACTACAGAATCGCTTACTTTACCAAATGTCCTTAACTTGTATTCTATTTCATCTGTACTCATAGAGTTAAACTGTGGCTTATCTATTTCAATATCCTGCAAGTCACTTATTGGCAAATTAAGTGTCGATAAGTCAGCAAGTGGTTTTTGCTCCATCACTTTTGGTTGGTAAGTAATAATGATCCCGTGCAACAAGGCTGTAGCCTCATCAATTGAATTACATTCAGTTTGTTCAATCAATTTCCATTTAATATTCTGGCTATTTAGCTTGGGATCTAAAAAAAACAAGGCTTTTAATCTTCGGGTAAGTAAGGTGCAAAATTCCGGTTTCCACCTCCTGAAATTCTCAGGATAGGCACTATAAACAATGTCAACCTCTATCGCTTTACTTGTTTTCCTGAGATGCCTCCAAAGGTCAGGATTATCAATATAGAACTCGTTAAATCCATTAAACAAGAAAACCTGATTCTCACGACATTCACCATAAAATTTTTGTACTTCCTCAAATTCAAAAACGCTGTCGTAGGCTGCTTGGTTCGCCATAGGATAATCAAGCATATCCTCAGAGAAAGCAGATTGGGCAGAAGAAATAAAAGCGGAAAGTATTAGGAATAAAACTATTGATACACGAAGGAAGATTCGGGCAAGACGTGATTCGAAAAGTGTTTTTATATGTTGGATAGCTAAACGCATGGCGTGTAAGCTTTACACAAGTTAGCTTATACGCCATGCCTTTAAGAAAGTTGTTTACTCTGTGATTTTCAAGCTTTTCTACAGCTTTTACCAAATGGCAAGAATAATACCGGCAATACCGAAAAGCAACACCTGATGCCCTGCATCAATCAGAAATAGTTTCAAGGATTTATTGGTATATATATACCCCATTCCCGTCATGGTGGCCGAAAAGCCAAGTCCACATAATACGCCTATTTTCAGCCCCATCATTAAATTGATAAAATCACTATTGGCCAAAATAAGAGCCAAGACCAATATGCCAATGAATTCCAAAATAAAATTCAAGACAAATTTCATCGGCATATTAGAACCTGCAGCATTCATATCTGCTTCTGATAATCCTTGCTCTTTTTGCCAGACTTTTCCAAACAAAGGAGTATACCATAAAAATCCGAAGAAAAAAGCTGCTGCTGTTGCCACTAGCACAGCCAGCCAGTTAATTTCATTAAGTAATTCTGAGACATCCATAATTGTGGTTTTAGTTATAAAAGAGGTTATTATGACCCGTATATCATGACTAAATTAAGAAACATTAAACAATTTATCCGATATTTTTAAACACCTCTATTGAAAGAATATGCCGATTTCGCCTTATTGAGGCAAAAACAGGACAATGAATTTATCGAATAATTTATTGACACTGGATGATGATATCATCCGTTTTTGCATGATTACTTTCATGTCCGGCTCTATCCACAATATAAATTTCGTAGTGCAATGTGTCAAAACCGATGTGGTCAGGCCGACAATTGATAGAAAAAGGCTCAATAGTAAACCAGACTGACCCTGACACGGCTTCATGGCTCGCGTTGGCAGAGATGTAAGGAATTTTATAGCTTAGTGCAAAACCTGTCCGGCTATCCATTAAATATGCATTCACACCCGTTTCACCATTCTTAAGTCCAATATCTCCATCGCCATCCTGAAAATCAATTCTGACAGATAATGAGTCGATTCCTGAAATTACGAAATTTGTATCAATGGCCGTTTTGATAATCTCCGGACTGATATCGAATATCGGCTTCTTTATGCATTGAGTTGCAACGAAGGGTATGATTAGTATAAGGGCTAATCGTTTCATCATATCAAAAACTAAATTACGGATTATTTATTTTGCCTGCTTCATTTATTTTCAGACTCAACTATAGAACAATAAACTTGCTTTCTCATTTATTTTAATCTTCTACTTTTGATCTGTGGAAAAATGCATTCAAAACCCTTCAGCCTTTTTAGAACAAGCTTCTGCAGATTTCGCACAAACCGCCCTGAGCACCTTCAAATACCAGTTTGAGCATATCAGCATATATCGATCTTTTTGCGAAAAACTGAATAGACATCCTGAGCAAATAAGCAAACTGTCTGAGATACCTTTTCTTCCAATTAGTTTTTTTAAGACCTTTCCCATAAAGCTTCAGGACATGGAAGCAGAGAAAATATTTGAAAGTAGTGGGACAAGCGGACAGTTGCCAAGCAGGCATCATATTGTTGATTTACGCTGCTACTCGGCTAGCCTCCAAAAGGGATTTGAATTATTTTGGGGTAATCCGGCCGATTATTGTTTTCTGGCACTTCTACCCTCTTACTTAGAAAGAGAAAACGCATCGCTCGTGTATATGGTCGAACAACTCATGGCTCAATCCAAACATCCTGATAATGGTTTTTATCTCCATGATCTTCCAGCATTAAGCAGAAAACTTAGACAACTTGAAAAGAAAGCCACAAAAACGATGCTCATAGGAGTCAGTTTTGCTTTGCTTGAATTGGCGAGGAAATTTCCTCAGCCTTTAAACAATACCATTCTCATGGAAACAGGCGGGATGAAAGGAAGAGGAAAAGAATTAATCAGAGAAGAATTACATAACCGTTTAAAATCAGCTTTTGGCTTATCATCCATTGCTTCTGAATATGGCATGACAGAATTGCTTTCGCAAGCCTATTCAAAATCTGATGGGATTTATACACCTGCACCCTGGATGCAATTTTTTGTCCGCGATTTATATGATCCGTTCAGTATTTCAAAGCAGGGTACGGGCGCAATAAACATTATTGATCTGGCAAATATTAATTCCTGCAGTTTCATTGCCACCGATGATCTGGGAAAGTTATACCCGGATGGACGTTTTGAAATCCTGGGAAGGATGGATAATAGTGATCTACGGGGATGTAATCTGTTGCTTTCTTAAGCTATCTAGCCTCGAAAACCAGCTCACCATCAATGCATGTTTTAAGCACCCCGGCAGAAAAGATATCCTGCTCATCACAGGTCATAATATCTCTGTTCAGTATAACAAAATCTGCTGCTTTGCCGGGTGTCAGACTGCCTTTTTCCTTTTCCTCAAAATTGGAATATGCAGCCCAAATCGTCATTGCTTTTAATGCTTGTTTACGGCTTAGCGCATTTTCGCTTTGAAAACCATCTTTAGGATAACCTCGCTGGTCTTTTCGGCTCACCGCAGCATAAAAGCCATACAAAGGATTGATATCTTCAACCGGAAAATCACTTCCATCCACAACAAGGCCGGCACTTTGAAGCAAATCCTGATAAGCATAAGCATATTTAATACGTTGGTTACCTAAACGACTTTCTGCCCAATACATATCACTTGTGCAATGGGTCGGCTGAACGGAAGGTATGATGCCCAACAAAGCAAATCGTTTTTGATCTTCCGGTTGTACTACCTGTGCATGTTCTATCCTCCATCTGCGAGGGCTATTCGGTTCCAAAAATTGGCTATAAAGATCCAGAATATGCTGGTTCGCTTTATCACCAATGCAATGGGTAGCGAGTTGATATCCTTTTTGAATGGCTACTTTAGCAAAAGCTTTTAACTGATTGCTATCCAATAAGTTCAAACCAGTATTTCCCGGATCATCAGCATAAGGCTCAAGGAGCTGTGCCCCTCTTGACCCCAAAGCCCCATCGGCATAGAATTTAAAGCAACGAACATGTAGCTTTCCGGTAAAATATATCCCCTTTTCAAGAGCAAATTGTCGGTTTTCTTCTGATGGATTCAGCATGGCATAAACCTTCATTTTAACGCTTCCTGCTTGTTGAAGCCTGTCAATTGTTCGGACTACTTCGAGTGTAAGGCCGGCATCATCCACAGTAGTTAGACCAACAGCCAGACAATCATTGTTAGCTTTTATCAGGGCATTTTCAATTTGTGAAGTGTCCGGTTTAGGTATGACTTCCTGTACCAAATCCACCGCATTGTCAATCAGAATTCCGGAAAGTTTTCCGTTTTCATGAACGAGTTTACCCCCTTGTACGGAGCTTGAAGTATGGATACCGACCAGGTCAATCGCTTTTTGATTAACTAATGCAGCATGACCATCAATACGTTTAAGGAAAACGGGTCTGTCGGGAAATAATTCATCGAGAAGCTTCTTGTCTGGGAATGAAGTGTCTGCCCAGTCATTTTGGTCCCAACCTCTGCCGATGATCCATCCATCAGGATGCTCATCAGCATATTTTGTAACGATATCCAGGACTTCTTCAAACGATGAGGTTCCTTCCAATTGAGCATAAGAGCTATACAGGCCATAACCATAAAAGTGACAATGTGCATCATAAAAGCCCGGATATACGGAAGCCCCTTCGGCATCAATGATTTTCGTTGCTTTATATCGTTTTTTCAGCTTTTCACTATTTCCTGTTGCGATAATTTTTCCTTTATTTATTGCCATGGCATCTACCACAGAAAATGCCTCATCAACAGTATAAATTTTTGCATGCACAAGCAGTAGGTCAATTTGCATTTTATGTAAAGGGATCATCAGATCAATAATTAATGCCAATGCCAGAATGGCCACAGGCCAGATCAATTTATTCATATTTAAACTGAATTTTGTCATCCGGAATACTTCGATAAGTATTAATCAAATCCAATATTTTTAAAGCTACTTTCTCCGGTGAAATTAAAGAACCTTGTTTATGCAATTCAACAAATTGCTGTTGTCTTGAAAATGAATTCTTTCCGCTTTCCCTGATTTGATTTTGCATGGGGGTATCAACAATACCGGGTGCTACAGCAAAAGCGCGAAAATCAGATTGGCCTTTCAATTTTATTTCGGATTGCAACACCCGGGTGGCCATGTCAAGTCCTGCTTTCGAGGCACAATAGCTCTGCCAGCCATCAATCGGAAAACTGCCTGCACCGGATGAAATATTGATTATGACTTTTTCAAAAGGAGTACTGGCATAAGTGTTCACGAAAATATTGCTCAAAACCATGGGTGCAAGCAAATTCAGCCTAAGTGATTCATCCAGATCAGAAGTGCTAGCAGAGCCAAAATAGCTCACATTTCCAAGCCGTCCCGCATTATTAATAAGTACGACTTGCTTTGCTTTTTTGATTATTGGAAATTGAACCCTTTCTAATGATTGAGTATCTGCGAGGTTTATCACTGTATGCCGATAGCCTTTATGATGGATTGTTTGCCTGCGTGAGAGGCCCCATACCTGCCAGCCTTTGTCAAGTAGCAGCATTGCGGTGGCTTTGCCTATACCGGAAGAGCTACCCGTTACAAATGCGTATTTCATGTAGATCAGATTTTGAGTTGTTTGAGCTTTTCAGGATCAAAATTTAATTCATTTTCGGAATTGGCAATAACGGTGGCAGCGCTTGTATCTCCGGTAACATTCACAACTGTTCTGCACATGTCCAGAATTCGGTCAACCGGAAAAATCAGGGCAATCCATGAAGCAGGTAAACCTACCGATTCAAGCACGATAATCAGCATGACTAATCCAGCACTTGGAATAGCGGGTGCTCCGATAGAGGCTAGTGTGGCGGTGACAACAATCGTTAATTGCTGGATAATCGTCAAATCATAGCCATAAAATTGAGCAAGAAAAACAGCGGCAACCGCTTGATACAGGCTGGTACCATCCATATTTACCGTTGCTCCTATTGGAAGAACAAAAGATGTGATATCCTCCGATACACCCAGGTTATCCCGGGCGCAGTCCATGGTAACGGGCAAAGTGGCGGCACTCGAACTGGTTGAAAAAGCGACAATCTGCGCATCAGATATACTTCTGAAAAAATTTCGGTAAGAAATTTTTTTAACCAGCATTTTGATAATAGCAGGATAGAGGGCAAATATCAAAATCCCCAATCCAAACATTACAGTCAGGGAATACCAAAGCAATCCTCCAAAAATACTGAGCATCAATGACGGGTCGTCACCGGCTAGTTTGGCAATTTGCCCGGCCAGCAAAGCAAAGACAAAGAAGGGTGCACCCTTCATGATTATATCCACCATCTTAAGGATTACTGCATTAACGGCATCAACCACCGCAATAAGTGGTGCTGCTTCTTTCTTGCGAACTAATGACAGCCCTATGCCAAAAAAAATAGCGAATAATATGATTTGGAGCATTTTCAGATTACTGGAAAAAGCACTGAAAATATTTTCAGGAAATAATTCTACGATAGGCGACAAAGGCCCTTGTCCTTTAATTTGGGAGGCATCATCTTGTTTTGCTTCGATGGTACTTTCCACTCCGGTTTTAGAAGCATATTGTGCAATATTGGCTTCCAGTTTAGCTTTATTTTCCGCTCCGATGCGGCTGCCGGGTTGGATCAGGTTAACAAGGATCAGTCCGAGCGAAACAGCAAAAACGGTTGTAACAAGGTAAAAACTCAAAGTCTTCAACCCAATGCGACCGAGTTTTGTGATGTTGAGCCCTGATATCCCTTTGATAATTGAAAACAAAACCAGTGGAACAGCAATCATTTTCAATAGGCGGATAAAAATATCGCCCCAGGGATTCAGCCAGTCGATGGTAAACTGACTCCAACCGGCCATACTTGAAATGGCTGCCCAGACAACACCCAGTCCAAGTCCGATCAGTATTTTCCAATGTAATCCCAGTTTTCGCATATGCTGATTTTTAAACTGTAGCACTTCGGTTTCTCAGCCAATGATCAGCCAAAACCAGTGCGGTCATCGATTCAACAATTGGTACGGCTCTCGGAACAACACAAGGATCATGGCGTCCGCCTTTTTCAATTAGGGTTATCTTTCCCGACCGATCTATCAATTCCTGGTTTGAACTGCTGGTTGAAACCGGTTTAAAGGCCACTCTAAAGAAAATATCCATGCCATTTGAAATTCCTCCGTTGATACCGCCATCATGATTGCTTGTTGTCTTTATTAGCTCTGAATTCGCTATAAAATGATCCCGGTATTCAGAACCTCTCATAGCGGCAGCCCGGAAGCCTGAACCGAGTTCAAAGCCTTTAGATGCATTAATCGACAACATGGCTTTGGCCAGGTCAGCTTCTAATTTATCAAAAACCGGTTCACCCAATGCAGAGGGGCAGTTCTTCACAAGACAGCTAATGATTCCGCCTAAACTATCTCCGGTTTCAGCAGCATGTTCTATGGCTTGTTTCATAGTCTCTGCTATAAGCGGATCAGGACAACGAACTGCATTTTGGTCAATACGTTTCCGATTTGAAGGAATTGCATCCAGTGGCATACTTATTTGTCCAATCTGAGAAACCCAGGCAATGATTTTCAAACCGGAAGCAGCTAGTAACTGATTGGCAATTGAACCGCCTACTACCCGGCAAGCTGTTTCCCTGGCTGAGGCACGTCCACCCCCCCTGTGATCCCGAAAAGCATATTTTAATTCATAGGTCAAATCAGCGTGAGATGCTCTGAACTTGCCCTTGAAAGCATCGTAATCTTCAGACTTTTGATCTTCATTTTTTATTATAAACCCAATGGGTGTTCCAAGCGTTTTACCCTCAAATATACCGGAAAGGATTTCTACCCGATCTGCTTCTTTACGGGGACTTGTAATGCTGGATTGTCCGGGGCGTCTTCGGTCCAGCTGTTCCTGAATAAGGGCTTCATCGAGTGATAATCCTGCAGGACAACCATCGACCATACCTCCAATGGCCTTTCCATGCGATTCGCCAAAAGTGATGAGTTTGAATATCTGTCCAATGCTATTTCCGGCCATGTTGCGAATTTAGAGAAATTACGCCACTCCTCTTTTGTAACTTAGCCGTGAAATAAAATGAATATGCGGATTCTTATCACTGATATAAAGCACTTAGTTCAGATACGGGAAAAGCAAACTAAACCTGTTTGCGGAAATGCTATGCAAAGGGTACCCATGTTGCAGCATGCATGGCTCTTGCTTGAAAATGACCTGATTCATTCGTATGGATTGATGACTGAAGAAATTCCTGTGGCAGATGAAAGTTATTCGGCCTCCGGACGATTGGTATTACCTGCCTTCTGCGATTCACATACCCATCTGCTTTGGACAGGAAACCGCTCGGGTGAATTTGTTGACCGCATCAACGGATTGAGTTATGAAGCGATTGCTGCCAATGGAGGAGGTATCCTGAACTCAGCTAAAAAATTAAATAACACCAGTGAGGAAGTTTTGCTGGAAAGTGCCTGGGAAAGAACACAGCAGATCATCAACACAGGCACAGGTGCTGTAGAAATCAAAAGCGGATATGGTCTGAGTTTCGATGGAGAAATGAAAATGTTACGAGTCATTAAAAAGCTGAAAGAAACCAGCCCGCTTACGATTAAAGCCACTTTTCTGGGAGCCCATGCCTACCCTGTCGAGTTCAAGAACAATCATGCCGGGTACCTCAAACTGATTATCGGAAAAATGTTACCGGCAATTGCTGATGAAGGTTTGGCTGATTTTATCGATGTCTTTTGCGACCGGGGATTTTTCAGCCCGGATGAAACCGCTCAAATCCTGGATGCCGGAGCCCGATACGGTCTTCGGCCAAAAATCCATGCCAACGAATTGGGTTTAACAGGAGGTGTTCAAACGGCTGTAGCGCATCAGGCCTTGTCAGTTGACCATCTTGAATATTGCGGAGAAGATGAAATCCATGTCTTGAAGCAGGCGGATACCATCCCCACTTTATTACCGGGTACTTCCTTCTTTTTAAATCTGCCCTATGCCCCTGCCAGAAATCTATTGGATGCAGGACTACCCATTGCTCTTGCCAGCGATTTCAATCCCGGTTCTACCCCAAGTGGCAATGTTCCATTAATGATGGCCATAGCCTGCCTGAAAATGCATCTGATGCCTGAAGAAGTTATCAACGCTACAACACTTAACGGAGCTTATGCGATGGACGTGGTTACAGAACTTGGAAGTATCTCAAAAGGGAATAAAGCCAATCTGATTATTACAGAAAAAATGCAGGATATTCAGGACATTCCCTATGCCTACGGAAGCAATCCGGTATATCGGATGATGCTGAACGGAGAATGGGTTTGACGCTGATCACCCTTCCCTGTCATAGCGCCAGTACCAGGAATTTTCTTTATTCTGTTCAGCCAGTTGATTCCAATAGGCAGGAGAGACAATTTTCCCTTCTTCGGTTCGTAAATCACGTTCATAAATAGCTGTTACCGGATTAAATGTTATTTCTGTGACACCAACTGAATAAGTCAATGGATTTGGAGATTCACCTTCCGCAGCTTCCTTTTGAAGGTCCTCGGCAATTTTTACTTGCAGACCATTTAATTCAAGTAGATTTTTTAAAAAAGTTGCCCGCTCTTTCATACAGCCTTGTTCAACAATCCGGCATCTAACTCCGTCAATTTCCTGTTCTTTATGTTTCCCGTGGTTAATAAACATGCTTTTTGAATTAAAAGGTGGTAGCCGCGTTATTTATTAGTTCATAAAGTGGTCCGATAAAACCAATAGCCAGTAAAGCCAAGGCGCACAAGGCAAGGCTCAGTCTCATCGAAAAATCGCTCTTCAGTGTTCCAATCGGTTCATCACTTTGATTAATAAACATAGCTTTCACCACCATCAGGTAGTAATACAACGAAATGGTTGCATTCAGTACGCCAATCAGCACCAGCCAGTAAAAGCCGTTCGATGCAGCTGCTGTAAAGAGGAAAAATTTACCAAAAAATCCGGCCACCGGTGGAATACCGGCTAATGAAAATAAGCCCAGCATCATGATGAGGCTGAGTCTGGGATTTGTCCGGTAGAAGCCATCCAAATCCCGTATTTTTTCTTTCCCTGTATGCCTGTAAACCGTAGCGGCCACTCCGAAAACGGCCAGGTTGGAGAAGGCATAAATAAAGATGAAATACATCACAACCGTCATACCAATCCCTGGTCCGCCAATGACGCCAAGCAGAATAAAACCCGCTTGCGCAATGGACGAAAATGCCATAAATCGCTTAATATTTTTTTGCCGGATGGCAAAGAGATTTCCCAGCGTCATGGTGAGGATGGAAACGATATAGAGAATATGCTCCCAATCACGAGTTACATGAACAAAAACGGTGTAAAGCACCACCATCAGGATATACAGGGCAGCTCCTTTCGAAGCCACCGACAGAAAGGAGGTAATATTTATGGGTGCTCCCTCATAAACATCTGCAGTCCACAAGTGGAAAGGCACTATGGATATTTTGAAAGCCAGGCCGGTGAAGAAAAAGATAAAACCAAGCATCTGCAACGAAGTACCGCTAAATCCATTCAGTACTCCTTCGAAATACATAGAGCCCGTTGAGCCATAGATCATACCCAGGCCAAACAACATCACCGCTGCCGAAAAGGTAGAAAGCAGGATTAATTTCACACCGGCTTCAGCGGATTTTCTTTTGCTTTGTTCGAAAGCAGCCAAAGCTGCCACAGGAATAGTAGCCAGTTCAAGCCCGATGAATAACATCAGGAAATGACCTGATGAAATCATAAAGAACATCCCTACCAGACTCGAAAGGATCAGGATGAAGAAATCCGCTACACGGGGTTTGTTTTCAATTTCTTTTTTCAACCATTCTCCCGATTGCAGAAAGATAATCAGTGTGGCGGCATTCAGGATATTTTTCATCATGATACCTGATTGATTGGCTATAAACATGCCGCCAAAGGCAGTACCAAAGTGCATAGGTAAAAAGCCAATGATCAAATTGACAAAGAAAAGACCGGAAGCCAAATTTACCAATCGATATTTATTACGGTCTTTTGTTGCAATACTGGCAACAATCATAACCAAAATCATTAGTGTGAGAATGATTTCGTGCCGCATTAATAATATTTGATCCCAACTCATAATTTCAAATTAAAAGGTTGAAGCCAGTTTTGTCATAATGGGATCCAGACTATCCCGAATCATATCAGTAATCCAAAGTGGTAACAAACCCATACCTGCAATGGCTACAATAAGCAATCCTGTTGAAATTCTTTCGTACCAATGTCCGTCCTCCAGCAATTCATATTCAGCATGTTCAATAGGGCCTAATAACAGGCGGCCAACTACTCTAAGAACATAAACAGCCGTTATCACAATACTCGAAACAGCTAAAATGGTCAGCACCCGATGGAAAGTATCACTTACTTGAAAAGCACCTACGAAAATATTCATCTCAGCTACAAAGCCACTAAATCCCGGTAGTCCGAGCGAAGCGAAACCGGCAATAATATAGGCAGCACCCAGAAAAGGCATCACTTTCAGCAGACCTCCCATTTTGTCGATCATCCGGGTATGCGTTCTGCCATAAATCATTCCGATTAAGGCAAAGAAAAGGGCTGTCATCAAACCATGAGAAACCATTTGCAACACAGCACCGGTAATAGCTGTTTTATTCAACATCAAGAGTGCAAATAAAATAAGTCCTACATGACTGACCGATGAGTAAGCATTGATGTATTTTAAATCTTTTTGCCTTACAGCTACGAAGGCGCCATAAATGACACTGATACCGGTAGGAACCAGAAAGATGATGGCCATTTCATGAGCAGCTTGCGGCATAAGGAACATGGCTACCCGAAGACAGCCATAACCTCCTAATTTCATTAGTACACCTGCATGCAACATAGAGACAGCAGTTGGTGCCGAAGCATGGCCATCAGGAGACCAGGTATGAAATGGAAACAAGGCACTCAATACTCCGAAACCGGCAAATGTCAGCGGGAAAAACATACGCTGTGCTGATAATGGAATATTAATTTTTGCAATCTCAAGCAAATTAAAAGTCAATGCTCCACCATCGGGAGCCGAATTGAAATATAAGCCAAGGATTCCTAGCAGAATTAAAGCAGAACCTGCCATCAACATCAGTGTCAGCTTCATGGCTGAATACTCCTTTGGGCCGGTACCCCAAATCCCTATCAACAGGTACATAGGTATCACAGCCATTTCATAGAACAGGAACATGACAAAAAGATCGATACTGATAAAGAAACCAAAAACACCTGTGGCAAGTAGAATCAACGAAATAAAGAATTCTTTGCTCAGGTCCTTCATGTTCCAGGATGCAAAAACCCCGGCAATCACAATAATTCCTGTAAGTAAAATCATGGCCACAGAAATGCCATCTACTCCGATATCAAGTTTGATATTCAGGCTTTCGAACCAGACAAAACTTTTTCGAAAGAGCATCTCAGCTGTATTGCCGGCTTTGCGTTCAAGTAGATATTGAATAAGCAAATTGACCGAAAGTAAAAACTGTAATCCCATGCCGATGGCAGCAGCCATTCGGGTCTGATGCTGCGACCGGGTAAAGCCAATGGCAATAACCGTCAAAATCGGAACAAAAATCAGTGGCAACAAAAATCCCATATCATTAATTTAAACCCACCAGATTAAAATAATCAGAGCCAATACAACAGCTCCTGAAATAAATACAAATGCATATTGTTGAATCTGTCCTGATTGAAAACGCTTAACTGCCACCGCTAATTCGTATGTCATTTTTGCAATCAGGTTCATAAAGCCATCCACAATATGCCGGTCGAACCAGGCAAGTGGCCTTGAAATCAATCCAAAAATTATTTTTTTAGTGACTAATAAATAAAGCTCATCAAAATAAAATTTGTGATAAGCAGCAGTATAAAAGCCTTTAATATGATTTGCCACTTTTGCAGGTCTTCCCGATTCTTTCAAATAAAGCCAGGCCGCTAAGCCGATGCCTGCCAGTGCAATGAGGATAGACAGCCAGGCAATATTCCAATGGAATTGAGCTTCATGAGCTATTCCATCCGCAGAGACGTAATCACCAAAAGGAATAAATCCGGCACTTGCCGCTCCGATAGCAAGTAAAATCAGTGGAATGGTCATTGAAAACGGAGCCTCGTGAGGTGTATGCTTGTATTGCGTTTTTTTTCCCCAGAAGACAGCGAAATAAAGCCGGAACATATAAAATGCCGTTAAGCCGGCTACAAACCATTCAAGCCAGAAATAGATCGGTTGAGATTGATAAGCCGCTGCTAGAATTTCATCTTTACTGAAAAACCCTGAAAATGGAGGGATTCCGGAAATAGCGAGGCAAGCAACCAAAAAAGTAATCGCAGTAAGCGGCATATATTTTTTCAGATTGCCCATATCCCCCATTTCGTTGCTATGCACCGCATGGATTATTGAACCGGCACCAAGAAACAGAAGCGCCTTGAACATGGCATGAGTCGTCAGATGAAACATAGAAGCTGTAAAGCCACTATTCGCTTCTCCGCTATATCCTGAAACACCCAATGCCAACATCATATATCCAATTTGGGAAATGGTGGAGTAGGCTAAAATTCGTTTAATATCAGTTTGTGTGCATGCAATGATAGCAGCAAATAAAGAGGTAAAGGCACCTACAAAAGCCACAATCGCCAGGCTGTCGGGTGCCCAAAGTGCATATACCGGAAACATCCTCGCTACCAGATAAACACCGGCCACCACCATGGTGGCAGCATGAATAAGTGCCGATACGGGAGTCGGGCCTTCCATGGCATCAGGCAACCAAATATGGAGAGGGAACATGGCCGATTTACCGGCTCCACCCATATATATCAACACCATCGACCAACTTAAAATGGATAAACCAAGAAAACTATTTCCTAACATTCCACCGAGCATTTGACCTGAAGGATTAGTGAGATCGGCAAAATCAAAAGTCCCCGTGAAATAAGACAGTATCAGAATACCAATTAGAAATCCGAGGTCAGCAAAACGTGTGACGATAAAAGCCTTTTTCGATGCAGCAACGGCAGCGGGTTTTTTATAATAAAAGCCGATAAGCAGATAAGAAGACGCTCCCACCAATTCCCAGAAAATATACATCTGGAACAGATTGGTTGCAACGACCAGACCTAACATAGAAAAAGTGAACAGCGACAAGAAAGAATAATAACGCGAGAAGCCTTCTTCTCCTTTCATGTAACCGAGGCTGTAGATATGAACCATCAGAGAGATTGTGCTCACAACCATAAGCATCATAACTGAAATAGGATCAAGCAGCACACCGAGATCAATATGCAGGCTTTCTGTTAAGGTAAGCCAAACCCGATTATATGCGATGATAGTCTGATAAACACCATCGACTTTTCCGTCAGTAAAGAAATAATGCCAGGCGGTAAAATAAGACATCAGGGTAATAACACCTAAAACCAAAGTACCTATGATACCTGATACAAGCGGTTTAAACCGACTACCAAACAATCCCAGCAAAAGGAAAGACAAAAGCGGAAGTAGAATAATCCAAATACTAAAGCTGTAATCCATATTGGTTGCTGTTCCGGTTATAAAAAATTAATATTTCATGTCATCCACCTCTTCCACTTCAATCGTGTCGAAGTTTCTGTAAACGTTTATAATAATGGCAATTGCCACAGCTGCATCGGCTGCAGCTACTGCAATGATGAAAAGGCTGAAAAAGAAGCCATCTATCTGAACAGGGAAAAAAGCCCGGTTCATTACGGCAAAATTAAAAGCCACGGCATTAATCATAATTTCTGCCGCCAAAAGCATGGCGATGATATTTTTACGGGTGAGGAATCCATATACACCTATGAAAAACATCAGTGTTCCCGCAATCAGAAAATGTAATGCCGGTATATTACTTATCATCCTGATCAGATTTATGATTTCTAAATTGAAGTAAAGCCGGTTTCGCCACAGTAATGGCTCCTATCATAGCAGCAAGCAAAAGGATTGATACTACTTCAAATGGAAGCACATAGCCATTTTTTGCGTAGGATAACATAGCTAAACCAATATCTTCCATCGTTGCCGGTGTAAAAGCAAAACCAGTTTCAATAAATGTATTGTCAAGTAATACCCAGCTTATCAAGCCCACGGAAATAATCACCGCCAATGCAGTCATAACAGCTCTCCACAAATCTGGTTTTTCCATCCGGTGTTCAATATGATGTGTCAGCAGGATGGAAAAAATGATCAATACCACAATGCCCCCTGCATACAGGGTTATCTGCACGACAGCTAGAAACTGATACTGCATCACGAAATAAATGGATGCCGTAGCAAGTAATACAAATAATAGATACACTGCTGAACGTAATATTTTTCCTGATGTCACTGTCAGTATCGAAAAGATAAGCATCAGGCCTAATAAAATATATGTGATCAAGACTCCCATAACTAATGTCTCACCCCATCCATCAATTTAGAACCGGGTTTGTTTAATGTTTTTGTTAGTTCGCTTCTGTCGTAAACCGAATGTTCAAAATCCTGACTCATTTTAATTGCATCGGTTGGGCAGGCAAGAATACATAAATTGCACATAGTACACATCGACAGGTGATAGACAAACTTATCAATTACTTTAACTTTTCTTCCTTCAGGTGTTTCTTCTCTTTTGGTGATGATTTCTATGGTTCCGTTCGGGCAGGCAATTTCGCAGGCAGTGCAACCGGTGCAGCGATGTTCGTTATTTTCATTGTGCATCAAAACAACTTCACCTCTGAATCGATCAAACATCTTGAGTGTGTTTCTGTTTTCAGGATATTGTTGTGTGATAATTTCTTTCGGATGCGTGAAATAGTGCCCGGTTATGGCCATACCCTTAATCAGGGTTTTTAATGCCAGAAAAATCGATTTAAAATATTGTATAATCGCGCTCATTCCTTTTAAAATCATTTAAAAATACCAACCCTGCAGGGCGATGAAAGCCATCAATAAAATGTTCAGCAAATTTATTGGCAACAAGTATTTCCATTCCAGTGTTAGTAGCTGATCAATTCTCAATCTCGGGAATGTCCATTTAAACCACATCATAATTAAAATAAGTCCAAAGACTTTACCGAAATACCAAAATATTGGAGGAATAAAGTCCATGACGTGATTAAAAGTATTATCAAGGCCAAAATGTAGCGGTAACCATCCACCCAAGAAAAGGATAGCACCAAGTCCTGCCAGAATAAACATGTTTATAAATTCGGCCAAAAAGAAAAAGGCAAACTTAAATCCCGAATATTCGGTATGAAATCCGGCTGTCAGTTCCGATTCTGCCTCCGGTAAATCAAAAGGTCCTCGGTTCAATTCAGCTGTTCCGGCAATCAAAAAAATAATGAAAGCAATGAAAGCAGGAATATGTCCTTTGAATAACCACCATCCGTTTTCCTGACCCGCAATAATTTCCGATATCTGTAAACTCCCGGCCAATACGACTATCGTCAATATGGCCAAACCAACCGATAATTCATAACTGATAATTTGTGCACCGGAGCGCATAGCTCCTATCAGACTAAATTTATTATTACTTGCCCAACCAGCCAGCAAAACACCCACTACACCAACAGAAGATACGGCTGTAATATAAAGTACTCCGACATTAATGTCCATGATTTGCAAACCTAAGGCAAAGGGTAAAGCACCCAATGCTAAAAAGCTGGCTATCATTACTATAAACGGTGCTAAGTTGAATAAAAACTTGTCTGCATTCCGGGTCATTAATGGCTCTTTAAGCAAGAGTTTCAGTACATCAGCCACGGTCTGCACCGTGCCCCAGGGGCCTACTCGCATCGGTCCCATTCTTTGTTGAATAACTGCTGATACTTTTCTTTCCAGATAAATGAGCACCAAGCCCAACAATGCAACTAATGTCAGCAGAGCACCAGC
The DNA here is from genome assembly GCA_964413685.1 of uncultured Chitinophagales bacterium. Classification (GTDB taxonomy): domain Bacteria; phylum Bacteroidota; class Bacteroidia; order Chitinophagales; family S012-47; genus JAJRWN01. The sequence continues at coordinate 58,453 of CAYPSW010000006.1, forward strand.
AATTAATGCCCACTCAATAGTCAAGGTCATGCCGGGCGAAAAGCTATCACTCAAACCTTCGTGAATCCATTGTGTAAAGCCTGTAAAATCGTAAATATTAAATACCATTTTTTAATGCTTTACCGGTCTATATCCGGTATTACTAAATCTATCGTTGACATGATAGCCACCAGATCGGCAATCTTACAGCCACGTGCCATGTGGTCGAGTGCCGATAAATTACTAAAACCCGGAGAACGGAATTTCAATCGATAGGGAGACATTCGCCCTTCACTGATGATGTAAACGCCTAATTCTCCTCTTGGTGTTTCCACCCTTTGGTAATACTCGCCTTTCGGCAGTTTAATTACCTTTTTCATTTTTTCTCGATGTACTCCTTCCGGAATATTATCAATCAATTGCTCGATGATATGCATCGATTCCCACATCTCGTCAATTCTGGCTTTGTATCGTGCAAAACAATCGCCTTCTGTATATAAAATTTCCTTAAAATCCACCCTATCATAGGCGCTATAAGGTGCTAGCTTTCTTACATCGCAAGCAAACCCTGAAGCGCGACCACTTGGGCCGGTAACACCAAATGAAATAGCATCTTCTTTTGAAAGAATACCGATGCCTTGTGTTCTTGCTTTGAAAATCACATTGTCTGACAATAACTGATCATATTCCGGCAATTTCTTTTTGAAGTGTTTGATAAATGCTTTCACTCTTTTTTGAAAATCCGGGTGAATATCGAACATCAGGCCACCGGGCATATTATAATTCATTGTGAGGCGAGCACCACAAGTTTCTTCAAAAATATCGGTAATCATTTCCCTGTCTCGGAATCCGTATAAAAAGGTAGTGATGGCTCCGAGATCCATACCCATAACCCCCCACCATAACTGATGGGATGAAAGCCTCTGCAATTCTGAAATTATTGTACGAATGGTTTTAATTCTGTCATTTACTTCTATGTCAAGTGCCCCCTCAACCGCCAGACAAACTGCTTCATTATTAATATGCGAAGCCAGATAATCCATCCGGTCGGTAAGATGAACAATTTGACCATAGGAATCATGTTCACACATCTTTTCAATGGATCGGTGAATATACCCCAGATGAGGTTCTACCTTTTTAATTATTTCACCATCAAGAGAAAGTAGTAATCGCAATACACCGTGGGTTGACGGATGTTGCGGTCCCATATTGATGAAGTATTCCTGTGACCTTAGGTCTGTTTTTGTGTCAGTCATTATTTACAGCATCACCATATTTACATCATCTTTGTAATCTTTCCTCATGGGCCATCCTTTCCAATCATCAGGTAATAAAAGTCTACGCAAATCCGGATGATTTAAAAATTTAATTCCGTAAAGGTCATATGCTTCACGCTCGTGAAATTCAGCGGTTTTCCAAATATCGCTTATGGTGTCAATAGTGGGATTTTCTCGGTCATCAATACGGGCTTTAACAATAATTGAGATACCGGTTTTAGTTGATCTGAGATGATAGACTACCCACATAAACTCGGGCCAGTCAACACCACTTAGACAATAAAGGAAATCAAATTGAAGGGGCTCATCATTCCTGAGTTTCAGTGCCAGCGTCCGCCAATTCTTTGCAGGAAGAACAAAAGTGGGAAATTGGGTTTTATCCTCAATCCCTTCTATCGATTGATCCAAATTTTTTATATACGCATTCAGCTCTTCCCTATTCATAGTCTTTCAATTTATTTTCGGGTTGACGTCTGGATTCTTTCTTTATTTTCTTTTGCAATTGCATTAATCCGAATAAAAGGGCTTCGGGTCTGGGCGGACAACCGGGTACATAAACATCGACCGGAATAATATGGTCAGCACCTTTCACAACAGAGTAAGAATTATAGTAAAAAGGGCCTCCGGATATGGCACATGCCCCCATAGCAATCACATATTTGGGGTCGGCCATTTGCTCATATAATCTTTTAAGAACCGGTGCCATTTTATTGACGATGGTTCCTGCAATAACAATCAAATCAGCTTGACGGGGTGTTGCCCGGGCGACTTCCGTACCGAATCGTGCCCAATCATGACGTGAGGATCCCGTTGCCATCATTTCAATGGCACAGCAACTGGTGCCGAAAGTGAGCGGCCAGAGTGAATTGGCTCTGGCCCAGTTCATAATGCTGTCAAGAGTTGTTACCGTGACATTAGCTCCGGCTCCCTGAAGAATCTTCCCTGGGAAATCTTTGAGCTCTCCTGTATTAGGTACTTCAATCATTCCCATTCAAGTGCATTTTTCTTCCAGGCATACAACAATCCAATACCAAGGATGACAAAAAATATCAGTATTTCTACAAAAGCCACCATACCTACTTTTTTCATTACAACAGCCCATGGAAATATGAATACGGTTTCTACATCGAAAATGAGAAATAGGATGGCGAAAAGATAATATCCTACTTTAAATTGTACCCAAGTACTGCCAATGGTAGGCATGCCGCTTTCGTAGGTTTCTTTCTTCAATTTATTCTCTGACTTCGGTGATATCAGGTAGGTCACAATTATACCACCTGCAACCATCAAAATTCCGGTGAGAAAAAATAAAAGTATATAATCAGCATTCATTTAAATTCTATTTGGCTTGTTTTAATCGATGAGCAAAATAAAGAATAAATCATCTTATAAATCATGACTTTTATGTTAATAACAATCTGTTGTGGCTTCTTGATTTATTTATTCCTTTTATTCTTTTTTAAATTGAAATAATTATTCCTTTACCGGAATATTTTCCAATGTATAAAGCAAATATTTCCAGAATTTTTGAACGGTCGGGATATTCACTTTTTCATCGGGTGAATGCGGGTTCTTAATGGTTGGTCCGAAAGAAATCATATCCATACCGGGATAATTTCTTCCAAGAATACCACATTCGAGTCCTGCGTGAATAGCCATCACTTTTGGAACATTGCCAAACATTTTGTGATACCCTTCTTTGCATACTTTCAGGATGGAAGAATCAGGATTAGGTTCCCAGCCCGGATATGATCCTTTGGCTTCGATTTCGCAGTTTCCTAATAAATGAAATGTACTGGCTATTATCCTGGATAAATCCATTTTCCTTGAATCAACCGATGAACGTGTCAGGAACATGATGGTTCCCTTGCCTGCCTCGATAAGTACACGTGCCAGGTTTGTTGAAGTTTCTACCAGTCCTTCCATATCCTGGCTCATGGCATACAATCCGTTTGGTGCTGCATCGATAGCAAAAAGTAAGCGTTGTGTTAAATCAGCAGGCAGCATTTCGCTTTGCTTTGTAGTAGGCTCAGCACTAACTGATACACCCGGATCGGAAACATGGAATTCTTTTTTAAGAATATGGTTCTGTTCGCTTATGATTTTATTAAAGGCATCGGCATCAGAAACGGCAACCCATGCGAATGATTCGCGCGGAATGGCATTACGAAGACTACCTCCGTCAATTTTACAAATAGAAATATCTGTTATTGAGGAAACGGCTAAAAGCACCCGATTCATAATTTTGTTGGCATTGCCACGGTCGAGCTGAATATCGCAACCGGAATGTCCACCTTTCAAACCGGTGACAGCGATTTTAAACGCACTGAATTTTTCCGGTACTTTTTCTGCCTGATAAGAGAAGGTAATTGTATTATCAATCCCTCCGGCACACCCAATAAACAGTTCTCCTTCGTCTTCAGAATCCAGGTTTAGAAGAATGCTACCTTCCAATTGGCCTCCTTCAAGAGCAAATGCTCCGGTCATACCTGTTTCCTCATCAATTGTAAATAATGCTTCAATGGGTCCATGTTTGATGTTATCATCATCAAAAACGCTCAATATTGTGGCAACACCGATCCCGTTATCACCACCCAATGTAGTTCCTTTCGCAGTCACCCAATCTCCATCAATATAAGATTGAATACCATCGGTATCGAAATTAAAATCAACATCAGAATTCTTTTGGTGCACCATATCAAGGTGTGATTGGAGTATGACACCTTTCCGGTTTTCCATTCCGGGTGAGGCCGGTTTTCTCAGAATTACATTTCCTACCTGATCAACATGTGTATAAAACCCGTGATCTTCTCCGAATTTCTTTACAAATGCTACCGCCCGCGATTCTTTTTTTGATCCACGTGGGATTTCATTAAATTGTTCAAAATGTGTCCAGATAGCTCTGGGTTCCAGATTGGCTACTTCCTTATTCATGATTGTTCGCTTTTTTAAAGTTCAACGCAAAGGAACAATAAAATTTTAAGGATAAGCAATGATGCAGGTCAATTTTCCTGCATCATTTATTCTATTATGATGCTGCATTTATCAAGTATGGCATCCTCATACAAGTCGAGGTCTTCATCATACTCGGCTCCCGAACGGACAATTCCTTTTACCGAAACAGATTCACCTATTTTAATGCTATTAACAGATTCATCTTTCAACAGTACACATTGAACACCCACTTCTTTGTCCTTACCTGATAACATTATCACGGAATTGCCCTGTAAATTTTGTTTAACAGACTGAACACTTCCCTTTAAGACAATCACTTTTGATTCTCCGTTGTTTTCCATGTATTTATCAAGAAATGCGGCTTTGTTAATTAAGGAGGAATCGACAAAGGCATTAGCTGTTAACTCCTCAAAAACAGGAGCGGCCTGAACATCAAGATGAGGCATATTCCATAGATTATAAACTAATCCCGAAGCAACCAACAACGCAGCGATAAACAACATTAGAGGATATTTAAACTTACTCATAATGCGCTTCAATATTGATGTCCAATATCTGAGAAATGCTCTTTGTTTTACCGGTGATTCCATATTCAAAACGATCGAGCGGAAATTCAGCCTTTGCGCTTATTTTGCCATTCTCAATAATTATATTGCCTGGTGTTTGCACATACCTTGTCACATCTTTTATGGTTAAATCACCGTCCACTATCACAGCATAATTGCCATCTTTCGAAAAATCAATAACATCCAAATTTGATATAATACCTTTAAATTTCGATTTTGGAAACGCAGCAGAATTCATCACGTTCGCTTTATTGAAATCCCGCTGCATTAAAGCATTTTTAAACTCAAAACTTTGGATTGCTACGGAGAAAATCAATTCACCATTCACTTTGTCCAGTTTGCTGATAACGGAAAAGTTTTCGGCATAAATACCCCCAATATCAGAATGGAATTTTATATACGCTGTTTTGTCAATTACGGCATTCTGTGCTGACAAACCTTGCCAGGAAATAAGCGACAATAAAAGCACAGAAAAAGACTTGAAAAAGCTCATTTTTTTGAAATTTTAAACTCATTATTCTTTTACCAATTCGAGATAGGATTCAAATTGCATGGTTTTACCTATCAGAAATTTACCGCCATCAATTGGCATGTTGTATTCAACTCCAAAAGCATACCGGTCAATGATTCCGGTAACCGAAAGTCCGGCTTTTACATTTTTGTAAGAGTCAATGGCTTGCCCATGATATACTACATGCAAAGTAACTATATTGGTAATTCCATGCATTGTCATGTTGCCGGTAACGTCATATTCATCCTCGGCTGTTTTAGTGACTGATGTACTCACAAAATGCATAGTCGGATATTGAGCAACATCTAACATGTCCGGACTTTTGATGTGCTCGTCCCGTTGATTTACCCCTGTATTGATACTCGTTGCATCCAGGGTAAAATCAACCTGCATATCAGAAAAATCATCAGCCATGGTTTTTACTTCTCCTTCAAAACTTTCGAATCTTCCCTGAACAAGAGATATTCCCATGTGCTCAATGGTAAAATTCACGCTGCTATGTGCCATATCCGGGCTCCAGGAACTTTGTGCCAAGCCATTTGTCAGCAATCCAATCAGTAAGGTTAAAATCAGTGTTATGTTTTTCATTTTAGTTGTTATTAAATTGTTTAAGAAAAGTTGGCCTCAAGCCACGTAATACGCCCGTAAGCCATAAAGTCAATAAAAGAGTGGTTTGATATGCTACCGGATCACTCACCTGCCGGTGATGAAAAATAGAAGCAATTAGCAGGACACTCAATCCAATCAGGCCAATATGCCGGAAGGATGGAATAAGCCAAACAGCTAACATTACGAGTGAAATAATAGCTAAAGTTTGATCCCAATCACCCAGAGCCAGTACAGGATATTCTACCACCGGGCCAATACCTGTAAGTTGCATCATGGCACTTGAGCCTATAATAAGCACCAGGACAATCAATAGTAAGTGGGCACTTGTTTGCCTCCGTAATAAAAAATGCATGTTAAAAAATATTTGTGTTTTATGCTTCCTATGAAGCGATAGTATCAGGGCTTAATCTGATTTAATTGTTTGCAAAGCTGCCCCAACATGTTTATTAAAGCCAAGTAGAGCATTAAAAATATGGCGGATTACCCCCTGCCTGTCGATAATAAACGTGACCCTGCCGGGTAATACTCCAAGTGTTTTAGGCACATCATACAATTTTCTCAGCTTTCCATCTGCATCGCTTAATAACTGAAAAGGCAATTTATTTTTTGCAATAAAAGCCTTATGCGATTTCATATCATCGGAACTAACACCTATAACTTCGGCACCCAAATCCTGAAAATCCTGATAACTATCTCGAAACGAGCATGCTTCGCGTGTACAGCCGTATGTATTATCCTTTGGATAGAAATAGAGTACTACCCATTTCTTAGTTCTGTAATCGCTGAGCTTTAACTGCTCTCCGTTTTGATTAACAAGAGTAAAATCCGGTGCTATCTGACCTGTTTGCAACTTCATTTACTTTAGTTAAAGATTCGAATGAGTCCCGTCACAATAAGGTTTGTTTCCACTTTGCTTACAACCGCACCAGGCCACTTTTTTAGCCTCGGTAACTTTTTCAATAATGGGTTTGAAAGCTGTGTTTTTGTGCGAACCATCACAATATGGCTGGTTTTTACTTTCCCCACAGGCGCACCAGGCGTAAGTGCCTGGTTCCAAATCCATCAAGTAGGGTTTCTTTTGGGCAATTTTTGCTTTTCCCATGATTCAATTTATTTAAAAAGCAAACCTACCGTAGGCTACAAATACTACAATAGCAAAAAGCATCAAATTCATCATGAGCATTTTCGATTCCTTGCGCTTTGCATGGGTAATCATGGCGCCTATCATGGTCATGGCCAATCCGATAGCAGCAATGGGTGTCAAAATTGAAAGAATATCTAAACCCCATGGAAGAATTAATCCGATTGAGGCTAATACTTCCAACATACCAATGGTCTTAATCTGACCCTGACTAAAGTCCTCAACCCAGCCCATTTTTTTGGCCATTTCTTCTTTAGGTTTCCGAATTTTCATCATACCGGCCATCATAAACATCATGGCTCCGAGACCTTGTGCAATCCATAATACAGTGTTCATCATTGTAATTTTTAGTGTTAAAAAATTTATTATATGCTACTTAATTTATCCAATAATGTATTCAGTGTTCTAGCTTCGTCATCTGAAATACGTGAATCAATATCTTTTCGAAATTCATCGAAATAAGGATCTATGTCGCTAAGTAATTCCATCCCCGCATCATTAATGTTAATATCCATCTTCCTTCTATTCCCGGGACAAATTCGGGTATCTATTAACCTTTTCTCCCTGAGTTTATCAATTAAACGTGTTGTATTGCTCGATTTATGAATCATTCGTTCGTTGATTTGAAATAAATTCAATGCTTCTCCTTTAGCCCCTCTCAATATCCTTAATACATTGAACTGAGGTTCACTTAAGTCGTAATTTTTCAGCAATTGAGCTAATTCTGCCAATAACAGATAGCTTAATTGTGAAGTTTTAATCAACACTTGGGTAATTAACTGTTGTTTATTGTCCATTAAAAACTGAGATTTTCAATTGATGTAGCTACAACAGTTGTTATGACAGGAATAGTTCCAGCACTTCAAAAAAAATCTTACCTCTTTTGAGAAATTACAGGTCCCCGAATGTGGAGATCGCGTTGTGGGAAAGGAATTTGTATGTGATTATCAGCAAATCGCTTGCTAATATTCATTCTGATTTCGCTTTTAGTTTGTTCAATTCTAAATAAATTCTGGCTCCAGAAAAGTAATTTAAAATCAAGACTTGAATCCCCAAAATTTACTAAACGGACAATCGGAATTTTCCCACTAAAGCAATAAGGATGTTCCTTAGCTGACTGAACAATAATCTCCGATACCTGATCAACATCAGACCCATAGGCAACACCAACATTAATTTCAAAGCGGGCCATATTATCATTGCGTGTCCAATTGATCACACTATTATTTACAATCTTGGAATTTGGGATAATAATGACTTTATCAGCACGGCTTTCTGCCATGGATGTTCTGATTCCTATTTGTCTGACTTTTAATATCAACCCTTCAACTTCAATGATATCATCTACCCGGATGGTACCTTCGAAAAGCAAAATAAGGCCTGAAAGAAAGTCATTAAATGTTTGTTGAATTCCGAGTCCCACACCAACCAACAGGGCAGCAGAGCCGGCCAGAACAATGGTGAGCCGTATTCCGGCCGTTTCAAGTGCTATGATAATAGCAATAACCCAGACAACATATCTGATAATTTGAAAAATTGCATACTGACTGCCTAGATTCAATCCTCTTTTTTTCCATGATCTTTTCAATACTTTTTTCAGAAACCACAATATTATCCAGGCTGCAAAAAGAATTAAGAGAACGGAAAACAAATCTCCCGGAGTCATAGAATAAGACCCTATTTGAAAAATGGTCCATTGCATAAAATCCTTAATCATGGTATCGACAATTTTATTTCAGGTTGAATATAGTGATAAAGGCCGAATCAGTTGGAAGGTTTTTTAAAAACCAGAATCCGGAAAGGATACAGTGGTACACCAATTTTTTTATCAAAAATCTTTTCAGCACCAGCTTTTTCCAGAGCCGGCAATACCTCAACGGCTCTGCATCCGAGGCTGATAGAAGGAAAGTGCCAGATAAATTTTTCAAATTTCCGGGCAATCCATCTCATCAATTTATTATTGGGTTCAGTGGAATGGGCCACTCCGATAAGCCCTCCTTTTTTCAGTGTCCGGTACATTTCTAATGTCCCTTTTTCTGGGTCACCCAGGGGACAGGTGGAATAAGTAGAAAGCACTACATCAAAATGCTCATCTCCGAATGGGATATGATACATATCTCCTTCAATAAAATCAACATTTCTTATTCCTTCCGCTTCCGCTTTTTTCTTTCCGATTTCAATCATATAGCCGCTTAGGTCTAACAGCGTTACGTGGCCTGACGCACCGGCTCTCACAGCAGCCATCAGGGCGGTTGTTCCTGTTCCCCCACCTGCATCAAGCACCTTATTGCCAGGAAATACGCTATTTTCAATAAGGAGTTTACGTCCTTTTTGATCGGATCCCATAGTCACGAAACCATGATAGAAATCGTATCGTTTTGCCTTCTTTCGATATGTATTTAACAAAGTAGTGGTATCCAGAGATGGAAGCATAGAACCAAAGGTAAGAAATTTGTCGGGTAGTTTTGTGAAATACGTATGAAAGATAAAGCTTGTGTGATCGTGGGTTCTTTCGAATGCCTGTCCTCGTTCTTCCTACTTTAGTGACAGATGATTTAATCTTTTGTAGAATTGATGCCGCCTGCAAAAAGAGTCCCACTAATAAGTAGGACTCTTTACATCATATTTGATAATTCAGGAAAAGGATCATAATGTTAACACTTTTCTGTCGGAAATCAAAATGGATGTGACGATTTTACAAACTTAGAGTTGGCGTGAATGTGGATCAGCCATACAAAGCTTGGATTCATAGCCCTGCTGATCTGAAAGATATTTTTGTAGCATGCCCTAAATCCTTAATACTTTTACATTCCTGTCTTATATTTGACCGTTACAAATCATACAATGTCGAAAGAGAACATATTGGTGACAGGCGCAACAGGCTTTTTAGGAATGCACACTGTAAGAGCATTGCTGCAGGATGCTTATAGGGTCAGGGCTTTTGTTCAAAACGGACAAGATACAAAGCAGCTAGAGGCTTTGGGCGTGCCGTACACTTTAGGGGACTTGCTGAATAAGACAGATCTCGATAAAGCCATACAAGGTTGCAACATCGTGATTCATGCTGCTGCCATGACCAATGTATTACCCGGCAGAAATGCCAAAGTAAGAGCCGTGAATATTGATGGAACCCGGAATATGGTCGAAATAGCAAAAAGGCATAAAATTCAACGTTTTATTCATATTGGAACAGCCAACTCCCTCGGATATGGTAGCAAAGAGCATCCTGGCGATGAAAGCAAACCCGGAAACTGTGCCAAGTATAAACTCGATTATATTGATTCGAAGTTGGCAGCTCAGGCGTTTATACTTGCGCAAGTAAAAGACCACTCATTTCCTGCTTTGGTGCTTAATCCGACTTTCATGATTGGCCCCGGAGGAACCATCAACGGATCGAACCAATTAATTATACATGTTTCCAAGCGGAATAAAATTATATATCCACGTGGGGGCCGTAATTACGTTGCAGTGAAAGATGTTGCCCGTGGAATAGCTAATGCAGTCTCTATGGGGAAGATTGGTGAATGTTATATTCTTGGAAATAAAAATCTATCTTATAAAGAAATCTTCGGCATGATTGCAACAAACGGAGGAAAAAGTTTAAAATTATTTCCCATCCCGCCTTTCATATTAAAAAGTGTCGGCTTTATGGCTGAAGTGATTGGCAAATTAAGTGCTAAGACACCAACATTCAGCTATGCTTTAGCCAAGATGTCCTGCGATGAGCATTACTATAGCGCAGCAAAAGCAGTTAAAGAAATAACGCTCCCTCAAACGCCACTTCACGATGCTATTAAAGAGGCCATTGACTGGAACAGGTCTCAAAATCTGATATAAGCAAAAACACTAAATACCATCCATTGAATTTCTCCGGATTTGTCGTTAATACGGAGGGTTAAATAGTCTTTTACTGGCTTCGGATAAAATTAAAATAATAAAGGAGTTGCTCAAGAATAATAATAAACCAATTCGTCCAATTTGGAATTGTCGGACTCATCCGATTGAAACACTTTCAGTAATTTCGCAAAAACCAAATAGCAATGAAGGATAAAGTAATTTGGATTACAGGTGCATCTTCGGGTCTTGGTCGGGAGCTAGCCATTCTTTTACACAAGCAAGGTTCAAAACTCCTGTTGTCGGGAAGAAATCTGGATGCTTTAGTTGAGCTTAATGAGTCGTTACATGGAGAACATACACTGTTAGCATTCGATCTGGCTGAACCGAATAGGATTCCATCAATAGCCAAAAAAGCACTTAGCCTTTTTCCCAGGATAGATATATTAATTTTATGTGGAGGCATCAGCCAGCGAAATCTCTTTATTGAATCATCTGCTGAGCTAGATAAACTGATTATGGATGTCGATTTTTTCAGTAATTCGGCTCTTGCCCGGGCTGTGGTTCCTCAAATGATTGAAAACAAAGGTGGACGGATTGTTGTCATCAGCAGCCTTGCAGGGATTTTCGGATACCCATTGCGTTCGGCTTACTCGGCTGCCAAACATGCCCTACAAGGATATTTCGAAACAGTAAGAACCGAGTTACATAAAGACAATATACAAGTTACAATTGTCAGTCCCGGAAGAATCAGAACACAAATTTCATTCAATGCTTTATTGGCCGATGGTAGTCCTCAGGGAACTATGGATTATGGTCAGGCCCATGGCATGGATCCCGCCAAATGTGCCGCAAAAATCATACGAGCCATTCGCCATAATAAGAAAGATGTATATTTAGGTTGGCCTGATAAACTGCTGATTTATATCTATCGATTCATTCCTTCATTATATCACAAATTGATTCGCAGACTCAATGTGAGATAGTATCTTTATGGCCTCAAAACTTTATTTAGTTAAAAATTATGCACAATATAATTACAGGAATACAGCAAATTGGTATTGGAGTTTCAGACGTAGGTAAAGCGTGGAAATGGTATCGTAAAAATTTTGGAATGGATATCAGGGTATTTGAAGAAGCTGCCGATGCAGAATTAATGCTTAAATATACCGGAGGAAAACCGCGGGAGCGCCATGCTGTTTTGGCCTTAAACCTACAAGGCGGTTCTGGTTTTGAAATCTGGCAGTACACTAAACGAACACCTAAGGCTCCCGATTTTAATCTGCAATTAGGCGATTTAGGAATTATCGCTGCTCGAATTAAAGCCAAAGATATTGTGGCTACCTATAAGGATTTCAAAAAACGCGGTCTTACACTTTTAAGTGAGCTGAAGGAAATGCCTAATGGTGCAGGCAAACACTTTTTTGTCAGCGACCCCGAAAACAATATTTTTGAAATCACCGGACATCCGGTTTGGTTTCGCCTTAATAAAGGATTGACCGGAGGCCCTACAGGTGTCATGATCGGAGTTTCGGATATCGATAAGGCTTTGACTGTATATCGCGACATTTTAGGCTATGACACCATATTATATGATATAAGTGGCGTTCATGAAGATTTGAAATCCTTACCCGGTGGACAAGGGAAATTACGCAGGATAATGCTGGCTGACAGCAAATTGCGAAATGGTATATTTACCCGCCTATTCGGACCAAGTCAAATTGAGCTGATACAAGCACTAGATCGCAAACCCAGGAAAATTTACGAAGACAGGTACTGGGGAGATTTAGGGTTTATTCATCTCTGTTTTGATGTCAATAATATGTCTAAATTAAGGGAAGACTGTACCAATCATGGGTTTCCTTTTACAGTAGATAGTGCCTCCTCGTTCGATATGGGAGAAGCCGCAGGGCATTTTGCTTACATTGCCGATGAAGACGACACTTTGATCGAATTTGTAGAAACACATCGCATCCCGATTATCAAAAAACTGGGTTGGTATATAAATCTGAGAAAAAGGAATCCGAACAAACCCCTACCCGATTGGATAGTCAGAGCCATGTCAACAAATCGTGTTAAAGACTAGGCTTCCGTCCATTTCAGGCGATCTTCAGGTGAAAATTGCCAGGGTGCGAAATTATTTTCCAAATTAGAAAACATCAGATTCCATTCTGCCGGAGAATTGGATTCTTCCATAATCAGAAAGCGCCTCAGCTGAATTATGATTCGAAGTGGGTTTATACTGACAGGACATTCGAAAACACAGGCCTGACAGCTTGTGCAGGCGTTCACCTCTTCAACGCTGATATAGTCTTTGAGCAATGATTTCCCATCCTCTTTTTCCTGGCCATTATTACGGATAAATTTGCCCAATTCATCCGCTCGGTCACGAGTCGCCATCATAATCCTGCGAGGCGAAAGTTTTTTACCGGTTTGATTGGCAGGACATGCGCTTGTGCAACGCCCACATTCGGTGCAACTGTAGGCATCAAGGATATCTTTCCAACTCAGATCGCTTATATCCTTGGCACCAAAATGAGCCGGTGGAGGAGGCGCATCAGCTGGAGGTGTTGCCGCGGAGTCAAGCATCAATTTAACTTCAGAAGTAATTTCCGGCATATTATCGATTTCACCCCATGGGCTCAGGCGCATATAGTAACTGTTTGGAAATGCCAAAAAAATATGTAGGTGTTTTGAGTAAGTAACATAAACAGCAAAAGCAAAGACTCCCAATATGTGAAACCACCAGGCTGACCGCTCAAAAACATGAAGTCCTTCCGAGCTGATACCACTGAATATTGGCTGTAGATAAGCCGAAATCAAAAAGGATCCAGTTGCTATATAATGTTGCTTACCTGCTTCCTGTAAAAGTTGGTCACAGGCATTCATACTTAGAAACGCACTCATCAATAATATTTCGGTAATCAAGATGATGTTGGCATCAGAACGCGGCCATGACGTCATCTCCGAACTATGAAAGCGCTTTAATCTTAAAACATTTCTGCGAATGAGAAAAACAGCACAGCCAAGCATAACCAGCACAGCCAAAATTTCGAAAGCTGAAATAAAAGCAGCATAAGAGTTACCCATCAAAGGAGCAAACAAACGATGACTGCCTGTTACCCCATCAAGTACAATTTCGAGAATTTCGATATTGATTATGATAAATCCGGCATACACGAAAAAATGTAATAAAGCAGGAAGAGGCCGTTGAAACATTTTCTTCTGCCCAAAGGCCAGCAGCAGCATATTTTTAAATCGAAGTCCTTTTTGGTCATCCAATTTTTCAGCACGCCCAAGCCGGATATTGGCAACAATTGTTCTTATTCGGAAGCTAAAAAATCCAATGGTTATTAAGGTGGCCAGAATGAAAATAAGGGCTGAGACGGACATGTGAATTAAATTTTTGTACCGCTAAATTAAGTGCTATGTTCAAATTTTATAAAAACCTTTATCCTTTAGTTTGTTTTTTCGTACTTATTGTTACAAATTTACTTCATGCGCCTGATCTCTTTCCTCATTCTAATTTACTGCACAAGCATTTTCTCAATTCATGCCCAAAACAATACATACAATAATAGCGTGGCCAGATTACTGAAACATCCCGGACAATACCCAAGTAAGGTTCCTCTATTAATTCAAGGCGATTTAGAGACAATCGTACAAATAACCCGCGAACTTGGAGGAACTTATAGATTCGGATGTGGTGATGTGTCTTCCATTGAGATAGCGGTTTCGGCCATTCCTGGTCTTTTGGCCAATGAACGTATTCTTCGAATTGAATATCATCCCGAAAAAGGTCATTTGATGAATGACCAAATGGTCATCAACAATCACGTAATGGAAGTACATCAAGGATCGGGCAATTTGCCACGACCTTTTTTGGGTGACAGTGTGATTATTGGCTTTCTAGATACAGGTATAGATATTGATCATCCGGATTTTAAAAATCCAGATGGAAGCTCCAGAATATTATATATATGGGATCAATTCTCAGCCCTTGGCCCCAATACACCGGCACAATATGGTTATGGGCAGGAATGGGACAGGAACGATATTGAACAAGGCAACTGCCCGCATGTTGACCCCTGGTGGAAAAATAGCCATGGAAGCGATGTGGCCGGAACTGCTGCAGGAAATGGATCTTCTGTAAATAACTATGGTGGCGTTGCCCCTCATGCCGAAATTATTATGGTGGCTATTGATGAAGGTGAAAATTTTTTAACACGGGTAGCAGATGCCATTGATTATATTTTTAAAAAAGCAACAAGCGAAGGAAAGCCTTGTATTATTAATACCAGTGTCGGAACATATTTTGGTTCGCACGATGGGCTGGATCTTACATCAAGAATTATTGAAAATGAATTGGAACAAGCCAACGGAAGAGCCGTAGTTGCAGCCGCAGGTAATGGTGGAAATTATCCGTATCACCTCTCCTATCCTGTAGGAAGTGATACTAATTTTACCTGGTTTGCTTATCACCCGAATTTGCATGCAGTCTATTATCAGGTTTGGGCTGATGAAGCCGATTTCAATCAGATTCAATTTTCAATCGGAGTTGATGATCCTAGTGATTTTAAGCATCGGGGAGAAACAAAATTTTACAATCTGATTAACGATTTGCATATGGATGATTCTACATCAGGATTCATCAAAGATTCAATATACCGGTATCAAAACCGGCTTGGATTGATTGAAATTTATGTAGAGAAAAGTTTTGGACGATATGGAATTGATGTTGTTATTTATCCGGATAGTACAGCCTATTATTGGAGTTTCAGGGCAAGCGGCAGCGGACAATTTGATATTTGGTCGGCTGCACCGGTTACGGGTACTTCAAATATGGTAGTAGCTGGTTTGCCATCATCAGTAATCTTGCCCGAAATGAGTTTTTATAAGTTACCTGATTATAAAAAGAACATTGTTTCCAGCTGGCAATGCTCTGACAAAGTACTTACTGTCGGGAATTATAACAATCGTAGCAGCTATATTGATTATAATGGCAATGTCCAATTAAGTGCAGAGCCTTTTCAAGAGTTGGCAAGTTCTTCTTCTCATGGTCCCACACGTGATGGCCGGATAAAACCGGATCTGTGTGCAACAGGTAATGGAACGATCAGCACAGGGGCGCATAATTATATGAGTATCCTCATACAAGCTGACCCGACAAAAGTAGCTCCAGGGGGTATGCATCGCATCAACGGAGGTACATCCCTCGCTTCTCCTGTTGCTGCAGGTATCGCAGCTCTGTTTTTTCAACGCTATCCTGATGCCAATTACAGCATGATGATTGAAGCCATGAAACTTGGCTGTTTCAGCGATACGCATACCGGCAATAATTTGCCGAATAACAGTTGGGGGTATGGTAAGGTGAATGCCTACAATACCCTAACCACCACCTTAGGATGCACTGATGTACTTGCCTCGAATTATAATCCTACCGCTTCTATAGACGATGGTTCTTGTCAATATCTGACCGGGATGCAATCTCTTGGTAAACGAAAAGCCTTTGTGTATCCAAATCCGGTTGCTGATAAACTATTTATCTCAATGGCCGAAATGAGCAATAAAGATATCAGAACAGATATTGTTGACCTCCGAGGTAATATTGTAATACAACGCTACTTACTAAAAAACACATCACTGAATATCATTGATGTTTCTATGTTGCCAAGTGGTACTTACTTTTTACATTTGTACGAAGGAAATTCACTGATTCAAAGCAATCCTGTAATGCATTTTTAAAAACAGCTGCATGGAGACAAGAACTTTGGTTTTAGATAGAATAGTCATTCGGAAAAAAATTGAAAGAATGGCTTTTCAGATATTGGAAGATAATTATGGCGAGAAAGAAATAATTTTAGCCGGCATCAACACTAAAGGATTGTTGCTGGCTCGACAGCTTGCATCACTGATTCGAAAAATTCGGCCTGTCAGTGTTTCAGTATTACCAATAAGTGTACATGCGGCTAACCCGATACTGGAAGAAGTGAGTGGAAAAATTGATGAGGATTTAAATGGCAAAGTAGTGATCATAGTGGATGATGTAGCAAACACAGGCAGAACACTTTTGTATGCCACAAAGCCTTTTCTCGATTTCCTCCCCTGTCGCCTGCAAACAGCCGTATTGGTCGACCGGCAGCATAAAACATTCCCTATTTGTCCCGATTATATTGGCTTGAGTTTATCAACTACACTACAGGAAAATATTGCAGTAGAAGTGGAAGGTCGCTCGGTGATTGCCGTCTATCTCGAATAAAAAAGAGACAAATAGTCGGCAAATTGACCAGCATGAAGATGAAGCGGGTCGATTATAATATCGGCCTGATGATAGTAATAACTGCGGCTATACAACAATTTTAATATCTCCGAATCTAAGGCCTCTCCTTTCAAACCTTGTAACAGAGGCCGTGGAGAGCTTGAATGTTTCAGTCTGTCGCTGATGGTTTTGGCTGCCATTTTCAGATAAACGATTTTCCCATCTTGTTTCATGAAATTTAGATTATCATAAAAACAAGGCGTTCCTCCCCCGCAAGCAATCACCGTATCCTGTACACTTAGTCCGGATAAAACGGCTGATTCAAGTTTTCTAAATCCTTCCTCTCCAAGTTCATTAAAGCAGGCTGATATTGTTTTATCGCTTTGCTTTTCAATCGCTTTGTCAAGATCAACAAAATGAAGTTTCAGGGCTGAAGCCAGCTTCTTCCCGAAGCTTGATTTTCCGCTTCCCATCATTCCAATCAAATAAATATTATTCATCACAAATTCGCTTTAGAGGTGATCTTAACCCGGGGGTCAATCCAGGCATAGGACAGATCGACCACGAAATTGATAAGCACAAAAACCAGCGCGGCCACCAAAACGGAAGCGAGAATAAGCGGAAAATCATTTGTTTCTATGGCACGAACTGTTTCGAATCCAAGACCTTTGAAGTTGAAGATAATTTCAACAAAATAAGCACCTGCAAGTAACGAAGCAAACCAACCAGAAACCGAAGTAATCACCGGGTTGAGCGCATTGCGCAAAGCATGGTGGTAGATAACACTGAATTTGTTCAAGCCCTTGGCATAAGCCGTTCGGATATAATCTTCATACAAAACTTCGAGCATGGCATTGCGGCTCAATTGCGTGATGATGGCAATAGGACGAATGCCTAATGCAACGGCAGGAAGAATCAGATTCTTAAGTGCAAGGTTGCCTTCAAGATCGTATAAACTCCCGATCATATTCAGTCCGGTGAATGATTTCAGGAAATATCCGAATGTGATGCTTAAAAGAATAGCCGAAAAATAAGAGGGTATCGACACCCCGATAGATGAAATAGTTATTAGCAAACGATCGAGCCAGGAATCTTTGAAAACAGCAGCCAGCGCACCAAAAAGCAAGCCCCAGAATAAAGCAAACAGCATGGCCGATATCGCCAGAATACCGGAATTCCTCATGCCCCTGCCTATCATTTCACTCACTCTCCTGCCCGATTGCATGGAGCGACCAAAATAAGGTGGCTTAATGGCCAACACTTTTTCTTGTCCAAATGCCACAATTTTATGATAGCGATATTCTTCTTTTGTAGCTACATCATTTTGATAAACCCAAATAGGCGACAAATCACTGATATAAGCCGCAAATCGTTGATACCATGGCCTGTCGAGACCATATTTTTGCATAATTGCCTGCCGCGTTTTTGCATCCGATCGTTGATCAAGACTGGCCTTGGTCGGGTCTATCTGTAAAGCATAGAAAAGGAAAAACACCAGTAAGATGACTCCAATCAATATGGAAATGGCATACAAGAGTTTATTCCAAATGTAGCTTTTCATGGGAGGAAATCTTTTTGCAAACGCTCAAATGAAGGCGTATCATGGGCGTTCCATTTGCCTTCAATAATACATCCCTTCATTAGTATAATGCCCGGGTTTGCCCGCACCATGGTTTTTAGTTCTACTTCATCTCCAACGAGGAAAGGGAATATGCTTCCTGTTTCTTGCTTGAATGCATCTATATCGGCATCAGACGAAGAAGTGACACCAAACACCGGAATACCCTCTGCCATCAGTTTATCTGCCAAGTCATTGACAGATTCCATGTTGCCCTGTTGAGTCTTATTAATATTGTACATGACGATCATCATCTTAAATCCTTCTAATTCAAGAAGACTGTCCGTAATTTCTTCTCCTTCCTCATTGGTGAGTCTAAAATTGATGATTTTGGCAGGTTTACCTTTTTTCAATACTTCTGTCCGGCTTTCCACAAATTCCCAGTTTGATTCATAATCTGCGGGGAAACTTTCGAATTCCTGTTCATCGCCTGAATTTTTATTCTTCAGAACATAGAAGAACTTAAGCTGGTCGGGTATGTCCACCCGGTTTTCGCAAACATTACTGCTAACAAAATAAGGTCTGAAATCTTTTACGGGTAGATGATAAATACAATGCAGGGCAAAAGCCAGCGCGAGAAACAATCCGCCAAGAGCCACTAAAGAAGCAAAGCGATGCGAAATGGCCGGTTTAATTTTCTTCCTATTCAGGAAAATGAGACCAATAAAAATCAGCAGGGCAATGTCTTTCCAGAATGAAGCCCAATTACTGAGTTTTACGGCATCACCAAAACAACCGCAATCTGTAATTTGACCTGATATAGCTGCAAAGGCAGTAAGGAAGGTAAACCAGATCATCAACAAGAGTGAAACCCAGGAAACTATTCTAGGCCATGCCCCCGACAAAAAAGCGAAACCAATAGTAATTTCGAGTACACACATAAACACAGCCGCCTCGAGTGTTGTGTTCAGAAACAAGGGTGAATTAAACCATTTCAGCAACAAATAATTGCCGAAAACCTCATAAAATTCTTCAAGTTTATATGAAAACCCTAAGGGGTCATTGGCTTTGATGGCTCCGGAAATAATAAACAGAATACCAACCAGATAGCGGCTACAATTTGTTATTTGCTTCATATTCTTCTTTTATCGTGATCAGTGCAAAAACAGCATAATTGAGAATATCAAGATAATTGGCATCCATGCCCTCGGAAACCAAAGTTTGTCCATCATGATTCTCTATTTGTTTTATCCTGAGTAATTTCATCAGAATCAAATCAGTAAAGCTACTGACCCTCATATCGCGCCAGGCCTCACCATAATCATGATTCTTTGCCATCATCAACTTTTTGGCTTCAGCAGCCTTTTGACGGTATAAAGCATCGAGTTCAGCGAAGGATGAATTATGTTCGAGTTGACTACCCAGCTCGAGTTGAATTAAAGCCATGATGCTGTAATTAACAATACCGATAAATTCATGATCGGCCGGTTCATTAATTTTCTGATTGCCCATATCTTCAATGGTTCGGATTCGCTGTGCCTTAATAAAAATCTGATCGGTCAGAGAAGGAGTTCTCAGAATACGCCAGGCAGAGCCATAATCCTTGTTTTTATCGATAAAAAGACGATGGCAAAATTCGATTGCCTCATCATATTGACTAGATGTTGGGGATGTCATTAATTCATTAATTTTGGCCGAAGGTAATACTCAATGGCGAATAAAATTACATCATTTAGTACAAAGAAAACACTGAATTGTCGTGGAAAGCTTGTGAGCCTGAAGCGCCCTCTGGTGATGGGTATCATAAATTGTACCCCTGATTCATTTTATGATGGAGGACATTTCGAGGATGTGGATAATGCGCTGTTACAAGCTACTAAATTGCTGCATGAAGGAGCTGATTTGCTCGATATTGGCGGTATGTCGTCAAGGCCGGGTGCTGCCATGATTTCTGAAGCACAGGAAATTAAACGTGTTTTACCAGTGATTGAAGCAATTATTAAAAAATATCCTGACGCGATCCTTTCAATAGACACTATAAAAGCATCAGTCGCTGAAAAAGCTATTCATGCCGGAGCACGTATGGTGAATGATATTTCTGCTGGGCGAGTGGATGAAATGATGTTTGATACCCTGGCCAAACTGAAGGTGCCTTATGTAATGATGCACATGCAAGGTTTGCCTTCCAATATGCAGCTAAAACCACATTATGAAGACATTGTTACAGAGTTGCTTGATTTCTTCAATGAAAGGATTGCCATGGCTTTAAAAGCCGGCATTCACGATATCATTATTGACCCTGGTTTTGGCTTTGGTAAAACCCTGGAACATAATTATGAATTACTTCATCATTTGGAGCTCTTCAATATGCTTGAGCTGCCTGTATTGGTAGGGGTTTCCAGAAAGTCTATGATTTACAAACTGTTGAAAACAAGCCCACAGGAGGCACTCAACGGTAGTACTACTGTAAATACAATTGCCTTGCTTAAAGGAGCTGATATATTAAGAGTTCACGATGCCAAAGAAGCAAGCGAAGCAATTAGAATTGTTGAACAAATGATGGCAACTTAACGAATTGAAAAGAGTAGATTTGTTGATTCCTTGAAATTGAAATATGCTGTATTTTCTATTTAGTATTGGATTTTTAGAACTTCGCTGGATTGACGTGCTGGACATTTTTCTGGTAGCCTTGCTCATCTTCCAGCTCTACCGGCTAGTGCGTGGTAGTCTTGCTTTTAATATTCTACTCGGATTATTGTTTGTCTATATTGCATCGCTGCTGGTTCGATATATGCACATGATGCTGCTTTCGAGGATACTCGGACAATTTGCCGGTGTAGGTATCATTGCAATATTGATTGTATTTCAACCCGAAATCAGACGTTTTTTATTGTATCTCGGACAAAGTAGCCGAATCAGCGGTGGTTCAGTGGTCAAGCGTTTTAGCATTAAGAATTTAGCTATGAGCCGGCAGCGAAGTACTGAGATTCAGGAAATTATTAAATCATTACATGGCCTGTCGAAAAATTGCGTTGGAGGTACCATCGTTTGTGCTATTACAAGCCGATTGCAAACCGTTTCAGATACAGGCGTTTCACTAAATGCTCAGATTTCGGAAGAATTGATTGAGTCTATTTTTTTTAAAAATAATCCGCTGCATGATGGTGCTGTAGTTATCGCTGATGGTATGGTTTCGGCTGCACGCTGCATTTTGCCCCTTTCAGATAAACGAGATTTACCGTCACACTACGGACTTCGTCATCGTTCGGCCATTGGCATAACCGAGCAAAGCGATGCTATTGCCTTGATCGTTTCTGAAGAAACAGGGCAAATCAGTTATTCAATAAATGGAGAGATAAAAGAAAATCCATCTGATGCTGAAATAGAACAATTGCTGCTCAATAATCTGCCCCGGCATTTTAGTTCAGCGGAACGGGATACCCCTGTTGAATAAAGTAGTCATCCAATTCAATAATCAATTCCTTTTTCCTTTTCTCAGTAGCAAAAGAGATTTCAAAACTATTTCGCGCAAGTTGGTAAAGGTCGGTCGAATCCAAAGTAAGATTAGCTATCATTGCCTCGAAATTCTTATTTAGATAGCCTCCGAAATAGGCAGGGTCGTCTGAGTTTATGGTGACTTTCAAACCTAGATCAAGCATACGCTTCAGCGGATGTTTTGTCAGATCAGGTACTACATTCAGCGCATAGTTTGATAGAGGGCAAAGAGTAAGTCCTACTTTTTCTTCCACTACCCTATTTATTAAATCATTATCATCAAGGATATTATTGCCGTGGTCAATACGGTTGACTTTTAACAAATCGAGTGCTTCCCGGATGTAGCTTGCCGGTCCTTCTTCTCCTGCATGTGCTACACATACAAATCCTTTATCCCGAATACGGGCAAATACTTTTTGAAATCCTGATGGCGGAAAGTCTAGCTCTGAGCTATCGAGTCCAAAACCAAAAATCCATTCGCTGAATTCGAGGGCTTCATTCAAAGTTTGCATGGCTTCTGATTCATCGAGATGACGAAGAAAACATGGAATTAAATGGCTGCTGATGCCCCACTCATCTCTGGCTACTTGCAATGCACGATGTATGCCTGTGATGACAGTTGAAAAGGAGATTCCTCTTTGCGTATGTGTTTGCGGATCGAAGAAAATTTCGGTATGCCTGATGTTTTCATTCTTGCATTGTTGCAGATAAGCCATGCTAAGGTCATAGAAATCGGCTTCACGCTGTAATACTGATGCTCCGTCATAATAGATGTCGAGGAACGACTGCAGATTGTCAAATTGATAAGCTGCTTTCAGCTCTTGCACAGAGGCATAAGGCAATTCCAAGTGGTTTCTTCCCGCCAGACGAAACATCAATTCTGATTCGAGACTTCCCTCAATATGTATATGTAATTCGGCTTTGGGCATGCCTGCCGATAAGTCAATCAGCTTATTCATTGTTGTATTATTTTATAGCAATTTACAAATAATCCCATCCTCAAGATTTGATATGCTGTGTAGCCTGTAACCAATAGACCTGAATGAGTGCTGCCACATCCATGAGAAAAGCAACTCCTCCGTGGATAAAAACGCCCCCCCATATATTGCGGCTTTCATAGGCAATCACACCCAAAATATAACCTCCAAATATCGACCCGATGGCTTCACCCAACGGCTTACCGAAATGGAGAAAGGCATAAGTAGTGACCATAGGCAGGATGGCTTTCCGCCCCATGATACTCGTCAAACCGATAACCATAAAGCCTCTGAAAAGAAGCTCAACGGTAGCAAAATCGGCCAAATAAAAAAGTTCATAAATACCGTTGGTAATCCAATGTGAAAGACCCAGATATTCTTCTGCTACACCGGAGGATCTGTAGGTTGGATACACAGCAAGAAAATCAGATTGAAAACTAGCCCAGGCTATCAGGGGAGCCATAATCAGGAGCATCCACAAATAAGGCTGAGGATGATAATTATTTCGGGTAATGCCATACAAATCTTTGCGCTTGCGGTCAAACAATATCTTGAACAAGAAGATAGGAATGAGAAAAAGCAAAAAGCTCCCGAGATTGATAGCAATCATTTCCGCAATATAGACGAGGTCAAAAGGGACAAGGGTCTTAATCCAAACTCTGTGAAACGATGCACCCGAATTCAGGCTGAGAACGCATAGAATAAATAAGGAATAGCCCCAGAATTTTCTGCTTTTCAGCCAATGATAGTCTTTAAAAAGAATGGCATAGCTGAATACCGTGAAGAAAAAGGGCAACATAAAATAAGGCAAGAATAATAAGGGCAGCCAAGGATTACCAAATCGGCTGTCAAGCCAATGATAGGTAAGATTGTATTGAAAATTGAAATAAAAAGCAATAAGCAGGAAAAGCAAATTTAGACTATACCAGCGGAGATCAAAATCTTCCTGAACCTGCGTTTTTAAATATCCTAGTATTTGCCTCATTGATTAATTGAGGACGAAAATAAAGCAATTTACCTTACTTATTCAGCGCGATTATTTTTCGTAACCAACGGAACGCTTCTTCACGCTTATCAAACACTGCTGTATTTTTCCCTCGGTTTATCAAAGCATCCTGCATAAAGGAAATTGCATTATTTGAATTATCGATGACATACGCTGAAGGTTTGATTCTCAGGCGATTCACAGCAAGTTCTTTCTCTACAAATTCGAATATCTGAGTGATTGACATTTGTGGAACAAATGGGCCGAAGATTACGATTAGGCCATTGTAGGCTTTTTGTTCAATTGTCTCCAGTAATTGCTTAATGGCTAGCTCTCTGACCTGAATACTAGGCGATACATGATATTGTACTTCATAAACTCCGGGGATATCGGTCTCGGTAATGGTAAATAATTTCATACTGTCATCAACGCCATCCAGGATTTCGCGAAGGGGATTTTGAAAGAATTCAAGTATTCTTCTTTAGATTTTACCAAAGTATTGAACACCATGGTGTTGTCATTGATTTCGTCATCAGCCATTTTTTGCAATAATTCATCGCGATGGCACAAGGTAACTTTGCCCTCTTTTTCATAAGCCAGAAGCATCCGGTTGAGGAAATGAATACCAAATTCTTCTTCGAGTTCCTGAATATAGCGGATAGAATTGTCGATAGCTCTTCCACAAGCTTTACCTTCTCCACCTTTATCGACCATAAAAACCAGGAATCGGTCGTATTGCACAGCAGCTGCAGAGTTCAGGTTTTTACCGTGACTTTCCCAGCTGATAGCAAAGCGCTGTAGTGATTCATTGAGTTGTTGTAATTCTACGGGCAATAAAGGACGATCGGCAACATAAACCCATACCTTGGCCTCATTGGTCATATTTTTAAATGCATTCATTGAATTAAGTTCTTTTAGATTAAATCGTTGGCGGAGGCCACAATTTCGGCTAAATCCAGCACTTTTATTTGGGCTTCCTTTTCTTCATTCTTAACGCCATCAGACAACATAGTCATACAAAAAGGACATGCTGAACTGATGATATTGACGCCAGTATTTATAGCTTCATTGCTTCGTTCAAAATTTACTCTGATATCTCCGGCCTCTTCCTCTTTAAACATCTGTGCGCCCCCTGCTCCACAACAAAATCCATTTTCACGGGAGCGTTTCATCTCAATAATCTCGCCTTTCAGTTTCTCTAAAATTTGCCGGGGTGCTTCATAAATACCATTTCCCCTGCCGAGATAGCACGAATCATGATAAGTAATCTTTTTATCAGCAAAAGGGTTCCCTTCTTTTATTTCAATTTTGCCATCGTTCAGCAGTTGAGTCAGAAACTCGCTATGGTGCATCACTTCATAATCGCCTCCCAGTTCCTTGTATTCATTTTTCAGGATATTGAAACAATGCGGACAAGTAGTGACTACTTTTTTGATATTGTATCCGTTGAGGATAGCAATATTATTAAGTGCCAGCATTTGGAAGGCAAACTCATTGCCGGCTCTGCGGGCCGGGTCGCCCGTGCAATTTTCTTCTTTGCCCAGCACGGCAAATTTGATATTTGCAGCCTGTAAAATTTTTGCAAAAGCCAGGGTTATTTTCTGTGCCCGTTGATCAAAACTACCGGCACAACCAACCCAAAACAAAATTTCGGGACTTTCGCCTTTTGCAGCCATTTCGGCCATGCTTGGAATTTGTAAAGTATCACTCATATAGTCTTGCTTTCATGTCATTTCTTAAAGTGACGAAGTTAATTAAAAGCGAAAAAAATAACGAATTATCATTTACAATGTATCAGCCCATCTATTTCAAGCTGTCTAATAATTGACGAAACACTCAATTTTGAATTTTATACTTTTATGCAAAATCAATCCTAATGAAAAGATTCCTGATTTCGTTACTTGTCTTTTTCCCCTCTTTTATACATGCCCAAACTGCGCTTGAGTATGCAGTAAGGCTTGAAGCCACTGTGCATGCTACTCCACCGCATAGCATTACCTTACATTGGGATGCCGGAACAGGTGCTACCAGTTTTAATTTATATCGAAAAAAACCTGATCAAAATGCCTGGATGATATCTTTTGGCATTTTACCGGCAGGCAGCACAAGCTATACCGATACAAATGTGGTTTATGGTCAGGCGTATGATTATAAGATTGTAAAAGTTACCACAGGATATACCGGTTACGGTTATATCATGACCGGCATGAACATTCCTGCTGTGGAGGACCGCGGGAGGGTTATTCTGCTGGCCGACAGCCTGCTGGATAATCAGTTAGCTGCGGAGATACTTGCTTTGCGTGCTACGCTCACGGCCGATGGTTGGGAAGTGCTTTATCATGGCATCTCCCCAAGCGATAGTGTGAAACATGTAAAGAACATCATCAAGGCAGATTATCAGGCGGATCCTGGCAGAACAAGAGCTGTTTTTCTGCTTGGACATATTCCCGTTCCTTACAGTGGCTTGCTAAACCCCGATGGTCATTCGAATCATTATGGTGCCTGGCCAACCGATACCTATTATGGCGACATGAATGGCACTTGGACCGATTTGTACGCAAACAATGTTTCAGCTTCATCATCAAGAAATCATAATGTGCCCGGTGATGGGAAATTTGACCAGACTTTTATTCCTTCAGCCATGGAACTAGCCGTAGGTCGGGTTGATTTATTTGATTTACCGGCTTTCAGCAAAACCTATATAGAGCTGACAAGAGATTATATTAATAAAGATATTGCCTTCAGAAACGCTTCTTTTGTTCCACAACAAAGAGCCATTATTGATGATAATTTCGGAGGATTTAACGGAGAAGCTTTTGCTTCCAGCGGATGGAAATCTTTTTCTCCATTAGTCGGCATTCAGCAGGTTTCGGCAGGCGATTACCGAACGAGTATGGACACAGGAACTTATATCTGGTCTTATGGCTGCGGAGGCGGTTCATACACCAGTGCCGGTGGTATCGGAAACACAGCCAATTTTGCAGGCGATAGTTTGCAGGGCGTTTTCTCCTGCTTGTTCGGCAGCTATTTTGGCGATTGGGATGTCAGTAATAATTTCCTCAGAGCCGTACTTGCCCAGGGAACGATACTGACCAATGCCTGGAGTGGCAGACCACATTGGTATTTTCATCGCATGGGTTTGGGCATGACAATCGGTGCCTGCGATTTGCTCACTGCCAATGAAGTAGGAAACTACTATTACAGTCCATACGCTTCCCATTTTGTATCTATCAATCTGATGGGCGATCCAACCCTCACTCAATACATTGTTTCGCCACCGGGCCCCGCCACTGCTACAACAACAAGTGCTGGTACCGACCTGCATTGGATGGCTTCAAGCGATTCGGTTTTAGGCTACTATGTTTTCCGATCCGCTTCTGAACAAGGTCCTTTTCAAAATATTTCCAGCCCAGTCATCATCGATACTTTCTTCACTGATGCCTGTTTGCCTGATTCCGGTCAATGGTTTTATCTGGTGCGGGCACTGAAATTGCAAAAGACTCCTTCCGGCACCTTCTACAATCTGAGTATGGGTTCTGCTGCCGATGCCGCATTTAATGGATCGATGGCAGTACAGGCAGACTTTACGGCAAGCATAGCCGGTAGCAAAGTTAGCTTTAGCAACAGCTCAAGCAATGCCACCCATTATCAATGGTATTTTGGAGACGGAAATGATACTCAGTTATCAAACCCGGTGCATACCTATGCTGCCAATGGTACCTATCAGGTGGTGCTTTGGGCAAGTAATGATTGCTTCATGGATAGCTCGATGATGAATATTCAAATTACAGCAGCCGGTATCCCTGATCCTTCTTCAGAACGGTTTATTGTGTTTCCTAATCCGGCAAAAAACTATTTCGAAGTGGAATATGAAAGCAATACAAGCCCGCTTATCCGCTGGGAACTGATGAATCCGGAAGGACAAATTGTATTGAGTAAATCAGCCAATACATCTTTCGAAATGGATTGCAGCAGGATTCCGGCCGGACTATATATTCTAAAAGGTTCTGTTGATAAGCTGCTGATACAGCAGAAAATAATGATAGCGCATTAGGAAGATGTCGTGCCTTTAGCTACACAGTAAATTGTGGCGCTTTGGCATGAGCTTGTCTGCATGTTTTGCTCGCTATTTATTTGTTTGCAATTCGCGGGCAGGAAAAGGCAGGAATCATTGCCCTGGTTGTTGGAGTCTTTATCCGCGTTTATATATCCGGCCAGTATCGATCCTTTTCTGCATGATTAGGATGAACAATCCCATGCCCTGTATTGTCTTAAATCTTTAAAAATAGTTAATTACAGGTCGGATAAAAACGACTATCGTAGTATGGAGGTGCATAATGCAGGAGTTTATAAAAATCTGCCGGATTCACTGATTCCACTCATGTTAAGTCTTGTTATTCTATTCCGACTATCCGTTACAAAAAGCAATCTGCAAGAATAATTATGCAGATCAAAAAAAAGCTTTAATTTTTACTCCTGTTATAAACTATTTCATGAACCAATATCTCAGGCAATTAGCAAAAGCATTTGAAGCCGCATCGAATCCGGAATTAGCCATCAGGCAACAAGCCTATATGAGGAACCAATTTGCTTTCCATGGCATTACTTCTCCGCAAAGAAAGGAGATACAAAAGCCCTTTCTTCACAAACAAAATTTGCCAGCATCATCAGCATTACACGATGTGGTGGAATCGCTTTGGCAAAAAGAAGAAAGAGAGTATCAGTATTTCGCACAGGAACTGACCAATCGATATGAGAGACAACAAAAGCAAGATGATATAGGACTTTATGAGTTCATGATTACCAATAAATCGTGGTGGGATACCGTAGACTTCATCGCGGCTAATCTGGTGGGTCGCTATTTTAGGCACTTTCCGGAAGCAAGAGCTCAAATCACAAAGAAATGGATGGCCTCGGACAATATCTGGTTGCAACGGACTACTCTGCTTTTTCAATTAAAATATAAGGATGGTATAGACAGCGATTTTCTAGCCGATACCATCCGCTTATTACTCGGTTCAAAAGAGTTTTTTATCAATAAAGCTATTGGCTGGATTTTGCGTGAGTATAGTAAGACCCATCCGGTTTGGGTTGAGGACTTTGCTAATCAAACCCCACTCCATCCTTTAAGTCGTAGAGAGGCATTACGACTGATAAAATAAAATATTACCGGATCGGGTAAGTCACCCATCACCCAAGCCAGCTTTTAAGCCATCCAAATCAGGTACTATAAATTTTTCAGGAACATTTGGTACTTCTAAAAACTCTCCAAAAACTTAAACCCCGAATTCCGGTTTATTATCAGAATTTACATTACGGTAAAGGATACACAACATGAAGGGAACCTATGCTGGTGTATTTCGTACACCTTGTAATACTTAATTGTCATGCTGATCAAAATGCATCCCATATTAAATCCGATTTTGATAGCTCTGCTTTTATTGATTTTTGGTGCTAAAGCAAGAGCCGAAGGAAGCAAAGAATTGCGTGCAAATGATTGCAGCAATTTTGGGTCAATTCAAATTTGGGACAATGCCGATCTCAACCGCAATTTTGCTACTTACAATGCTCCTGCCGATCACCGATTATACATCCACCTTAATACAAATGACACCTTATATTTCGGGTTCAATTGCTCCAAGGAAGATGTTTATTACCGGCTTAAAAACCCGAACGGTCAGATAGTAAAAGGGCCTACTTTAGTCACATCCTCTGATGACGGTTGGATTAGCAGTTGTAACGAAGCATTTGCCGGACCTAAGAAACTTAATGCCAGCGGCTATGATCAACTAAGCTACATAGCTAGCATGTCGGGTGATTTTTACATTGAATTTGCTCAGGACAATGATTCCTCAATTCATAATAAAAGAGTTATTAAATATTTTGATGCTACTGTGGTTGATAATCAAACTGTAAAACTGGGTCGCCTCTGGTCGGAAGCGTGGGATTTACAACTAGAGGGGAGTTCTAACGAGTTTAAAGCCAATATGTATTCCTATTCTGCTGATTCGGTAGTAATTAAGATTGATTTTAATGGTATCCAACCCTATGGCTTCGTTGTAAGTTGCAATTCGATCGGGGCAAGTAATATTGGCAGCATGACTAACATGCGGAAATCTGATTATTGGCAAAACATCATCAATTCTGGCGGAGAGCCCGGTGCTCCTGATTATCCGATCTTCCTTAACGACCCGGATTCCATAATCTACCCATCAGGAGTAGTAGGAAAAATTAACTCATTCAGCGTAACCGGCTGCAATGCTTCCGACCTTTGTATTAATGTAGATGCCACACAGGCCAGACAAGTGGAAATCGTCATGGATTTTCAGAATTATACAGATCGTACAATGGTTCAGACAGTGAATAAAGGTGCCAATTGCATTTCCTGGGACGGTTATGACGGAGATAGCACCTTTGTTGCTAATATTGACAGTGTGGATGTTACGATGAAATACACCACAGGAATAACACACCTGCCCTTAATTGATGTAGAAAATCATATGAATGGTTTTAATTTCACCTTAATCAGACCCACGAAGCAAGCTGATGGTAGTAATTTGCCTGCTATCAAGATGTTCTGGAATGATTCCTTACTCACAGATCCCCTTAATTCAATTGATGGAGTGGCTAACCTTGATGGTACTACGGCTACTGCTCACAAATGGCAAAACCGTGGAACTAATAATTCGAATCCTGAAGTCATTAATACCTGGTTTTACTCTAGCATTGAGAAAAACGACAGTTTTGTCGCCTGCCCGCTGATATTGATGATTGAGTTGAATGAGTTTAGCGCAATTTATCAGGACGAGCAAAATATCCTCAACTGGAGTGTAAAGCAAGGTGTAGGAGGTCTCGAAAGTTTTCAAATAGAAAAAAGCAATGATGCCTATAACTTCGTCAATATTGGTAGTATATCTGAAAGTCAAAAATCAAACTATTCTTTCATAGATAAATACCCTTTTTATGGGAAAACTAATTACTACCGATTAAAAATGATTGATGAAGGTGGAGTTTATCAATACTCAGAGATAATCAGTGTTGATGTACCTGAAAAGCTTGGTCATACTATACCTGAGTTGATAAATCACAAAATAAAGTTCAATTCTAAAAGCAATAGTTCTTTGCATTATCGCATTTTCAATCTAGTCGGATCCATCATTGCCAAGGGAGAAGCTGCACCCAATCTTTGGATTGATTTACCGGAATATGAACGAGGTATTTATCTGCTCGAATTTCAATCTTCTGATAGCGACTTACAAGTTAAAAAAATCTGGCTCAATTAATATTCGTATCTGGCAAATTATGTCACAAACAAATTATTCTATGCAATCGTGCAGCGCATCCCTCACCTTTTCAAGTGTAAACGGAGACAGATTATTCCCCCAGGCAGCAGATATAAAATGCAACAAATTATTAAGGTCGATGGCTGTTAAGGATGGGTTTGGTGGCATCTTCAGGTTAAATTCTTTTTGATTCACAATAATGCTTCCACTTTGTCCATTAACAATCAGGCACACAATTGAATCCCAATGGGTATTGAGATAATCTGACTGTGCAAGTGGGGGATACAGCCGACCAAGCCCCTGCCCTGCTTCCATGTGGCATTTTGCACAATCCCGGTCATAAATCACTTGACCAGGAGCTGGTAAATGGCCATTATTGAACCAATTGATCAGGAAAAGCAGAAAAATAAGCAGAAAGGGCAATGAGGCAAAAAGTACTTTTCTATTCACCATATAATTCGTGGAATAAAATCGGTAAATCCTTCATCAGTTGATTGGTTTCCTCCTCCGAAGTACCATCATAATAGCCGCGTATATGTCCGGCTGTATCAACGAGCACAAAAGCACCGGAATGATTGAAGCCACCGGGTGCACTGGGGTCTATGCGTGCCGATACCTGATAATGCCTTGCCATAGCATAAATTGAATCAATATTGCCGGTCACCAAATGCCAACGTCCGGCCTCAATGCCCAGTCGTTCAGCATAATCATGAAGTACGGGTACAGTATCATAGGAGGGGTCAATAGAATGAGAAATAAAGGCCAGCCTTGATTCATCTTTAAAAGCATCATAAACACGCTTTAATTGCTGCCGCGTTTTCGGACAAATGGAAGGACAAGTAGTGAAGAAAAAATCAGCTATGTATACCTTACCTTTAAAAGTTGCCTTGGTCACAACAGTACTATCTTGATCAATAAAGATAAAATCTGGTATGGTATAGTAAAGGGTATCCTTAGATACTTTTCCATCTATTAGCTTTTGCTCAATACTCATCTTCCCAAGGATAGGTAGTTTGGGATTGATTTCAGTCCGGTTTTGACAAGCAGAAAGTGTAAGAAATGCCGCCAAGACTATTAGTACCTGTTTACTCTTTCTCATCATCATTTGGGCTTAAAAATGTTTCTGCCTTTTCCATAACGGAGGACATTAAATCTGCCAGACTGTCAATTTGTAGCATCTGACCCCGGTAATATTGCATCACCTCTTCGTGACTCACCGTTGAATCAGGGTCAAGCCACTGATGCATCCAGTCCCACATTTGAGTTTCTCCATTCACTAATTCACCTGTAAGAACTATGGCCAGGCTACTTGTTACAGAATCGCTGGTACTATCTCTGGCCAGGGCTTCTATTTGTTCTTTCAGGTTGGTTATCTGCTCCATCCAGGGCATGATGCTGTCGTGCACCTGCATTATAGAGTCTCGTAAAGCTTGTTCCTGTGCCTTGTCATCTACTTTTGGTGTACATGCATGAAGGAATAAAATGGCAGACAGAAAAAAAATGGCTAAAAAATATTTTGTCATCACTTCGATTTTATACTGCATAATTACGAACTTTCAGGGTGAGTTAAGAGGAAAAGAGGGAATAAATATGCTCCATAAAAAAACCCGCAACTGTTACGCTGCGGGTTAAGCCCATAATACTATCGCTGTTGCGATTAAATGCGTGTTAGAAAACACGACTTGAAGATTTTGCTAGTTTAGATAAACATGTCTATTTATCCACCACAAAGATAAAGCAACTTTTAAAAAAGCAAAACTTGAAACAATTATTTCTTTCAATCGGATAAATCAGCAGCAAACTTGGCATTTTTTTTTAAAGTCAACCGCTAAAGATAGATAGCTTCAACAAATGGAAATATTATTCAGCTTTTGTAAACATCATCAACATCATTTTAAAAGCTTCAGGGGCATCTACTGCATGCGGAATATTGGCCGGCAGTGAAATATAATCACCCGCGCAGAGCTTATGTTTCATGTCGGCCACAGTAATGACGGCTTTACCATCGAGCAGCAAAATACCCGCTTCGAAAGGCGAACTATGAGCACTCAACTGCTGACCTTTATCAAAAGCAAACAAAGTACAATTGCCTCCTTTTTCTTTTATTAATTGCTTACTTACTACGCCATCTTTTGAATATTCAATATGCATTGAAAGATTCATATGTCTTGTTTTTTGTTAAATGAAGGACTTATCAGCAAGCGAAATTAATTAACTTTGCCGACCATGCAGGAAAAAATCATCATTTTTGATTTTGGCTCACAATATACTCAATTGATCGCCCGGAGAGTTCGCGAATTAAATGTATTCTGTGAAATCTGGCCTTTCAACAAAATATTCGAAGCCACGCCTGGAATTAAAGGTGTTATCCTTTCCGGTAGTCCTTTTTCTGTTCGGGATAATCAGGCTCCGGAAATCGCCTTAAGGAAATTTATTGGCAAATTGCCCGTACTCGGTATTTGCTTCGGAGCGCAATATATAGCCGATAGATTGGGAGGTACTGTTTCGCAGTCATCCAAAAGAGAATATGGCAGAGCCAGTCTGAGTGATATTGATACAAATCATCCTTTATTCCGAAATATTAAACCCGGCACGCAGGTATGGATGTCGCATGCTGATACGATTACCGAATTGCCGCAAAATGCCCGGCTAATCGGCAGCAGCGATTCAATTAATGTGGCTGCATTTGAATTGAATACCGAAGGTCAACAAGTTGCTTATGGTATTCAATTCCATCCGGAGGTCACTCATTCTGATGACGGTATGCGGCTATTGGGCAATTTTGTTCATGGA
This sequence comes from uncultured Chitinophagales bacterium, assembly GCA_964413685.1. Taxonomy (GTDB): domain Bacteria; phylum Bacteroidota; class Bacteroidia; order Chitinophagales; family S012-47; genus JAJRWN01. Next base: position 92,675 of record CAYPSW010000006.1, read on the forward strand.
TGTTGCAACTGTAGCAATTCCTGGAATCCGGATTCATTTGTACAGTCTGGCATTGCTGAATTGAAAAATAAAATTGGTCAAGATCATGTGGTTTTTGGGATATCTGGGGGAGTTGATTCATCAGTGGCTGCAGAATTACTGAACCGGGCCATCGGGAAAAAATTACATTGCATATTTGTTGATAATGGGCTATTGAGAAAAAATGAATTCCCCGAGGTTCTAGAAGCTTATAAGCAAATGGGTTTACAAGTGAAAGGTGTAAATGCTTCGGCTGAATTTTATAAGAATCTGGCAGATATTTCTGATCCGGAACAAAAGCGAAAAGCAATTGGAAAAACTTTCATCGATGTTTTTGAGCGAGAAGCTAAAATTTTGGATGATGATATAGGGACGAATAATCCGATAAAATGGCTTGGTCAGGGAACCATTTATCCCGATGTAATCGAATCGGTATCAGTAAACGGGCCTTCTATGACCATCAAATCGCACCATAATGTGGGTGGATTACCAGATAAACTCAAATTGAAGGTGATTGAACCTTTGAGAATGCTCTTTAAAGATGAGGTGAGACGCGTTGGTGCAGCATTGAACATTCCGTCCGGATTTCTGAACCGGCATCCGTTTCCAGGCCCTGGTTTAGGAATCAGGATTTTAGGGAATGTTACAAAAGAAAAAATTGGCATTCTTCAGGAAGCTGATGCTATCTTTATCAACGGACTAAAGGATGAAGGCTTATATGATGAGGTTTGGCAAGCAGGAACAATATTAACACCACTTCAATCCGTTGGCGTAATGGGAGATGAAAGAACGTATGAAAATGTAGTTGCACTCAGAGCAGTTACATCAAGAGACGGAATGACCGCAGATTGGAGTCGCTTACCCTATACTTTTTTAGCAAATATTTCAACCCAAATCATTAATCAGGTAAAAGGCATAAACCGCGTTGTATATGATATCAGTACGAAACCACCGGCAACCATTGAATGGGAATAGATTCCTGCTCATTGCACTTGCTTTATTCATAACTTTTTCTTCATGCGATTTACTCGATAAATTGCCAGTTAAACCGCATACGGATAACCCTGATGGTAATGATACAATTGTTGTCGTAAACCCGGTTGATACAGTCACATCTGAAATTGACACGGTTATTAAAGAGGGTAAAATTATCAGGAAAAAGGTTTACAAGATTGCCATTATGTTACCCTTCTCGATTGATGACAGCTATATCAATAATTTCGATTATAAAGATCGAACAACGCCATATCATTCACTCATGTCAACTGAGATGTATGAAGGCATGTTATTGGCGCTGGAAGATATAGACCGGGGTAAAGGGGATTTTGAAATCTTTGTTTATGATACAAAAAACAGCGGTACTGAAATCGGTCGGATTCTCAAAATACCTGAGCTTAAAACCATGGACTTAATTATTGGTCCCTTGTTCAAACATAATCTTGAATTGGTTTCTGCTTTCTCGCAACAAAATAAAATTTTAATGCTCTCACCTCTTGTTTCAGTTTCAGGGTTGAAGCATTGGAATCCCTATTTTATAGCCACTAATGCCACCTTATACTCGCATATGAAATCTATGGCAGCATTTATTGGTGTTCAATACCCTCATCACAAGGTGTTCATAATTAGCCCCTCTTCAGGGGCAGAAAACAAGTATCGGGATGTAATGAACGAAGATTTAAAAAGCACTCCAAAATCTTATTTAGATATCCACCAGATATCTTCTAATGATGGAAATGATCTCTCTGCAAATGAATTCTCGGTATTTGATACTACTATTGTAATTATTCCATCAAACGATGAGGTCTTTACACATAATGCACTCCGCACTTTGAATAGTGAGAATGAAGAGCATCCAATGATTGTATTTGGTATGCCGAATTGGCTTTCAAAATTCAATTCGATCCCTTATAATTACCTTAATAACTTACATTTTCATTTCTCAAGTTCTCTTTGGATTAATCCTGACAGAAAAGGAGCCACTTCTTTTAATCAACGCTATTCAAACACCTATGGGATTTATCCTTCAAAGTATGCTGTAAAGGGCTATGATCTCATGTTATGGACTACCCGCTTGTTTCACAAATATGGAATCTCGACAAAAAAACACTTGAATGATATTTCATTGGCTGAAATGAATTGTCCTTTTGATTTAAAAGCCTTTGACGAAAACAATATCCCTGTGGCAGGTCACACAAATGTCAATTATTACCGAAATACCTATGTTCACATTCTTCGCATGAATCAATATAGGTTGATTAAGGTGAATAATTAGTATTTTCACCTGACAGTAAAATCCAAAATATATGAAAAAGTATCTCTACCTGGCCATGGCACTTTCTATGTCATTAAGCATATCAGCTCAACTAAATAATCTAAATATGGTTCAACTTGGGCATTTACCATACACGAATAATTTGAATGATGTCTGGGGATATACTGATACTTCCGGTATTGAATATGCATTGGTTGGAGTAACAAATGGAACTTCAATAGTTAGTCTTGCCGATGCGGCTAACCCCACCGAAGTTGCCTTCACCTCAGGGGCTAATTCAATTTGGCGCGACATCAAAGTGTGGAGTCACTATGCTTATGTTTCTAATGAAACTTCAGGTGGAATTAAAATTATCGATTTACAATATCTGCCCGATAGCATTCAGACCTGGCAATGGACAGGAAATAATGGTGTAATATTTAAGTCTGCCCATAATGTTTTTATGGACGAACTGGGATATCTTTATGTAATAGGTTCAAATTATGGAGTTGGCGGAGCCATCATTGCTAATGTTGCCGCTAATCCGACCAATCCAATAGTTGAAACCGTTTACAATTCAGCCTATATCCATGATTTATTTACAAGAGGCGACACGATGTGGGCCGGTGAAATCTACAATGGTTGGTTTTCTGTGGTTGATGTTTCAAACAAGACTCCCGCAGTTATTCCTTTATCAAAAATAATAGGTACTCATTCAACGCCTAATACATTTACTCATAATTGCTGGCTCTCAGACGATGGAAATTACTTATACTCAACCGATGAACAACCTAATGCTTACATAGCAGCTTACGATGTATCGAACATGAGCAATATTCACGAGGTCGATAGAATTCAGTCTAACCCCGGATCAAATGTAATACCTCATAATGTTTTTGTACATGGAAATTTCCTCGTTGCTTCTTACTACCGCGATGGAATTGTTGTAGTAGATGCAACGCATCCGGATAATTTAGTTCAAACAGGTTATTTCGACACTTCACCCATGGCAGGAGACGGTTTTAACGGAGACTGGGGGGTTTATCCCTATTTTCCCTCGGGCAATATTATTGCTACTGATATTGAAGAAGGACTTTTTGTTGTCAGACCGGCTTATACTCAAGGCTGTTATTTACAAGGCATAGTGACTGACTCCATCACCCAATCGCCTATCAATGGCGTTTCTGTCTCAATTGTAGGAACTAACGCCACTGATCAATCGAGCCTGTTAGGCGTTTATAAAACAGGGATAGTTGATAGCGGATCTTATCAGGTAACTTTCTTCAAATTGGGATACGAGCCAAAGACACTTATTGCAAAGCTGAAAAATGGTATAGTAACTGTTCTTGATGCAGAGCTTAAGCCTTTGATTCCGTTCACTTTAAGCGGATCAGTACGAGATTCTGCTACAGGCATCGGGCTTGATCATACATCGGTAATTATTAAAGGAACTCAATATAATTTCCAAACTACTACCGACATCAATGGAGATTTTACTTTCTCAGCTATCTATGCTGATACCTATGATCTGATGGCGGGTCGTTGGGATCATGTGACCCGCGTGTTGGGAGGTTTAAATTTGAATCAATCAACAAGTGGCCAAAACGTCTTACTTCCAGAAGGTTATTATGATGATTTTGCACTTAACTTTAATTGGTTTGTCACGGGTAATGCAAGCACAGGTATGTGGGAGAAAGGAGTGCCGAATGGAACCGTTTTCGGCAGCAAACCTGCGAATCCGGGCAACGACATCCCGAACGATCTAAGCAATGAATGTTATGTCACAGGCAATAACGGTACTGGGGCAGGAGATGATGATATTGATAATGGATTTACTTTGTTGATATCTCCCTATTTTAACCTCCTCAATTATCAGGATCCACTATTAGATTTTGATCGCTGGTTTTTTGCTGATGGTGGAAATGGTAATCCTAATGATTCGTTGAAAATCAGCCTTTCTAATGGAAGTACATCCGTTTTGCTTGATTTAGCCGTCAATGGAGATCCAAACGAAAGCAAATGGGCTCACAAGCATTTCAGAATCAGCGATTATATACAGCCATCTGCACAGATGCAACTAAGAATCAATTGCGCTGACCGAAATCCCGGCCATTTGGTAGAAGCAGGATTCGATGGCTTCAGGGTTAGTGATTCGCTCTATGCTCCTATAGCCGATTTTATTGCTTCACCTGATTCCGGCTGTGTACCACTGATTGTTCAGTTTTCCGATTTATCAATCAATACACCTGACCAATGGAACTGGTCATTTCCCGATAACACAGAAAGTACTTCGTCTCTTCAAAACCCACAAATCACTTTTGATTCGGCCGGTTATTATGACGTTCAACTTATTGTAAGCAATGCTTCAGGCAGTGATACCCTACTGGCACAACAACTTATTCATGTTTTTGCCTTACCGGAAATTTCGTTGTCATCCACAGCTGCCGGAGCAGGAAATAATGGAAGTGCAACAGCCAACGTTTCTGGCGGACTCCCACCCTATTTGTATCAATGGGATGATCCAGCTCAACAAAACACACAAATAGCTAGCAATCTTGCAGCAGGCCTTTACACAGTAATTGTAACAGATCAGAATGGATGTACAAATACAGATTCTGTCGTTGTACCGGTTAATAGTGGCATTCAGGTAAAGGATGCTCAAGTTTTTCTTGAGATATATCCTAATCCTAATAACGGAACATTTGTTATCAAGTTACTGACAGAATCAGGTAGCTCAGAGCTAATGAACTGGTCAATCCGAAATGTACAGGGGCAATTAGTGAGGCAAGGCCGTGTAATGACTGATCATGGCCTTATGGAACTGCATCCAAACTTACAGGCTGGTGTTTATCTGCTGAGTATTTATGATGCTACCGGAGAAACAATTGGGCAAGAAAAGATGCTAATCTACTAAAGAGGATATAAAGTCAAACAGGATAAAATCAACCCGTACGTTCACCCCTTTTACCATTGAAATGTTTTAATTTGGCAGGAAAATTCTGGATATGAATAATTCATTTGCTGTCATAGGTTTAGGTCGCTTCGGAAAAACGGTAGCCATCAACCTGGCTAATCAAGGCGTAGAAGTACTTGCAATAGATTTCAAAGAAGAACGTGTAGAAGAAGTAAAAAATGATGTTGCTTTTGCTGTGACTCTGGATGCCACTGACATCAATGCATTGAAAAGTCAGAACATGAAAGACATGGATGCAGTAGTAGTTGCCATTGGTGCCAATTTCGAAAATTTGCTATTAAGTACTGCCAATCTGATAGAATTAGATTCAAAACGAATTCTAGCCAGAGCAATGAACCAAACACAACGCAGAATACTACACAAGTTAGGGATTGAGGAAGTTATTTCTCCTGAAATAGAAACCGGTACCGTGGTAGCAGAGCGGCTATTAAATCCTCACATTCAGAACTTCTTCCCATTGCCTGATGAATATCAGATTGCTGAAGTAAATGTCCCAAAGAATGTTGCAGAAAGAACGCTCATGGATATTGGCTTAGAGAACAAGTATCATCTTCAACTTGTTACTATTTTACGCAAAAAAGTAAAGCTCATTAACGGTGTGGAACATACTAATAAAAAGTTGATAGCTCATCCTGATAAGGATACTGTTTTGCATACAAGCGATGCTTTGGTATTAATGGGTAAAGCTCGCGACATCAAACGGTTCATGCAAATCAACAGATAGCTAAAAACTACCGTAAATTCTACTGAATTTTCATGAATTTATTCAGTATATTTGCGCACTAATTTTTGGGCAATCAATATCACTTTAAAGTATAAGACATGCAGGCGAAAGGATTAATTAAGTTTTTTACCATTGCGTTAACCGTTGTTTGTATTTACCAACTGTCTTTCAGTGTGAAAGGATGGATGGTTGAGAAACAAGCAAAAAAATATGTAGAGAATCTCAATATTCAGGGTGAAAATGCCGATCAGGTTAACGCCCTTAAGCGCAAAGCTCATCAGAAATACCTTGATTCATTGGCAAACGAAAAGGTATATAGCTTATTAATTAAAAATTACTCCTATGATCAGGTTAGAGACAATCAATTGAACCTTGGTCTTGACCTTCAGGGAGGAATGAGTGTTATTCTTCAGGTTTCGGTAGAAGACATGATTAAAAACATGGCTGCTTCTAATGCTGATGACCCTGTTATTAAAGATGCCATAGCCCGGGCGAAGGAAAAAGAAAAACAGGGACAAAATGATTTCATATCTCTTTTCTTTCAATCCTTATATGAAATCGAACCGGATATTCAGCTCTCATCATTGTTTGCCAATCGTACCAACCAGGGTTTGATTGAGCCAGATTTTGATAACGCTAGCATTGAACAGATTATTCATAGTGAAGCAAACGATGCTATTGACAGGACTTATCAAATTCTCAAATCGCGTGTTGACCAATTTGGGGTAGCATCGCCCTATATTGCCAAGTTAGCCACTTCAAACAGAATCATCGTTGAATTACCCGGAGTTGATAACCCTATAAGGGCTCGTAAACTACTGCAGGCAACAGCAAAACTTGAATTTTGGGAAACCTTTTTAGTAGGTCAGGTTTATGATGATTTCGTAGCAGCAGACAAATCTTATTCCACCATTTTAAAATTGAATGAGGACGGTACATCTGAAACTAACCCCATAACAGATATACCTGTTGAAAATGTATCTATTTCAGATTCAAACATTTCTGTCTCTCCTCCTGATTCAGGCATATCTGATTTTTCAAATTTTAACCAAAGTGATACCACAAATGACAGTACATCATTTTCAAATGATGCTAACGGAGCTGCTACGCCCCTTTTAACCCTGCTTCATTTGAATGATCCGAATGCGGGCATTTACGGACCAGTAACTGGAGCCGTTGAAGGAAAAGATACTGCCCTTGTTAACCGGATATTAAAGATGCCTGAAGTAGCTGCCAATTTCAGAGAAGATTTAAAATTGCTTTGGGCTGCCAGACCTGACCCCAATACAGGATTCTTCCAGATTTATGCCATCAAAACAAATCCGGTTGACAATCATGCTCCAATCGAAGGAGACGTTGTTACCGATGCACGGCAATCGTACGACCAATTAGGACGCCCTGATATCTTGCTGAATATGAATTCGGAAGGTGCTACTGAATGGGAAAGATTAACCGGAGCCAATGTGAAAGGTTTCGTTGCCATTGCTCTGGACGATAAAGTACAATCGTCTCCTCAAGTACAATCAAAAATATCCGGAGGTAGCACCGAAATATCCGGTAACTTTGAAGTCAAAGAAGCTCAGGATTTAGCTAATATTCTAAAAACAGGAAAACTACCTGCACAGGCCAAAATTGTACAAGAATCTCAAGTTGGCCCTACCCTTGGTGCTGCTTCCGTTCGAGCCGGTATAATATCGCTTGTTTCCGGTATGCTGATTGTTCTGTTATTTATGCTTTTCTATTATTCAAATAGTGGATTCGTTGCTAATTTGGCTCTTGTTCTCAATATCTTCTTCATTTTTGGTATTCTGGCATCCTTAGGAGCTACCCTGACACTTCCGGGTATTGCGGGTATCGTGCTGACAATTGGTATGTCGGTTGATGCTAACGTTATCATTTTCGAGCGTATAAGAGAAGAGATTCTCAGAGGAAAAGGTTTGAAGCTTGCCTTAATCGATGGCTATAAAAATTCTTATTCTGCCATTATTGATGCTAATGTAACCACATTAATTACTGCCGGTATCCTGTTCTATTTTGGTATGGGTCCCGTGCTTGGTTTTGCTACCGTTTTAATCATCGGTATTTTCTCTTCGGTCTTTACGGCTGTTTTGGTTACTCGCTTAGTCTTTAGCTCGATGATCAGGAAAGATAAACGTGTTAAGTACGGAAATAAGATTACGCTGAACACATTCAATAATACCCACTTTCCTTTCCTTAACTATAGGAAGATTGCATATATCGCATCAAGCATTATTATTATTCTAGGCTTGATTTCTTTCACCACAAAAGGTTTTGACCTGGGAGTTGATTTCAAAGGAGGCCGGGCTTATGAAGTAAATTTTGAACAATCCGTGCAGATCAAAGATGTCCGTGAGGCTTTAACTGTAGTATTCGAACAGTCACCCGTTGTAAAGGAAGTTAGTTTTTCAAACACACTTAAAATTACAACAGCCTATTTAATTAATGAGTCAAGTACTGTTACCGATAGTATCGTAGAACATAAGCTTTATGAAGGCCTGCTTCCTTATTTACCAGAAGGAACGACATTTGCTCACTTCGATCAGGAAAACAAGTTGAGTTATGATAAAGTAGAACCTACTATTGCTGATGATATCAAACGAACATCAATTTTAGCCACTATTTTTGCTTTATTAGGAATTTTCCTTTACGTATTGCTTCGTTTCCGCAGGTGGCAGTACTCAATCGGAGCCATTGCCGCATTGGCCCATGATGTGCTAGTTGTTTTGGCAGTTTTTAGTATGTTTTCCGGAATTCTACCTTTCTCTATGGAAATAGACGAAGCTTTTATAGCCGCTATCCTTACGGTCATTGGGTATTCTATAAATGATACCGTGGTTGTTTTCGATAGAGTAAGAGAATATCTGGCGGAACACCATAAAGAAGGTTCTGTAATGAACGCCATCAATCTTTCTATCAACTCCACCTTAAGCCGTACTTTAATCACTTCACTTACCACTTTGTTTGTGTTGTTGGTCTTATTTATTTTCGGAGGAGATGTAATTCGTGGATTCACTTTTGCTATCCTTCTGGGTGTCATCGTAGGGACTTATTCTTCCATCTTCATCGCTACACCATTAATGGCAGATCTCTCAAAGGGAAAACTTGAAAGAATGGGTAAGGGAAATAAAAAGAAATAAGCAACAATAGTAAAAACTAAAAAAGCTGCCTTCTGGCAGCTTTTTTTTAATAGTGTTTCAATTTTATTGTTGAGATTTTTTATAGTCGGCCAGAAAACGTTCCAGACCCAAATCAGTCAGCGGATGTTTAAACAGACCCATAATCGTTTTAAGCGGACAGGTAACAACATCAGCTCCTGCTTCAGCACATTGAACAATATGCAAAGGACTTCTGATGGAAGCTGCAAGCACTTTCGTTTCGAAACCCTGTATATCATAAATTCTGGCAATTTGCTCAATCAAAGCCACACCATCCCAATTGATATCGTCAACCCGGCCAACAAATGGCGAAATATAGGTGGCTCCGGCTTTAGCTGCAAGAATTGCCTGCCCTGCCGAAAAATTAAGGGTACAATTAGTCCTGATACCTTCGGCACTTAAGGTATTTATTGCCTTAATACCTTCCGGAATCAGCGGAATTTTAACCACTATATTGTTATGTATATCTACAAGTGATTTTGCTTCCCGTACCATACCCTCATAATCTGTTGAAATTACTTCTGCGCTAATGTCACCATCTACCATTTGACAAATGGTGAGATAATGCGCATATATATTATCAAGTCCCTTAATGCCCTCTTTAGCCATCAAAGATGGATTAGTGGTTACACCATCTAAAATACCAAGGTCATTGGCTTTTCTAATCTCATCCAGATTGGCAGTATCGATAAATATATTCATGATTCAGATTTATTCTTGCCCTTAAAGTTAGATTTATAAATAGCTTCATCCAGGGATATTTTCCACAATAAAAAGGGCAAGTTACTTACATCGCATCGCTACAACCACCTACCCTTGCTTCCTTCCGAACCTGGGGGATTAAATGGGAGCTGATCGTATAAGACTTGCCCTTTGCAAAGATAATATAATTTGCACTCGTTAAAAACCCTATCGGTATTTCCGGTGTAATATTTTTTAGCTTTATTTCTAATTGAATGGATTAGCATAAATTTGTCTTTCCTATTAAATACAATTACCTATGAATATTGAGCTAAACAAGAATGAGGATGCCATGCAATTGGAGTTAAGCCGAATGAAAAAGCATCTGCAAAAAATTTATGAAGCCGGTGGTAAAAAGAATATTAAGAAACAACATGATCAGGGCAAACTAAGCGCCCGTGAACGGATTGAATACCTGATAGATAAAGGTAAGCCCGTTTTTGAAATAGGCGCATTTGCAGGGTTCGAAATGTTTGAAGAATATGGGGGTTGTCCGGCTGGCGGGGTCGTTGCTATTTTAGCTTATGTTTCGGATAGACTGTGCCTTATCGCAGCCAACGATGCCACTGTGAAAGCAGGTGCCTGGTTTTCAATCACTGGAAAAAAGAATCTGAGACTCCAGGAAATTGCCATGGAAAACCATGTGCCAATCATTTATCTGGTTGACAGTGCAGGAGTTTTTCTACCTATGCAGGATGAGATATTCCCGGACAAAGAACATTTTGGTCGGATTTTCAGAAATAATGCCGTGCTTTCTTCCATGGGAGTACCTCAAATATCAGCGATCATGGGCAGCTGCGTTGCCGGAGGTGCTTATCTGCCTATTATGAGCGATGAAGCTCTTATTGTTGACGGTACAGGCAGCATCTTCCTTGCCGGTCCCTTCCTGGTGAAAGCAGCTATCGGTGAAGATGTGGACAAAGAAACACTTGGTGGAGCCAGCACTCATTGTGAAATATCAGGTGTAACAGATTATAAAGTTCCCAACGATCAGGCAGCCCTAGATCAAATCAAAAGGCTAATTGATAAAATGGGTCATTGCAATAAAGCCGGTTTCGACAGGATAAAACCCAGTATGCCGTTACTTAAACCGATGACTCTTAACCAAACCATTGCTCCTGATAATGCTAAGCCTTACAATATGATGCATATAATCAAAGCAATAGTTGATGGTAGTGAGGTGGATGAGTATAAAGCCGGTTATGGCAAAACCATTATTTGTGCGTATGCACGTATCGATGGTTGGTCTGTTGGTATTGTTGCAAATCAACGAAAAGTTGTAAAAGCCGGAAAAGGTGAGATGCAGTTTGGCGGAGTCATTTATTCAGATAGTGCCGAAAAAGCAGCCCGTTTTGTTATGATTTGCAATCAGAAAAAAATTCCGCTGGTTTTTCTGCAGGATGTAACTGGCTTCATGGTTGGCAGCCGGTCAGAACAAGGCGGCATCATTAAAGATGGTGCCAAAATGGTGAATGCCGTTGCGAATTCAGTGGTTCCTAAATTTACTGTGATTATTGGTAATTCGTATGGTGCCGGAAATTATGCCATGTGCGGTAAAGCTTATGATCCCCGATTAATTGTAGCCTGGCCAACAGCTAAAATTGCCGTCATGGGTGGCGATCAGGCAGCCAATACTTTATTACAAATACAAGTAGCTTCTTTGAAAAAGAAAGGGAAGAAGATAACGGCAGAGCAAGAAAAAGACTTATTGGATAAAATCACTAAACGCTACACCACCCAAACCATACCCTATTATGCTGCCGCCAGACTCTGGATTGATGCCATAATAGAGCCTGCTGATACGCGAAAAATATTGTCAATGGGTATTGAAATGGCCAACCATGCCCCAATTACAAAAGCATTCAATCTGGGGGTAATTCAAACTTAATTTTACTTTTTATACTCACTACCCCATTCAAATCCTTTTACATCAAAACCGGCCAGTTTCAACACCCTGTTCGTTAGCGTATGCACTAAGGTTGTTACATCCTGAGCACCACTATAAAAAGAAGGGATGGCAGGACAAATAATGCCACCCGCTTCGGTAATCGTTACCATATTTCTAAGATGAATGAGGCTTAAGGGTGTTTCTCGGGCTACCAATATTAAGCGTCCTCTTTCCTTCAGTATCACATCTGCTGCCCGTGTTATCAAGTCATTGGAAATGCCGGCAGCGATCCTGCCCAAAGTGCCCATGGAACAAGGTATGATAATCATGGTTTCGTAGCCGGCCGAACCCGAGGCAAAAGGTGCCGAAAAATCTTGTTTTCCGAAAATCTTAAAAGGTAATTTTTCATAGCCAGTTTCACCTAATTCATAGGACCAAACATCGCGGGCATTATCGCTGAAGACAAGCTCAACAACATCTGTTTTCTTTTTCAGAGATTGTAACTGATTCAGCAAATCGCGGGCATATATTGACCCACTGGCTCCGGTTATTGCAACTACCATTTTTCTTTGAAACATCTTGTTATGGAATTATTTTTGCTAAACAGCGTTCATAAAATTAAATTTGTGCAACAATGAAACAAACACTAACTGCAATAATACTAACTCTATCTATATCGGGACTATTGGCATGGAACAATGCACCCGCCCAAACGCAAAGCAGTTCCGCCAATGAAAACACATCTATTAACTGGATCAGCATTCAACAATTAAGCGATATGGTTCAGCGTAGAAGCTGGAAGAAAAAAAAGAAAAAAGTGCTGGTGGATTTATATACCAATTGGTGCGGATGGTGCAAACGAATGGATGCCTCTACCTATAAAGATCCTGAGATTATCAATTACATTAACGAACACTATTATGCCGTACGTTTTGATGCAGAAATGCGCGATTCCATCAATTTTGGTGGTAAAATGTATCATTATGTCAAACCCCCTGGAGCCCGCAGAGGTACTAACGAATTAGCTATTGCGCTAGGTAACGTAAATGGCAGAATGGGGTATCCAACAACTGTTTTTATGGATGAAGACATGCAACTACTGCAGGCTTTGCCCGGTTTTAAAGACAGCAAATCAATGCTACCTATTCTTGTCTATTTTGGTGAAGACTATGCTAAGACAACACCCTGGGATGACTTTCTAAAAGCTTACCCCAATAATGAGCATAGCGACAAAGAATGATTATTAGTAAATAAATAATCTGGCATTTGCAATGAGAGCCTAATTAATATTTACTTTTTAATATCCTCGAGTTCTCAATGATTTCATATCAAATAGAAAGCCCATGAATTAATTCACAGGCTTTCTATAGGATTAATCTCCGGGTGGCTAAGGGGTCTCGAACCCCCGACCCTCAGAACCACAATCTGATGCTCTAACCAACTGAGCTACAGCCACCGTGTGCAAAAGTAAAGTTTCCTGCCCATTTTAATTGAAATCAGCAGTGAAATATTTTTTTAAATTAGCTTGCAATAGGGGTATCTTCCAGAATAATTGTTCTTTCTACAGGATTGAATGGGCTATCAACCTTATTCCCGCTAGCATCCAATAATTCAAGACGAATGGTGTTTTCACCCATTGGCATACCTTCTATCCAATAAGGAACCCATTTGGTCAAATTGAAATCATTACCATCAATACTCACTTTCACATGATAACCATCTTCTGATAAATCACAATTTGTAAGGAAGAAATCAAGCAGCACTTTGTGTGTATCGTCACCGGTATAAGTCCCTTTCGGGCGACTGTAAAACAGATGAGCAGCTGATAAGTCGACATCAGTAGATTCTACATCGCCAACCGAAAAAGTGTTGAGAACGTAAGCTTTGCCATTTTTAATGCTTTCATGATATGAGCGGGACAGAAAAGCAAGACAGACATAATTGCCATCTTCCAGATGCTCGTCAAAAGAAGTTTCATAACGGGCCAGATAAGGTGCGTTATTCAGAATCAGATGGATATGTTGCCCCTTTCCAGAATTAGCGCACATCTGAAAATCTGCATCAGGACTTTGAGTCTGCAAATCATAATTATTAATACCGAATTCAAAATGAGCCGGGCTGCCTGAAGCAAGATTCCCTGCAGGACTACTCATGCTTAATTCGGCCTCAGGATAAGCTGAAGATTCGGTCTTTTCAGAAACAGTGATGCCACCAACAGTCATAGTCCAGCCCCCGGCCGGAGTCAATTGGACATTAATGCTGTCTTTCCCATCATCTCCGCTTTTTGAATTTTCGGAAGACTGTCCGCACGAAAAGAGAAAAAGCGACAACATGGGAATAAAGAACTTGATTGAAGTTTTCATAGTTGTAATTTTGATTTCTAAGAATGAAGCGTTTACTAAAGGTAGTAAAGCCTGAATGATTATGACAACAAAAGCAACAGAAAAAAGTGCCCTGATGGATATTGTAAAATTAAATATCGAAGGGATGACCTGTACTAACTGCGCTTTGGGTATTGAAAAATATTTGAAACAACAAGGACTTGAGGAAGTGCATGTCAATTTCTCAACTGCTGAGGCTGTTTTTAAAAATACCCCATCACTGAATTTGAAAAAAATCGGAAAGGGGATTGAAAAGCTCGGATATCAGCTTGTCGATGAGCATGAAGAGAGCAAGGGACTCAGCTTTTTAGAAATCAAGTTTCTGATTACGCTGCCTTTCACTTTGGCACTGCTCTCTGCTATGTTTATTTCGTTGCCTTGGTTGCATAATCCATGGATTCAAATGTTGCTCACCATTCCGGTTTATCTTATTGGTCTGCAACAATTTGCCAGAAGCGCATTCAACTCCATAAAAACAGGAGTGCCCAACATGGACGTCTTAGTAACACTCGGTTCAACGGCTGCTTTTTTTTATAGCCTTAGCGGAACATTATTTGCTTTAGGTCCTGATTATCAATATTATGAAACAGCTGCCAGCATCATCACATTAATTTTAATGGGCAATGTAATTGAAAACCGTTCCATCAGACAGACGACCTCTGCCCTACGGTCATTAAGCCACTTACAAGCAGATCGGGCTCGGAAATTAACGGGTGAAGGAGACGAATTTGAGTGGGTAGATACAAAGTTTGTAAAAGCAGGAGATACCATTAAATTAATGGCAGGCGATCGGGTGCCGGTAGATGGCATCATACTTACCGGAATAGGATTGCTGAACGAATCGATGATTACAGGGGAGAGCCTGCCCATTGAAAAGCATCCTGGGCAGGAGGGTAAACTGATTGCCGGGACGCTCGTGGAAAATGGTTCGATGGTCATGCAAGCTACTTCCGTTGGAGCGGATACAACGCTGGCCAAAATTATCCGGCTGGTGAAGGATGCGCAGCAACATAAACCACCCATTCAGCGCATGGCTGATCGGGTGAGTGCCATATTTGTTCCGCTTGTTGTGCTCATTACGATCATCACTTTTATCCTGTCTTATTTTCTTTTCAACATTGGATTACAAGCAGCTTTCATGCATTCGGTAGCGGTATTAGTGATCGCCTGCCCCTGCGCCATGGGGCTGGCAACGCCCACAGCTGTCATGGTGGGAGTTGGCAGAGCTGCCCGATTAGGTATCTTGATAAAAGGGGGTGAAACAATTGAAAAATTGAAACAGGTGAAGCAAGTCGTTTTCGATAAAACCGGCACGCTCACCACAGGAGCATTCAAAGTAGGTAAACCCAAGCTATTTCCAGATTCCAATGAACAAACTTTGGCCCTTTGGGGCGTTCTCGAAAGTCATAGCAATCATCCTCTGGCCAAAGCCATTTCAGGAGCTTTTGCAAATGAAAAAGCATTTACTTTCAATAATACCGAAGAACTGAAAGGCATGGGCATCAAAGGTATAATGAATGGGAAATGGTATTTTACCGGCTCAGCCCGATTTGCGCAAGAGAAGCTGAATCTCAATCTATTGCCTGAGGGAGATGTCATTTTTTTTGATGAGCAACAGATTCTGGCATCCGTTCAGCTTGAGGATGATCTAAAACCCGGTACCATCGAAGTCATTAATGCCCTTCATAAAAAGGGGGTTCGCAGCATTTTACTTTCAGGCGACCGTGAAGATAAATGCCGGCAGGTAGCTACTGAATTGCATATTGATGAGGTATTTGCAGAACAATTGCCTGAACAAAAATTGGAAGTTATAGAAAGCTTGAGCCGACAGGCTTCCACAGCTATGGTCGGAGATGGTATAAATGATGCCCCTGCCCTTTCGCGGGCTGATTTGGGTATCTCTTTAGGAGAAGCAAGTCAGGTGGCCATACAATCATCCGATGTAATTTTACTCAGAACCGATATGCATGCCCTCAACGATGCACTAGGACTTGGAAGGCAAACCGTACAAACGATAAAACAAAATCTTTTCTGGGCTTTTTTCTATAACGTTATTGCTATCCCGATTGCTGCTGTCGGATTGTTGAATCCCATGTTTGCAGCCCTCTCTATGGCTTTTTCAGATGTATTTGTGGTTGGAAATTCAATCAGGCTTCGGTTTAAAAAGCTTTGAAGAATTGAAAAGAATTATGCTTCCTTATTAAGCATCCACCGACCTAATTTTAGCCCGTGGGTTAAGCCAAGCCGATCTACTTTTCCATGCGTACCAAATAGCAATTGATGACCAAATAAACTTTGCCTCACTAAGTACATCAGATTGGCAGAATAATAGAACATAGCGCGATAGGCAGCTCTGGCAATAAGTGGTCGTTTGCGGTTTAAAATCAGGATCATACCTGCCAATACAGTGGACCAATAATGATAGGAATCGCCCAATGGATCACGGTGTTTTGATAACCCTGAAGGAAAACAGGCAATTGCTTTAGCTGCTCTAATTCTGAAGTCCATTGGAAAATCAAACGAAGGCCCCACCCTTTTATCCATATTACGTGCAACAGCACGCAAAGCTGAATGACAGATTATGGATGCAGCAATGGGGTTCCCTTCACTTATTTGCAAGGCAATTGACCACTGCTCATCAATCTTCAGCGGCTCAACTGGTGAGCCTTTTTGCAATACTATTTCCAAAAACTGCAAAGATTCATTAACCGGGAAATACTCTACCATGATTTCATCATCATAATCATCGCAAAACGAACAAAGTGCGTGAAGGCTTCTTCCTAAATATAGCACCTGAGAAGGAGCCCATGGTAAATATCCAAAACTTACATTTCCAGAAAAAGTTTGATTCAGACGGGCCTGAAGTTGTTCATAAAAATCAATACTGTTTTCAGAGACTAATACTAGCTCAGACCATACACTTCGCTCCAGTTCGATTTTGTATTCCTGATGCGTATTATCAAGACCTTTTGTAGAAACACCCCAAAGCGGTTTGGATAATTTTCTTAGACCAATAGAAGGCTCATCTATATATTTTAATGCTTCCACACTGATAGCTAAATGTATTTTATAGCTTCGTACTTTTGATCAATATTAATCAAGTTCAATTCAAAAGCGGAAATTACAAAAGAATCAGGATGACATAAAACTTTATGACTGATAAAACCAATATTCTTTTCCTGGCCACCTGGTATCCTAACCGGGCTAATCAATCTCATGGCATATTCATTCACCGCCATGCCATAGCAATATCCAGATTTGCACGCGTGTTTGTACTGGCGGTGATACCTGAAGAATCAGGGATGAACAAAGCCATCGAAATTACCCGTGGAGAAAAAGATGGTATTTCGAATGTGATCGTTTATTATCGGAAAAAGAACAAATTCTTTGGCTGGTTAAGATATATACAATCACTTTGTATGGGGTACAAAGCCATTGAAAAAGCTTATGGCCGCCCGGATATTGTTCATCAACATGTGCTTACTCGTTTTGGATTACTTGCACTATGGCTAAAACGAAAATATCAAATTCCTTACCTCGTTTCTGAGCATTGGTCACGCTATCTTGACGAAGATACTCTGTCAAACTATAGCAAGCCCTTGCGCAAATGGCTAACCCGGAAAGTGGTCGCTAAGGCTTCGGCATTGACAAGCGTGAGCGATAATCTGGCAGTTGCTATGAAAAAGAAAGGCCTGCAAAACCAGTATTGGCATCTGGTTCCAAATGTTGTTAACACTTCACTTTTTCATCTTGCTAAGCAAAAAAAATATGATAGATTTCAACTGCTTCATGTCTCAAATCTCGATGACCGGATTAAGAATATTAGTGGAATATTGAATGCCCTGGCTATTCTAAAGAAAACGCGGAAGGATTTTGAGCTGATAGTAATTGGTGGAAAACCTGATCAGCACAATTATATTGAACAAGTAAAGCGTCTTGGATTAACTTCTATCGTTCATCTTAAAGGATTTCAAGCTCCTGAAATAGTAGCTCAATCCATGCAAAATAGTGACTTATTTATACTATTCAGCCACTGGGAGACTCAGGGCTGCGTTTTGCTCGAGGCAATGGCTTGTGGTTGTCCGATTATTGCAAGCAGGGTTGGCGGTATCCCTGAAATAATCAATGATGCTAATGGCCGGGTTGTGGCTGATAATGACGTGGAAGCACTAGCTTCGCAAATAGATAAGATGCTGAATAATTTGGACTTGTATAATCGCGAAGAGATTGCTGAAAATATCTCCCGGAATTTCTCCATGGAAATAATTGGTAAGAAGTTTATGAATATTTACTCCGACATCCTGAACAGAGCTAAATGAAATTTACAACATTCCTTATCCGATTAATAAAATTGATCCTTCCTGAAGATCAGCCGGAAGAACAGGTAAGAAAATATTTTGTAAAAGGCTTTTCAGGGATGCTAATCATGCAGGCTTTTGCCATGCTGCTGACCTTCGCAGGCACCTGGTTGCTTACCCGTTTACTTGGTAAAAGTGGCTTCGGTACCTATAGCTATTTGTTTGCCATCTTCAATATTGCAGGTAGTTTAGCAACTTTCGGCTATCGCAGCCTGATTGTCAGGGAAACGGCTGCCTATATGAAAAGAAAAGAGACCGCTAAAATCAAAGGCTTAAAAAACTGGTCAATAAGGATTATAATGCTCGGAGCATCTGTTGCTTATGGCGTTTCGGTTCTTTTAATTTTAAGATCCGGGATTTTCGAATCTGAAATTTTATCTGTGAAAATTGTTTTGATAGCAGCCCTTAGCGTACCTATGCTTGCCTTTACCCAATTATTTCAATCTTTACTTAGTGGTTTGAAGTATGTACTCTCAGGCAATATATCTCTCTTTGTTATCAAACCTCTGGCACTTTTGGCAGGTTTGGGTATTATCTACCTTTTTCAAACAAGCATCGGGCTTGAAAATGCCATCCTTGCCAATACGCTTTCATTTGGGACTGCGCTACTCGTTGCTGCCTCTTTGTTTAAATACAAAACGAGTGGATTGCTGAGAGGATTGACTCCGCTAAAAGAAAACAGGATGTGGATGCATAGTGGCTTCTACTTCTGGATGCTTTCGCTCGTAACGATTATAAATGGTCAAGCCGACCTGTTAATACTGGGTGCACTGAAACCCATGGCAGAGGTTGGGGTTTATAAAATCAGTTTAAAACTGGCTGAAATTATCCCCTTGGTTCTTTTTCTGACGAATACAGTATTAGCACCGGTTTATGCCCGCCTTTTTGAGTCAGCGCAAAAAAACAGCCTTCAACATATTGTAAACAGAAGCTCTGTAGTTTTTATACTGGCTACCCTACCCCTTGCTATTGTTTTGGTTTTTGCCGGCAAGCCATTAATGCACCTTTTTGGTATCGGTTTCGAAAGCGGCTATCCTGCCCTGCTTATTTTGGTCTTCGGTCAATTGCTTAATGTCCTGATGGGCTCGGTGGGCCTTTTGCTGAAAATGACCCGCAACGAAAATGTATTGCTTTATACTTTTCTGGGTACTGCAGTTCTCAATATTACCCTCGATTTTCTTTTGATTCCCAGCATGGGGATAGAAGGGGCAGCCATAGCCAATGCATCATCAATAATATGCTGGAATGTAGTTATGAGCAGGATGTTATTCTTGAAAACAGGCATTAAATCCTCTGTGATATTATCCAAATTATCAAGCTTATTTTAAGTATGAATGAGCAAAAGCCAAATTTATTTATAGTAGGTGCACCAAAAAGCGGAACGACTGCATTGAATAATTATTTAGCAAGGATACCGGAAATATTTATGGCTCGTAAAGAGCTTCATTTCTTTGGATCTGATTTAGATTTTAAACATAGCAGAATCAACATTGATGATTATTTAAATCATTATAAACAGGCAGGTAAGTATAAGATTGGGGGGGATGCATCAGTATGGTATTTATTATCAAAATTAGCGGCTGAGGAAATTCATGATTTTAACCCTGAAGCTAAAATCATCATCATGCTGCGCAACCCGCTCTCATTGCTACCAAGCCTCCATCAGCAATTTCTATTTGACGGGGATGAAACAATCAAAGATTTTGAAAAAGCATATCATTTGGATCATAATAGAAAGGAGCAAAATCAATTTTTAGAAACAACTTTATTTAACAGACGACCTTTCTATGAAGATGTTGTACTGTATTATAAACAGATTGAACGTTATCTGAAGGTTTTTAACCGCTCACAAATTGAAATTATTCTTCTTGATGAACTCATAGCTAATCCAAAAAGTGTATTGAACCATCTGCTTAGTTGGCTTGGTGTGGATAAGCACGAAACTCAATTTCCAAAAGCCAATGAATTTCGAACTATCCATTGGCTGAAGCTACATCATCAAACAAAATCTCCATCTCCTATATTGAGGTCATTTTTTAGAATATTGATTCCTAATAAGCCAATGCGTCATTGGATTATGCAAAAAGTTGAAAATCGGAATGTTCGCTTATCAAAAAACAAAGGTGTCCCAATCCCGATCCAATCAGAAATTATACATCTGATACATCCGGATATCAAATCTCTTGAAAAATTGCTCGGCAAAGACCTCAGTCATTGGTTAATTTAGCGCTATGTGCGGAATAGGTGGAATTATTTGCAGAGATCAGGCAACTAAAGGAATAAATAGCCAAATTCAAACGATGTCGCTTTTGCTCCGGCACAGAGGGCCTGATGGAGAAGGCTTTCTCAGCATTGATGCTAAAAATCTGACTGCATCCCCGCTTGCAGGAAAAGAAACTCCACCTGCTATCCTTGAATCAAATATCCGGCAAAAACCGGGAGCAAGATTGGAAGAATCCGATTCCGGGAAAATGGGGTTTCTATTCCACCGGCAGCTAAAAATTCTTGACCTAAGCCACGAATCCCATCAACCCATGTGCAGCCCCGATCAGAAGCTGTGGATTATCCACAATGGGGAAATTTATAATTATCAATCCATTCGGGCCGAGTTAATGACCTTCGGGCATACATTCGAATCTGATACGGACACCGAAGTAATTTTACATGCTTACAGGCAATGGGGTAAAAGCTGTGTTGATCGCTTTAACGGTATGTGGAGTTTCGTGATCTACGATGCTGAAAAGGCAGAATTATTTGGCTGCAGAGATCGCTCCGGGGTGAAGCCATTTTACTATTTTCTTAATAATACCTATTTTGCTTTTGCTTCTGAGGCAAAGGCACTGATCAGAATGCCATTTATTCCAAATGAAGTTAATTCCAACAAAGCGTTCGACTTATTGGTATTGAATGATTTTACAACACATGATGAAACCTTGTTTAAAGGAATCAATGAGCTGAAACCATCCCATTATTTCACCTTTAACCTGAAAAACTGGGATTGGCGGCAGCAGAGCTATTTCAGTTTTCAAACTACTGATTTCATCCATCCATTCAGTCAAAAGAAAGCGGCCCATTTTACGGAGCAAACAAGTTCTTTGCTCAACGATGCCATCCGAATCAGATTGCAGGCCAAAGTACCCATCGGAACCTGCCTGAGTGGCGGACTTGATTCATCTACTATTGCCTGCACCATAAATCAGTTGTCGGATGAACAAATACTACCTCAACTCGGAAGCAAACAATCCTTGTTCACAGCAGGATTTCCGCAAAGTGCTTTTAACGAGGATCAATGGGCTAAACTGATTGCCGGCAGCACGAAATCTGAATGGTTTCAAGTGACTCCTACTTCCGAAGAATTTCTGTCTGATCTGGAAACCCTGCATTACTGTCAGGATTTTCCCATAGCATCTGCCAGCACCTATGCGCAGTTCCGGGTCATGCGTACGGCAAAAGAGGCAGGTATGCGGGTATTAATAAATGGTCAGGGGGCAGATGAATTATTTGCAGGCTACCCACATCAAGCGGATATCTACAGATTACAAATGCTCCGCCTCTGGCGCCTGGCTGCCTGCTTGCGTGAAACGCGACATGATTTCGGGCTTAATTTCAATCGAATGATCAGGCATTGGACTAAAAATAAAGCTTTTGCAAAGCTGAACACATCAAGTGCACAGCGTATTTTAAAGGGACGCTTTGAGGATTGGAATTACATTAATCCTGACTTAATTGTTGAAAACAAAGATCGATTCGAGGCTATTTTTAATCAATATGAGCAGCATTTGAACGCCCAATTATTAAAGGATTTTACTGGAGGATATTTACAATACCTATTGAAAAGCGAAGATCGATCGGCCATGTGGCACAGCATTGAAACGCGCACACCGTTTGCGGATGACCTGCCTTTGACACAATTTGCATTTTCTATCCCCGCCAATTACAAAATAAGAAATGGACAAAGCAAATATATTTTGCGCGAAGCAGTGAAAGGAATCATTCCGGAAGCCATAAGACAACGAAAAGATAAAATGGGATTTGTAGCCCCAACTAATATTTGGATTGATGAATTGAGACAAGAATTGAAAGCCTATTTCACTCCTGCACTATCGCCTTGGTTGAATGTTAGCAAGTTGGACGAACGATATGATATTTTTTTTCATGTAGCCAGGAAAGCTGAAAACAGAAGGGTTTTTAAACTGATTAGTTTTGCCATTTGGCATAAAGTGTTTTTTGGGCAGGGAATCCGGAATTAGGATTGAAACATAGCAAAATATGTGTACTTTTGCATCCCGAGCGGGCATTTAGCTCAGTTGGTTTAGAGCGCTGCCTTGACAGGGCAGAGGTCACAGGTTCGAATCCTGTAATGCCCACTTTTTTCTGTTCAGGGATGTTAGCTCAGTTGGTTTAGAGTGCTGCCTTCACACGGCAGAGGTCACAGGTTCGAATCCTGTACATCCCACTAACATTTATATAACTGCCACTCACAGCATCTTCATTTTTATAATTAATATTAGAATATCAGAATAGTGAAATTCAACGAATACGTCCACATAAAATCAATATGCAATTCAACGAATTTAATATAGGCGACAAATTACTTGAAGCTATTTCTTACATGGGTTTTGAAAAAGCTACTCCGATTCAGGAATTAGCCATTCCTGAAATATTGGATAATCATGATTTAATTGCATGTGCTCAAACAGGCACCGGCAAAACAGCTGCCTATATTCTGCCAATTCTGGAAAAACTGATACAAAAACCAACACACGAAATAGACACATTGGTTATCGTTCCTACCCGCGAGCTTGCTATTCAGGTGGAACAACAGATACAAGGTTTTTCCTACTTTACCCCCGTTACTTCCTTGTCAATTTATGGTGGAGGAGATGGTAGCGAATGGCAACAACAAAAGCGGTCTTTATCTCAGGGTACCAATATCATCGTTGCGACCCCTGGCAAACTGATTGCTCATCTTGGATTTAATTATGTAAATTTTAAAACGGTAAAACATCTGATTCTTGATGAAGCCGACCGGATGCTGGACATAGGCTTTTATGATGACATAATGAAGATTATCAGCCACTTGCCTAAGCAGCGGCAAACGCTAATGTTTAGCGCTACCATGCCGAAAAAAATTCGAAAGCTGGCAGCCGAGATCATGCAATCGCCAAATGAAATAACGCTGGAAATAGCCAAACCGGCAGAAGGGGTTTTGCAAGCAGCTTATCTGGTGCAGGAAGGACAGAAAGCAGAACTATTGAAAAACCTGATTCAGGATAAGCCTGATTTAAAAAGCATCCTTATTTTTAGCTCTACAAAGAAAAAAGTGACCACAATTGTCAATACATTGAAAGGTAATGGCTATACAGTGAAAGGTATTTCATCTGATTTGAATCAAAAAGACCGTGAGGAGGTTTTACTCAATTTCAGAGCAAAAAAAACCCGGGTTTTGATAGCCACCGATGTCTTAAGCCGGGGTATTGACATCAAAGACATTAATCTGGTAGTGAATTTTGATGTGCCTCAGGACGCAGAAGATTATGTTCACCGCGTTGGCCGAACAGCCAGAGCCGAAACCACCGGAGTGGCTTTGACCTTTATCAGCTATTCCGATAAAAGAAAATTTGATAGAATTGAACAGCTGATTGGTAAAATGATACAGAAAATCCCCTTACCAGCTTACCTGAAAGGGGTCCCATCAGATAAGAATACATCTTACCGAAAATCTTCTTCAGGCCATCACAAAGGGAGAAGACCCTTTCGGGGAAGCAGAAAATAAGGATGGGATTATTTATTGAAGATTTGGCCTAATTTTTCTATTTTTAAATCGAAAACAATAATCATTACCATGAAAAATTCACTCAATACATTCATCCTCGGTGTCACCATTATTGTTGCTGTACTGATTTTAGCCCGTACCTATCAACACAGGAACAAATCAGATAATATTATCAGTGTGAAAGGATTAGGTGAAAAAGATTTTGTTTCTGATTTGATTGTATGGAGTGCTCATTTTAATAAAAAATCGATGGAACTTAGCGATGCTTTCGAATTGCTTAAAACAGACCGCGAAGCTATCAGAACTTATTTAACCGGCAAAGGGGTAAATCCTGATGAAATTGTTTTCAGTAGCGTAGATATCAGTAATGAGTTTGATTATTATTATGATAATCACGATAACAGGCACAGCACGTTCACCGGTTATCGTTTGTCTCAGGATCTACAAATAGAATCAAATGAAGTTGATAAGATAGAACAGATATCAAGAGAAGTAACAGAGCTGATAAATCAAGGCATAACACTTGAATCGTATGCCCCGCAATATTATTATACCAAACTTTCGGAACTAAAGATTGAAATGATTGCTGCGGCAACACAGGATGCAACCCTGAGAGCCGAGAAAATTGCTGAAAATGCCGATGCCGATTTAGGCAGTTTACGTAAAGGAAGCATGGGTATTTTTCAAATCATTGCACAAAATTCAAATGAAGATTATTCCTGGGGAGGCACCTTTAATACATCATCAAAACGAAAGACAGCTACTATTACTATGCAGCTGACTTTTGCCATTGACTAAGCGGGCCGTTAGCTCAGCTGGCTAGAGCATCTCGTTCGCAACGAGAAGGTCGCGGGTTCGACTCCCGTGCGGTCCACTTTTCAATATCTCAATTTACATCAGAGTGCACCTTCGGTGATATGCTTCACCACATCCGGATCGAGCAAGGTTGAAATATCACCTAAATTGTCGGCTGTACCCTCGGCAATCTTACGCAGTATTCTCCGCATAATTTTTCCCGATCGGGTTTTAGGTAATCCCGGTACTATCTGAATCTTATCAGGTTTGGCAAAAGGGCCTATTTCCTTTGTTACTATTTTTAATATTTCAGCTTTCAATGCTTGGGAACTTATAGCATCTCCCTGACAAATAATATAGGCATAAATCCCCTGACCTTTAATGTTATGAGGAAAGCCAACCACCGCAGATTCTACAATATTCGGGTGCATGTTAATGGCGTTCTCAACCTCGGCAGTACCAATTCGGTGCCCTGAAACATTCATCACATCATCTACTCTGCCTATAATCCGGTAATTTCCCTTTTCATCGCGCTTTGCGCCATCACCGGTAAAATACAAACCCGGATATTGACTAAAATAATTGGTTTTGCACCGTTCATGATCACCCCAGGTACTTCTTATCATACCCGGCCAGGGGAACTTAATGCATAAGAGTCCTTCCGTATTATCTTCTTTTATTTCATGTCCGTCTTTATCTACCAATATAGGCTGGATACCGGGAAAGGGCTGAGTGGCATACGTGGGAATCATGGGGGTGATGCCTGCTAATCCGGTAATTAGTATGCCACCGGTTTCGGTTTGCCACCAGGTATCTACAATCGGACAGTTCTCCTTCCCAATGTTTTTATAATACCATTGCCATGCTTCCTCATTTATGGGTTCACCAACGGTTCCCAGCACCCTTAGGCTGTCTAATTTATAAGGAGTCAGAAAATCATCCCCGCAGCCCATCAAAGCCCTGATAGCGGTTGGTGCAGTATAGAAAATATTCACTTTATATTTATCACAAATGGCCCAAAATCTTCCGGCATCAGGCCAGGTAGGGACTCCTTCAAACATCAGTGAAGTAGCGCCTGCCAACAAAGGACCGTAAACAATGTAGGTATGCCCTGTAACCCAACCAATATCAGCGGTGCACCAATACATATCACCTGGATTGTATTGAAATACATTCCGGAAGGTGTAATCGGCATAGACCATATAGCCACCTGTGCTATGCACAACGCCTTTGGGTTTACCTGTACTTCCTGAAGTGTACAGAATAAACAAAGTATCTTCAGAATCCATGGTCTCGGCTTCGCATTTGTCTGACACAGTGCTCATCAAATCATGCCACCATACATCACGGCCTGATTTCATATTTATATCCCATCCAATTCTTTGATAAACAATCACTTTTTCTATGGAAGAACAATCCTGCAATGCCTCATCAGCAATGGTCTTTAAGGCAATTTTCTTGGTTCCGCGATACGACCCATCTGCCGTCAAGAGTACTTTGCACGATGAATCATTGATGCGATCAGCCAAAGAGTTGGCTGAGAATCCGGCAAAGACAACCGAATGAATAGCTCCTATTCTGGCGCATGCGAGTAAGGAAATGGCCAGTTCAGGAATCATAGGCATATAAATACACACCCGGTCTCCTTTGCCTATACCCTGCCCTTTCAGCACATTGGCAAAGCGATTCACTTCATGATACAACTCGCGATAGGTATAGGTTCTGCCGGTTTCGTTCGGATCATTAGCTTCCCAAACAATAGCCACTTGATCACCATGTTTCTCCAGTTGTCGGTCAAGGCAATTCTCAGCCATGTTCAATTGACCACCTTCGAACCAACGGATATCGGGCTCATCAAAATTCCATTGTAGCACTTTATCCCATTTTTTGCGCCAGGTAAACTTTTCAGCATGAGCCGCCCAAAAATCTTCTGGATGTTCTACACTCATGTTGTAGGCATCTTCATATTCCCGATAAGATTTAATTCTTTCGTACATAATTTCTGTTTTAAACGGAAAGATAGTCAGGAATACCAAAATCAAGAGGAATATTTGTCAATTATTTTCTTGATAATTGTTCATATCTGTTACTGTGACGCATGTCTTTTTGCTATTTTCGCAATATCAGCATGGGATCGTTTTATATTTTAAAGGTAAAGGGTACGGATAAAATTCCGGACTATGTTCAGCTTCGTGATGAATCATTTAGCTTGCTGGCCTACTTCAGAGCAGACCGACCCGATAAAGCTTTGGAGAAGGCCGGATTGAGTAAATACAGTAAAGAAATTATGGCGAAGGTCATTACTATGGAATTTGGAGATATCGAACCATTTGAATTTGTATGACAAACACAGACCAAGCTACTGAAATTATTGTCTCTCTAGACAATGTCGCAATTTATCAGCAACAGAATCTCGTGCTTCGGGATGTTAACCTGAAAGTATCAGCAGGTGAATTTATTTACCTAATTGGAAAAACAGGCAGTGGCAAAAGCAGCCTGTTAAAAACTTTGTATGGTGACCTAGCGCTGAAAGATGGTAATGCCAATGTTGCCGGCATGGATTTGGCCAATTTAAGTTGGAAAAGCCTGCCTCTGCTCAGACGGAAAATGGGCATCGTTTTTCAGGATTTCAACTTATTGAGTGATCGTACCGTTTCTGAGAATTTAAAATTCGTTTTACGTGCCACCGGATGGAAAGACAAAAGCAAAATGGATGTCAGGGTAGATACCGTGTTAGACAAAGTCGGTCTGAAAACGAAAGGTTTTAAAAAACCTCACGAATTATCGGGCGGAGAACAACAGCGCGTAGTGATTGCCAGGGCTTTGTTAAATAATCCGGAAATGCTCTTAGCTGATGAACCCACGGGTAATCTTGACCCTGAAACTTCTGCCGGCATTCTGAGCCTTCTGATTGACATTAACCGCGATATCGGTACAACCATGATTATTGCCACGCATGATTATCGTGTCATAGAGCAATTTCCCGGAAGGCTTTTGCATTTTGAAGGAGGTTTGATCAGTGAGCGTGCCACTTTATCTCCTTGATCAATCGGGCCGCATTGGTTTTATTTGAGAATACAGTTTTGAGTATATCTCGCCTGTTGGCCACGTCAGCTTTCCCAAAATCCTTAAAAGCAAATTCACGAATCAACTGTTTTATTTTTTCAGTATCGGATGCTATCAAACAAAGTGCTTCCAGGCCGGTAGCATTCACCATTTCAGGATTCACAACACAATGCCGGCCGGCATACAGGGTGTTTATAAGCTTTAATTTAATGCCAGTTTGCTGAAAAGTGGGCAACACATGAATCTGCGCCTCGTGAATCAGCTTCTGCATCACTTCCTCTGAAGGATTCGCAATCAGCTCGGCATATTCGGAACGCCTGCAAGCTTTGCGCAATCGTTCAGAAGGATTCATTCCTGCTATTTTTATCGGGAATTTCAGCTCACTAAATACTTTTCGAAGCAAATAAAGTGCTGCATGTTCATTTTCAGCAACGCTCAGGTTGCCATGATATAAAGCATAATCCCCTTTCCCCAGAACAATACTCAGCTTATCATTCGCATGAAAAACAGGCAGGTAATACACTTTCTCAAATCGGGAAGCATACCATTCAACATCAGTTGGACTAATCGGCATCAATAAGGAAGCATGATTCAATATTTTCCCGTACTGCTTCAGTCTTTTCGATTCCCATTCAAAATAATGTCGTTTGAAAAAGGACTTACTCGATTGCGATAATAAATGATAATATTCCCACTCAATATTATGAAGTCGAACTGCCTGGAATCGGTTAGCTAAAGCTGGATGATCGAGATAGTAACAAGTATGCAGCCCCTCGTAAATGATGGGATAGGGTTCCTCCATCAGACGCTTGAGTAATTCAGGACTTCTTCGGGATTGAACAATATAAGGCCTTGTAAGATGATAGCTGCTCCAAAAACGTTTACGAGGATAGAAATAAGTTTTATAGCAAAACTCCTTCAGCTTTCTTGACCGGGTTCTTCCATATTGATAGCTGTGTAGATGTACTTTGATGCCAGCATCTGCCAATGCCTTAATCTTATAAAACACATCAATGACTCCTCCGTAATTGGCCGGCAAAGGGATGTTAAAGGAAACAATATGCACATGTTTTTCATCCGGCATGATGGTACATTTCTAATAGATTTTTTCTTTCATGTTGCCAATTCCACACTCCGGCTGCTGCTTGGCAATTAACCTGCAACCTTTGGTATAATGCTTTATCCTGAATCATTTTATTCACTGCTTTTACGATAGTTTCAACCTGAATATCCGGAATAAGTAAGGCTACTTCAAATTCCATATTCATCCTGCGATACTCCGGAAAATCCATACAGATTTGAGGAATGCCCGCATGTACATAGTCAAAAAACTTATTGGCGAGTGAAAAATAGTAGTTCAGACTTGTATTTTCAAGTAGGTTGAAAGCAATTTGCCCGCTGGCAGTAAATTGAAACAATTCATCCGGATTCAGATTACCTTCAAAACGAACGCTTTCGCCCAGCCCTGAATCAATAACTTGTTGCTTTAGTTCTTCAGTTAAATCACCATCACCGGCCAGACTGAGTTGCATATTCAGTTCCTTCATCGCTTCAATCAAGGCTTCCAAACCACGGCCTGCATTTAAAGCACCTTGATAAATCAACAAGCATTTATTCCTTTCAATATCAGGTCGAACTTTTTGTAAAGGCATATTTCTGATAAGCTCAAACGCTTGATGATAGTTTTTGAAAAATTCATCGGCCAGACTTTGGCTTACGGTATAACGAAGGTCGGCATGGCAAATGCTAAAGCGCTCAATAGCCTTCCAAATTTTTTGGACGGACGGACGATGAATTACTTCCGGAACTTCTGAAAAAAATTCGTGGGCATCATAGAAAATTTTTTTTCTTTTCAACCTTGCTGCAAGCCAGCTTCCGGGAAATGTATCGAGGTCGATAGCACAAACAATATCGAAATGATGGAAGAGTAAGTGCCAAAACAAGCGCCAGTTCATGATCAGATAAAAGAGTTTTCCTCGCTCGAATTGATACTTTAGGCGAATTTGTTTAAATGACTGACTTACAAGTTCTTTTGAACTTCTTTTTTTACGACCTGCCAGAATGACATGGTAACCATTTTCTGCTAATGTGCCGCAAATCCGCTGCATGCGCTGGTCATTATTCAGGTCGTTTGATACGGTGAAGTAAATGCTTTTCACGCCTGCCAAATTAGTTGATTTGACTCGTTATATTGCAGCATCTTTTGATCGAGCAGCCAACGGATGATGCTAAGTACATCTTCTTTTGAATAATCCGGAAGCTGTTCTATCAAGCTGTTTTCATCCAAAGCATAAGCACTCAGTTTCTCTTCCAAGGATTCCAAAATCTGATCGAAGAGCATAGCATCCATGTGTAGTTTACCACTCGCTGTACATACATCACATTGTCCGCAGCGCGGGGCTGTACTTTCTCCGAAATAAGCCGCCAGCACCTGACTTCTGCATTTATGACGACCGGTGGCATATGCGTTCATGGCCTGCAAGCGTTCGCGATAAGCAGTTTTTCTTTGCTTCATAAGGGATTCGTTGATACTGACGTTCTTATCCGGGATACGTTCTCCCATAAAAGTCAGCTGCGGTTTGTTTTTCGCAATTTCATAATCCAGCAATTCCTCCTGCTCAAGTCTTTTAAGCTGTTTTACAATCTCTTCTTCATGCATCTTCAAATTGCGCCCGATTTGTCCTTCGTTGATACGGGTCATTTGAGAGAAAATGCCCGGATAATTCCGTAAGAGAAATTTTAGCAAAGGCTCGAAGGCCGGATTATTCACTTCATAAGTGTACACT
Source organism: uncultured Chitinophagales bacterium (assembly GCA_964413685.1). Classification (GTDB taxonomy): domain Bacteria; phylum Bacteroidota; class Bacteroidia; order Chitinophagales; family S012-47; genus JAJRWN01. The sequence goes on from CAYPSW010000006.1 coordinate 123,609, forward strand.
TCCCGATTGTTTTGTGTGATATGCACTCTCGAGGACAGTTCAAGCCGGTCGCTAAGCGTCAGATAAGCTTCCTGTTCCAATAATTTGATGGCGTAGAAGCTTTGCATGAAATCAAATTTAAAACGTCCGCAGAAAGCATTTAAATCGAAATCATAACTTTCGAATTGTCCTGAACCCAGCGGCACGTCAAGGAAATGACCAATAGCCCGATATATTTTCTTCAAAATATCTGTCGGGGGAAATCGCTGGGAAAGTATCGCCTCTACATCGTGTAAGTCCTTGGGCTCAATAAGGAGCACAGCATAAGCCTTTTTACCATCACGACCTGCGCGGCCGGCTTCCTGGTAATAAGCTTCCAGGCTTTCGGGCAGATCGAGATGAGCCACCAGGCGAACATCCGCTTTATCGATGCCCATACCAAAGGCATTGGTGCAGACCATGATGCGAATTTTACCTTTCGTCCAGGCTTCTTGTCCTGCCTGTCGCTCTTTAGCATCGAGGCCGGCATGATAAAAAGAGGCATTGAATCCCCCACCCTTCAGCCACTCGGCCACCTGACGGGTTTTGCGCCTACTCCGCACATAAACCAAAGCACTGCCATCCGTTTGTTCAAGTAATTCAGCAAGGCGCTGCAACTTATTATCTTCTTGCAACACCATATATTTCAATGCAGGCCGCTGAATACCGGAACGAAAAATATTGGGCGCTTTGAAATGCAGTTTGTCCATAATGTCTTCCCTGACCTTCACCGTGGCTGAAGCCGTAAGTGCCAAAACCGGGATGCCGGACAATTGCTTCCGAACTTCGGCAATACGCAAATAAGGTGGTCTGAAATCATAGCCCCATTGTGAAATACAATGTGCTTCATCCACGGCCAGCAGATTTACCGGTAAATCGCTCAGGCGAGCTTTGAAGAGTTCTGTTTCGAGGCGTTCGGGTGAGACGAAAAGAAATTTGACTTTGTTATAGAGGCAATTGTCGAGTATCAGCATCCTCTCGCGTTGACTCATGCCTGAGACCAGGGCAAATGCTTTAATACCCCTGCGAGTAAGCTGATAGACCTGGTCTTTCATCAAAGCGATGATGGGACTGACCACCAGACAAAGCCCGGGATGAATCATGCCGGGAATCTGATAGCATAGGGATTTTCCTCCGCCTGTAGGCAAAACAGCCAAGGTATCTTTCCCACTTAAAATGGATAGGATAATTTCTTCCTGCAAAGGCCGGAAAGCCGCAAAACCCCAATATTTATTCAGCACCTCATGCATGGTATCTTTCATGGTTATCTTCTCCTGTTTGAACGAGGAAATTACGGATTTTGGGGCAATCTTATTATACAACATGGCTAATTAAGCAGAAATGATTCCATAAGCTGACTGTAGCGAGTTAGTGTAATAAAATCCCTATTCCGGGTTCTGATAGGCTCAAAACAAATTTTCTTCAATAATCTTATTAGTTTTATGTGTGAATACTACCCGCTTGATTAATATGCACCAAGCATGCAGTAGGTATTGAAGATAGCAAATTGATTAAGGAGGATATAAAGAATTAGGAATATAGCGTGTGTAAAGAGCTTGCTCTTTATACAGACCTTGACTGTATATTTAAAAAACGTATTTTTGTAAGATTACTAGAACGTAATATATATGAATACTACACAATCAAAGATCTCCGAAACCCTTATGGGCGTAGAGAGCGCGCGTATCTCTTTAAACGCTCAAAAATTGATCACGATTGTATAATGTTAAATTTTTCCAGTTTGGCCCCAAATGCAACAACTGGTGGAAGTGTTTCAATTGGTGAGTTTTCTGCAATATCAATTGGAGCAACAATAAAGCACGGAATATCAATTGGAAAACATTCAGTAATTGGTGCGGGTGCATTACTTATGAAAAACTGTGGTGACAATTTAATAATGTATGGTATCCCAGCCAAAGAGATTAGAAAACGTGAAATTGGAGAAAAATATTTATAAAGACTTGAATAATAACGGCATATAACATTATATATAAAAAATTTGACAGTCCGTGAGTTATCGAACATTTTAGTTCGTATCAAAGTTCGTGTTACTTGACAAGAAAGTGCTTCGAAATGCCAAACGTTTCATATACGTAATTGTTAGATACAATTCCCACTTTTTCGGGAAAAGGAAATAATTACTTTGAGACAACTTTTTTGTTGTCGAAAAGCTGAAATTTAGATTTAAAAACGTTATTCAGAATTGATAAATATGATAGAACAAAAGAAGATTAAAATCGACCAATTAGAATTTGACTGCCTAGTTTCTGGCAGTGAAGATGATGAATTAGTGCTTCTTCTACATGGTTTTCCTGAAAGTTCCTATGTGTATCGAAATTTGATGGAAGATTTAAGCTCCCATGGATATTATTGCATGGCTCCAAATTTACGAGGGTATAGTAAAGGCGCCAGACCTAAAGGAAAGAAGAATTATAGAATAGATCAGTTGGCAAACGATGTACTTA
>CAYPSW010000007.1:0-103559 GCA_964413685.1 uncultured Chitinophagales bacterium
TCCCGGTTCTGTCCTAATATCGCACAATACTTTGAAGTTTGTCAATGGATCGGCAACATTGATCTCTACACCACAAAAAAACTGAACTTGTTCCAATATAAATCGAAATCCTGCTCTTTTGAATTGAAATTTATTAGAGCTGTGGTGGCGAATATTTTGATTGTTTTTGCCAAATGAGTTTTGCCAAGGTTTCCCTACCTCTAGTCACTAATTATCAACTTAGCTGCGTACTTACCGGCTTTACTCTGTATAACAACAAAATAAATTCCAGGGGTTAATTTTTTGGCAGCTACTGTTATCAATTCATTATTAGAAATGATTCGGGTTTCGCCCACTTTTGCTCCCAATGCACTGTAAATAGTTAGCAAATACCTACCTGGAGTATCATTTTCATCCGAAATATAAAAAGTTCCTTCGTTTGGGTTTGGCCATATTTTTATGCTGGATCTATTAGGTTTACTTTCAAGGATATTGGTTAAAACCGAATCAGGACAAACAGTAAGATCCGCCCCCGAAAGATAGCGCTGTTTTGCAGGTATCGTGCCGCTATTTAAGTTATTTGGCAACCCGACAGAAGGCCAGTTATCGGAAATATTCCAAAAATCAGGTTTCCCCCTAAGGTAATATGAGGAATCAGGAAGGCTGTTGGTTCCAACAGGAATAATTGTATTTAAAATATTATTGCCATAACTAAAATGATTCGTTCCGGTTAATATAAATTGTCCATAAAAGGTTGCATTGTCAGTAGTTTCATTACCAACAAAGTTTTGTTCCAAGGTTTCATAAAGTGAATTAGTAGTCATAATAATTCCCCAGAGTTCGGCTCTGTTACGGAAAATTGTGTTAAACGGACCTGAGGGACCCCAGTAGTGGTCAATAATGATATATTGAATAATATTGCTCTCAAATAAGTTTGAGTATGCAAAGTGGCCGTGTAACGCAATATCGCCTGATAAGTCATGGATCGGCTCGCTACGATATGGATCTGATGAGTAGTTGTATCCAAACACATTGCCGTTGGCACCTGTTTTCACCATCATTGCATGACGCAGATGGTAGAAAATATTGTTTTCGACAACACATTCACTGCTATGATGATTAAGCGTTACACCATATCCGTGAGTGCTGACCCCATCGTACTGAAACGCATGGTGAAAATAAGATCCGGCAACCCTTATCGTAAGACTCTTTGAAATATAAATATGGCTCCCATTGCTGCTATCGCTTTCAATACCGGCAATCCGGCAATCTTTGGCATACGTTAAGTTAATGTTATACCCTCCACCAGTAAGCGATTCGTCAACTCTTTTAATTTTCAGGCACTCCACGCCCACATTTACCAGCGGATTAACAAGCCTAACGTTTGGATTCAAAGTACTATCATAAGTAATCCGCAGTGATGAATGAAGCAGTAATGTATCTCCAACAACGGAATCAATTAATATCATTTGTCCCACTGAGTTTTTTGCCCATGAAGCAGGAGCCACATCCCAGTTACCGTTTTCTTCGCTAATTTCAATCATCTGCCCGCTGGAGAACATAAAAGAGGAGTCTAAATAAATTTTGTTACTTCCTTTGGTATATCCACTGTCAACCTGAACACTTGTGTTTGATGCAGAACCTGTAATATTTATACAGTTCAGGTGTTGTGAGTTGAAATCAAAAAGCAAGGTTGTAAGCTCCGAGCCTGCACCTCTTAGTATGACGCTATCGGGAAGCTGTATAGGAGTATTGAAAAGATATTCACCCGGAGGGAAATAGATAATAGCACTCCCCTGAATATTAGAAAGCACTGTTTGCAAAGCATTGGCATTATTACTTGATCCGTCATTTACGGCCCCAAAATCAAGAATATTAATTTCTTCGGAAGGCACGGTAAAATGAAAATTGCTTTGCAAGTGCATCCAATCAACACGTCTTTCAGCAGGAATAACCTGTGCTTCTGCAAAAAACGACAGAAAAATAAGTGTTAATATGGAGACTATTTTTATCATGAATTATTTTTATCCAAATTACATCTTTTTGATGGTATATCGGTCTTATGTCAAGATCTGTTTTTTAATGTCCTGAACACAGACTCAGCATCTATTTTCAGATAATAAACTTGCTAAATATCATTTTCATGTACAGCAATTTTCGTTGTGCGGTGGCGGGAAACATCCGATTCCGTATTTTGCAAGCCGTAGCTTTGTGAAAGTACAATATAAATAAATATGATACCAAATGGCATCATTGAACTATTAAAGTATTTCAACACATTGTTAAGAAAAATTTGGAATTCATAATGCCCTTGTTTTATTTTTGACCGACCATTCAGTCAATGAAAAAATAAATGTCGCCAAGAAAGCCTGAACAATATGAAGCACTGAGGCAAAAAAGCCGAAAAAAAATTCTGGAAGCTGCTTTCGAATTGTTTGCCACCAAGGGCTATCTGCCAAGTTCCATGAAGACCATTGCGTTGAAAGCCGGAGTATCAAAAGGGCTTGTTTATAATTATTTTGAAAGCAAGGAGGCCTTGTTGAAAAGCATCTTGCAGGAAGAAATTAAAGCTTTGTTCGATCAGATGCCAACACCGGAGCCGGGTCAGGCTTTGCTGCCGGTACTGATGGACATTATCCATGCATCCTTTCTTATGTTTCGCAACGACAGCCACCATACCGGTTTACTTGTCGCCCTGCTGGCACAGCCTCATATTCACGGGCAATTCGGAGCTTTTTATAAAGATTCCATTCGAAAAAAAATGCCTGAATTTATACGCTTGTTTGCCGATCTGGGCGAAGCAAAACCCAAGGCGGCTGCCTATGCACTCGGGGCTACGCTCGATGGTATTGCCCTTGACTGGCATTTGATGGGGGAGGATTTCCCACTGGATGAAGTAGAACAATATTTGACGGATGATTTAATTAGAAAATATGGACATCATGAATAGAAATCGTAAAAAGTGGATCGGTTTACTCCTGATTTTATCGGCAGCTTTTCGCTTGCCTGCACAGGATGCACACGAAATTGTGCTGAAAGCAGATCAGAAGCTGAAAGGACTGACGAGCTACTCGGAGATGAAGATAACAATTGTCAGGCCGAGATGGTCGCGTGAGATGACCATGAAAAGCTGGTCGAAAGGGGATGATTACAGTATGATACTGCTTACTTCGCCCAAACGCGATGCAGGCACGGTTTTTTTGAAAAGGGGCAATGAAATCTGGAACTGGATACCCAGCATTGAACGGAATATCAAACTGCCCCCCAGCATGATGATGCAGGATTGGATGGGCACCGATTTCAAGAATGACGACCTCGTGAAGCAATCGAGTATGGTGACCGATTATGAGCAAAGCATCGTGGGCGATTCGGTGATTGAAGGCCGCGATTGTTATAAAATCAAGATGATTCCGAAGCCGGATGCTCCTGTGGTATGGGGGCAGGTGCTGGTTTGGATTGATACAAAGGATTTTCTGGAACTCCGCAGCGAATACTACGATGAAGACGGCTATCTGATGACGACTATGATCGGATCGGATATTAAAATGCTGGGTGGCAAATTGCTGCCTGCCAAAATGATTATGATACCGGCAGATAAACCGGGTAATAAAACCATTATGGAATTTCTGGAAACTACTTTTGACCAGCCGATAGCCGATGATTTCTTCACCACAGCCAAAATGAAAACGATTAAATAAATAGTATGATACTGAAAATTGTATGGCGAAACTTATGGCGTAACAAAAGGAGAACCCTGATCACGATGGCATCGGTATTTTTTGCCGTCATTCTGGCGGTTGTCATGCGCTCGATGCAATTGGGCACCTACGACCGGATGATCCGCAATATAGCCGGATTCTATTCAGGCTATATTCAAATTCATCAGCAAGGCTATTGGGATGAACAATCGCTGGAGAAATCTTTTGTAATGAGCGATACCGTCAGTGATGCGCTGAAGGAAAACAAATATGTGACTGAATGGGTACCGAGGCTTGAGTCTTTCGCCCTCTGTTCGGGAAAAAATGCCACCCGTGGATTGCGTATTGTGGGCACCGATCCTGAGAAGGAAAATGCCATGTCTGATTTGAAATCAAAAATTACTGAAGGTACTTATTTTGAAACCGGAGAACAGGTTGTTTTACTGGCGGAAGGTGCTGCGAGACATCTTAATTTGACCATTGGAGATACCCTGGTTATCATCGGACAGGGGTATCATGGTGTCTCTGCTGCAGCCAAATATCCCCTAAAAGGAATTATCCAATTTCCTACGGCTCAATTGAATGATAATCTCGTGTATCTGCCCTTGTCTGAAGCACAATATTTGTTTGCTGCTGATAAACGGCTGACCAGTGTTTCCGTGATGCTGAAGAATAATGAAGTACTTGCCAAAGCCCGTAACAGATTGGATGAGGCAATCGACAATCATTATGAGGTCATGGACTGGGGACAGCTCTCACCAGAGCTCAAGCAAGCCATTGAAGGAGATAGTTCAGGAGGCATTATCATGTTGGCGGTTTTGTTCCTGATTATTGGTTTTGGTGTTTTTGGCACCGTGTTGATGATGCTGAATGAAAGAAGACGCGAGTTTGCCATCCTCATTGCTATTGGCATGAAAAGGATGAAGCTCGGATTCATTGTCGTACTTGAAACCGTGTTGATATCCGTAATCGGAACGCTGGCCGGTATGATTATTAGTTTGCCGGTAATAGAATATTTCAAGTACAACCCCATCAAAATAGGCGGTGATATGGCCGAGGCGTACGAAAAATGGGGATTTGAACCTGTTATGGCCTTTACTGATAAGGCTTCCATATTTATTTGGATGGCCATGCTGGTATTTCTATTGGCTCTGTTGATTTCCATGTTCCCCTGGTTTAAAATCAGAAATATGGACATGATGAAAGCTATGAGAACTTAATCAATAAAAAATAACTAATATGCTTATAAAACTGGCATGGAAAAATATCTGGCGCAGTAAGACACGCAGCCTTGTCGTCATTATCGCGGTGGCACTAGGTCTGTGGGCAGGCGCATTTATGATGGCCTTTTCTCTTGGAATGAGCGAACAACGCATCAGAACCTTAATAGCCAATGAAACGTCACATTTTCAATTCCATCATCCTGATTTTAAATCAGATTACGACCTCAAACTGGCTATAACGGGAAGTGATGCCATATTGGATAAACTGGCCCATGATGATCGGGTTTCCGCTTACAGTCCGCGTATCGTGTTGAATGGCATGTCCGCTTCAAGCAGTACCAATGGGCCGGCCCTCATAGTGGCCATTGATCCGGATAAGGAAAATGCGACTTCTGCATTGTCATCATTACTTATTGATGGTGAGTATTTCCCTGAATCGCATAGCAAACCCATTATTGTGGGCAGTAAAATGGCCGAAAAACTGAAGCTAAAGATTCGTTCTCGGGTTGTGTTGAATTTTCAGGATCCGGAAGGAAATATTTCACAGGGTTTATTTCGGGTTTGTGGCATTTTTAAAACGACAAATGCAGCCATGAATGAAATGCAGGTTTTTGTCCGAAGAGATCAAATGGCCAATATATTAGGACTTGAAGGTGCGGTGTATGAAATAGCCGTTAAACTGAAAGATGATGCCTTACTGAGCGAGATAACTACCGAATATAAAACAAGCTATCCGGCTGTATTGATAGAAGATTGGGGGGAAATAGCTCCGGAAACTAAATTGTATAGCAAAATGCTTGATCAGAGCATGTCCATGATTATGGTCATCATCCTGCTAGCACTCATATTCGGAATAATAAATACCATGCTGATGGCCGTACTGGAACGAACCCGTGAATTCGGCATGCTGATGGCCGTTGGAATGCGAAGAAGAAAGGTATTTGCTCTGGTAATGATCGAGACCGTTTTTCTGGTTTTGGTTGGGGTACCATTAGGCTTGTTTATTGCCTGGGCATCCATTAGTTATTTTGGTCATGTGGGCATCGATTTATCCATCCTGGCACAGGGACTTGAATCATTAGGGTGGAGCAGTATGGTTTATCCCGAATTGGCTGCAAGTTATTATACCGAAATTATTTTTCAGGTGGTCATTGCTGCTTTCCTTGCTGCCATTTATCCGGCATGGAAAGCCTTACGACTGAAACCGGTGGATGCTATAAGAACCATTTAAAAATTTAGTAACATGGAAGTGATAAAAACTGAAAATTTAGTCAAGATTTACGAAGACATTGCTGTTCCTGTGAAAGCAGTTGACGGGGTCAACCTCGTTATAAACCAGGGAGAATTTACTGCAATCAAAGGTCCATCGGGGTCAGGAAAGACTACCTTGCTTAATATTCTTGGCGGCCTTGACCGACCCAGTTCAGGCAAAGTATGGATTGATGGCATTGATCTGTCCAGCATGAAAGAGGGTAAGCTTATTGATTTTCGCCTGCATAATATAGGTTTTGTCTTTCAGGCATATAACCTGATTCCGGTACTTACTGCCAAGGAGAATATTGCCTTTATTATGCTGATGCAAAAAACACCCAAATCGGAGCGGGAGCAACGCGTGAAGGAATTGCTTGAGGCAGTAGAGATACCGGATAAAGCAAATAACCGACCTGGCGAATTGTCGGGCGGACAACAACAAAGGGTAGCCGTAGCACGTGCCCTGGCATCAAAACCTAAATTTATCCTGGCCGATGAACCAACTGCCAATCTCGATTCAAAAAGTACGGCTAACTTACTCGACATCATGGCCCGTCTGAACAAAGATGAGGGGATGACCTTTTTGTTCAGCACGCATGACCAAAGAGTGATTGACCGGGCAAGGCGGGTAATCACCCTCGAAGACGGAAAAATTGTTTCGGATGTCACTGCTGAAAAATAGAAAGTGTCGATTGATCCTGATTTTATTGCTTGTAACAAGCCTTCAGGTTTCAGGGCAGGAACAGGACAGCACAAAATCGACCTGGAAATTTACCGCCAGAGGCTATGTCAAGGATTTGCAGTACGCAACTTTTAGCATTAATCCCGATACCCTTCTTTTCGAAAGTCTGCTACACAATAGGCTAAATTTCCGGCTTACTAAAGGAACACATTTTACGGCAGCACTTGAATTGCGAAACCGGTTATTTGCCGGTGAGAACACCCGATCTCAACCCGGCCTGGCTGCTATACTTGATCACGATCAGGGCTTTTTTGATTTATCCTGGATATTGTCCAAATCGCCTGCTATGATTGTAAGCTCTCAGCTTGATCGTGTCTGGCTTGAATGGAATAAAATCAAATGGAATATCAGGGTAGGGCGACAGCGCATCAACTGGGGAATCAACACAGTATGGAATCCCAATGATATTTTTAATGCCTTCAATTATATAGATTTTGATTATGAAGAACGCCTCGGAAATGATGCTTTGCGCATTCAATACCAAACTTCGGATGATGCCGGTTTTGATCTGGCTATATCTCCCGGTAAAGACAGCCTTCATCATAATGCAGCCTTACTTTATCGATTCAATAAATGGCATTATGATTTTCAAGTGCTGGGAGGTATAAGTAATGGCGATTTAGTGGGTGGTCTTGGTTTTGCGGGTAATTTGGGCACAGCCGGACTCAAAGGCGAGATTTCCTATTTCTATCCCTATTATTTCAATCTAGATAATGTGACGGAAAATGTCTCGGCCAGTTTTTCTGTTGATTATGCTTTCCGCTGGGGTTTATATGTGAATGCTTCCATGTTATATAGCTCAAACGGAGCAAGCAAAATGAAAGCTCAGCAAAGCCCTTTGCCATGGTATAATCTTGATATTAGTGCCAAATATCTGATGCCTACCCGATATAGCTATTTCCTCGATGTTTCGGGTAATATACATCCGCTAGTCAGGGTTGATATAGCCACTATCTATGGCCCGGGTCTCGATATCTTTTTCTTTATGCCATCGCTGAGTTATAGTATGGCTGATAACATCGATGTTATGCTGCTCGGGCAGCTCTTCTATGATAGCTCAAGCGGAACATTCCGGAATATGGGTAATGGTGTTTTCCTGAGGCTGAAATGGAGTTTTTAAGCTGGATGGAGAACGTCATGGATAATTCTGACAAATCAAGCTTTTCACAGGAATTGTACATCTTGGTTTAAGGTTAAAAAAATGGCCCCGGATGGAGCCATTTTCAAGCATGCGGAGGAAGAGGGATTCGAACCCACGAGACGGTTGCCCGTCTGCCGGTTTTCAAGACCGGTGCCTTAAACCACTCGGCCATTCCTCCACCTGCAAAAATAAGGATATTTACGAGATTTTCTTATTTACAAGTAGTCCGTTTTATCCATTGTTGAAAAGATTGTCAATATTAATTTCACTTTATAATCTTATATTTATTCGTGATTACTAAAATCTATCTTAGTGACTCGGAACAGAACCTATCTGTCTATATTTTTCATTAGCATATTCTTTGCCTGTGGCAAGCAATCCGAGCAGGATAGGCCCATTAATTTTTCCAGTTTTGCGCCATCAATACGTATCGCTGATACCGATGTCAATACGACACTTCCTGATGATGAGACACTTCCTCCTGAAATAGATACTATTTATGCTGCTTGCGGAAATCACTTGCTATGGTTTAATACAAAAGGAGAAGCCATATCGTATGCTTTCAAATTGCTTGAAGCCTGCCGGAAAGCTGCAAAAGAATCCTGGGCTTTTCCTACCATATTTGAAAAGCTGATAAAAGGAGGAGGTAAATTATTGAAACAACGCACTACGAAACAGATTACAGAAGAAAATCTGTGGAATCTCGATACTAAACTTAGCCGGCTTGCCTATGCATTGGTCCGTTTCGAAGCACTCGGACAATTGAATCCTTACCAATGGGATATTAAGCGCGATACACCCGATATTAGTGCCTGGCTCATCCGCCAATTCAAACAACAAACTTTTGAATCTTTCTCATCATTGAATCCGGATATTCTGGGCTTTGCTACTTTGCAGCAAGCATTAAACTATTATGAAAGAATAGGAAAACGGGTAGATTTTAAACCAATCTATATCGATGCCAAAATAGAACCCGGGACGAAAGATTCAAAAATTAGAAAAATCCGTTACCGGCTTTCAGTACTTCTTCAAGATGGTGCAAAGTTACTCCTGACACCTGAGCCCGCATTGTATGATGAACATATGGTGGATGCAATTAAATATTTTCAATCGGCACGTGGTTTGAAAAGCGATGGAACTATTGGCTTCAGAACCATGCGCTTCATCAACCTGCCACCTGATTCGGTAAAACTTCAGATATGTAAAAATCTGGAACGATTAAAATGGATGCCTTCCACATTCCCTGAAGGAGATTTTATACAGGTGAATCTTCCCGATTTTAAAGTCAGAGTGATGCATGGAATTCAAGAGATTATGCGAATGAATTGTATCGTTGGAAGATATAAAAACCAAACTCCGGTTTTTAGCGATTCCATGGAATATCTGGTAATGAGTCCATTCTGGAACGTACCAAAAAGTATCGCAATAAAAGAAATTTGGGCACATGTAACAAATGACCCCGATTATCTTGAAAATCACTACATGCAGGTATTTGTAGATGGCGAAAATGTAAGCGGTGATACAGTAGACTGGAGCACTTTTAAGAAGAAAGATTTTGAATACAGGATTAAAATCAGGCAAAAACCGGGTGCATATAATTCTCTGGGACGCATCAAGTTTATTTTTCCGAATGAGCATTGGGTTTATCTGCACGATACCAATGCAAAATATTTATTTGGAAAAGAAGAACGTTCACTGAGCCATGGTTGTATCAGGATAGAAAAGCCAATAGATCTCGCCATGTATTTGCTTCGTGATAACCGTGACTGGGAGTCGGATACAGCAAAATTACTTGAAGCGATGGACACGACCGTACCTCAGATTGTTCACTTAAAACAAAAAGTGCCCATATTTTTGTATTATCTAACCGCCTGGGGCGAAAACGGACTATTGCAATTGAGACGCGATCCTTATCTTTTAGATATTAAAATGGATAGCCTGCTTAATGATTTGAAGGTTCTAAATAAATCAGACGATTTGCTGGTAGCTTCGGAAGAAATGAATAGATAATATTCCTGGCTTCCGGATGATTTGGAAATGCCTTAATAAGCGATTTAAGCTCTTCAGCCGATTCAAAACATTGGTTTTTGTCGGCATATCCGAACCCCAGGTAAACACCATTTTCCACAGCCACTATCGTCTGCTCATCTTCGTTCCGGCCTCTATCCATCACAAGAAAAGAATCAGATGCTGCTCTCAATGATTGGATTGCTGCATCCACTCTTTTGTTGTATTTCCTGCTTGATTCATTGCCAATACAGGCTCCACTGCACAAGGCATTATGATACCGGGAACAGGGTCCAATCGTTTTAATCAAGCCGCAATATTTTTCACAAAGGGCATACGCTGCCATCAAACGCTTCAGTAATTGGCGTGCCTCAACAGGATTTGGAAATGATTTTATTTCATAATCGGCTCCGTGTTGCCTGTCAATAGCAAGATGTTTATAGCCTTTTCCATCTGTAAAATGAATCACAGCATATTGCCTTACCATGTATTTCTGTGCGCGATTGTAGGCAGGCCAATGCCTTTTAATTTCAAATGATTCTAACAAAAGAGCTGCCAGTTCAGAGCCGGTTACTTCAAAACTGATGTCGTAAATCTGACTCATCAGGCCTAGTAAATTCCTTTTCACAAAACCATTCGTAAAATGTTGGATAATCCGCTTTTTAATGTTGATGGCTTTACCAACATAAATGACCTTCCCTTTCTTATTGTGAAAATAATAAACCCCTGTAGCGTTCGGGAGCTTATTGAATTGCCTGCGAACGATATTCGGGGGCAACTTCAACTCACCCTCTTTATTCTTCAGCATTTTCTCAATCACTGCACTGTGATCTACCCGGAGCAGTTTATGAAAAAGCAGAGTAGTGGCATGTGCATCGCCCATGGCCCGATGTCTCGCTTCATTGGTGATATCAAAGTGCCGGCATAATTTTCCAAGACTGTAGGATGCTAAGCCAGGAAAAATCTTCCTCGACATTTTTACCGTACAAAGTCTTTTGCTTTGGTAATCGATGCCGGCAGCTTTGAAATGATTACGGATAAAATTGTAATCGAAAGAGACATTATGAGCAACAAAAACTTTTCCCTCCAGGAACTGAAATAATTCATCTGAGATATCTACAAACAAAGGCGCATCAACCAACATTTCATTTGTAATGCCCGTCATCTCGGAAATAAAAGGAGGCACATTTTCGTGCGGCCTGACCAGCGTCTGGAATGAATCGAGTATTTCTTTGCCGTCTGTAAGAACAGCAGCTACCTCGGTAATACCGTTTTGCCTGGCTCTTCCTCCGGTAGTTTCTATATCAACAACGACATATTTCATCTGGGAAGCAAGATAAAACGAATTGAGCAAAATACCTCAACAAGAAATAAAAAGCTGCCCAAAGATTATTGATGACCAATATGACTTATTATATCTACGGCTTAGCCTATTTTAGCCAACTCAAGAGAAATGCATACATGGAACAAAAACTTAAAGAATCACGACTCAGAAGCTTTTTAAAAGCTTTATCCTGGCGAATCATAGCCACAGCAACAACATTTACATTAGCCTATCTTGTATTCAGCGGATCAAAATGTGAGGGGGTTATGGAAAAATCGACTCTTGTTGCAGGTCTGGAATTATTCATCAAAATGGCTTTATATTATTTCCATGAAAGATTGTGGCAGGAGTTGCCTCTGGGTACGATCCGTAAAAAATTTGGTGTCAAACGATAGGGTAGTGCTCCAGCACTTCTGCAACGGTAAACATGCTGCCTCCGGCATAGATAGCATCCAGCGGATCTGCATTTTTTAAGGCTTCCTGAAGTGCTTCTGATACACTTTTATATACCCGTCCGGGTAAACCGGCTTGTTCAAAAGCGTTCTGCAGATCGGCAGCGGGAAGCGCTCTGGGAATGGAAGCTGCAGCAAAATAATAACTTGCTCCGGCAGGAAAGTGTGCGGTAAATCCTGAAAGGTCTTTGTCGTTCACAACTCCTAACACGAAATGTTTCCGTTTCGCTGGGAGCTTATTAAATGCATCTAAAGTGATTGCCAGTCCGGCAGGATTGTGCGAACCGTCTGCAATTAATAGAGGAACCGTATTCAAAACTTCCCAACGCCCTCTGAAACCGGTAATTTTTCGAAAATTTTCTATTGCCTGAAGATATACGGATGGCCTCAGATCGAAGCCGGAATCTTTCAGTAAAGCAATAGTACCTAAAGTGGTTAGTACATTTTTTGCCAGGTATGGGGCTCCGGAACGGATATTGAATTTTTGATCTTCATTATTCTTTAAATCGTTGATTATAAGAGTTATAGTATCTATCTCCTGATGTATCGACTTAATCTTAAAACACTGATCTGCAAAACATACGGGGGCTTTTCTGGCGGCTGCCTGATCTGTAAAAACCTGCATAACGCTTTCATCGGTTTCACCGATAAGCACGGGTATACCCTGTTTAATAATTCCGGCCTTTTCTATGGCAATTTCCTCCGGAGTATTACCCAGCATTTGGGTATGGTCAAGACTGATGTTCGTAATAATACTTAAAACGGGTTCAATTACATTGGTAGAATCCAGACGTCCGCCCAGGCCGGTCTCTATTACAGCAATATCTACTTTTTTATCAGCAAAATGTTTGAAAGCCATAGCTACCGTGAATTCAAAAAAAGAAGCTTCTGTATTGTGCATTGCAGATTGTATCTGCTCAACAAAATCAACCACTTCCTGCTTCCCGATAGGAACGGCATTGACTTTAATCCGTTCTCTGAAATTGCTTAAATGCGGAGAAGTGTATAAACCGGTTTTATACCCTGATTGTTGTAAGACAGCGGCCAGCATATGGGCAACAGAACCTTTACCATTGGTTCCGGCAATATGAATACAAGGGTACTTATTTTGAGGATTGTTTACTGTCCGGCATAATGCGATGGTATTGGACAAATCCTTTTTAAAAGCAAACTTCCCGATGCGTTGATACATGGGAAGTTGCCGGTATAAAAAATCTAAAGTTTCCTGGTAATTCATTGCTGCTACATACCAAACTTCACAGAAATAACTGCTTGCTGAAGAGGCTTATTATTATCAGGAGAATACTTCAGCTTCATGGCCGTCTTTTTGGCCAAAGCAATCAACGCATGGTCAGTGATCGTGCTGTTCTTTGCATAATATTTGGCACTGGTAACTTTACCGTTTCCATCAACCGTAATTTTTAATCTCACGATTCCCTGCTCAGATCCAGAATAGTAATTGGTTGGTTTATAGACCAGGCCTCTTCCGGCAATATCGAATCCTGAACCCTGATCTCCGAGGCCGGTATTTTGTCCATGATAATTCGGTCCGGTTGTTCCGTCCTGTTGACCCTTGTTACCCAATTTATCCCCAGGATCGTCTCCCTGGCTAGTTGAATTACTGTTATCAGAATTACCATTAAAAAGTTTGTTTTGATCAATGACCGGTTTTGGATCAGGCACCGGATCAGGTGTTGGGTTAGGTACCTGTTCATGAACATCCGTGGGTTTTGGATCTGGTTTTTCTGTTTTATTGGTATTGACTTCAGTTGCATTTACATCATTGCTAGGTTCAGTATTATCCACTTGCTCAGCTGCACTGGCTTCAGGTTGAGCTTGTTGTTCTTCAACTACTTCTTGTTGTTGTGGTTCAACATCCCCTGAGCCGAAATCGGTCGTTCCAAAATTTACAAAAATACCTTCCTCAGGTGGTGGTGGATAAGGTCCGTACAGACCAATAAATAGGGTTGCCAACACCATGATAAGAGTCAAAAGTGCTGTAATAATTTTACTTTTCCGCTTATTAGCTTCTTCAACTTCCGGTTTTAATAAATACTCTGTTGCCATGATAAACCTCCATTTATTTTATTGGGTCTGCTGATAATACCAATTGCACCTGCAAATCATTTGCCAGATCATAGAGTTCAACCAGTTTATCGATTGATAAAGATCTATCCATGTCAAGCATTACTACCGGATCTTCCTCACCGGCAATTTTATTACGTAATACACCTTCGAGGGTACCAAAAGATACCGCTTGATTATCGACATAATAACGCAACTGGTCGGTTACAGTGATATGTGCAATAGGAGTGACAGAGGTTTTCATGCTCGTTTTTGGTCGTTTAATCGGTACTGCACTAGGGGTAACCATTCTCGAAGTGATCAGGAAGAAGATCAGCAATAAAAATATGATGTCGGCTAATGACGACATATTGAAATTCGGATCAACCTTATTGCGCATTTTCATACTCATGATGCAGGCTCTTGTAACAGATCAATAAATTCAACGGATGTCATTTCCATTCGGTATATCACTTTCTCTACCATGGATACCAGGGTATTGTACCCAATATAAGCTATAATACCAATCACCAATCCGGTAGCTGTTGTTACCAGGGCCTGATAAATATCGTTAGCCAACAAATCAGCTCCTCCTTCACCACCTGACTGGGCAAGATTATAAAAGGCACCGATCATTCCCATAACCGTACCCAGGAATCCAAGCATAGGTGCTGCCCCGGCAATGGTTGCAAGCCCTGCCAGGCCTTTTTCTAATTTGTAAATCTGAAGTTTACCCACGTTTTCCACAGCTACTTCTATATTTTTTAAAGGACGTCCGATTCGCATCAATCCTTTTTCAATCATACGTGCGATGGGTGTATCGCTGTTTTTGCATAAAATTTCTGCCGCTTTAACATTTCCATTCAATACATTGTCGCGAATATTATTAATGAAATGGGGATCTTCCTTAGCCGCTTTCTTAATTGTAAAATACCGTTCGAAAAAGATATAAATGGCAATAATCAATAAAACTGCAAGCGGAATCATAACAATTCCACCTTTCAGCAAAAGTTCGAATAATGAGGTGAATGCAGGTCCGTCAGCCACTTGCGTAGAGTCAACCTGAAGTAATACAAACTGCAACATAGTTTCTGTGTTTGATTTTTATCAACGGTTTAAAAAATAAAATGGTATTCCTGATTATAAACAGTAATAATAATGATGAATTAAATTTTGCCTAAAATAGTGATTAATCCATGTTTGCATTCCCATGATTAACCACATTTGACTATTCATTAACGATATGAAACGTATAGTTTAGTGTACAAGCCTGAAATGAATTTTTGACTAAACATAAACTCCGGCTTTTCCACAGGCATTCATTGCTTTGTTTACCCTATATAGTTACCCATTTTGGCTATCTTTATGCGGATTTTTAACGGCCTGCATTAAGGCACAAATAAGTGATTAATAAAAGTACATAAATGGCAGATAAAGAAGGAGAAAGAATCATACCCATCAATATTGAGGAGGAAATGAAAACGGCTTACATCGATTATTCGATGTCGGTTATTGTTTCGAGAGCTATTCCTGATGTAAGAGATGGTCTGAAACCGGTGCACCGAAGAGTTTTATTTGGCATGTCGGGTTTAGGTTTAACTTATAACAAACCGCATAAGAAATCGGCCAGAATAGTAGGAGAGGTGCTTGGAAAATATCACCCGCATGGCGATTCATCTGTATATGATACCATGGTCAGAATGGCCCAGCCTTGGTCACTGCGTAATCCTTTGGTTGACGGACAGGGAAATTTCGGTTCGATAGACGGTGACAGCCCGGCTGCCATGCGTTATACTGAGGCCCGCTTGCAAAAAATCGCTGAGCAGTTGCTAAAGGACATGGATAAAGACACGGTTGATTTTACTCCGAATTTTGACGATACTTTAAAAGAGCCCAGCGTGTTACCTGCCCGCTTTCCGAACTTGCTTTGCAACGGAGCATCCGGAATTGCAGTGGGTATGGCTACCAACATGTTGCCTCATAATTTAGGAGAAGTTGTTGATGGTACAATTGCGTATATCCAAAACAAGGAAATCCCTACCGATGAACTCATCAAATTTATTAAAGCACCTGATTTTCCTACAGGAGGTACCATTTATGGTTACGAAGGTATTAAACAAGCCTTTGAGACAGGTCGTGGCAGAGTGGTTGTTCGGGCGAAAACCGAATTTGAACCGGGCGAAAATGGTAAGCACGATAAGATCATCGTGAACGAAATTCCTTATCAGGTAAACAAAGCTAGCCTGATTATCAAAGCGGCCGAATTAGTTAATGATAAGAAGATTGAAGGCATTTCGGATATCAGAGACGAAAGCGACCGGAATGGAATGCGCATTGTTTTTGATTTGAAACGCGATGCCATGCCAAACGTTGTACTGAACAAACTCTTCAAATACACTCAATTACAAGCTTCGTATGGAGTAAATAATATTGCTTTGGTACATGGTCACCCCGAATTGCTGAATCTGAAAGATTTGATCAGACATTTCGTGGATTTTAGACAGGAAGTAGTCATCAGGCGCACTAAATTTGATCTTAACAAGGCGGAAGAACGTGCTCATATTCTGGAAGGTTACCTGATTGCACTTGATCACCTGGATGAAATTATCAAACTAATCAGATCTTCTGCTACACCCGATATTGCACAAGCGGGTTTGATGAAGCAATTTAAGCTGACCGATATTCAGGCAAAGGCAATATTGGAAATGCGTTTGCAACGTCTGACCGGACTTGAGCGGGATAAAATCAAAAAAGAGTATAAAGAAATACAAGCAAAAATTGCCTGGTGTAAGCAAGTTTTGAGCGATGAGCAGATGAGAATGGATATTATCAAAGATGAACTGCTTGAATTAAAAGCTGAGTTTGCTGACGAGAGGCGAACCAATATTGATTTCTCCGGAGGTGATTTCAGCATTGAAGATATGATCCCGAAGGAAGAAGTTGTCATCACTATTTCGCATTTGGGTTACGTAAAACGTACCCTTGCCAGCGATTATCGGATGCAACATCGCGGAGGTAGAGGCTCCCGGGGTAGTAATACCCGTCAGGAAGACTTTATTGAGCAATTATTTATTGCCTCAACACACGATTGGTTACTTTTCTTCACAGCCCTCGGACGTTGCTTCTGGCTTCGGGTATTCGAAGTACCGGAAGGATCAAAAACATCGAAAGGACGAGCCATTCAGAATATGATTAATATTCCGGGCGAGGATCAAATAAAGGCCTACCTTAAAGTGGAGGACTTGAAGAATGAAGAATATATAAACAGTCATTTCGTGGTCTTCTGCACTAAAAAGGGGGTCATTAAAAAAACATTGCTCGAAGCTTTCAGCCGGCCTCGTCAAAATGGAATCAACGCTCTTACCATCCGGGAAGGCGATGAATTGATTGAAGTAAAGGAGACAGATGGCGAAAAACATATCTTACTTGCCGTTAAGTCAGGGCGCGCCATTCATTTCCCCGAATCGAAGGTACGTCAGATGGGTAGGGGGGCTGCCGGTGTCAGAGGTATTACGCTGGCAAATGAAGCTGATGAAATGATTGGTATGGTATGTGTAAACCCGGATAAAGAGGAACAAACAATCCTGGTGGTTTCTGAAAATGGATATGGTAAAAGGTCATCGGTTGAAGATTACCGCTTTACAAACCGCGGAGGGAAAGGCGTTAAAACGATTCAGATTACAGAAAAAACCGGATCGCTGATAGCCATTAAAGGAGTAGCTGATGATGATCAACTAATGATCATTACTAAAAATGGCGTGGCCATCAGAATGAACCTCGATACCATCCGGGTGATGGGCCGGGCAACACAAGGCGTGAAACTGATTCGGATTAACGATGACCAGATTGCCGATGTTGCCAGAATTGAATCAACGCAGGAGGATGATATAGAGGACGAAGAATAATCGAGCAGTAACGAATAATTTGCAAACTTAAAACAAGATTGAATGAAACGTATTTATCTATTTTCCCTAATCATGCTGGCCTTTAGCACAAGTTTTCAGGCTCAGCCCAGCAAAGTAACTACAGCCATTTTTGCCTTACAGGATGGCAATCTGGCCAAAGCCCGGGAAGCCATCGATCTGGCCGTTGTTCACAATAAAACACTCACCGATCCGAAAGCATGGTATTACAGAGGTCTGATCTATAAAACGATTTATCTCGATACAGCACAGTTTAAAGACCTGGATTCGAATGCTATCGAGAAAGCACATGAATCTTTCCTGAATGCTGTAAAATATGACAAAAAGGATAAATACAAAGGGCTGAGTCTTATCAATGGCCTTGATTTTATCTACCGCGTTTACTATTTGCTAGGCGATGATGCCAGAAATGCCAATGAAATGCAAATTGCCTACGAAAACTATAAGATAGCACACGAAACGAATATATATCTCCTCAATGAAGATGCGGCCGTAATGGATACTACCGTTTATTTTTTAGAGGCTTACGCTGCAGATAGATCGGATAATAAAGAAATAGCCGGCCATATTTATAGCGAGCTCCTAACGCTACGATACCAGCTTCCTTTGTTTTATGAACTATATGCTGAGCTGTACCTGACAGATAATATAGACAAGGCACTGGAAATTCTGGGTATAGGCCGAAAGGAATTTCCGAATAACGATAAACTGCGAATCGCTGAACTGAATGCTTACTTGTCGGCAGGCAGACAGCAGGATGCACTGGATAAATTTGAAACTGCAGCAAAAGAAAATCCTGACAATGCAGATATTCAGTTTGCTCTGGGAACCATTTACGATGCCCTGCATGAAAATGCCATTACCGAGAAGAATGATTCCCTGGTACAGTTCTACCGCGATAAAATGGTAGCGGCTTATCTGGCAGCCCTGAAAGCCAATCCTGATCATTATAAGGCCGGCTATAACCTGGGTGTTGTGTATTTCAATGAAGCAATTGAAGTGGCCAAGACAATGAACAACCTGCCGCTAAACCAACAAAAAGAATATCAGGAGCTGATGATAATACGGAATGAAAAACTGGAAATGGCTTTACCGTACCTGGAAGAGTCATTCCAGACTAATCCGGACGATATCGATACCATGACTGCGCTGAAAGAAATTTATGTATGGCTAAAAATGTACGATAAAGCTAAAGAAATGCAGAAACTGATTGACACAGCGACAGCTGAATAATACATCTTTTATAAATAGGGAAGGGGCAACGAAATCGCTGCCCCTTTTTTTGTGTGTATCCTATAACAAATTATTGTGACTGAATGCTCATTTATGAGATTATCCTTAAATGAGCCTTAGGAAATTTGATGATGACAGCTTGTGATTCGGTTATCAACGCCATACTCCATGCAGCAAACAAGTATATTTTGCAGCCATCAGAAAGTTCATGAAGTATAATTTTCCTGAGATCTGGTTTAATGAAGCAATTGGCGTGATGATTTCGAACCTATTGTTTTTTGGTAAATACGACAAGAGGAGCGCATGATGTTCAGCTGAATCAAATCGCCAACTTAACATAATATTAATTATGGAACAAATGAAACAATTTGAATTAACACAGCTTAGCTAAGCACAATACAATAAAACTCGTAATTTCGGCATTAACATCAAATCAATAGCAAAACATGAAACGCAGCCTCAGCATCATCCTAATATTACTCAGTTCTTTTGCACTAAAGCCACAAGGCTTTGTTGTGGGCGCCACAGGTCAGTCGGGTTTGGTATATCCCCTGCAGGAAAATCAAAACATCCAATTGAATAAAGTCATCATTGATATGCTGGGTTTTCATATAGATTATACGGAAGATCATTTTCCGGTACCTACTGCACGATTCAAAACGCTCTATCAATTCAAAAATACAGGCGATAATTATGCGTATATACCGAGTTCACTGCCCATCAAAATCTATTTCACGCGATTTGATCAGGCGGGCCGTTCACGGATATTCGATTATTTGGCAGATATTATGCCCGATCTTTTTAACAATAAGGGCTCAGGACAAGCCATTTTGCAACATATTCAAGAACAGTTTGGCCATCGTGTCTTCATCAGACGCTATATGAATGTGGAAGATTTAGACAAGTTTAATATAGCAATATATTTAAAATTAAATGATAAAGTAATTGAAATTCAAAAAGCCATTGCCGAATTCAGATTGCTGAATGATCAGGAAGGCAACGAAAATGTGGTGCTCGAAATGAGTCTTAACCTGCAATTCGACATTCAGTTGCAACCACAGGGCACAGGGCAGCTTATTATGAGTTATCAGTTGCCTGCTTTCGATGCCGGGCTGGGCTATGACCGATATTTCGAATCCTTTTTCATGGGTTCGGGCATGAAATGGGCTGGCAATATCGACCAGGTTTACCTTGTTTATCCTGCTCTCGGAGCCAGTCTTACTTTTCCCTATTATGTCGATTATACCCTGCAGGATTTGGGCTTCAACCAGAAGGTTGCCATTTTAAAAAACCATAAGCCCGAGCAATTTGAAACCATTGGTTTTTATCATACGGAAGGTGCAAAATGCGATTGTAATAAACAAAACTACAGCGAGTCAGTCTATTGGCCTTCTGCACTCAAAACCATCACTGCATCATCCTGGCTAAAAACAGAAAAGGAGATTAAAAACACCTGCCTCTCCCCCATTCCTTTTGTCACCGTGGGCAAATGGGTGCCCGGTTTCGAGGAGGGAAATGCAAGAGACCTTAGTTTTATGAATGATACGCTGGTGAATGATTGGTCAGACTATCATGGAAACGGAGACATGATTAGCACAAATTGCAAAACGGGCAAGGCTTCTGTCTCAGTAAACGATTATCATAACCCTATCTGGGCTTTTGATGTGGCTGCTGATTCCATCGGATATTTATCGGGCAAAGAAGAATCCCATTTCAATAATAAAACTTCCTGGTGCGAGGGTGTCAGAGGTCAGGGCATCAATCAGTATCTTGAAGTGGAAATCATCCAGCCAGTAGATAAAATCAAATTCTGGACTGGCAATATGGAGACGGATGAAAAGTATAACGTGAACAGCCGGGTAAAGAAATTTGTGCTCACGAAGATGGACAGCAATTTCCGTAAATTACTTGTATTTTCTGATCTGCATATCAGCACATCATTTGATGAAAAATTGGCTGCCGGAAAATACCGCTTTACGATTACAGATGTTTATCCGGGTTCAAAATACCAGAATACTTGTTTCTCGGGGCTTCAGTTAAGCTTCACGCTGGAGGATTCCTGGTTTCAGGAAGCTTATGAAATTTTGAGGAAATATTAATTTGCTGATCTATTATCTGCGATTTCTAGTGTATTAATGCGCTATATTTGCAAGGTTTTTTGATATTCAGGTTGCGGTAGTGTATGTCAAATTTTTCACTTAATTCAATCAACAGGCAATTTGATTTCCGGCTGGCCGGTCGTTGGCTTATATTAGGCTCGGTTGTCGGTATTGTCAGTGGCCTGGGGGCTATCCTTTTCCAAACAGGATTATCTCTTTTGCAGGAGCTTTCCATGGTTCACTGGATGGGACTTTCCCCTGGAGCTGCTGGAGGAGAATCTCCGGTTTCAAGTTTTATCAAAGGCCCTTATTTTCCATTTATGGTCATATTAATACCCGCTGCCGGTGGGCTCATCTCAGGCTGGTTGGTTTATACTTTTGCACCTGAAGCAGAAGGGCACGGAACAGATGCCGTGATTAATGCCTATCACAGGAAACGGGGTATCATCAAGCCAAAGGTTCCACTCATCAAACTATTTGCCTCTATTATTACAATTGGCACCGGAGGATCAGGCGGACGTGAAGGGCCTATTGCGCAGATAGGTTCGGGCTTTGGTAGTTTTCTCGCTACGCGTATGGGATTGAACACCCGGACAAGGCGTTGGTTGCTGGCAGCCGGCATGGGGGCTGGAATCGGAAGCATTTTCCGTGCCCCTTTGGCAGGGGCTATTTTTGCTGCCGAGGTTTTGTACAGCGATCCGGAAGTAGAATCAGAAGTCTTATTACCTGCCACCGTGGCCTCCATCATTGCCTATTCGGTTTATAGTCTGGTTTTCGGTTGGGGGCACATGTTTATTGCACCCGATAAGCTCGGCTTTTCAAATCCGCTGGAGCTTATCCCATATCTTATCATGGCCATCGTGCTGGCTTTGACAGCCTTGTTTTATGTGAAGATATTTTACGGAATCAATAAACTTTTTAAGAAATTACCGATCGCTAATACTTTTAAACCGGCTATCGGAGGTCTGCTGACCGGACTCAGCGCCTTTGCCTTAATCACTATGTTTAATGACAGAACTTTTGTGGTTGATGTAATGAGCGGAGGGTATGGCATTATTCAGGAAGTATTGACGAATGGCCTGACAAAGGTTGGCATTGTGATGTTATTGGTCATCGGTGGGGTTAAAATACTTACAACCTCATTCTCGATTGGATCAGGCGGAAGTGCGGGTGTATTCGGACCTTCTATGGTTATTGGTGGTTCGCTTGGCACGGCCATGGGATACACTTTTCAATTGATTGCCCCTGACTTAATTCAGCATCCCGCAGCATTCACCATAGTTGGTATGGCCGGATTTTTTGCGGCAGCTGCCAATACACCCTTATCTACCATTATCATGGTCAGTGAATTGACCGGTAATTACGAGCTGCTGATGCCTACCATGTGGGTTTGTTCTATTTCTTATTTGGTAGCAAAAAAATGGAGCATTTATCAAAGTCAGGTTGAAAATCATAACTTTTCACAAGCTCATTTCGGTCAGTTGGCGCCTGATATTTTAAACACAACAACCGTTTCCGAAGCCTTCAAACGAACCAGGAATTTTACTTGTGTACCCGAGAACTGTTCTATAGAGGATATTTATAAAATAGTGGACGAAAGCAGGCAAAGGATCTTTCCGGTCATCGACAAAAAGAATAACCTGATCGGGGCATTTAATATTGAGGATGTGACGCATCTTTTACAAGAACCGGCCGAACATCAGGAATCAGTGACTAAACTCATGCACACCAAAATTGCAACGGTCATCGGAGAAGATATGCTTCAAAAAGCCTATGAGCTCATGCGGGATAATCTTACAAATGAGGTTTTGGTTGTTTCTGAAAGTGACAAACCACAGGTGCTCGGACTAATTACCAGTGCGGATATTACACTGCTTTATAACAGAAAGCTGTCTGAAATCAAATTTGGCGAAACCCATCAGGAAACCGTACCGGGCGAAGTGAGTTTGGTTCAACAAATATCTTTAAACAAACTGATTGAAAAGGATCTGTTACCCATCAATGCGGATGCTAATCTTGGAGAATTAGTTCAGCTCATCATCCAATCCAAACGAAATCTCTTTCCTGTTTTAAATGACGAATCAAAACTTGTAGGCATAATTATGCTCAGCGATGTTAGGAAGATTATGTTTGAAAAGGATCAATACGATTCATTAGAAATCAGCTCATTAATGAAAGAAGTGCCCGAGTATATTTTTGAAAAGGATACCATGAACAAAGTGCTCGATAAATTTGAGAAAACCGGAGCATGGAATCTGCCGGTTGTGAAAAAAAGTGGTAAATATGTGGGTATGATTTCGAAATCGAGAATATTCTCATCTTATAGGCATGCACTAATTCATATTGCCGAAATATAAACTACTAACAAAGCACAGGCATGGATACCCATTTCATTGAAAATGCTTTATTTCCGCTTGCTGTTCTGGCCGCTTTACTCACAGGATACCTCCTATATATCTTTGTGATGAATCGAATTAAAAGTTCAGCGATTGGATTGGTTTTAATACAAAAAACAATAGGTATTTTACTGATTTCCGCTTTTCCTTTGTTAATTTTTTATTTGCTGGGTAATGGATCCTCTGTTCCAGGATTTAGATTCAGATTTACCTCTTTTGAGTTATGGTGGTCGATAGGTTTAAGTGTGGTCGTCATTACACTCAATTATTTTTCTTCAAAGAATTCTAACAATTGGAAAAGGTATCCACAAATCAGGCTTAATCACTGGAGTATTTCACTTATTACCATCAATTCACTTATCTGGATGGTATACCTGTTGGCTTATGAAATTACATTCCGTTCCATATTTCTCTTCCTCTTTGCTGATTGGATCGGACTATGGCCTGCTATTGCAGTGAACGTTTTTGTTTACGCTCTGGTGCATCTGCCAAAAGGCATGAAAGAAGCTATCGGAGCCATTCCTTTTGGGATAATTCTTTGTCTGCTTTGCTGGCAAAGTGGTAGCTTCCTGATAGCTTTCATCGTTCACCTCGTATTAGCTTTGTCAAACGATTATTTCAGTGTATATCACAATCCTGCACTAAAATTCGTCCGGAAATGAGGTATGCCAAACGCATTTTTGTAAGTGGAGCTACCGGCTATTTAGGTTACGAGCTTGTTCAGGAAGCCGTCAGAAGGGGATTTGCCGTACATGTTTTCGTCCGCGATATGGCCAAAGCAAAGAAATTGTATAACCATCCGGCAATACAAATTTTTCAGGGATCATTCACTGATAATGAATCAATACTGAAGGCCATGAAATCTTGCACACAAGCTTATTTAGTTGCGGGCATAATTAGTACCTGGCTAAAAGATGAATCACAATATTATAAAATACACGTTGAAGGCAACAGAAATTTGCTTCTGTTGGCTCAGCAGGCAGGAATTAAGAAAGCGGTTGTCACATCAACAGCAGGTGTCTTTGGCCCGAGCCTTAATGGAAAACCTATTCATGAGGATTCGGAGCAAGCACACCCTTATTTCAACGAATATGAGAAATCGAAAGCTGCAATGGCTGATATGATCAGGCAGTTGCATACCCCCGATCTTGAAATATGCATTGTAAATCCAAGCAGAATTTACGGGCCTGGAAAAATGGGGAGAGGCAACCCGGTCAATAAACTCATCGATTTATACTTAAGGGGAAAGTGGCATTACATACCCGGAAATGGTAGAAAAACAGGGAATTATGTTTTTATTAATGATGTAATTAACGGACACTTTCTCAGCATGGAATTGGGCGTGGATAAAGAATCCTATATTCTTGGTGGCACTGAGAATGTCAACTATAACGAATTATTTAAGCTACTGGGAAATCTTTCCGGTAAGCACCGGAAAATGATTCATACCTCTATAAAGATCATTAAATCGATTGCCTACATTCAACTTTTTCTGGTAAAATATTTTGGCATACGACCATTATTTACACCTGATTGGGTTAGCAGATATTATTTCGATTGGCCACTTGACATCAGCAAGGCCCGTTCAATTTTGGGCTATTCTCCTACCCCGCTCACTGATGGATTAATTAAGACTTTACAATGGCTAAAGACTACCTGAAAACACAAATGATTGATTTCTATACCAAAAAGGGGTATTTTCGATAAACCTCACATTTAACTATAGAGATGTCCGATATAAATACCTACAGAAGCCAAATTGTATCCTCCTGTCGAAAACTTGTTCAAAGCATCTACCAACTTCACGATATCGATTCTATCAACGAAGTCGTTGTAAGCCAATTACAGGCAGAGCTTAGTGCCAGAAGTGTTGAGATATATAGATATGAACAGTCGCAATTGAATCTTGAAACTTCTACGGGTTTGTTGGATGATGAAGAAGCTGTACTGAACGCTTATTGTAATCAATCCCATCCTTTTGAAGTTGTTAAAAAAGGAAAGGCTATAGAAATCAATGAAGAAGATTCAGCCAATTCTGCTTATATATCGGCTATTTATCTGCCTGTCAAAGACACAGAAAAAACAATGGGGGTTCTGGGGCTTACTTTTAAACAAAAGCCATTACCTGATTTAATACCGGTTTTGGAGGATATAGCCCGTGCCCTTGCTAGTACATGGCTGATTCAACAAGAATGTAAAGAGAACAAAAAAACTGATGCTCAGGAATTACTTCATACGTTGAAACTTTATCGCCTGATGGTTGATTATTCCCCTGATCTCCAGATGATCATTGATATTGAATCGTTTTCGATTGATGAAATTGGGGCCTCTTGCGAGCATTTACTTGGATACACTACCGATGAACTAAAAGATTTTCCAATTATGAAAATCCTCTATCCTGCTGATATTAAAAGCAGTATGGAAATAATAAAACAATCAGCCCTGGAAGGATTAAATATCCGTAACTTTTCAAATCGGGTCATAAGCAAAAACCGGGAAGTAATTAACCTGAACTGGAATGCTATTGAAAAAGGAGGTAAACTCTTTGCTGCTGCACGTAAAATAGAACCTCAAAAGGAAAACATTAAAACACTAAGCGATTTTGATCTGGTAATCAGAATGGAATCGGATGGACATATAGTAGATGTCTTTCCTGGCGAATCACCTGGCGGACAATCTTTCAGTTGGTTAATCGACCGTTCTCTGTATGAAAATGTGAGCATGAATGATTTGGACAATTTATTGAATTTGCATAGTCTTCTACTTGATGGTCAATCTTTTCTGCAGGAACAACTTCATCTTATCAGCCCCGAGAAAGAAACATGTACGCTTCGGGCACTTTTTCAGGGATTCAATCTCGATAATCCTACATCAGGTGATGCAGGCATTGTATGTCTTGCCAAAATAGTTGAATAAAAAAACGAGCCGGAAAAAATCCGGCCCGTTTTCCATAAGTTACCTGCTTGTATTCAACCCCAATAATCAAATAGACGCATATCAATCTTTCACTACGCTCATTGATTCATTCACTTCAATTCCGTGTAGTTCCACAATATACATACTAGCGGGTAACGATGATAAGTCAACCATAAAATAGTCCTTTCCCTGCATAGCTTGCAGTTCCTCATAGCGAATTAGTTGACCATACATATTATATATGTTGAGTTCGAGATTTCCTTCTTTAATTACATTTGGTTCAAAATTGATAAATAAATTACCGCTTGTCGGGTTAGGATATGCGCTCAGACGCAAATCGCTTTCTCCAAATGACAGGCCAGTAGGAGCAGTAACATTCACTTCTATTACTTTCTCATCCGAACAGGTTCCGTTAAAGGATGTCAGCGAGACCATGTAATTTCCAGGATCTGCATACTTATGGCTGGGGTTTTCTTCAGTGGAGGCAAATCCATCACCAAAATCCCAGTACCAATTTTGATCATTTTCACTGGTATTGATAAAGCTGATATCCATTCCATCATCATTGATTTTGAAATTTGAAATGGGGATGCTATGAGTAATAATATTTAAGGGTTCGCTCTGTTTGCTGCATCCATTCAAAGCGGTAAGTTCAACATAATAAGCATCAGATTTGCTCACCAGGATACTTCTTGTAGTATCTCCGGTGGACCATAAGAATTGATGAGCCGGTGATGCTGTCAGGCTAATTTCTTCCCCTAAACAAATATTTGGATCTTGGTTGATTATTATGTTTGCTTGAGGAGCTGTCAGCACTTCAACAGTAATGGCTTTACGTTCGCTTTTGCAATCCATTTGGCCTAATTGCCAATCGTAGAAATAATAGTACGTTTCATTCGGACTTCCACCGGTAGCACCGGTTATCGAAAGAATTCCGGGTACGGTATATGGATAAGTCAAGCTGCCATAATTTCTGTACAGGTTCACATTACCCGAAACCAATAATTCAAGATTATCTTCAGGATGAATATCAAAGTCAAGTTTGAGTTCATTTTCGCCCGGATATACATAAATTGACGTGTCTGCTAATGAGGTGTTATCATCATTTAAACTAATATTGATCATGCCTGTATTTTCAGCATAGACTTTCACCGATTTCATATTCAGCGGTTTATAGGCGTCAAATTTCAGGCCTCCTGTTGTTGCAGTTACATAACCTCCGAGTGCAGCATTGGTATCGGGTAGTCCTACCAGAATATTCGGAGATGCAAAATCTTCCTCAACATAATAGGTCTTAGACTGCGTCAGATAGTCTGTTTCGAAATCGCTGCCATTGGCAATTGCCTGACCTCCAACGGAGCTTTCAAACCATTTAATTTCTCCGCCTGACGGCATAACGCTGATATTGGTTTTTCCTTCTCCACAAATGCTGATGTGCGTGTTCGCTTTCGGTGGAACAGGTCTTAGAATCTCTATATAATTGGGTTTAACGCTTGTTATGCTTGTGCCACAAGTATAGGCTGTTAAACGGATTGTATATTCACCATTTTGTGCAAATTCGTGTATTGGACTAGCCATTGATGAAGAGGTGCCATCGCCAAAATCCCAGGCCCAAGCGATGACCGTGCCTTTCGTTTTGTTTTCAAAAATGATGTTTCCATTACAACTTGTAAGTTCTTCGGCTTCAAAATCAACCGCTAATTGAGTACTATATTCAGCCCCTACTCCAACAGCATACCAGGCATTGATTGTTGCCTGATATTCGGCTGAGCAGGTTCCGAAAAGATCTTCTGCTGCTTTAATAGCATAAAAACGTGCATCTGCATAGGTCGCATTGGGAAACAGGTAAACGCTTAGATTACGGTAGGCAATTGCAGCTGCCTTGTCTATACCAATTCCATTTACTGTAAATTGATTGCCTTTATCATTGGTGCCGCTTCCTCCTTCTGAAAGCAAATAGAACCAATGATTCTGAACACCGCTGTTTTTATGTACCCCTCCGTTGTCTCCTGCACCGGAATACCAATAATTGCCCAGATAAGTATCAGGATGACCACAAGATTTCGGATTGATTAGTGAACGGAATACATGTCCAATATCATGCCCCATATCCCAGCGAGCCGAGTCAGGTCTGGCGTAGAAATTGACTGCCGTTCCAAAAATATCGCTGAAAGATTCGTTTAGTGCACCTGATTCATTGGAGTAAATCAATTTGGCAGAATATGAAGTCACACCATGTGTAAGTTCATGAGCAATAATATCAAGTGAAGTCAACGGACTATACGTATTGTTGCCATCGCCTAGTGAAATGCGGCTTCCATCCCAAAATGCATTAACAAATTGTTGACCGTAATGAACGTAGGTTTTAATTGCCATTCCGTTGCCGTCAAGACTATTAAGGCCGAAATTATTCAGAAAGTAATCGTAGGTTTCTACTGCTCCCCATTGGGCATCAATGGCTACTTCATCCATTGCAGCATTGCTTAAATCCCAATAATTATCTTCATCGGTGAATGTGCTTGCGTTATAATAATTGTATTGTGAAGCCAGATTAAATGTCGAGATACCGGATCCCCGGGTCATATCTTTCAACTCAAAACTATCAGGGCCGATCATTTTAGTAGTTATAGCTTGGATGCCATTGTATGCGCTTAATGCGCTACCTACACTATCAATTTCCTGGATCATTTCCTGGGTCCATTGTACGGTTCCATCTGTTGCATTAATGTAAATCAACTGATGATCTAATGGCTGATGACTATACATGTCAAATTTGTAGGCCTTGGCGTAAGTAGCATCTGCTTTATTATTGATTGGTGCATAAACTAATTGACTTTCCAAAACTTCATAATCACTGCTTCGCATAAAATCGAGAGCCTTCAAAAGTGCCTGCTCCTTACTTAAACTAACCGAATTCTCTTCAGATTTGCTTATTAAAAAACCATTCATGCTTTTGATTCGGTCTTGATCAGAGTGGACGATATACATACTACCTTCTACAGGAATCTGATTGATATACTGCTGATAACGCTGATGCGTCATGCCGGTTTGATCTGTTTGTGTTGAGGATAATTTTAAAGTGCTCTTAGTAGCTATTTGAAGGTTATTTTTACTCCATATCAGGAAATCACTTGTTCTGATTGATTGATTTTCGTTAAAGCTGATGTATTGAGGAATGCTTGTACCGGATGTAATAGCCACTTCATTGGCACCTGATATGTGTTTTGATGCTTGTAATCCAACGAGATGTTGGGCTACCGAGGTGTTAAAAAATAGGCAAACCAAAATGAAGGCTGCCGTGAAGTTCAGGGGTATTTTCTTCATGGTTGCTTTATTTTATGTTCCGAAGAAGCAGATGATGTACAATTTCATTCAGTTTATTCGGACCATGTACAATCAAGGGTCTTTAACGCACGAAACACAATAGTGTTACTTGTACACCAATTTTAAGCATTCTCCTACAAAAAATAATTATACAAATGGAGAATTCAAATCCTCAGATGTTTCAAAAAAGCCTTGGCTAAGTCATTGATACACAAGGAGATATTATTGTAGGAAAGAGAGTAGCATTTGTTATCACAAACTAATGGGCATCATCCCGGTGAGTCAGCCCGGTATTGTGATTGGAATAGCGAGAAGCAATATCTATTATTGTTAACAGGATAATTTAATCCTCTGTCATTAACTTAAACTTACTTTCGAGTGGATCGGCCGCATCAAGCAGCATTTGAATGAAAAACTTTCCAAATAGGGCGTAATACATACTGAAATTGTCATGACGTTCTTGCAACATGTTGCCGGGAAACAAAGCCGACTTAACATCCGTCAAGCGTTGCACCTCAATTTCACGTTTGCGTTTGGCCGCTTTTAGCATTTTATCTTCCAGCTTTTGGAGGGATTTCAGGCTTCGGTGGGCTTCGCTCCGCACAGTATTCTTCAGTGTTGAATCGACAGATCCTGCACTTTCTTCGATGCGTTTATACAAAATCGCCAGGTCATCTTTTTCCATTTTCAATTGCAAATCCTCTGCAAAATCATGCTCAAGGAATTTCCTGATGAGCCTGTCCTTATCTTCAAAGATTGAATTCCAATCAGTATGCAGAGCATTCCATTTTTTGATTGTCCGGCTGGTAGCAATTGCAAAAGAATCGCGCAATACCAACATGGGATAAGTAATATGATTGGCTTCAAACAATGCCTTGAGCTCCAGCCAGTAGGCCAGTTCTCCCCCCCCGCCAATAAAGGCAAGATTAGGAAGTATCTTTTCCTGATACATCGGCCGCAGGATTACATTAGGACTGAAGCGTTCTGGATGCATAGTGAGTTCAGCCTCTAATTGAGCTTTTGTGAAGCTCAGCTTTGTATTGAGCACATTATAAACCGCCTTTTGTTCATCATACTCAATACGTTCGCGCACATTTTCTCTCAGATAAAAAAGATTGATCCTCCGGGGTCTTGCCTGAATTTTATAATGATCTTCCAGAAAGCCGAGAACAGGTTTTATCAACTCAGCATGGTCTCTTTGAAATAAATCACGCTTCATTAGTTCAACAAGTCCAGCTTTGAGTTCAGCATTATCGGCATCAATCACTACAAGGCCTTCATTGCCAAACAGTGCATGAAGCCAGTAGCGGGTTCCCTGATTAAAATTCCATTCAGGATACGCTGCATTGGAATAAGACTTTGTAAAAATCCCAATAAGCTCTTTGGCATAATCTGAATCGCCCAAAAGCCTATTGAGTTGTTCAATGGCCGGAGATATTGAATCAGTCCCCATCCGGCCAACCGAGCCTCCTTTGAAATCGGTATCCCAAACTATGTTCTCGCCAAACACCTTTGCATGGTTCATCTCAGCAAAATCATGATCTTCTCCTCCCAGCCAGAATACAGGCACAAATTTATATTTTGGAAAAGCCTTAGTCAGTTGAGTTGTAAGCTTGATGGCTGAAACTATTTTGAAGATAAAATAGAGCGGTCCCCCGAACAGAAGTGGCTGATGAGCTGTAGTGACACAAAAAGTATTTTCATCGGAAAGAGCTTGGATATTTTCCTGAACAATAGGGGCATTTGCTAAAGCTCCATATTGTTCTTTTAGTAGTTTTACAAGCAAAGGTCTGTCAGGCTGATGCTTCCTCCTTTCTTCTATAATCTCTTGAAAAGCATCCATTTGTAGGGGATACTTATACAATCCCGACAATTTCGCATTTGCTTCGAGGTAATCATTAATCAGTTTTGAGAAATGACCGGTTTCGCGATATGTAAATTTTGTGATGCTCACATTTTGATGACTTTGGCGAAAAGGTCGAAGTCAGACACATCGGTGATTTCGGCCTTGCAGAAGTCTCCAACCCGAAGATAAGTATCCTGAACGGGAATCAGAATTTCATTGTCTACTTCAGGGCTGTCAAATTCGCTGCGCCCTATAAAATAATCACCCTCCACACGGTCGATCAAAACTTTCAGTGCTTGTCCAATCAATGCGCTGTTTTTCTCAAAGGATATCTCTTGTTGAAGTGCCATCAGCCGGGCTGCGCGTTCTTCCTTTATTGCGTGCGGAACATCATCTTCGAGTTTGTATGCCGATGTACCTTCTTCATGTGAATACATAAAAACGCCAAGCCTGTCGAAGCGGATTTCCGCAATAAAATCAAGTAATTCCTGAAACTCTGCTTCAGTTTCGCCTGGAAATCCTACAAGCATAGTAGTGCGCAAAGCGATACCCGGAACCTCTTTTCTAATTAAACTTATCAGGGATTCCTGCTCTTTTCGGGTAGCTTGCCTTTTCATCCTATTCAATACAGCATCACTTGCATGTTGGAATGGGATATCCAGATAGTGGCAGATATTTGGGTGCTCGCGAATCACGGGCAAAATATCAAGCGGAAATTGGTTGGGATAAGCGTAATGCAATCTAATCCATTCTATTCCTTCCAAAGCGGACAGCTTTTCGAGTAAAGTAGCGAGCATTCGTTTTTTGTAAATATCGAGACCATAATACGTCAGTTCCTGGGCGATAAGTATTATTTCCTTAGTTCCTCCGGAAGCCAGCTTTTTGGCTTCACCCACAAGAATTTCTATCGGCTTTGAGCTAAGCTGCCCACGCATAAGCGGAATGGCACAAAAAGCACAGGTCCGGTTACATCCTTCACTAATTTTAAGGTAAGCGAAATGACTAGGTGTTGTCAGAAGACGTTCGCCTAGCAATTCTGACTTATAGCCAATATTCAAATGACCCAGTAAATTGGGTAGGTCTGAGGTCCCGAACCAAGCATCGACATCTCTGATTTCTTCTTTAAGTTCTGAAGCAAAACGTTCACTGAGGCAACCTGTAACGATGAGCTTTTCAATCATGCCATTCCTTTTCATGTCTGAAAACCCGAGAATAGTATCGATCGATTCCTGTTTGGCATTATCAATAAAACCACAAGTATTGATAATGACAATGTCGGAGGCATCTTCTGAATCGTGTATAATATCAAAATCATTACTCTGCAATTGGCGCATTAACTGCTCTGAATCTACCAGATTTTTACTGCACCCGAGGGTAACTACATTGACTTTTTTACGCTTTGTCCTGCCCATGTATCTTTAATCGCTGAAAAGTGCATCAACAAATTCCTTCCGGTTGAAAGGCTGAAGATGTTCGATACCCTCGCCAACACCAATGTATTTCACCGGGATACTGAATTGATCTGCAATACCCAGCACAACGCCTCCCTTTGCTGTGCCATCCAGTTTTGTGAGCGTAATGGCATTGACTTCGGTGGTTTTTAGGAATTGCCGGGCCTGTTCCAGCGCATTTTGTCCGGTGGAAGCATCCAATACGAGCATAATATCGTGCGGGGCATCGGGAATTACTTTTTTCATTACATTTTTAACCTTCGAAAGCTCATTCATCAGATGTACCTTGTTGTGCAAGCGACCGGCAGTGTCAATAATCACTACATCGGCATTTTTTGAAACAGCAGAATTCAATGTATCGAAGGCAACGGAAGCAGGATCAGACCCCATTTCTTTTCTAACCAAAGGGACATCAACTCGATCAGCCCAAATTTGCAATTGATCGATAGCGGCTGCCCGAAATGTATCTGCAGCACCGAGTATAACCCTAAGTCCTTCTTTCTTGAAACGATATGCTAATTTCCCGATGCTAGTAGTCTTCCCTACTCCGTTCACTCCAACGACCATTATTACATAAGGTCTAATACCTTCCGGAATGCCATATCCAACAACATCTTCGGTATTATGCTCTCTCAGCATCCCACTGATTTCATCACGAAGCAGGACATTGAGTTCTGTACTGTTCAAAAATTTATCACGTGCTACTCTTTGCTCTATTCTGGCAATAATTTTCAGGCTTGTGTCAATACCTACATCCGAGCTAATGAGAATTTCTTCCAGTTTATCGAGAAAGTCAGCATCGATTTTTGAACGGCCTGCAACAGCCCGGGTAATTTTACCAAAGAAGCCTTCGCGGGTTTTTTGCAAACCTGCATCCAGATTTATTTTGTCCTTTTTACTGAATATATTATTGAATAACCCCATGTTGATACTTCCTGCATTAAAATAAAAAGCTTCGCTTGTTTTAGCGAAGCTTTTTGTTTTTAGCTATCAGTTCCGGAAAATTATTTAGCCTCGCTGATTGTTTGTTTTACATTGTCTTTATGAACAACGGTTTCTTTATAGGAATAAGCACCCGTAACAGGAGATTTCACGGCAACAATTACCTTCACAAAATTTTTTCCTCCTCCTGATGCTCCACGGTTAACCCGCGAGTTTTTACTTACTTTGGCCATAACATTTATTTTATTTCTTTATGAACAGTCACCTTTTTTAAAATCCGGTTATATTTCTTAAGCTCAAGTCTTTCAGTGGTGTTTTTCCGGTTTTTGGTGGTTATATACCTTGATGTCCCGGGCTTACCAGAACTTTTATGTTCGGTACATTCTAAAATGACCTGAACGCGGTTGCCTTTTTTCTTTGCCATGTTTATTTAATCCCTTCTAAACTTTAAATATTGATTTTCAGTCCTTTCTTTCGCAAATCACGCAGATAAGCCGAAAAGCCCTTTTTACTGATTGTACGAATAGCACTAGTGGATATCTTTAAAGTAATCCAACGGTCTTCTTCCGGAATATAAATCCGTTTCTTCTGTAGATTAGGATAAAACTTCCTTTTCGTTTTATGGTGACTATGGGAGACTGACTTTCCACTAATGGGTCTCTTACCTGTTAACTGACAAACCTTCGACATTTTCCTTTATTTTCTATAATTGGAGTGCAAATATCGGTATTTTACTTTGAATTAACAAACATGTTGTCACTTGTTTTTTTCGGTTGATAAGTCAAAAAAGTGTCTATCCCACTATTCAATAAATATAACCTGGCCATTAATCTTTTGGTTTCATGAGGTAGGCTTTGAGGAAGGCCTCCAAATCTCCATCCATCACTGCCTGTGTATTTCCTGTTTCGTACCCTGTCCTATGATCTTTTACCATTTTATACGGATGTAAGACATAACTCCTGATCTGTGAACCCCATTCTATTTTTTTCTTACTGCTTTCGACCTTGTCCCGTTCCTCATTTCGCTTGCTTATTTCCTGCTCATATAATCTGGATTGTAATAGCTTCATAGCCTTTTCTTTGTTTTGCAATTGAGAGCGTTCTTGCTGACATTCAACAACAATACCGGAAGGGGTGTGATGCAATCTGACGGCCGTTTCCACTTTATTTACATTTTGACCTCCTGCTCCACCTGAGCGAAAAGTATCCCATTCAATGTCGGCAGGATTAATTTCTATCTCAATAGAATCATCAACCAAAGGATATACAAATACGGAGGCAAAAGAAGTATGTCTTCTTTTATTTGAATCAAATGGAGAGATTCTTACCAGCCGATGAACGCCTATTTCTCCTTTTAAATAGCCATAAACAAAATCACCGGCAATCTCAATTGTCGCAGACTTTATACCGGCAACATCTCCATCCACCCGGTCTAACTCAGCCACATGGAAATTGTTTTTCTCTGCCCACATGATATACATACGAAGTAGCATATTGGCCCAATCACAGGATTCGGTACCTCCTGCCCCACTATTTATGACCAATATCGCATCGAGAGCATCTTCTTCTTTGTTTAGCGTTGAGCGGAATTCAATATCTACGAGTGCTTCTATAGATTCGCTGTATTTTTCTTCTACTTCCTGCTCGCTGGCATCCCCTTCACGTTGAAATTCTACTAATACATGCACATCATCAATAATTTCAGCAACCCGTTTATATGCATCAATCCAGAACTTATGCTTCTTGATTTTCCGCATGACCGATTCGGCATTTTTCGAATCAGTCCAAAATGCAGGTTCCGTAGATTTCTTTTCTAGTTCGCTGACTATTGATTCTCTGTTTGCAAGGTCAAAGATACCTCCTGAGAGCTTCAAGCCGGGCTTGAATGGATTTTAATTGTTCACTGGTCATAATAAAATTTTCATTGTGCAAATTTGCTTGATTTTAATTTAGCAATTGGGGTTTTAACAAACTTTTTGGATTTCGTTTGCAAATCGGATTAAAATCATGAAATTGTTACCAACAACTACCTTTTATATTTATTGCTTGTGAATTAATGTCGTGATGAACAGAGGTGTTTGATAATAAAGTTTGCAAGGCACTTTATAATAGAATTGTTGCCTGTGTTGGTCGTGTAAACTACTTGTCCAATGGTGTAACTAGTTGTACTGCCTGTTCCTGTTGCATCTCCGCCTGTTGTGCTTACTGTTTCTTGTGCGTGTAGTCCTCCCAAGCCTAATAGAAGAAAAGCAATGCTTGTCATGGTTGCTTTGTGTTTCATATATATTTAGTTCAAATATTAAAGCATTAAGTTATTATTTTTATCCGATTTTTCTGAGTTTGCTATGTTGGGTAATGGATTTGTAATGTAAAGTTGCATTTTTAGACGATTAGCTTTCAGATCTTAAATGTAATAAAATTATTTATACAAATTTTTTAATTAACTAATTTTAAGTTATTTTTATATGCATTATTATATGAGGTACAATTATTTCAACAACTTATAATATGACAGTGACTTGTGGCAATATCTTCAAGTGGTTTATTTGCGAATTTATCTGCTAGATGAATAGATTTCAATTCATCTAAATTCCCTTCTCTAAACGATTCGTCAGAAATCGGTATTGATAAGTCGGAGTAGATTTGTTTGTAATCATAAATCCTGAGTCTGCTCTGTGGCTGAATTGAATTATCAATCCACTTCCATTGATTATCGGTGAACTGCAAAAAGTTGTACATATTAATTGACTTGTCAAAGTGCGCAAAGTGGTCTGTCATATCAATGAAATGCGACATTACACCAGTTTGTTTTTTTACTACACGTTTAAACTCTTTCAAGATTGGAATTAAGATATTGGGGTAAATATGTTCAAATGTGTTATTGGAATTTACCAAGTCAATGGAATCGTCAGGTAAAGAAAGTTTCCTTGCATCTTCAATAAGGTAAGTGATCTTCAACCTTTGTAACACTTCATCCAAAGACAATTTGTCGTAATCCGCAAGTATATTTATAATAATATCAAATCTATCCTGAAGACAATTATTGTAATCTTTTAAAAGCCCTGCATCATTGCAAGCTATAAACTTTTGCAAAGTTGTTCGCAATCGCTCTTTTGATGTAAGAGATGAAACATCAACCGAATAAATTTTGTCAGCACCCAATATAAAGAAGCTGACAGGGACAATCGGATACCACCCGGTTCCAATTTCCAAGCAGGTAGCAGGAATTGATTTATCGGAATATTTTTGAAAACCTTTAATATGGTCTCTCGCATGTCCAAGTCGGTCGTAAAAATAGTCGTCCGTAAGATTTACCCCTTTGGTAATATACTTTTGAAAGATGTAATTGATTTTATGACTTGATGGTAAATAGGAGATTGTTTTCTGAACAAAAGCCTTTATCATCCATTTTTTCATAGACAAATAAGTTATGTAAAATCATTCTTACAAATTTTTTAATCAACTGATTTTAAGCACTTATTTTTTACACTTCCTAAGGAGATGTAATTATCAGGCGCTTAATAAGAGTAACTACCAACCTTGCACCAAAACATCTACCAGATGCATGGTTTTAATGAGTAGTTTTTGCTTTCTGGCAATGCTGTCGAGGTGGAGTAAACAGCTTAAATCGCTTGAGATAAGATAATCGGCCCCAGTTGCCACGGCAAATTCAACTTTATTCTTTCCCATGGCTGCCGAAATCGGTTCAAACTTGGCGGCAAAGGTGCCACCGAATCCACAACATACATCAGTTTCCTCCATTTCGTGCAAGGACAGTCCTTTCACTTTTGAAAGCAAGAGGCGGGGTTCATTTTTTAAATTAATCTCTCGCTGGGCGGTGCAGGAATCATGATATGTTGCGATACCTTCGAGCGATGCACCGAAATCGCTTATATTCAGATGGTTTACCAGAAAATCCGTCACCTCCACTACCCTACTCTTGAGTTTTTTCCAATGATTATGTTGCGATGAATTCTCAAACATCTGCTCGTAATGATTCCAGATAAAACCGGTGCAGGATGCTGAAGGAATCACTATAGGACGATCACCACTGAAATCACGCAAAAACTTCTCGGCTACCCGTTGGCTTTCGGCCTGGAAACCACCATTAAAAGCAGGCTGACCACAACAAGTTTGATGCTCGTTATAATGTGATATACATCCGGCTTTTTCAAGGAGTTTTACCAAATTAAATCCGGTTTCAGGATACAATTGATCGATAAAACAGGGTATAAAAATATCTACGTCCATCATCTTCATTTGCTGCGGGCAAAATTATACAATTATGCTTCGCCAATGACACTTTTTTTTGAACCTAATACTGGTGGAATCAGGCGAAGAAAAATAAACCCAATGACAAATGCTGTGATAATGAATATGACTGAATCGCGCATATTTCCGGTTTGGGCGTAAATCAGGCCATATGTTCCCGAGCCCAGCACGATAGATATCTTTTCACAGACATCATAAAAGCTGAAAAAAGATGCATGGTCCTGCGTTTCTGGCAATAATTTCGAATAGGTAGAACGGGATAAAGCTTGTGTACCTCCCATCACAAGTCCAATAGCAAATGCCGCCACGATGAAGCTGGGAATATCGAAAATCCAATAGATGCTAAAGGTTACGATTGTCCAGAACAGCACTGCAACGGATAAAGTTTTCAGATTGCCCCATGTAGCTGAAGCCCGCGAAAATAAATACGCTCCGGCTATAGCCACTAATTGAATCAGCAGAATGGTGGCTATCAAAAGGCTTGTATCCATCTGCATTTCCTTATCGGCAAAAATAGGTGCCATATACATGATGGTTTGGATGCCCATACTATAAAAGAAAAAAGCCATCAAAAAACGTTTAAGCCTGGGCAAATCTTTCAGCTGCCTGAATACTTTTATCAGTTCGATATAACCTTTGCTGATCACTTTACGATCTGGTTTTCTACCATATACGTTTCTTGGTAAACGACTAAATGCAAACTGAGCAAATCCCATCCACCACAAACCTACTGTGAGGAATGAAATGCGTGGTGCGAGACTGGTGTTGGTGATATGATAAAATGCAGGAAATTGAATCATGGATAAATTAAAAAGAAGCAACAGCACCGAACCAAGATATCCGAGCGCAAAGCCCTTGGCACTTACCGCATCCTGATCTTTAACATCGGCAATTTCTGGTAGGTACGCATTATAAAACACGATACTCCCTGTAAATCCAATACTTGCCAGCATGAAACA
Source organism: uncultured Chitinophagales bacterium (assembly GCA_964413685.1). Classification (GTDB taxonomy): domain Bacteria; phylum Bacteroidota; class Bacteroidia; order Chitinophagales; family S012-47; genus JAJRWN01. The sequence continues at coordinate 39,242 of CAYPSW010000007.1, forward strand.
AATGATACCCAGATTGATTAATTCGGGACCGCTGAAGAAAAACAAGGTGATGCAGGATAGCGAACCGAGATAACAGAAGAAACGCATGAAGGCTTTCTTATTTCCTGTATAATCGGCAATAGCAGATAATAAGGGTGCTAGAGCTGCCGAAATGAGGAAACTGGCTGATAGTGCATAGGTATATAAGGACACGTTATCAATCTGAAAACCCAAAAAGCTGACCAATTGAGAGCTATTGTCAGCCGCTGAGGTAAGATGTGAATAATAGACCGGGAAGATCGTAGATACAATGACTAGCGAATAGACTGAATTGGCCCAGTCATACATGGCCCATCCATTGATAAGCTTTTTGTCGCCCTTTTTAAATTGCCTTTTCCGCACAAGCAGTGAAGTTAGAAAATTTGAATACAAGGGGCTTTGAGAGCGTATTAATAGAAAGGAGCAAAATAAATTATCGGATTACGACTGAATTTATAACATCCCGCCCTAAATACTCATTGACTCTCTCTATGAGTTTATCTTTCGAAATAAAAATTTCATTTTTCAGCGAAGCCGAATCAATAGTCAAAAATAATTTTGAGCCTCTCATGCTGATTGATTTGGTGTGTCTGGCAATTAATTTACCCATTATTTTCTCCCAGTCGCTACGCAAGGAAGCCTGATCCATATTTTCACTAATATGGTATTTGTCGATGATCGAACGAATCAAGTCTTTGATGCTATGTTCATTAGATGACATCGTTGGCAATAATTTTAGCGTTTTCAATCTGAAGTATTTGCAAAGGTAAGCCAATAGACTGCACAATTTCAGGAATTCGTTTTGATTGGGTATCAGTTATAAAAACCTGATTCAATGTATTGCTGCAAACCTGTCTCAAAAGGCCTTCGCCTCGTTGACGATCTAGTTTATCAAACAAATCATCGAGCAATAAAATCGGAGCTTGTCCTGTATTCTTTTCAAGATATTTTAACTGGGCAAGTTTCAGTGCTATCAGCATCGATTTCTTTTGCCCCTGTGAGCCAAATTTCCTAACTTCATAGCCATCAAGCATCATTAAAAAATCGTCTTTATGAATGCCACTAGTGCTTCTACCCTGTCTGATATCTTCCTTACGTGATGCTTTCAGTAAAGCCTGGAAGCTATTGTCCAGCAACTGACTATCTAATCTAATTGTAACACTTTCACCCGATTCCGTTATCTGTTCATGCGCTTCGGCTACCAGCACATTCAATTCTTTTTCTGCTCCTAATCTTTGCTCGTATATCAGGGAACCACGCTGCACCAGTTGTTCATCGTAGCTATCCAGAAGAGCCTCATCAGGCTTTGTATGGTAAAGAAATATTTGCTTCAAATAAGCATTGCGATTTTTTAGAATCCGGTTATAAGCAATCAATTGCTGCAAATAATTCCGATTGCCATTGGATAGCATGAAATCAAGGAATTTTCTTCTTTCAGGACTATACCCGTTGATGATGAGCATATCATCGGGTGCTATGCACACAACCGGAAATAAACCGACATGCGCTGCCAGTTTTTTATACAAAACATCATTTCTTTTGAGTTGCTTTTTCCCCCCTTTTTGGTACGAACAAGTTAGCGTTTCCTTCGTTCCGGCTCTTTCAAAGCGACCTTCAATTCTGAAAAAATCCGCCTCATGATTTACATTTAGACTGTCGAGTGCCTGAAAATAGCTTTGCCCAGTACACAAATAATGAATAGAATCGAGGAAGTTTGTTTTTCCCATACCGTTGTTTCCGCTCAAACAAATCAACTGCCCGGTCAGGTCAATGGCCTGATTACTCCAGTTTTTAAAGTTTGATAGTTGCAGAAATTGTAGTTGCAAGACTTAAATTTTTTTACTGGGTTGGAATTTAATATTTTTGCAGCCTGATTTTCACAGTGAAGCAGCATCAAAAATAGCAAAACAAGCCAGCTATTTTGTAATATTGCCCCGGCTTGAATAAATAGACAATTCATCAAAAATTGATTGAACCAAGAGGAATAATTAAACAATGACGACACAACAACCCGAACAAAAAATTGGATTTATTGAACAGGTAGAAAACTTTTATGCTCAATACAGGAATTATATCCTGAGTATAATTGGCATCATAGCCATCGGGGTGTTATACCTTTTCTATCAAAAATCCCAAAATGCCAAGCTAGAAACGGAGGCTCAGGAAATCATTATTCCCGCACAAAATTATTTTCGGATCGATTCGCTGAATCTGGCCTTATACGGAGATGGTGAGAACATTGGTTTTGTAGATATAGCCGATGAATATGGTAAAACAAGCACAGGTAATTTGGCCAATTATTATGCAGGCATTTGCTTTTTGAAACTAGAGCAATTCGAAGATGCCGTTGATTACCTGAGTGATTTCAGCACATCAAGTCATTTAGTACAGGCAAATGCTTATAAAGCACTGGGCAATGCTTATGCTGAATTAGGTGAAACTGACAAAGCAAAACACAATTATATCCTTGCTACAGAAACGATAGATGGGAAAAAATATACGCCCAGCTTTTTAAGAATAGCTGCTGATTATTGCCGGTATATTGGTGACGGAGAGAAAGCTATTGAGCTATATAAAAAAATTAAAACCTATTACCCGAAATCGCTCGAGGCACAGAATATTGATGCCTTAATGCAGCTTTCCGGTGACAAAGCAGAATAAATAATGTCTTCCGCTGGAAAAAATTTGTCATCCTATCGTCCGGCCGATGTGCCTGACGCATCGGGTTTAAAATTTGGTATTGTTGTATCCGACTTCAACCATTTTATCACAAATGCTTTATTAAAGGCTTGTTTAGAAACTTTGATGCATCATGGTGCCCGGGAAGATCAAATTGAAATTATCCGGGTTCCCGGTGCTTTTGAACTACCCTTTGGAGCTAAAAAACTAATCGATGGTAAATTACCTGATGCGGTGATTTGTCTGGGCTGTATCATCAAAGGTGAAACCCGCCACGATGAATATATCAGTCAGGCAGTGGCCAACGGTATCATGAACTTATCGCTGCATGAAAAACGCCCCGTGATACTCGGAGTATTAACCACAGAAAACTCAGAGCAGGCAATGGATCGATCCGGTGGTAAACGAGGAAATAAAGGAGTGGAAGCTGCCGTGGCAGCCATCAGAATGGCCTCCCTGCGAAATAAACCGGGACAGGTAGGATTCAGAAAAGAAAAATAAAACATGAAATTACACACTATAAATACAGGCTATTTTAAACTGGACGGAGGTGCCATGTTTGGTGTAGTGCCTAAAGTAATCTGGCAAAATATTAATCCTTCCGATGATCAAAATCTGTGCTCATGGGCTATGCGCAGTCTGTTGGTTGAAACCGGTGATCATGTCGTACTGATTGATACCGGCATGGGCAATAAACAAAGCGATAAATTCTTCAGTTATTACCAACCCCATGGCGAGCTTACCCTGATGTCTTCTCTCGCTGATGCCGGTTTTAAACCCGAAGACATCACCGATGTTTTAATGACGCATCTTCATTTTGACCATTGTGGCGGCTCAGTGAAAAAGGATGAAAACGGAAAACTTGTACCTGCTTTTCCCAATGCAACATATTGGTCGCATGTAAGCCACTGGGCCTGGGCTATGAATCCGAATGCACGGGAAAAAGCTTCTTTCCTCAAAGAGAATTTTGTTCCACTTCAGGAGCACGGTCAGTTGAAGTTTGCTGACGAAACGCAGGAATTGTTCCCCGGTTTTCGCGTATTCCTTTCCAGCGGACATACCGAGTGCATGATGATTCCCTTAATCAATTATAAGGGAAGAACGGTGGCTTATATGGCCGATTTGCTGCCTTCAGCCGGACATATCCCCATGCCATATATTATGGCTTATGACGTGCGCCCTCTCGAAACCCTGGAAGAAAAAGGACGCTTTTTGAAAACAGCCCTAGAAAAGGATTTTGTCTTGTTCTTTGAGCATGATCTGAAAAATGAATGTGCCAGCCTGAAAATGACCGATCGGGGTATTCGTGCCGATCAACTTTTTGACCTGAAAACATTAGCTTAATCAGTGGATTTGACCGTATATTTGCAGGCGCTGCTGAAAGCATAGTTCTTAAAAATGAATACAGCGAGGTAGCTCAGATGGTTAGAGCGCAGGATTCATAACCCTGAGGTCGGGGGTTCAACTCCCCCTCTCGCTACACACAAAAAAAGCCCCGGTCAGGGGCTTTTTTATAAATCTCACCATATCCTCTCAGGAATAATTTAATAATATGCTATTGAAACTGCACCGGGAAGTTTACTGCGGAACCGATTGAAATAATGGAAGCACTATTAATTCCAATATGTACGCTAATCATGCTATTAAACTAAATATTGAAATTGAAGAAAAACAGCATTAAGCATCTTCATAAGTCCCTATCCGGCTTGTTTTCAATTTGTCATCATCTTCTTTTCCGGTAGAAAGGGGCTAGAGAAACATCTGCTGTTGCCGGATAATAAACTATGCGGGGCATGCTCAGTACATCATACAAAGTCTGGAATCAGCACGGTACGCTTCAGATATTTATGTTGTAAAGTATTTTGAAAAACCTCATTGATTTCAGACATTGGTCTCTCCTGCACAAAATGCCCAATATCCAATTGACCGCTGTCGAGCAAATCAATGACTTCGGCATAAAGCTCGGGTTTGCAGCCCCAGGTGCCAATTAATTTAGCATCGAAGGCCATCAGATTACTCAGCCGGACTTCCGGCTTATCAAGCGTGAAGCCCACAATGGAAAGTGTTGAAGCAAAGGTGAGCAATCCGTAACCGGTCTCCTGCCCTGCTTTGCTCCCCGACATTTCAAATATCTTCCACTGATATTTTGAAGCATCCAATTCCTTGGCCATATTGCGCACATTTAGCTTCAGCGTTCTGAAATCCATGTCTCGGGTATTCAATGTGGCTTCGATACCATTATCGCGGGCCATAGCGAGTTTTTGATCATCCACATCAAGTGCAATGACCTTAGCTCCTTTTATTTTGGCAATCAGGGCAGCATAAATGCCAACACCCCCCACTCCGATTACTATGGCAAGGTCACCAGCATTCAGCTCTGATTTCGCTACTACCTGATATGGTGTACTAATAGCATCTGCCACCACAGCCAGCTGGGCAAGACTGTATTTCTGCAACAATGAATCGGGCACCTCAGCCAAGAATCTGGAAGGTACTTTGACATGCGAGGCAAAACCACCATCAAAATCATTACCGGGCATTCGTTGATTCTGGCAGATATTAGAACGTCCTGACTTGCAAAGCTCGCAATGACCGCAAGGTAAAACAGCGGGAATAATGACCTTTTTTCCTATCCATGCTTCTTCACCGGCAATAACAGTCCCACTGATTTCGTGACCAAGCGTAAGGGGTAATTCCTTTTTTGTTTTCACGCCAAAATGCCAAAAGCTGATGTCGGTGTGGCAAACACCGCAAGCAGCCACCTGCACCAATACCTCGCCAGGGGCACATTCGGGCAGCGTGTTGCTTGTCTTTGTAAATGGTTTGTCAACAGTTGTCATTTGCCATGCGTGCATCATAGTCATAATTCTTGGTTTTAAAGCTTTATTAATCAAGTGTTTAAACTTAGATATAGGTGTCTGTATCTTCGAATCTGTATCAAGCGTCTAAATTAATGAATTTCCAAAGCTCAAATCTTGATAAATATCACCTGCAACCATTTGCATTTATTCTGTGTTCACATAAAAATGAGCTAACTTTACACGCTGATTTTTTGAAAAATTTTTAATAAAGAAGAGAAATATGAAAAAATTTTTAATTACGGATGGAAATGAAGCTGCTTCCTATATAGCCTATAAAACTAGTGAAGTATGTGCCATATACCCGATAACGCCAGCTTCTCCTATGGGCGAGAATGTTGATCAATGGTCATCAGATTTGGTTAAAAATATTTGGGGAACTGTACCAAGAGTGGTTGAATTGCAAAGTGAAGGCGGAGCAGCAGGTACCGTTCACGGATCCTTACAAACAGGTGCACTCACCACGACCTTCACCGCATCGCAGGGATTATTGCTCATGATACCCAACATGTATAAAATTGCCGGTGAATTAACCTCAACCGTATTCCATATAGCATCCCGTTCTTTAGCAGCACAAGCTCTGTCAATTTTTGGCGACCATCAGGATGTAATGGCGACCAGAGCTACGGGCTGGGCCATGTTGTTCAGTTCAAATGTGCAGGAAGCTATGGATATGGCGCTCATAGCACACAGTGTTACGCTTACATCACGGATTCCTTTTTTACACATCTTTGATGGTTTCAGAACTTCTCACGAAATCAATAAAATTAACAGAGTAGAAGACGATACGATTCGCGAAATGATTGATGAAGATGCCGTAAAAGCGCACCGCGACCGAGCCCTTTCACCCGATAACCCTTTTATCCGGGGAACATCACAAAATCCGGATGTCTATTTCCAGGCCCGCGAAGCTGTTAATAATTATTATCAGGCCGTACCCGATCAGGTTGAAAAAGCAATGGACAAATTTGCCAAACTCACCGGTCGCCAATACAAACTCTTTACTTATACCGGAGCTCCCGATGCCGAAAGAGTAGTAATTATTATGGGTTCGGGTGTTGATGCTCTGAAAGAAACTGTTCGCTGGCTAAATGATAAAGATGAAAAAGTAGGTGTGGTAAATGTGCATTTATACCGGCCGCTGAAAAACGAAGCCTTGCTGGATGCCATTCCTAAAACGGTTCGTAAAATTGCCGTCCTCGACCGGACTAAGGAACCGGGCAGTCCCGGGGAACCACTCTATCTGGATGTGGTGAATGCCATAAACGAATCCAGAAATCTGGATACACCCTGGGCACATGGTTTGCCAACGATAAGCGGTGGACGTTACGGACTATCTTCCAAAGAATTTACTCCTTCCATGGCCAAAGCTATTTTTGCCGAGCTAAATAAGGATCATCCGAAAAACAGTTTCACCATCGGCATTAATGATGATGTGAGCATGTCAAGCCTTGATTATACCAATGATTTGATTCTGGAGGATCGATACGAATTCCGTGGATTGTTTTATGGCTTAGGGTCGGATGGTACCGTGAGTGCCAATAAAAACTCCATAAAGATTATCGGTAACACCACCGATAAATTTGTTCAAGGTTATTTTGTATACGATTCGAGGAAAGCGGGCTCACAGACCATTTCGCACCTTCGCTTTGGCAATCACCCGATCAATTCCTCCTATCTGATTCAATCGGCCAATTTCATTGCCTGTCATCATTTCAATTTTATGTTCCGGTACGACATTTTGAAAGAAGCCGTACCCGGAGCCACCTTCCTGTTAAATTCTCCTTTTAGTAAAGATGAAGTATGGGATCAGCTGCCCCGTAAAGTTCAAAAGGAAATCATTGTGAAGGAATTGAAATTCTACGTGATTGATGCCACCAAAGTAGCTGAAGAAGTTGGCATGGGTAGCAGAATCAATACTATCCTTCAAACTTGCTTTTTTGCTATTTCCGGAATACTCCCTCAGGAAGAAGCTATTAAGAAAATTAAAGCAGCCATTGAAAAAACCTATTCAGCCAAAGGAGATCAGATTATTCAGCTGAATTACAAAGCGGTAGATTCAGCAGTTGCCCATTTGTTTGAAGTGGATTATCCGAAGAAAGCAAACAGTGAAATTCTCTTTACCGATCCTGTTTCTGTCAATGCTCCTGATTTTGTTAAGCAAGTTTTGGGTAAAGCCATTTCCGGTGAAGGTAATGAACTGCCGGTTAGCGCTATGCCCGCTGACGGCACTTATCCTTCCGGTTCTGCAGCATTCGAGAAAAGGAATATAGCGAATAAAATTCCTATATGGGATGCAGCATTATGTACCCAATGTAACAAGTGCGTTGTCATTTGTCCGCATGCTGTTATCCGCGCAAAAATTATTGATAATGATATCTTGAAGGATGCACCTTCTACCTATAAAAGCATCAAACCCATCGGTAAAGATTTTGATGGAGAAAAGGAATCCTACTCATTGCAAGTGGCTGTAGAAGATTGTACCGGTTGCTCATTATGCACGGAGTATTGCCCGGCCATCAGCAAAGATGATCCGAACCACAAAGCCATCGATATGATGGACAAAGAACCAGTGAAAGAAGCAGAAATTGTCAACTGGGATTTCTTCCTGAAAGCACCCGAGGTAGATCGTCAACGGCTGAATCCTGTGAGCGTGAAAGGCTCACAATTCCTGCAGCCCTTATTTGAGTTTAGTGGTGCCTGTGCTGGTTGCGGTGAGACCCCTTATATTAAATTGGTCACCCAGCTCTTTGGCGACCGTATGGTAGTTGCTAATGCAACAGGATGCTCCTCAATTTATGGTGGAAATCTGCCAACAACACCCTGGGCAAAAAATAAGGATGGCAGAGGCCCTGCATGGTCAAACTCACTGTTTGAGGACAATGCGGAATTTGGCTTGGGTATGCGTATGGCAACCAATCAAAAAAGAACCATGGCATTTACCGAGTTAAATAAAGTTGCCGGCATTGTGGGTGATGAACTGGTAAAATCCATCATAGAAACAGATGAGCTCAGCGAAGTAGGAATAACAACCCAACGTAATAATATTGAACAATTAAAATCGAAGCTCAGTGGAAATACAAGTCCTGAAGCCGTCAGAATGCTTCAATTGGCTGATGAGTTAATTAATAAATCTATCTGGATTATGGGCGGAGACGGTTGGGCATATGATATTGGTTACGGAGGATTGGACCATGTTCTTGCTTCTGGCGAAAATGTAAATATCCTGGTTCTCGATACCGAAGTGTATTCAAACACAGGAGGGCAGAATTCAAAAGCAACCCCGCTGGCTGCTGCAGCTAAATTTGCTGTATCAGGTAAATCAAAACCAAAAAAGGAACTGGCATTTCAGGCCATTGCTTACGGAAACGTATATGTAGCTAAAATTGCGATGGGTGCCAAAGATGCACATACTGTAAGGGCTATTCATGAAGCCAATGCGTTCCCCGGAACATCCATCATCATTGCCTACACACATTGTATTGCACACGGCTATGATATGGCCTTTGGAGCTAAACACCAGAAGAAAGCTGTAGAAACAGGTTATTGGCCTTTATTCAGGTATAACCCTGAAAAAGAAGAAGGTAAGCGCTTTAGTCTGGATTCTAAAGTACCGACAATTCCCTTGGAAGAATACCTCTATACGGAAGGTCGTTTCAGGAGCCTGATTAAAAAGGATAAAGAACATGCAGCTGAATTGCTCAAGCTGGCCGAACAGGATGTCAAAAATGTCTGGCATCGGCTTGAAATGTACAAGAGTCTTTAGTCTCTTGTATGGTCTATCAATAGTGTGTTTTTCTTATCAATGTTTGGGATTCAACCAGCTGATTTGAACCAGGAATTTCTCATCATAAACAACTAGTTGCTTACGGGCATCGGCTGGTAATTTCAGCACGATATGCTGATCTGATGGTGGCAAATTACCAATCACTTTGGCATATATCGCGCGATGGTTAATCAAATTGGTAATCTTGATCAAGGTGCCTACAGGCAAAGATTCGTGTAAAGCATAGAAACCATTGGAGAAACTGGCAGCATCATCAATCCACGATACAAGGCCTTCCTTCTCTAGTTCGTAATAGTTTCCTGCTGATAACATTTCTTTATAGCGTAAGGAAATTTCATCTTCCTGTTCATTATCAGGTTTCTTATCGTCCGGCCTGCCTACTTCTAACGTAGAATCAATAGCTTCTTCAAAAGTCATGGTATCGGCTGCAGCCACCTCTCCTACAGTGCTTTTAATAATCAAAATCTGACCCTCGCTAATATTATGGTCACTCAGGTGGTTTAATTTCATAATATCCTCAACACTTGTCCCGTATTTTTTTGCGATTGAATAAAGGGTTTCACCTTTCTTCACGATGTATTGTACCACTTCAGCCTCCTGATCATTCGGATTATTTACAACTATATTTGAATTTTCTGCATTGTCAGAAAGCGAATCAACTTCCAAGGATTCCGGTACAGGAATTTTCAATACCTGCCCAACCTGAATCTGGTTTTGCTGAATGATGGCATTAGCTGCAGTTATATCTTCAATGCTTACCCCATAGTGTTTACTGATAGCATATAAGGTTTCGCCATGTTCCACTTCGTGCAGGATGTAAGTCTTTCCATCCACAACATGTACCCCCAACGAATCAGGAAATAAAACGGGGGAAGAAATACCCTGCAAGGAAAAGCAAAAAATCAAAATGCAGGAATTGATCAAGTGTAAGCTGTAAAATCTGCGTATTTTCGTCATAATATTAAAGCGTTTAAACGCACCTGAATAACTCATCAAATCTAAATAAATTGTCTATGCAATCCGCTAAAATCTTTTCCTTCTTGTGCACCTTTATCATCTGGCTCGTACCAAATAATATACAAGCGCAAGATAGTGCAGCTGTTCATGATAAACCTTTGGTCTATATGTTCACAATTGATCAGGAAATTGCGAAACCTGCTCTACGGATTTTCAACAATGCTATGGACGAAGCTGACAGTTTGAAGGCAGATGTGATTCTGCTCAGGTTGAATACCTATGGTGGCGCAGTGGATGTTGCGGATGAAATGAGAACACGTTTGCTGGAATCCAAGCCGCTCAGTATCGTTTACATCTATAACAATGCCGCTTCAGCAGGTGCCTTACTATCCATTTCCTGCGACAGCATTTACATGCGACATGAGGCAACTATCGGGGCTGCTACCGTTGTTGATCAAAGTGGAGCTCCGGCCACAGATAAATATCAAAGTTATTTCAGAGGTAAATTCAGGGCCACGGCCGAAAAGCAAGGTCGCGACCCGGATATTGCCGAAGCTATGGTTGATCAGGATATCGCCATCCCGGGCATTGTTGATTCGGGTAAAATTTTGACCTTTACGGCAATCGAAGCTTTACAAAATGATTTCTGTGACGGAATCGTAAAAACTGAGCAAGATGCGCTGCATCTGGCCGGTTATGATGATTATACTTTGGTGAAATACAAAATCAGTGCGCTGGATAAAGTGATAGGTTTTTTCTCGTCATCGCTACTGAGCGGACTACTTATGACGATCATCTTCCTCGGCATTTTCTTTGAATTACAAACACCCGGTGTCGGTTTCCCAATACTTGCGGCCATCATAGCAGCAGTATTGTATTTTGTTCCGCTATGGCTCGATGGTCTGGCTGAAAATTGGGAAATCCTGATTTTTGTTATCGGTATTTTCCTCATTATGCTCGAGCTTTTTGTTATTCCCGGTTTTGGAGTAGCTGGCGTGAGCGGTATTATTCTTACCTTTTCAGGATTGCTTTTAAGCCTGATTAATAATATCCGATTCGATTTCAGTATGACCGGAACGGAAGAAATTTCACGGGCTCTGATTATTCTCATCTCTTCTATATTAGCCACATCACTCGGGGTGTATTACTTAAGTTCACGCATATTTAAAAGCCCTTTACTTGGCAAATTAATACTTCAGGATACCCAGCAAAGCACCGAAGGCTATGATGTTGATTTATATAAAGGGATGGGCTTAGTCGGACAACAAGGTATTGCTGCAACCGATCTTCATCCTGCCGGTAAAATTGAATTGGCCGATGAGCGCTATGATGCTTATACTGCCGGTGAATTTATTGCCCGGGGCAAACAGATCATCATCCGAAAAGCCAGTGGAACAAGCCTCTTGGTTGAAGAGCTATTAAACGATTAAGGGATTAAGCATAGACTTATCAAAATTCACAACTGATCAGGGCAATAAACTGATGCTGCCACTTTGATGGATAATACGTCCTGAAAGGGTTTCTAATTCAAGCGACCAGGCATACGAATCAGGGCTTTGTAAGCGCGATTTGAAACTTCCATCCCAGCCATTATGCTCATTATCAGTCATAAAAATCAATTCTCCCCAACGGTTATAAATTCTAAAATCTAATCGCTGATAAGATCCTTTTAATCTCAATTTAACTACATCGTTCACGCCATCACCGTTGGGGGTGAAAGCCTCAGGTATGGCAATTCTTACCTCATCAAGCACTTCGACTGTGAGGGAAGCTGAAAGATCGAAACAACCCAGGCTATCTGTTGCAGTCAGTGTATAAGTCGTGGTTTTCAGTGGGAATGCATCAGGCACTGAGCAGAAAGAACAGGATAGTTCAGCTCCGGGCGACCAAAAGAATTGAAATAAACTCTCATTGCTTCCCCAAAACAATTGTATGGTATCGCCAGCAAAAATGCTAGTGTCGGGATAAGCAAAGAAAGTGGGTTGAACAAGTATATCCACCCACAATGAGTCTGAGTGAAATTGACATCCGTTGGTATCCGTCACCTGCAGGCTGAACCAGGTATCCTGATCAGGTATCACTCCGGTGGAGCTATTATTTGGATCCAGAACAAATATACCCGGTGACCATTTATACAAATAACTGGGATTTTCAACGGCTGTCAGGAAGGCTGTATCTCCCGGGCAGATTAATGTATCGCCCTTTACTGACACTTCCGGTAGAGGATATATCTCTATGGTTTTCTGAATACTATGCGTACATCCATTTGTATTAGTCACTTCCAGGCTAAACACATAAGTACCGGCAGTATCTAAATGCCTCAGAGGTGGGTTTTGACCTGTGAATATAAAGCCATTTTCGAGGGTCCAGCTATAGGCCGTAACATCACCCAGACTCTTATTAGTCAGAAGAATATCTGCCGGCAAACAGGCATAATCAGGATTTATAGAAAAATCGGCTGACAAGGTGTCAATCTGAACTGGAAATGCCGAAGCTATGCCATACTCACATTTCTGAGTTCCCTGCTGCCCGTTATTTATTATTAGCACCGGCCAAAAAATTCCAAAGGTGTCATACACATGCGTAACGGTATCTCCCTGCAAGGTTGTTCCATCCCCAAAGTCCCAGATTACATCACCCACCTGATTCAGACTATCCACCCAGAAACTGACCGTCAGGGGGAAGCATCCTGATTTGGGTGAAAAATCGAAAGTAGCCGTGGGTCCTGCAACTTGTATGGCTTGTGGTCGGACTATCGTGTCTGTGCAACCAGCCAGATCACTTACTACCAGCGATACATCGTATATTCCGGGTAGTGTGTAATTATGATTTGGATTTTGTAATTGAGACGAAGACCCGTCTCCAAAATTCCACTGCCAGCCTGTAACACTGGAGTCGTTCACACTGGCAAATTGAATTAATGCAGGTGGGCATTGTGCAGATGTATCACTGGCCCAGAAATCGGCCATTGGTTTTGAAACCCTGATATAATTTGAACGAATCAACGTATCGATACAAGCAAGGGTATCGCTTACTATTAAAGTCACCGTAAAAGTGTCACGGGAGGCATATTTGTGTACCGGACTTTTAACGCTTGACGTGCTACTGTCACCAAAGTCCCAACTATATTGTAAAAATGGGTCCGAGGAAGTATTGATAAACTGAATTAAATCACCGGCACAAATCACGGTATCATTAGTATAAAAACCCGCTTGGGGATCGTTTACTGTGACTAAAACAGAGTCCTCATCCTGACAAGCGGCAGCATCAATGGTTTGAAGGGTTACCCAATAGTTCCCCTTTTGCTGAAAGGTATGTTGCACGGACGGCTGACCGGATGTGAAGCCATCATCAAAATCCCACAGGCGATAGACCAGGGTAGAATCTATCATGGATGAATCAGAAAAATCTATTGTGAACGGAGCGCATCCTGCCGTAGCGGAAGCATATATTTTCGTGTCGTGCACAGGAACATAAAGTGAATGCACTACCGTGCTAGGACAACTATTCAAATCATAAACCGTCAGGCTGACGGTATAGAGTCCCGATTGGGGATAATCAACCGGAGGCGGATAGAGAAGATCATTAAAATCAACAACATTATTGGGATCCAGATGCTCCCCATTACCAAAGTCCCAGAAATAACTATAGCTATTTACATCAACAGATGCATTAGCATCGAATTGCACTTGCAGGAGTTGGTTGCATCCGAAGGAATCGCTCATAGTGAAAATGGCCTGAGGCTGTCTGATTTTTACAGTAAGCATGTCGGTATATGTACATCCGGTAGAATCGTTGCTTACAACAAGGGTTGCTATATAGTCACCACTTCCCGGATAAACATGTACAGGATCAGGAGTCATGCTTGAATCACCATCGCCAAAATACCATTTGTAGGTTTTGGAAAGAATTGCATTGGCTCTGAAATGAACCGTCAGGGCTTGTGCACATAAAATGCTATCCATGGCTGGAAAAGCAGTAGGACCTTTTACATAAATAAAATTTAGTTTAACTACTGAATCACCCGGACACCCATGAAACAACGGGGTCATCGTTACGGTGAACCAGCCGGTATCTTTGTACACATGAAAAGGGGAAGATGGATTGGCCGGACGATTATCCCCGAAGTCCCAAATAAAATCATCAGCAAAATTGCTTGTCGGTTGAAACGAGACCAACTCTCCGGCACAAACGGTATCCTCTAAGGAGCTAAAATTGCCAGTGGGAGGAATGCCGGCTTCAATCTTGATACTATCTGTAAAAGTGCAGCCAAGTTCATTGCTTACCGTTAAGTGTACCCAATAAACGCCCACCGAATCGAAGGTATGATAAGGAGCCATGGAACTGGAGGTCGTGCCATCATCAAAATCCCATGAATAGATACTGACCGGTTTAATTGACTTTTTTACAAAAAAGAAATTTACATATAGTGGAATACAACCTTTATCTTTATCTGTTATAATTCCTCCCTGAATAGGATCAACCGTCACTTCATGATAAGCCGAATCAATACAGCCATATTGACTGGTCACGATTTGTTTCACCAGATAAATTCCGGATTGCATAAATGAATGAACCGGATTTGAGAGGGAAGAAGAAGCAGTAGTATCCCCAAAGTCCCAGTACCAGCTTGCAGCATTCAACGATGAATCTATACAATATACAATACCCGGCAAGTCGCAGGTATAGCTTGAATCAGGATAAAAAGCAGCCTGAATTTGTTGCACATAAACAGTATCCCAAAGTGTATCAGAACAACCGGGATTGGATGTAACGAGTTGTACAATGTACATTCCCGGCACTTGATACGAATGGATGGGTGACTTCTTGTTTGATGTAAATCCATCGCCAAAATTCCAATGGCTTGATGTAAGATTTGGCGAACTCAAATCGCTGAAGAAAAAAGTGTCCTGCTGGGGAACAAGGCAGGCATGATGCTTGTCAACCGACATGGCCGTATTGAAATTTTGTATAATGACCGCCTTTTTCTTGGTCAAGGTATCGGTACAACCATTGGCATCGGTCACGATCAGGGTAATATCATAGCTGCCGAGAGCCCCAAAGGTGTGGGTAGGGTTTTTATTAGTCGATGTGCCTCCATCACCAAAATTCCAGAAATAACTTAAACTGCCGGTTCCGGTGGAGGTATTCTGAAAGGAAGTAGTAAAAGGGGCAGCACATCCGAACCAATTTGTAATCTGAAAATCGGGTACAGGAACATTATTCACATTCACATAGGCCGGTACCTGATACAGATCAGAACAACCATTGAGATCGCTTACCTGCAATGAGACCGTAAAGGATGATGGGTAAGTATAATTATGTACCGGGTTTTTTAAAGAGCTTATATTTCCATCGCCAAAATCCCACAGCCAATTACTTAAAGGCGCATCTCCGGGCTGAGCATTTTGAGAAAATGTAACTAAAAGAGGAGGACAACCCGATAAAGGATTGCCACTGAAAAAGGCTTGAGGCGGAGCAAATACCGTGACATATCCGCTGATGGTCAATGAGTCTGAGATATTACCGTCACTCACTACGAGTTTGATATCATAAGAACCAGGAGAGAGAAAAGTTACTACCGGAGCAACGGTATCAGAGCTTGCGCCATTGCCAAAATCCCAATGCCATTGTGTGATATTACCCGTTGATAAATCAGTGAAATGCACCACCAATGGACTACAGCCACTGAGCGGGTTACCCACAAAATTTGCCTGTACCTGCGCATTCGCCAAAAGTGAAGCGAAGAAAAAAGAGCTAAGCAAGGTGATTCTTGATTTCAAGGGCAGGGCTTAATTGAATTACTAAAGAAAATTCTAAGATAGTAAATATCAGTTTTATTTTTACCCTTTCCGCTATAGATAAACGGAAAGCATCTTTTCCTACATTTGTGATTATGAAAGTTCTTATCACCGGAGCAAGTTATTCAGAACTAGAACCCATTATCAAACAATTTGTGGTAGCACAGGATTGCCCGGCAGAGCCAGGCAGGCTCATTCATGCAGGTTCGGTTGATTTCCTTGTCAGTGGTATTGGTTCAGTTTTCACGACCTTGCATTTAACAAGGGCTCTTCTACAAACTGACTATGATCTGCTTATTCAAGCCGGTATATGCGGAAGTTTCGAGGAGGAATTTGCACCCGGTGATATTTGCCAGGTTATCAGTGAACGTTTTTCAGATCTGGGTGCAGAAGATCATGACAAGTTTCTGGATATCTTTGATATGAATCTGATGGACCCGGACACCGCCCCTTTTGTTGATGGTTTTTTGCTTAATCCCAACCAATTTGCTAGCCCATTCATACAGGCTATCCCAAAAGCTAAAGCCATCACAGTTAATACTGTACATGGCAATGCCTCAAGTATTAGTAAGATCAAAAAACGATGGCATCCGCATGTCGAAAGTATGGAGGGTGCTGCCTTTTTTCTCGCTTCCTTGTATGCCGGTGTGCCTTTCCTTGAAATCAGATCCGTTTCAAATTACATCACCCCCCGAAACCGGAGTGATTGGGAAATTGATGTAGCGATTCATGAACTAAGTCTAATAATACCTGAGTTGATCAGTCATTTTTTATCGGGTGATATCAGTGTAAACCAATTCACATGAAACTTCGCATCGGCTTTTCGCCTTGCCCCAATGATACTTTTATTTTCGATGCCCTGATTCATCAGCGACTGGATACAGAAGCTTTGTCTTTTGAACCGGTGATTGAAGATGTGGAAACGTTGAACCAACTCGCATTGAAGGGCGAACTGGAAATAAGCAAATTAAGCTTCCATGCGCTGGGCCATGCAGCTAATCAATATCAACTTTTGGATGCCGGCAGCGCACTAGGTCGAGGATGCGGACCCTTATTGATTGCAAAAAAGAAGTTGGAAGCCCATGCCGCCAACATAAATCCGCTGAAAATAGCCATCCCGGGTCAACTAACCACAGCAAACTTTCTACTCAGCATGGCATTCCCAGAAGCAACAAATAAAATCCCTATGGTTTTCTCAGCTATCGAACAAGCTGTGCTGAATAGCAAGGTAGATGCCGGATTGATCATTCACGAAAATCGTTTTACCTATGAGGCCAAAGGATTAAAAAAAATAATCGATCTGGGCGAATATTGGGAATCCACCACTGGATTCCCGATTCCGCTCGGAGGGATAGCCATTAAAAATGCATTGTCTGAAAAACTCAAATGGCAAGTCAACCGATTGCTTCGGCAAAGTGTTGAATATGCTTTCGAGCACCCAGAAATTGCTATGCCCTATATCAGAAGCCTGGCTCAGGAGATGGATGAATCAGTGATGAAACAACATATCGAACTCTATGTAAACGAGTATAGTGTAGACCTCGGAATAAGAGGCAGAGAGGCGGTAAGCACACTTTTTATGAAAGCAGTTTCATCGGGCATTATTCCGGCATTCGACATCCCCGGACTTTTCATCAGAAATGCTTAAATCATGCTCACATTATTCCTTAAATTTGTCCTTCAATTTTAACGCACCCTTATGCCGATCAGTAAGCAATATGACCCATCAGATATAGAAGATAAATGGTATAAGCACTGGATCGACCGGGGCTATTTCCACTCAGAGCCGGATGACCGCGAGCCCTATACCATCGTAATTCCCCCGCCCAATGTAACGGGTGTTTTGCATATGGGGCATATTCTGAACAATACCATACAGGATATTTTAATCAGGAAAGCACGTCTGCAGGGGAAAAATGCCTGCTGGGTGCCCGGCACCGATCATGCTTCCATTGCCACGGAAGCGAAAGTAGTTAAAAAGTTGGCTTCTGACGGAATCAAGAAATGGGATATCAGCCGCGATGAATTTCTCAGTCATGCCTGGGAATGGACACATACACATGGTGGCATTATTCTGCAACAATTGAAAAAATTGGGTGCTTCCTGCGATTGGGATCGTACCCGTTTTACCATGGATGATGAGCTTTCGGAATCAGTAATTGATGTATTCATTGATCTCTACCAAAAAGGTTATATCTACAAAGGTAAACGCATGGTTAACTGGGATCCAAAAGCCCTTACCGCGCTATCGGATGAAGAGGTTATTCATAAAGAACAAAAATCAAAACTTTATTACGTCAAATATCAAATTGAGGGAACTCAGGATGAATGGCTGACTATTGCCACCACAAGACCCGAAACCATACTGGGAGATACTGCTATCTGTATCAATCCGAAGGATGAACGATACAGACATTTGAGCGGCAAGCGGGCTATTGTGCCCTTGGTGGAACGCTCTGTTCCGATTATCGAAGACGAATATGTAGATATAGCCTTCGGAACCGGTTGCCTAAAAGTAACCCCTGCCCACGACCCAAACGACTACGAATTGGGACAAAAGCATCATCTTGAAATCATTGATACCATCAACGCCAACGGAACCATGAGCGAAGCAGCTCAATTCTTTGTTGGTGAAGACCGTTTTGTGGCGCGTAAAAAAATAGTGGCCGAACTGGAGAAACACAGTCACCTGGTAAAAGTGGAAGACTACGACAATAAGGTAGCTTACTCGGAGCGAACCAATGAAGTGATTGAACCCCGGCTTTCAGAACAATGGTTCATGAATATGAAAGAAATTTCGAAGCCGGCTCTGGAACATGTGCTGGATGGAACCATTCAATTCCACCCCAGCAAATTCATTAATACCTACCGTTATTGGCTGGAGAATGTGCGGGATTGGTGCATCAGCCGGCAGTTATGGTGGGGACAGCGCATTCCGGCATGGTATAATGAGGCAGGCGAGTACGTGGTTTGCAAAACAGCCAAAGAAGCACAAACATTATTTGCAGAAAAATTTCCGGCTTCCGATATTCGGAACATCCGGCAGGATGAAGATGTGATGGATACCTGGTTCTCGAGCTGGCTCTGGCCCATCTCGGTGTTTGACGGCATTCGCCATCCCGGCAATAAAGACATCAACTACTACTACCCTACCAACGATTTGGTAACTGCTCCCGATATTCTCTTTTTCTGGGTGGCACGAATGATCATTGCTGGTTACGAATTTCGCGATAAAGCACCTTTTAAGCATGTTTACTTCACCGGTATGGTACGCGATAAACAAGGCCGCAAGATGTCGAAATCGCTGGGCAACAGCCCTAATCCGCTCGACATGATTGAACAATTCGGAGCCGATGCCGTGCGCATGGGTATGCTCCTCTCCTCGCCTGCCGGCAACGATCTGCTCTATGACGATAAGCTGATCATTCAGGGACGAAATTTTTGCAATAAAATCTGGAATGCGCTGCGCCTGGTCAAAGGATGGAAAGCCGGGCCTGCAACGATGTCAAATCCGAATCAGGCGGCTATCCACTGGTTTGAACATAAATTACAGCATCTCCTGCCTCAGTTGGAGAAAATGATGAGCGAATACCGCATTTCTGAAGCACTCATGAGTCTGTATAACTTTATCCGCGATGATTACTGTTCCTGGTATCTCGAAATGGTGAAACCCGCTTTTGAGCAAAACATAGATGCCGCCACCCTGAAAAGCACCATCCGGATTTTTGAAGATCTCATGCGCCTCTTACATCCATTCATGCCTTTTATCACGGAAGAAATCTGGCATCTGCTGCGCGATAGAAAAGCGGGCGATGACCTCGTGATAAACCACTGGCCGCAAAAGAGAAAGGCAGACACCCATATCATTCAACAGGGTGATACTGCCAGAGAGATTATTTCAAAAGTGAGGGAAATCCGGAATCAGCAACAGATTAAACCGAAAGATCCCCTGCAATTATTTGTTGAAACGAAAGATTTTGGCCGCTTCCGTGCCTTTGAGGCTATGATTAAAAAACTGGCAGTGCTTGATGTTTTTGAAGCGACTGAACAAGCACCCGACAAAGCATTTACCTTTATTGCCGACCGGCAGCATTTCCAGCTCGTGGCCAATTTGAATATTGATCCCGCCAAAGAAAAAGAACGTCTTGAAAAAGAGCTGGAATATGCACGCGGTTTTATCCGCTCGGTAGAAGCCAAACTGATCAATGCCAATTTTGTGGATCATGCACCCGAAAAAGTCATTGAAAAAGAACGTAAAAAACTGGCAGATGGCCAGCAGAAATTAGAAGCTATTCTGCATAGTTTGAAACAGTTATAATATAAACAGACCGGTTGATATATAGGCGGAAGGAAGACAACCTATTTTCAGAATAAGTCAATTGTGGTTTACAAAACCGCAATGCTATTACAGGCGATTGCTGTGTTTATTGTAGTTATGTCTCGGCCTATTTCCCTACTATTCCGGCATTTTCTACTCCGATCCCGAAACAGCCAATTCAAAGAATTTTATCATTTTTGCCGGATGCATCATCACGTGGATAAAGACCATCGGCAACAATCACTCGGTTGGCGGCTCCTGCTAACCATGTTATTAAACTTCGGCATCACGATAGCCGAGCTGATTGGTGGGATTCTTTCCGGCAGTTTAGCGCTCATTTCTGATGCCCTCCACAATTTCAGCGATGGTCTCTCCATCATCATTTCTTATACTGCCTGGCGTTTGGGGATGCGCCCGAAAGATGTCCGCTACACTTTCGGATGGAAACGGGCCGAGCTTTTTGCAGCCATCATCAATTCTGTCACGCTATTGGGAATCGGGCTTTATCTGATCATCGAATCGGTTACCCGCTTTAATAACCCGCTTGAAATAGAAAGCCGCCTGATGATGATTGTGGCAGCCTCCGGACTTATGGCCAATCTGGTGGGTACTTTATTATTAAGCCCGGCTTCGAAAGGAAATCTGAATATCAAATCAGCCTACTTGCATCTGCTCACCGATGCGGCATCGAGTGTAGCTGTTTTAGGTGGAGGAATTCTGATTTATTTATACGATATCACCTGGATCGATCCACTGCTCACCATCCTCATCTCAGGATATCTTATTGTCGAAGCGTATAAAATCGTTCGCGATGCTTCCCGGATTCTGATGATGCGTGCTCCGCTTGATTTTGATGAAGAAGCAGTCAAAAAGCGTTTAATCAAAGAAAAATCGGTTTGTGGTATTCACCATATTCATGCGTGGTCGCTCACTGATGAACAAATTCACTTCGAAGCCCATATCGAAATCCTGGACATGACAGTCAGTCAATCGGAGGAACTAATTCAGCATCTGGCTCACATTCTGAAAGTTGAGTTTGATATCGATCATGCCACCTTTCAGATGGAAACAGCCGATTGTGAATCAAGTCAACCTGACAATCTTTAGTGGATTGCGGCTAATGTTTTTGTGCTTTTCATTATCGAAATTGACCAAGGTTTTAAAAAAGAAATAACAGGCTCGTATATTTCATGTTATAAAAGATTTTAAACCTTCATATTTTCTATCCCATTATTTAAGTAATCAATGAACCTTGAAGGATTATTTTAAAAAACTACTGAATAATTATAAAAGTTTAAAAATCTATCGTATTTTTGCGATTAATGGGGCTTGTTAAGACAGAAAAATTTACAATAGAGCAAAACCGCATGGCCGAACTAGCCCGTGCATTGGGTCATCCTGCCAGGATAGCTATTCTGCAATACCTGCTTAGTAAACAAACTTGTGTTTGTGGTGATATTGTTGAAGAATTGCCCCTCTCCCAGTCCACCGTTTCTCAACATCTGGCTGAATTGAAGAAAGCCGGGATTGTTCAGGGAGAAATTGATGGCCCGAGGGTTTGCTATTGCATCAACCCCGAAGTATGGGATGAAGTCAATGTCACTTTCAAAGGATTTTTTGATTCATTGTCTGACGGCCCTAATTGTTGTTAAAAAAAATTTATATTTATTCATCGTAAAAACCCGATAAAATGAAAACAAACGAAGACCTGAAAGCCATTGTCCGCGAGAAATATGCAGAAATTGCAGAGCAGACTAAACAAGAAAACGCGTCCTCTTGTTGTGGCGTGGGTGGCTGCAACGAAGTAGATTATAGCATTTTTGCTGAAGATTATAAAAAGATCAAAGGACATGTTGATGATGCTGACCTTGGTTTGGGCTGTGGTATTCCCAGCCAATTTGCCCATATCAAAGAAGGTGATACCGTGCTAGATCTTGGTTCAGGAGCCGGAAACGATGTTTTTGTAGCCCGTGAACTAAGCGGATCGCAGGGCAAAGTCATTGGCATCGATATGACGGAAGCCATGATAAAGAAAGCCCGAAACAATTCCGACAAATTAGGATTCAATAATGTAGAATTCCGCTTGGGTGATATCGAAAAAATGCCGGTAGCTGGCAACAGTATTGATATTGTTCTAAGCAATTGTGTGATGAACCTTGTCCCTGACAAGCAAAAGGCCTTTGCAGAAACTTTCCGGGTATTGAAACCGGGTGCACATTTCAGCATTTCTGATGTAGTCATTAAGGGCAGCCTGCCTGATCAGCTGAAAGATGCTGCTGAAATGTATGCGGGTTGTGTTTCTGGCGCTATTGATATCGATCAGTATCTGGATATTATCAAGCAATGCGGTTTTGAAAATATTGAAGTATTGAAGCAAACCGAAATTGATGTGCCACAAGAAATTCTTTTACAATACATTAATAAGGAAGAAATTGATACACTTAAAAAATCAAGTACAGGTATTTTCTCCATCACCGTTTATGCCGAAAAACCTGCTTGCGACCCGGCCTCAAACTGTTGCTGATGAAAAGAATAGCCTTTTTTGAACGTTATCTAAGCTTTTGGGTGCTCCTATGTATCGGAGCTGGTATCATGATTGGCCAATGGACCGGTGACAGTATTCATGCACTCAGCGATATGAATTGGCATCAGGTTAATTTGCCTGTGGCTCTTCTTATCTGGCTGATGATCTATCCGATGATGCTACAAATTGATTTTTCTAAAATCAGAAATTTCAAACAACAGCTTCGGGGCATATCGTTGACGGTCGTAGTCAACTGGCTCATCAAACCGTTCAGTATGGCTTTTATTGCCTGGTTGTTTTTCAATTATATTTTCGGAAGATGGCTAAGCCCTGAAGAGATTGATCAATATACAGCCGGGGCCATCCTGCTGGGGGCAGCTCCTTGCACAGCCATGGTTTTTGTTTGGTCATACCTCAGCGATGGTGATCCTAATTACACCTTGATGCAGGTTGCTATTAATGATCTGATTATCCTCATCGCTTTTATACCGATTGTTGAATTGTTACTGGGAATCACAGGCTTGCATATACCATTCGAAGCTTTGCTTGCTTCGGTGCTGGTTTTTGTAGTCATTCCCCTGTTGGCAGGTTTCATCACACAAAAGTTACTCCTCAGAAGCAAAGGAGATGAATGGTTTCGTCAAAATTTCCTGCCATTTTTCCGTCCGGTATCTATGATTGCCTTATTACTCACTTTAATTCTATTGTTCGCTTTTCAGGGAGAAAAAATTCTTGCCAATCCGCTGCATATATTGTTGATTGCCGTTCCGCTTATTATCCAGACATACTTTATTTTTAGTGTGGCCTGGAACATCGGAAGACGGTTGTTGAAACTACCGTACGCTGTATGTGCACCGGGTTCTATGATAGGTGCAAGCAACTTCTTCGAACTATCTGTAGCAGTGGCAATTGTGTTGTTTGGTATAAATTCAGGAGCAGCTCTTGCAACCGTAGTGGGTGTACTCATAGAAGTGCCGATTATGCTCTCACTGGTTGCCATAGCCAATAAAAAGAAATACTGATGAAACAAATACTATTTGTGTGTATCGAAAATTCGAACCGGAGCCAGATGGCTGAGGCATTTGCCCACATGTATGCTAAGGGGAAAGTGAAGGCTTATAGTGCCGGTTCCTGTCCTTCGGGCAAAGTCAATCCGAAAGCAATTAAAGCCATGGCTGAATTAGGGTATGATTTGTCAACGCATCATTCTTCCTCGATTGAAGAATTGCCTGATATAGTTTTCGATCAGGTGCTTACTATGGGTTGCGATGATGCCTGTCCACAGATTGCCGCCAAAGCCCGTGAAGACTGGGGTATCCCGGATCCGAAAAAACTGAGTGAATCCGAATTCCGAACCATTCGTGATTATATCGGAATAAAGGTAAGGGGCTTGCTTAGCCACTTGATTGATGAAGTAGATTAAATGGATTTTGCAATTCTCAAATTTCTATCTCCTCAAGTGGAGTATACCTTTGTCTGCCAGTTAATTCATGCCTTACTTTTTGAGAAAAATCTAGTATTGATTATTACATCTGAAAAACAAAAAAAGCACTGCAACAAGCAGTGCTTTAAATTTTCAATAAAATTATTTTGTTGCTTTTAAGCGTGCATCGAATCTTTCTTGGCCATCAGCTGATCTTCTGATTCAACATGGTCTGGATTGGCTATGCAACAGTCAACAGGACAAACGGAAGCACATTGCGGTTCTTCATGAAAGCCCACACATTCTGTGCATTTATCGGTGACAATAAAATAAAAATCTTCTGATTCTGCATCGTGTGTTTCATCAGCATCAACCACGCTGCCATCAGGCTTGGTGTATTCACCCGAAAGCGTTGTACCTTCTGAAAAAGACCATTCTACTCCGCCTTCGTAAATAGCATTATTAGGACATTCCGGTTCGCAAGCCCCACAATTAATGCATTCATCTGTGATCATGATTGCCATAAGAAAATATTTTTAGGTTATTTAATTTTACGCAAAATTACAGGTAATCTTATAATTTGAACGCAAATGAAAACATTTTTTTTAACCGGAGCAAGCACATGCAGCAATTTATAGACAAATTTAGTTTTTTAGGTCGGCAAATGGCCGAAACAGATTTTGTACCGGAAGATATTTTAGAACAGGCAAGAGCCGAAAATCCCTGGTTTACAGGAGCACAAATCCGGCATGCGATTATGAGCATGGCCATTGATTGGTTACAAACAGAAAAACTCGAAAAATGGCTTGCAGGGTATTCTGATTATTTCCCCACAAAGCAGCCTCACAACATCGGACTTGTGATGGCCGGTAACATCCCGCTTGCAGGCTTCCAGGATTTACTCTGTGTGCTTGCCAGTGGAAACAAGGCTTTAATCAAGACTTCCTCGAAAGATCGTGTACTGACTCATTTTATGATTCAGGCTATTGAGCGTATCTGGCCCGAAATGAATGCACGGATTAAGATCATCGAAAAGCTGAAATCTGCCGATGCCGTTATCGCCACAGGAAGCAATAATTCAGGTCGTTATTTCGAACAGTATTTTTCAAAATATCCACACATCATCCGAAAAAACAGAAATGCCGTTGCCGTTTTATCAAAGGATGATAATCTAAAAACAATAGAAGCATTTGGCCATGATATTTTCCAATACTACGGACTGGGCTGTCGAAATGTATCGAAATTAATGCTTCCGCAAGGTTTCGATTTTGATACTTTTTTTATTGGTCTTCAATCATTCTCAGATATAATCTCACATTATAAATACAAAAACAACTACGAGTACAATCGTACCCTTCTGCTGCTTAATAAGGAAAAACACTACGCCAGCGACTTTCTGATATTAAAAGAAGATAGGGTAATTGCAAGTCCTGTTTCGGTGTTGAACTATGAGTACTATACCGATAAGGAACAACTCGAAAAAGCCTTTGAGGGGCAAGCCGAACAAATTCAGTGCATAGTAAGCAATATGCCGCTGACGATGCATTATGTGAAACCGGGGCAGGCGCAAAGACCAGCTTTATGGGATTATGCTGATGGGGTAAACACCCTTGATTTTTTGAAAAGTCTTAACTAAGCGTTTAGTAATCTCTTAAGGGTCTGAATCACGTAGTCAACTTCTTCGCGGGTATTCCATTTTGAAAAGGAAAATCTAATGCCGCTACGGGCAGGGTCTTTACCAAGGGCAGACATTACATGCGAACCTACATTGCTTCCAGAACTGCATGCCGATCCGGCCGAAGCTGCAATACCGCCTATATCAAGATTGTAAATCAATAAATCGCCCAGCTTTGAAGGAGGAAAGGATACATTTAGCACTGTATATAAATAGGGCTCATCCATCGGACTGTTGAACGAAACACCCTTGATATTATGTAAAAGTTCATCAATCATATATTGTCGTAATGCCATGATTTTAGCTTTATGTTCATCAAAATCACGATAAGCAATCTCCAATGCTTTGGCAAGGCCAACAATCCCATAAATATTTTCAGTACCTGCCCGCATATTTCGTTCTTGTGCCCCCCCCAGAAAATAAGGAGAAATTTGAAGATCCGGGTGGACATATAAAAAGCCCGAGCCCAAAGGACCATGAAATTTATGTGCTGAAGACATGACAAAATGAACCGGAGTTTCGGCTAAGTTAAATTTAAAGTGTCCGATAGTCTGAACTGTATCAGAGAGAAAAAAAGCATGGCATTTTTTACACATCTCACCGATTCGTGTCATGTCATTCATTACCCCGAGTTCGTTATTGGCATGCATTAAACTTACCAGAGTAGGGACATTCTCTGCCGCTAGCAGCTTTTCTAAATGCTCATAATTTATTTCACCACTGTCCTGAAGTTCAACATAATCGGTACGTAAGCCCCACTTTTTTTGCATTTTCTCTGCCGGATAAAGCACACAATGGTGCTCAATTCTTGAAGTAATTATTCGCTTCACTTTCAAATCATGAACAGCGGCATTGATTACGGTATTTGATGCCTCAGTGCCTCCTGAAGTAAAATATATTTCTGATGGAGCAACACCCAGTAAAGAGGCTATCTTTTTACGCGATTCCTCAATGGCGACCCTGTTTTTCCTCCCATTTTTATGAATGGCAGAAGGATTACCAAAATCTTCCTGCATAAACGGCTTCATTGCTTCGAAGACTTCTGGATCTAAAGGCGTTGTAGCCGCATTGTCAAAATATACTTGCATCAGGTAGAATTTAAAAAAGTGAAATTACGAAATATGGCCTGAGGCTTTTTTTATGGAGTATTAACTCAGTAATTCTTTGATATCATCTTTCAATTTTGCAGCCATATTGTCGGCCGTGGTTTCCATGCTGCTTTCCGCATAAATCCGAATGATTGGTTCCGTATTGGATTTTCTCAAATGCACCCAATCATTGTCAAAATAGATTTTCAAACCATCAATTTTTACCTGGTGATGATGAGCATACTTTTTGGCAATATTTTTTAATAAATCGTCCAGATTTACTTCCGGTTCCAGTTTTACCTTATTCTTAGAAATACAATATTCAGGATAGCTTGCTTTTAATGATAAGGCTGATTTGGTACTTTCGGCCAGATGAGTGAGGAAGAGGGCAATACCAACAACGGCATCGCGCCCGTAATGTAAAGCAGGATAGATAACGCCTCCATTTCCTTCGCCACCAATCAAGGCCTTCACTTCTTTCATTTTTTTAACCACATTGACTTCTCCGACCGCTGATTCGTAATAATCGCAACCGGCTGCTTCTGTAATATCATGCAAAGCTCTGGTGGAACTCAAATTCGATACGGTCGATCCCTTTTCATGTAATAATAGATAATCTGACACAGCAACAAGGGTATATTCTTCACCAAACATAGTCCCGTCCTCACAAACAAATGCTAGCCTGTCAACATCCGGATCAACCGCAATACCGAGGTCAGCATTATGAAAGGTGACTTGCTGTGAAAGTTCATCCAGATTTTCAGCCAGAGGTTCAGGATCGTGCGCAAACTGTCCATCTACTGCCCCATTTATAACAAGCACATCCTGTACACCAAGCTTATTAAGAAGTTGGGGAATAATGAGTGCTCCGGTACTGTTAATGGCATCCACAACAATTTTAAAATGTTTTTCAGCAATCAAATTGGCCTTTACTGCCGATAAACTGAGTACTTGTTCAATATGCTTGTCGATGTAAGAATTATTATTAATAATTGTTCCACCGGATACTTTTATGATCTGACTTCCTTCCAGCTGATCTGCAATCTTTTGTAGTTTCTGTCCCTCTTCCGCACTAATAAATTCTCCTGAGCTGTTTAATAACTTTAGTGCATTCCAGTTTTTCGGATTATGACTTGCACTAATAATAATACCACCGACAGCCTTTTCTTCCGTAACAGCCAGCTCAACGGTTGGTGTTGTACTCAGGCCAAGATTAATAATAGTAAAACCCATTTCCATCAATGTGCTTGTAACGATATCGCTTACATGCTGACCGCTCATCCGGCCATCTCTGCCCACCACTATCTTTTTAGGCTTATTTCCTTTTCCGAGTAATTGAGCAAAAGCACGAGTATATAAGCTGATAATAGCTGGTGTAAGTCCATCTCCGTTCTCACTATTGATAGTGCCTCTGATTCCCGAAATACTTTTTATCAGTGTCATGAAATGTTTTAAATTCTTAGCGGATGCAAACCTATCAATTAAATTATCAATAATTTGGTTTTGGCAAAAGAAATTTACACACATTAAAGAAATGACCAAGATGCCATTGTTGAAAAACGAGTTCTATTAATATTATTGTGTAGCATAAATATTTGCGTACTTTTGCCGCAAATAAATCAATTAAAAAATGGGAAAAGGCGATAAAAGAACAAAACGTGGAAAAATTATTGCAGGATCGTTTGGTAATTCGAGAAAGCATAAACAAAAGGCCACTGTGACTGCCGAACTTTCAGCAAAGAAAAAAGTAGTAGAAAAAGTTAAGAAAGTAACTAAACCCGCAGCCAGAAAAAAAACTAAAGCTGCCACAAAGAAAGCCTGAAAATTTTTTATAAACGGAAATCTAAGCCTGCTTACATCTGAAAGTGGGCTTTTTTAATATTATTTCACAGTTCGAACTCACTTTTGATTCTTAAATTTGCATAAGGTCAGCAAGCTAGTATGCTTATTGCTGTGTTGAATTTTTAAAAATGATGTCTATGCGAAAATTCTTGGTACTATTGTTTTCTTTCTTCCTGGCCATTTCTCTTTCAGCCCAATCAGGCTATCATATTAATATCCATATTGACGGTTTGGCTGATTCAACAGTCTATCTGGCTCATCACTATGGCAATATGCAAGTGATGGACGATACCCTGATTCTGGATGCAAGAGCGGATGGTCTCTTTAGTGGCCCGAATCAATTGCAAGGTGGCATGTACATGATTGCTTTACCTCCTGATAATCATTTTTTTGAACTGGTGCTGGATCAAGATCAGAACTTCTCCTTATCGACAAAAGAAGGAAGTTTGGTTGATGATATGAAAATAAAAGGCAGCGTGGAAAACAAGATGTTTTACGAAGACCTGCAATTTATTAAATCCCAAAGAA
Source organism: uncultured Chitinophagales bacterium (assembly GCA_964413685.1). Taxonomy (GTDB): domain Bacteria; phylum Bacteroidota; class Bacteroidia; order Chitinophagales; family S012-47; genus JAJRWN01. The sequence continues at coordinate 68,740 of CAYPSW010000007.1, forward strand.
AAGCTTACATGCATGCAGTAGCAAGAAAAGGAGTTCTTGATGACGAAAATGATTCTATCGAAATATATGATAATATTTTAAAAGAAATTGACCTGGATGTAAGAACTCACCGAAGTCAATTTGAAAAAGATAACCCGGATTTACTTTATACTAAAATTTTAAAAGCAACACCTGATCCGGAATTGCCAGAACCGGAAAGGGATGAAGCAGGGAACCTCATCGATTCGTTTTATGCCTATCATTTCAATATCAATCACTTTTTCGATAATTACGATTTCAGTGACCTAAGGCTTTTATACACTCCGATTTATCATAGGAAACTCGATGAATATATCAATACATGGACCGTTCAATTTCCCGATTCTATTATTGCTGCAATAGACAGGGTGGCTTTCCTTGCGAAAGACAATAAAGAAGTTTTTAAGTACACAATAGCTTACCTGCTTAATAAATATGCGAGCAATAAAATTATGGGCATGGATGCTGTTTACGTTCATATCGCTGAAAAATATTATCTCAGCGGTGAGGCTGATTGGGTGGATGCAGAACAACTTCAAAAAATCAAAACGGATGCATTGAGTTTAAAACCTTTATTACTCGGTAAAGTAGCTCCCAACGTTATTGTGAAGGATATACAAGGAAATTGGCGTGCCTTGCACGATGTGAAATCAAAGTACACCTTACTTTATTTCTGGGATTCTGACTGCGGAACCTGCCGGAAAGAAACACCACAGCTTTACAGCTATTATGAGAAAGTTAAAGACAAAGATGTGGAAGTATTTGCCGTAAGTATCGAACTTATTAGAAAAAATTGGGAAACTTTTATCGATGAAAATAAACTCAATGATTGGATAAATTGCATTGATGATAAAGAAGAAAGTAATTTCCGATCCGTTTATAATATTAAGGGTACCCCAATCATCTTCTTACTCGATGCCGAAAAAAAAATTGTAGCCAAGCGGCTTAATGTCGAACAAACTTTTCAATATCTTGAAAGATTGATGCAAGTTGATGAATAAGGGTATGTATCGCGTCTATTTCTCAGCTTCAAATTTCATTGATGCTGAATTGATGCAATATCTAAGCCCTGTAGGATCTGGACCATCAGTAAATAAATGACCTAAATGTGCATTGCATCGGCTGCATCTAACTTCCCTCCTGAGCATCCCCAAAGAACTGTCTAACACTTCAATGATGGCCGATTTGTCAAGTGCCTGATAAAAACTCGGCCATCCTGATCCTGAATCATATTTGTTATCAGAACTGAATAGCAATTGTCCACAACTATAACAAACATAAGTGCCATGGCCTTTATAGTTCCAGAATGCATTATGAAATGCCGGTTCTGTTCCATTTTTTCTTGTAATGCTATACACATTCTCGGGCAGTTCCGCCTTCCATTCAGCATCGGTTTTAATCACTATGTTTTCATTTTTTTGTTCTTTCATTTGAGATTGAATTTGAGTACAAGCACCGCTTGTTAGCAGCAAACAGATAAGGATTTTACGGGTAATGAGATTCATTTCTTAATGATTGATATATTCGTTACAACACAGATAAGCACATTTTGTTTCCATAAGAAGTCTCGAAAATTTCATTCAAAATCTTATTTTTGTCGAAAACATGAACACATGAAGTTTAGTAAGTCCACTCTATTCATAAGCATAATGATTCTACTGGTTGCCTTAGGCAGACTCATCAGCCTTCCTATTCCGAATTTTGCACCTATTGGTGCCATGGCTTTGTTCGGTACAGCAAAAATGAAAGACAAAAGGCTTGGATTTATTGTGCCACTAGCAGCTCTTTTTGTCAGCGATGTTTGCTTACAACTCATGAATGGTACCGGTTTTCATAATACTATGATTTTTGTTTATGGTGCTTTCTTGCTGATTGCCGGTATCGGTTTATTGTTGCGCAACAGCGCATCACCACTTCGTCTTGGTGTAGCTGCATTAGCAAGCAGTATTTCCTTTTTTCTGATCACAAATTTTGGTGTTTGGGCATCGGGGATTTTCATTCCGGGGCAGGAGCTTAGCCTGATGGCTATCTACGAATTAGGTATCCCTTTCTTCCGCTACACTTTGATGGGTGATTTATTTTATGTTGCCCTATTATTTGGAGCCTTCGAATGGATTTGTCAGCGCTATCCTCATCTTGCTGCTAGCAGTAATTAATAATAGCCCACATAATTTCCCCACCGAAACACGGTGAGTTTATTACTTTTACTTGGCTTAGTATGCAATAATTAGGGGAATGGCAGAAAACAAACATAAAAAAGAAGGGAGAATTGTGCTCACCAGGCAATACCGGATTGTCTTGATTATATTGATTATTGCTTTCATAAGTTATAATACCGCAGTGTACACAATCGGGACAAAAAGTGATCTTCCACCTATGAGCAGGAAGGCGCTTGAAGGTGAAAAACTTTGGCAAAAAAATAATTGTACCGCCTGCCATCAATTATATGGTCTGGGAGGTTATTTGGGCCCTGATTTAACTAATGTAATTTCTACCGAAGGAAAGGGACCTGATTATGTTAAAGCTTTAATGATGAGCGGAATAAAGGTTATGCCGGCTTTTACTTTCACAGCAGATGAAGAAGATGAAATGATTGCTTTTCTTAGTTGCGTTGACAGTACGGGTTATTTCCCGAACCACAATGCAAAACTTCATTTTTCCGGATGGGTTGAATTAGAATACAAAATGCTAAACGATACATCAGCTAATGAATAAATCGTACGCTGTTCGCTTTATTACCCTTGGATTATTGGCTTTGCTCATCGGAACGCTTGCCGGTATTCTGATTACAATACAATATCTTGATCCCTCTTTTCTGAAATCAGTTTTGCCATTCAACCAGCTCAGGGCTATTCATGTAAGTAGTGTGGTCTCATGGATTATTCTGGCTGCAGTCGGAGGTATTTATTTTTATTTTGAACATGATCAGAATAACAAACTTTTTGCTCCGGCTTTGTTCAAAATACATTGGTGGATTTATTTGTTCATCGGGCTGGCTATTTACTGGTCACTTTTAAGCGGACATATGGGGGGCAGGGAATACCTCACATTTGCACCAATTTTGATTATTCCAATTCTGGCCGGATGGTTTTTATTTGGCATCAACTACTTCAAATCTCTATTAGGGCAAGTCAAAGGCTGGCCTGTTTATTATTGGATGTGGGGTACGGGTATTGTATTCATGACCTATCATCTTAGTGAATCGAATTTCTGGATATTTTCTCATTTCAGAGGAAATTTTATTCGTGATCTGACAGTGCAATGGAAATCTTACGGTTCATTTGTTGGCTCCTGGAATCAACTGGTTTATGGTACGGCCATTTACCTCATGGCCCGGTTGAAAGGTAAGCAGGATATTGCCAAATCGAAAACCGTGTTTTTCTTCTATTTCCTTGGTCTGTTCAATTTAATGTTTGGCTGGGCCCATCATGTTTACATTGTACCAAACCGGCCCTGGATTCGCATGATTGCTTATGCTGCAAGCATGACCGAATGGCTTGTTCTAGGTTCAATAATATGGGGTTGGATCAGATCATTTACAAAATCTGAAAGATCACATAATGTGCTCCCTTTCCGCTTTTTAGTTGTAACCGACTTATGGATATTCCTGAATGTTCTTCTTGCGCTTATTATCAGCATACCGTCAATAAACTTCTATACGCACGGGACCCATATCACGGTAGCACATTCCATGGGAACCACCATTGGCATCAATACATCAATCCTGCTCTCATCAGTCATGTTCATTGTTTCGAGACTTAATTCAAAATGTCTGAAAAGGCGACAGCATACCATCACGTTTGGTATGGTGCTTTATAATGTATCATTATTTATTTTCCTCACTTGCCTTATAATGGCTGGTCTGAAAAAAAGCGATATGATGTACCATGAGCAAGCCGTTTACTTTGCCGATATGTTTAAAGCCATATCAGTTTACATGTGGATGTTCCTCCTGGCTGGTATCGGACTATACACTAGCATCCTCATAATGACCATACCGCTTTTCAGAATTTTGTTCCGGAAATGCCGTTGAAAACGTATCCTTTCTATCTTTTTTTTATTTAAAATGATACCTCACTCCTATTGTAATATTTCTTCCTTTTGAGGAGAATCCATAAACACTTGTAATGTGATTGTTCAGCACATTATTCAATGAACCAAACAAATCAAAGCCATTTTTAAATCGGTGGTTTACATTGAGGTCGAGCAAAGAATAAGCAGGCAAAAGCATTTCTGATGCTGTATTCCAGTCATACTGATAACGAGCTCCGGTGTAGTTGAATCGAAGATCAACATTTGTTTTCTTATTAATGGCATAATTTGCGTAAGCTCCATATTGTAAACGCGGTACTCTATAAAAGCTGGCTGAATCATCAGTTTGCATAAAGGCTGCACTGGCTCCGGTTTTGAAAAAATCACAAATTGTCCAGTCAACATAATATTCAATGCCCTGAACGGTTCGCTCTCCCCCATTTTCATAGCCATTAAGTCCGAAAGTCACCAGATTACTTTCTTTTCGATTGAAGAAGTCTAGCCCCGATTCTACAGATTGATTAATATACAATACAAGACCGCTTTCATAATTCAACGAAGACATCGCTTGTAATGCCGTGTTGCCATAGATGGAATAAAGTTGATACAAAGAAGGAGCCTCGAAAGAGCTTGAAGCAGATCCAAACCATTTTAATTTTGTATTGCCACTGAGCGAAATCAGCCAGGATGGATTGGCCGACCAGACGAAATGAGTTCCATAATCGCTGTGATAATTAAGTCGTGCACCTGCTGAAATATGAAATCCCGATGTTCCAGAAAAAAGGAAATTAATAAATGGATCTGCCTGTACGTTTCCCGTTGTCGATGGCAACACAATTTCGGTACCAATAGCCAAGCCGGCCCGAGAGCTGGTCCAATCACCATACAAAGTGTTTTTTGATCCGTAAGCCAGCTTTTTAAACAAAATACCACTAATGAATTTTAAACGTTTTCCCAATGCAATCTTATTCGTCCATTCCATTTGCAGATTCATGCCTGTATAATGGCTATAAGTATACCCATTCAGATAGCTGAACATGGGTGGTGATGCAATATATTCACTTGAATCATTTATGTCATACCGACTTACATTATTAAAGGATAATTTCAGCGCAGACTCTCCCCTTTCATAGGTCCATGTAGGCGTCAGGCTGATGAGCCATTCCTGACTGAGATAGCTTCTGTTTTCGTCATCTGTAAATGCCTCGTTATCTATCTGTGCATCGTAGTTATCAAATTTCAGTAAACTCGATATACTAAATTGCTTGTTGATCGTGTAATCAAATTTTGTAAGAATATTCTGTCGTAAGATGCCGTCTCTATCAAAATCTCTAACAGGCCGGACAAAGGCTGAATCGACTAGCGGAGTAAGGTTACTATCTACGGCTGCTGTGAAACCTCCACTACCGTAAAATGTCATATTTACAAGGTATTTCAAGCGATCTGATTTTCCATTAAAATTCAGATTTCCTGCCAAAGTCCGGTATGACCCCAGAGAAAATCTAGCCTGTCCCTGAAATGATTTAATACCGGCTTTTTTTAAACGAATACTTATGACACCGGCAAGGGCATCGCTTCCATATAAAGTGCTCATGCCGCCCCGCACAATTTCTATAGATTCGATATCCTCAATATTGAGCTGGCGAAAGTCAAAAGAGTTGTTAATATCAGAAGGATCGTTTACCGGAATTCCGTCAATCAACACCAAAATTTGTCCGTTCTTGCCTCCTCTCAGATAATAGCTAAGATTGCTACCCTCGGCCGAATATGATCCGTCAATATGCAGCCCGGGCACTTCACTCAATATTTCAGCCAGTGTTTTTCCGGCATGCATCTTCAATTCTTCAGACCCGATTCGCGTTACATTTCGACCATCTTCCTCAGGTAGAAGTTCAAATCTTGTAGAAGTAATTTCAACAGCATCAAGCTGATGTACGTTTAGATTCAGTGTATCCTGACCAAAGACAGGATATACAATTGTTGCCAGCAGGCAACTGCTTAAAAAAATAATTTTTTCCCGCATCGTTTTAAAATTTTAGGTTAAATAATATGCAGGGGAAAGTAAAATCAGGTGGGTTGTAAAAACAAAAAACGCCAGACACCCTTTCTTAACCTTTCGCCCGAAAGTATTAGAAACATGATGACAGTGGCAGGTCTTCTGGCTTACTCCCAATCGGTTGTTATCCGGTTTAATTGCTTCGAGCCTTCCCGCTCCAAATCAGGAACAGTGGCAAGGATGAAAACAATTTAGCAAGGAGCTTACAGCAGCGGGGACTGCTCCGGCTTTTCACCGGATTCCCTATTATGCCTGATGATGTGAATCATCGTTGGCACCACAGCATGGCCCAAATATAAAACAAGTTGTACTCAGAATTTAAAGAAACAATATCAGGCCGGTGGAAAAGTCTCCTTTTCTATCATGGGGTCGGCTGCTATCCAATGTTTCAGAAAAAATACACCGGCATAGAAAAAAGGCGTATCTAGCAAAGCCAGAGCTGCTTTAAAAATATATTGCCCGATGACAATATCACGCCACAAACCCCAATCAATGGCTATAGTTTGAGGGTTGGCATCAACCTGGGGCCAGATAACCAGAGCAACAGTCACAACAACTACAGTATCAATTATTTGACTTAGCATAGTTGAACCATTATTTCTAAGCCATAAATACTTTCCATTGGTCAGTTTTCGCCAATATTCAAAGACCCTGACATCGAAAAACTGGGCACTTAGGTAAGCAGCCATCGAACCGAAAACAATGCCGGGCATTAAACCAAATACCATATGGAATGATTCCTGACTAACTGGTGATTGGTCATAAATGAGAGCCCTATTAGCAATAATCACAATCAGGGTAACAAAAAGGCTGACAAGGAATCCCGCCTTGACAAGTAAATTCGCTTTTTTCAGTCCATATATTTCTGAAATCAGGTCGGTGATAAGAAAGGTTATCGGGTAAGCAATAATACCGGACGATAAAGGATGTCCAAAAAGGATAAAGAATTTGCCGGCTATTGCATTGGTCATAACCAAAGCACCAATAAAAATAGCAGACATAAATAGAAAGGCACGGTTTGCCCTGCTACTCTCCTGCTTACGAAATTCTTCGAAAAATTTAGGCTGATTCATCATCCTGCTCTTCATCCTGGTGTAGATATTGTTCGGTGTCGGTCTGATTCCCTTTCAAACCCCAAAGTGGAATAAATTTCCCCGTTTTAAGCGCATACTCTGCATATTCAGGATATTGCTTAAAAAGCTGACGTTCTTCATAAGATGATTTTAATTCGAAAAAGAGTAGCAGCACAACTGCAATAAGCAATTTTACAAGGGTCATCGAATATAAAGCATAGCCGAATGAGGCCAGAATAATGCCGGAGTAGATAGGATGTCTAACCAATCTAAAAGCTCCTGAAGTGACTAATCTTCCTCCTTTAGCGGGTGTTGGAAAAATAGAAATAAATGATGCAATTTGAAAACTTCCCCATATAGCAATGATAGCGCCCAGCACCATTGGTACAGAGCCTATTACTTTAAAAATGCTATTCAAACTGGGATCTAAGAAAGCTGGTTGATAGAAATAAAGAACAAGCAATATCAATTGAATTGCGACCAGGAAATAATCAAGTATGTTTTTATGTACTTCCATATTTATCTCTTTTAATTTCGAAAATTAGCAAATTGACAACAATTGCTATTTACCGGACTGAGTATTATCCACTTTTGATGCTCTTATAGAGAAGGAATTGGCAGATGTTAATAGCTTTAATAAACCAAGAAGTGTCAGGACTATCAAAGCGGTGAAAAGTAATTGAAATAATTGGAATGAATTGGTGAGCATGCTCTTATCATTGTAGGGTAATGTGCTTGAAAGCCCGTAAGTAAACACGATACCCATGAGGCCGGCATAAAACATAACCAAGCTGTTTTTCAGCTTCTTGCTTAAATCATTAAAACGGTCAATATTCCATTTGTCATCAGCTTTATTTATGATTTTTGAAAACATAATTCCGGCAGCAAATAAATTCAGTACCGGTATGATAAACCAGATGAATGTTCCGGCAGGTTTTATTTCATGATGAAATCCCTTATTGTCAAGTTCAATCAGCCATAAATAAGCCCAAAGACCGGTGAAAAAGGCATTCATTTCTATAAGATAAGGCAAAAAATCAAGCAAGTGTTGCCTGAATGTATTGAAAGTAAATCCATTTAAAAGATCCTGATTTGTTCTGAAGAAATAGAATGCAGCTAAAGTGTAAAACAGGAGAAATGCCAATTCTGTTATCAATACAATCAGAATAAATCGGTTCCAGAAAATAGAAAGAGAATCTTTCATTTTGAACTCACCGAAGCGTATTCATTAAGAAATGCTTCCACCTTTTCAACCATTAATTTAGACCCGATGTAGATAGGTGTTCTTTGGTGCAACTGTTCCGGTTGCAATTCCAGTATCCTTTGATGTCCGTTAGTGGCTTTGCCTCCTGCTTGTTCAACAATAAATGAAAGTGGATTGCATTCGTAGAGCATGCGTAGTTTACCGTTCGGGTGCTCATAGGTAGCGGGATAAATGAATATACCGCCTGTTATAAGATTACGGTGAATATCTGCTACCATCGAGCCAATATAACGCAAGGAATAAGGCCTTTTGCTTTCTTCGTCAATTTCCTGACACCACATGATAAATTGCTTAAGTCCTTCTTCAAATTTTTGAAAATAACCTTGATTAATTGAGTAGGTCTTCCCTGATTCAGGCATTTGGATTTTAGGATGTGACAAACAAAATTCTCCAATAGAAGGATCGAGTGTGAATCCGTTAACTCCTTTTCCGGTCGTATAGACCATCATTGTTGAAGAGCCGTAAATCACATAACCTGCTGCCACTTGTTTATATCCGGGTTGCAGAAAATCACTTAGGGTGCAGGTTCCTGTAAGCGATTGCCTTCTCAATATGCTGAATATGGTTCCAATTGATACATTTACATCGATATTAGACGAACCATCCAGGGGGTCAATGCATACAATGTATTGAGCATCGCGGGCCTGAGGTGCATCATGGGCGATAAATTCATCGGTTTCTTCTGATGCCATGCCACAGCAATAACCACCTACCCGTAAAGCATGAATGAATTGATTGTTGGCAAAGACATCCAATTTCTTCACAATTTCACCCTGAATGTTGTTATGTCCGGTTGTACCTAATATATCAACCAATCCGGCCTTGTTTACTTCCCTGTTTACAATCTTGGCCGCAAGAGATATATCGCTGAGCAAACGGGTTAAATCACCTGATGCAAAAGGAAATTCACTTTGTTTTTCTAAAACAAACTCATCAAGTGTTACCAGTTTCTTCTCCATGGTGTACTTTAAAAATCTTTTACAAATATCCAGATTTTATTTAAAACCTGAAAACCGGCTTTCCACGATTTGCTTTAATTTAGTTCCCTTAATAAAGGAGTCCTGATGAAGCTTGTTGCGGTTGCATGTTGTCTGCTTATTTTGTCATGCCATGATGCTCATGCACAGGCTACATTGCCAAGTCGTGGCATTGGTTCTGTCACCGATACCTTTGGTTTTGCCAAATCCATACATAGACCCTTCAGAAAGAATAATTTTAAAGTGGAACCTGCCTTTCTAGCACTTGCTCTAAAAGGCGTTACGCTCAGTTACGAAACCGGGCTGGGTGTCTGGCCTTTCTCCATGCAATTTTCATCGAAGTTTTTTAAAGGAAGCGATTCTTCTAATACAAATTTGTTACAAATCAGACCACATTGGCGTTTTGAATTTCAGCCCCGTTTTTGGGGTATCCATTATATGGATGGTATTTTTATGGCTCCGCTTTTCGATGTGTATGATAATTTTGATTTGGCAATAGGCGGTTTATTCGGTTATCAACATTTTCTAGCTGATTTTTTGTTGTTTGAAGCATATGTAGGTGTTCAAAGTAGTAATTCAACCGAGAAATATGACTCACCAATTTTTTTGCGTTATGGCTTAAGCCTCGGCTATTCATTTTATCATAGAAAAAATTAATCGAAAATCATGATTGAAATCAGATTGGCTAAAAGAGATGACATTCCGGGAATGCTGCATTTAATTCAGGAGCTGGCTGAATATGAGAAGGCACCCGAGGCTGTTATTGTTTCGAGGCAGGATATGCAACAATATTTTGACGAAAACCGATTTGAAGCCTTTGTCGCAAGTGAGGCTGACGATAATGATAATATTGTTGGTATGGCTTTATTCTATTGGACTTATTCTACCTGGAAGGGTAAAATAGTATATCTCGATGATTTGGTAGTAACACAATCACAAAGGAGAAATGGAATTGGTGAAAGCTTGTTTGATACCCTGATTAATTATTGCAAAGTGCATGGTGCCAATCAATTACGCTGGCATGTGCTCGATTGGAATCATCCCGCCATTTCTTTTTATAAAAAGTTGAATGCCGACCTTGATGAAGAATGGATTACCTGTAAACTCGAAAAAGACCGCCTGAGCTGATGGCTGATAAAACAATGAAGGTTTTTAAATTTGGTGGTGCTTCGCTGCAAAATGTGGAAAATATTCGCAGAGTTGTCGCCATTATCAAACAGCAGAATAAGAAAGATGATTCTTTACTGATCGTTGTTTCGGCTGCAGGTAAATCAACTACTTTATTAGAAAATATTTTGGCCTTATGGCTAAATCATGATGCTACGGCATCAGAGCTATTTCAACAAAATATAGTTCGGTATTACGAGGGCTTATTGTCTGGATACCGAAATGGATTGAAGCCGGAAGAAGCTTTCCAAAAATTAATCAACGAGGCGATATCATACTTAGAAAATCCTGCTCCTGATGACGAAAATCTGGCTTACGATATGCTCGTTAGTTATGGCGAATTATTGACCAGTCTTCTCCTGGTTCAGCTTTTGCAATCGGAAGGCATTACTATTGAATGGGAGGACGCACGAAAATTATTTCGGACCGATCGAAACTATCGGGATGCTTCGATTGACTGGCAACAAAGCCAGGCGAATATTGAGCTCTTGCTTAGCAAAAAGTTGAAGCACTCGCTGGTACTTACACAGGGTTTTATTGCATCCGATGATCTGGGCAAAAGCACTACGCTGGGCCGGGAGGGATCTGATTATTCTGCTGCTATTTTTGCTTCAATTCTTGATGCCAAATCGGTGACGGTTTGGAAAGACGTTCCGGGTGTAATGACTGCTGACCCTTCTATTTACCCACATGCTGTCCTTATCGACAGACTTTCTTACCGTGATGCCATTGAGATGACTTTTTATGGTGCTAAAATCATTCATCCTAAAACGCTGCAACCCCTCGAAAACAAACAGATTCCTTTATTTGTAAAGTCCTTTCTTCAGCCGGAGGCTGCCGGAACGCATGTTTGTCATCTTGAATCCGGACGCAAAAAACTTGCTCCCATTTGTGTGACCAAACCTCAACAGGTGTTTTTTCAGCTTTCTACTACCGACCTTTCTTTTGTTTCTGAATGGCACCTCGGTATTATCTACACTCATTTTGCACGTCACCGCATCAAACTTAATATGGCACGTGTGACGGCTGTCAGTTTCGATGCGTGCTTCGATTATACTCCTGCAACTTTCGAGGTGATGAAGCTAGCATTATCCAAAAGCTTCGACATCAAAACCATTCACGAGCTCGATTTGTTGACTTTTATTGAATATAATGCGGATGCAATTGAAGCCATAAGACAAGCTCATGAAGTAGTGCTTGAAGAAAAAAATGAACGTGTGGCTCAGTTGCTTATCAGACCATAAGAATTTTATCCGAATTCAATAATCGAAATATCTGGGCTTCCTCAGGATTTCGTGATAAATCATAGCTTGCTTTAAGTCAAATTCGAATGTAACATCCGCTTCTGTCTCTTCTTCCAATGCAAAGGCTCTTTTTTCATCCTCTTGATAAAATGAATTACTTTCAGATGCTATCCTGTTACCTTCCTGTTGCTTCATATCTTCTTCCATAAAAAGCTGCAAATCGCTTTTTACTATAGCTTTGTCAATGACAGCTGCCTGTTCATTTTTCAATATTTTTTCTTGTGGTTGTGAGGCAGGAAATTGCAATTCAGGCTCAGGTTCTTTTTCCTGATAAGATTCTTCTTCTTGTTCGGGCTGCTTTTCTTCCGGCTGCATGGCCTCTTGGATCATCTCCTGCAAAGTCTTAGCCTTTGATCCCTTCTGCTGATTTTGTTGTTTCTTTTTATTAGCCCTGATAATGGGCATCGCGATAAAAAAGAAAAGAAAAATGAGTAGGGAAACGATATCGCCTGTACTGTTTTCAATAATCACCATTAGTCTATTACGATTGTTTTAGCGTTTACAAATTCTCTGATTCCATAGCCTCCCAATTCTCTTCCATAGCCCGATTGTTTAATGCCTCCAAAGGGAAATCTAGGATCGGAGCGAACCATACTGTTAACAAAGACTTCTCCTGCTTCAATATTTTTTGCCATTCGCAGCGCCTGCTCGTGGTTTTCAGTCCAGATCGATGCCCCCAAACCAAAGTTCGTATGGTTCGCCACCCGGATAGCCTCTTCTTCATTATCAACCTGCATTACTGCTGCCAGCGGGCCAAATACTTCTTCCTTAAAAACCGGCATATCCTCGCTGACATTGCAAAGCAATGTTGCAGGATAAAAATAACCTTTTCCTTTTATTCTGCTACCTCCCATTTCGAGTTTGGCCCCTTTCTTTATCGAGTATTTCAATTGGGTTTGCAAAGATTTGATTAAATCTTCGCGGGCAAGTGGTCCGAGCGTAGTTTTATCTTTCATCGGATCACCGGGTTTAATCAAGTGCATTTCCTTTTTCAAAAGTTTCATAAAACTTTTATAGACATCCTTTTCAATAATGAACCGCTTTGCGGCTATACAGCTCTGTCCGGCATTCGTCATTCGAGATTGAATAGCCATTTCGGCAGCTAATTTCAGATTGGCATCTTTCATTACAATGAAAGGATCGCTTCCGCCAAGTTCCAATACCGTTTTTTTAATATGCTTTCCTGCTGCTTCTGCCACTTCAGCGCCTGCTTTTATGCTTCCCGTAAAGCTAACGGCAGCCACGCGTTTGTCCTCAAGCAGTTTTCTTGTGCGGTAAGGGGTGGTCAATAAGGACTGAAACAAACCTTTCGGGGCACCCACTTTTCTAAAGAGCTGATCAATAGCCAAAGAACATTGTGACACATTGGAAGCGTGTTTTAACAAGACCACATTTCCTGCCATCAAAGCAGGGGCTGCAAAACGGAAGACTTGCCAGAAGGGATAATTCCATGGCATCACAGCAAGCACCACTCCTAGCGGTTCGAAGGTGACATAACTGGCCTCCGAATCAGTACTAATCAGATCATCGCGTAAAAAAAGTTTTGTATCTCGTGCATAATAATTGCAAACCAAAGCGCACTTTTCGATTTCAGCCCGGCTTTCGCTTATCGGTTTACCCATTTCACTGGTGATAAGTTCGGCATAAGTATCACGCTCTTTTATCAGGATTTCAGCTACTTTTTCTAAGTAACGCGAACGCACCGAAAAGGCAAAATTTTTCCACACGGAAAAATACTCAGTAGCATTATCGAGTTTTTTCCATATCGATGACCAATATTCTTCCTTATAAGTTTTTAAGGTTTCTCCTGTTGCCGGATTAACTGATCTCAGAGCCATAAAGCGAGCTTTTATTCAGTTTACACTGATTCCATTCCGGTTCAAATGTAACTGAAAGCTGGGGATTTAAGTAATGAGATAGAAAATTGATAGTCGCTATCTTCCCCGTAAATTTCAATAAAAAGTCTGTATCCTTGCATAAAAGCAAACATCAGAGGATTAATTTTACATTTTTTTTCTAAACCATGGAATAATACATGCGGCTTTCTACGCTAGAAATCAAGGGATTTAAAAGTTTTGCAGACAAAACGGTCATTCATTTTAATAATGACATCACCGGAATTGTTGGCCCGAATGGTTGTGGAAAATCAAATATAGTTGATGCAATTCGCTGGGTTTTGGGTGAACAAAAACCGACTATTCTGCGCTCTGATAAGATGGAGAATCTTATCTTCAACGGTAGCAAGGCCAGAAGGTCATCAAGCCTTGCTGAAGTTTCTTTAACTTTTGATAATACCAAGAATATACTGCCAACAGAATATGCTAAAGTAACGGTAAGTCGCTTGTTTTATCGGAACGGTGAAAGCGAATACCGGCTGAACAATGTGCCTTGCCGGCTGAAAGATATCACCAGCATTTTTATGGATACAGGCATCGGTTCTGACAGTTATGCTATCATCGAATTGAAGATGATAGATCAGATATTAAATAACAAGGATAACTCGAGGCAAAAATTATTTGAACAGGCTGCAGGTATTGAAAAGTATAAGACACATAAAAAGCATACACTGCAAAAACTGGGCAATACCGAAACTGATTTAAACCGGATTGAAGATTTGCTGTTTGAAATTGAGAATAATCTGAAGATTCTTGAATCGCAAGCGAAAAAAGCAAAACGATACTATAAGCTCAAGGAACATTATAAAGAGATGAGTATCAAACAGGCTGTCCTGCTCTTGGTGGATCAACAGAGCATTTATCAACGCCTCAACGAGCAAATAAGCGCTGCAAGTGATGCTCAGCTTGAAACAGAGACCTCATTAAGTAAACTCGAGGCACTGCTTGGTCAGCAAAAAACGGGTAACCTGAATCAGGAAAAAATACTACAAGACAAACAAAAAGCATTGAATGCCGGGCTGACCCAATTGCAGGCCAGAGAAAATGAGAAAAAATTACTACTGGAAAAGCAAAAATATCTTGAAGAAAGAAACAAAACTTTAAAGACACATATTGAGAGGTCTGAAAAACGCCTGGATGAATTAACCGGCAATATCGATCATTTGCAGCAGTCTAAAGTAATCGAAAAAAGTAATCTCGAAAATGCGGGGGAAGTATCAGAAGGAATTAAAATAGCTTTAGGAAAAGCAAGAAAAGCTCATGATGAAAGCCGCAACAAGCTTAGCAAAGTGGCGGATCTTGCTGATTCGGTGAAAAAGAGTATGTATGAATTTGAAAAGCAGCAAGCGGTCAATGAAGTACAAATAAGCACCCTAAAGTCTGAAATCATAAGCACCGGTGAGCGGAATGAAACGGGCAAAAAAGATTTGGTAGAATTAAGTAAAACCTTACTGCGTGTTCGGAAAGAGAAAACAGAACTTGAGCTTGAGTTACAAAAAATAGAAAAGCAAGAGGAAAAAACAGAAACGCTGAAATCAGAAGCAGAACTACTCATCGATCAATTAAAACAAGAATTGGTTAATTTAAATCGTGAACTCGATGCCAAAAAGAATGAGGAAAAACTCACCAGAAATTTGGTAGAAAATCTCTCCGGTTTCCCTGATTCAATTCGTTTTCTTAAGAAAGAAGCCCGGTATACACGTGATGCCCCTTTACTGTCTGATGTCATTAGCTGTCATGATGAATACCGTATTGCCATCGAAAGTTTGTTAGAGCCCTATTTGAATTACTATATCGTCAATAATATAGATGAAGCGCTGTATTCAATCAACTTGTTAAACGATTCTACCCGGGGCAGGGCGCATTTCTTTTTGCTCGATAAATTTATAAGTTATCAGCCATTTTCTTTTTTATCAAAGGGAAAAGGAACTCCTGCTTTAGAATTAGTTGATACTGATGCGAAGTATGAAAAGCTGGCCGCTTATCTGCTAGACCGGGTTTTAGTTATCAACGATTTCAACGACATTGAATCTTCGGATAAGGACCATGGAATTATTTACCTGAGTAAAAATGCTACGTTCATCAGTCATACATATGCACTTTCCGGGGGCTCTGTAGGATTGTTCCAGGGAAAAAGGCTGGGCAGGGCAAAAAATCTTAAAAAGCTGAATAAAGTAATTGAACAACTTGAGAAGAAAGCCTTGGTACTTTCCGCTCAAATCCAATCGCAGGAAAAAGATCTGGAGCATTTGTCGAATAAAAGCCGGAAAAAAGACATTGAACTATTGAGGCTCCGACTTCAAAGTCTGATAAAGAAGGAGGTAGAGTACAATACCCGTTCTGAACATATCAATCAAACGCTTACCGATCGGGAAGGGAAAAGCATTTCTGCCAATGCAAAAATCAATGAAATAAGGCAAGCCAATGAAACTTTGAAATCAGAGATTTTGAATTTGAAGACCCAGCACAAAAAGTATCTGGAAGAGCTTAAAAAGCAACAAGCTGCTTTTGATGCACTGGACAAAAACATGCAGCAATTGTCTGCTACATATAATGAATCTAATATCGCATTTCATAAACAGAAAAATAAGCTCAACAGTCTGATTCAGGAGTTGGAATATAAATCACGTGAGCTTCACGATACCAACAAAAGCATTGATGAAAACAATGAAGAACAGAATTTAAATCTGCAAACGCTTACTCAACAGGCTGAAAGACTTACGGCTATTGAACAAGAATTGATTGAAGCCTACGATGACAAAGAAATACTTGAGCGGGAAGTTAGTGAAGCGGAAACCAATTATTATCAATCCAGAGGTTCGATCAACGAAATGGAATCAAAAATTAAACAACAAATCAGACAGAAAGAGCAAAACGATTTGTTGGTTGGCGAATTAAAAGATAAAATGAATCAGCTGAAACTTGATTTAGCTTCCATGAAGGAGAGAATGAAAATTGAGTTTAATGTGGAAATGGATGCATTGCTTGAAATGGAACCTGGAGATGATGCTGATTTAGACCAAGTCAGGGCTGATGTCGATAAATGCAAAAACAAACTCGACCGTTTTGGCGAAATCAACCCGATGGCGATTGAAGCTTTCGAGGAAGTGAAAAAACGCTATGATTTCATCCACGATCAAAGGGCTGATTTGCTGGAAGCCCGGGAAAATTTAATGGCAACCATACAAGAGATTGACAGAACAGCCATCGCTCATTTCATGGATGCCTTCAATCAGATTCAGGGCTTTTTTCAAAAAGTTTTCCGTTCTTTATTCAATGAGGAAGATCAATGCAGCCTCGAACTTCTTGATCCATCAAATCCGCTCGATTCTGTGATTGAAATTATTGCCAAGCCAAAAGGTAAAAAGCCACAATCCATCAATCAATTATCGCAAGGCGAAAAATCACTCACGGCCATCGCATTGCTATTTTCCCTTTATCTCGTTAAGCCGGCTCCTTTCTGTATTTTCGATGAAGTGGATGCTCCGCTTGATGATATTAATGTAAATAAGTTTATCAAGATTATACATGAATTTGCCAGCGATTCTCAATTTATCCTCGTAACACATAATAAGAAAACCATGAGTGAAGTCGATTCAATATACGGGGTTACCATGGCCGAAGCAGGTATCTCAAGAGTAGTTCCGGTCAACTTTTCCCAGCTCAATTAATCTAACTCTTTATCCGGTTCAAGCCCGTTTATAAAATCTGAATTAGTGTCGCTATCTTAGCACTTTTATGCATAACCAGGAAAAATATCGACAATACTGCTCAACCAGAGAGGATATCCCATTTTATCTGCGCCCCGATTGGCTTGATGTAGCAGCCCATGGAAATGAATGGGGCGTGGCTATGACTGAAAAAGGCGGGGATACACTTGCCTTAATGCCCTGGTTCCTCAGAAAAAAATGGGGTATGTCACTTTCCTATCAGCCATTTTTAATCCCTTACCTCGGGCCGATCATTCGCTATCCGGATGGTCAAAAGATAAGTACCCGCTTAAGTTGGGAGAAGGAGTTGATGGATGATTTAATACGACAATTGCCCAAAACAGGGTTTTTCCGCCAGTCATTCAGACCGGATATAATAAATTGGCTTCCATTCTACTGGAAAGGATTTGGACAAAGTACCCGGTATTCGTACCGGCTGAATCTTGCAAAGTCTGAAGCGGATCTCTGGGGAGGGCTGAGAGATAATATCAGAAGAGAAATAAAAAAAGCTAAAAAAAATGTAACAATCACATCTTCAAACGATTTAGATCCTTTACTTCAATTGAAACATCAACAAGCTAAAGTTGCAGGAAAGCCCTTTCATATTCCCGATGATTATGCACGTAAGCTTTTTGAGCTTTCGAAGATAAACAAGCAAGCAAAACTATGGTATGCCAAAAACGATCAAAATATAATTCACGCTGGATTATGGACCACAGCAGATGCCGAAAATGCTATTTATATGATGGGTGGAAGTCATCCGGATTTCAAACAAAGTGCAGCCATGAGCCTGCTCATGTGGACTGCTATTCTGGAAGCTAAAAACCAAACAGCTTATTTTGATTTTGAAGGAAGTATGATTAAATCAGTTGAGCGATTTTTCAGAGGTTTCGGAGCTGAACAGGTTCCATATTTTGAAATATCAAAAATTAGTAACCCGTTGTTTTATCTATGGATGTATTTTAAGAAATAAGTTAGGAAAATTTATCCTTTTTCTTGATGTGCTTCAGCACTTTGGCATCCAGATAAAAAATGATTTCTTCTGCAAGGTTAGTAACCTGATCCCCGATTCGTTCCAGTTTACGAATAATGGAAATGGAAGCTAAAATTTCCTTTGCATCAGCAGGATGACTCATCAACAGTTCGGGAGCCAATGCAGTGGCTTTTTTGTTTATTTTATTCAATTTAATATCTTGTTTAAACAGACTTCCTGCTACGCTGCTGTCTTCATTCACAAAAGCCTCAATGGCGAAATCAAACATCCGGATGCAATCATCAAACATTTTAATTATTTCGAAGTGCTGAGTATAGGCAGGCTGGAACGCCTTGTCCATTCCAATAATATACTTAGCAATTCCCTCTACATTGTCCCCCATTCGTTCAAGATCCGTATTTGATTTTAGCATGGCAATCACAAAACGAAAGTCGATAGCTACCGGGTTATATAAGGCAATAATATTTTCAGAACGATGATCATTAGCCAACTCCATCTCGTTCACCCGTTTTTCATTTTTAATAATTTCACGGGCTATTGAAAGATTAAAATCAATAAAAGCCTGCCGGCTTAATACTAATTGAGATCTGACCAGATGAGCCATATCTATCATGGACTCTTTCAATTCAAAAATGGAATGTTCTAAATTTGACATAGGGTAGATTTATTTTTATCCAAAACGACCGGTCACATAGTTTTGTGTGCGCACTTCTTCCGGATTTGTAAATAATTTTTCTGTATCATTAAATTCAATAAGATCACCCATATAAAAGAAGGCAGCTTGTTGACTAATTCTGGCTGCTTGTTGCATGTTATGGGTTACAATCACTATTGTATATCGTTCTTTTAATTCATTGAGCAATGTTTCAATCCTTGCTGTAGAGATGGGATCTAATGCTGAAGTTGGTTCATCCATCAGAATCACTTTGGGTTCAACAGCCAGACAACGGGCAATACAAACCCGTTGTTGTTGACCGCCTGAAAGGGCCAATGCCGATTGCCTGAGTGTGTCTTTCACATTATCCCACAGATCAGCTTGTCTCAAGGCTTGCTCTACCCTATCTTCAAGCACCGATTTGTTATTGATACCCTGAATTCTTAAACCAAAGGCTACATTTTCGAAGATTGATTTAGGAAAAGGATTTGGTTTTTGAAAAACCATTCCTATATCCTTTCGTAGCTGAACCACATCAACAGCTTTGTTGTAAATATTTTCCCCGTTAAGTTTTATTGAGCCTCTGACTTTAAATCCATCTATAAAATCATTCATTCTGTTAAACAGTCGAAGGAAGGTTGATTTTCCGCATCCTGATGGCCCGATTAAAGCGGTAATCTGCTTATCAGCAATATTGATACTGATATTTTTCAAGGCTGCAAAATCCCCGTACCAGGCCGTTACATCATAAGCAGAAAGTGCGATTTGTTGTGTTGATTTATGCAATTGCAAACAATTTTATGATAGCGTTAACTAAGTTTAAATTATTACAAAGTTAGGACTTACCATTTGTATTTCTTCTGCCACTTGTTTCGTAGCCAAATTGCCACGCCATTCATCAAAAAAGTTATAGCCAGCAGAACTATAATGGCAGCAGCAGCATTAACAAGAAATTCTTTTTGAGGACGACCCGTCCAATTATAAATCTGCATGGGTAACACGGTGAAACTATCCATCGGAGATTTGGGGGCAAAAGGTACATAAGCGAGTGCTCCGACAACAATAAGTGGAGCTGTTTCTCCAATGGCCCGGCTAATGGCCAGAATAACCCCGGTCATAATGCCTCCGATGGATGAAGGTAATATTTGTGTTTTGATTACCTGCCATTTGGTAGCACCCAATCCATAGGCTGCTTCTCTGATCGAATCAGGAATCATGCGAATGGTTTCACGGGTAGTGACAATGATGATTGGCAAAATCAATAATGCCAGCGTCAATGCGCCCGCAAGGACACTGCTGTGAAGCCCCATCATTCTTACAAATATTTCAAGTCCCAGCAGTCCGTAAATAATAGATGGCACACCGGCAAGATTGGTGATATTTATCTCAAGCAAAGCAGCAAATCGGCTTTTCTTTCCATATTCTTCGAGATATATACCCGCTGCCACACCCCAGGGAAAAGCGATTAATGCGGTTAAAAATAAAATCCATATTGTACCCATCACTGCTGTATAAATACCGGCCTTTTCGGGATGACGTGAAGGTAGAGATGTGATAAAACTCCAATCAATTCTTGATAATCCTTTATGCAGGATATCTCCAATAAATATAGCCAATACGGCAAGCCCTGCGAAGGTGCAGAAAATAGCCCAATACTTGAAAATCCTGTCTTTTGCTTTGTTGCTGATCACTATTTTAGATTTTCACTATAAACCGTTTCTTAATCCACCAACTCAGATTATTCAGCAGGAATGTAAATACAAACAAAGCAATTCCGGCAGCAAAGATGGTTTGATATTCAATAGAGCCATAGGGTACATCACCAGAACTGACCTGAACAATATAAGCTGTAATCGTTTCAACAGGAACCAAGGGATTGGCTGTCATTCGGGGCTGCATGCCAGCGGCAATGGTCACAATCATTGTTTCTCCAATAGCCCGGGATATGGCCAATATAACGGAAGCAATAATGGCAGAAGATGCAGTAGGTACTGTCACCTTAAACGCTGTCTGAAAGCGAGTTGAGCCCATGCCATAGGCTGCTTCACGTAAGGATTTACTGACTGATGATAAAGCATCTTCACTGAGAGATGAAATGAAGGGAATGATCATAATACCCATAACTATTCCGGCAGAGAGAGCATTAAAACCGGACATTCCGGGAAATATCTTTTGTAAAAAGGGTGAGATGACAGTGAGAGCAAAAAATCCGTAAACCACGGTAGGAACAGCTGCCAACAGCTCCAGAATCGGCTTAATCCTTTTTCTGAATCCCGGAGGAGCATACTCACTCAAATAAACTGCAATTGACAATCCTAAGGGAAAAGCGATCAGAATAGCAATTAATGTAATCAGCAAGGTACCCATAAACAAGGGTAAAATGCCAAAATGCTGATTTGTAAACAGAGGAGACCATTGGGTATCAGTCAGAAATTGTCTGATAGGAACTTTTTCAAAAAATGAAATAGCCTCTACCAGCAAGGTGATGACAATGCTAAAAGTAGTGATCACCGTTAGCAAGGCACTCAGCCCAAGCAATTTTTTTATGATAAACTCTTTCTTCATCGGCTAATAATGAAAATAAGGGTCAACAGAAATAGTCTATTTCCGATGACCCTTGCTGGTATGAGTACTATTTACTGAGCAGCATTCAATTTCTCTTTTTGTTGAGAATACATTTCAGCTGGCAATTTGATATAACCTACATCTTCTGCCAATTCAGCAGCATGATCAAGATAAAAATTAACGAAGGCTTTTACTTCCGGCCTTTGCATCGAAGCTGTCTTCACATACATAAACAATGATCGGCCCAGCGGGACGTATGTACCTTGTGAAACCGTTTCTTTGTTTGGTAAAATAGGACCATTTCCATTATCAATGGCCACAACTTTTAATGCATCAGCATTTGATTCTACATAAGCCAGTCCAACATAACCAAGGGCATATTTATCTGTCGACACACCCTGCACCATTACATTATAATCAGCACAGGCCGTATAATCGCTGCGACTGGAACCGCTTTCGCCCATAATTTCCTCCGTAAAATAGTCATAGGTTCCGTGAGCTGTACTGGGTCCGAATAAGTGAATTTCTTCATCCGGCCATTCAGGGTTCAATTGATTCCATCTTGTAAGCACTCCCTCAGATTCGGGCTGCCATAATTTTTTCAAATCCTGAACAGTCATACTACTTATCCAGTCATTGTCTTTGTTTACGAAAACGGCAAGGCCATCATAAGCAACAGTCACTTCTGTAAACTGAATGCCGGCATCTGTACAGCTATTTATTTCCGATTCCTTTATAGCTCTTGATGCGTCTGAGATATCGGTTTCTCCACGCGCAAATTTTTTAAAACCAGCTCCACTTCCTGATGAACCAATCGTAACTTGTACTTCGGGGGCTTCTGCACGGAATTCTTCAGCAACAGCTTCACTTATCGGATATACTGTACTGCTGCCATCAATTTTGATGGTACCGTTTAAGGCTTCTTCACCTCCGTTATTTTGATTTGATTCACTGCTTCCACAGGAAGCAATACTGGTTGCTATTGCTATAGCAAATAAGATTTTTAGAGTTTTCATTTTTCTAGTTTGATTTAATTTAATGATTTTTAAAACTTGTATTCAAAGTTTAAATAAACAGCCGATTTGTCTGTTATCGAAGATTTTGTATAATTCCATGCCCTGTAATTAAGTGCCATACTCACTCCTTTTACGGGTTGATATTGCATTCCGGCAAGTACTAAACTTCCGTCATTTTTACTGTTCCATGCTTCGGTATTTCCTGTTGGTATGTTAGAATTAAGCATATCAAAGCGGCCAAACAATTCCCATTTTTTATTCAGATTATAGCTGCCATAAATAGACAGGCCATTCATATTTTCAGCAGGCTTATTAGCATGTTTATTTTGAATATCATACTCTGCGCCAACACTAAAGCTGCCTTTTTTCCGATAGCCAACAAAAGTGCTGAATGATTGCTGTGGTACAAGTGCAATTGTTTTAGTTGAGTCAGCAGGATCTGGCATGCTGGCACCATTAGCCATCTGATCGGCATAAAGTTTCACCCACAAACCAGTAACAGGTTCAAGTTCGAGGTCGGCAGAATATTTCAGTTTACCAAAATTGTCTTGTACTTTTTTGTATCCGTCTCCATTTGAAACGGTAAGATTTAAATGAGCTTTTTGATGCAATTTAATATTTGCATTAATTCCCAGATCAGCACTGCTACTCATACCATGCTCATCTTGAAATGATTTATATATATAGCGATGCCCCCACCAGCTTTCCTGTGTTTTATGGTGCCAGATTTCAATCATGCCGACAGAGAGCGCTAACCATTTAGTACTTTGCCAATGTAAGTAAGCATATTTAATATAGGCAGTATAGGCTGAGCCGGTTTTATTATTTCCTACGTCAATGTTTAATCGGGCTGAGAAATCAGGACTAAAATGGTACTTATATCCAAAATAAGCCCTTTTCAATTCAAAGGCCGATTTACTGCTTACTCCAGGTGTCAAATCGTAATGAAAATTTGTAAACACTTTAAATAAAGGAGTCCCCGAAGGTTCAAAATTCTCCGTTTGTGCAACAATACTTTTCAAACTAAATAATCCAATCAGGAATAAAAGGGTGATTAATTTCTTTGTGTTCATAATAACTACGGTTTTATTATGAAAATGCATTTAATTCATATAGCATGAATTATCTGCTACAAAAAGAAGCTTTGTATGTAAATTGTGTATGACGACAATGTTAACTTTAGGTTAATAAAGTCCCTATTACTGCCTTTCGGGCGATTCGGGAATACAAAAAGTCGGCTCAGGCCACCGACTTTGAATGGTAATTATCTGCTTGTTTTCAATCGAACTTCAATGGTTCATCCTCTTCTGTTTCTGTATCTTCCTTTTTAATCTCAGTGTTTTCAGCATTGTCTTCGATCGGATTGTCTTCCTTCTTCTCCTCTTCTGAAGATTCCTCTTCCTTTTTGTTTTCAACTTTTTTCAAATCTTCCTTAAACTCATAAGAGCCCTCATGTTCGTGATCATGAGAGAATTCATCAAAGTCATACTCAGGAAGCAAATCAGTTTTTACCTTTTCTACCGTTTCGTTCAGGGCATCCATAAATTTATTGAAGTCTTCTTTGTAAAGAAAAATCTTATGGCGTTCATATCCTTCATCATCATGCATTTTTTTGCTTTCCGTAATAGTCAGATAATAATCATTTGAACGGGTAGTCCGCACATCAAAGAAATAAGTTCTTCTTCTTCCGGCTCTTACACGTTTCGAGAAAACCGGTTCCATTTTTTGTCTATCTTGTTCCACAGTCATAAAAAGTTTAAATGAAATTCGCTGAATTCAGATCAATGATTGTAAAAGTAAAAAAATAATATTCTCAGATAAGTTTTTCTTCCATTTTTTGCCTTTTGTACATTCTATAATATAAACCTTGCTTTCTCATCAGGTTTCCGTGTGTACCCTGTTCAACGAGACGCCCCTGATCCATTACAAGAATTTGATCAAAGCTCTCAGGTGAGGCAATTCTGTGGGTAATAATGATAGCCGTTTTTTCATGAAGCACTTCCTTCAAGTGATGCAGTATATGTTCTTCAGTTACCGCATCTACAGCCGAGAGGCAATCGTCAAGAATTAAAATTTGCTGATTAGCAACAAATGCCCTTGCGATGGCAATCCGTTGTTTTTGTCCACCTGAGAGTGTTACGCCCCGTTCACCAACTACCGTATCATAGCCTTCAGGAAGCTTTTCTATCTCCCGATCGATAGCTGCATGCTCAGCGGCTTGTTTTATTATTTGCGAGGATGAATCATGCGAACCAAAATCAATATTACGGGTAATCGTATCAGAAAATAAAAATACGTCCTGCGGTACATAGGCAATATTCGCCCTGAGTCCGGTCATCTGATATTCAGATAAAGGATAGTTGTCAAGCAAAATACGTCCTTTATCCGGGTCATACATCCTGAGCAGTAAATCGGCCAGCGTTGATTTTCCACTTCCAGTCTTCCCCACAATGGCAACTTTCTGACCACTCAAAATTGTAAACGAGACATCCTTGATGGCTTCAACACCGGTTTCAGAATATGTAAAAGACAAATCTTTCAATTCGATAAGGCCTGCCACATGATTTGGAATAATAACACCATCCTTTAAAGAAGGTTTGGCGTTTAAAAATTCATTGATTCTTTTCTGAGAAGCAGCAGCCCGCTGTACAAGTGAAGCAATCCACCCTAAGGAAGTGACAGGCCAGGTAAGCATCGCTACATACATGATGAACTCAACTATATTGCCGGTTGTAATCTTCCCTTGCATCCCCTCTATTCCTCCGATATAAA
The DNA here is from genome assembly GCA_964413685.1 of uncultured Chitinophagales bacterium. Taxonomy (GTDB): domain Bacteria; phylum Bacteroidota; class Bacteroidia; order Chitinophagales; family S012-47; genus JAJRWN01. The sequence goes on from CAYPSW010000007.1 coordinate 94,238, forward strand.
TTGTAAGTAAGGTGCTGAAGCCAATCATTAGCAACATAATGGGAAAGAACAAAGCTTCAACCTTTTTCAATTCCAATGAGCGGATTTTGTACGTATTGCTTTCCTGAATAAATAATTTTCCGAACGCTTTTTCACGGGCATAGCTTTTCACCACTCTGATGCCACTAAATACCTCCTGTGATATGGTGGTGAGATAGGATAACTGTCTCTGAATTCGCTCGCTTTTCTTGTTGATTATATTCATCACGTAGAAAATGGAGATCGCTAAAAATGGAAAAGGTATCAGAACGTACAAAGTCAACTCGCTATTCACTTTCAACATCATGGTAATGACCATAATGAATAAAACCAAGGTATTGATCGTGTACATGATACCTGGCCCGAGATACATTCTGACTCTTGAAACATCTTCTGATACTCTCGACATTAAATCGCCTGTGTTATGCGATTTATAAAAAGATTGGTCAAGTTCCTGATAATGAGCATACATTTCATTTCGCAAGTCATATTCAATTAAGCGTGACATAACGATTAATGTCTGCCTCATAAAGAACATAAAAAGTCCTTTGAAAATAGCCAGAATAATAACCAACGCAGCAAAATAAAGCAGGCTTTTTACAAATAATCCGTAAAAGATATGCTGCCCTGAAAGCCCCGAAAAAGATTGATAAACAGCCACATTATCCTTAATAAGGTTAAAAGCATGCCGAACAACCATAGGTGGAACTACCCCGAACAAATTGGCAATAGCCACAAAAAGAATTCCTGTGAGCAAACGCCCTCTATATTTCCAAAGATACTTGTTCAGATATTTAAGATCCTTCAATGCTGCCAGGTTTTATTGTGTGCAAGTATAAACAAAATTGTCTGCCAATAATTTCAAAGAAAGAGCAAAATATAAGGGGAAAGCTAAGATTCATTTTATTGTCCTTAATCTTTATCATAAAACTGTACATTTGCCCCCTGCAAACAGAGCGTTTTCATAATGGCTTTTACAAAGAATAATAAGCTCAGAAAACTCAGTTAATGGATGGGTTTATGAAAATCTGATGCAACAAAATAATAAATGGTATGCCGGACAGCCGGAGTTTTTTCGATAATAATGTTTTTTTGAAATGTTGAGCCGCAGAAGTGCACGTGTAAAGGTTATGCAGATTATTTACGCTTTAAAAAGTGGTAATCTGAAAAATAATGACTTACTAAATGCAGAACTTGAAAACAGCATGTTGCAACCCGTTCACATGCTTCTTTATCTAATGATGCTCTTACGCGAGCTAGCTTTATATTCAGAAACCGACACGAGTATTAAGGCATCAAAGTACCTGCCTAATGAAGTCGATAAACTTCCTTCCAATGTAATCCTTAATAATCCGGTTGTAAGTGAGCTGATATCAAATACTGAATTCGATAAGCTGATTCAGAATAATATGCTATCGGCAAGGTTAAACAAGGATATTGTAAGGCTCTTATTTAATCAGTTGTCAGCGTCTGAAGAATTTCTTAATTATAAAAAACTTGAAAAGCGGAGTTCAGAGGATGAAGTAAACATTATTCGCTTCATTGAGGAAGAAATATTCCGTAGATCCGAAGACCTTGATACCCTCATGATGGAGCTTTTCGGACATTGGCATGATGATGATGACCTCGTGTATATTCATTTCAATATGTTGCTTTCTGATTTGTCGAAAGGGTTGGGTATTTCCAGACTCTCTGTCTTCGCAGATAAAAACAAAGAAATTTTTAACTTTGGACATAAGCTACTCAATAATTCAATCGGGCGCTATGATGAATATTCAGAACTGATTGCACCAAAAATCAAAAATTGGGAAATTGACCGAATAGCTAAAGTCGATTTAGTACTTATGGTTATGGCGATTAGCGAGATATTAGACTTCCCTACTATTCCTGTGAAAGTAACTATCAATGAGTATATCGATATTTCAAAAATTTACAGCACACCCAAAAGCAGAGAATTTGTGAATGGGATTCTTGATAAATTAATGAAAGAAATGAACGATAGTGGACAGATTGTTAAAACAGGCAGAGGTTTGCAGAATAACTGATAACTTTATCTGCTATAAATCAAAACAATAAACACGATCTAATGAAATGGTTTATCACAAGTATCATGGCACTTTTTATTATGAGCGGGTGCAACAATTCAAATTCTGATTCAAGTAAAGATGGTAAAATCGATGCTCAGGACATTCAGAATCCGGGATCGCTTGACAAGGATGCAGAAGAAGGTAAATATCCGGTAATGACTTTTGATGTTACTACCTACGATTTCGGTGAAATAGATGAAGGAGCCAAAGTTGAATACAATTTTAAATTCACTAATACCGGAGATGCCGATTTGGTTATTACAGATGCCAACTCAACTTGCGGATGCACTATCCCAAGCTATCCCCGCGAACCTATCGAACCTAATGCATCAGAATACATTACCGTTGTTTTTAACTCCAGAGGGAAAAGAAATAATGTCCATAAAGAAGTAACTATTATTGCCAATACAGTACCAAATACTAATTTTATTAACATAACGGCCTTTGTTAAACCGGCCGGTAAATAACTTAATTTTTAAACTATACTTAAATGACGAATTTTTTATTAGCAGCACAAGGTGGAGGAGGAGGAGGAATGGAATTCATGGTCTTTATCGGCTTGTTTTTCGTAATTCTTTACTTTTTTATGATCCGCCCTCAAACGAAAAAGGCAAAAGAACAAAAGAACTTTTTAGGCAATTTACAGAAAGGAACCCGAATCGTTACTATTGGCGGAATCCATGGAAAAATTGTACAAGTAGATGATGATACTTTTTTAATTGATGTTGACAGCAACACAAAGCTTAGAATAGAAAAGAGCACCGTTAGTCTGGAGCATACTAAAGCTTTACTTCAGCGAATGCAAAAAGGATCTAAGGATAGTAAATAATAAATTTGGAACGGCCTGATCATCATAGCAATTCTTTCTGGCAGCCAAGGAAATGGCCTGTTAACAGAAGAAAGAATCTTGTGGTTTTCATGGTTTCTTTTCTTTTGGCGGCTATGTTCTGGATGATTGCTGCTCTGTCAGAAAATCATCTCACCAGCATTGAAGTAGCTGTTGAATATAAAAATCTACCGCTAGATAAAATTGTAAGTAACCGCTTACCAACTCATCTCGAATTGGGGCTTAAGGCCAGCGGATGGGATTTGCTTCAAGCTTATTATGCTGACCAATGGAAGGTGAGCATTGATGTCGAGAGACGGAGCTTGAACAATATGTTTAATACTAATGCTGAACTCGAATATTTCTCTAAGCAATTACCGGACGGTTTCGAAGTCAAATATGTGAATCCCGGAGTGCTGTATTTCGAATTAGATCGTGGCAGCAGTCGTTATTTACCGCTTAAAGCAACGCTGGATTTAGATTTTGCCAAATTATTCGAAATAGCCGGTCCAATCGTTCTTGATCCTGATACGGTACTTGTTTCCGGACCCAGCCGGATTGTTGACACCATGAAATCTATATCAACCGGGATAATAGCTGCTAAAAAACTGAACCATTCGCTCTCAGGAGAAATAAACTTGCAGTTGCCTGCAGGTTTTAACCTGAGCATATCGCAGAACAGGGTACGATACGCTATCCCTGTCGACCAGTTTACCGAGTCATCAGTGCAAATTCCCATTCAAAGAATCTCCGCTGACAGCGGGAAAATGCTTCTATTAAGCACTAATGTGCAAGTCTTATTCAGGATTCAAATGCAGAAGATTAATGTGTTAAAAGATAAAGAAATTGCATCGAAATTTCTTGTACTCGCTGATACTAATCAAATTAATTTGAGCACCATGCAAATTGGATTAGCGCTTACAGAATATCCTTCATGGGCACACAATCCACGAATTGAACCTGATCATGTATCGTTTTTATTTCAAAAATAAAGGATGCTAAAAGTTGGATTAACAGGAGGTATTGGTAGTGGCAAAAGCACTGTCGCTAAGATATTCAAAGTACTGGGGGTTCCGGTGTATGATGCTGATTTCCGGGCAAAATTCTTAATGCAACATAACGAAGAACTCAAGGCATCGATCATCAAGGCTTTGGGTCCCGGTACTTATTTACCCGATGGAAGCCCCAACCGAAAAGCACTTGCTGACCTTGTATTTTCTAATAAAGAAGCACTTGCTTTGCTCAACGGGCTTGTCCATCCTGTAGTCCGGTCCGATTTCAATCAATGGTCTGATGATTTCAGACATTTGCCCTACGTAATTAACGAAGCTGCCCTCTTGGTGGAATCAGGGGCTGTATCATTTTTAGACCAGTTGATTGTTATTAATTCAGATCAATCCATCAGAATTAAAAGGGTGATGCAAAGGGATAATACAGATGAAAAAGCGGTTTTAGCTCGAATCAGAAATCAGACAACTCCTGCAAAACTGTTGCAGGCCAGCGACTTTGTCATATCTAACAATCCCGGAGACTTATTAATCCCGCAGGTAATTAATATCCATACAAAACTGCTTGACCCTGAATTGATTCCTACATGATAAATGTTAACAATCCTATTGTATTTGTTAACATCATTTTTTAATATTGCACTCAAACAATTTGCTAGCCTCCCTCCTTTTTTTGAAAAGTTCTGTCTTTAAATTTGACAATTATGAATTCAGGCAGTTCCGATGACGAACATCTTAATCCTATAATGAAACGCACTGAATGCACTCAGGAATTTGCTTGCATTGAATCCTGTACTTCTTCCGTTTGTGATTTCTATGATATGGGACTGGCGGATTTTGTTGAATGCAAGGACGAAGTATCAAGAGCAACCTGTGCATATGGTTTTAACTTCGGAAAAAGCTATTTCTGCAATTGTCCAACCCGGGTTTATACGGCAAAAAATTGGTATAGCAAATAGCTGTTACTAATTTTTACGCTGTGGAATTGCGAGCTGATTATCTTTGAAGCTTAATCATCCACTTTCAATGATGCCCGATAAAGGAATTGCCTCACTTTGTGCAAAAGATCTAATTGACCGTAGTGGAAAGGTTTTATCGCACACAGCTCCGATTTATTCAACTTCTACTTTTGTGTACGAAAGCCCTGAAAAGATCATGAAGGTTTTTGAGGGCAGAGAAGAGGCTTTTGTTTACAGTCGCTGGAGCCATCCCAATGCAGAATTGGTTGAAGAAAAAATTGCTGCTCTCGAATGCTGGGGCCTGAAGGACCAAGCCGGCCAACCCATGAAGGCCAAAGCCTTACTCTTTGCCTCCGGCATGAGTGCTATCAGTGCTTTGTTTCTTTCCAATCTCAGGCAGGGAGATGCTGTTATAACACATGCTAATATTTATGGCACTTCCACTGAATTGCTGGCAGAGATATGTAGTGGTCTGGGTATAAAAAGCATTTTTACCGATTTCAGTGATATTGAAAACGTAGATGCCGCCATAAAAGCAAACCCTTCGGCCAAAATGATTTATATCGAAACACCCAACAACCCAACCCTTTCCTGCTACGATTTGAAGGCTTTATCGCATCTGGCTAAAAAACAGGGATTGATGACCGCTGTGGATAACACATTTGCTTCGCCCTATTTCCAGCAACCTTTTGCCTTCGGAATTGATTTTATTGTTCATTCAACAACTAAATATCTCAACGGACATGGCACCGCTTTGGGGGGCATGCTGATTTCGGGAGATATTGCTTTTATGAAAAAACAGGCCTGGCAGATTCGTAAAACCATCGGGGCTTCCTGCAGCCCTTTTGATGCCTGGTTGCTGAATAACGGGATTAAAACACTGCCCTTGCGCATGGAGAAACATGCTGAAAATGCTATGAAAATAGCTGTTTGGCTTGAGCAACATCCGGCTGTTGACCGAGTAAATTATCCCGGACTCAGCTCCCACCCTGACTACCCGATAGCAAAAAAACAAATGACAGGATTTTCAGGAATGCTTTCTTTTGAATTGAAAAAAGGCTTGGATGCCGGTATCAGTATGATGAATAAAATAAAATTCTGTACGCTCACTGCTACCTTAGGAACAGCGGATACCCTCATTGAGCATCCGGCTTCGATGACCCATGCCATTGTACCGAAAGCACAACGCCTGGCCGGTGGTATCAGCGATGGCTTGATCCGCCTTTCGGTTGGATTAGAAAATGTAGAAGATATTATCGAAGACCTCGATCAGGCTCTGGCTTTTCATTAATCTATTTGTGCGCTGCTTGCCGTTACTTCCCGGTTTATTTTCCGAACCAGTCCCTGCAGAATCTTACCCGGTCCTAGCTCAATAAACGCATCAGCTCCGTCAGCTATCATATGCTGCATACTCTGCGACCAACGTACAGGAGCTGTTAACTGAGCGGCCAGATGTTCCTTAATTTTATCAGCATCGGTGACCGGCTGGGCAGATACATTTTGATAGATTGGACAGACAGGGGTTCGAATCGTAGTATTGCGTATCGCCTGTTCGAGTGCTTGCCTTGCAGGTTCCATCAAAGGAGAGTGAAAAGCACCGCCCACATTCAGTAATATAGCTCGTCTCGCTCCGGCTTTTTTCAGGCGCTCGCAGGCAGCTTCTACTCCTTTAAAACTACCGGAGATGACCAATTGCCCCGGACAATTAAAATTGGCCGGAACAACGACCTCCTCTGTAATTTCGGTACAAATTTTTTCTACTATCTCATCCTCCAGTCCCAATATGGCTGCCATGGTAGATGGATTGGCCTCACAAGCAGCTTGCATGGCCATGGCTCGCTGACTGACGAGTTTCAAACCATCTTCAAATTGCATGGCTCCGGCAGCTACCAAAGCCGAAAACTCGCCCAGCGAATGCCCTGCTGCCATATCGGGCTGAAAAGCATCGCCCAGCAATTTGGCAATGACTACCGAATGAAGAAAAATGGCCGGTTGGGTAATATTGGTTTTTTTAAGGTCTTCCTCACTCCCATTGAACATCACCTCAGTGATACGAAAACCGAGGATATCATTGGCTTGTTCAAAAATTTCTTTTGCTGCTGCATGGGCTTCATATAACCCGGCTCCCATGCCCGGAAACTGAGAACCCTGCCCTGGAAAAATATATGCTTTCATATGCTTAGCTCAGTTTTGCCTGAATCAGATTAATAAATTCGTTGCGAGTGGCTGCTTTTTCAAACTCACCGGTGAAGGCCGAGGTAGTGGTAACTGAATTTTGTTTTTGAACTCCCCGCATCATCATACACAAATGTCTGGCTTCAATAACAACAGCTACTCCCAGTGGATCAAGTGCTTCCTGAAGGCAATCAACAATTTGACAGGTCAGCCGTTCCTGTACCTGCAATCTGCGGGCAAACACATCCACTACACGGGCAATCTTGCTTAGGCCAACAATATCATTTTTAGGTATATAGGCGATAAACGCTCTGCCGAAAAAAGGCAGCATGTGATGCTCACACATCGAATAGATCTCAATATCCTTCACAAAAACCATTTCGCTGTGATCGGTATGGAAAATGGCCGATTTCAAAATAGCTTTGGGGTCCATCTGATAGCCCTGGGTCATAAATTGCATGGCTTTAGCAACCCGGGCCGGTGTTTTTAGCAATCCTTCGCGGTCAGGGTTTTCTCCAATCAATTCCAATACGGCCTTATATTGGGCACTGAGCTTGTCGGTTTGCGCTTCCCTGAAATGATCTACCCGCTGGTAGTTCAAATCGTCTAATTCAAATTCTTCGTTCATCTTTTTCTGTTTGCTTATGTTCCGTAATAATCAGCAAAGTTTTTCTCCGTTTCATACAGTCTTACCTGGTGCAGGGTAACCCCCAGTGCTTCGACCCCGGGTTTAATTTCTTCCCAAATCGCTTTCACCAACACTTCGGTGGTCGGTACTTTTCCGCTTAAAAAATCAACCTCAAGATTCAGATTTTTATGATCGAGTTTATCCAACACTTTCTCATGGATGATTCGGCTGAGATCCGCCAGATTCAGGATATATCCGGTCTCCGGGTTGGGTTCGCCAGCCACCGTAACAAATAGGTTGTAGTTGTGTCCGTGCCAGTTAGGGTTTGAACATTTACCATAATAGGCAAAGTTCTGTTCATCGTTCCAGGCCGGGTTGAACAAGCGGTGTGCGGCATTAAAATGTTCTTTCCGGGTGAGGTAAACCATGCTTTTTACTTTGCTGTAAAAATAGGAATTTGAATATCAACCTAGTGCTAAGACCCTTTATTTGATTACAGATATCCGGATTATTATTTATTTTACACCGTGTTTCGGAAAATCTCCATCCTGGCCTTCATCAGTCTTTTTGCCCTAATAAGCACTTATGGGCAGGATTTGCATTTCACGCAGTTTTTCCGGCTGCCCGGGCAGCTCAGTCCGGCTCTGCAGGGCAATGCCTTGTATCAATTTCAGGCTGCCCTTGACTACCGGGAGCAATGGCAAAGTCTGGGAGCACCTTATCAAACCCTTGCCGGAGATCTGGCGTATCGCTTCAACTACGGTTTTGATCATGTTTCGGCTACGCTTACCTGGAGCACAGACCAAAGTGGTGCCGGCCAATTGCAAATGAACCGGCTGCACGGAGGGCTGGCCTATCAGCATCAATGGGATTGGTTCAATATCAGCATAGGCCTTCAACTGGGATTGATTCAAATGAAAATGAACGAAGCCACTTTCCCCAGGCAATACGATCCTTCCACCGGTTATTTTGATCTCAGTATAAACAACGGGGAAAACCTCTACAATAGACCCCAAAGTGCCCCGGACCTGAACAGCGGGCTGGCTGTTGAGACCCATGCCGGCCAGACTAAAATAAATGCCTCCTACGGACTGTATCATGTAAACACCCCTGACTTCAGCCTCAGCGGCACAGGCAGCACAGCAGGATATCCCATGAGGCATCAATTTTTTGTGCAAGCCGAAACTCCCCTGGCCGCTTTAATCCTCAACCCGATGTTGTACTACAGCATGCAGGATGCCGCGCAGGAACTGGTGCTGGGAATGAATGCTTATTATCAGCTTCCGGGGACTGATGATGATCCGGTGGCTTTGAGCCCGGGACTGTTCTGGCGCAATAATGTACACCACGATTACGGACTTGCTGCAACGGATGCCCTGATGGTGTACACGGGTTTACTGTATCACTGGCTTGATCTCGGACTAAGTTATGACCTGAATGTATCCGGCCTGCGCGATGTATCTCATTACCGGGGTGGTTTTGAACTGAGCCTCGCCTATCGCTATAAAGTATTGCACGAATACAAGCAAATCACGGTTCCCTGTATCCGCTACTAAAGCTTCCCGGAAAGCCCCCGAAACCCATAAAATATTATTACTTTTTTTATTACTTTTGAAATATGT
>CAYPSW010000008.1:0-6203 GCA_964413685.1 uncultured Chitinophagales bacterium
ACAACACGCAATAAAAAACATAGGGCAGAAAGTGCTACATTTGAACAAAATACCATTTAATAAGCGGCTTGATAGGTAGGAGCTTAAATGCCCTACTTCTCTTATTGCCATCCGTTGCAGCAAATTTAACATGGACAGTACACTTCGACAATTTCAACACAGAAGACAGGTAAGGCGCATTTTGACATGCGTTCGGACAATAAAAACAAACTAAAATAAGAAACTATGAAAAAAATCACAACACTTGGACTGGCACTTGTGGCATTCACATTGACAAGCTTCTCACAGGACAACAAACCCAAAGTAACTTATATAGTCGGATCGGCAAAGGTGACGGTTTGGGAGAATGAAATGGATGGACAGTATGGAGCGTTCACCGGCACAAATTTCAAAGTCGAAAAGGTTTACAAAAAAGACGACAAGTGGGAGACAACAAACTACTTCAACCTGACAGAGTTACTTCAATTACGAGCAGCCATTGACAAAGCAATCAACGAGCAGGGAGTAAAAATAAAACAGAGGACAAAGAAGTAGCCGCTGGGGGGCAGGTACGTGCAGACTGACACAACTGTAGCTCTTGGACACGGACGATAATGAAAAAAGAATGTGTAGTAGCTAAAGGGGAGTCTCACCCCTAAACCGCTCCCAGCTCCGTATCTACGCCCGAATTTCTTTACCTTTGAGTAACATAAACCAACTCATCATGCGCTACCTGCTCAGTTTATGCCTGCTCAGCCTCTCCTTGTCCCTTTCTGCCCAGCAGTGGTTCAAACTCATGGAAGGGCCCAACCCCAATCTTTTTGAAGTGCAGGAAGCCTATGAGCAATACTATCAAAGTCATCCCTTTGTAAAGAACCGGCAGACACAGGCCTATAAACGTTGGCTGCAAAAAATGAACATGTTTGCCAACGAGAAAGGCTATTATCAGCAGCCGGATTGGTCAGCCTCGGATGAAGCTCAGTTTAGGCTTGAAAAACAAAAACTACAAAACCAGCGGGCAGGTGCTTCCTGGCAAGCCATCGGACCTTTTCACCTTGATTTAGAGGCAGCCGGTTCTTCCTATGCTCCTGGCATCACCCGCATGAACACGGTAACGGAAGACCCCAATGATATGGCCACGGTCTATGTCGGTACTGCCACAACAGGCCTCTGGAAATCGACTGACACCGGCAATACCTGGCAATGCCTTACCCTCGATATGATGGTGAAAGGCGTGGGAGCCGTTTGTGTCGATTGGTCGAACTCAAACACCGTTTATTTTGGATCGAATATCGGCATCCAAAAATCAAGCGATGGCGGACAGACCTGGGCGGCTACCGGCCTGAATTATCCGTATTACAACGGTATCTATGTGTGGGAAATCCGTATGGACCCCACCGATCACAACACCTTGTTGAGTGCCACCAATTCGGGCTTTTACCGCAGCACCGATGCCGGCCAGACCTGGACCCAGATGATGAGCGGAGTCTGGTACGAAATTGAATACCACCCTACCCTGCCAAACATCGTTTATGCGCTGCATAAAAACGGGGATAAATGTGAATTTTGGAAATCAACAGATCACGGGATAAACTGGGTACACATTACCAATGGAACCCCTGATCCGGGAGCCGGTCAACACAACAGACGCTCTGAATTATCGGTCACACCGGCTGCACCCAATAATGTCTATCTCCTCGCTCCGGGAGCCGCCAATGGCTCGTCCGGTTTGTATGGATTTTATGTTTCAACCGATACCGGAAATTCCTTTACCCGTACTTGCTGCGGAGCCGTTCCTGCCGGCATACCCGACAGCAGCAATCTCAACACCATGGCCTGGCAACCCAGCGGCCTCGATGAAGGAGGACAATATTACTATGATCTATCGATGGATGTCTCTGACTTCGATGCCGGAGAAATTTATACCGGAGGTATCAATATCTGGCGCACACAGGATACCGGTAAATCATTCGTCTGTAATGCCAAATGGACATGGGAGCCCCAATATATTCCCCGCTACGTCCATGCTGATGTCCACGATATTAAAACGTATGGTAGTCACCTTTGGGCCGTATCAGACGGGGGCGCATTCCTTTCCACCGATGGAGGGCATCATTTCCGCAACAAAACATGGGGTATCAATGGTACCGAAATATGGGGCTTTGGCGAAGGCTTCCGCGATGCTAATGTCATGATTATCGGAACCTATCACAATGGCACGCTGCTGAAAGACAATGATGTGTATGACGGATGGTTGCACATCTGGGGTGGCGATACCTATCAGGGTTTTGTCAACTTCATGGATCCCAGCCTGCTCTATGGCGATTTCGCAGGCAAAGCGAAGATCAGACTTTATAACGACCGGACTATTCAACCCAGCCGCTCATCCTTCAACAAAGGCATCAACAGCTTCGCCAATATTGCCTATGACCCAAGAAATCCTTACACTATCTATACCTGCTCCGACAGCGGGCTCTGGAAAACGACTGATAATGCCGAAACCTGGCAGAACCTGATTAATTTTCAGGGAGGAACAGTAACAAAGGTTCGGGTTGCTTTTAATGATCCCGATAAAATCTACCTATCCTATAAACCCGGCTACTGGTCGGCAGCACAAATCTGGCGCAGCGATGATGGCGGACAAAACTGGGCCAATGTCACACCACCTGCAAGTCTTACCGGTGGACAGGCATGGAGGGGTTTCGACCTGGCCATAGCAAGCGATAATGCCGATGTGCTCTGGGCTACAACCAATGGCTATCACACAGGATATAAAGTGTATAAATCAACCGATGGCGGACTCAACTGGGTGGATTATTCCGGTAGTCTGCCTGATCCGGGGCTAACATGCATTGTAAACCAGCGAGGTTCTGATGGGGGCGTTTATGTCGGTACCGATCTGGCTGTTTATTACCGGGACAATAGCATGAGCGACTGGCAACTGTATGCACAGGATTTGCCCATCAGCAACATCCTGAAGTTGCAGATCTTTTACAAGGAAGGAAAAATTAGAGCCGCTACCAACGGCAGAGGTGTATGGGAAGCCGCATTATTAAAAACCGCTCCGCCTGAAGCACAGATTGCTTCTAATAGGCAAACCATTGATTGCGAATACGACACCGTTCACTTCTACAATCATTCGGCTCTCGACAGCACAGGAAGCTCCTGGGCATGGTCATTCCCGGGTGGTATACCGGCATCTTCCAATCTGCAGGATCCGGTAGTTTCGTATGCTGCTCCGGGCGATTATACGGTAACCCTCACAGTGACCAACATGTACGGAACAAGCAGTCAAACGCTTACTCATTTTATCCATTATGTTGACCCGGTTGCACCCTTGCCCTTTGCACAAGATTTTGAGACGGGTATTTGGCCACCAGCCGATTGGAAAATCCAAAATCCGGATGAAAGTGTTACGTGGCAAATGATTTCAATTCCCGAAGGACCGGATTGCCAGCCCACCCAGGCTGCATATATGCACCACTTTGCTTACAATAATCCCGGTCAAGAGGATAATTTGCAAAGTCCTCCTATTGATCTCTCAGCCATTAAAGATCCTGTTTTACAATATCATTATGCCTACGCCCGCTGGGGCAGCGGTTATGAAGACGGCTTCCGCGTATTGCTATCCACAGATTGTGGCAATACATGGACTACCCTCTATGATTCATCGGGAAGCAACCTGATGACAACCACGAATCAGCAAAACAACTGGGTACCCCTCTGCAGCGAGTGGGATACGGTACAGATTGACCTCAGTGCCTGGCAGGGACAGTCCGTTCGTTTGCGTTTTCAGGGAGTCAATGGCTGGGGAAATAATTTCTATATTGATAATATCAGTCTGGGAGGTCAGTTGATTCCTTTGATTGCCAGCACAGGCGACACGCTGATTGACTTCGGCCAGGTAACCATCGGGCAATGGCTCGACACGCTGATTGGCATCAGAAATGCCGGGGCTGCCCCTTTATATGTAAATCTTCCCGTAAACAGCAGTTTTCCATTTTCAATACTGAGCCAGCCGGCTGCCACTATCCTTCCGGGCGATACAAGTTGGTTTACGGCTCGTTATGCTGCCGATAATCCTCCCGGGCTACATAAGGATATCATATCCATTCAAAGTAATGACAGCACCTATTCCCCGTTAAATATTCATTTGCAAGGAGAATCGACTTTTGCTGTTGGCAACAGTACCATAATACCAGCAGAACCGAAGATCAGTCCGAATCCGAACCATGGACAATTTCTTTTCGAAAATCCCTGGGACGGAGCAGATATAAGTATCTACGATTTACAGGGTAGATTAATGTATGCCCACAGGAAATTACCGGCAGGACAACATCAAATTAGGATACCCGTTCATCAGGCGGGTGTTTTGATATTGGAACTCACAGCAGGAGAAAATACATGGAAACAAAAAATAGTGATTGCTCACTGATATTTTTTTTACTGCTTCAAAGCCCGGATAAGCTGTCCCTAACTCAACATACTACCTGATAAAAAGCCTATTGTCAAGACGCTGCCTGATAAGAATTCTTGTATGAATGTAAAAAGCGCAGGACGAGACGGAAAAAATCACAGCATTTGGTATTTGATCACCAGGGAATTTACCTCCAGACAAAAAGACAGTATAAAATAGGTACAATTTGTTTGTAAAGTCTGTTATTCCTGACTGCTGAATATGGGTCGAACAGCTAATTAGTCAGGATATTGTTATACATTTCTTCCAGAAATTGTGACACTTTTTCGGTTTTCTTCATGCCATTGGCAACTAAGAGTTCTGAGAATATTTTAAAATCATTTGCTGCCGTTGAATTCGGATACTTTTCCATGAAATCCTGTATCAGATTGAAAACTTCCTGATCATACAAGGCACTTTCCCAATCAAAAAACGGTGTATTTTCAAGACCGTTGAGCATGAAGAACAGATTCCAATTATACTTATTCTGAACCATTGAATAGTATTCGCTGTATTCCATTTCTTTTAATAATTCGCCCCATTCATAAACTCGGTTAAGTAAAGTTTTGTTTGAGATAATCAAGGCGCCATCTGAGCAACATACCGAGTCAATTTCGGCACAGTACAAATCAAGAAAAATAGCAGATATAGAATCCATATAAATCAGGATGTCCTTTTTGATGAAATCAGTACTTTGTACAATTACAATCTCCCCTTCAGCTGTAGCAATTTCAAAGCCACTGCGCTCGACATTTCCAGCAAACACTGTAGCTGCTTCAGCCTGATCCTCGGGTTTATAAACAATAGTTGAGATTGAATCATAATCATCCCTGTTATACAAATAATTGTTTATATCATTCACGATATCAGAATATTCATTAAGAAAACCGCTGAGTAACCAATCAATCCGGGCGCTTTGATTTGCTAGATTCTGCAATAATTTTGCTTTTAAGCGTAGTGCCCGATTCCAATCAAAATCTGACCCAGCATCTATAATAGTTTCCGAATCAATTGATTGTGCCAAATTGGTGGTCGCGCTTTTTGTTTGTTCCATACCATCGGTATTAGTACAAGCAATAAGTGCAAGACTTAAAAATCCAAGGAGTGCTTTTTCTCGCATAATCAATGAGTTTATTTTCAAATTCTTCTTTAGTCCTATTATAGGCCTTTATGCTAAAAGTGAAAATACAATAAATATAAGCGAATGAATGATGATTATTTTTACCTTCGCATTAGTTGCAAACTATCAGTACCGCATGACGTTGTCATTTTGCATCACGAAATAAAGCTCTGAAATAGGAAATAAAATAAATCACACTTTAATACCAGCATGATGGGAAAATCACATGACGCCAAGAAGAATGTAAAGAAAGTAGCAAGTAAATCGGCTAAAGAAAAGAAAGCAGAAAAGAGGCTGAAGAAAGCAAAAAAAGGTTGATTTCACATTTCGTCAGCCATAATAAATTTGCTTTTTATTCTTCGCTTGTGCTTGGTTACGATATCCTTTTTCGTGTAGGTTAATTTTTCATATTGTATTTAGCAATGGTTTTCTCTTGTGTAAGCACGGTCTGTGTGTAGGTTTTGATCTTCATCGTTTTCGCTAAGTAAATCATCTAAAGCTTGTGAGTTGTGTTCTGGTGCATCGCTTACTACATATTTGTTGACGGATTCACTTTCTATGGCTTCCGAAATAGCTCAAAATCAACTACTTCACTTATCGCCTCTAATGGATTACCCATAGCTGACAAACGTTCTTTGGTAAATTCTT
>CAYPSW010000008.1:6303-44448 GCA_964413685.1 uncultured Chitinophagales bacterium
CTTATCGCCTCTAATGGATTACCCATAGCTGACAAACGTTCTTTGGTAAATTCTTATAGTAAGTTTATTAAGGAGTAATACTTTGTATTAAGGAGAGTAGTGAACTCCATTTTTTCATAGATAGACTGTCAAAACTTGGCAGTCTTTTTTTCAAACCCAAACAAAGCATTTTTCCAGAACTAAAGCCCTATGAGGAAGAATTATTAAAACCATATCTCTTCCTAAACATTACAATTGCAAACAGAGATAAAAGAAAAACTGTTTCAGTTGGAAATATTAAAATATCTGGTGAGGAAGCAAGCATTGGACGATGCACAAATTATGAATTAATAAGAAAGCAGGCGCTAAGAAAATTTTAAAATCAGCGGGCAGAAAGCTTAGCTTTAAGGTGAACACAAATAATAGAATAACAGCGGTTTGAAAACCCTGAGTATTAAAGTACCTGACACTTCTTGCTTCAGTCCTTAGCTCAACACGTCTCCTGCCCCAGATTCCGGCCGTCTTTATGTAATTTAGTAAGATGAAAACAAAGTCAAATCTCTTCGTCATTGTTAGCATAATAACCCTGTTACTTGCGGCAAGCTGTGGCAAAAAACCCTCGAAACCGGTAGCGCTCAATCAATTGGATGAAAACGGCATGCGCCAGGGAGAATGGCATATAAAATATCCGGATGGAAAATTGAGGGAAATTATCTTTTTCAAAGACGATAAACAATCAGGAGCTCAAAAGCGTTTTTTTGAGAACGGACAACTGAATATCGAGATGTACTGGGCCTGCGATTCGCTGAGTTCATGGCTCGACAGTGTGAACCGGATGTATGGCGATGACGGAACCCTGCTGCTCGAATCGTTCTACAAAGATGGTATTCCGGATTCTCTATTCCGTATTTTTTATAATAATGGAATACTGAAACAAACCGAACGGTACAGGCAGGGGCAAAAAGTAGGCCTTTGGCAATATTTCCGGGAAGACGGAACACTTGAAAAAACCATCGACTATACCGGCTTCGAACAAAACTGGTCTGAAGAAAACCAAAGTGGTATCATCACCTGGTATGATGAAACAGGCAAAGCCGTCAAATCAGAAATCTGGACACAGGGCAGTCAGATAGAAATCAAAAACTTTTAACCGTATGATTACCTCTTTAATCGCATTATTCGAAAAGAGTTTGGATACACTGGCGAAGGAAATATCGCTTTATCCGGATGAGTCTGTTTTGTGGCAAAAGGAAAAGGAGGTAAACAACCCTGCCGGTAATCTTTGCCTGCATCTTTGTGGCAATCTGCAACATTTCATTGGCGCAATACTAGGCAACACAGGCTATGTAAGAGACCGTGCTATGGAGCTTTCTGCACACCATGTTCCATCCGCAAAATTGATACTCGATATTCAAAAAACCAAAGAAGTCGTTACCAATACCTTGTCAAAGCTCAGCACCCAAAGCCTGCAAGCAAGCTACCCCATCCAAGTCTTCGGTCATGAAATGAGCACTACTTATTTTCTTATTCACCTTCACGGTCATTTGAGTTACCATTTGGGACAGATATCTTATCACCGGAGATTACTGGTATAAATGTCCACCGGTAAAAGAGCTAATTTTTAACGAATAAGCGGCTGCCACTTTGCATGCTGATAACATAAACACCTTGAACCAGTGATTGAATATGAAAATACCAGATGTTTAAAGACTCATTAGCGAATTCAACAGGCATAGCTTTTCCACTCAAATCATACATACCGAGGAAACGGTCATTGGGTGTAGCGCTTTCAAGCCGGATATCAGAAGAAGCCGGATTGGGCCAGAGGCTAAGTCTGGAGCGTGTGGGTTCCGCCACCCCCACCGGGAATTTAATACGTTTGCCCATCAAAGGTCTCATCATCAAAGCACCCTGAAAAGCACTTGACGACCAGGTGCCTGTAGCATTATAGTAAAGATGCGTTGCAGCATCATGGTTTTTATCAAAGCCAACGCTCATATTACCGCTCTGCGATTGTTGCCATCCGATAAAGAATTTACCGCTTACAATCAAATTCGTATCAAGAACATAGGTAGCAAAACCATTTAAAGAATCTATATAAGCAGGGGTCATAAAATCCTGACGGTAAACTATTTGATCATTCGTTCCGCTCGGTATATCCAGTTGGTTCCAAATCACAACTGAAAACAAATAATTGCTGATATCGCCATTAATATGTGCAAAATGGATGGATACGGCCTGAAGTGTATCGGCCACATTTGCTTCAAATTCATACGCAAGATAAGCACCGGTTCCCTGCAAGCCGTAAGCCTGCTCGGCCGAGCAATCATCATAGGCAAAATAATTAAAAAAGTGTTGCTGCTGATACACCGTATCATTGAAGCGCGTTGAGAAGTCAGGCGGTGAATTATTCAGGTAATATTTGGTCTGTATCGTTAGACTGTCACAAGTATTGCTGCCCAAATAAGTTTGCAAAGGGTTGATGAAATTAGGATCGCTGATAGAGGTATCAGCATTAGCCGGGAAATTTATCGTCTCAATAAAGGTGCTGTTCAAAACTGACTTTGTACACATTTCACGAGCTTCATAACTAAAAGTTGTGTTTTTGATCACGTTGAAATGATTGCTTGCAAAAACAGTCAGATTGGGTGCCAGTTCTACAAGTTCAAAGCCCTTGAATTGATTGAGGGGCATAGCCTCGTAGCGACTAAGCAGATTCAGAGGCCGTTTATTGAAAGCCACGTCATTCAGCTCCTGATTATAAGTGCTTCGGTTTTTATCAAGCTTTACATAATCTATATGCCAATGGTCGATATTACCCGTGAGCGTGGCAAAGTTGACGAATTGAAACTGAAAGCCATTATAGAAATAATCTGCACTTTTTAAGGCGATCATCACATATTTAAAGGTGTCGCTTGACGCTTGCTCTATAGTGCTTTTCCATACCGTTTCCCAAAGCCCTGATTGATGTCGGAATTTTACAATAATCGAATCGCTGCTTTCCGGTGTATTACCCAAGCCCTTGGCTTCGAAGAAGAAGCTCAGATAAACAGAATCGGCTGCTGAAAAGCTTCCCAGTTTTAATGGATTGCTAGTGAGCGAATCAGCCCTCCCGTGGGCGTTACTTCCATTCGAATAAGGAGTCCCATCTTCGCGTAATCCATCGAAAGTAGCCACACCAATGGTCGGTGGATTTATCGGAAAATTTGAATTGATGAATACGGTATTGTCCTCCCATTTATCCTGGTCTGGATAGGCTCCGATTTGCGAAAAATCATCGACAAATGGCAAAGTATCCAACACAAATCGCGACTGCCTTTTTAGCGGTTGAAGTTTTGTATAAGCGGCTTTTAAAACGGCATTCTCACCCAGATTTGTCAAGTACTCCTGAGCACATACCCGGGGAGACAAAAAGAGAACTGCAATAATTAAATAAAATCGGTTTAGCTTCATAAATTTCATATTTAACTCAGTCCTACTTTGCTTATTGTTTAAATTGATGGCAAGATTGTATCCTTCATAATTTCAAAGGCTTCTCTTTTCATGAGCCATACATCAATAAATTCGCCCCATCTCAATGTTTTCTCTTCGCTTGGTTTTGGAAATTGCCGGTATATTACTGCCATGGTACTGTCTTCCCGCGTGCTGATGTTTTCACTGAGAACTATTTGGCCGATGTTCAAATTATAGCCTCCATGTAAAATAAAGCGGGCTTCTTCCAGCGTTTTGCCCCAAAGAGAAGGAACGCTGACTTTCGTTTCGCCCAGCCCATTGCCGACCACTAAATCAATCTTGCTTCCTTTTATACATTCAGTACCTGCCATAATCTCTTTACCTTCAAATTCGGCCCGGATGACCGCATTCGCAAATGGGTAGGGTTCATAACTGATTTCGCCCATTTCGAGATCATTATTGGCGAGAATATTAATTGCGTTTCGCAACGATTTTCCATTAAGATCAGGCAATTTTGTTTTAGGTGGAATAGTAGAATTAATAGTAACATAAATATGACGATGTTCTTTAACTTTCATTCCGGGAGGAGGAACCTGAGCAATAATTTCTGTGGGAACACAATCCTGCCGGTACACCGAATCCATGATATGGTATGAAAGATTTTGATTTTCAAGCAATCGGTCTGCTTCTTCAAGCGTCATCTTTCTCAGATCAGGAACAGTGACAGATTCGCCATGTTGCGTGTAGCTTTTCAGCCATCTGAGGCTACCCCAAAAGACGAGCATGGCAATTACTGCCATTGAAAAAATATTGAGCCAAAGTTTTTTGCTCTTCAATAGTAAAATCAATTTATGCAACATATCCTTTTTTTTCTGCTCTCCGAAGTCAGCAAATTTTGAGTTTATTTCTTTCTTTTCCAAATTCAAGAATTTGATCAATGAAGTTGAAGGGTTTATATGTATTGATAGCGGCCTGATGAAAGATACAGGTTGCCGGTGTCATGCCGGGCAATGAGTTCACTTCAATAATGATCGTTTCTATCTTCAAATCATCAAATACCCGTACAAAAGCATCGATACGGCAATAGCCTTCAATATTCAGGATTTCAGCAACGCGTTTTAATGTTGCTTTCAGCTGAGCAGCAATGATCATATATTCTTCCTGAGTATGGCCAAAACGGGCAGGAGTTATATTTTGCCCCTGCCCTGCCAGAAATTTTTCTTCAAGCGATAAGACTGATTCTCCGGCTAATACTTCTGAGGGTTCAAAAACTTCAAGACTCAGTTTTCCCTGCTTATCATAATGCGAAAGCATCCCACCGGTAATTTCAAGAAATTGTTTTGCCCCTTCAGGGCCTATTAAAGCTTCAATCATCACTTGCTCTTTCATCGGAATTTCTTCTTTTGGTTTCAAGCCAAGCAGAGCAGCTTCAGCTGCTGGCAGTGCTTCAAGGTCACGAAAAAGCAAGTTTAAATAGGCCTTTAACTCCTTCCGTTCATGGATTTTCTTCACAGCTGAACTACATCCGTCATCCACCGGTTTGGCGATAAAAGGATAGTCAAAGGCTTTCTCCACCTCTTTGCACAGCCCTTGTGGATTGAGCAGATAATCAAGCTTATCAATCAGTCGGTGGGCAGCTACTTTGATCCCATTATGAGCTAATAATTCATTGGTTCTGAATTTATCAATGGTGAGAGCTGCTGCTTCAGGCCGGCTGCCATTATAAGGCAGATTCATCGCCTCGAGTTTTTGCTGTACGGCACCGTCTTCTCCCGGTCGTCCATGTAAGGCGAGAAAAACGGCATCTATTATGGCCGGCAATTCTTCAAAGGAGATTTCCACCGGTTCAAATTGATAATCCTTTCCTGCATATTTCAGGGTTAGCTCACAACACGATTCTCTGATCCGGTCAATTACTGCATGATGATTGAAATGCAACACTTGTTCCCTGATATCATCGGCATTATCTTTTAATAGCAGGTTTATAGGAATTTTGAATAAGCGATTTTGACCTGCATCGCTGGTAAGAAATACAGGAATGGGAGCATATTTTGACGAGGAAGCCAATTTCTCGTACACGTTGCGGCCGCTTTCAACCGAAATATGCCGCTCACTGCTATACCCTCCCATAACGACTGCTACGCTGGTTTTTAGGCTGATAAGTTTATTTGCTCCCATAATCTCATCATCCAGATTCTTTAATACCGTTTTGTATTGCTGCGATGAAAAACCGGTACAGATACGCTCATGTAAAGAAGTACGGATAATATAGGTGAGAAACTGACTCGGATTTAAGCCGATTTCAGCAGCCTGATGGAAAAAGAAACTGGAGGGCAGCATACCACTTGTTGTGTTCGGGTCATTCAGATAAACGCTTCCGTTTTTTTGTATAAATCCGTCAATTCGGGCATACACATTAAAATGGAAAAAATCGAATAATTCCTCGCAAGCAGTTCTGATTTTATTGATTTTATCCTCAGGCAAATCAATGGGGGTCACTTTCCTTGATAAACCGGCAAGATACTTTGAGCGATAATCAAATATTTCTTTTCCCTTTTTAATTTCGGTTGGCGGAAGAGCAACAATTTTATCCTCTTCTGTCCGGATAACGATACATGAAAATTCGCGGCCATCAATAAATGATTCGACTATGACTTCATTTTCACTGTCTAATGCCTCCAGTAAGAGACTTTCCCGGCCTTGAGCAAATGATTGATTTATTTTCTTTAGCAAAGAATCAGGATGATAGCAAACGGAACCTGCACAAAGCAGCGGAAAACCAATATTGCTTCTGATGTCAACGAGTTTTCTGATAAAATCGAGTTTCTCTTCTTCCGTGCTTTTTTCCCATTCAGTTTTCTGCAAATTCAAACTGAAGAATGCATCATCCATGGCCCGTTTAAAGTCATTTAAATGCTCAGTTCTGACAATGCTCACACCAATGGAGGAGCCCTGATTGGCCGGTCTGATGACTAAAGGAAGGTCAAGGGCTTTTATCAATTTTTTAAATTGTTCTTCAGGATTGACTGAACGCCATTGTTTTTTCGAGATGATTTCGAAATGAGGTGAAGGCATACCGGCTTCTTCCATCAAACGTTTTTGTAAAGCCTTGTTTATACCAATGGAGGAAGGCAGAATCCCCGAACCGGAATAGGGAATACCCAAAGTCTCCAACTCTTGCTGAATTTGTCCATCTTCTCCATATAATCCATGTAAAGCCAGGAATGCAAAATCGATCAAATCAGCCAAGTCACTTCGCTTAATCGGTGTACCAACGGCACGCATCAGTTGATTCATGTCGATGGAAGAAGGCTTGCCTAAGCTTTCGGCATATATTTGAAAAGGATGCTTGCTTTTCGGTAAAAATCCGATTGGTGGATAAAAATCACGAATGGAGCCTTTGTAAATATATTGCCAATCAAGCAAGATTAAATTCCGGAAGGAATCGATGAATATAGGAATCGGTTCGAAGAGTCTTTTGTCAAGATTATCATATACAGTTCTGCCTCCTGCAAAAGAAATTTCTCTCTCGCGGGATGGACCACCAAAAAATATCCCTACTCTTAACATAGCTTGCAAAATTAACCGATTCGATATAGAAAAATTGTGCTTATTCCACACATAAACACCTGGGTGCAGTATTCGATGAACGGATAAACTAATGAAACAATTTTGTCAGAATCTGAAAGTTCTTATAATCTCCATTCACTTATTTTGTTTCATAATCAAATTGTACTTAGTTTTAAAAGTTAAAATAGAACATGCTTCGCAAACTTGCCATGTTATCGTTAATCAGTGTTTTGTGCCTGATACCATCAAAGCTCAATGCACAGAAAATTCAAGGTGAATTCATTATTCAACTGCTGCCTGATGTTGATATCGATCAATGGCTCGCATCATTTCAACAAAGCGCTGAATCTAATGAACGGTTTAGCATAACAAAATCTTTATCCTCTTCCATGCATATTTACTTATGCAAGTCTGATTTGTCGGGCCTTTATGATGCCATGATATTAGAATCATTGGAATCAGATCTGTTTGTGCTAAATGCCCAATTCAATCACCGAATCATCAGAAGAATCAGCCCGGACGATTCCTTATTCATGAATCAATATAGTTTGCTAAATACTGGTCAACTCGGTGGTCTTGCCGGTGCAGATATCGATGCAACCTTAGCCTGGGAAATTCAAACCGGAGGATTAACAGCCAGAGGCGATACAATTGTGGTAGCCGTTATTGACGGAGGTGTTGATCTGCTGCATCCCGACCTGAAAACAAATCTCTGGAAAAACCGGGAAGAAATTCCTGCCAATGGTGTTGATGATGATAATAATGGCTATATCGATGATTTTAACGGCTGGAATTTTATACATCATAACGACACGCTGGATGCCGATTGGCATGGCACTTCAGTGTCCGGCATTGTCGGAGCAGCCGGCAATAATCACAGCGGAGTAAGTGGCATTAACTGGAATGTAAAAATCCTCCCTGTCGAGGCCGGAGTATCAGAAGCAGAAGCAATAGAGAGTTATTCCTACGTGATGGATTTCAGACGAAAATACAACAGCAGTAATGGTTCTCAAGGGGCTTTTGTTGTATCGGTAAATTCTTCCTGGGGTATCGATCTCGGGCAGCCACTAGATTACCCGATTTGGTGTGCCATGTATGATTCAATGGGGGGCGCAGGCATATTGAATTGTGCTGCCACGGCTAATCATAACTATGATATTGACTCACTGGGCGATATGCCAACTGCCTGCCCCAGCAATTGGCTGATCTCTGTAACCAACACGACCCGCTTTGATGTGAAAGAATCGCAGGCAGGATTTGGTGATTCAACGATTGATTTAGGAGCACCCGGCACAGGCACCTTTACAACAAATCCGTTCAATGGCTATGGTTATTTTGGAGGCACATCCGGAGCGACACCACATGTAACAGGTTCTATTGCCTTGCTTTATGCCAGTTCCTGCATGGATTTGATTGATGATGCCAAAATCAACCCGGGCATCGTGGCACTCGCAGTAAAGGATTTTATTCTGAATGGCGTGGATTCGCTGACAGATTTACAAGCAAAAACCCTAACAGGAGGCCGGCTTAATGTTTACAAAAGTCTGGTTCTGGCCGAGAATTATGGGTCTTGTACTTATTCCCCGGTCGGCCTTCCGCTTATCAACGCGCAAAATACAGGGCTTAAATTATTCCCCAATCCATCGGGAGGATATATTACTATTGAACTGGAAAACACAAAGGAGAATTTCGACTTGATTGAGATTTTTGATTTACAGGGTCGCTTAATCCTGCCTATTCATCCAGCTTCCGGATTACATCAAATCCCGCTTGATATTTCTCAACTGAAAGCAGGGTTTTATCTGCTGAAAGCCGGAAAGTACAGGGTACCTTTTGTGAAGCTATAAACTATCTCTGTTTTTTTCAATCAATTCATCAAGCACTTCATCAGCCGGTTTTCCCAGATTTTCGAGCGAAAACAAAACCGTTTTAACCAAATCGTTGTCAGGATATAAATCGAGGAATTGCAAATACGCTTTACGGGCAAGTTTCAAATCCTTTTCACCTTCTTCATAAATATAAAAAGCTTTGAAATGCAACAACTGAGGGGCATATTCATGATTCGGATAGCGCGAAATAAAGGTATCAATCAGACTAATTGATTTATCCCAAACATGAGCCTGGCCGTATAACATGGCCGACTTTTTATAGAATTCCGATAAATGTATCGTGTCATCAGGATATTGATGCACATAATCATCCATGGCTTGTGCCACAGATATCATCTGATTATTCGAAATTTCACCCGACTGCATGTCACTATCCAGTTGTTCTTCGAGCGCATGAATATGGTCAAAATCTTTTTCCCGGCTGGTTTGTTGGCAAGAAGACAGCAATAACAAAGCAGAAATGGGTAATATTGAGGTGATTTGAAATAGCAGTAAACGATTCATGAATTCAAAATTAAGGATTTCCAAGCAGCAAATTGCGATAATAAGGACATTGTCGTTTCTGGCACTTGTGTTAGGGGCTTGCAATCCGCAAATTAGCAAGTATATTCCATCGAAAACGGATATAAGAACCACGGCCGATAGCAGTTTTAAACAACATATTGCTCATATTTCTTGCACTAACCCATTAAATTATGTGCCTGATACCGCACATCCGGATTACTATCCTACCCGCTATGTCAAAGTGAATTTTCATTTTGTCACTAATTCAAAGGGGACAGCCAATTTTGATGAAGAATATGCCCGTCAATACGCACATGACATCTTACAATCGGCTAATCAACGGCTGCAATCAAACAAACAAATGCATTTACCTATCGGAAATAGCACCGCTGTTTACCCCATCAATATTCAATATATTCTGAGTCCTGACAGCAACATTCCCGGTGATGATGGTATCTATTATCATATTGACGACCGACATTGCTATTTCAATCCCAAAGACAAGGAGAACACGATTTATTCATCCTGGCTTTATACTCATTATGGTGTTCAGAAAGGCAAGGTTATCAATGTCTTTTTTATCGAGCGCGGTCCTGACAGTTTGGATAATCCTATAAACGGAAAGATGGGTGGTATAGGCATGGGTCCATGGGCAAAAGTGGCCGGAGTATTCAGCAAAAGCACTGAAGTATTCTACAATGATGGTACAAAGGATATCACCTACGGAGCCTGGTTTATGTCGAAATTATTGAATCATGAACTAGGCCATTGTCTGGGCTTATCTCATACCTGGAATCAACGCGATGGTTGTGATGATACCCCGCAAAATCCAAATTGCTGGTCAAAGGGGGAAGCCGGTACCTGCGATACCCTTTGGTCTAATAATGTGATGGATTACAATATTTACCGGGATGCACTCACGCCTTGCCAGATCGGAAGAATGCATTATCGTTTTACCCTCAACAATACGGTTCAAAGAAATGTGCTGAGTGAAGATTGGTGTAAAAAAGATACATCACAAACTATCATTATCAGGCGGGGGGAGCATATTGAATGGCCTTGCAACCGAGATATCCATGGAGACATCATTATTGAACCCAAAGCCACGCTAATTTTACACTGTCTGGTTTCCATGCCGGCAGGCAGTAAAATTATCGTTCAGCCGGGCGCCAATCTGGTTCTTGATGCCTGTGAACTTAGCAATCGTTGCGGTGATGAATGGCAGGGCATTGAGGTTTGGGAAAGAAATGAATTAAGTGGGCAGGTTTATGTACTCAACCACTCTATCATCAGACAATTCAAAATCCCTTTTGGCGAAAGCAGACTGTATTTGAAATAAAAAAAGCCGGCCGGAATCCGGCTTTTCTTATGTGTAGTAAACCATTTTTAAGTATTTGCTTAAATAAGAAAACTATTTGTAACTTAGTTGCGTTATTGCATTCTAAACAGGAAGATTATGGAAAACAATCAGTCGTGTATCAGGATATTTGCCGACAAGGTTCAAATAGACAATTGTAGGAAAATACTGCAAGACAAGCACAAAGCATTCAGTCAGTTGAGCAGTTTGTTGGCACTTGCAGGAAATGAAGTGAGGCTAAAGATCTTATTTCTTTTAGAAGAAGAAAACGAACTCTGCCCTTGTGACTTATCAGACATTTTAGAGATGAGCATTCCAGCCGTTTCGCAGCATTTGAGAAAACTCAAAGACGGTAACATCATTGAAGCCAGACGTTCCGGTCAAAGCATTTTCTATTCAATAAAAACGGAACAATTGACTTTGCTTCAACCATTTTTCAACATCATCAGCAATAAAAGCTTACAAAAAGAACCTGTATGAGTAATAATTCAAAATCAGGGAAACTTGCAGGAGTAAGTATCCTATCAGCCATTGCTGCCTCATTGTGTTGCATTACACCCGTTTTAGCCCTTATATCAGGAGTGGGGGGCATCGCATCATCTTTTTCTTGGTTAGAGCCTGCAAGACCTTATCTGCTTGGCATTACTATTTTAGTATTAGGTTTTGCCTGGTATCAAAAGCTCAAACCACGCACTGCGGAAGAATTACAATGTGCCTGCGAAGAAGATGAGAAACCGCCTTTTTTGCAGACTAAAAAGTTTTTAGGTATTGTAACAGTTTTTGCGTTCTTGATGATGGCATTCCCATACTATGGAAGTATTTTTTATCCGAAAGCAGACAAAGAAGTTGTTATCGTTTCTGCTGACAATATTCAAGAAGTAACATTAAGTGTAAGTGGAATGACTTGTGCAAGTTGTGAAGAACACGTAAAACACGCTGTGAATGAGTTACCCGGAATTCTAAGCGTTTCAGCCAGCAGCGATGAAGGTATCGCCAATGTAAAATTTGACAAATCTAAAACGGACAAATCGGCTATCACAGAAGCGATTGATGCAACGGGGTACAAAGTTTTAGGAGAAGTAGCAAAAGACAATCCTGCAGAATAAGAAGTAAAGCCCGTTTGCGGTCCTAATGGATGTGGAAGCAGCAATTAAAATGTGTGGATATGGAAATGTGATAATTTGAACTTTTGAAATAAATAATCTTAACCTCAGGTGCAGTTGTAGTGGAACAACGTGTTGAATATCCGGGAGATGTTGCCACTATTAAATATGACACATCAAAAACAAATCCTGCTGAAATGATAAAAGCAATTGAAAAAACAGGATATGCGCTGAAATAAATAAAGAAACCACAGAAAAGAAATCATAATGAACAACAAAATCATACAGCTCGACATCACCGGTATGACCTGCGACCATTGTGCCACAGGCATTGAGAGACTACTTTCCAAAAACAAAGGCATAAAAGAAGCCAATGTGAGTTATCCAAAAGCAACTTGTGAATGTTCTTTTGACCCTACCAAAACCAGCAAAGAAGAAATCATCAATACCATCAACAGCACGAAAAATTATCGTGTAAAAGGTGAAATCCCTGAAAATGGAAACAGTAGGAATAATCACTTTGATTTAATCATTATCGGTGGTGGCTCAGCCGCCTTTTCGGCAGCTATCAAAGCCGAAAGTTTAGGTTTATCGACCTTAATGGTAAACGGTGGTTTAGACTTTGGCGGTACTTGTGTCAATGTGGGTTGTGTGCCTTCTAAAAATCTAATCCGTGCAGGTGAGACGGCTTTCCACGCCACCCATTCCAACTTTGAAGGTATCAAACCTAAAGGCGTTGACATTGATTTCCCTCAAATCATCAAAGACAAGAAAAAATTAGTAGCTACACTGCAAGAGAAAAAATATATGGATGTAGTAAGCGATTTTGAAAACCTGACTTTACTCAAAGGTTGGGCAAAATTTAAAGACAACAAAACCATTGAAGTGGACGGCAAGGAATACAAAGGCCTCAAATTTTTAATTGCGACAGGAGCTACTACCAACATTCCGACTATTGAAGGATTAGACAAAATTGACTACTTGACCAATGTTTCTCTTTTCGATTTAGCAGAAAAGCCTGAAAGTCTGACCATTATGGGAGCGGGTTATATAGGTTGTGAAATAGCTATGGCGTATAATCGTTTGGGCGTAAAAGTCAGAATTATTGAGTTTACAGATAGAGTATTAAGAACCCAAACACCTGACATCAGCGAAGCATTGGAAACCCAAATGCGGAATGAAGGCATTGAAATTCTACCCAACTTTCGTGCAGTAAAATTTGAGCAAAAAGGAAATGAAACTATTATTCACTGCCAATGTCCGGACGCTTCTTTCACGCAAATCATAGAAAAAGGAAAGGTAGTCATTGCCACGGGAATAAAACCCAATACAAGCCAATTAGGATTAGAAAACATTGGTTTGGAACTCACCCAAAGCGGACATATCGCTGTAAATGAAAAGATGG
Source organism: uncultured Chitinophagales bacterium (assembly GCA_964413685.1). Classification (GTDB taxonomy): domain Bacteria; phylum Bacteroidota; class Bacteroidia; order Chitinophagales; family S012-47; genus JAJRWN01. Next base: position 19,564 of record CAYPSW010000008.1, read on the forward strand.
AAACCAATCTGTCCCACATTTACGCAGCAGGTGACGTAGCGAATACATCAGCCTTTGTTTACACAGCCGCTTTTGAAGGTAAAATTGCCGTAGAAAATGCCTTTTCAGGAGCAGATAATAAAGCCGATTATTCTGCTTTGCCCTGGGTCGTTTTTACCGACCCACAAGTTGCAGGTGCAGGATTAGATGAAGCACAGGCAACAGCCAAAGGTATTCCGTTTGAAGTTTCAAAATTGGAGCTTAAAGACGTACCCAGAGCCATTGCAGCAAACGACACAAGGGGATTTATCAAACTCATTCGCAACACCGAAACGGACAAACTGATAGGTGCAAGAGTAGTCGCACCCGAAGGTGGAGAATTGATACAACAAGTAAGTATGGCAATCAAATACGGAATAACGGTGAAAGATTTGGCAGACAGTTTCTACCCGTATTTGACTTTGGGAGAAGGCATCAAATTAGCCGCGATAACATTCGGAAAAGACGTATCGAAATTGAGCTGTTGTGCCAGTTAATGTCCCATACGGTGAATTTCACCCCTAAACCGCTCACAGCAGCCTGCCCTGTCCGTTACGCAGGCGGGCGGCAAGACAGGAAACCGTACTTGAATCAAACAAGCTTAAATCAGGCTTTATACCTAATGAACTGTAGCAATATAAAGTTTAAAAAGAGAGGGGGCTTTCATTGTTTACGGGTTTTATTCCTCGTGTATAATTCAGCCATTCCGCTGCCTGACTATTGTACAGGTAAGCTCTTATTTGTCGGCCGATCTCTTACATCAGAATAAAAACAAGTTTTTTCCATATTCGTTTGTTAATTATTTCTCCCTGAAGAGAAAGCGTTCTTTATCTTGGCTCAATGCAATTTAAAGGGAATGACCTCCAATAAGGGCATGATTTCCAATAGTTTTCAAAACAAATTTCATTTAAGTAAGACTTTTCTTACAAAATCTATTGACAACCGATTACATAGGCTGTATCTTTACGGTGTATTATTTACACAGCCCATAACAAACCGCCCCCCCATGCGGTTATTCTTTGAAATTATTCGCCTTTGTCACTCATTTGCGTTAAGCAACAATTGATACTAGCTCGGTTCTATTTTGAATCAACACATTATTAATAATAGAAGTGATGAAAAAAACAAGACTACTTATTATAATTTGCATCAGTTTACTGACTTTGCAAAATCCTGTTAAGGCAGAAGGTACGAAAGAACTATTTGCCAACAATTGCTCCAATCATGGAAGCCTGGTGATATGGCAGAGTAGTGATATCAACCAAAAATTCGCAAGCTGGGCCTGTCCGGCCGAATACCGGCTGAACATCAGAGTGAATAGTGGAGAAATTATCTATTTCGGATTTAACTTGGATGATGATGACCTATATTACAGGCTCAGAAACCCGAATGGCACAATAGTAATTCCTTCAACTAATATCAGCAGCAGCAATGCCGGCTGGATTTCTGATTGCACAGAAGCACTCACAGGCCCCTCTGCCTTATATTCTGGTGGTTATAATGAAAAATCATACACGGCCTTGATGGATGGCGATTACTATATAGAATTTGCCATAGATCAGGATTCAAGCAAAAGGTCTACCAGAAAGCTGACATATTCGGATATTACGGTTGCCACAAGTGGCGGAACGGCAAAACCCGGACGAGTTTGGAGCAAACAATGGGGAATAAATACTGACAGCTACAGCAACCCATTTCAAGGATCAATGTATACCTATAGCAATGATTCAATTATTACTAAGTTTGATTTCAACGGCATGCAGCCTTATGCTTTCAGAATCTCTTGCAATTCATATGGAGCTTCAAATGTTGGTACATTAGCAGAGCGCAGACGCTCCCGCTACCGTCAGGATATTCTGAATGAAGGCGGATTACCGGGCGTACCCGAATATCCTGTATTTATCAATATTCCCGATACGCTTGAATTTCCACCCGGAACTTTTGGATTTATCGACTCTTTCTACATGAGTAATGTAATCACTACAAATAATTGTCTGAATATTTGGGTCACCAAAACAGCACAGGTTTCGGCAACACTGGCTTTTCCGAACGGAGCAAACCGCTATCTGATCGACACGATTGTAAAAGGCGGAGACTGTATGTATTGGGATGGAAAAGATGCCAACGGGAATATGGTAGGAAACGATGATTCCATCATAGTCACCTTACATTATGCGGGAGGTATTACGCACTTACCATTGATAGATGTTGAAAATCAAATTTCAGGTTTTACCGTGACTGTTATTAAACCGAACAGGATAAATGGCCAGCCGGTAGCACAGCCTTTGCTTTATTGGAGTGATACCTTGCTCACGGATCCGGCCAATTCTCTGGATGGAAACATAAATATGGTTGGAGCATCATCAGGAAGTCATCAATGGCAAGACAGAGGAACCAACAACAGCAGCCCAGAGGTAATCAATACCTGGTGGTATACAGGAGCCTATGAAAGTCAATATACCATTCGTAACGCCCGTATTTTGCCGGTTGAGCTAACTTCATTTAGTGGTACAGCTGAAAATGATGCCGTATCACTCGATTGGAATACAGCTATGGAAGAATCTTTCGACAAATTTGTTGTTGAGCGTAGTGAAGATGGGTATCAATTTGAAGATATCGGGGAAGTACAGGCCAATGGCTCCTCGTCAACTTATCAATTTAAAGATAAGCAGATTCCTGTCTTTTCAACTGTATTATTTTATCGACTGAAGATGACAGACCTTAATAAACAATATGAGTATTCTAAAATGATTTCAGTAAAACCAATCCATACACAAGCAAATACGCTGGTTTACCTGAATAGTGAGCATTCATTTGTTTTCAAAAGCAAGGAATCGTTTCCTTTATCTTTTGACATAATCAATGCAAAAGGTCAGCTCTTGTATTCGGGAACTGCCATAAGTAATACTACTTATCAAATGCCAAAAAATATCAGTGGCTACCTCTTGTTTGTTGAACATGTTTCTGATGCAGGTCAAAGACAAGTTTATAAAATCTATGCTCCCAGGTAGCGTGATTTCTATTTAACATTTTCTACTTTTATTGCAGAAAGGAATCATACTTATAGCATATAGATGTGATTCGGGAAGTTTATTTTCAATTTTTATTACACAAATTTCAGGCCTGTGAAGTGTACGCAATCAATCATCTTACTGCTCAGCATCTCTTTATGGATAAAGCCTCTTTCAGGCACAGCCCAAGATTTGACACCTGCAGATTCAATAAAGACACAGCTCATAGAGGCGGCCAGAGAAATCATGCAAACTTCGGGTTTTTGCGCCCTCGTTACACTTGATTCAAGCGGTCAGCCACGAGCCCGTTCCATGAGTCCATTTCCATCCGATAGCAATATGATTGTATGGTTTGGCACCAATGTTTTAAGCCGAAAAGTAAAGCAAATCAGGCACGATGCCAGGGTAAGCCTGTATTATCCTGATCCTGATCAATCGGGCTATGTGCTGATCCAGGGGAAAGCCGAACTTGTGGATGATGCAGCTGAAAAAGTAAAGCACTGGAAGCCGGAATGGGCTGCTTTTTATCCGAATTATCCTGATGGCTATATACTCATTAAAGTAGTCCCCGAGTGGCTTGAAATCATCAGCTATAGCAGGGGAATAATTAGCGATTCTGAAAGCTGGATAGCACCACGCGTACTATTTGAACATAATCCATAAATTCTGCTTGAGCACAATCACAAATAATGTTCGATTTTCAAGAATTAGTATGGATTAGAAAATAGCCCGGAACTGAGCACTGCCGATATGAATCATCTTGTTGGTACCTGTTTTGCGCCCGTCATAACTAATTGAAATTTGCAAATTATTAGCAAGTTTCTTTTCGAAAGTAATATTCCAAAGATGGTTAGAGCCTGGTTGAAGCCCCTCCAGCATATTGTAAGCCAAAGTTCCGCTTGAGTCTCCGTTATATTGAATGGCGGCAAATGAATAGCGGGCTGAGAGGCTGCTGTTACCAATCACATTATATCGTATTTCAGTATTTAGTTGGTGAATCAAAGCGTTTTCCACTCCGAAAGCCGGATCATTGGTTTTTTGGGCAAAGCGATACATTCCTTTAACCCGGAAGACAGCCCCCGAAAGAAAGCTGAGCGTACTAGTACTTTCACGGGTTGTGTAATCATAATTTCGTTTGCTCAGCAATTCGGAATGATTTGCATTGCGAGCCAGATTCAGGTTCTCTTCCAGTGTCCACGAATGGCTGATATTCCAGCGAAGTTTTAAAGTTCTGGCTGATAAAGTTTTGCTTTCGGGTCCGTTGGTAAGCAGTATTTTATTGCGCAATTCACTTTGCATCAGCTCGGCATTGAAGCTGGGATTGCTCCGGTTAAAATAAAACACATTTCGAAAAGAAGCATTGACAGATATGAGCCCCGAATCGGCCACATTAAGATCGAATGGATTGAGTGAGCTGCTGCCCAAAGATGCCAAAACTTTTTTGTTCGCCTGATACACTACATCGTCCGAGAAACGGGAAAGAAAGCCTTTCACTCCTTTTTGTCTGCGCCAAATGGCTGCAGGATTAAGTTTAAAAACCTGATTCAATGAAGTACTGTTGGTATTAATAAATTCATTAGTTGGTGTGAGGATGCGAATATAATTGGCCAACACTACATCATTGATACTGGCCGGTTCAAATTCATCTAATTGCTCTACCCCATCGCCATTGTCGTTCCAGATAAAATTGCCCTGACCGGTAGGTACTTTCAGGTAAGTAAACTCACGCTTTTGTTCCTGTCCCGAGCCGATTTCATACACCAGATTCCAGCGTATGAGTCCTTTCCATAGCGAGAAATTATATTGTAATCTGCCCAGATAAACATCAGAAGCCTGTTTTTGTTTCAGGCTGTCCAAGGTAAAGAGTTTCCGATAGGTCATAGTCCACGAAAGAAGTTTCCCCGGAGCAGGAAGCCATCTACCGGAGAGATTCATATCATGGGCCGTTGAGAGGGCTTGAAAATCTGTCGCCAAAGGCGCTTCATCATTTCGCCAGGTATAGGCAGCAGCCAATGTACCTTTTCCGGTATCTGCAGAAGTAATGCGCGCTTCCAATACTTTATTTCGATAACTTGCTTTGATGAGTGTATCCGATTTTGCGTATTGCCGGTTATCCTCCATCCTGAAATGCAAGGTCGTGCTAAGATTGCCCAAACGAGTAAATGTATTGCTCAAGCTGATATCAGGACGCAGGTATTGGCCCGAACTGGCTATGCCTGTACTCTTAAGCAGCCAGGAGTTAGAACGTGCATTAAATCCGCCCTGCCGATAATTTCCCAATAATTCATGTTTCCAACCCTGATATATTCCGACTCTGTTAAAATTATTAATGGCATAATCGAGATGATTTTCCGGTTTCCCAGACAGGCCGATGCCTGCCCGCAGCCATTGTTCGGTGGCAGCTGTATCTGATGCCGGTAAATTCCAATTGCGCTGAAATTCAATATCACGGTAATTATCGAGTGCCTTAAATGCTTTTTGATCATATTCCCAGGAAGCAAAAATTCCCAGATAAAGTGGCTTTATTGAGTCAGATCTGATGTTAATTTTTTGATCCGTACCTAGTGTAAATGCCAAACCCGCATTGTCTGCATCGTCTTTCGGTGAGAAAGTATTAAAATCACGGTTACTGAGTGCCAACTCGCCTGTCAGTGAGCCGGTTTTTCCGGTCTTCCATAGAGCACCAAAAGTTAGCATTTGCTTTTTTTCGGGAGCAATCAATACCGAAACCGACTCGTAGTCGCCCTGTGGCATACCTGCTACGGGAGCTACCCATTCGTAAATCCGCCCGTTGATGTCGGTTGATTTGATATGGTAATTTCCTTTCCCTGTTCCAACAAATGCAAAGGATGCCCTGAAGAATGCTTTAGCCGGGTCGTTTGAATAAACAAGGACTGAATCAAAAGTTTGTAATCCAATGCTTGTATCAACCAGGCGATACATCTTGACGAGTGGATCAAATCCGGTGCTGTCAAATCCCGGAAGCACCGCTTTGTTTTGGTCATCCCCAGCTTTAAATAATGCCCGCTGAGAAGTGCTGTCAAGCACCTGCAAAAGGGGTTGGTTTTTACTATCCTGCTCTGAATAGAGTGCCAGATGTAATTGTAGTTTGTCACTTGCCCATTCATCTTGTGCGTAAATAATTGACCGGAAATAATTCTGAACAGAGTACTGAAACTCAACCTCGATACGCTTGTCTTTAGAAATCATCCGGTTTGGTGTAAAAGTTAATTCACCGGAATTATAATCTATCACATAATCGAAATCGGCACCCCGCGCCAGGAGCTCACCATCCAAATACACCTTTTCGGTACCGGCCAGAACAATAATGAAGGTCTCACCATGATTACCTTTCAAGCTGTATGGCCCTTGTATGCCTTCCTGTCCCATGAAACTGTTTCTGGCATAATTCCCTTTGCTGACTGCCGCATTTAATGCAAGTCTATTGTTAGTACTAGCAGGCATATCAAAGCTTGTTGAAAAACCAAGACCCTGCAATTTTCGGGTCAGCCTCATAAAATATCCCGGTGGATTCTTCAATTCAAAATCACCGGCAATCAACTGAGTTTGATCTTTTTGGAGTTTGATAAATACTTTGTCGAAATCCTGCAATTGCTGGGTATTACCATCCGGTTGCAGAGGTAGATTTTGATCGGTCATTGCAGCAGCCACCGTCACACCGTTGCCAAGGTTTCCTGAAAGTTCGAGGTTGAAGCTGGAATTGAGTACAACATCCTGAGCATTACCCATACTAAGACCCCGGGCAAAACTGCCATTATAGTTCATATCGCCAAAATCAAAGAGATCCTCCGTATGTTCAGCCGGATTATAGATGTATGGATTGCCAATGATATCGGGTGTCTGAGTAATCAAGCGAATATCTCTATGAAAATATGGACTACCCAATCTGACGGAGAATAAACGGAAATCAGCCCATAATGAATCCCCAAAATATTGCGTCCTGAACATCAAGCTGGCGTTTATAAAATCTATCTCATAGGAATCTGAAACTATGGTATCGCCAGCAAGATTTGTGATATAAAGACTGCCGGGAACAATACTCAAGGTATCGAGATGAACGGTATCTTTGGCAATCAACAGTCTATGCCGATGTAAAGAGACGCTTTGTCCGCTCAGAGTAACAAATCCAATCAGGCCGTTAATAAGTAAAACAAGAAAGATTCTTCTTTGCATTGACTTTGCTGAAAAGATATAAAGTTAAAGAACCGAATTTATTGTACATCCTGCCATTTGCATTCATACGGTGTATAAGCGAATAATCCGTCAGCAGTTCACAGAATTTTGTCGAATAATGTATTTTTGTCGCCTTAGCATATTAAAAGAGAATCAGAGATGGGTACTAAAAGTGAATCAGAAAACTCGACAGCAAACAGAAGAAGAAACCACTACGGAGTATACGACCGGACTAATTATGTACTAATGCTGGCAGGTTTTCTAATCCTTATCATCGGTTATGCTTTAATGACAGGCGGACATCAGCCTGCCAATCAGTTTAATTTTGATGAAATCTACAGTTTCAGAAGAATCACACTTGCTCCTATTATTATTATTATCGGTTTTCTGGTAGAAGTTTATGCTGTTTTGCGCAAAGGCAAGACCGAATAGCAGATTCAGATGAATTATCTAGATGCAATTTTATTAGGTATCGTTCAGGGCTTAACTGAATTCTTACCGGTGAGCAGCAGCGGCCATATTGAATTGGGCAAAGCTATCCTGCAAGTCAATGCAGAAAACAATTTAGCCTTTACATTGCTCCTTCATTTGGCAACGGTGCTTAGCACGATCGTAGTTTTCAGAAAAGAAATTTTGAGACTACTGATAGGCTTATTCAATTTCCAATGGAATGAAGAAAAAAGATACACGGGACTTATCGTTATATCGATCATACCGGTAATGGTCGTTGGCTTATTGTGGAAAGACCAGATTGAACAATTTTTTGAAGGTAGAATTATCTTCGTGGGGCTCATGTTATTGATTACTGCTTTCGTACTTTTTATGACATCTTTGAGCCACGAAGGGAGCAAACCAATCAGCCCGATGAGTGCATTTTTCATAGGCATCGCTCAGGCAATTGCCGTATTACCCGGTATTTCACGTTCCGGTTCTACCATTGCCACAGCTCTATTTTTACGAATCAAGCGCAGCGAAGCAGCACGCTTTTCTTTTCTCATGGTTTTAGTACCTGTATTGGGAGCCAGCTTCCTGGAGTTTAAAGATATTGGCAATTTGAGAAACGACTCTTTATTATCTCATGGTTTGGGTATTTACATGGCAGGTTTTTTAGCCGCCTTCATAGCTGGTTACTTAGCCTGCCGATGGATGATTCGTCTGGTGAACAAAGGCAAAATCCATCTCTTTGCCTTATATTGTGCAAGCATCGGACTCATTGCAATCTTAAGCGGATGTTTGGCCTGAAAGATTTTAAGAATTACGATTTTCAAGCAGGAGAAATTCTATTGATTAACAAACCCATCGGATGGACCTCTTTTGATGTGGTGAACAAAATCCGATATCGGATTAAAGTTAAAACAGGCCATGCCGGAACGCTTGACCCGCTGGCTACCGGTCTTATCTTAGTTTGTACCGGAAAAGCCACTAAAAAATTCGATAGCTTACAAGGACTTGATAAAGAATATACCGGTACCATGACTTTGGGGGCCACTACAGCAAGCTATGATGCCGAAACTCCGGTGATTATTCAGCAGGAAGAAATAAACTACCCCAGGGAAATACTTGAAAGCGCCACAAAAGCTTTTTTGGGTGATATTGAGCAAAGGCCACCCGATTATTCTGCCATTAAGATTAGTGGTAAGCCAGCCTATAAATTGGCCCGGAGGGGAGCTAAATTGAAACTGCCGGGAAGGAGGGTAAAACTCGATTCATTTGAAATCACAGATATTGATTTACCCCTTGTTGGTTTTAAGGTTCATTGCAGCAAGGGAACCTATATCCGATCCCTGGTTCACGATTATGGGCAGGCATTAGGTTGTGGAGCCTATCTGAGCGCTTTATGCCGCACCCAGATTGGTCCTTATTCCCTGGAAGACGCCATGGAACTCGATGATTTTATACATTTGTTGGAAAAGAACAAAGACCATGAATAAAGTAATCATGACCATGATATGCTTAGCTACCCTCATCATATCTGGCTGCGGGAATCAAGAAAGCACTGAATCTGATGCCCTAACTACATCATCTGCTTTTCAGATTTTTGCCGATAGTCTTGCCATGCTGGAATCTCCGTTTTATGTAACCGAAGTGGATTTACAATATCTGAAACACAGTAAATATTTAGCACTCGATTCAAGCAGCCTCCAACTGCTTATATCCAATCGAGATCAGGAGGCACAATACTTCTTAGTAGGCAGAATGTCAATAGATTCTACCTTCATAACTATAATCATTCTTGAAAGTAAAGTAGATTCCATGTTCAATGCCAGCGAGCGCTTCCTGGTCAATAATTATGATGTGAACGGCAATATATTGGGTAGTACCGAAATGTCGGCCTCCATCACCGGAAATGATCATTTTATCATCACCGGAATTATCAATGAAGATGGATTAATTAGTACCGAAAAATATCAGTTCCTTTTCGAAAATGGTGAATGGGAGAAAGTACCTGAGCCTATTGTAATCGTTCAATACATGATTGATTCAAGCGGAGCCATTAAGCAAAGTAGTGTATTTATGAATATGAAAAACGGAAGTGATTCAAGCGCTTCAGCCATTTAATACTTTCTATGTCAAAGATTAAAGTGTATCGCTTTCTCAGCAATTTACCTTCTTTTAGCTGTCCGGTGCTTACTATCGGCACTTTTGACGGAGTTCACCTAGGTCATCAGAAAATTATTAAACGTATCAGAGAGATAGCCGATGAACAAGAGGGAGAAACACTGCTGCTTACCTTTCATCCTCATCCTAAATTTGTTCTTCATCCTGATGATTATAATCTGAAATTGATAAACACCCTGGATGAAAGAATTGAATTGCTCGAACAGTATGGTATCGACAATCTGCTGATTGGTAGTTTTACTGATGAGTTCTCCCAATTAGAGCCTGAAAATTACTTGCGTAATTTTATCATGGAAAAAATTAAACCTACAAATATTGTTATTGGCTTTGATCATCGCTTTGGCAAAGGACGAAAAGGTGATATTGGATTGATGAAAAAAATGGCTCCTGAATTAGATTATAAAATTGAAGAAATTCCGGTTGAACAGATAAATGATATAAAGATTAGCTCCACAAAAATCAGAGAAGCCATAGCTGCTGGAAATATTCAGGAAGCAAACAAATTATCGGGGCACCCCTTTACACTTAGCGGTCAGGTTATTACCGGAAACCAGGTAGGTATTCAAATAGGATTCCCGACTGCCAATATTTTTGTTGAAAACAAAAGAAAGCTAATCCCTGGTATTGGCATATATGCTGTATTTGTACACTATCGGGGCAAACGATATAAGGGTATGTTGTATATCGGGTTCAGACCTACCTTCAGTGGAACGGAAAAAACAATTGAAGTAAATATTTTTGATTTGAATGCCAATTTATATGGAGAAACGCTAGGTATTGATTTTATTGCGAAAACCCGGGATGATGTTCGTTTTAATTCACGCGAAGCGTTAGTTAAACAACTTGAACAGGATAAAATAGATACATTGGCCGTATTAGATCAGGGATAATTCAGTGGTTCAAGCTCTTTAAATGAATCGAGCACCAGAAAATAGCTCTCATCACCCACAGAATATGTAAGTAATGCTGCTCCGTCATATTTCGGACTGTCGCTTGATTTTACCGGACTTTCGAAATGCTCATTCGTGTCAGGCTGAGTCCATTCTTTATAGCGACAATAAACATCGGCACCTTCGATAATTCCCTCTTTACCAAATTCACGAACTTCAGGCTTGTACTCTCTACCATCAATCCAAATCGATTCAATTGTGATACTGGTATTGCCTGAATACATCAACTTAATGGTAAAATTAATGCCCGTTCCTGAGCCAGCTGCTCCTCCTGTCCAGGATTGTGAAGTCGCCTCATCAATTTTAAAATAGCTTGAATCGTGCTCAACCCGTTCTGTTTTACACGATACTAAGCTTAGCAATGTGGCGATTAATATCAAATTTTTCATGCGTGTAATATTTTAAAAACCATTTCCTGCATCAAAGCATTTTGCCCTGCAGAACCGTTATTCACCCCTTTCGAGCGCAGGTCATACTCTTTTAATACCCGTAATGCTTTCGAAACTTGTCCGGCATTGAAACCATTTTTTGCTTTCAGATATTGCTTAGCTGCAAATGGATGTACACCTAAAAAGGAGGCGATATTAGTTCCATGGGCTATTGATTCGTGATGCAATACAAAAAGTTTGCTAAAGAAACCATATAAGGTAGAAATAACCATATTTATATGAGCTGCTTTAGGATTAGAGGCAAAATAACGAACAATTTTAAAAGCTTTCGCCTCATTTCGATTCACCAAAGCATTCTGAAGTTCAAAGGCATTGTATTGCTTGCTGATACCAATATATTGTTGAATTAAATCTGGTGTGATGGTATCACCAGCCTGCATATTAACTTTCAGCTTTTCAATGCTTTTGGCAATCAGGCTAAGATCAGCACCCTGAAACTCTTCAAGCAATATAGCGGCCTCATTAGTGATTTTTAATCCTTCTTCTCTGGCATAAGACATTATCCAGTCAGGCACCTGATAATCGCGTAATGGGGATGCATAAAACTCGATGCTATTCTTCGTAGCCAATTTGCCAAATTTTGTTCGTTTATCGAGTTTTTTATGTTTATGACAAATCACAAAAATGCTGGTTGTGGATGGGTTTTCGAGATACACATCGAGATTGGAAAGCGATCGCATTTGTTGTGCTTCCTTCAAAATGACAACCTGATATTGTGCCATCATGGGATATCGTCTTAGCACATCAAGCAATGTTTTGAAATCCGTTTCCTTACCATATAGCACATGCTGATTGAATGCTTTATCTCCCTCATCCAGAACATGCTCTTCAATATAATCGGAAATGCGGTCAATATAAAAATCCTCCTCACCATGCAACACATAAACGGATGCCCAATGCCCTGCTTTTAAATCGGCCATTATTTTATCGAAAGACTGTGCCATTATTCAGTATTATTGAATGGAGTAAATATCAGTAATTGTTGGGAGTGGAACAAAAAAAAACAGCTTGTAAATTGTACTTTACAAGCTGTTTCATTTTCAAAAGAGTCTATTAGGCTTTGCCTAAAATTTTGAACATACCTGTTCCGCAAGTCGGGCAAGTACCTTTTAATGCTCTGCGACCATTTTTCATGGTAACTTCATTTGCATTCTTCATTTCTCTTTTGGCTTTGCATTTTACGCAATATCCTTCTGCCATAATAGTAAGATTTAGGTTAAAAAATAAATTTCGTTCTAATTAAGCATAAAAGTAAGGATTTCAAGGCTAAATTGAGCACAAATAGGATAACATGTTATGAACATCTGCAAAAACAATTTTTTCTGCTTAATTTGTGCTTAGGCTAAGATTAGATTTTATTCGTCCGAAGAGTTCGTTAAAATAATACATCAATTATACCTTGTTTTGGAATAGCTTTATCATCAAATTCTTATACCTTATCCAATAATAGGTATTTTAATCGCACTCTATCAATGTATTTTGAATTATTAATTTTTATTTTTAAAATATTCTAAAAACAACTTTTAGCTTAGCAATACAATGCATAAGCGTGAGCTCGCCCAGGTGGAAAAAATAAAATTTGAAGATAAATATGACTCAAAATTTGTTCCCAGTAAGTGACAAAAAAGATTAGTTTATCCACACAATTAATTCTGAAAAACGGCTGTTTCTTCCTCAATCTGGGACAAATAGTACCATAAAACTCAGGTCAGAAGCGTAAATGCCGCACCGTTTTCCTGCGATTGATAAGCTGTTTAAGGGATTCAATGCCAAAATCAAGATGACTTTTTACAAAATCTGTCGTAACTATTTTATCACTTTCTGCGGTTTTTACTCCTTCAGGCACCATGGGTTGATCACTCACCAAGAGTAATGCACCAGCCGGAATTTTATTCGCAAACGCTGCCGTAAATATGGTGGCTGTTTCCATGTCAACGGCCATGCAACGGGTAGTTTGAAGGTATTTCTTAAAATTATTGTCGTGTTCCCATACTCTGCGATTTGTTGAATAAACCGTACCTGTCCAATAGTCCTTTCTGGAATCACGAATAGTGGTTGAGATGGCCTTTTGAAGAGCGAATGCAGGTAATGCAGGAACTTCCGGGGGCATATAATCATTGCTGGTGCCTTCACCCCGAATAGCGGCAATAGGAAGAATCAAATCTCCTATTTTGTTCTTTCTTTTCAATCCGCCACATTTACCCAAAAAAAGGCAGGCTTTTGGAGCAATAGCACTTAACAAATCAATGATAGTTGCTGCATTAGCACTTCCCATTCCATAATTGATGATGGTAATACCCTCGGCTGATGCATTAGGCATGGGTTTATCATTTCCGATAATATCCACACCAAACTTTTTCGCAAAGCGATCCACATAATCTCCAAAATTCACCAGCAGGATATATTTTGTAAAATCTGCTAAGGCACGCCCGGTATAGCGAGGCAACCAATTTTCTGTAATTGCTTGTTTTGTTTTCATACAATTCAAATGTACGATTTTACTTAGTTTCGTAATCATCAATGAAGATTGAGCCAAAATATAATTTGCAACTCAGAAAGGAAGGCAGCGGCACTGAGGTGATGGATCCGGTAAGAAAGAAATTTGTGAAATTGACACCTGAAGAGTTTGTGAGGCAACATCTTATCAGATATTTACATGAAGACCTTGGATACCCCTACAGCAGAATGCAGGTTGAAAAAGCCCTGATTTTTGCACAAAGATCCGGAAGAATTGATCTGGCAGTATTTGATCGGGATGGCAAAGCCCTGATTCTTGTTGAATGTAAGCAGTCGGAGCATCCCATCAATCAGCAGGTGGTAGATCAGGCAGCACGATATAACCTAAAATATCGCGTACCCTGGCTGGTAGTAAGCAATGGCAAGGAATCGCACTGTTATCAAATAGATTATAATAGAATGCTAACAATCGAAAGATATGCTTTACCTCCGGCTGACAACTTGTGATGATATTTTCAACCTGTTTATTTATTAATTTTACAATCCGTCTTGATAAGGTGAATCATCACTAAAATATTCAGAAATGATCAATAAGCTATCTATCATTATACCTGCCTATAACGAAGCCAAAACGATTCATTTGATTCTCGACAGAATTGCATCCGTTCAGTTGACTAATGACATAAAAAAGGAGTTGATAATTGTAAATGATCATTCAAGCGATGGCACCGATGCGCTTATTAAAACGTATATTAAAAACCATCCTGCACTCGATATCCATTATTACAATCATGAAAAAAACCAGGGAAAAGGAGCTGCTTTGCATACCGGTATTTCAAAAGCAAGTGGCGAATTTCTTGTAATTCAGGATGCAGACCTTGAATATGATCCGGAGGAGTACAATGATCTATTAAAACCCGTACTTCGGGGTCAAGCCGATGTGGTGTATGGTTCGAGATTTATGGGAAACAACCCACATAGAATATTGTTTTTCTGGCATACTTTAGGAAACCGATTCCTCACTTTTTTATCAAATCTCTTCTCCAACCTTAATATGACTGACATTGAAACCTGTTATAAATTATTCGATACAAAAATGATTCAGTCCATCAAACTGAATGAAAAAAGATTTGGTTTTGAGCCGGAAATAACGGCCAAAATCGCCCGGATTCCAAAAATCCGCATCTATGAAGTTGGTATTTCATATTATGGCCGTATATATGAAGAAGGTAAAAAAATTGGATGGAAAGATGGTTTCAGAGCCATATACTGCATCTTTAAATATGGCCTATTCAGCAGTCGTTAAAGACATAAGCTCAAGAAACAAAAGAGAAAAACGTATCATTAATGGATACGAAACAAATTATTGAGTAAAGTCACCCAAAACGCTACCCTATTCTCATCGAAATCTTCTTACATTTGCGCCATTATTTTCAGACACCATAAAATAATTTGAAAATAGCATTATGATAATTGGAATTTTAAAAGAGCCTGAAGGAGAAAACCGGGTAGCCATTTTACCTGAAGGTGCAAAAAATCTGGCCGACTTGGGCGTTGAAACAGTATGGGTTGAAGAGGGAGCAGGAATCACTGCGTTTGCTTCAAATGCTGATTACGAAGCCACAGGTGCTACAATGGCCGGCAGAGCCGATATATTGGCTAAAGCTGACCTTATCATTGGCATACAGAAACCCAATGACAAGGAGTTAAAAACAGTGAAACCTGATGCCGCCATGCTGGCTGTATTTCAACCACTCGGCAATGCCGGGGATGTGAAAGCCTGGCGCGATGCCGGATATACGATCTTTAGTATGGATATTGTGCCCCGGACAACACGAGCTCAATCCATGGATATATTGTCCTCGCAAGCTACTGTTTCAGGTTATAAGGCGGTATTGATGGCTGCCGGTAATCTTCCCAAATTCTTCCCTATGTTCATGACTGCTGCCGGAACAATTATTCCGGCTAAAGTGCTGATTTTGGGTGCCGGAGTTGCCGGATTACAGGCTATTGCTACTGCCCGCAAATTAGGGGCTGTGGTTGAGGCTTTTGATGTAAGGGCTGCCGTTAAGGAAGAAGTGGAGAGCCTCGGGGCTAAATTCGTGGAAGTGGAAGGAGCTATCGATGATAAATCGGCCGGTGGGTATGCCGTAGAACAAACAGAAGAATTTAAAAAGAAGCAGGCACAGGTTATTCAAAACCATGTGATCAAATCAGATGTTGTTATCTGCACCGCTCAAATCCCAGGTCGGAAGGCGCCTGTTTTAATTACAGAAGATACCGTTAAAAGTATGAAAGCCGGTTCTATAATCATCGATCTCGCAGCAAGCACCGGTGGTAATTGCGCCCTTACAAAAGATGAACAAATAGTGGATGTGAACAGAGTAAAAATTTATGGCTATAGCAATTTGCCTTCAGATATGCCGGCAGATGCCAGCAAGATGTTCACTAAAAATGTCATCAATTTTGTAAAACTCATTATTAAGGAAGGTCAGTTAGATCTGAATTTTGAAGATGATATTGTTGCCGGAACCTGCGTAACCCACAATAAAGAAATTTATAACGAGCGCTTAAAATCAATGATTGCAAACTAAAATCGATTATTATGGATAACTTTTTTCAATTCTTTATCGATAACCGGGATTTTATCTATTTGATCATCCTTTCCATTTTTCTTGGAATAGAAGTAATTTCAAATGTCCCTGCCATATTGCATACCCCTTTAATGTCGGGGGCCAATGCCATTCATGGAGTCGTTATTATTGGAGCCATCATTGTGATGGGACATTCAGACACTAGCAATACCCTGGCCATGGCTTTGGGTTTTGTTGCTGTTCTACTCGGAACCCTGAATGTTGTGGGTGGATTTGTCGTCACAGACAGGATGTTGGAAATGTTTAAAAAGAAAGATAAAAAATAAATATCGCGATGAATTTATTATCTCAGATTGGCATTTTAGAGTTGTCATATGTAGTTGCTTCAGTAACTTTCATCCTTGGCCTGAAAATGCTGAGTAATCCCAAGACTGCCCGTAAGGGTAACTTAATTGCCGCTTTCGGAATGGGTGTAGCCATTCTCGCCACTATTCTATTTCACAGGGACCCCGAATCCGGTGCCCATATTAAAAACATCGGTTGGATTCTTGGAGCGCTTATCATAGGTACGATTAGCGGAGCATGGATTTCCCGAATTGTGAAAATGACCGCTATGCCACAAATGGTTTCCTTCTTCAACGGAATGGGAGGTGCCACAGCAGCATTAATTGGCCTTATTGAATTCAATAAACTGGCTTTACACAGCCCCGCTGGCAACGTACTTAATGGTCATGTGCTTGTGATGGTACTTGGCGTATTTATCGGTTCGGTATCATTTGCGGGATCCATGATAGCGTATGCAAAGCTGGAAGGAAAAATAAAAGATAAAGCATTGCCTTTCCAGCATACTATCAATCTGATTATGTTGGTGATTATTCTTGGACTCGGTGCTTTTATCATGCTGCAAGATGGCCCGAACATGAACTTGTTTTACTTGCTCTTCGGGCTCTCATTGGTGTATGGAGTTTTCTTCGTATTGCCAATTGGTGGTGCCGATATGCCGGTTGTTATTTCCTTGCTGAACTCCTTTACCGGACTGGCGGCTGCCATGGGCGGATTCCTTTATAATAATATGGCCATGCTCACAGGCGGAATCCTGGTCGGATCTGCCGGAACCATCCTGACCATTTTGATGTGCAAAGCTATGAACAGGTCTTTGCTGAATGTTATCATTGGGTCCTTTGGCGGACCCGGAAAAGGAGCTGACGGGAAAGAAAGAGAAAGCGGTGGAAGCTATCGCGAAACCAATGCTTCTGATGTTGCCATTATGTGTGCCTATGCCAATCAGGTAATGATAATACCCGGATATGGATTAGCCGTTGCTCAGGCCCAACATACTTGTCATGAATTTGAAAAAATATTGACCGATCGGGGCGTGAACGTACTATATGGTATTCATCCTGTGGCCGGCCGTATGCCAGGACATATGAACGTATTGCTGGCTGAAGCTGATGTTCCTTATGATAAACTCATTGAAGCAGATGATGCAAATCCGATGTTGGGAAATACAGATGTCGTTCTCGTGATTGGCGCCAACGATGTGGTAAATCCCGCTGCTAAAGATGATCCTGCCAGTCCGATATTCGGGATGCCTATTATTGATGCAGAAAAGGCTAAGCAAGTGGTTGTGTTCAAAAGAAGCATGAACCCCGGTTATGCAGGCATTGAGAACAGATTGTTTTTCAATAGTAATACAGGTATGTTTTTCGGGGATGCAAAAGCCTCATTAGAGAAGTTAATCAATGAGTTGAAAAACATGTAAGCAATTAAACAAACAAATTGTACAAGCTCATCCTATCCCGATGAGCTTTTTTTATTGGCTTCGACTGATCAGCCTGTCCAGGATTTCTCGTACAGGTTTCGTTTGTTTATTATTCAGAGAAAGACTTTCAATGGCCAATAGGGCCTGTTCATAATGTTGTGTAATCGCTTGTACAGCTGATTCACTAACTTTTAATTTATTATATATGCTTTTAATCTCCTTTATCTTTTTAGCTGAATCTATCTCTTCGTCCCGGAGCAATTCAATAATAAGATTATACTCTTTCTCCCCTGCCTTTTCTAGAGCACTCGATAATAAAAATGTGAGTTTATTCTGAACAATATCACCCCCCAGTTTTTTGCCAAAATCAGCCATATTTCCAAAGGTATCAAATAAGTCATCCTGTATTTGAAATGCAAGCCCCATATGCCGGCCTATCTCAAAATAAGCTCTTGCCTTTTCATCATCAGCCCCTGCAGATAAAGCCCCCATTTGCATAGCTGCTCCAATCAGAAGGGCGGTTTTGTACTCAATTATTCGTTGATAATCGGTCAGGCTGACTTGTCTATTTATTTCACCTTCTATATCAAGCTGTTGTCCTTCGCAAACCCCCAGAGCCGTTTGATTCAATACCTTGAATAATTTACTTTGTACATCAGGGCTGGTATAGGCAAGCTGTTGATACGCCATGATCATCAAGGCATCGCCAGAAAGGATGGCAGTATCGCGGCCAAATTTATAAAAGACAGAAGGCTCACCGCGTCTGAGCGGAGCCTCGTCCATGATATCATCATGGAGCAGGGTGAAATTGTGAAATAGTTCAATGGAAAGAGCAGCCGGTATCGTTTCCTTTATATCTCCTCCCGCCATCTCAGCACTAATCAGGGTCAATACAGGTCGAAGCCGTTTTGCCGGTAATTGTAAGGTGTATATTATCGGTTCATATAAAGATTTGGGCGAGCCAAACGGTAATCCGTCAAGCGCTTTATCAATGATGCCCTTATAAAAATTATAATCCTTCATGCTTTTGTTGATCAATCCGGGATTAACTCAAAATCAATTCTTCTTTTTTCAGGATTAGCATCCACAACCTTCACCTTTACTAAATCGCCCAGGCGATACATTTGTCCGCTGTCTGTACCCATTATTCGGTTACCATTCATTTCATAAACAAAATCATCCCAATTCAGACTTTCCATAGGAACCAGCCCCTCACATTTATTCTCAACAATCTCTACAAACAAACCAAAATGGACTACTCCTGTAATGATTCCTTCAAAGATTTCCCCAATATAATTTTGAATAAATTCAACCTGTTTTAGTTTAATCGACTCGCGCTCTGCCTGCATGGCTTTGCGCTCACGGGCTGAGCAGCGCACGCATTGTTTTTCTATGGCTGCTTCATGACTTGTATAATCTGCATCAAGATACTGTTGCAATAGCCTGTGCACCATCACATCGGGATAGCGTCTGATAGGTGAAGTGAAATGAGTATAATAAGGAAAACCAAGTCCAAAATGACCGATATTATGTGTGGTATAAACTGCTTTTGCCATCGAGCGAATAGCTAATTGCTCTAATGCATTTTGCTCCGGTTTCCCTTTTACGGATTCCATTAATTTATTCAGAGCAGCAGGTATTTGTTTGGGTGTATCAATCTGAATATCATAACCGAAACTCCGTGCGAAGGAAACGAAATCGGCTAGCCGTTCCGGATCCGGTTCATCGTGAACCCGATATACAAATGCTAATGCCTGCCCTTTTCCTTCCCGCATTTTTGCAATATAGCTTGCCACCATTTTGTTAGCCAGTAACATGAAATCTTCAATCAGCAAATGAGCCTCTTTGCGTTCTTTAATTTTTACACCGAGTGGCACACCATCCAAATCTACAATAAACTGTACTTCGGCAGTTTCGAAGCTGATAGCTCCTTTTTTATACTTTTCTTCCCGAAGTTTTCCGGCTATCTCATTCAGGATTTTCATCTCAGCGGCCAATGGCCCTTTGCCCGTCTCGATGAGTTTCTGAGCAGCCTCATAAGAAAATCTTTTGTCCGATTTAATCACCGTTCTTCCGAACCATTGCTTCAGCATTTTTCCTGTGCCAGTAAGTTCGAACACGGCCGAGAAACAAAACTTTTCTTCCCCTGGTCTTAACGAACAGGTTTGATTCGATAAGGTTTCGGGTAGCATAGGCAATACCCTATCAACCAGATAAACAGAAGTACCCCGCTTGAAAGCTTCTTTATCGAGGGCTGTGCCGGGTCTCACAAACCACGACACATCAGCAATGTGGATACCGACTTCATAGCGATCAGAGCCTAGCCTACGGAATGAAATGGCATCGTCAAAATCTTTGGCATCTTCCGGATCGATGGTGAACGTGAGGATATCTCTAAAATCTCTTCTTTTGGCGAATTCGGCTGCCGGCATATTTTGCGTAGCAGCAGCGGCTTCATTCAGCACTTCATCAGAGAAATGAATCGGAAATCCATGTTGAACCAAAATAGCTTTCATCTCCGTGTCGTTATCGCCAACAACACCCAATTTTTCAATTATCTCCCCTTCAGGATTCTTTTCATTTTCTTTCCATTTTTTAATTTTTACAATCACCCGGTCTCCATCCTTCAATCCCATTTTAGCTGCATCAGGCACAAAGAAATCGCAATTGGTGCGTTGGTAATCAGGAACCACAAAAGCATGCTGTTTGTACAACTGAAGTGTGCCCACAAATTCTTCACGGCTTCGTTCCAGCACGTCTATAATTTCTCCCTCTGGTCGCTTTTTCCCTCTCGAAGAATAAATAGCCACTTTTACCCTGTCGCCATCGAAGGCTCGATTCACTTTCGACTCCCGGATAAAAATATCTTGCGGGAAAGCATCAGAAATTACATAGGCATTTCCGGAGGAGATCATATCCAGTATCCCTTCAACCTCCCGGCCACTTGTTTTCAATTTCCGCATACCGAAAGCATATTTCCCCCGGCTGCTTTGGACAATATGCCCCCGTTCAAGCAATTCGTTTAAAACGCTTTGTATTATATCTGCAGAATATTGCCTAGAAAATTCATTAACAATTTTGGGAAATCCTATGACTTTTCCCCGATGGGATTTCAAATACCTCAAAATTAATTGCTGAGGTGGCGGCTTATTCTTTTTTCGTTTTTTACTCATTGAATCTATGCACAAAAATAGGCACTATATCTTAAATCAATATTAATAGATAATTACAAAATCGGGAATGGAAATTATGGAACGGAAAGCGCCTAAAGATACAACAATACTATTTAACAGCACATAATACACGTCATAGCCTATACTCAAATTACTTGCTTCCTTTGCCGAAAATTAAACAAAAATGGCAACATCATTTAGAAAACATTCATGGGCCGAACCATACAAAATTAAGATGGTCGAGTTGCTGGACATGAATGAATGCGAAGACCGCGAGAAATTCCTCCAGCAAGCGGGGTATAATACCTTTTTACTAAAATCAAAAGATGTATATATCGACTTATTGACCGACAGTGGCACCTCTGCCATGAGCGACCGGCAATGGGCTGGTATGATGATGGGCGATGAAGCCTATGCCGGCAGCCGGAATTTTTTCCATCTTGAGGATGCAATCAGAAAATACTATAGTTATAAACATGTAGTACCAACCCATCAGGGTCGTGGGGCAGAGCATATTATCAGCCAGATTTTGATAAAACCGGGAGACATCATACCGGGTAATATGTATTTCACTACCACTAAATTGCATCAGGAATTGGCCGGAGGGGTTTTCAAAGATGTCATTATTGATGAAGCACATGATGCTGAAAGCGAATATCCCTTTAAAGGAAATATTGATATTAGCAAACTGGATTCGCTGGTGAAAGAGTATGGTGCGGACCGGATTTCCTACATAGCGATGGCCACATCAGTGAATATGGCCGGAGGTCAGCCTATTTCGCTCGAAAACCTGAAAACAGTACGCAGCTATTGCGATGAACATGGCCTCAAAATAATTCACGACATGACCCGGGTAGCTGAAAATGCCTGGTTTATCAAACAACGCGAAGCAGGATATGCCGATAAATCGGTAGCAGAAATAGTGTATGAAATCTGCTCGCTTACAGATGGAGCTACCATGAGTTCGAAGAAAGATGCCATGGTGAATATTGGTGGTTTCCTGGCTATTAATGATGATGAGATTTTTGACGAAGCCAGAAATATGGTGGTGGTTTACGAAGGATTGCACACCTACGGAGGTATGGCCGGACGCGATATGGAAGCACTTGCTATCGGCATTGCAGAATCGGTGTCAGACGAGCACATGCACGCTCGAATCGGGCAGGTTCAATATCTTGGCGAACAATTGATTCGATATGGTGTTCCCATTGTGAAACCAATTGGCGGACATGGTATTTTCATTGATGCTAAAAAATTTCTGCCTCAGATCCCGCAAAACGAATTTCCTGCCCAGCGGCTGGCAGCTGAAATATATCTTGATGCCGGAGTAAGAACTATGGAAAGAGGCATTGTCTCGGCAGGAAGAAACAAAGAAACAGGCCAACATAATTTCCCCAAACTTGAATTGGTACGGGTTACTATTCCAAGAAGAGTGTATACACAGGCGCACATGGATGTGATTGCAGAATCAATCGGGAATGTATATTCTTATCGGGACAATATACAAGGAATGAAAATGATTTATGAGCCGAAATATCTACGCTTTTTTCAGGCTCGTTTCCAACTAATTTAATTTTGCTCTCATTAGCATAGTAAGGGATTGCCCGATGGGGTGATCCCTTTTTTTAGTCCTCCAAAAAAGACCGGTAGTTTTTTATACTTACTGTGGGCATACTGAAAGCTTCAAGCACCTGATGTTCCGGCTGTTTCAATAAGCTGCGTATCATTTGCATGTCCTCTTCATGAATGCCTACCCCCTGCATATTACCATGGCTGTCAAATGCCTCCAGTACTATTCCCATCTCAGGCTCATCAACAAAAGAGATACTGTGTCCACCCGCTTCGAGCTTTTTGATGAGTCGCTGGCGCATATTGTAATACTGGAAAATCAGCTGCTTATACTGACGCTCGATGAGGGTGTATGCAATGCGCAGATTGCTATTCTCCATACAATCCTGATACACATCAGGATGATGTAACCGGGCATATTGCAGATACCAGGAGATGAATAATTTGAACTCATAATAGGCCGTAATATTGCCCGCCACATTGCTGATGTAATTCAGCCAGCTTTCAGCATCTTCATACCCAAGAGCCACTTCATTCAAATAATATCCATACAAATGGAAGGAAGCAAGTGTCCCCTGATAATAAGCGGAATATTCATTCATCAGGCCATAGATGCCATTCAGCTGCGAACCGAGATAATTACTTTTCATCCCGATATATGTTGGATAGCGGAAAATCAGTTGCTGAAGGCTATCGGCTACAAAATCATTTAATACATGTGAGTTGTAAACCCCGCCTTTTTTCACCCCGATTTCTACCCCCGGAGCGATATAATACCCTTCTTCCTTTTCACGCACACCGATCATATAGTTTCTGCGGTGACAGGTTTCGTGCACCACCGTAGCGAAGTCATTGGCCAAATTTTGCTTTTTTCGGGCATGGCTGAACTGTTCAATTGCATAGCCCGGTTCTGCAGTCAGCAATTGATAAGCGGCCGGACAATACTGCTTAGCCATCGATAAAATCTGTGCACGTTTCCAGTTGGCCTCAGCCGGACGAGCCGTGAAGCATAACGGCAAAAGCAGAAACAGGAGGGACATCAGATATAGGTGCATGCTACAGAATTATGGGTTGTACATAACTCGAACGCAGCCAGGCTAAAAATTAGTATCTGAATTATTTGTGAAGAAAAAGAAATAATTGGAAATCTATTTTGAATTTGCTATTTGGTAAAATTGATTATTTCTCAACACCCTCAAATCCTTTTTCTGAAGAAGATAAAGTAAAATCGGGAAAACAAATTGGAGCCATAAAACTGGATGACAATAAATCGCTTGCCATTTTCGAAGTGGAAGTTGACGACAGTATTCGCATTGACCAAAATCGTAAGGGATTAAGAGATATTGCGGCCAAACATATCGACCAAAATATTACGCACGGTGCTTTGGTGTTTTTCTATTCAAAAAATCAAACCGATTATCGTTTTTCTTTTATCGCTAAATGGTCGGATGTTGATTTGGAAACAGGTGAATTTATTAAAGGCGAAACCAAACCCTAAAGATATACTTATTTGCTTGGAGGCAACGAATCGTGTAGCACAGCCGCTCAACGACTTTTGGTGCTTTCCGAAAAAAAAAGAAGGGCGAAAAAACAGAGCTTCAAAGTGTTAAAGATGCTTTCTCCGTTGAACCGCTGAAAATGGTAACAGCACAAATTAAACCTATTGAAAGTAAAGATGAAAAAAAGGCTGGCGGGATTATTTTGAACACCTGGCTCAAAATGCGCCAATCGGAAATTGCAGAACGGATGCATTTGTTTACGGTAAAAAGCCCTGATATTTTAAAACCCATTATTCAGAGTTAAAATAAATGGAGAATAAAGCCCTGCCCTTCGCATCCATACACATTAGCAATCAAGGCTAAAAACCATTTGGTCAATGCACAAAATGAGTAGGATAATGTTTCGCAAAACATGTCATTGCCTGTTATCACACAGGTATGTATGCTCTGCCATCAGATGATAGCCGGCCGGATGGAAACTGCTATGCAGGCTTGTATTGTGCTAGTTACGTGTGCTTGTATACAAGCTGATATACTAAATGGTAGCTTCTGACAAAAAAGGCCCTGCCAGATGACAGAGCCTTGTTAAA
>CAYPSW010000008.1:44548-103463 GCA_964413685.1 uncultured Chitinophagales bacterium
CTAAATGGTAGCTTCTGACAAAAAAGGCCCTGCCAGATGACAGAGCCTTGTTAAAATCTATTTGAATTTGCTGCATTACATCATGCCGCCCATTCCTCCGCCTGCCGGCATAGGTGGCATTTTCTCTTCTTCAGGATTATCTGCTATCACACATTCGGTAATCAGGATCATGCTGGCAATAGATGCGGCATTTTCCAATGCTACCCGGGTAACTTTAGTTGGATCGATAACGCCTGATTTTTTCAGGTTTTCATAGGCCTCCGTGCGGGCATTGAAACCATAATCATCTTTCCCGTTTAGCACGTTGTACACAACAATGGAAGCTTCGATACCGGCATTTTCAACTATCTGACGCAAAGGCTCTTCGAGTGCCCTGCGAACGATGGCAACGCCTGTTTTTTCGTCCTCATTCACCGCTTTCACTTTATCCAGCACTTTGATAGTGCGGATACAAGCTACTCCTCCACCTGGTACAATACCTTCTTCAATAGCTGCGCGGGTTGCATGCAAAGCATCATCCACACGATCTTTCTTTTCCTTCATTTCAATCTCGGTGGCTGCACCTACATACATCACTGCTACACCGCCTGATAATTTGGCGAGGCGTTCCTGCAATTTTTCACGGTCGTAATCGCTCGTGGTTTTTTCTATCTGAGCTTTTATCTGATTGATTCGTGCTGTGATGTCGTCTTTCTTGCCGGCACCATTCACAATGGTTGTATTGTCTTTATCAATGCTCACTTTATCGGCTCTTCCTAAGAAGCTTAACTCCGTATTTTCTAATTTGAAACCACGTTCTTCAGAAATAACGGTGGCACCTGTAAGAATAGCGACATCTTCGAGCATGGCTTTTCTGCGGTCTCCGAATCCGGGGGCTTTCACAGCAGCCACTTTGATTGTTCCACGAATTTTATTCACAACAAGAGTTGCCAGTGCTTCTCCTTCAAGGTCTTCGGCAATAATTAGTAAAGGAGCACTGGTTTGAGCTACTTTTTCAAGCACAGGAAGCAAATCCTTCATGGCCGAAATTTTCTTGTCATAAATCAGTATATACGGACTATCTACTTCGGCTGTCATATTCTCGGAATCTGTCACAAAATAAGGAGACAAATATCCACGGTCGAATTGCATACCTTCTACAATATCTACATAAGTATCCGTGCTCTTCGATTCTTCTACGGTAATCACACCTTCTTTACCCACTTTCTGCATGGCATCGGCTAGCAGAGCACCGATTTCATTGTCGTTGTTGGCGGATATTGAACCAATTTGTTTGATTTTTTCCTGATCGTTTCCAACTATTTCAGAAATACGTCCCAGCTCCTTGATTACGGACGCTACTGCTTTATCAATGCCCCTTTTCAGGTCCATTGGGTTGGCACCCGCTGCAACACTTTTCATTCCGGCAGAAACAATTGATTGAGCCAAAACAGTTGCTGTCGTAGTACCGTCACCGGTAACATCCGATGTTTTAGAAGCTACTTCTTTAATTAATTGGGCTCCCATGTTTTCCAATGGGTCTTCGAGTTGAATTTCTTTGGCGACAGTAACACCATCTTTGGTAACTACCGGTGCTCCGAATTTTTTGTCAATCACTACATTCCGGCCTTTAGGTCCTAAGGTGACTTTAACCGCATTGGCCAGGGCATCCACACCTGCTTTGAGCTGGTCTCTGGCATCTGTGTTATAACTAATATTTTTTGACATTTTTATTTTTTTTAAGGATTAATAAATGAGATTGAATGAAGGAACTTAGACTATTGCCAGAATGTCAGATTCACGCATAATCAGGTAATCGCTTCCTTCAATAGTAATTTCGGTGCCTGAATATTTTCCGTATAAAACCTGGTCACCCTTTTTCACCGTGGTTGGTTCATCTTTTTTACCAGGGCCAACGGCTATCACGCTACCTTTCTGAGGTTTCTCTTTGGCTGTATCGGGAATGATGATGCCTGACGATGTTTTTTCTTCAGCGGCTGCTGGTTGCACCAACACCCGATCTGCAAGCGGTTTGATTTTTACATTTGCCATTTTTCAATGAATTTTTTATTGTGATTAATAAAATTTTGTTTGATGATGTTCCCCTTATCATTTGTTATGCCAAGCCGAAAATATTGTCAGAATTGCAGGATTTATAACGGATATTTTCCTTAGGCTGAAATAATGGCAAAAAAATAATGATCAAATGCTGACAGCATCTTTACGAATACTTGCTACCCACTTAATAATAGATAGTAGATACCGGGGGTTTACTGCTGATTATTGAAAGGGGCTTCCGTATTGCCACCCTGATCCTGAACACCCGGATTTGTCATACCTTCAATTTCCGAATTCTCCGGATTTACAACAACCTGCTGACCACCGGCAAACACTTTAGTGATGAGGGAAAAAACTAACAATAGAATAGCCAGTGTCCAGGTTGCTTTTTCCAGTATGTCAGTTGTGCGCTGCACGCCCATGAATGAATTTGACATACCTCCGAAAGAGGCTCCCAGTCCGCCACCTTTAGGATTTTGAACCAAGACAACCATAACCAGCAATACGCTTATGATAGATATTATTACAATAATAAAGCTTAACATTATTCTGTTTCTTTTAGTTTTTGAATTCGGGATGCAAAGTAATCACTTTTTTCGGGATAATTCAAGCTCAATTGCTGATAAATCTCTATAGCTCTTGACCTATTACCCTGATTGATAAAAATTTCTGCCAGCGTTTCAGAAACCATTGAGTTTAAAAGCTCCGAACTTTTTGTCACCATTACTTCTACTCCGGCCTCTTCTTCAGGGGTCAAATTAATTTTGTATTCACGCGTTGTATCTAATTCTTTATCCATTTCAACCTGCCCGAGCAATATAGCTTCATTGCTCAGAGCCGGATCGATGAGTGGTTCCGATTCATCGACATCACCGGATAAAGTACGAAGCCATCCCAGGAAATCATGATTTCCACTCAAACCCGTTTTTTCAGTGACTATATCCTCTGCTTCTTTCTTAATAGGAATAATGAGGGTTTCAGATTCTATTGTATCAATCTGCTTGTCAGGCTTTTGCATCTGTTGATTAAACCAATCATTCAACCAAATCCGATCAGCGGTGAAGGCAGCTGATTTTTCTAACTGCCGCTGATATTGGCTATTATTTTCTTGTTTAAATTTACGGGCTAACAAGATATGTCCCAGTTCAAAGTACGGATAGCTATCAACCAACTGACTGAGTTCTCCGGCATCAATTGTTGCCAGTTTTACAGGGTTTTGCATCAGGTCAATACATTGTTCAGGGTCGATCAAAGCGGAAGATTTAGAAATCACCAATTTACGAAAGCTTTTCTGAAAATGTCATCCACCAGTTGATTATTAATCTCCTCGATAAGTTGATCTTCAACAGCGGTCAGTGTTTGTGTTGCATCAAAATCGGCATAGCGGCTGAAGGTGCTTTGCCATGAGCCTTTTTCGTTCACATGGTTGGTATAATCCACGTTAACAGCAATCGTCAGCCGGCTCATGGAGGAGGTCTCACCGGCCTGCGGAGCAATGGGATTGACGGTATATTTAGAGATAAACCCAGCGAATTCAACATCCGGTTTCTGGGCTGTTTCATCGAGATTGCTCTGCGTTAATATTTCATCCTTCAACCTTTCGGTGAAAGCCTGACTAAGTTTTGGATTGATTTCAGCCGCTTTATTATCAAAATAATCAACCGTAAAGGTTTTAATATTCGGATCGATGGCTGCATCTTTAAAACTATAACAGGCACTGGCCATGAATAATGGCAACATGATTACAATTGCGATAAATCTAAATAGTCTATTCACCAATTTGGTAGTCTTTAATTTTCCGGTACAGTGTCCTTTCTGAAATACCTAAATCCGATGCTGCATATTTCCTTTTCCCTTTGTGTTTCGCCAGGGCTTTTATGATAAGCTCTTTTTCTTTATCGGCAATCAACAAAGATTCTTCAACATGCTCGGTATAGGTTTCATCATCGTTAATGATTAGCTGATTTTCGGGATATTCTTTTATCTCGGGATTGTAGGGTTTAATATCTTGATACGCTTCGCCTTTATCCGGCTGGTCAGAGAGGGGCATCTCCTCTCCCTTAAAGTGCAACATGAAAGATTTCAACTCGTTAATATCCTTTTTCATATCAAATAAAACCCGGTACATCAATTCTCTTTCATTCATCTCTGAACCCGGTGATTTATCTAAACCCGACAGCATGGGAAGGTTTGATTGTTGCCGATTCGGGATATATCGTTCAAGATCCGCTGCACCCACAATTTTATCTTCAGTTAATACGCTTAATTGCTCGGTTAAATTTTTTAGCTCTCTGATATTTCCTGGCCAGGAGTAACTGACTAATACACGCTGTGCTTCTTCGTCAAGCCGGATAGGCGTTGTCTGGTATTTCGAGGCAAAATCTGAACTGAATTTTCTGAAAAGCAAATAAATATCTTCTTTCCTTTCGCGCAAAGCAGGAATTTTAATAGGTACTGTATTGAGCCGGTAGTACAGGTCTTCCCGAAATTTTCCTGAATGAACCAGACCAAGCAAATTGACATTAGTGGCAGCCACTACCCGCACATCCGTTTTCTGGACTTTGCTCGATCCTACCCGGATAAACTCTCCTGCTTCGAGCACACGCAGCAAACGAGCTTGTGTTCCAACAGGCAATTCGCCTACTTCATCAAGGAAAATAGTGCCTCCGTTAACGGTCTCAAAATATCCTTTCCTCGATTCATGCGCCCCCGTAAAGGAACCTTTCTCATGGCCGAATAATTCAGAATCAATTGTTCCTTCAGGTATAGCTCCACAATTCACAGCAATAAATGAATTGTGTTTCCGTGCGCTCAAAGAATGAATGATATCGGAAAAAATTTCTTTCCCTACCCCACTTTCACCATTAATCAAAACAGTCAGATTGGTTGGTGCCACCCGCTGTGCCACGCTGATGGCATAATTGATCCCGGGTGTATTGCCAATAATAGAAAACCGTTGTTTGATTGATTGAATATCCATACGCTTATACTATAATTTCTCCAATTAATGTAGCAGCCGTGCAAGTGTGTATTTTGACTTGCACATAATCGCCCGGACGGCTATTCTTTTTCGGGAACACAATCATTTTATTCTGACTGTTTCTGCCGGCATAATCCTGATCTGATTTTCGTGATGCTCCTTCAACCAATACCTCAAAAGTTTTACCGATATCTGCTTTATTGCTGTCGAAAGCATGTTGTTGCTGCAAGCGTATTATTTCGGCCAATCGTTGTTTTTTCAGCTCTAAGGGAACATCATCTTCAAACTTTTTCTCAGCTCGTGTTCCGGGTCTTTCCGAATAAAAGAACATATAGGCCATTTCGTACTTCACCGCATTCATGGCACTCAAAGTTTCCTGATGATCGGCTTCTGTTTCGGAACAAAAACCGGCAATGATATCAGTGCTTATAGCCGCTACAGGTACGATACGCCTGATGGCTTCAATACGCTTCATATACCATGCACGGTCGTAGGTGCGATTCATTTTTTCAAGCAAACGTGAACTGCCACTTTGTATGGGCAGATGGATATACTTGCAAATATTATTATATGATGCCATGGCATGTAATACTTCGTCTGACATGTCCTTCGGGTGTGAGGTAGAAAAGCGCACTCTGAGTGTAGGATCAATCTGTGCTACCTTTTCTAATAGCCCGGCAAAATGTACTGTCTCATGGTTTGTTTCATGAGTCCAGGAATACGAATCAACATTCTGCCCCAGCAAGGTTATCTCGCGGTAGCCATTATCAAAAAGCCTTTTCGCTTCCGCAAGGATGCTTCTCGGATCACGGCTGCGTTCCCGCCCTCTGGTGAAAGGAACCACACAAAATGAGCACATATTATTACAACCACGCATGATGCTGATGAAAGCAGAAACGCCATTGCTTTCAAGGCGTACCGGATTGATATCGGCATAGGTTTCTTCGCGGGATAAAAGAACATTCACTCCTTTTTGCCCCGATTCAGCCTGCTCAACCAAATCCGGCAAAGAACGATATGCATCCGGACCCAGCACCAAATCCACCATCTTTTCTTCTTCAAGCAATTGATGTTTCAGCCGTTCGGCCATGCAACCAAGCACACCGACCAGAAGACCAGGATTGCTCTTTTTTACATCGTTAAACTGTTTCAGTCGATTTCTGATTCTTTGTTCTGCATTATCGCGGATAGAACAGGTATTTACTAAAATCAAATCGGCCGTATGATAGTCTGAACCAACGGAATAGCCTGCCTGATTTAAAATAGAAGCCACAATTTCACTATCTGAAAAGTTCATCTGGCATCCGTAGCTTTCTATATAGAATGTTCGTTTGGTTTCGATTTTTCTTTGGTGCAATGGCTTGAACACTTCTCCCTGCCGGCTCTCCTCTATCACTTTATCTGAAAATTTCACGGTTTCAATTTTATTCATTACGGGCAAAATGTGTGTAAGGCAAAATTACGTAGAAAAAGCAAGCTATGCCAATATGGCAGACAAAGATTTCTAATTTTTGTTAATTTAGTACGCTAATAAAACAAAACGATGGAAACACAACAAAGTACAAAGCCAGGTGAAGAAAACGCTTTTCAATATGCCTCCTTCAAAAGAAGACTCCCGGCTTTTCTTATTGATTTAGCCATTACAACCGGCATAGCCTGGCTCATTTGGGGAGATCAGGTAGTCAGTAGCTCAGATTCCGGTTTCCATGTCAATATGAACAACGAACAGCTATTGATTCCTGCCATTTACTTTTTCCTTTTCTGGGCTATTTTTTCCAGCTCTATTGGTAAGTTTTTACTTGGTGTAAAGATTATAGATAAGAAAGGAAATAAAATCAAGTACTGGCAAGCCCTTTTGCGAACAGCAGCTTATTTTCTGCTTGCCATCGGGGGCTGGCTGATGCTGCTAAATACTGAAAAAATGGCGCTCCACGATTTGATTGCCGGCACAAGAGTTGTCTCTAGGAATTGAGATATATACTACTTCTTTTTATACATCATTGTTGACCTTATTCTGATGTCTGGTACCGTATCTTTGCAGATATCGGATAACAAAGGTCAAAGCCAATGAATGCGTACAAAAATTGCCAGCGTGGCGACATACCATTACAAAAAGATGAAATAGGCGGAGCTGGTGAAATACAATCATTCGTAAAATCAAAAATGAAAGACATGAACTTTCCGGGTTTTCCCGATGGCTTTTTCACGCGAGGCATTCCAAATCTTGAACCTTGTATGAAGTTTTAAATATGAACGCATTTGTGGATATCCAAATAATTAATTCAATACATTATTTTTTAATCTTACCCCGTGCTTAAAACCGGTCAAACTCACTCTAACATTTTAGCTATCTCCAGCCTGATAGGTAATACACCTCTGCTGGCTATCCGGGCGAAATACAAAGGAAATATAAGAACCATTTATGCCAAGGCAGAAAATCTGAACATGACGGAAAGCATCAAAGACCGGATGGCTTTTCATGTGCTGCTAGCAGCTTATAATCGCGGGGATTTGAAAGCGGGCGACCGGATTATTGAAGCGACCAGCGGCAATACCGGAATTTCTTTTGCCGCCATTGGCAGGGCTTTGGGGCATCCTGTAAGTATCTTTATACCCGATTGGATGAGTCTCGAGCGCATTCAACTGATTAAAAGCTATGGTGCTGATATACACCTTGTGTCACATGAAGAAGGAGGTTTTGTTGGCAGCATCGCAATGGCCGAGGAAATGGCAGCATTGTCAGAACGTACATTTCTACCCAGGCAGTTTTCTAATGCTGATAATGTAGCCGCCCATTATTTGAATACCGGCCCTGAAATCTGGTGGCAACTCGATTCGAGGGGTTTGAGACCGGACGCTTTTATTGCCGGGGTAGGTACCGGTGGAACGGTGATGGGCGTAGGTAAATATTTAAAACAACAATCGGCCAATATTCGTATTTGTCCGCTCGAACCAGCCAACTCTCCTACCCTGAGCACCGGTCATCGGGTAGGTAAGCACCGGATACAGGGCATCTCTGATGAGTTTATTCCGCCTATCGTTAAGCTGGATGCTCTGGATGAAATTATTCAGGTTGATGATGGCGATGCCATTCTGATGGCTCAGCAATTGGCTTCCCGCTTAGGATTAGGCGTTGGCATCTCTTCAGGGGCCAATTATCTGGGGGCGCTGATGCTTCAGGAAAAACTTGGAGGCGATGCCGTAGTGGTTACGGTTTTATCCGATTCTAACAAGAAATATCTGAGTACTGATTTGCTGCACACAGAAGCGGTGAAAAGCGGATTCCTGAGTCCCGAAATAGCATTGCTTGATTTTAAATCTATCAAAAGGACCTGCCATACTTGTTGCGATCCGGCCGAATGTGTTCATGCTGACCCGGATGCAGCACGCGATGCTTTCATATCGCCTTATTGTCCTAAGCTGGGTGAATGCTGATTAGTATGATAATCCGCTCTGGCTTAGCTATTTTTTCAAATCGACTGCTAGCGGATATTACTCCCAATCTTTTCCCAATCCCTGTCTGATAAGTTGTGCTTCGTCTCCGGTAAGGTCAATGATGGTAGAAGGCACATTTCCACCCATGCCACAGCCTGCAATCAGATCTACCGCATGATGATGGATATCATAAATCTCTTCCGGGTCGGTGAGATAATCTATAATCTCATCTTCGGCATGCAAGGAAGTACTCAGCAGCGGCTGATCGAGTTCCTGGCTAAGTAAACGGGTAAAAGGATGATCAGGAATCCGCACGCCTATCGTGGCCAATTTCTGATCAAGGCATTTCGATACTGCTTTGTTTGCTGTAAGAATAAAAGTATAAGGCCCCGGAAGATAGCGGTTAAGGGTTCGAAAAGTCTGCCGGTCGAATTGCTGCGTAAAGGATGAGATCATTTGAATATCGCGGCAAATAAGGGTGAACCGTGCTTTTTTGGGATTAAGGCCTTTGAGTCGTGCCATTTGCTGGATGGCATGTTTACTTTGCAATAAACAGCCATAGGCATAGATCGTATCCGTGGGATAAATCATCAACTTATCCTGCCTGAGCAAGTCCACAATCTGTTTCACCTTTCTAATTTCTGGTGATTGACTGTGTAAGTTGAAATACATGGAATGATAGCCTCCGGTCTGTCAGTTCACTGCTTCGCTAACCAATTCGGCAGCTTCGCGCAATAGAATGGCCGACTGTACTTTGAGACCCGATTCATCGATCATTTTTTTAGCTACTTCAGCGTTGGTACCCTGCAAACGAACAATAATCGGAACCTCGATTTCACCAATATTTTTATACGCATCGATGACCCCCTGAGCCACCCGGTCGCAACGAACAATACCACCAAAGATATTCACTAAAATAGCCTCTACATTGGGCTCTTTAAGGATCAGACGAAAGCCAACCTCCACCGTTTCGGCACTGGCGGTTCCCCCCACATCAAGGAAATTGGCTGGCGAACCTCCCGCCAGTTTAATCATATCCATGGTAGCCATAGCAAGCCCCGCTCCGTTGACCATGCAACCTACATTGCCATCCAGCTGAATGAAATTCAAATTATATTTACTGGCTTCAAATTCAGCCGGATCTTCTTCTGTTACATCACGCATGGCTTCAACATCCTTGTGGCGAAACAATCCGCTATTATCTATATTAAATTTGGCATCTACGGCTATTATTTTATCATCGGAGGTCTTCAGTACAGGATTTATTTCAAGCATACTGGCATCGCAATTCAGATACGCTTTGTAGAGACTGCTTACAAAACGAACCATGTTTTTGAAAGCCTGGCCTGACAAACCCAGATTAAAAGCAATTCTGCGCATTTGAAATGGCATGAGGCCGACTTTAGGACTTATGTACTCCTTAAAAATCAACTCCGGAGATTTATCTGCAACCTCTTCAATTTCCATCCCCCCTTCTGTTGAGTACATAATCACATTCCTATTCGTGCTCCTGTCCATCAAAATACTCATATAGTATTCTTCAGGTTCACCGGCACCCGGATAGTACACATCCTGTGCGATCAATATTTTATTGACTTTTTTTCCCTGTGGCCCGGTTTGCTTGGTGACGAGGTTCATACCAAGTATTTGTCCTGCAATGCTTTGTAATTCCTCCATACTTTTGGCCAACTTCACGCCCCCGCCTTTACCCCGGCCACCGGCATGAATTTGTGCTTTAACTACATACCATTTTGTTCCGGTTTCCGCTGTTAATTGACGGGCTGCTTTGAGTGCATCTTCAACCGTATCGACAGCTATACCTTCCTGGATAGTGACCCCATTTTGTTTTAATATTGACTTACCCTGATATTCGTGTATGTTCATACTGTGATTTTTTAGCGGCTGCTAAGGTAAGATGAATCCAGCGATTGTGAAAGGAATTTCAGATAATTTCAGAAACACAGCAGGTCGGATAATTTTTTACATTTGTGCTTATTCATTTCAGATATGATCAGGGTAAAAGATATCCACAAATCTTACGGTAAGCTTGAAGTTTTAAAAGGCATCGATCTCTCAATAGCCAAGGCAGCTGTTGTCGGATTAGTGGGCGCATCAGGAGCAGGAAAAAGTACATTATTACATATTATCGGAACCCTTGATTATGCCGACAAGGGGCAGGTATTAATTCATGACCAAGCCCTTGAGCAATTGAAACCGGCTGCGCTGGCCCGATTTCGAAACAAGCATATCGGATTTGTTTTTCAGTTTCACCATTTACTGCCAGAATTTACGGCTGTCGAAAATATTTGCATTCCTGCCTTCATTGGCGGAGTATCGAGAAAAGAAGCCATAAAAAGAGCTGAAGAGTTGTTGGACTTTTTTAATATAAGGGATCGTTCAGAGCATAAACCAAATGAATTGTCTGGCGGAGAGCAACAAAGAGTGGCTGTTGCCAGAGCTTTGATTAACCAGCCTGATGTGGTGTTGGCCGATGAGCCAAGTGGTAATCTTGATTCGAAAAATGCGGAAGATCTTCATCGATTATTTTTCTCTCTGCGGGATCAGTTTCAACAAACTTTTCTGATTGCCACTCACAACGAGCAATTGGCAGGCATGACCGACTGCATCTTGCGCATTAAGGATGGGAAAATTCTTACCTGAGGTTTCGATTGTTTTTCAGTGATTGCCATAGGACATACAAATCAAGCACTTCCTGAAATCAGGTGGAAATTTAATCAGGAACCGGAAGTAATCAACAGATTGATATTGGTATGATTCAGGTTAAATCGCTCACCAATATGCTGATTAGTCAGGCAACCTTTTAAGAGATAAACACCGTTTCTGGCGTGATTAAACTCTCGCAGATAATTTTCAAATCCGCCAAAATCACTGATCGTTGTTAATATTGGTTGCAAAATATTATTTATAGATGCAGAAGCAGTATTCGGCACTCTGGAGGGAATATTCGGAACACAATAATGAATAACATCGTGTTTGCGGAACACCGGGTGATCGTGTGTAGTCACTTCAGATGTTTCAAAGCAGCCCCCCTGATCGATACTGACATCAATGATGACAGACCCGGTTCTCATATTGGCAACCATATTTTCAGATACAATCATAGGGGTTCTACCAGATGATGAATGCACAGCACCGATAGCAACATCGGCAGAGGCTAATTCATTTTCAAGACTTTCAGGATTAAGAACAGACGTAAACAAGCGGGTTCCAAGATGATTTTGCACGCGCATCAGCTTATACTGATTATTATCGAAGAGCTTTACATTGGCTCCAAGGCCTAAGGCTGCCCGGGCAGCAAACTCACCCACAATGCCTGCCCCTAAAATCACCACTTTTGCTGAAGGTACCCCGCTAATACCACCCAATAAAATACCTTTACCATTGAATTGTTTACTCAGATAATTGGAGGCAATTAATATGGATGTACTGCCGGCTATTTCACTCATAGAGCGAACAACGGGATAGGAACCGGATGCATCTTTTATATACTCAAAAGCTAAAGCTGTCACTTTCTTTTTAATCATGCCTTTAATTACCTCAGCATCTAATGTTGGAAGTTGTAAAGGGCTGATAACAATCTGGTTGAATTTAAGCAGAGGTATTTCTTCAGGTTCAGGCGGGGCTACTTTCAGTAAAATCTGAGCTTCATAAATTTTCTTTCTATCGTCAGTAATTTCGGCACCGGCTTCTGCATAATCATGATCTGAAAAGGAGGCTTCAAGACCTGCTTCGCGTTCAATAATCACCCGGTGTCCGTTGTTTACAAAATTGGCAACCCCGGGCGGAGTCAACGGAATTCTGCGTTCAAGGTGCGTTGAATCTTTTGGAATGCCAATAAATAAGTTGGAAGATTTTTCCCCAATCCGGGCCCGTTTTTCTAAGGTCTGATACCCCATTTTTGTTTCGAATTCCGATATTCTTGTGCTTTCTGACTTACTCATTACAGCTGATTTCTATGGTTCTGTTGAGATTTTTGTTTAGGCTCATACTAATCATCACGGTATCCTCCGGCAGTAAAGGAATAATTATATCCGGCCATTCAATGAAACAATAATGCTTTCCATCGATATATTCTTCTATGCCCGCTTCTATGGCTTCTTCCATCCCCGAAAGTCTGTATAAATCTACATGATATATTTCTTCTTTTGCAAAATAAACGTTAGCAATTGCATAGCTGGGGCTGGAAAGTTGCTCGCTAAGGCCTAATTTTTTGCAAATAGCTTTAATAAAAGTTGTCTTTCCTGCACCTAAATTTCCGCGAAATGCAAAAAGCCGCTTTTGGGGAAATAGCCCTAATAATTCGGCACTCAGTTTGTCGAGGCTTTCCAAATCAATGTCACTGAATACTTTCTTCATTTTATCGTGGTCGCAAAACTATGAAAGGAATCAGCATTTCTTCCATTGAAATACCTCCATGCTGGAAAGTATCATTAAAATATTTCACAAAGTGGTTGTAGTTATTCTGGTAAACAAAGTAGCGGTCTTCTTTGGCAAAAATATACTTCGAACTAAGGTGTTGCCGTGGCAAGCCAATATCTTCAGGATTAGTAACTTCAAAAACATCCTTCCGTTCATATCTCATATTTTTGCCCGTTTTATAGCGAAGATTCGTGCTGGTATTTTTATCGCCAACAACCTTGGACGGAGTACCCACCCGAATGGTCCCATGGTCAGTGGTAATGATTATTCTCACGTCTTTATCGGCCAGTTTTTTTAAAGCTGCCCATAGTGGTGAATGTTTAAACCAGCTTTGCGTAATCGAACGGTATGCTGCTTCATCATTAGCTAATTCACGCACAATTCCTTTTTCAGTTCGTGCATGCGACATGGTATCAACAAAATTGTACACTACAACATTGAGATCGTTCTGTAGATAATCGAGCACCTGATGTTCAAATTCAAGACCGGCATCATAATGCGTTATTTTAAGGTACTTGCTTTTAACATTGATCCTGTTCTTTGCCAGCAAATTCGTTAACAGATTCTCTTCGTGTAAATTTTTCCCTTTATCATCATCATCAAAGACCCAATAATTCGGAAACTTCTTCCGTATCTCGTTCGGCAACATGCCCGCAAAAATGGCATTACGGCTGTATTGCGTGCAGGTGGGTAAAATACTGTAGAGCAAGTCTTCTTGTTCCGTTCTGTATAAGGTACTAAGCATGGGTTCAATGATGCGCCATTGGTCGAAACGTAGATTATCAATCAAGAACAAAAAGGTAGGTTTTTCTGGGCTGAGCAAAGGAAGCACTCTTTTTTTCATTAAAGTATGCGACATCACCGGAGCATCAAGCTTGTTATGTATCCAATCTTCATAATTCCTAATCACGAATTTGTTAAATTCCCGATTGGCCTCCGATTTCTGCATGGCAAATACTTCGCTCATTTCACCTGTTTCAAAGCGAACCAGACTCAATTCCCAATAGACTAGTTTTTTGTAAATATCGGACCAGCCCTTAAAATCTTGTTCCTCCTGAATGGCCATGAATATTTTCTGAAATTCCTGCTGATAGGCCATGACCGTTTTTTCCTGAACCAGTCTTTGGTTATCAATTATTTTTTTTATAGTTGACAGGATTTGCTGTGGTTTAACCGGTTTTATCAGATAATCACTTATCTGACCTCCAATCGCTTCATCCATAATATTTTCTTCCTCACTTTTTGTAATCATGACGGTAGGAAGATTAGGTTGCGCAGCTTTAATAATGCTTAGCGTTTCTAAGCCTGAAAGCCCAGGCATATTCTCATCCAGAAATACGATATCAAAAACCTCGTCTTTGCATTTTTCAATAGCATCGCGGCCATTGGTTGCCTGCTCAACTGAATAGCCTTTATTTTGGAGGAACATAACCTGTGCTTGAAGCAAGTCTATCTCATCATCTACCCACAATATGCGTATCGGGCTCATATTTTTATTTTAAATTTGCACTAAATTAAAACTTAATTTATTGGACTCTGGTGAAATCGTCCGCTCTCTATGAAGATTCGTAAGATTATCAACGACCCTGTTTACGGATTTGTTACTATTCCAGATCAATTAATCATAACCCTAATTGAGCACCCCTATTTTCAACGACTCAGACGGATTGAGCAACTTGGTTTAAGCCACATGGTTTATCCGGGTGCGCATCATACCCGTTTTCATCATGCCATCGGGGCTATGCATCTGATGGATCAGGCCCTGCACATTTTAGAACAAAAGGGAACAAGGATCAGTAATGCAGAAAAGCAGGCAGCTCTGGCTGCGATCTTGCTTCATGATATTGGTCATGGACCTTTCAGCCATGCCCTCGAGCATTCAATTGTCGAAATATCTCACGAGGATATATCCCGATGGGTAATGAATGCCCTGAATAAGGAATTGAAGGGACAACTAGATTTAGCAATTCAAATTTTCGAAAATAAATATCCCCGTAGATTTTTTCATCAGTTAGTATCCAGCCAGCTGGATGTTGACCGATTGGATTATTTGATGCGAGATAGTTTTTTTAGTGGTGTCAGCGAAGGGGTTATCGGCTATAGCCGCATTATAAAAATGATGACATGCAAAAATGATGAGCTTGTTATTGAACAAAAAGCAATACATTCTATTGAAAAATTTCTGGTTTCGCGCAGGCTGATGTATTGGCAGGTTTATCTTCATAAAACCGTTTTGGCTGCTGAACATATGTTGACAGTCGTTTTACTGAGAGCCCGTGAGTTATTTTCGGATAAAATATCTTTGGAAGCCAGTCCGGGCTTAATGAGCTTTTTGAAAGAAGATATATCAAAAGAACAATTTTTCATGAATCATTCAGTTCTTGAATCATTCATGACACTTGATGACTCCGATATCTATAGTTCTTTAAAGCTGTGGCAAAAACATCCTGATTACGTTCTACGCACTTTATCTTTTGGCTTGATCAATCGGAGACTTTTGAAAATCAGACTACAGAAAAATCCCTTTGATGACGAATTGCTAAACAAACTCAGAAAGGCCTTGATGAAACAGGAAAATATCGGGGAACACGAGGCTAAATTTCTCGTTTTTCAAGATCGTACAAGCAATCATGCATACAACCTTCACGAAGAAAATATCAACATAATAAATAAGGATGGGACATTGCTCGATATTGGCGAAGCATCAGATCAAATGAATTTTAATCTACTCTCAAAACCTGTTGTAAAATCTTATATTTGTTTTCCGGCACAATTGACCGCAATGCTTGAAAAAAATTTATGAAAATCAGCGTAGGAGAAATTGCCCAAATGCTTCAGGGAACCCTCGAAGGCAATTCAGAAGATATTATTACGTATCCTGCAAAAATTGAAGATGCCCATACTGGTGCCATCAGCTTTCTGGCTAACCCGAAATACGAAAAATTTGTTGCTGGATGTCAGGCTTCAGCATTACTTGTTGCCAATGATTTTTCCCTTCCACATCCGGTATCTTTGACATTGATTCGGGTAGAAGATCCATACCTCGCTTTTGCCAAAATTCTTGAGTACTTCGCTATCCGTGTCAAACCTGAATTGGGGATAGAAGATCCGGTTTTTATTCATCCGGAAGCTCGTATTGGTCAGGATGTTTATATCGGTGCTTTTTCTTACATAGGAAAGGATACTATTATCGAAGATGGAGCCCTCATTTATCCTCAAACTTATGTAGGTCCTTATGCTTCCATTGGTAAAAACAGCATATTATATCCGGGCGTAAAGGTCTATCATCACTGCATAATTGAGCACGATTGCATTCTGCACAGTGGTGCTGTTATTGGCTCTGACGGATTCGGTTTTGCCATGGGCGATGATAGCCAGTTCGCCAAAATTCCACAGACAGGCAATGTAGTGATCGAAGACCATGTAGAAATTGGGTCTAATACAAGCATAGACCGGGCTGTCATCGGTTCGACACGAATTATGGCCTATGCAAAGATTGATAATCTTGTGCAAATTGCCCATAATGTAGAAATTGGGGGAAATACCGCTATTGCCGCTCAGACTGGCATATCAGGCAGCACAAAACTGGGCAATCACTGTCTGGTAGGCGGACAAGTTGGTTTTATTGGCCATATTAATATAGCAGATGGAACTAAAATAAATGCACAAAGTGGTGTATTAAAATCAGTATCAGTTCCGGGTACAGCTTTAAGCGGAACACCGGCTATACCCTTCAGAGATAATTATAAAATTATCACAATACTTAACAAACTGCCTGAATTGGAAAAAAGAATTCGGGAACTTGAGAAAAAATCAGGCAAACATTCATGACGGAATATCAGCTTACAATTAACAGCTTAGCTGTTTTGGATGGTATTGGATTGCATACCGGTAAGCAGGTTGCTATTCGTTTACTACCCGCTAAGGCCGATACCGGTTTTATTTTTCAACGCATTGATCTGCCCGGTAAACCAAAGATTGAAGCCTTAGCAGAAAATGTTGTGTCCACCCAGCGTGGTACTAGCATTGGAAAAAATGGAACAATCATAGCTACTATTGAGCATCTTTTGGCTGCCTTTGTAGGGCTTGGTATCGATAATGCGATCATAGAAATAAATAGCAGCGAAGTACCTATTTTGGATGGAAGCTCAGCCCCCTTTGTTGATGCTATTATTCAAGCAGGCATAAAAACACTACCTGTGCCCAGACGCTTCCTGCATGTTCAAAACCCGATTTATTATCAGGATAGCGAAAAAGATACCTCCATTAAGATCCTTCCTGATAGCTCTTACAGTCTCGATGTGAAGATAGATTTTAACTCTACTCAAATCGGCAATCAGGAAGCCGGGCTAAAAGAAATTACTACATTTGCGAACGAGATAGCCCCATGCCGGACTTTTTGTTTTTTACATGAGTTAGAATATCTTAGTAGCTCAGATTTAATAAAAGGAGGAAGCCTTAATAATGCAATTGTAATTGCTGAAAGGCCGGTTCCTGCCAAAGAGCTCAAGCGAATTGCTAAGTTATTCAATAAAGAAAATGTTGAGGTCAGGCAAGAGGGTATATTAAATAATACCGAACTCAATTTTCCCAATGAACCTGCAAGGCATAAGTTACTGGATGTAATCGGGGATTTGGCATTAATTGGCAGACCGCTTTTAGGTAAAGTTATAGCGAACAAACCAGGTCATGCTTCAAATGTTGAGTTCGCGAAAAAAATAAGACAAATGATTAAAGACAACACTAAGTCGATAGCTCCGGTATATGATCCGGATGTTAAACCCCTGCTAAATGTTGAACAAATTAAAGGGTATCTACCACACCGACATCCTTTTTTATTGGTCGATAAAATTCTTAAACTAGATGAGAATGGTGTTGTAGGCCTCAAAAATGTAACTTACGATCAATACTTTCTGCAAGGACATTTCCCGGATGAACCGGTATTTCCCGGAGTACTTGCTATTGAAGCGATGGCTCAAACAGGGGGTGTATTCGTTTTGTATCAAAAAGAAAACCCACAAGATTATATCACCTATTTCCTTAAAATTGACAATGCCAAATTCAAAAGGAAAATCGTACCGGGTGATACCCTTATAATCAGGATGGAACTAAAAAGCCCGATCAGAAGAGGTTTATGCGAGATGCACGGTACTGGATGGATAGGAACTCAATTGGCCGTTGAAGCCGACATGCTTGCACAAGTGAGCCTGAAAGAAGGAAAATGATAAGCCAATTAGCAAATATTCATCCAGATGTAAGGATAGGGAAAAATGTAAAAATTGATCCTTTTGCCACCATTCTTGATAATGTTGAAATTGGCGATGACACCTGGATTGGCCCATACGTAACCATTATGGAGAATACACGGATCGGAAAAAATTGCAAGATATTTCCGGGAGCCGTTATTTCAGCCATTCCTCAGGATTTAAAATTTAAAGGAGAACTAACAGAAACATTTATTGGCGATCATGTTACTATCCGGGAATATGTCACTATTAACCGGGGCACAAAAGACAAATACGCAACCCGCATTGGCGATCATAGTTTACTGATGGCTTACACCCATGTAGCACACGATTGTGTGCTAGGCCATCATTGCATTTTGGCCAATAATGTAAATCTGGCGGGGCATATCGAGATTGGAGACTATGTCATCCTCGGAGGACTGGTAGCTGCCCAACAATTTGTACGTTTTGGCGATTTCGCCTTTGTGGGCGGAGGTTGCCTGGTACGGAAGGATATTCCGCCATACATAAAAGCAGCCCGTGAACCAATGTCCTATGCAGGTGTGAATGCCATCGGACTTCGGAGAAGAGGATTTTCAACCGAAGAAGTTCATCAGATACAAGATATCTACCGGATCTTTTTTGTTAGAAAAAACAATACTTCTCAAGCTATCCAGATTGTCTCCAATGAATTGCCGGAAACTCCTTTTAAGGAAAAAATTATTGATTTTATCATAACTTCTTCAAACGGAATTGTAAGGGGAATTTAGGCATATATGCGCATCATCTGCCAGCAACTTGGGAAACGCTTCAACCGCGAATGGATTTTCAGAAAACTGGATTATGAATTCAATGCAGGGACAAGTGTCGCGCTATTGGGTCATAACGGTTCCGGCAAATCAACCCTCTTAAACGTATTATCTGCCCATCTTTCAGCTTCTGAGGGAAGCATCCATTTCGAACGGAACGGTAAAGCAATGGCTGCTGATAAAGTATTCTCACATCTGGGTTTTATTGCTCCCTACATAGACCTGATTGAAGATTTTACCCTTCGTGAACATGTAGATTTTCACATGCAATTCAAATCACTTCCGGAAGGCATTAAGATCACCGATATGATCGAATTGATGGGACTCAAAACGCATCAAAATAAACTGGTACGCAATTTCTCATCGGGTATGCAGCAACGACTCAAACTCGTGCTTGCCCTTATACCCGATAATAAGCTCGTGCTTCTTGATGAACCCACCACTAATCTCGATGAAGAAGGCGTCAGCTGGTATCTCAATCTCGTTGAACGTTTTGCTGCCAACAAACTCTTAATCGTTGCCTC
Organism: uncultured Chitinophagales bacterium; assembly: GCA_964413685.1. Taxonomy (GTDB): domain Bacteria; phylum Bacteroidota; class Bacteroidia; order Chitinophagales; family S012-47; genus JAJRWN01. The sequence continues at coordinate 63,999 of CAYPSW010000008.1, forward strand.
GAATACGCCCCGCGAATACAGCTTCTGCACCGAACAAGTCCAGATTGAGGATTTTAAGAAGAAAGGATAAACCTAGCCTTCGCCCTGTATAATTCCTTTCATCTGTGTCAACGTTAATTCAGATAAATTAAACGCTCAGGCTTTTACCGGAACACTTCTCAGCTGACTCGTGTTGATGCTCATTGGAATTAAAACAATCCAGATGAGCATTATAATCACAAATAAGGAACAGCAGGCAAGTGGAAATTTCAACGGTGGAGAAATACTCGAAAACAAACCCATAGGTTTTCCACAGGATGGCGGTAGTCAAAAACCATATTCCAACATCCTCTACTGGGCACATGCCTGGACACCCGGAGCATCGAGCACCATTGGCTTGCATCCGCATCAGGGTTTCGAAATAATGAGTTTTGTACTGAATGGATCCATCAAACATTTTGATACTAAATCTGATCATTGGATACCGCTAAAAAACGGGGATGTTCAGTTAATTCAGGCCGTAATGGTGTCTCTCATGCCGAGAAAATCAACAAAGATTCTTCTATTTTCCAGATCTGGTTCGATCCCGATCTCAGTACATCCCTTGCCAAACCGGCTTCCTATACCGATTATCCTGCAGATGCATTTTCACATACCAAGTTGACCGATGGAAAATTGATACATTATGCCGGTCCGGAAGGAAAGATTACCCTTGAAACTGCTGGAATCAATATCCTCGAATATCGCTTCAATTCGCTTGATGAAAGCTTATTTTTAACTCCCGGACAATTTCTTTCAGCCTATCTCATTGATGGTGTGTTGAGTGTGAATGGACTTGCTATGAATAAAGATGATTTTTTACTGGTTGATGCCGAAGAAACATTGCGTTTTACCAGCAATTTTCCCGGTCGCTTCTTTATTATTCTTTCACCCAAACGAGTACCCTACCCTACATATGCCCAGCAGATTGCTAAGCACTGACAGGCTTGTTTTTTCCTACAGGCCGGATGGCCCATAATCCCAAGGCCGGTCCGATAGCAAGTACCAGAAATAGCCAACGTCCTGCATCATGCTGTGCTAATGCATTGAGCAATTGAATGCTGCCAATAGTGATGGCAAAGCCGATACTATTAACAATCGTTAGAGCGGTTGCTTTCAAAGCTGCTGAAGCATTATTAGCCACCAGGGTTGAGAACAAAGGAGAATCGGCTACAACCGCCATGGCCCAAATGAAAAGAAAGCTCAGAAATATGGGAAAAGGTAAAGCGTATGCGAAGGGTGAAATCAAACAACAGATACCGGATATCAATAGCGCGATAAAGGCAATTTTCTTCGGTCCTGATCTCCTGGAAAGATATGCACCCAATACACATCCCGGACCGCCTATGGCAATGACAGCAAACGACAACAATGCCGTATCAGCCGATATTCCGGAATGCAATCCCAGATAATTGTTAATCAAAAAAGGGATAAAAGCCCAGAAAGCATATAGCTCCCACATATGTCCGAAATAGCCGAATGAAACGCTCCTGAATGTTTTGCTCTTAAAAACCAGAAAAAGACCGGCAGGGCTTATTTTGACGGATGCTTTCCGATGGGGCCCATCGCCTACAAATAACAGCATTAACAAGCCGCCCAAAAGGGATAAGGCAGAAGTACCCCACAATACATATTGCCAGGGTAATGATCCGCTCAATCCGCGTAACAGATGTGGAAAAGCCGTTCCAATGACCAGGGCACCCACTAAAAATCCCAGGGCTACGCCCAAACCTTGTTTATAATAATCAGCCGCTATTTTCATCCCGACAGGATATATTCCGGCCAGAAAAAACCCGGTAAGAAAACGAAAAAGTAAGAGCAGATTCAAGCTTGGTGAAAAGGTAGTGATAGCGAGATTGCTGAAAGCGGCTGCCAATGCACTCAAGAAAAATACTTTAGCCGGAGAATAACGATCTGCAATATTCAATAAGGCAAAGAATAAGGTTCCGATAATAAAACCCAATTGAACCGAAGAGCTAAGCGGGCCAAGAACATGCCCGGATAAGTGGAACGCATCAATCAAATCAGGTAAAACCGCATTACCTGCGAACCATAGAGAAGTAGATGCGAACTGCGCAAAAACAATCAACGGCAATAGATATGATTTATGAGTTTCCATAGGTATTGTTGACAATGAAATTCCACTCTTTAAAGTTCAATCACATTGTTCAGAAGCTGATTGATAAGCAGGATTGGCCGGGCTGATAAAGCGTATGTCCAGATTTAACCCGCGCAGGATAAACAAAACAGCAAAGAGTAAGATGATGAAAGGCATTAGTTTTTGCAGTCTGACTCTGTGTGATTGTTTAAGGTTATGCCCTATGAGTGAAACAGACAGCATGGCAGGGATGGTTCCTAGTCCGAATAAAATCATATAGAAAGCACCTTGTTCAGCAGACCCTGTTGTCAGTGCTCCGGCAAGTGCCATATACACGAGTCCACACGGGAGCAAACCGTTGAGCAGACCGATCATTAAATAGCGTCCGGGTTTTTTACTTTGCATCCAAGCGCTCAGCCATTGCCGGCTTATGGCATATAAGCGTTCCAGCGGTTTCCATTTAATGAGCATGTTTTCAGGTTGATGGGAGAATAGCAGACTAAGAAGCAAAATCACACCGATGCCAATGGAGAGCCATTGTTGCCAGCCGAAAAAGTTAATACCAAAGCTAAGACTTCCCAGAACAGCACCCAATAAACCGTAGGTCAGACTTCGACCGGCTTGATAGAGTAAAAGCCGGCCAACAGCCCCGGAATAGGATCTTCCATAATAAGGAATGCCCAAAGCAATGGGCCCGCACATTCCGATGCAATGAACCGAGCCAAACAGCCCGAACAATAAAGCAGTCCACCAAATCATGGTGCAATCATAATAGTTGCCTCATCATAAAATTTCCGGATTCCGGATTCCCAAATAATTTTTACTTTCCACATGCCTGCTAACAATCCGGATACATCTAAAACCTGTTTTTTACTATCCGGATTTTTAATCTCAAATTCTTTGTCATTGTTCGAATCGCTTGGCCGGAAAAGGGTAATCGTACCACTAAAATCCTGCATATCGTGCGGATAATCAATCTCTATTTTCTGCTCATGACTATTGTATTGTATATTGAGTTTCTGAGTCAATGAGGCTGAATTAGCTTTTCTCTCTATGCGCTCCTGATAATTCAGGTCTTGCTCATAATAATCCTTCGATTCAAGGTTTAAGGAAACATTTGAAGCCTTATAAATCATGAATATCATAGCTATAACAAACAAAGCATAAACCCCAAATAAAGCATAACCCCAATGAAATTTCATCAATTATCTTTTACCCGGTCCTAAAAAACTGCTCCCTTGCTTGTCCACTCGCTTACCATCAATATACACTCCGATTAGTACATGCGTTTTTACCCCATCTAATTGTTCCGGCATTATTTTAATAAAGAATGAACCCTCTGACATGCCTCCCTGTTCCACTTGATTTTCATGGCCAATCAATGCAATTTCTCCCGGTGGTTTCTCAAGCTTAAATGAATAATGAATATTCTTTTTGGTTTTATTCACCACCTGAAAACTATACAAATTACTAATGCTGCCATCATTATTTTTTTGATACAAGGAACCAGTAGCTCTCAGGATAGTAGTTTCGATGACAACTCTGCCTGAAAGTGAAAATGCCAGAATCACGAACAAGATAAGCAACACTCCTGAATAGGCCATAATTCGGGGAGTGATTCTAAATTTTTTCTTTGCAGTAATCTGATTAATTGAGGCAAATTTAATGAGCCTTTTGGGTTTATTAATCTTGGCCATCACTTCATCGCATGCATCAATGCAAGCCGTGCAATTAATGCATTCCAATTGAGTACCATTTCGGATATCAATGCCTGTCGGGCAAACCTGAACACATAGTTTACAATCAATACAATCGCCTTGATTTGCATCCGGATTTTTTTTATTGAGTTTACTTTTTGGCTCTCCTCTGACAAAATCATAAGCGACAACGATTGAATCATCATCAAGCAATACGCCCTGCAGACGACCGTAAGGGCAAACGATAAGACACATTTGTTCGCGGAACCAAGCGAAATCGAAATAAAACAATAGGGAGAAAAAGATGACTCCCAAAAACCCTCCCCAGTTTTGGGACGGAGGCGAAGTAACCACTTCAATCAATCGATCAATACCAATGATATAGGCAAGAAATGTATTGCCAATCAGAAAGGATATAGCAAAAAAAAGGCTGTGTTTCAAAACCCGTTTTCTTACTTTATTCCCATTCCAGGGAGCATTATTAAGTTTCCGCTGAGCATTGGCATTACCATCAATCCTATATTCAATTCTGCGAAATACCATTTCCATAAAAACGGTTTGAGGGCAAGTCCATCCGCACCAAACACGACCAAATATGACGGTAAACAAGACGATAAAAACAATGAATGTTATAATTGTGATGACGAACAAGTGGAAATCCTGTGGCCAGAACACTAAACCAAAAAAATTAAATTTCCTTGCCAGAATGTTGAATAAAAAAAGGGGTTCGCCATTCACTTTAATCAGCGGCATGACAAATAGCCATGCCAGAAGCAATATACTGACCCATTTTCTGGTCTTATAAAAGCTTCCTGATGGCTTTCTTGGGTTTATAAAATTCCGTTTCCCTTTTTCTGAAATGGTCGGTTGATTGTCCCTGAACGTATTTTCAGGTTTATTTTTCCCTTCAGGCATCATCAAATTTGCTTTACGGGTTGGATATTGTTGTGTCAGCACTTTCCATGTTAAGGGTGTCTTGTTCAACAATCGGTGCTACCCAAATATCACCTTCCGCTGCCTTCGGATTGGATGGATTCGTGCCTTGAAGACTAAGCACATAGCTTGCAATAATCTGAATTTGAGCCGAAGAAAATTGTGTTTTCCATGCAATCATTCCTTTTTCAGGTACTCCATTTGTGATGGTATGAAATATGTTTTTTATACCTCCTCCATGAATCCAATATTCATCCGTTAAATTAGGACCGACATTACCTGCTCCCCCACTGGCATGACATGCTACGCAATTGGCCGTAAAGAACTGCTCACCTTGACTAATACTGGCCTCATCCATGAGTTGAACTACATTATCTTCGTTAATAGCATTCCCGGGTGAATTGGCCCGATTAGCCTCAAGTTCAGCTTCAGCCCGGCTCATTTCTGCCTGATACTTATCTGATGATGACTTACCGATTCCAAATACATGATAGATAGATAAATAGCCAATGGCATATAAAATGCAGATATAAAACATATACTTCCACCAGGGAGGCAACTGATTGTCCAACTCACGGATACCATCATAATTATGGTCGAGCATAATATCTTCTTCGGCACTAACAGGAACGGCTCCTGATAGTTTTTTCCAGATACCTGAAAAACTGCCCAAATTATAGCGAGGAATAAAATTGACATCTATGCTTTTACTCGTTTGCTCCTCAATGATGTATTTATTCAATTTCACTAATGCACTGGCCATAAAGATCAAAGCACCTATTACAATGGCAAGTAAAACAACCATTAATATCAGCAGAATTTTGTCAGTACTTATCACATCATTGGCAGCATTGCCAGATGCATCCTGAGCTAACAGAACAGTTGGTAAAAGCAGTAAAATGAAAAAGCTGCTTATTTTCTTATCTATTACATGTTTCAAACCGTGTATCAATTGAATACTTTTCATCTTATGCTTGATTTTTAGGATTGTCATTTGGGTCATTGTTAAAATCATCTAAAGGCATATGACTCAGCTCCTGTACAAAGGATTTATCGAGCCGCATGGTTCTGAACAACAGGAAAAGGAAAAAAATGAAGAAAATCAGCAAGGATACGATGCCGTACCAGTCTGCATATTCCATTCCCTTTATAATCTCCTTAAACATATTCAGCTATTTAGTTTCTTCCGGTTTAGCATTTTTGATATCTGTTCCCATTCGTTGAAGATATGCAATCAGTGCCACGATTTCCTTATTAGGTGATACTTCGATATTGGCCTCAAACAAATCAGCAGCAATATCTTCCTGTTGAGCTCGTAAGTCAAGCATCGCCTGCCTTTTATCGTACCCTTTCGGATAAGGTACACCCAGCATCCTCATCACCCGTATTTTGGCTGCTGTGGAGGCTGTGTCCAAGTCGTCATCAAGCAGCCAACTATACTCAGGCATAATAGAACCCGGAGACATGAGTCTCGGATCAAGCATATGATAATAGTGCCAGGAATTCGGGTATTTGCCACCTATTCTTGCCAAATCAGGACCTGTTCGTTTAGACCCCCATTGGAAAGGATGATCATAAACAAACTCACCCGATTTGGAATACTCACCATAGCGTTCCGTTTCCGATCGGAACGGTCTAATCATCTGCGAATGACAGAGATAACAGCCCTCCCTGATATATAGGTCTCTTCCCTGTAATTCAAGTGGCGTATAAGGTTTCACTGCCTCAATAGTCGGAATATTTGACTTGATGAGGAAAGTGGGTACCATTTCGACAATGCCGCCTATCAAAACAAGAACTGCCGATAAAGCCAGCATCTGCATAGGTCTTCTTTCAATCCAACGATGCCAGTGTCCTTTGGGAATGACCTCATCTTTTTCAAGGGCTGGTGCTTCCGCTTTTTCATTGGCCAGCAGTTTTCCGGCTAACATGGTTCTTGTCAGATTATAGACCATTAATAATGCCCCGGTAAAATACAGTGCACCTCCGATAGCCCGCATGAAGTACATCGGCATTATTTGCAATACTGTGTCCAGAAAATTAGGATACTTCAGCAATCCGTCTGGTGTAAACTGTTTCCACATCAACCCTTGTGTAAATCCAGCAAAATACATGGGCACTACATAGGCAATGATTCCAAGTGTTCCGATCCAGAAATGCCAGTTAGCCAGTTTCTTAGAAAATAGCTGCGTGTTAAATATTTTCGGAATCAGCCAGTAAAGGACACCAAAAGTCAGGAATCCATTCCAACCTAAGGTACCTACGTGTACGTGACCAATGGTGTAATCTGTGAAGTGTGTAATTGCATTAATAAATTTGATGGACAACATGGGACCTTCGAAGGTCGACATACCATACGCAGTAACAGCCACCACCATAAATTTCAGAATTGGATCCGTTCTCACTTTATCCCATGCGCCCCGGAGGGTAAGCAAACCATTAATCATACCACCCCAGGAAGGAGCAATCAGCATAATGGAAAATACGGTTCCGAGCGATTGAACCCAATCGGGCAATGCAGTGAAAAGTAAGTGATGAGGACCTGCCCAGATATAGATAAATATCAAAGCCCAGAAATGGACAATTGAAAGCTTATAAGAATAAATCGGTCTCTTGGCTGCTTTCGGAACGAAATAATACATCAGTCCGAGATAGGGTGTGGTAAGGAAAAAAGCGACTGCGTTGTGCCCGTACCACCACTGTACCAACGCATCCTGCACTCCTGCATAAATCGGATAACTTTTTAAAAATCCGGCAGGAATTTCTAATGAATTTACTACATGCAGAACTGTTACTGTAATCCAGGTAGCGATGAAAAACCAAATAGCAACATAGAGATGCCGCTCTCTTCTTTTTAGAATAGTGCCAAACATATTCAGCCCGAAGATGATCCAGACGACCGCAATTGCGATATCAATCGGCCATTCCAGTTCAGCATATTCTTTACCGGTGGTATACCCTAAAGGCAGGGTGATAGCAGCTGATACAATAATTAATTGCCAAGCCCAAAAGTGTACATTGCTGAGTAAATCGCTCATCATCCGGGTTTTCAGCAAGCGCTGCAACGAATAATAAACACCCATAAAAATTCCGTTGCCCACGAAAGCGAATATCACTGCATTGGTGTGCAAAGGCCGGATACGGCCAAAACTTGTATATGGAATTCCATGTAATAAAGTCGGATATACTAATTGGAAGGCGATTATCAAGCCAACCAGCATACCTACTATTCCCCATACTATGGTTGCAATGGCAAAGTTTCTGACGATCCGGTTATCATAACTAAATTGCTCAATCCTGCTCATTCTGTTGGTTTTGAGATTGATTAATATTTGCTTCTTCAATATCTATGGTATCATCAAACAGCATTCTTACCGATGGTGTATAGTCGTCTTCAAATTGCCCTTTCCTGACAGCCATTAAAAAAATGACTAAAAATGCAAGCGCAACAATGAAACTAATTCCAATCAGAAGATAGATAACACTCATAAGACGACAATAAATAAAAATAAGATAGTTTGCTACAAATATGACTTTTGTCACACTCCTTTGCAAATATTTTTATCCAACTTTTAGGTTTATGCTCATGCCAGTTCTTACATAAGTGTAGATAAGTACACTCAGACTGCTTAAAGGCATCAGAATGGCCGCAACAATGGGTGTTAATAAACCGGAAACTGCAAATGCCAAACCGACTGTATTGTAAAGAAATGAAATGGTGAATGATTCATAAACAATTTGTCTGGCGTTTCGGGTAGCAGCTAAAAGCATTGGGATATGAGTCAATACACTACCTTTCAGGATGGCATCGCAGGCCGGGCTAAAAGTATTTATATCCTCTGAAACGGCTATTCCTACACTTGCTTCCTGAAGAGCTCCTGCATCGTTCAAACCATCTCCTAACATAATGACCTTCTCCCCAGCTTCATTCATCTTTTTGATGTAGGCCAGTTTATCATGAGGTGATTGATTGAAGAGCATAGTTGATCCGGGAGGCAATATTTTCTGCAATGTCAGGCACTCCGAATCATTATCGCCCGATAACAGGCTGATTTTAAACCGACTTGATAGAGTCTCCATCATATCTTTCAACCCCTTCCTATATACTGATCGCTTTATCCAGGCTCCTTTTGTCATTCCATCAACCGATAGATAGGTCTTGCTTTGCTGTACATTATTTATGGCGGAATTATCTGTCCATACAGCCGAGCCAATCCGGTATTCCTTTCCATCAAAAATGGCTTTCAAGCCTTTGCCGCTGATTTCTTCAAATTCTTCTGCTTCAGGAAAGTGGGCTTCCACTGCCATTGATTGGAGAATCTGCCGGCTCAGGGGATGGGTGCTATTGCGTACCATGGCCGCTATTTTTATTGCCAAATCAGCATTAATTTCCTCTCCTTCCCAATGCAGGAGGCCAGCTCCTTTTGTCAGTGTGCCGGTTTTATCGAAAACTATATGCCCGCCACGACTCATTTCCTCAATAACAGAATGGTTTCGTAAGTAAAAATGCTTTCGTCCAAAAAGCCGGAGTGTATTTCCAAAAGTGAAGGGTACTGATAAGGCCAGCGCACAAGGACAAGCGACAATGAGCACTGATGAAATGACCAATATCATTTTCGACAAGCCGGTGGGAAGCCAATATAAACCGGCAAGCAAGGCAATAAGCAAAATGGCCGGAGTGAAATAACTGCTGATATGATCAGTCAGATGTTCGAGGTCCGCTTGGTTTGTTTTATTAAAACTTTCATCGTTCCACAATTGAGTGAGATAGGATTGGGAAACACTTTTTTGTAATTGCAGCACGATGGACTGCCCCTGATGCCTTCCTCCGGCATAAACCTGTTCTCCGGCTTTAAGCTGCACGGGTTGCGCTTCTCCTGTTACAAAGCTATAATCGATCAAGGCATCTGATTTCAACAAAATCCCATCTGCCGGAATAAGCTCTCTGTTTCGAACCACAATCCGGTCACCCTCTTTCAACTCCGACAAGGGCACAGGATACTCTTTAGCATCTTTTCTCAGCATAGCCGACACCGGGAAATAGGATCTATAATCGCGGTCGAAGGCAATAGAACGGTAAGTGCGCTGCTGTACCCATTTCCCAATAAGCAGGAAGAAGACCAGGCCCGCCAGCGAATCGAGATAGCCGATGCCTGTATGGCTGACAACTTCAAAGAGACTGCGCAGAAACAAAGTCAGCATGCCGATGGAAATGGGTAAATCAATGTTTAATTTCCTTTGCTTCAAACCCAGCCAGGCCGAACGAAAATAGTCCGAAGCACTGAAAAAAATCACCGGTAATATCAGGCCTATATTTAGCCAGGTGAAAAAAACAAATAGGTTTGCATCTGCCTTTATATTCAGTCCGAGGTAAAAAGGAAAAGTGAACAGCATCATATTGCCGAAGGCAAAACCTGCCACCCCGATTTGAGCAATCAGGTGCCTATTGCTGCGTGAAGCTACTTTTTTGTCGAGATCGGCCAGACTGAGTTGCGGCTCATAGCCAACGGAAGCCATCAAAGTCACTAGTTCTTTCAGACTGATATCCGTTTCGTGGAAGGTAATTTGCACCTGTCTTTTCAGGAAATTGACCCGTGAGGAAAGGACCGCTTTATTCAAACGATTGAGATTTTCGAGCAACCAAATGCACGAAGTGCAATGCATCTGACTTACCCGCAGGGTAATTTTGGTAATCTGCCCATCGCTGAAATCTATCAGCTTCTTCCGAATCTCCGGCTGATCAAGAAAAGCATAGTTGGCCTTCAGTATTTTGGCTTTCAGGCTGTTACCCGGCTTATCCTCCAACTCGTAATAATGGCCAAGTTTATTTTGCTCAAGCAAAAGATATACTGAGCGACAACCCGCACAGCAGAAGATTTTGTCATCCGCATGAACAGGATGCTCATCGCAAATTGAAGCACAATGATTGCAAAGTAGTTTTGTTTGTACTATCTGGGTATCCATGCCGGTGAGTCACATGATTTTTTCTGCCTGTAAAGATATTGGGTTTTGCAGTATGTTCTAAACACTAATTGTGATCATGAAATCGGACGAATATCAGCCAATCGTATAGTAGCGCTTAACCCGTTTCAAAATCGTTGGTTTTAGGCCCCTGTAATGGCCAGGGCTTTTTTTATTCCAAAAACCCTTGTTTACGCATCCAGTCGTCATTATAGATTTTGCCGACATACCGGCTACCGTGGTCGTGAAATATAAGCACTACCAAATCATTGGGTTTTAACCGGTCCTTCAACTGCAGTAAACCGGCCACCGCTGAGCCGGCCGAATAACCGGCAAAAATACCTTCCTGCAAGGTAATGGCGCGAGCCATCAGGGCTCCTGCCTTATCCGTTACCTTTTCCATGTGATCTATCACCGAAAAATCTACATTGTCAGGAATGATATCTTCACCAATACCTTCCGTGATATAACTATGCACTTCGGATGCATCAAACTTCCCTGTTTCATGATATTTTTTTAATGCAGAGCCATAGGTGTCAATGCCCCAAATTTTGATAGCCGGATTTTGTTCTTTCAGGTATTTTCCGGTTCCGCTGATGGTTCCGCCTGTACCGACACCGGCCACGAAATGGGTTATTTTTCCGTCTGTTTGCCGCCATATTTCAGGTCCGGTGCTTTCGTAATGAGCCTGCCGGTTTGAGAGGTTAAAATACTGATTCGCATAAAATGAGTTGGGAATGTCTTTGCTGAGTTTTTTTGCCACCGAATAATACGAGCGTGGGTCATCCGCAGCAACATCGGTGGGACAAATGATTACCTCTGCTCCCAAGGCTCTTAATATATCAGCCTTTTCTTTCGATTGCTTATCGTTGGTAGTAAAGATACATCGGTAGCCTTTTACGATGGCTACAAGGGCTAGCCCCATGCCCGTGTTACCGCTGGTTCCTTCTATGATCGTTCCGCCCGGTTTTAATAAACCGTTTTGTTCGGCATCTACAATCATTTTTACAGCAATCCGGTCCTTGATAGAATTTCCGGGATTCACAGAATCGACCTTGGCCAGCACAGTAGCCGGAAAATCGCCAAGCACTTTGTTAAGCCTGATTAAAGGGGTATTACCTATGGTCTCTAACACATTGTTATAATACATGCCTCAAAGGTAAAAACATTAGCACTAAGCAAGTGTCAAAAATAGTTTTTTACTACTTCATGAGAAGGCTACTTTAAAAATGAAGCCGATCCTGATTATTTGTATAAATTTGCTGCTTCTGTAATTTAAAAAATGGATTTCAAAAGTTTACAAAGACAGATTGAACAATATCAAAACAAACAGCTCAAGCTATTTGTCACTTCTTCCTTTCAAACCCACAGCATCCCGCTCCTGCATCAGTTGAGCAGAATAGATAACAGCATTCCGGTTTATTTCCTGAACACTGGTTTCCTGTTTCCTGAAACCTTGGAATACCGCGATTTGATCAGCAGAAAATACAACCTGAACCTTAAGAATGTATATTCACAGACCCCAAAAGCCCAGCAAATGGATCACCGGGGTCGTTTCCTGTTTACTTCAAACCCGGATTATTGCTGCTTCCTGAATAAGATTCAACCCATGGAGCCCCTGCTGGCTGAGTATGATGTCTGGATCAATGGAGTCAGGGCAGATCAGAATGAAAACAGAAGCCAATTCAAAATTGAAGAGAATACTCCCTCTGGCGCCATTCGATTTCACCCGATGCTTGATTGGACAATGAAAATGATAGAGGACTATATCAGGGAGTATAATATCCCCAGGCATCCGCTGGAAGCTGATGGATATCAAAGCATAGGATGTGAGCCCTGCACACGCAAAATGGATTTGGATATTGAAGCCGATCCAAGACTAAGTCGTTGGTTTGGGATGAATAAAACTGAATGTGGATTGCATACTGAATTAATTAATAAAGCATGAAAGTTCTGATAACAGGAGGAGCAGGATATATCGGAGCCGAGCTGGTTTATCTGCTGGCTGAAAAACCGGAAATTGGCGAAATTGTTATTTATGACAATTTCAGCCGAAAGAATTATAACCTGCTCATTTTTAATCAAATCAGGACCAGCAACCGCATCCGCCTGGTGAGTGGCGATATTCTGGATAGCAGAGCATTAAGAAAAGAACTGGAAGGTACGGATGTTCTGGTGCATCTTGCTGCCAAGGTAAGCACCCCTTTCTCCAATGAAGATCCGCACGTTTATGAACAAATCAATCATTGGGGAACGGCTGAAATCAGTTACGCCCTCGAGGAAAGCAAGGTAAAGAAGCTGATCTACCTGAGCAGCACCTCTGTTTATGGATCCTCAGATGATATGGTGTACGATGAAAATTCTCCCTGTAATCCCGACACGTTTTACGGCCAGTCGAAATTCAAAGCAGAGAAACATTTACGCAGGCTCAGCGACCGGATGAAAACCTATATAGTCCGGTGTGGGAATATTTATGGTTTCAGTCCCTGCATGCGTTTCGATTCGGTGATCAACCGCTTTATGCTTTCTGCCAATTTCGATGGCAATATCTCTATTCATGGAACCGGAAAGCAGAAACGTTCTTTCGTGAATATCAAAAAAGTGGTGAACAGGATGTGGCAGTTAATCGAATCAGATATTCCTTCCGATACTTATAACCTGGTCAATTTCAATATGAGTGTGCTCGAAATTGCAGGGCTTGTTAAAGAAATTTATCCTGATCTGGAATTTATCTTTGTTGATCAGCACGCCAAAATGAGAAACCTCGAAGTAAATCCGAATACCCGGTTTCTCAAATATTTCCCGATCACATACACAGATCTGAACGAAGAATTAAAATTCTTCGATTCTAAATTTGCCTATCATTAATCCAATAGTAGTAATTCCTTAATTGATTGTACAACTGCCTGCATGGGCAAACCGACAACGTTAAAATAATCTCCGTTAATTTTTTCAATACCCACCATGCCAATCCATTCCTGGATGGCATAAGCACCTGCTTTATCGAGCGGTTTGAAAGTATCTACATAATAATTAATCATCTCGTCTGTCAGCTTTGAGAAATAAACGGAAGTGCTTACGTTGAATAGTCTTTCATGCAGGCCGTAACTCAAATAAACTCCGGTTATAACCTCATGCCTTTTACCACTCAAAATCTGCAAAGTCTTTTTCGCCTCGTTAAGGTCAACAGGTTTGCCCAGCACCTTCCCATCCAGTACAACCAAGGTATCGGCAGCCAGCAATAATGTCGCTGAATCCGCTACCCTACTTATAACCTTACGTGCTTTTCTTTTAGCCAGCATCATAGCCGCTTTCCCAAAATCAGTTTCAGCCATGTCAAGGCTTTCATCCACATTTGCAATGATTACCCGGACATTGAATCCTGCCCCTTTGAGCAATGCTAAACGTCTGGGACTGTCTGATGCCAAGATCAATGGATAATTGAACATCAAAATAGATTTAATACACCAATCACTTCCTCTATCAATGGCATGGAGCAAATGCCGGCCAGCATGACTAATTTCAAAAGATTGCTGATTTGATGATATTGCTTTTTAACGTGTGCATTCACCAGTAAAATGATTAGAAAAAGCAAAGGAAGCTGAACAAAAATGTCAAGATAAAGCATGGCATAAAATGTTTCGGAAGAATAGTGGAGGATTTCCTGCCATCCCAAAAGTAACATGGTAGTTATTGTTAGCGATGCTATAATCCATTTGCTGTTCTTTACTCCCAAAACGATGGGTACCGTTTTGGCGCCATGATAGAAGTCGCCTCTTCTGTCTTCAATATCTTTAATGATTTCCCGGATGAGCGAAACCAGGAAAGCAAAACCTGCATAAAGCAACATCAGCGTGTTCATCTTTGAGCGTAGATCAGCAGGTAGTCCTTTTGCCGAAAGTTCATACCAACCTACGGTAAGCACTACAAGGGCAGTTAAGAATGAAACCAACAGATTGCCAAACAAAAGCGTTTTCTTCAAGCGGGTTGAATAAAACCAAAGTGATGCAGAACTCAACAATGGAATGAAACCCAATAAGAAATGGCCACTTACATAAGCGACATAAAAGCCTATCAAAACGCCCACAACATTCAATACACTATGAATCAGTATGATTTTTCGTCTGCTGATGGATCTGCCCACAATGACCCGTTCGGGTTTATTTATTTGATCCAGCCCCACATCAAAATAATCATTTATCATGTAGCCTGCCGCTGCCACCAAAACGGTAGATGATACAATCAGAAACAATAAGGTTTCCGATAATACGGGTCCTGCACTATCGAAATGATTATGAATAGGAATGATAATAAAATAGTAGAATAGTAATTGGGTTAAAACAATAAAGGCAAGGTTCAGCAGACGGACTAATCGGAAAATATTTTTCAGCGTGATCATAGGATTTACTGTTTGGAGACTCTTTCTTTGATTAAGGCTGAAAGTGACCTATAAAGTTGTTGAAATTTTGGATTTTTCATCAACATATCGGCATGATGATTAATGGTATTAATATCCCCTCTGACAGCCGGCCCCGTTTGAAATTTCCCGGGTGCTTCACCACTTATAGCCCGTTCGTACGTTTGTCGAATTAATGGCTTCAGCATTTCGAAAGGGATGTTATTGCTACAGGCTAACTCGTAGCTTACATCTAGCAATATATTCGTAAAGTTATTGGCAAACACGGCTGAAAGATGAAGCCATTCCCGCTGAGTATCATTAAGTTCTACCACATGTTTTGATAATGAATCTGCTACATACCGTAACATTTGATCAGCCCTTTTTGTATTGGCAAATACCGTAATAAATACTTCGCTAAAATCAGTTGTTTTGCCTTTCTTGAAAGTTTGTAATGGATAGAATATTCCACAATCATTCGAGATTCGGATTAATTCATTAGAAGGTAAAATACCAGAGGTATGGGCAACAATTTTCCCTCGAAGTTTCAAGGCTGGCAGATTTGATAGCACATGATCAGTCAGTGCAAAAATATACATATCGGCCTTGTTATTCAATTGCTCAAAATCTGAAATTGCCTCAGCACCCACGATTTTGGCTAAGCGCTCAGCATGCTGTTGTGTCCGACTAAAAATTTGATTGATGTGATATCCGGCACGATGCAATGATATACCCAGATGATATGCCAGATTTCCGGCTCCAATTAGGTTTATTTCAGGTTTTTTCACGTTTTGCAATGCTGCGGAATTCTTTTATTCTATTGGCTAAACTTATAAAAAATCCGAGAATTGTCAACACTATTCCGCTCCAAAGCAAAATGATGAACGGAAAGACAATTGCTTTCATAATTACCCAATCAGTAGTTTCAAGTATATTGAAAGTGAATTTCCCATTTTCAGGATTAATATTCGTGACAGCTATTTTAAAACTTCCTACGGTCAAACTATCAGCACTTCCCCATGTTTGTGTTTGACCGATAAACAGGGAAGGGCTTAATTGATAAATTGAATCGGCAGTAAAGAGACTTAAATCTGTTGTAACCTTAATTACCGTATCAGATTCATCGTTTGGGTAAAAGGCATGAAATATCAATCTTCCGGTAGAGGTTTGAATTGTGTCGCCAATGCCCACTTCATAACTTTCAATTTTTGCCTCATTAAGCACATGACCTTCTTTATCAAGGGGCACTGCGGTTACATGAGTAAAAATATCTTTATTCCAAAAGTGTTTGGTGGCAGGATTTACAACGATGCCCATTCTCGGATGATCTAATACATGAGGTTTCAAAGTGAAGGAAGGAATAAATTTCTGATTGAGCGAATCAATATTGAAATAATCAATGGAATAGTAGTAATTATTGCCCTCTTTCATTCTTCCGCTATAGGAAACGGCATAATCACCCATAATAGCCAGTTGTCCCCGGTCGAATTTTATATTATTCCGGTTAAAATCGGCCGGCATCGATTCGCTGATGGCTTGTCCGCTAAAATTGCGCGAAATGATTTTATTATTGGCCAATGTGATGACCAAAGAGGCCAATAGTAAGCCAAACCCCAAATGAGCTATAGATGCTCCACCCAGACGCAACTTTCCTTTCATGGCAAAAATCAGATAATCGAGGTTAGCTATAAGCGAAAAGAAACCAGCAAATTGTAGCAATACAAATTGAGTTCTTGTTTCGTGCTCTGCCCAAAGTATCAACACAGTCAGTACTAAGGCTAAAATCAATGGAATGGAGATTTTTTTAATCAAGATGCCTATATCTGTTTTCTTGTACTTAAGAAATTGCACGATTCCTGACAATAATGCGATCAGAATACCAAACCAAACCTGAATGCTATTGTAAAAAGCTTCAGCATCCTGGGGAGGTGCATAATTTGATTTAAAAATTTCGACTCCAAGTAAATGAAAGCCAGATAAAAAAGGGAATATCGATGTAAGTCCGGAGTTGATACTATTTAATACCGGAATGGAAGTAGTAAATGTAATTTGAGTAGCCGATATCAATAAGATCAGTGAACCGATAAACATCCAGAATTCGCGTGAAGAGGTTTTTTCTTCTTTCTTTTCGCTGGGAATTTGTTTCCAATGCTCGGCAAGTAAAATTAATGCAGGAAGGATCAAAGCGATAATCAGAATTATTAATTGTCCCATCATCCCCAGATCGGTAAATGCGTGTACAGAGCTATCGCCCAAGATGCCGCTTCGTGTGAGGAAAGTGGAGTATAATACAAGGAAAAAGGTAATGATAAACATGACATAGGTGGTTCGTAAGGCATGTTTCGAGTGCTTATAAATTAACAAAGCATGCAATCCGGCAATCAAAGTCAGCCAGGGAACAAAACTTGCATTTTCAACCGGATCCCATGCCCAGAAACCACCAAAACTCAATGATTCATAGGCCCAAAGCCCACCCATAATGATGCCTGTTCCCAGTATTAATCCTGAGAAGACAGTCCATGGCATAGCCGGTTTTGTCCAGCCGGTCAGATCGCGATTCCAAAAGCCTGCATATACCAGGGAGAAGGGGATTATAGTAGAGGCAAAACCCAGGAATAAAGTTGGCGGATGAATGACCATCCAATAATTTTCAAGTAATGGATTCAATCCCATGCCTGCCATCATATTGATATAATCAGGATTCAGGAAAAGTGGGTTCTCAGGATATAATTGGCGGGTGAGTAAAAACGGACTGAATCCAATTTGTATGGTATCGCTGAAAAAATAGAAAAAAGACAGCCCGTGAAGAGGCAATAATATCAGCAGGATGATATTGACGGGCAAAGCAAGCAAAAATAAAAGCCACAAGGCATTCGGTTTTTTCTTGAGTTTAAACAGGGTAATTATATTATAAACAGGTATCAAACTCTTCCAGCCGGCTTGTCCGTATTTTTCCAGCAATTTCCAAAAAAACATATTAAGGCCGAGGAATAACAATACAATGGCTATTCCACGATACATGAAAACGCCCAAAATCATGGAGATGATGATGACCTGGACGATAGAAATAACCGCGAGCACAGGTATCGACCATTTCTTATCCATGGTCTTCATAAACAACAAGCCAAGCACACTATGCCAGAATATCCAAAGGATGAAGCTACCTTGCTGCCCGGCCCAAAAGCAGCTGATAAGGTATTTCAAAGGCATTCCATGAGCGGAGTGTGCCCGCACATATTCATATTCAATTTTGTGGGTAAAGATCAGATAATATAAAATGCCCATCAGGCTGAATATGGCCAGCGATTGGATGATGAAAGCAATATTCCCTGCTTTTTCCCAACCGTTGCTACCCGATTCCTGCTTATTATTTTGTGCTTTCCAAAAAGAAATGAAAGAAATCAGGGCTGCCACAAAAGCAGTAATTACGAACAAATGACCGATCTGTCCAATCAGCAAATGCTCGCCTACATACTCAATATTCATACTACCGTTTTTAGCTACCTGAAAGGTCTTGATTTTTGTATTTCGATGGGCATTTTGTCAGCAAATCAGTGGCATAGAAAGTTTCGCCTTTCATTTTGCCAATGACAACGATTTGTTCGGTGCGTTCAAAATGTTGTGGAACATCTCCATTACAAATCACTTGCTTTTCTACACCTTCTTTATCTATCATGTAGAATGAAAAAATATTGGCATTTTCATCCGGATTAAATTCCACCTCTTTATTATTATCGAATTCACCAACAACATGATATTCCCGATCAGGATATTGGGATGCCGTTGCAAATGATTCGTAGCTACTATAGTTTCCAACCATTGAAACGATTACAGCAAAGGCTGCAGCAAGTAATAACAAGGTTATTATGTGAGTCTTCTTCATACGTTGAAATTTAAATGGGCTTACATTTTATGGTACAAAAATAGGGCTTGCTATATTCTTAAAAAAATGACAATCGTCAACCTTTCTCTTCTCCTAAGCAAGATAGCATCTTGTAACAATCATGAATGATTATTTGAAAAGACCTGAAAAAAAAGCCCCGCAAATGCGAGGCTCATAATTACTATAAAACTAATTATTTTTTCACTATCCTGACTACAATTCTTTGCTCATTCGTGGTGACGGCCAGCAGGTATAAACCGTCCGATTCGTTACGCAAATCAATCCATTGATCCAGGGCAATACCGGTAGTTGATATTGTATTCTGATATATTGACTGTCCCAAAACATTCAGTACTTCAATCGAAGTTTTACCTTGAACGCTAGCGTTGCTACTAAGGTGAAACAATCCTTCGCTGGGGTTGGGGGCTATGTTCAGGCTAATTATGGGCAGAACCGGATTCAGGATACCAACACTATTTATAGTAACGGTGTTGCTTTGTCCCTCGCATCCACTGGCATTTGTGACAATTACATAATAATCTCCATTCTGTGTTGCTGTATAACTCTGGCTTGTAGCTCCTGAGATAGGACTGCCATTGAAATACCAAACATAGGAAGTCCCAGTTACGGAAGATGTCATCGTATTATTGTTCACATTAAGGCTAGGTATTGGACTTGCTTCTGCTGTCACATGCACGGTATCAGTTGAAGTACACAAGGTCCCGATCCAGGTTAAGATATAGTCCTGATCTGAACTGGGGTTAACAGTCAGTGAGCTTCCGTTAACAGGTGATGACAGATCTCCACCCGACCAGGTAAAAAGGTCGCCAGATTTTGAATTATTTACGTTGATCTGTAGAGCACTGCCTGCACAAACTACAGCCGGATTGGGTGTAACAAACCAGGGGTCATATTCATCGGCTCCTATGGCTGGTGCTGCTAAATTTCTCACATCAAAATCGATATCAAAGGGTATAGCTACCATGGGATCTCCGGTGTGCAGGGTTTGGTCTCGGCAGATATGCAAATCAGGTGGTCCCTGGAAATGTACGGGTTCATTCACGGCATGGGCCGATTTGCTGGTTGAGGTTTGCCAGGTGCTTAAATCAGCATAATTAAAACCATTTAATGACAGAATATTCGGGCCTCCGGAATAATACCAATTGTAATCGAGATAGCTCAGGTAAATCAAATCCTCCAGATTGAGGGCTACGTCTAAGCCTGATACCAGAATATTGTTGGCAATCTGCACATTTGATGAGTTTCCTGATCCACCATAAGTAGAAACCGTTAAAGAGGCTCCCGATGGATTATATACAGTATTATTAAATATATCTGCCCAGCGTGATGATTTGACACTAATGGAACCAAGCACCATATTGTTTAACACTTTGGTTTCATGATCAAGCGTTCCATCTGAATAAGATAGATTGATAGTCCCGAAAATAAAATTATTAGCAATAATATTATCGTTTGATCCATAACTATAATAGATATCCGGTCCTCCGGAAGATTCGATATTTCCGCCAAAAAGTAAAGATTCATTTTTTTCCAGATAAACATCTACACCTGAACTGGCCGTATTTGTGAAGGTACAGCCAACAACATGCAAATGAATAGCGTGTTGATATCGAATGGCAAAGACCCCATTAAGAAAGGTGCAGCTATTAAATACAATATTGGAATCGACCAAACTATTCATCCCATCAATCATGACTTTATCGGTAGAAGTTGATACGGTTCCGGTTTTGCCATTAAAAAGAACATTCTGAAAATTAACATGTCTCGCTTCATTACCGATTTTCATAATAGTTCCGTAATTAAATCCTCCAAAAGATTTCATGGTCATGTCTTTAAAAGTAATCCAATCGGTCCCATCAATATCCAGCACCCAATTGTCTAGCGAAGAAGAAGCACCGAACCTCAAAATAACAGACGATTGTATTCCATTTTCGGATTGAAAAACGATTGAATCATTGCTGTTCACACCGCCTATTTCAGGAATATTCAATTGCTCGGTGTAGGTACCGGCTCTTACATTAAACACAACGCCCCCGGTAAGCCCCGAATTTACCATAGCGTTCACAGCATCAGTAAAAGTGAGGTAATCAGGGCTGGTTCCTCCAATGGTATAGGTTCCATTGAGTTGAGCGAAAGTGGGTAAGCTACCAGCCGTAAAAGCACAAATTAGGACAAAGCGTAAAAATGATTTCATGATGAATGGTTTTATGAATTTCAGCCTATAAATTTAAGGAATAAAATCAAATTCTCAATCAATCATCTTCCATACCACGATAGCTTTGATCTTTGATAGCTATTTGCGCAGTACTATTCCTGCAATTTGAGATAAACCGAACAATTCCAAATATTCTGACTGGGTTATTTAATTTTCTGAATGCGGGGCTTTGAGTAAAAATCAGAAAATATCTATAACATATTGTTTCTCAATACAGAATGCTTCATGCCCTGTACTCATCTATTATAAACATGTCCGCAAGCGAAAAAAAAGTCAAAGACACCTGCAACCATTCAACAGACCTAATTGTCTATTTTGTTGATATCACGAATTTTTAAATTTTGATAAATGTCAATTATGGTAGTGACTTAAGTCACCATTTTAACTTGCTCGCCACAATTACATTTGCATTGTTAAATCTTGTTAATCTTTATTTTTTCATTAAAACCTAAACTTTAGTAGCATGAGAGTTACAGAAACATTTAAAACCGCAACAATTCTTCTGTTTGCAGGCATGATTACCCTTGGGGTAAATGGTTGTAAAAAGAAAGAAGGCTGTACCGATCCAACAGCCGTAAACTATGACGCCACAGCCAAGGTTGATGACGGATCATGTATTTCAGTTGCCGATCAGGCCTATGCAGATGCAGATGGCATTATGGGAGGCAAATTGTATTCCAAATTCTGGGCAACAGAAACCGGATGGACTGCTCCATCAGGTATTAATGCAGCCGACATCTCTGATTATGGTAACTTTTACCGCTGTAAACAATGCCATGGTTGGGACAATATGGGAAGAGAAGGTGTTTATAACAACCGCGCTGCAAATGCTGGACGTCCGAGTGTTGGACCAAGTCTGATCGAACCCATCACAAACGATCCGAAAGAAGAATTGTTTGATCATATCTTCAACACAACAGGTCGTGCCGTTGATCCTAGTTTAACACAGGACGGAACAACAGGTTCTGGTGACCCAATGCCTGCTTTTGGTAACATTCTTACAGAAGGACAAGCTTGGGATATCGTAAAATATATGCTTGAGGAACGGAATGATGTAACTCAACTGTATGATTTAGCCACAAGCGGAACTTACCCAACAGGCACACATACTTTCACCAATATTGGCAAAGATGGTGATGCTGCTGCCGGTGATGCTTATTATTTAGCGAACTGCGCAACCTGTCATGGTGCCGATGGCGCAGGAATTGCAATTGTTGATGACGGTGATAGCTTATCCGTTGGACATTTTGGAAGGTTCAGCCCTCACGAAACACAACATAAAATTAAATTTGGAAACCTCGGTTCAGCTATGACCGGATTCCCTACTGCTACCATCACAGATATCAAAAACGTATTAAAAGCATTACAGGATCAAATCAAATATCCTGAATTTTAGACCTAAACAATCAAATAAAAACCTCGCATTATGCGAGGTTTTTATTTGATTATTTCTATTTAAATTTTTATGTCAAAAAGGAGTTTAAAAAGTCTTATAAGCTATATACTTTTTTTAACTTTACAACTCCTAACTTACTTCGTATGAAAAAAATATTCACACTAGCTGTAATCGTTGCTATGATTAGTGGATGTCAATATCTGCACATCGTACCTGACCCGATACCAGCTGATGTTAGCTTTTCAACTAACGTTGCTCCTATTTTTACGGCTAACTGCATCGGTTGCCACACATCGGGTGGGCAAGTTCCCGATCTTACGGCAGCAAATGCATGGAACTCGCTTACAAGCCAGAATTTGGTTGATACCAGTAATCCAACCGCCAGCATCTTGTACGTAAAGATCAACACCGGAGCCATGCCACCCGGGGGGAGCCTCTCTCAAACCCAGATTGAGATGATTCTGAAATGGATACAACAAGGAGCTAAAAACAATTAAAACAGCTCATTATTTAAGTAATAAATTTGATACAGACTATGAAATCTTTCAGATTTGGAACAGCCATCCTGTTTACGATAATATTTACTTCGGGTATGGCTTTCGGTCAGGATAAACCCAAAGAGAAACCGATAAAAAACACTTTCCAGGGAACCCTGCTTATGAATAATCAAACCGTTGAAACCCTCAGTGGCAATTCGTTACTATTCACTATTCAGCACCGCTTTGGTCAAATTAATAACGGAGTATCAGATTTATTCGGCATTTTTGGCCCGGCCAATATACGCATTGGCCTTACCTGGGGTTTTACACCCAGGTTCCAAGTGGGTATCGGAGGAACTAAAGCCAATAAATTGTATGATGCAGAATGGAAATACAAAATCCTTCAACAAACCAAATCTGACCATATGCCAGTATCTCTCACGTATTATGGTAATGTAGCCGTGAATACTACAAGTAATACAATTTATCAATCGTTTGCCAACCGCTTATCTTATTTCCATACTATAATGTTAGCCCGGAAATTCAACAATGCTTTTTCAGCACAATTGAGTGGCTCCGTAGCACATTACAATTTGGTTGATTCGCTCATGAAAAACGACAATATTTCGGTAGGCATTGATTTACGCTATCAATATGGTGCATCGGGTGCCGTAATAGTTGAGTACAATCAACCCATTACAAAGAACCAATCAATTAACGTAAAACCCGATGTGGGCATAGGTATTGAATTAGGAACAGGTGGACATGTGTTTCAGATTTTCCTGAATACAAGCAATGGCATCGTGCCTCAACAAAACACAGCATACAATACCAGTGATTTTACACAAGGAAACATGCAGCTTGGATTTAACATCGTAAGAAAATGGCGATTTTAGCCTCATTGGCATAATGATTGTTTTTAGACAAACTGATATAATTTTTACTAACCAATAAACAGAGAATTATGAAATACTTGATTTCATTTTTTACCATTGCAGCCGTAGTTTTTGCATGCACAGCATCAAAAACAATTGACGAAACTGTAGCAACTGACAATCAAAACACAGTTACAGAAGAAGACATTATTATTGCTCCACTTTCAGGACCTGACACCACTTTGTGGGTTGCCCCCGCAGAAACTGAGGATATAGTAAATCCTATGGATGGTGATGCAGACGCCATCGCTGAAGGCATGATGGTGTACAAAAGAAACTGCCGCTCATGTCATGGTAAATTGGGAAACGGGGCCGGTGTTGGTGCTGCTGATTTAACAACTCCTGCTGCTGACTTTACATCAGCTGATTTTTGGAGTCAGTCAGATGGTTCCATCTATTGGAAAATTGAAGAAGGGCGGAATGATATGGATTCCTTCAAAGGAGAACTTGATGAGGATCAACTTTGGCAGGTAATCGCTTACCTAAAAGCCACATTCAAACCTCAGAAATAAATATTTGATGAAAGCGAAACCAGAAAACCCGGTTTCGCTTTTCTTTTTTCCTGAGACTGATTACCACTATTAAAAAAATTCTGACAATGATTATTGCAAAGCTAAAAAATCTATTTGCTGATTCTTCTCGTTTGATTTTACTCCTTGTACTCAGCCTGGTTTTTGCAAACGCTTCAAGTCTGACTGTTTCTGCTCAAGACGGGTTTACTTTATGGGACGATAATTGCTCTGATTGTCACTCGATTGGAGATGGTATTTATCTGGGCCCCGATCTTCAGGGGATCAACGCTATAAGGCCGGCTCCCTGGCTGATATCATTTATCAAATCATCGAAGACAATGATAGCAAATGGAGATGCCAAAGCAGTAGCGCTTTTTGCAGAATTTAGGAATAAAAAAATGCCAGATTTTGCGCTGTCTGATGCCGAAATTAACGCAATTCTTGCATATATAAAGAGCCAAAGCCCTCAAACTAACACCAATACAACCGAAACTACTAATCCTGCACCTGATGAACAAAACCAAAATATTGATGAGGCCAATACAGACATAAGCACCGACAATAACTCCGGGCAATCGACTGATAATTCATCCTCAAATACTAATGCCAGTAATGGGATTTCTGAAGAACGTTTTAATAAACTTGAAGAAAAAATTGATCATGTCATTGAATTTCAGCAATACTTACGCCCAACTGAAATAACAAATAGAGATATAAAAAAAGGGAAGAGACTCTTTATGGGTAAAACTGAATTTGAATTTGGCCTTCCTGCATGTAATACTTGCCATGCATTAGAACCAGTTGATTCCTTATTTTGGAATCCTTCCGTCACAGAAATAGTAAGAAAATACAGACGTGGATCTGGATTGAAATACGAAGATGTATTAACTGATCCCCAACCCGAAAAAATGAAAGCCTTAATTAAAGAACATCCTTTAACGAAGACTGAAATTTTCTATTTAGTTGCATATTTGAACGACTTGAGTAAACAAGATTATGATCCTCAACTTCCACGGGATAAAAAATCGAAAGCCGCAATTATTGTTTTGATTTTAATTTTTCTTTCATTAATAGATTTATTGTTCACAAAATTTGTACGGCCCAGAATAATCCCAACAATGATTTTTCTTCTCGGATTTATATTCGAATCGTATGTGGTTTTTGGCGAAGCTACCAGCGTTGGTTTATCAAAAGGTTATGCTCCTGAACAACCTATTAAATTTTCACATAAAGTTCATGCCGGGGAGAATCAGATTGATTGTCAATACTGTCATAGCACGGTTGAGTATAGCCAAACAGCAGGTATTCCATCTGCAAGTATTTGCATGAATTGCCATAACAAAATAAAAGAAGGCTCCCACTCCGGATCCTTTGAATTAGACAAATTGAGAACCTCAGTTAAAGAGAATCAACCGATTGCGTGGATTAAAGTGGATAATCTTCCAGACCATGTTCACTTCAGTCACGCCTCTCATGTAAATATTGGCAAAATTGATTGTGCAACCTGTCATGGAGATGTTAAAGAAATGGATCAAATTGAACAAGTTAATACCTTGTCTATGGGTTGGTGTTTAAACTGTCATAGAAGACATGAAGTCGATTTTAGCAATAGATTTTATGATTCTTATGAGGTTTTACATAATAAATTAGATTCAGGGGATATTGATACCGTTGTTGTAAAAAATATTGGAGGTGAAGACTGTCAGCATTGCCATTATTAAGCAGTGAAGAAAAAATCTTTCAATAAAATATCGTAAATAAATCGCTAATGAGTAATAAATATTGGAGTAGCATTGAAGAGTTAAATGGCAATATTAAGCCGAAAAATGATTCAATTAATAAGGAAGGAGACGATTCGTTATTGTTGAATCAGGATTTACACGATGCTAAAGCTTCGAGAAGAGACTTTCTAAAGATGTGTGGGTTTAGCATTTCTGCTGCCGCTTTTGCAGCGAGTTGTAAAGCTCCTGTTCAGAAAGCAATCCCATATCTTGTTCAACCTGTAGATGTCAAACCCGGAATAGCTAATTATTACGCATCAACTTATGCGAGTGGTACTGAATATGCTTCTGTTTTGGTAAAAACCAGAGAAGGAAGACCAATCAAGATTGAGGGAAATGAAAAATCTAATTTAAATCAAGCAGGGACGAGTGCAAGGGTACAAGCCAGTGTTCTAGATTTATATGATAATGCACGTTTAAGATTTCCCTCTATTAGAAACAAAAAGATTACATGGGAAGAATTTGATAATGCGTTTTCACAAGAACTGTCTAATATTCGTAGCACCCAAGAGCCGTTAATACTCTTGACATCCTCCATCTGTAGTCCGTCTATTAAAAAAATGATTTCGGAGTTCATTGAAGAATATCCAAATATAGAATGGATTGTTTATGACTCTAGTTCTTACTACGGCATGTTAAGTGCAAATGAACAAAATTTCGGCAAAAAGGTAATACCAGATTATCATTTTGAGAAAGCCAGCTATATTTTAAGTTTTGGTGCCGATTTTCTTGGTACGTGGTTGGCCCCTACTACATTCGCTTCCAGATATGCTGAGGCACGCAGACCAACTCCTGAGAAGCCATACATGTCAAAGCATGTTCAGTTTGAAAGCAATATGTCCCTTAGCGGAACTAATGCGGACGAGAGGATTCCTATGAAACCATCTGACATTAAGCTGGCTATATTTTCGCTATATAATAATATTGCTGCGAGAGCAGGAGTAGAAAAATACGAATTGGATGGGGACAGCCATTTTGATATGAGTACATATGCGGAAGCTCTTTGGAATGCTAAAGAGCAATCCATTGTAATTAGTGGTAGCAATGACCCAAACGTGCAGAAGGTAATCAATGCAATTAATCAATTGCTGCTGAATTATGGCAATACAATAGATATAGACACGGCATGGCTTACTGCTCAAAGTGATGATAAGGCTATGATCTCATTGGTAGAAAGAATGAATAATAGTGAAATAAGTGGTCTTGTAATTTATGACTGCAACCCTGCCTATGATTACCCTGAAGCTACGCAATTCATCGAAGGTTTAAAAAATATTGAATTTACAGCTAGCCTCTCATATAAGATGGATGAAACTGCATCTCTATGCAGACATGTAGGCGCGCTAAACCACTTCCTTGAATCTTGGGGAGATGCAGAACCCGTAGAACATAGTTTTAGCTTAATGCAGCCTGCTATAGAAAAACTTTTTGATACCCGGAGTTTTGCTGATTGCTTATTGAAATGGAAAGGTGATAAGAATACCCCTTATTCATACTTGCGCAATTATTGGCATGAAAATATTATGCCTCTGCAAAACGAAATAACTGATTTTGAAGGTTTTTGGACCGTATCATTACGAGACGGAGTATTTCATACTGAAAACAATCAGAAGACATCAAGTAATTATTTGAACAATAATATCAAAGAAACACTATTGTCATTAATTCCTGGTGAGGCTTCCGGTAAATTCGAGATTTCAGTATTCGAGAATATTTCCATTGGGAGTGGTCGGCAGTCAAACAATCCATGGTTATTGGAAATGCCTGATCCGGTTTCCAAAGCCACATGGGGAAATCAAATAAATATTTCTCCATTTGATGCAAAGGAAATAGGTGCACAAACTAATGATGTTGCAAAGGTTGGGGAAATAGAATTGCCTGTTTTGGTACAACCTGGTCAAGCCAAGGGATCGATAAGTATTGCTTTAGGATACGGTAGAAGCAAAGTTGGGAAGGCAGGAGACGGAGTTGGGGCAAATGCTTTTCCACTTACGAACCTCAACAATGACCACATAAATTATATGGGGAATAGTGTTGAGTTGGAATTGCTAGAAAGAAAAGAGCAGATAGCCTTTACTCAAACACATCATACTCTTGAAAATCGGCCACTCATTCACGAATCGAATCTTGCCAAATATGCTAAAACACCTATAGCAGGCAACGAACTTCATGAAGAAATAAAAGAAGAATTATATTCTCTATATGCAGATGTTGTCTTTAATGGTCCGCATTGGGGACTGTCAATTGATTTGAATGCTTGCATCGGTTGTGGCTCTTGTATTATTGCCTGTCAGGCAGAAAATAACGTTGCCGTTATTGGAAAAGATCAGGTGGCAAAAAATCGAATCATGCATTGGATTCGAATTGATAGATATTACTCAGGAGATTCAGATAACCCAAGCACAAACCACCTACCTGTCATGTGCCAACAATGCGATCATGCTCCTTGTGAAAATGTTTGCCCTGTAGCTGCAACTATGCATAATGAGGAAGGAATAAATCAAATGACTTATGTCCGTTGCATCGGAACACGGTATTGTATGAATAATTGCCCATATCGTGTGAGGCGATTTAATTGGTATGATTATGCCAATAATGACAAGTTTGACTATAATATGAATAACGAATTAAGTAAAATGGTACTGAACCCGGATGCCGTTGTTCGATCAAGAGGTGTTGTTGAGAAATGTTCATTCTGCATTCAACGTATCCAGGATGCAAAGTCAACAGCTAAGATGGAAAATAGAGCCATCCGAGATGGTGAGCTTAAATCGGCTTGTATGCAATCTTGTCCAACGAAAGCAATCGTCTTTGGTGACTTAAATAATGAAGATAGTGCTGTATCAAAACTGTTTGAAAATGAGCGCAATTATTATTTGCTCGAAGAACTTCATACACTACCATCTGTTGGTTATTTAACAAAAATCAGAAATACTGATGAAAATATAACTTCCTGAAACGAAGGAATAAACCAGTTATAATATGTACAATAAAGCTATCAGAGGGCCATTAGTACTTGGCAAAAAGAATAATACACAAATTACAACAGAGATACTGTCTCCGATGGAGCGGAAACTTCCGCTATGGTGGTACATTGCTTTTAGTGTTAGTTTATGTGCATTTGCTTTCGGTGTATGGGCAACCTATCGGACGATTGCTTTCGGCATTGGAGAATGGGGCTTAAGTAATACCGTTGGTTGGGGATGGGGAATTATCAATTTCGTGTGGTGGATTGGTATTGGGCATGCAGGAACAGCATTTTCTATATTCTTACTTGTATTGCGTCAGAAATGGCGTACTTCCATTAACCGATCTGCAGAAGCCATGACGGTTTTTGCCATTCTTTGTGCCAGTATGTATCCTTTGCTTCATCTAGGAAGAATTTGGCTATTTTTCTTCATTTTACCTTACCCAAACTTTCGAGGCCCATTATGGATAAATTTTAATGCTCCACTTTTCTGGGATGTTGTAGCCATTAGCACATATGTTTTTGCCTCTATGTCCTTCTGGTATTTAGGTATGCTTCCTGATTTTGCTATCATTCGAGAAAGGGCCAAATCAAAATTCAAGAAAATAATTTATAGAATCCTAAGTTTCGGTTGGAATGGATCTGCAAAAACCTGGTATCATTTTGAAAATTTAAGTATGGTTTTGGCAGGTATCACTGCCGCATTGGTCGTATCAGTACATTCTATTATCGCCATGGATTTTGCAACTTCTGTTGAGCCGGGTTGGCATACAACCATATTTCCTCCATTCTTTGTTGTTGGAGCCATTTTCTCAGGTTTTGCCATGGTTCTTACCTTGGTTATAATTATGAGAAAAGTATTTAATTTGAAAGATTATATTACCAACTCTCATATTAATGCTATTGCAAAAGTTTTAATTTTTATTTCACTTATTATGGCAATAGGCTATTCTACTGAAATATTTATGTCATGGTATTCAGGTAATCAGTATGAAGGATTTACATTTTTTCACAACAGGATTAATGGTGAATATCGATGGGCATTTTGGATAATGATTTTATGCAATGTTATTGCCCCGCAATTATTTTGGTTGAAGAAAATCCGAAGTAATATTGTAATTGTGTTTATAATCGCTTTGCTTATTAATTTAGGGATGTGGTTTGAGAGATTTATCATTGTCATCACTTCTTTGACAAAAGATTATATGCCTGCTAATTGGGGCACATATCATCCAACAATTGTTGAAATTGGAATTTTTGTAGGCACGCTTGGATTTTTTGTGCTAGGAATATTAATTTTCTTCAGATTCTTCCCTGTCATTGCCATTCACGAAATAAAAGGAGTAGCTAAGATTGGTGAAGAATCAAATAACAAAATGATAGAATCATGAATAAACCAATAATAGTTGGGGTGTTTGACGAGGAACAAACTTTGTTGAATGGAATACACAATTTGCAAAATAAAGGATTCAAAGTCCAGGATGTGATAATGCCATATCCGGTTCATGGCGTTTTTAAAGCGCTTAAATCAAAATCCAATATTCCATTGTATTCATTAATTTATGGTATATCGGCCATTTGCTTGACATGGTATTTCCTATACTGGGCTAATGTGATTAGTTATCCATTGATTTTTGGCGGAAAACCATTTAATTCTACACCATCCTTCATTGTAATCATATTTGTAATGCTCATAAATATTACTGGTTCCTTTTCTTTTTTCACACTTTTATTTAAAACTAAAATGTACCCCGGTAAAAGGGTAAAAATGGCCGATATACGGGGCTTGGACGATAAATTCATAGTTGTGGTTGAGCGAGATGAAAAAATGACAGATGAAAAAATAAAAGAATCAATATCCTTAATGAGTGAAAGTGGTGCCGTTGAGGTAGAAGAAAAAATGCTTTAACTTTTATTGGATAATAGAAAAACCTTAGCATGTCTAGAAAAATATATCTTAATCAAATTATCATACTAGGAGCCATTCTGATTGGATTGAATAGCTGTAATCATGACAAGAATTCACGGGGATATGATTATTTCCCTGATATGAAATACTCAGATATTGTTAAACCTTATTCCTCCACAGGGCTCAATGGCGGTTCATCTGCCCTCCAACCAGTTGAGGGAACCATCCCCCGAGGGTATGAACCTTATCTCTATCCGAAAACGCCAGAAGGATTGATAAAAGCGGGTGAAGAATTGCAGAACCCCTTGGATTCAAACGACATTAGCATTGCCAGAGGCAAAAAAGAATTTGAAATTTATTGTGGTATCTGTCATGGCAACGATGGCAAAGGCTCTGGAATTTTAGTTACAAATGAAAAATATCCAGTCTTAACACCCTCACTTGTTGACGAAGATATGCAGGCCAGGCCGGATGGTGAATTCTATCATGTTATTACGCTCGGTTCTGCCATAATGGGAGCCCATGGATCTCAGATAAGACCCCTGGATAGATGGGCAATCATTCTTTACATAAAAGATGTACTGTCACTAAATAAAGAGTCTGATAAACCTGAATAAATTAACGAATATGCAAGATAAATTTGTGATACCACCACTGTTTAAATACCTTTTGCTCTCAGCAATAGGAATTGGTTTAGTTTCTTTTGTAACAGGATTGTTTCTGGCTCCTGAAAGAATATGGGCGAGTTACCTGTTAAGTAATTACTATTTCCTGTCCTTGACTATTGGTGCTTTATTCTTTGCAGCCATACAATCTATTTCACAATCGGGATGGTCTGCTGCATTCAAACGCATTCCTGAGGCTTTAGGTACTTTTCTCCCTTTTGCTGGTTTGCTTATGCTTTTACTATACTTTGGGTTAAAGTATATTTATCCATGGGCGAACTCAGATTTAGTGTCAACTGATGAAATCATAAAAAATAAGACTCCTTACCTAAATACTATTTTTTGGATAATCAGATTAATTGTCTTTTTTGGCCTTTGGACTCTTTTGAGTCGCTCAATTCGAAAAGAATCACTCAAAGAAGACATTCATGGAGGGCTTACTCATTTCAACAGAACGGAATTGCTTTCGAAAATATTTATTTTCGTTCTTGCTATTACTTTCTCCCTGGGAACCTTCGATTGGATGATGTCTATCGATACTAAATGGTTTAGCACTATTTATGCTCTACTGAACTTTATAGCAGGCTTTCAACATGCTGTAGCACTTATTGGACTTATCCTGATTATTTTAAACAAGCTAGGCTATTTCAAATTTTTTAATAACACGCATTTATCTGAATACTCAAATTATATCTTTATGCTCTCCATGCTATGGGCCTATTTCTGGTTCTGCCAGTATCTCCTTATATGGTTTGCTAATATTCCTGAAGAGACGATATATTATCATCCACGCATCTTTGGAGAGTTCAAAATTGTCTTTATGCTTAGCTTAATTTTTAATTTTATTATTCCATTTGTTGTTTTCTTGGTGAAAAAAGTACGTAAAAGCAAACTCGCTTTTATTATTGTAGCTAGCATAATGCTCGTTGGCATGTGGCTAGATATATATGCCGAAGTTATGCCGGGTAGTGTGGGCTCCATGCATATTGGTATTTATGAAATTGGCGTTTTTATTGGGTTTGCCGGATTATTTCTCTATCTCTTTGCTCAATCTCTAAGCAAAGCCTCTCTTATACCCGTGAACCATCCATATCTTAGTGAGAGTCTGGCACATAAATAATAGCTAAATAGTTTTATCTTCATTAGAAAAGCCACTTATATGTGGCTTTTTTTTCTGACTAAAATCAAGTATTTACTTGACTAATTTCATTTTCACTAAAGTCGAGGCAAATCTATCTTTGGTGCTGTCAGAATATGATATCCTTATTTATACCTAAATTTTATATAAACGATTGAAAAGCATGAAAAACCCAACTGCAGCTTCAAAGGAAAATATCAATATTGGTAAATCCTTATGGAAAACACACTGTAAATCTTGCCATGGTACTTTTGGTGAAGGAGACGGTACTAAAGCTGACGGCTTAGATACTGAAATGGATGATTTCACTACAAGCGAAGTCCAATCACAAACTGATGGAGAATTGTTCTATAAATTAACCGAAGGCCGGGATGAAATGCCTAATTTTAAAAAGAAACTACCAGATGATGAAGACAGATGGCTCTTGGTACATTACATTAGAACTCTTGCTGAGTAAATCTAACTTACTAAATAAAAAAGCCTGCACTATGCAGGCTTTTTTATTGCTTTCCTGATTTTAAGCATTCTGGTTTTGCCCTGCAAATCCTTTCTCCATAAAATTTCAGACCACAACTCTTTGTCAATTTGTCGATCAATTCGATTCCGCCCTGATTCCGGAACTTCAAAATAGCATGACTCAACCCTTGAATTATTTTCCGCTTCGCTAATTATTTTTTTATAAAAGATTAAAGCGTCTTTTACTGGAACGAACAATGCCAACTCAGGCTCAAAATCAAGTACATGCGATTTCATGCTGATTCGTTCATCCGGACTGATATAAGGTGGATTGCTTATAATAATATCACATGGCGGTAGATGCTCCCATGTGCCTTGTTCCAGCACATCTCCTTGAATAAACTGCACATTACAATTATTTTCCAAAGCATTTTCATGGGCAAGTGCGAGAGCATCAATACTGATGTCAAGGGCATAAACATTGGCGTCAGGGAAAAATTTCTTCAAAGCAACGGCTATACAACCGCTTCCTGTTCCGATATCCAGAATCGAGATATTCTTGCCTTGATTCTGACAATCTTTTATAACCCAATCAAGCAACTCCTCCGTCTCAGGGCGAGGAATCAAAACAGATGGATTTACCTTGATTTTGCAATCGTAAAACATAGAATAGCCGACAATATATTGCACAGGTTCACCAGCCCCGAGCCGTGTTAATATATCAGGTAATTGTCTGATAATGTCAGTATCCAATTTCCGATATGGATTTTTAGCCAGGTCCTTCCACTCAATTTCAAATTTATCCTCCAGTAAAATGCGGGCTATCTGTTTCGATTCACGTTGCCCGTATCTAGGTTCGCACACCTTGACAATTTCATTATATGCCCACTTCAAATTATACTCCGATTGCATGAAGGAAGAATTAAAAAATCTAAATTTACATCTTAATGTCAATACCTCATATTCGATATATGCAACGTTGCCTTGAGCTTGCCCGGCAGGGCAATGGATATACAGCACCTAATCCAATGGTGGGTTGTGTCATTGTGTATAATGACTTCATTATCGGAGAAGGTTTTCATGCTATTTTCGGTGACCCTCATGCGGAAGTGGAAGCCATCAAATCTGTTGCTGCTGAAAATCGGCATTTGCTTGGCTTGACCACGCTCTATGTCAACCTTGAGCCCTGCAGCTATTTTGGAAAAACGCCCCCATGCAGCGATCTGATCATCGAAACAGGCATTCCGAAAGTAGTGGTTGCTGGTCTTGATCCCAATCCGAAAGTCTCCGGTGAAGGCATCAAACATTTGAAAGATGCTGGGATTGATGTAACTCAGGGAATTCTTGAAGCAGAAGCTTTTGAATTAAACAAACGCTTTTACACTTTTCATCAAAAGAAACGCCCTTATATCGTTTTGAAATGGGCACAATCAGCTGACGGATATATTGGCAAAGCAGGTCGGAGAGTGACTATTTCCAATGCCTTGTCTCACCGCTTAGCTCATAAATGGCGAAGTGAAGAACAGGCTATCTTCGTAGGATATCAAACAGCCATAAGCGATGATCCGCAATTAAACACAAGAATGTGGAGTGGTCAAAATCCAGTCCGAATTACCTTGGACGGTGATCTGTCATTAAGTGAGAATCTGAAGCTATTCAGATCTGATGGCAAGCTAATCATTTTTTCATACAAAGCACATCCCGATCAAGCCAATATATTGTACAGACAAATGGATGACTCTAAAGACATCATCCCACAAATACTCCATACACTTTATGCTGAAAATATCATCTCGGTGTTAGTTGAGGGTGGTGCCAAAACCCTTCAATCTTTTATTGACTCCGGTTTATGGGATGAAGGAAAAGTCATCACATCACCCAAATTGTTAGGAAAGGGTGTAAAGGCACCGATTTTACATAATTTGCAAGCCTCTTTACCGGAAGATATACTTGATGACTCGCTGAAAATCTATTTAAACCCCTCATGATATTCCTTGCCCTTTCCATACTTTGCTCCACAAGCATTATTCTTCTCTTCAAAGTCTTTGAAAGATGGGACGTGAATGTAAGTCGGGTAATTACCATCAATTATCTTGTTTGTGTGATAGTGGGAACGGGAGCCGGCCTTTCGGAAGGAACCTTGCAAAACAGGTCGTTAGATATTTCATGGCTTTGGCTGGCAGCTGTGCTGGGTATACTGTTTATTATCGGATTTAACTGGATGAATCAAACTGTGAAAAAAAATGGGGTAACCGTAGCCACAGTAGCCAGTAAAACTTCCTTCATAATATCTGCAACAGGCTCGTTTCTGATATTTAGCGAACTCGTAAACTGGCAAAAAATTCTTGCTCTTGCCCTCGCTATTCCCGGGGTTTATCTGGTGACATTAAAAGAGCGTGACATCCGCTCAAAATTGAAAGACCTCAGTTTGCCTGCTGCTGTTTTAATGAGTAGTGGACTGATTGAAATACTGCTGAAGCTCGCGCAGCAACGGTATGTTGCACCTGCCGCTTATCATACTTTTCTTATAGCCTTGTTTGGCTCAGCTGCCTTAACAGGTATTGTAATGCAACTCTTTGCTTCAGACGCTATCAAAAGGACAAAATTTCAGAAAGAATTGTTGGCCGGCTTAATACTAGGGCTGCCCAACTATGGGTCTATTTATTTCCTCGTGAAGGTGTTAAATCAACCCGACTGGGAAGCCTCTTTCATTTATCCAATCAACAATACAGGTATTGTAGTTTTAGCGGGTCTGATGGCAATGCTGTTCTTCAAAGAAAGAATGAGTAAATTGAACTGGTGGGGATTATTATTTGCATTATGCGCCATTATCCTGATATCTTTGGGTGAATATGCCTGACCCGACTTCATACAAAACCATTGAAAACGAAGCCGAAGGTCTGTTTAAAGCTAAAGGCAGCAAATTTCTGGCTTTTGCTTCTGTCATTTATGACGAAGAAAATGCAAAAGCATTTATTAAAAAGATAGCCGCTCAACACCACAAAGCCCGGCATGTTTGTTTTGCCTACCGTATTGGCCTTGATGGAAATTTATTCAGAGCCAATGATGCAGGTGAACCCTCCGGCACAGCCGGACAGCCAATCATCGGACAAATTGATTCTTTTGGCTTGAGCAATATCATCGTTGTTGTTGTTCGTTATTTTGGCGGTACGAAACTGGGAATTCCGGGTTTGATTCAGGCTTATCGTGAAGCAGCTAAGGATGCACTTCATCATGCAACAATTATTGAAAAAAATGTACAAAGATTTTATAAACTCAAATTCCCCTACACTCGTATGAATGACATCATGTCTTTGTTGAAACAAGTTGATACCCATTTTATCAATCAAAATTTTGATAGTACCTGTAACATAGAATGCTCGGTGCCGCTACGCCATAGTCAAACGCTGGAAACAAGAATGGGCATCTTTAATGATGTTACATTTAAAACGCTTTTCGATCGCTGATGAAATTCTTTACTCCTACCCTTACTTTCATTTTATTGTTATGTGGAGCAATCAACTCAACTGGACAGCAAACCCATGCTATTGAACCGGGAATGTCTGGTATATACCAAGCCGGTACTATTGAAGGTAAAGACAGCTTACAGGCAGTCATCCATTTTATCAAAGAAAATACAGCGGAAATAGGTGCTTATCCTGATGCTCTGGAACTCAGTTATTTTAGTCAAAGTCCGTTCACACGGCATTATCAATTCCGACAATTGTTTGCCGGCATTCAGGTTGCCGATGCCTCGGTGGTGGTCAATGTAAATCGTATGGGTCATGTAACTTCCTTCTTCAACCATCTGGTAAATACAAGCCATTGGGATGTTGATGCCTTATTATACGCAGCTGATCAATTTCCCCTTAATGCAGCCCTTGCCCTGATTCCGGGTTTTGGTTTACGCAGTAATCAGTCTGAAACAGAAAGTCGTTTGACGATCCTTCCGGGAGAGCATCCATCGATCAGTTTGCAAATAGAATATTTTAATGCTCAAAACTCCGAACATCGTGAGCTGAGAATCGACAGCAACTTAAATTTGCTTGAAAACCGCGATTTACATCGTTATTTTTCCGGTGATACAATTGCCTCTGCTAAAGTTTTTCTACCCGACCCGCTGACCAGCGCCCACAAAACCTATGGAGTTCCTTACATCGATAATAATGATGCGGATAATCTTGCTTTAAGCAATGAAAGGAAAACAGTGTCCATCACGGTAAAGCAGGATATGGATACACTCCGGCTCGAATCACCCTACATCAAAATGGTTGATCTTCAGCCACCTCTGGCAAGACCGGCTGTAAGCGCTACAGGCAGTTTCGATTTTACCCGTTCGGAGAGTGGCTTTGAAGATGTAAACGCATTT
This sequence comes from uncultured Chitinophagales bacterium, assembly GCA_964413685.1. Classification (GTDB taxonomy): domain Bacteria; phylum Bacteroidota; class Bacteroidia; order Chitinophagales; family S012-47; genus JAJRWN01. The sequence goes on from CAYPSW010000008.1 coordinate 101,829, forward strand.
TATCATCTGAATGCAATGCATGATTATCTAGTGCAAACCCTGGGATTTACCGGGCTAGCCGATTTTCAGGTTCAGGTTGATGCGCATGGAGACCTGTCTGATAATTCCTATTTTGTCAGCGATAACCCCCCAAGGCTTATTTTAGGAGAAGGCGGAGTGGATGATGCTGAAGATGCCGATGTCATTATTCACGAATATGGCCATGGCGTGAGTTATAGCGCTAATGGAAATTACAATACTTCTGTTGAGCGGGATGCCCTGGATGAAGGGTTCAGCGATTACCTGGCTGCTTCCTATTCCCGTTCTATTGATGTATTCAATTGGGGCGATGTATTCAATTGGGACGGACACAATGAATTCTGGAATGGGCGAATAGTAAACAGTACGGCTCATTATCCTGAAGATATGGGGTCGGATATCTACATCAACGGAGAAATCTGGTCATCGGTAATGATGGAAAACTGGACCGCGCTTGGCCGGGAGACCACTGACAAATTGATGATAGAATCTTTGTATAGCTGGAGCGAGGATATGACCATGAAAGATGCTGCCATGCTGATTCTAAATGCTGATGCCGCACAAAACAATGGTGCTAACTATTTCACACTATTTACAAACTTTTATAACCGCGGTCTGCTCGATAATCTGCCAACCTCCATCGTGGGAACCAGCCCTTTCATAGAAAACACCGGAAAATTGATGATTTATGTTGACCAGCAAGCCGGCCCTGCCAGCCTCGAAATTTTTGATATGCAGGGCAGGCTGATCAAAAAACTCAGTGATTTCAGCGATAAGATTATGGAGATACCGAGAGATTGGTTCGCTTCTTCTGGTATGTATATAGTAAGACTCAAAGAGCCTAATGAAACAGTGACACAAAAAGTGATTTATATAGCACACTAAAGATTCTGTGTCTGCTGAAATTAAACACGGTCTCTTTATTAGCATTACGAAATGCAGACTGCCGGTTCGGTAGAAATGGAACTACTACTCATTCTCTCTACAAAAAAAATAAAGTATCCGGGAAGTGTAATTTTTATTTAATGTTGTGTGTAATAAAAAGAAAAAAATATGAGCTTAGAAATAGTTGAATACTGTTCTCTTCTATTTTTCCTATCAGAATTTATTTTGATGATTGCCAAACGGTCAAAACGGAAGAGAACAAAAATAAAAAACGACAGAATGTCCTTAATACTCTTTTGGCTTACAATACCCCTGGGTTTAACAATAGGCTTTCTCAAAGCAAATAATAACGCGTGGAATAATTTGAATTATTCAATAGCAATACTTGGTATGTGTATTTTTATAACTGGAATTATTATCCGGTGGATTTCTATCATTCAATTAAAAAAAGAGTTTACAGTGGATGTGGCCATTTCAGAGAATCACAATTTAAATACACATGGAATGTATAAATACATCAGACATCCAGGCTATGTAGGATTATTACTAATTTGCTTTGGTTTGTCAATAGCAATGAACAGTATAATCTCATTAATTGTGATTACTATTCCTGTTTTGCTTGTAATAATATATCGAATTAAAATAGAAGAAAAGATATTAGTAAATGAATTTGGCGATATTTATAAAAACTATATGATAAAAACGCACAAGATAATTCCAAAATTATATTAA
>CAYPSW010000009.1:0-76901 GCA_964413685.1 uncultured Chitinophagales bacterium
CTTCAACATGGTAAATCCATCCCCTTTTTGAAATATCAATCAAATATGGCTTGTCTCTATCTGCTCCATGTTGTTGAATACCATTTGGGCACTTTTTCTTGAAATATCTGCCTCGCCTGATTATCAACCTGTTACGTTTGCTATGTTATACATTCAATTGGGCTTGTTTCCAAATTTTATTATTACCAATAATCAAATAACGATAATATTTAAAAATATATGCACACCTGAAAAATGATAATAGCACCATCGGATGCAAAATAATATTTATGTTATGTCCTTTTTCGAGAACCGCACTACTAATGTGTCAATAATACACTCATTTTTGGAACAAAATATAAGCTTTGGCGTAAGCCCCATTTATACCCAATTATCATAGTAAAGGAAACCTTAATTCACGGGTAATTTCTTTATAACTAAAACAATCACAATGAAAAAAGTATTTACGGTAATCGTATTGCTTTTGGCGTTCAAGTTTGGAATGTCAAATATTTATACAGTTACAAATACCAATGACACCGGCTCCGGTTCGATGCGAAGTGCCATGACTTCGGCCAATTCAAATTCCGGGTTGGATACCATTAATTTTAACATCTCAGGATCTGGACCATTTACCATCAAGCCCACAACAAAATTCCCCGATATTTCGGACTCTATTTATATAGACGGTTTTTCACAAAGTGGTGCCAGCAGGAGTTCAACGGGTAATCATACGATTATGATTGAACTGGATGGATCTTCCATTACTTTAAGTTCCACACCATGGTCTCAGCATGGTTTGAAGTTAATAACAGGTAGTGATGGTTCAATTATCCGGGGTCTTGCTATTACGTATTTTCCGGGTTCCGGAATTGATGTTAATGGTAATATTAAAAACATTCGAATCGAATCCAATTTTATTGGATTAAATGCTGCAGGTACTACAGGAAAAGGAAATTTACTTTATGGAATTGTACTTCGTGATGGCGATTCCATTACCGTAGGTGGCAGTAGCAGATCTGCGGCAAATGTAATATCTGGTAATGGAATAGAAGGTACAGGATATATTGATTCAAGTGCCGGAAACGGTTATGGGGTTGAAATTAAAAATGCTGTTACCGTAGTAACGATTGAAAATAACTTTATCGGAACCAACCCGGCCGGAACTGCAATTATTGCAACCTCCTCAGCACCCGGTAATGACCCAACTGCACAAACGACTACCGCTTCAAACAGGGTAGGTATTTCTATACGCGGTTCAGGTGTATTGGTGAAGGATAATATTATTGCCAACATTGCCACCAACATCAATATCAGTTCTACAAGTAGTACTGACAATAACACCATCATTGGGAACTATATCGGGCTTCAACTCAATGGTACTTCAAGTTTTACGAGTAATGCAGGTATTGGAGTTTATATTTGGACAGGCCGGATGAATACCATTGGCGGGTCATCATCCTCGGACCGGAATTATATCAGCGTTGGAAACTCAGCGGCCATTGTAATAAAAGGCGATGCCAATACCGTTCAGGGCAATTACATAGGTACAGATACTTCAGGCAAGGCCAAACCTTCGGGTTATTCTTACGGAAATGCAAGGGGTATTGATTTGATAAATGGTGCAGACTCGAATCAGGTATTATCAAATGTTATCGGATATAGTAAATATGCCGGCATGAATATTTATTCCGATTATAATATTGTAAGGAGTAATTATGTTGGGGTTGACAGCAAAGGGAACAAAATCTCCAACCGTTATGAAGGTATCCGGCTCAGGTCAGGTGCAAACAATAATTTGATAGGTGGCAAAAATGGGGGTAATACCATTGTAAACAATATTACCCCCACCTGGAAACTATCCGGTGGATTGACAATTGAAGGATCGGCCAAAGACAATCCGATCCTTGATAATTCCATCTATAACACGGGCCCGACTGCCGGGACAGTAGATCAATTGGCAGTTGACCTGAACATTAATGGTGTTACATTAAATGATGCGGGGGATACAGACACGGGGCCCAATAATCAATTAAATTATCCCGAAATTCAGAGCATGAGCTATTCAGAGGGCAACATGACTATTTCGTTTTTCCTTGATGTCAGTACAACAGGATTGCAAGGATTCAGGGTACAATTTTATGATAATACAACGGCTGATGTCAGTGGCCATGGTGAAATGGAATCATTGGTATATACTTATGACATGACTACCGCCACCTATACCGGTGATGCTGATAGTGTCTTTACTGTTACTTTCAGCAGCGCATCATCATTGACCAATGTTTTTGCAATAGTAACTGAAATCACGGATTATTCCGACCGAAATTCTACCGATCCGGCAACCATTCGGTCCAGTTTCAGGAATACTTCGGAAATGGGCTTGCAATCCCTGATACTTCCACTTCCCTGGTTGAGTTTTCAAATTGTTGGAAAAAATTGTCAACCGGTTCTGGAATGGGCATTCAAAGAACCCGGTGAATTTAATGATTTCACCCTTCAATTCAGGGAGGAAAACGGTGAATTCTCAGACTTGCAAACTATTGATGTCTCAGGTAGAAGAAGCGGTGAAATTTACATTGAATCAAATAACTCGGATATGGTAAGTTATTTCAGGATCAAGTCAGCCGACCTGAATGGCGAGGTTCAATTTTCTGAAATAAAATCATTTATAAACCCTTGCGGGGACTTTTCTTATGACTTTAAGGCTTTTCCAAATCCTGCCAGTGATGAGCTGACTATACAGTTTATGCAAAATGAAAATGATTTGTTTCAAAAGTTATGTATCATAAACACTTCCGGTATGATTGTGTTAATGGAACAACTGAATCGGGACAGGCAAATCAAACATGTTGATATTTCAAATTTGGATCCTGGGATTTATCTCATCAATTTGATGGATATTCACGAGAAACTTCATTCCAAGCTATTAATAATACAGTAATGAACTGAAATTGATTTTTTGAATTGAAACTGCCAGGATACACCATGAGATACACCCTATTATTCGCTTTATTATGCTTTTTTCAAAATGCCCTGTTTTCCCAACTGGACCTTGAAACTTCCGTTCCATCAAATTGGAGTGCGAGTTCGGGCACTTTGGCCATTTCAAGCAATCATTATAAATTGACGTCCCAATCGTTGGAGTGGCAATGGGTAGCCGGTGATACCCTAACGGTTTCCAACCCTACGTATGACAATACAAAAATACTGGATTTCTATTACCATACTCTTACAATGTGGTTGTATAGTAACAATTTCACAACTGGAACTATAAAAGTTGAATTTGTTGATGCTTCATCCACAGTTCAGTTTTCTTTTGACATCCAGGTACTATATACCGGCTGGCGAAGGATTGTCAGGAGTTATAAATATGACATGAGTGGCCCGGCTTCCAATACGGTATTTACAAAAATCCGGTTTATTGCTCCTTCTTCAGGTAGTGGTTCCTTGTTTTTTGATGACATCGAATGGGTCAAAGCCCGCCAAACAAGATACCGTTCTGAGCAAATGCCTGACATCTCAGGCTATTTGAGTGATACCATGCATTATTATTTTAACAACTTGTCTGCAGATATTTCCCAAACCACTCCCACATCAACGGAATTGAAGGAGATTGACAGCATAAAGGCTTCTTATATTCAAGATGTGGCTGGTTCCGCACCTTCATCTGCATCAGTAACTGCAGCCCAAAACACGTATAATACTTTTAATATTGTCGTATCGGGAAGTGATATAAAAGGAAAACCATTTGACAATACCAATATCAGTGAAGTTAACGACATTATCCTGATACTTGCCCGGGATTATTATCATACGAATGACTCAACAAGCAAAGGAATGGCGTTGAGATTGGTAAGGCATCTTATAGATCAGGGGTTTGCAGGTGGCAGCGACCTGGTGCTTTATGGCTCAAATTCATATAAATACAGGAATGTTAGTGATGCCATGATATTACTTGAACCGGAATATGGCTCAACATTGAAATCGGATGTTGGCAATGAGTTGACGTGGCAACAACAAATCGGAGCTTTTTGGGACCCGAATTGGATACCGGGTGTTTTGACGGACCATTTGCATACTTATAGTGAAAGGATGATTGGAAATATGCTGTATTTCAGTGCTTCAAATGATGAAATTGTTCAATTACTCAAAGGTTTCAAGCGGTATATTTTCAGAAGCCTTTCAGAATCACCCAGCACAAGGGGCGGCATAAAAGCAGACGGTACCTGTTTTCATCATAATACGTTTTATCCGGCATATATGTACGCTTTGGAAAGCCTGAGCAAAAGTTTATATCATTTAAGGGAAACGTCATTTCAAATTGACCTGACTACTTACAATCAATTGAAATTGGCCATTAATACATTATTAATTGTTTCCAATCCTTTGCAGTATGCCGTTTCTTTGAGTGGGCGGCAACCTTTTCAATCTTATACTTTCCCGATAGGAAAAACTACTATGCAGCGTATTGGGATTTTTGGAGGTGATATTTTAGGCACTACCATTGATACAGCTGTAGCTGCTACATATAATCGGATATGGAATGATTATCCACCTTTTTCATCTGTTACTGCTGAAGCCAATCCCAATGGTTTTTGGGCTTATAATTACAGCCCTGTTGGCATCTACAGGAAAAGTGACTGGTTGGTGAATATCAAGGGTATGAATAGCGCATTTTGGGGTGCTGAAATTTATAGCACTGAAAACCGCTATGGCCGCTACCAAAGCTATGGCACCCTTGAGGTGTTGTATCACGGTGGACTTGACTCAAGCGGGTATGATATCAATGGTTGGGATTGGAATAAAATACCCGGCACAACAACCATACATCTGCCCTGGACGAAATTATTGGCCGAAAAATCAAGGATTGATGAAAAGTCTGCCTTGAATTTTGCCGGGGCGGTTACTTTGGGCGATTCGATTGGATTGTATGCCGTCAATTTTCAGGAAGCCAATCTCGGTGCAAATCACAATACTTCTTTTGTTTACAGGAAGTCTATGTTTTGTGTAAACGGTAAAATAATCTGCCTTGGCAGTGGTATTTCAAATGACAATACAAGCGACTCCACAGCTACAAATCTTTTTCAAAACCAATTGTCGTCCACCTCAAAACCGATTACGGTAAATGGGACTTCTGTACCCACATTTCCTTATTCAAATACGCTTAACGGAAGCTCAGATAATTGGGTGATGGATGCTTTTAATACAGGTTATTGGGTTGAATCAGGAGATGAAATCATCATCAAAAGAAAAAACCAAACTTCACCGAGTGAGACCGGTACAGGCAATACCACCGGGGATTTTGCAACAGCATACATCAATCATGGCACTTCCCCTTCATTAAAAAGCTATCAATTTGTGGTCATGCCGAAAACGAATTCATCAAACATGGCCACATTCAATACCAATATGCAATCCGCTTCAACTGCCGAATATTCGGTTATTCAGCAAGATACCGTTGCCCATATTGTACAAGACAACAAATCCAATGTTAGGGCCTATGCAATTTTTGAAGCTGATACTTCACTTTCCGACACCATTATTGACCGGGTTGACAAAGCCTGTTTGGTATTGGTCAGAACCGTTTCACCAGTCGATACTTTGAGGTTTTCTATTGTTGACCCGGATTTGAACATCAGTTCGGATGGTGTAAGCGAAAGCCCGTTTACGGTAGTGAGGATAACCGTTCACGGACAATGGTCGCTTTCTAGTGGGGATGCTTATGTGATAGCACAGGATGCAAGTACTACTACATTATTATTTAAAATGGAAGACGGGTTTTCTAAAACCGTAACCCTGACTCCGGGGGTTGTCACACAATTTTCTGGTGATATCGGTACGGGCGGTGTAATAGCCAGTCGGGTTTTTTGGTTGGATGCTGAAGATATGGATGGTGATTTCGACAGGACAAACGGATCACAGAATGGGGCAGATATTACTTTCTGGATTGATAAAAGCGGGAATTACTACAATGCATCAGCTCCCGGCTCTGAAAGGCCCGTGTTGGATAGCACCGGAATGAATGGAATACCAACGGCTACTTTTGACGGCAGCCAAAGAATTTCAATCGGGAGTTCGGCTCAAAGTGTATTTTCTTTTTTACATGACGGATCGGGGGCAACGGTATTTGTCGTTTCTGAAGTTACGGGTGATTCCACAACAACAACTTATGGCATACTGGGAACCGATATAGTGAGCAGTAATAAACGCAGTTACAGCCTATCTTATCTGCCAACAAGCCAATTAAAAGTCTCTATTGAGAAAACCCCTTCCGGTTTTTATTTGAGGAAAACACTCTCAAATTATACAGCAAACCCTGTCATTACATCTACCACACATAAGGATGTATCTTCCGGTGATGACTTGTATGTTTATAAAAACAATGGTTTGTTAAATTCTTATGCCACAAGCAATACGCCCGCTTCTGGAGCACCGACACAATTGTTGACCATTGGTGGTTACAGGCCTACTTCGCCAAGTTTTGTCGGAAATATTTCAGAGGTCATTATGTATGACACGGTTTTAAGTGAAGCCAGTCGGAATATAGTGAGTAATTATTTATCGGCTAAATGGGGAATAGCCATTAGTAATGACCTTTACAATGGCGACCAATCTGCAAATGGTGATTATGATATGGATGTTATCGGAATTGGTCATTCTGCTTCAGGCAATCATACCTATTCAGGCCAGGCGGGTTTGACACTAACCGAATCTGCTAATTTTACCAATGGGGATTATTTGCTTGCCGGACACAATGTGGTGACCAACTCAACCAATATATCCGACATTTCGGGTGTCCCCGGCCTTGAAGGGCGGTGGAACCGGGTTTGGTATTTTGATGTAACAGATTCCTCAGCCACCATGCAGGTTGATGTTGGGTTTGATTTTTATGAATCACATCGAGGCAGCCCGGGAGTGGCAGCGAATTATGTTTTGTTGTACAGGGCCGGCCAAACAGGTGCATGGACTGCCTTATCATCCATTGCAACCATAAGTGGGAATGTAGTTTCGTTCAATAATGTATCATTGACAAATGATGGATATTACACCCTGGGTTCAATTGACCTGAACACCGGTATCTTACCTTTGGACATCCTGACTTTTGAAGCTGTTCCTTTTGGTAAGGATGTAAGGGCTTGGTGGACAATACTATTGGATGTCAATACTGATTATTTCGTTGTGGAAAGAAGTTTGGACGGGAAGAAATGGGAAGGGATTGTGGATGTTAATATAGGAACCTATAAAGTAAATCCGGTCACTTTCAATGTGTTCGACACTGACCCGGTTGAAGGATATTCCTATTACCGGCTTAAGGTTTTTAATACAAACAAGAAATTTGTTTATTCCAACATCAGTTCCGTTTATTTTAATCAGAAAGAACTTGACATTCAGGTTTATCCAAACCCGGCATCTAAATGGGTTCGTTTGGTTTCAAGGGGTCATTTGTATAATCCGGTGCTGGAAATTTATAATATGACTGGTGTTCTATTCCGAAAATCGCAACTCAATTCAGCGAGTCAATGGACAATACCGATTAGCGAATTACCTGCACAACCTTATTTGTTTGTTTTACGAATTGGGGCACAAAGAATTACCAAAGTAGTGTTGATTGAACGGTGATGATTGGTATGAATTAAAAAAAACACCCAAAGTTGGCTTTTGTGGAGTTAAGGGGATTGGAAACCCTGACCCCTTGACTGCCAATCAAGTACTCTAACCAAATGAGTTAAAGCCCCCAAACGGAATGCAAATGTAACCCCCCCCGTGCATTAATTTTTTAATTCTACATCTGTTTATAATCAACGGATATCCTCAGAAAAAATAAGATCAGACGCTTCAATTTGTTCGGTATCACAGATCAATGCTGCCCGTTCAACTACTGATTTTAATTCACGAATATTTCCAGGCCAGGAATGATTTAAAAGTTCACGGATGGAATCTTTAGAGAAACTCAGGCCTTTCAACTTATTGCTTTTTACAAATCTATCAAGGAAGGCTTTTGCAAGTAACATGACATCGTTCCCTCTTTCGCGCAAAGGCGGAAGATTAATTAGAAATCCTTGTAAACGATAATATAAGTCTTCTCTGAATTTTCCTTCCTTGACAAGCGTACCCAGATGCTTATTGGTGGCAGCAATAACACGTACATCCAGTTTAATTTCTTTATTGCTGCCCAGCCTCGAAATTTTCCCCTCCTGCAATACCCGCAATAATTTAGTCTGCATATCGAGCTCCATCTCACCGATTTCATCTAGTAAGATGCTGCCTCCATTGGCTTCTTCAAATTTTCCAATCCTTCTTCCAATGGCTCCGGTAAAGGCACCTTTCTCGTGCCCGAATAATTCACTTTCAATTAAATCGTTTGGAATGGCTGCCACATTAACCGGCACAAAAGATTTTCTTTTTCTGGGAGAATTATAATGTATCGTTTCAGCCGTAATTTCTTTTCCAGTTCCGCTCTCTCCGGTAATCATTACAAGAATATTGTTGTTTTCAACTTTCTGAATCAAGCGAAGAACTTGCAATATGGCAGGGCTTTCGCCAATGATCTCCACATATTTTTCACGCTCCACAACCCGGCTTTTCAACTGTTCCAGTTCTTTTTTCAAATCGCTGTTCCTGCTCAAATTTCTTACGCTGTTCACTAGCTCAAGCAAGGTATTGTCGTTCTTAATGATATAGTTGTTGGCACCTATTTTATATGCTTCCACAACTACTTCTGCAGATTGTTGTCCACTAATTACTATCGTTCCGATTTCAGGATTGTAGGTTTTGATCCTTTGGAGAATTTCTGTACCACTTAAACCGGGTAAGTTGTAATCCAAGGTTACTATGTCTGGATCCTCTTTCAAATGTTCGAAAAAGTCCTCACCAGATTGGAATACCGTTACATCGTAGTTAGTATTTTCTTCCAGCTTTTTTTGAATAATTCTTCCGAATACCGGATCGTCATCAATCACATAAATCCGGCTAATAAATTGACTCCCCATATCTTTGATTTTAAAATGTTCCGTTGAATTTACCAATTCTTTTTTATTAGGTTTCAAAAATGAGCATTTATTCTGGAATTTATCATAATCATTATTTTGAAATTAGTGTGTACTTTGTACAACCATTTCAATCTCTGCCCGTATTATTGTCTGTTGAAACTTATCTAAAGTACAAAGATGAATTTCAATTGAGTTGAATGAACAATTCTATTTAAGAACCTATTTCTTAACCTCAAAGTGTAGATTATGGAAAACATGAACCCCCACATGAATGAGCATGGGGCTGGACAAAAGCCCCCTTGCCTAAGAATTAATTTAAATCAGCTAAAGGAATTATCAGGTAACGATACTGACTTTATGGTTGAAATTATAGAATTGATTGTTGAAAACGCACCGGCTGCTGCCCGTTCGATGAATGAACTATTCGAGGCTGCTGACTATGATATGCTGGGTAAAGTTGCTCATAAATTAAAATCGACCCTGAACATATTGGGAGATACTGATTTACTACAAATCATTGATTGGCTGGAGCACACTTGTGCAGATAAACCTAATTCGAAAGAAATCAGCAGTATGGTAACTTATCTTGACAGATATATTTCCGAACTGATTATTTTTCTTAGAGGTGAAATGGATCAATTACGAAATGTAGCTTAATAGAACATCAGTAATAAATAATTAGAACCGGTTTAGAAAACCGGTTTTTTTATTTTCCTGATATGCTAATAGCTTTTAGCCAATTACCTTCAACATGAAGGAACACATGTTGCGGATCAAGCGTTCGCCAAATGGGCAATGTCCAATTTTCGCCCATATACAGAAAGTTTTCAAGACCGGCTTTTTGCATTTCATCCACCACATGTTGTCGGAAGTTTAATGCTACGATCCAGCCATCTTCCCCCGCTAGTTCTTCCTGCCAGGCTTCATAATAGCTGTCATCAGAGTAATGGAAGTTTAATACATTTTCACCTAAAAGGATAAAGCGAAAAATTCCATTTCCAACTAATGGAAGGATAACTCCTTCCCACAGAAACATGATATCATTATTAATACAATCATTCCACTCACCTAATAATTCAATAATAGCATATCCGCTAATATAGTCAGCGTAAAGTATTTTTAGGTAAAGCGTTGAGGAGCCGAAATCATCCCATTGTGGGTGAATGACATGGTCGTAGATTCGATTACTCAGGGTAAATTCACTATACTCTCGTCCATAAAATGGAGAACGTTCATCTTCCTCAGCCTGATAGTGATCCCGCCAATTAAAGTATGGTTCAATATTGTGCATGATTCGATAACGTAGCAATTAGGCACTTTTGTTATGTTTTGCCTCCGTTTTTTTCATATTACATGCTTTTCTTACACTTCCATATCGTTGAAGCAAATCTGAAGCTTCTTTTTGTGAACAGTTCAATCTTTCCTGTACCAACTTAATTCCTCTCTCAACAAGTTTATTGTTGCTTAGCTGCATGTCAACCATCTTATTGCCTTCCACCCGTCCAAGTCGAATCATCAGGGCTGTACTAATCATGTTCAGGGTAAGCTTTTGTGCGGTGCCTGATTTCATCCGGGTGCTTCCCGTCACAAATTCAGGACCTACAATTATTTCAATGGGAAAATCGGCATATTGTGTTACAGGGGATCCCGGATTGCAGGTAATACAAGCTGTACTGATGCCATTTTTCCGGCAATGCCTGAGTGCACCAACAACATAGGGTGTTGTACCGGAAGCTGCAATGCCAAGCACAAAATCTGACTTCCCGATATCGTAAGATGTAAGGTCGTACCAGCCCTGATCTGCGTCATCTTCTGCAAATTCTTGTGCTTTCCTTATGGCTTTATCACCTCCGGCAATGAGTCCGATTACCAGATTATCGGGTACTCCAAATGTAGGTGGGCATTCCGATGCATCCACAATGCCTAAACGCCCGCTGGTACCACTGCCGATATAAAATAAGCGACCACCTGACAATAATTTATCAAAACAATCCTCTACCAAATTTGTAATGACTGGTATTTGCTCCTTGATGGCTTTAGCTACTTTCTGATCTTCCTGATTAATATTCAGTAGTATCTCTTCTGCAGACATCTTCTCAAGATGCCGGTAAAGTGACTCAGATTCTGTGATTCGTTTAAACGATTTCATACATCAGATTGTGATTTCAAAAGTAATCATTCACACCATCTAATGCTCCTTTCTGTTCAACGATCTCCAACTGTGATTTCAAGGGTGAAGTCTCCCTCACTTAATCCATCCGCTCCGACCACACCAATCACAACCTGATAGGGATGATTGATAGCATTTAGTTTAACAGAACGTGAATGATCCTGCTTTTGATTTTTATGGGGGCGGTCCCATTTAAAATTAGCTTCGCAGGTAACGCAACTTGGCAAATCAGGCACATAGCGATTACTTCCCACTCCGATTTCATAAGCGTAAATGCTGAAATTATCTTTTCTGTTTGCTGGAATTACTTTAATATTCATCACTGAGTATGTCGGAATTTCGGTTGTGTACAGGACATGATTGCCAGTGAATTTATGTGCCTGCGTTCCGACAAAACAAGCGTTCTGACTGCTCCATGCCCAGGATAGATCATGAATTAGAACACCTTCTGATAAATTCCCTTCTATCTTTGTTGTCTGTCCTTTTTCACAATTTACGGTTTTAACATGTATCGTTTTCTGTACGAAAGTATCTGTTTCCCCACCTTCCATATTGAATAAAAGCCTGAAGCTTCCTGAAGTCAATTCATTTGCACCTGCAACAGCGATCACAATGTTATATGGATTATTTATTGCATTAAATCTGATGGAACGGGTATGGTCTTGTTTAGCTCCGGCATGTGGACGATCCCATTTGTGATCAGCCTCGCAACTTACGCATGAAGCTAAATCAGGGACTAAACTATAGTTTGTTGATCCCATCTGATAGCCGTACAAACTCATATTGGCATTCTTGTCATCGGGTATCAGGGATACGTTAAGTATGGCATGAGGTGGCAATTGAATGGCATAAAAAACATGATTGCCCGTGTATTTGTCTTTTTGAGTTGATGGAAAACAAGCGTTCTGACCGCTCCATGCCCAGGATAAATCATCTAGCTTTTTACCCTGATTCAAGTTACCTTCGGCTTCGAAAACTGCGTTTGGTTTTGTTGGAATCATTTGAACATTCGATGGAAATTGTGCTTTCATAGTAATAGTGCTTGTTGATAAAAACAAAAAGAGAAGAATAGGCTTACTCTTGATGACAGTTAATAGATTTTTCATGTTACAGGATTTACGATTAAACTCAAATTTAAACAATTAGCCGGAATCATTATGTAGAGAATGTGGGCAATTTAAATAGAATAATATGGTTCACCTGAATTCCTTAGACCACAAGCATCGCCAATACTGCGAAAATGCTACATCATCAATTAACAATTTAAGAAAGCTTTATGCCAGGCCGGCTCTTTGCAGAAACTAAAAATGTAGTTTTGTGTACACATTAATATGCATAGGAAATTATTACTTAACCATCCTCTCACTCCCTTAAAAACATACCATGCCTAAAAGATTCCCTCTGTTGTTATTAACTTTACTATCTGTTTCATCCCTGTTTGCAGCTTATACGGATATTAAGGTAACTGAAATTATGTATAATGCCCCGGCCAATGGACTAACTCCCGGAAATGCTTATGAATTTATCGAACTTAAAAATACAGGCACTGCTTCTGTAAATCTAACCGGTTTAAATTTTTCAATTGGTATATTATGGTCAGCACCAACAAATTTTACGCTGGCCCCTGGAGCCTTTGCCGTGTTGGTTTCCGACCCGGTTCAATTTGCTGTAAAATATCCGGCTATACCCATTGCCGGAACATATTTAGGTTCGCTATCCAACGCGGGAGAACAATTGAAAGCTTCCGTTGGAATTGATACATTTATCGCCATCAAATACAATGATAACAACCCATGGCCTGTGCTGGCAGATGGGAATGGATTTTCGCTGGTGCCAACACTAATCAATCCAACCGGCTCGCAGAATAAAGCCAGTCTTTGGCGCAACAGTGCGAATATCGGTGGCTCACCGGGCTCCGATGATCCCACTCCTCCGGTTTTCCCTGATGTTTATATTAATGAAGTGATGACTAATCCGGCATTACCCGGAGTTGATTCTATTGAAATAGTTAATAATTCATCCTCCTCTGTTGATATCAGCGATTGGTGGCTGACTGACAATAAAAACCTGCCGCAGAAATACAAAATGCCGAATGGAAGTATTATTCCGGCAGGTGGCTATTTAGTGCTGAATGAAAATCAATTCGGAACAGGCCTCAACGCCTTCGGGTTGAGTAGTGCGGGTGAAATGGTCTTTCTGTTTTCCGCAGATGTATCAGAAAATCTTACGGGTTTTTCCACCGGTTGGAATTTTGACGGACAATATTTAAATACTGCATTCGGAGTACACACTAACAGCCTCGGTAAACGGCTATTTGTTGCGATGTCTCATCCAAGTATGGGCCGTGCCAATCCGGCACCTCGTATTGGGCCATTGGTTATAGACCGGTTTAATTATTTCCCCGACTTATCGGGTGATGAATTTCTTAGCATCAGAAACATATCTGATTCTGTGGTACACTTATATTCTGCCACTTATCTGGATTCAACCTGGGAAATTGGAGGTATTAGTTTTGCTTTCCCGCCCGGAGTGAGCATAAATCCAAATGAAGTTGTGATAATTACCAAATCTTTGCCATCCCAATTCAGGTCAAAATATAGTGTACCGGCTGCTACAAAAATTTATCAATGCTCAGGTAGTTTGAATAATCAGGGAGAAACTATAACAATCAGGGCCATTGGAAATTTATATACTAACGCTTTGGGTCCATACATGTCCCGGATTATCATCGATCAGGTGAAATACAACGATAAAGCTCCCTGGCCACTATCCTGTGTCGGTGGAGGAGATTATTTAAAAAGAAAGGTATTAAATGATTTCGGTAATGATGTAGCCAATTGGATGGCAGCTAATGGTAGTATAGTCGGAGTTAAACCACTCGAAATTTCAGCAATAGATATGGGACCCAATCCAACGCATGGATTCATTCACATCAATGGGGTTGATGTAATAAATCTAAGTCTTTTTGATCTGAGTGGGCATCAATTACAGAGCTATGATGTATCAAACAGCAATACGATTGATCTTCATGGACTTGCCACAGGCTTATATATTTATCAAATTCAAACGATATCCGGAAAATATACGGGTAAATTGATAAAGCAATAAATTGTCAGAACTTGACATTAATCCCAATCAGGAAATGTCTTTGCTCGTAGTATCGGGCAGGGTTATCAGGTGGTGTATTATATGATCTCGGATCACGCGGATCGAGATAAACCGGATCACGCCACTGGGTGGGTACAGGATCACCATATTCCCAGGCTTTGCCGGTTACAGGATTTACAATAGCCGTATTTTTGTTATTCAGTACATTCGTTATTTCAAAGGTTAGGGCTACCTGAACCTTTTTTATCGTCCACCATTTTTTCATATTGACATTGAGCCAAAAAGAAGAGGCTCCCAGTTTCTGGAAGCGATGGTCCGGATTTGGGTCTTGTTCGTAAATAGGCCGGTTCGAAACTACTTCATAGCCTGTCAGAAAATAAGGAGTATAGCGCTGACCGGTTCGGTAAACAGCTTCTACATAAGCAGAAAAATGATTGAGCCAGTGTAAACCAAACAATCCTGTATCGCGGTTTATAGTAAATATGCTGTAGGCTTTTATATCAAGCGGACTGTCCCAGGCTAGTGGCAGTTCGATAGTGGAAACCCGGTTTCCAGTCAACAGGATATCCTGAATAGATTGGCTTGAAGAAGAGCTCTGTCCACTTGCAATACTGTAAGATGCTGAAATTTGTCCGTTAAACCAGCGTCCAATTCGCTTTATATAGGCTACTTCAATACCTCGGATACGGGCGTAGTCCGAATTAATATGAATGGTTCGGCTCACCTCACGACCGGTTACATCCTCCAACAGGACAGAGGTAGCTGTGATGAAATCATATTTATCTTTCCAGAATGCATCTACATTCAGTGCGTCATTCGCAGTAATTTGCGATTTCAACCCCAATTCGTAGCTGATATCTACTTCAGGGTTTAAATCCGGATTGCCCAGGCGGGCCAGCGTACTGCGATCGGCAAAATATGGATTCAGGCCCGTATAGATATAGGAAGGGTGAGGCGATATGGTTGAATGGCTATAGTTGAAATACATCATCTGGTTTTCTTTAATCGGGAAGGAAGCTGAAAACTTAGGCAGTAATCTCAGCTTCATACGTCTGTTGCCAATGCCAACAGTATGATCGAGATAACTTTGCCTGATTTCATCCCGGATAGGTGCTTCCGGATTCCGGATGGCATCGTCAACAAATTTCCCAGGCATCCAATATTCAAAGCGCAATCCAATCTCGGCAATCAGTCCCAGATATTGAATTTTATCCGAAGTATAGAAAGCACCTTTGAGCGGTTTCACATGCCATACGTCACTCAAATCTCCGAGGCGGTAAGATTGAGTAAACTGTCCGTCAGCTAGTTTTATCGGGGCACCAATCCACGGGCGCGTAATGTCTATCCATTGCAGTTCCTGTTGTGTTATTTCCATTCCGAGGCTAAGCCGGTTTCTGGTATTGGAAGAATAGATATTGGTAGATGCCCGCAGGGTATATTCCTCTACAAAATGGTCGTGCCAAAGGGTGGCAATACCGCCATTATTGTATAATCCTGGGCCGGGATTGATGAAAACAATGCTATCATCAGGATTGAAATAATCACTTGGATAAGCTACAATGGAGCGCGGTTCAAATTCGGTGCTTACTTCCTCAGGACGCCAATCACGTCCATTAGCATCGGCCCTGAGTTTTACAAAGAGCCGGCTGAAAGTGACCTTATAAGAAATCTGATTATTGACCGTTTGCTGCCATTCCAACGTTTCGAGGTTGGTATCGTGTGTGTACGTATTGGCGTTATCCGGCTGCAATTGAAAATTAAATTGATAGCCCGGAGAAAAAGGGACATCATTTCCGGTGATACGAAGCATATTGAAATCTTGATTGATGTTCAGTGATTTCAGATAGCTGAATTTGAGTTTTTTAGTGGATGAGAAATTATAATTGAGTTTCATCATGCCACCCCAGCGATTGTCCTGATAAGGTGTCCAGCTTGTGCTGCCGGGGTATAAAGAGCTGAAGAGTTGATCGGCTGGATTTTTTGTAAACTCATCCGTGAAGTTAAGTTTCAAAGTGCCGAAGTAATGCAATTTACCGCTTGTCTTTTTGTTTACAAAGCCTACCGGCCCACCCACGGCAAGTTCCATATCCTGCTGATTAAAAATGCTGTTCCAGCCGGAGTTAAAACCTAAATTGTCGCGTTTATAAGATCCACTGATTTCGAAATGATCCCCACCCGAGCGGGTCTTCGTGTTCACGGTTCCGGAAGTAGCATCGCCATATTCAACGGAGTTGTTCGATGTATTTACCTCTATGCTGCTCACAGCATTGGTGCCGATATCAATTCCGAATCCCGTGCCTGCCAATGGGTCTTTTGCACTCACACCATCGATAAAAAATCCGGTTTCGTAGGTGCGGCCACCCCTAATATGTATGCCTTCAGAATTGTTGACTATTCCTGTTTGCGAATTCAATACATCCTGAATCTGACCTGCGGGTGCCGATTCCAACACATCCTGATCGATCAAAGCCGTGTTTTTGGGATCGTTTATATCTACCAGGGGTTTTTGTCCTATAATTATAATGTCCTGATCGATTGTCAAAACGGTCTCTTTCAGGCGGATGTCAAGCTTTCTATTCTGTCCACTACTAAGCTTGATGCCGGTAAAAAGCTTTTTCTCATAACCGATGTAAGACAAATCAATACTGTATTCTCCCGGAGCAATATCCTTGATGCTATAATTACCATCGAGATCGGTGGAAGAACCGAGCGAGGTGCCGCGCACAAATACATTAACTCCAATCAGGGTTTCACCGGTATTGAAGTCGGTAATTTGTCCGTATAAGCTGGCTTTGTTTTGGGCAAATACAGCAACCGTGATGAGCAGGATAATGAAGGTGACAACAGCTTTCTTGAGCATGCTTCAAAAATAAAGCAAATTACGGGATTAAGAAATGGAATTTGTTAAGGGTCTTAGGGGATTTTTTTGTACTTGCTCTCAAACGGCAAAATTGGGTATTATTATTTTTTTATTAGAAAATAATCCTGTTCATACGCTCATTCACAGTATAACTACTTTAAATACAGAGGATAGGTTTATTAAAAATAAGAAATGCTTCGAATAGCTAATATAGTTTGTTTAATTTGGGACTTTAAATTAATTACTGCCTTTATAACTCCGCCCGGAAGTGGGAAAGGAGATTTGATAAATTGATTAAAAACATACAAAATGAAAACAAAAAAGTTTGCTCTTATCCTGATGGCATTATTCCTTGTTACAGCATGGGAAGGATGTAAGAAAGACATATTAGTTACAGGCGGTTTTCTATCACTTAAGGTGGATGGTGACAGATGGGATGCAACTGTAGCTTTAACCTCGGGTTATGCCAGTGGTATGCTGGGCATTATGGGCACCGATGATATTGGGAATAGTGTATTACTTAACCTTGACAGCGCTTTTGTAGTCGGAACCTACCTAATTGGTTCGAACGGATCTTCGGGAAATACTGCAATTTGGCAAGTGGGAACTGGCAATAACGATAGCTATTTTGCCTCGCCAACGGTTGGTTCAGGATCAATAACGCTTTCTGAAATTAGCGCTACAAAGGCCGTGGGTACTTTTGAATTTACCGCAAAAAATGCAAACGGAGATACCAAGGTAATTACTAAAGGGAAGTTTAGTGCTGATTATTAATAACTCCTACTAATTTTTTATCCATTCATCCATCCCCTCCATATCTTCATTTCCTTTGCCTTTTGGTATATTTGTGCTGCTATCGGGCATGGCCCGGGGAGGCGCTACATTATTGACAAAAACTAAAAATCGAAAAAGCCAATGGACCCATTGAAAGACCACAATCTGGTAGAAAACCATTATCAGGAAATTCTTTTTGAAAAGCGCCCCTGCCTTGATAAAAACGGGCAAGCTGTTGCGGGAATTTATAATGCATGGATCATCCTCAACAATCCACAGCAATATAACTCTTATACCACGCGGATGGTGAAGGAAGTGATACTGGCCATGCGGGAAGCTTCGAATGATCGCTCGGTGGTGGCCACTGTTTTCACGGCAGCCGGCCATAAAGCTTTCTGTACCGGTGGCAACACGAAGGAATATGCCGAGTATTATGCAGGCAATCCGCAGGAATATAAACAATATATGCGCTTGTTTAACGACATGGTTTCGTCCATTCTGATGAGCGATAAACCGGTGATTAACCGCGTGAACGGCATGCGTATTGGCGGAGGTCAGGAGATAGGTATGGCCTGTGATTTCAGTATAGCGCAGGATTTGGCCCGCTTCGGACAGGCAGGGCCCAAGCACGGCAGCGCTCCTGATGGGGGTTCCACCGATTTTTTACCCTTGTTTACCGGCATCGAAAATGCTATGTACTCCTGCACCGTCTGCGACCCCTGGAGTGCCCACGAAGCGTATCGCTATGGTTTGCTGACCGAAATTGTGCCGGCACTGAAAGTGGATGGACAGTTTATAGCCAACCCGCTGGTTTATACCAGTCGCTGGGTGGATGATAACGGACATTTGGTGTATGGTAAATTACATGCCGGTGCGGCTCTGGGTCATGCCAAAGAGCAGATGAAAGCAGGGGAGGTAAGTCTGGAAAAACTGGATGAAGCCGTTGAACGCCTCTGTACCAAACTACTGTACACATTCCCGAATTGCCTGAGCAAAACCATTAATTCTATCCGGAAACATAAACTGGAGCATTGGGATAAAAACAAAGAAAACAACCGCGACTGGCTGGCACTGAACATGATGAGCGAAGGCATGGCCGGATTCAGGGCATTCAATGATGGGCCTAAAGAAAACCGCGAGGTTGACTTTGTGAAGATGCGTCAGTTGCTGGCCGAAGGACATCCCTGGGATGAGGAGTTACAGGAAGTAATTTCACCCAATTATAAAGGACAATAAACCCGATGAACACAAGCGATTTCAAGAAGATAAAAGTGCAGTATGAGCAGGCGGGCGCTATAGTTCGCCTGACACTGAATGCACCAAAAGCGAATGTGCTGGATGCCAAAATGATGCAGGAAATTACCGAAGCGGTCATTATGCTGAGTACTGATAAAAACCTGAAAGCTTTATTGATTGAAGGCGAAGGAAAACATTTTTCGTTTGGTGCCAGTGTGTCCGAGCATACGAAGGAAAGGGCAGGGGATATGCTGAATACCTTTCATGAGATGTTTCATCGGTTACGGGATTTATCTGTACCTGTGATTTCACTCATCAGCGGGCAATGCCTGGGCGGTGGTTTCGAACTGGCACTGTTTGCTCATTTCATGTTTGCTGACCGAAGCGCCAGCATGGGGGTACCGGAAATCAAACTGGGGGTATTCCCACCACCGGCTTCTATTTTCCTGCCACTGAAGATCGGTACAGGTTATGCTAACAGCCTGTTACTTACAGGAGAGTCAATTACTGCCGACCGGGCTTATGAAATGGGATTGCTGCAGGCTGTATTTGCTGATAATGAGGCGATGCAATCGGGAGTAAATGACTTTATCGAAAAAGAAATTTTGCCAAAAAGCGCGAGTTCGCTCAAAATAGCCACTGCTGCCTCCCGAATGTTTTTCAATCATATAATGGATGTGTTTTTAAACCAGTTGCAGCAATTTTATATTAATGGGCTGATGGAAACCCATGATGCTAATGAAGGGATACAGGCTTTTCTTGAAAACCGACCTCCTGAGTGGAAGAATGAGTGAGGAAAGCAAGTATACATCATTAATAAGGACCTTTCCTTTTTCATTTATGACCTTATTATGATTATATAATAGCATGAATAAATCATATCTTTGCGGCCTCACCGTTATGAATCAAATCATCGCAATGAAAGTCAAACGATCCACTCTTTTTATTCTGTTTTTTTGTACTGCCTTACTGATGCAGGGCCAGCGTTATACCATCAGCGGCTATGCAAAAGATGAGAGCTCCGGAGAGAAACTGATCGGAGCCAATGTGTATGATGCGCGAACCCTGAACGGCACGGCCACCAATACTTTTGGCTTTTTTAGCCTTACCTTGCCGAAAGACTCGGTAGAATTTGTGATTTCCTATATCGGCTATCAGCCGTATCGTCAGAAGATTTATTTAGATAAAGATATTGTACTGAACATTAACCTAAGCTCGGTGATTGAATTGAATGAGGTAGTGGTTTCGGGCGAGAAAACTGAAACGATAGAAGAGCAATCGCAGATGTCGGCAGTGAAATTACAGGCAGCCCAGATCAAATTATTGCCAGCGTTTATGGGTGAGGTAGATGTGCTGAAGGTGATTCAATTGCTGCCAGGGGTTCAATCGGGCAATGAAGGCAGCAGCGGTTTATACGTTAGGGGTGGCAGTCCGGACCAAAACCTGATTTTGCTTGATGGAGTGCCGGTCTATAATGTGAATCACCTGTTTGGCTTTTTCTCGGTTTTTAATGCCGATGCGATTAATAATGTGGAATTGATTAAAGGCGGTTTTCCGGCCCGTTATGGCGGCCGATTATCCTCGGTGCTTGAGATTAATATGAAGGAGGGCAATCAAAAGACCTATCACGGTACGGGTTCGCTGGGTATCATTGCTTCAAAACTTACTTTGGAAGGGCCTTTGGTGAAAGATAAAGCCAGTTTTATTGTGTCGGGCAGAAGGACTTATATTGATGTGCTGGCCAGACCATTTATAGCGAATCAATTTCCGGACGGGGGAGGTCTGGGATATTATTTCTACGACCTGAATGGTAAAGTGAATTATGAGATCAACAGCAAGGACCACCTGTATCTGAGTGCTTATAATGGCCTGGATAAGTTTTATTTTAAAGACGTTTATAAGGATAATTTGGGGGGAGATATTTATGAATCAAGCACTGCAGGCCGCCTGGCCTGGGGGAATAATACAGGCGTGATGCGCTGGAATCATCAGTTTACGTCCAAGCTTTTCAGCAATGCCACGGTAAATTTTAGTAAATACCTGTTTGATATTGGTGTTTCGGACGAAACCATACAAGGCACCCTTCCGGTCATAGATACCTTTTCGGCTAATCTGCGCTATTTTTCCGGCATCCGTGACTGGAGCGGCAAACTGGATTTTGATTTTATTCCGGCTCCCAATCATTTTATCAAATTTGGACTGGGCAGCACCTGGCATAAGTTTACCCCGGGAGCTATTCAGTTTCAAATAAGCACGAGTGGTATTCCGCCCATCGATACCACCTTATCCAATCAAGAAACCTTAGCTACCGAGCTGGATGCTTATATAGAGGACGATATGAAAATAGGTAATCGTTTTAAAATGAATATTGGTATTCATGGCTCTGCTTTCCTTGTTTCTGGGCAGCCGTATTTTTCCTTTCAACCGCGATTATCGGCTCGTTTTATGATTATTCCCGGACTTTCGGCCAAGGCGAGCTATGCACAGATGGCGCAATATATTCACCTGCTGACCAACTCAGGTGTGGGTTTACCGACAGATCTTTGGGTGCCGACCACCGCGAGAATTAAACCTGAGAACTCATGGCAGGTAGCCGGTGGCTTAGCCAAATCATTTGACCCCGGAATTGAAGTAAGCCTGGAGGCTTATTATAAGGTGATGAATAATATTGTGGAGTATAAGGAAGGAGCCAGTTTTGTAGATCTGAACGGAACCTGGGAAGATCGCGTAGCGGCCGGACAAGGCTGGGCTTATGGAACCGAGTTGTTCATTCAAAAGAAATCAGGCAAAACAACCGGCTGGATTGGCTACACCCTATCTTGGACTTACCGGCAATTTGATGAAATTAATTTTGGCAAGGCTTTCCCTTATAAATACGATCGCAGGCATGATATATCGGTAGTAGTGGTTCATAAACTGAGCGATAAATGGGACTTAGCCGGTACCTGGGTGTATGGTACAGGCAATGCTATTTCACTACCGCTGGCTCAGTATCCGGTCATGGGTACCTGGGGCGGTATTTATCCATGGGCATCAGCACTCTATTACTATAAAGATCGGAATGGATTCAGGATGGCGAGCTATCACCGGTTGGATTTTGGAGTAACCTATCACAGAGAAACCCGCTGGGGACAACACAGTTTAAACCTAAGTGTTTACAATGCCTATAATCGAAAAAATCCTTTCTTTATTTATTACGGATGGGATGATAACGGAGACCGTGCCTTCAATCAGGTCAGTCTTTTTCCGTTACTTCCATCACTGAGTTATAACTTTAATTTCTGAGCATGAAAAAGTGGATATACTTCATCATACCCTTATTGCTGGGCGCTTGTACATTGACTGTTGTAATTGACCTGCCCGAGCAAGAACCGAAAGCCGTTATCAATGCCTTCTTTTCGCCCGATTCATCGTGGCGCGTACAGATTACGAAAAGCCGTGGTATGTACGATACGGGTTGGCAGTTCAGCCCTGTAAGCAATGCCCAGGTCAGCCTGATGAAAAACGGGCAGTTTGATCAGCAACTGATTTATGATGCCGGCAAAGGCTATTTCTTTTCTAACCAGCAAAAGCCTGAAGTAGGTGCTGCCTATCGGATTGAGGTTTCGGCACCGGGTATTGTTGATACGGCTGTGGCAAGCGATACTGTGCCGGTGATGGTACAGATACAGAATCTGGTGGTCAACCGGAATGTGAGTGTTACTCCTGAAGGCGATACCCTGAGTGAAGTAAAGTTCAGTATAGATGATCCGGCCGGAGCCAATTATTATGGTCTTGAGTTGTTGACATTTAATAGCACATCACCTGGTAATTTCTGGGATATCTGTTATCAATCGAACGACCCTGTGCTGAATTCAGGCAATAATTGGTTACAGGTTGGTTTGGGTGATAATAGTATTTGCAACCGTGTTTATTTCTCTGATGATCTGATCGATGGTAAAACACATCAGTTCAGCTTTATGGTGAGTGAATATGAACTGAATTTATCAGACGGATTGATGATGGTTTTGTTTTCCGTCAGCAAATCATATTTTACATATAGCCTCACCCGCGATTTGCAAATGAATACACAGGGCAATCCCTTTGCCGAGCCGGTTTTAGTTTATGATAATGTGCAAAATGGCTTGGGTATCTTCGCTGCTTATAGCCTGGCCTATGATCTGGTGATTTTTTAATGGAAAAAATTGCCACTAATTCAGGAAGCATTCCGGCAATAAACACGATCTCCTTCCATCATAATCTGTTCGGATAATTGATGCAGTAATTTGATACTTGTTTCCAGTTCTTGAAAAATGACGGCTTTAATATCAGCAAATACGGAATTCATCTTGAATAGCTCTTTATAATAATTAATGCCATTTTTCAGGTTGTCGATGAAATTGAGCAGATATTTTTCTTGCTTGACTTTCATACTGTCCTTAATCTCTTCAAATTTATCCCTGATGTATTGGATATAAACGAACAACTCTTTGATAAACATATTGGGCCGGTCAGTACGTTCAATAACGTTGCTGCGACCATAGATATGGTCGATCATTTCTTTTAAGCTCATGATTTTCGAGAAGTAGGCCATATTGGGCCCCGGACAAACAGAAACACCCGGATCTTCCACTTTGGTGTCCATATCATTTACCAATAAAGCGGAGGTACCCAATCCAACACAGATGCAGGATTTGTCAATAATTTTATCATAAGTTTTTTTATAATCTTCAGCATTAAGGCCTTCTTTTTCCAAGGATTCCAGTTTCATTTTCTGATATTGCCTTGAAGCGGTACAAATGCTTTGCTCAGTGAATTCTGTATTCGACACTAAGTATTTTTTCGGGCAGGAAGAACCGGGCCGGCCTTTGTCAATCTTGGATTGCCTGATTATATCTTTACTGTTTCCTTTCAGGCTGTTAAATGGAACGCCCAATGGGGAAACATTGCTCAGGTAGAGATCCTCTTCTTTTGCATCACATAGTTGTTGTCTGGTCTGTTTATCCAAATTGGTCACTTCCGGAACTAACAGAAATGGGCTAGCCCAGCCAACAGAATCCACTCCATACTCATCAAATAGAAATTGATGTTCCTCGGCAGTGCCAACGCCTCCCTGAGCTGTAATTTTAATGGGTAGATGTTCAGGCACAGAGCGATTTTTCTCTGTTAGAGATTGTTTCAGGATAGCAAAAATGGAATCGATCAACTCCTGCCGCTTTTCCTTAAATTCAGCCAGAATGGGGCCCATTAAAAAACCATCGGTAGCAAAAGCATGGCCACCACAATTCAGCCCTGATTCAATCCGGTATTCAGATACCCATAATCCTTTTTTAGCTAAAAACCTGCCTTGAATAAAGGCTGAACGGTAATCACTTACTTTCAGCACAATTTTCTTTTTTATATACCCATTGGCATCCGGATAGAAGTCCGCAAATTCTTCCATGTAGCCATAAAGTCTAGGGCTCATACCGGCTGATAGAACGATAGAAGATGCTAAATCGCTATTGGCAAAACCTCGGAGTGCAGCAAAGGCATCATTATATTGAATGGGAAGTTTTTCTCCCTTTTTGTAATTTGCTTTATCAAGCTTGGTCATGATATTCACATCAATACTGCCCATCGATAATTTATTGGCAATCCATTGACCGATGCTCTGTAAATCGAAATTCACTGCGGTTAAACGTCTAAATTCTTGTTTCAGCGAAGAGGTATCAGGAAGGAGATTGAAGTAGTCTTTTATCTCCTGAGCCTTATCTTGTGTAGCCTGTTTTAAGTCATCAAATTTTTTCTCGGCCAACGTTTTTATCAAGTTCAGATAAGAGGTAATTCGTTTGGCTCTGAAATCTTCAATTTTATCAGAAATTTCTTGATAAGGGATCTGAAATTTCTCACAATACATTTTTCTCAACTTTTCCAAAAGGATATCGTCAACGAGTGAGATGACTGAATCGATACCGTATGGAGAGACCCGCAATGCAGTATCAACGGTAAAACCAATGCCCATAATCGGGATATGAAATGAATGGGCTCTTATCTTGTCAAATTTTGTAAGCATTTCTATTACAACGGATTAATCAATAGTTAGGTTCCTATGCAAAAGCTTGAAATTCTCAATCGAAACCAGAAAATAAAGTGTAAAGATACTTTCATTTCTAGTAATGGGGTGAATATTGGCTTACCATTTTTTTCTGTTCTTGCGACCGCGGCTTTCTCTGCTGTTGTTTCTTCGTTTATTGCGGTGAGAATCAAAATTTGTTTTCTTTGATTTATTCCTTTTTGGATATGCTGCACCGGCCGGTTTTTCTTTCGAAATTTCGACCTGCAAGGGGATGCCTTCGAAATCCATGCCGTTCAGGGAAGCGATTAATTTGGATTCCATGCTTGATTCAATTTCGAAAAAAGAAAATGTTTTCATGATTTCGATTTTACCAATTTCGGCATTTCCCGAGCGTAAGGCTTCATTAATTAATCCGATGAGGCGAAGTGGAACCAGTTTATTTTTACTGCCTACATTGATAAAAAGACGAGTCAGTGCGATATCACTTCTTTTATCCCTGTCTCTGAATGAATTCCTTTCGTTTCTATCATCCCTATCAATCCTGTCCCTGCTGTTGTTTCTGTTTCTTCTGTCATTCCGGTCTCTTCTGTCGTTCCGTTCATTCCGCTTGTATTTATCAGCCCGCTTATGTTCGGATATATTAATATCACGGGCATTTTTATAATACTCGAAAAAGCGGTTGAACTCAGTGGATACAAAATGCTTGATGACATCTTCTTTGCTCATCGATTTCAGCTTGTCGTAGATAACCGGAAGAAAAGGCTCAATTTGTTGTTCGTTTACGTTTACCTTTTCAATTTTATCAATGAGTGCCAGGAGTTGTTTATTACAAATATCGCTTCCGCTGGGTACGAGCAATCTGGTAAAGTTGATTTTGAATTTCTTTTCGATTGCCCTGATTTTACCTGTTTCGCGAGAATGAACGATGACGATGGATTGGCCACTTTTTCCGGCCCTGCCGGTTCTGCCACTTCTGTGCACATATACTTCATTGTCGTCAGGCAGATTGTAATTAATAATATGGGTTAGGTCGTTCACATCTAATCCGCGTGCAGCTACATCCGTTGCTACCAGCAGTTGGAGTTGATTTTTTCTGAAACGTCCCATCACTTCATCACGTTGAGCCTGAGATAAATCGCCATGCAAGGCATCGGCATTATAACCGTCCTGCATCAGTTTATTGGCTATTTCCTTAGTTTCTCTTCGGGTTCGACAAAATACAATGCCATAAATTTCGGGGTGCATGTCTGCAATTCGTTTCAAAACTTCGTAGCGGTCGCGTGCCTGCACCATGTAATAATAATGAGACACATTATCAGCCCCCATATTTACTCTCGCTGCTGAAAGTTCAACAGCATCGTCCATATATTTTCTAGTAATGGATCTGATGGCTTTCGACATGGTAGCAGAAAACAATAAGGTTTGTTTATCTTTTGGTGTTTCGGCCAGAATGGCATCAAGATCTTCTTTGAAACCCATACTCAGCATTTCATCGGCTTCATCAAGCACTACCCGTGCCACCTTATCAAGCACTAATTTCTTTCGATTGATGAGGTCCATTGTTCTTCCCGGTGTACCTATCACGATGTGTGCTCCTTTACCCAAAGCCTTTATCTGAGGTTGAATGGGGGCTCCTCCATAAATTGCAGTAATCCTAATGCCCGGGGTGAATTTCGCATAGTCATTCATGTCTTTATTGATTTGCAGACATAACTCGCGGGTAGGGCAGAGCACGATGGTTTGTGTATTTCTGTCATTAAGATTACTGAGTTGAATGGAAGGCAAGCCAAAAGCAGCCGTTTTACCGGTACCGGTTTGCGCCAAAGCAATTATATTCTTTTTCGATGATAATAATTGTGGGATTGTCTTTTCCTGTATTGGAGTAGGCGTATCGAAACCAAGTTCCTGTACTGCCTTTAATAATCCGGCTTCCAAACCGGCCTCTTCAAATGTATTCATGTACAATTTTATAAAATAAGAGTGCAAAGATAGTCTTATTATCCGGGCTAAATGCTATCAGATTGTTTTGAGTATCAAGTTTTAATGCAAGCTTAATACAATTCGGGCTGAATTATATGCATGCAGCACCAGCGCAAACTATCATCTCAGAGCTTAGGGAATACAGATTTCAAGACCAATAGTATGTATAAAGAATATGATCTGAATGATCAGAAAATATTCTTCGATTTTTAATACAATACTATTTCCCTGTCTCCAGCAAAGCAAATGAAGAGAAGAAAGCGCTGGATTTATCTTCCGGCAGGTAAGATTCATTTTTAATAGTACCCAGTTGATAGAGCCGGTTGTTTACAAGGTATATTTGATATTGAACATAGAAGCTACCATTATTGGCAGAAAAACCAAGTCCCTTATATCCTGATATATCAAGTTCTTCTTGGCTGTCCAAATTCAGTAATTCCATTCCATTGATGGCTCCTTCTTTCGAATTTTTCAACAAAGTATCGATTGGTGTTGCAGCAATATGAGAAGCGGGATAATCGCCATAAACAACCATATATGCCAGATCCAGACTTTCTTCATACATAAAAGTGTGGAAGTTAATAATACCCACATCCGTTGCAACTGTATCGAGTGTTTCGGTCGGTGTGCCCGGGAACATAATTTTAAAATTTCCCGGTTTATTTCTGAAGATTCCAGCTTGCATATCAATAGTTGCCTGATCGACACTACTTTGTATTGTATCTCTTCCATCGTTAGTATTATCTGTTGAGTCAGATTGAGAGCAGGAGTCTAAAAACAAAGGAGCTAAAAGGAATAAGAAAATTAACTTTTTCATTACATGTGTGGTTTAAGGGTTTAATAATTATTTTGCGTGGTCATATTATTTCGTTATCCGTTAATACAATTCATCGAGCTTCATGTGTAAATAGCGATTCACAGCTCGATAGGTACTGATCCAGGAAATGAACATACCGAGGCCAATAATAAGCAAAAAAAGAACAGCCCAGGTAATCATATCTTCTAAAAGACTCAGATCAGGAAAATAATTTCTGGCAGCATACAGCAACCCGATAATGGCAAAATTAGCCAAAATACCACTCATCAAACCATTTAGCAAAGCTCTGGTGGTGTACGGTTTAATAATGAAACTTCGCTTAGCTCCAACCAAAAGCATATTGCGAAGCAAAAAACGATTGCTGTACATCGCCAGCCGGATACTGCTGTCCATCATCAGAACAACCAGAACAAGCAATATTATTACGATAGCAGCAATTAACAACCCTGCCTGCCTGAAATCATGATCAACCGAGTAAACCAATTTACGATCTGTTTTAATTTCTGACTGGTTAAAATGATATTTATCTATCAGCAATAGTTCAATGACAGCCAAACTGTCAGGATTCACATAAGTGGCATCAAGAAATAAATCGAGTGAGGCCGGCAATGGATTGAAATCGAGAAATTGCTCAGGGTCTTCATTGTATTTT
Organism: uncultured Chitinophagales bacterium; assembly: GCA_964413685.1. Lineage (GTDB taxonomy): Bacteria > Bacteroidota > Bacteroidia > Chitinophagales > S012-47 > JAJRWN01. Next base: position 28,607 of record CAYPSW010000009.1, read on the forward strand.
TTAATATACTCATGCAGGGCTTCATCGGCCGAGATATACTTACACGATTTAATGAAAGATTCGGTTTCCAGTCGTTTTTGAACCTGCTTTATTTCCAGTTCACTTTTCGACAAGCCAAAATAAACGCTAACCTGAATATTCTCCTTTACAAGACTGGCGAAAGCATTGAAATGTAGGTAGGCCATACCGCTTATGCCGAGCACGAACAAGACCAAACTGGTCATTAAAATAGTATTTAAAAATCGAGGTTTCGATTTCTTCGGTGTTTTTATACCAATCCGGTTTCCCATTAGGATGATTACTTTGGGATAAAATTAGAAAATATAATAACGGAGGGGTTATAAATTATCATGTGGAAAACTAAGGCTGTCATATATCGGTCGAATATAGCTGAGATTTACTGTTCTGACATCAAAGATTATGTAAATTTGCGCCACAAATAAACTGAATGGAATATTCACCGCGCGAGATTGAAAATAAATGGCAGGCCTGGTGGGATGAGCATCAAACATATAGCGTAAAAAATAAGTCAGATAAACCGAAATTCTATACGCTTGTTATGTTTCCTTACCCTTCCGGTTCAGGATTGCATGTAGGTCATCCTTTAGGCTATATTGCAGCCGATATCTATTCGCGCTATAAAAGACTCAAAGGATTCAATGTGCTTCACCCGATGGGTTTTGATGCCTTTGGTCTTCCGGCAGAACAATATGCTATTCAGACGGGACAGCATCCGGCTGTTACAACCGCTGAAAATATTGCCCGATATAAGAAACAATTAAAATTAATGGGGTTTAGTTATGACTGGAGCAGAGAGGTCTGGACAAGCAATCCTCATTATTATAAATGGACGCAATGGATTTTCCTTCAATTGTTTAAACACTGGTACAATCTCGACACCGATAAAGCAGAGCCGATAGAAGAACTCATCACAAAGTTTAAAATTTCCGGCAATGTAAAGATACATGCTGCCTGTAGTGACGTAGAAGAATTTACTGCATCCGATTGGAAATCCTTCAGTGAAAAGAAGCAGCAGGAGATTTTATTACAATTTCGGCTGGCTTACACTTCACACAGGTTGGTAAACTGGTGTCCCGAGCTGGGAACAGTATTGGCAAATGATGAAGTGAAAGACGGGCTGTCGGTACGGGGCGGATATCCGGTTGAACAGCGTAGCATGAGTCAATGGTTTTTGCGCATTACAGCCTATGCCGACCGTTTACTGAATGATTTGGATGGCCTGCACTGGACCGATGCCATGAAGGATATGCAGCGCAACTGGATTGGTCGCTCAGCGGGGGCAACGCTTCGTTTTCAGCTGGCAGATACAGTAGAAAATATTGAAGTATTTACTACCCGGCCCGACACTGTTTTTGGGGCAACATTCATGGTGCTTGCTCCTGAACATCCATTGGTTGAGCGTATTACCACAGATGAACATCGTCAGGAAATTGAGGAATATAAGGTCTATGTGAATAGCCGATCAGAACGTGACCGCATAGCTGAAGTCAATAAAATTAGCGGGGCTTTTACCGGGGCTTTCTGTATCAATCCATTCACAAATAAAAAAATTCCGGTTTGGACCAGCGAGTATGTACTTTCTGGTTATGGTACTGGAGCTATCATGGCAGTACCGGGTCACGATTCTAGAGATTATGCCTTTGCCCGTCATTTTGATCTGCCCATAGTCAGGGTAATTGAAGGGGCCGATATCACAAAGGCTTCTTATGATGATAAATCGGGAAAAATGATTAATTCAGATTTCCTCAATGGGCTGGAAGTGAAAGATGCGACAGATAAAATGCTGTTTGAGATAGAAAAAAAAGGACTCGGGAAAAAGCAGATTAACTTTAGGATGCGTGATGCCGGATTCAGCCGTCAGCGTTATTGGGGAGAACCTTTCCCGATTATCTATCGGAATAATATTCCTTATGCAATTGAGGAAAAGGCTTTAGCGCTTGAATTACCGGATATGACTTCTTTCAAGCCGAGTGGTACCGGTGAATCACCTCTTGCCAGAATGAAAGATTGGGTAGAATTGCCGGATGGTTCTCTTCGCGAGACAGATACGATGCCGGGTTATGCCGGATCCTCCTGGTATTATCTTCGCTATATGGATCCGCATAACAACAACTGTTTTGCTTCGAAAGAAGCAGTCAATTATTGGCAGGATGTTGATTTATACGTTGGTGGCGCTGAGCATGCAGTAGGCCATTTAATGTATGCCCGCTTCTGGTATAAATTTTTGTTCGATTTAGGTCTTGTACCAGGAAATGAACCCTTCCGCTGCCTCATTAACCAAGGTATGATTCAGGGCATATCGAGCATTATCAATCGGGTAATTGGTGAAAAAATAATGGTTTCTGCCGGATTGAAAAACAAGTATAAGACCATGCCAATCCATGTACCGGTAGAGTTTGTGCATCATAATGTGCTGGATATTGATGCTTATAAAGCCTGGTGCAGCGATTATGTTGATTATGAATTTTTACTGGAAGATAAGCGGTTTATCTGTGATACGGAAGTAGAGAAAATGTCGAAATCGAAATATAATGTGGTAAATCCGGATGACATTATTGAACAATACGGAGCCGATACTTTCAGGATGTACGAAATGTTTCTCGGGCCCATTGAATCACACAAACCCTGGGACACCAACGGCATAGACGGAGTATATAAATTTCTAAAGAAAACATGGCATCTGTTTTTCTCGAAAGAAGGCGATTGGATTGTGGATGATACAATCCCTTCCGAAGCTTCGATGCGAACCTTGCACCGGACCATTAAAAAAATAGAGGATGATATTCAGCGCTATGCCTTCAATACAGGGGTTAGTGCTTTCATGATTTGTGTAAATGAATTGCAAAACCAAAATTGCCACAGCCGGCAGATATTGGAACCCTTTACTGTTTTATTGGCTTCTTTTGCTCCTCATATCAGTGAAGAATTGTGGGAAAAATTAGGTCATCAAAGTTCTGTGACCGAAGCTTGTTTCCCGGAATTCGAAGAAAAGTATCTACAAGAGGACAGCGTTGAATACCCCATTTCAGTAAATGGAAAAACACGCACAAAGATAAGCTTGGCAGCTGATTTGCCTAAAAATGAAATTGAAAGGGAAGTACTATCAAACGAGGTTGTTCAGAAATGGCTTGAAGGCAAAACACCCAGAAAAGTGATTATTGTACCGGGGCGGATTGTAAATATTGTGCTATAAAAAAAGGCCTGTAAACCAGACCTTTTTTTTATCTGAAATGAGGGTGCTATTGTTTATTAAATTTCCCGCTTTGAATTTTGCCATTTACCTGAATCATATAGATATATACTCCGGGCTCAAGTCCCTGAACAGATAAAGTGTATTGATTCCTGTTCGGATCAAATCTTTGTACAATTTGATCAGTCACTTCTTTTCCAATGAGATTAAAGAGTTTAATTTCGGTTTCAGCAGATCCCTTTTCCGCCAATTCAATAAAAAGTTGTCCCTTGGTGGGATTTGGATAAATTCTGGGATCTGTCATGGCCATATTTAATGGAACTGAAACGCCTGCTGGAAACTCAAATGCCAGATCATCCACAAGCAGCTGACTGCCCGGTTGTGCGGGATTATTCGGGCTGTTAAAATTGCTGGATGCTAAAGCCACTACCACTGAATCCGGATTGTCTGGTAAGTAATAATCTATCGGTATTTCAAACTTGGTGTATGTGGAAGCAGGACCCAATTTCGCCATAACACCACCAATGCTATCTCTGGCGTGGGTTAAAGTATTCCATTTATGTAGTCTCAAATAAACCAAGGCTGAATCTGTCCCTACCGGAGTATATTTATAGTATCCCGACAATTTTTCCGGCCGATCGTTGTATGCATCTCCCCCTTCCGGCCCGTCCTGTCCAAAAACACCATTGGTAGCAAGGGTCAGCGTATCACCGCCAAACATAAGTAACGTCCTTGTCGTCATGCTTAATGCATAGGTTCCTGAATGGGCATCTGTCGATTTGACCACTGAGGGTAATTGTCCGCTAGCTACTAAGAAAAAATTAGTACTCCACCAGCTGTCTGCATCCTCAAAGGCAACCGCAGTCCAGTTTTCAAAATCAGCATTTGGCAGTTGTTGTGTGCTGCCTAATAATTCAATATGATCTATTTCCAACCAGCTGCCCGGTATTCCACCATCAAAATTGCTGGAAGTAGCGATAAAAATGATACTGTCAGGTGGTAAAATGGTATGGGTTAAAGGAAAAGTAAATTGTGCAAACCCGGGTTGGCTTCCGATAATAGGTATCACATCATAAGCCAGCGGAAAACCAAGCCTTGAAGGAATCCATCCGATGAAAGAAGTGTCACCGGGCAGAATATTATACCGGAGCCATACCCTAAGGGTATCTGCCTGGCCTGTAAAAGGATATTTATTGGTGCCGAAAATACCCATATCACCTAACATTAATAAGCCCGGAAAAGTATCCTGTCCATTAGTGACGGTTTGAAGTCTGGCAGCATAATTACCTGTTTGTCCGGTAACTTTCGTGACGTTTCCTGACATCGTTGACAGATAAGCCTGTGTATTAAATGTTATATAATCGTCCGGATTTTCAAACAGGATTGTCTGAGACCAGTTTTCAAATCCCGGATTCGAAATTTGCGCCTGAAGTGTTTGGCTCATCCATGCACTGGGAAAAATGAGCACAAGTAAGAGTAGATGTCTTTTCATGGATAAGAATTTTAGGAATCTGATAATAAATTAAAGATAATAAATTAAGGCCATGCTCGTGCAAGAATCTTTCCACTTTATACTGTTACTTCAATTGTAGGTGTTTCAGTATTTTCGTTGATTAATGAAGAACCCGATCATTATTACTGAATGTCCGAGGGATGCCATGCAAGGAATTCATGAATGGATTTCGACAGAACAAAAGATAAAGTATATCAGTTTACTTCTAAAAGCGGGCTTTGATATGCTTGATTTCGGGAGCTTTGTATCGCCCCGAGCAGTGCCCCAAATGAAAGACACAGCCGAAGTGTTGGAAGCTCTGGAGTGGAAGCCGGGGATGTCTGATTTATTGGCCATTATTGGCAATAAACGAGGAGCAGAGTCAGCCATTTCTTATAGTCAAATAAGATATCTCGGTTTTCCTTTTTCAATTTCAGAAACATTTCAGCTGAGAAATGTAAATAGCAGCATAGAAGATTCATTAGGCAGGGTGGCGGCCATACAAGAACTTTGTGTTAGGCATGAAAAGAAATTACTTATTTATATTTCAATGGCTTTCGGAAATCCTTATGGTGACCATTGGAATCCTGAAATAGTGATGATCTGGATTGAAAAGATGATTCAAATGGGCATCCGGTATATATCATTGGCTGATACTGTTGGAATGGCTAAACCTGCTGAAATCAAATCCTTATTTTTAGCTTTAATACCGGCTTTCCCCCAAGCTCGTTTTGGTATCCATTTACACACGACCCCCGACAACTGGGAAGAAAAGCTACAAGCTGCTTTTGAGGGTGGATGTCGTCAGTTTGATGCGGCCATAAAAGGTTTTGGTGGCTGTCCAATGGCACAGGATGATTTGATAGGAAATCTGCCTACTGAAAATTTATTGTCTTTTCTCGCTAAGCAACATGATAAACCGAAAATAAATAAGTATATCATACGGGAAGCCGGTACTATGGCAATGAAAATTATGGGTTAATCAATTTCTTGATCCGAAAATCAGGGAGCCAATTCTGATTAATGTACTTCCTTCATTTAAGGCAATTTCATAATCTCCGGACATGCCCATCGATAGCTCATTGAACGTATTTTCTGTTTGGAAGAACTGATTTTTAATTTTTTCAAAAAGTGTTTTTAGCAAGTGGAATTCTGATGCAACAAGCTTTTTGTCATGGCTGAAGGTTGCCATGCCCATCAATCCGCAAATACGAATATGCTGATATGTTATAAAATTTCCATTTTCAAAAAATTCTATTAATTCATTTTCAGAAAATCCGAATTTTGTTTTCTCTTTGGCAATATGAACCTGAAGAAGACAATCAATAATCCTATTGTTTCTAGTGGCTTGTTTATCTATTTCAGCGAGCAAGCGTGGATTATCTACTCCATGTATCAAAGAGATAAAAGGGGCAATATATTTCACCTTATTCCTTTGCAAATGTCCGATCATATGCCATTCAATATCTTCCGGCAGTAAGGCTTGTTTCCGTAGCATTTCCTGAACCTTGTTTTCACCAAAAATCCGCTGACCGGATGAATATATTTGCAGTATGTCCTCAATTGGTTTCGTTTTGGAAACGGCCACCAGACGGGCATGCTTTGCCTTAGCTTTTGTAAGGGTCTCTTTATAATTATCTAGGTCTATCATCTGGATTTAATCGTTTGAAAATGCTAACTTTGCTTATTCTACCCATGCAAAAGCATTTATCAATTCTTGTGTTTTTTGTCCTTTTGCTTGCCTGTTCCGGCAACAAAGGTAAGCCGGTGCGTAAGATTTTACAAACAGATGAAATGGTGAATATCCTTGAAGACATTCATCTCGCTGAAGCGTATGTAATTGATCAGCACATGAGCGCAAAAATGTCTGATTCATGGCTTAGTTACTATTACGGAATTATCTATAGAATACATGATACAGATTCAGCTCAATTTGAACGTAGCCTGGCATACTATCAGTCCAAACCCGAGGAATTACTGGAGCTTTATGATCAGGTTGTTACCCAACTTAGCATACGGCAGGAAGCAATTATAGAAAGTCTTTATAATAGTGAAAAATCAAATCAAAATGAGAATAAATAAAATTGCATATTTTATTTATTGCTTTATAGTGAGCACGCTGGTGTTTTCTTGTTATTTTTTGTCTGATCAAGGAAGACAAAAAATAGCTGCCAAAGTTGAAGAGGTATCTGATCTCTCCAAGCGAGATCGGATGGATTTGGCCATACAACAGGAATTTGGAAAAACCATGGATCCGGCTTTGCATACTGTTCCACGCGAAAGATTGCAGGTGGCTTTAAGCTATCTGAAAAATCAACAACAGAGTAGGGCAGCCATAAGCGGAATTGACTGGAAAGAACGCGGACCGGATAATGTGGGTGGAAGAACCCGAGCCATTATGATTGATCCCAATGATGCAACAGGGAAAACTGTTTTCGCGGGGTCAGTTGGAGGAGGTTTATGGAAAACAACTGATATTACCGTTGATCAGCCAAGCTGGTCTCCGATAAACGATCTGATGGCCAATCTTTCCGTGACAAGCATCGCTTATGATCCATCTTCTACAACTACCCTGTATTTCGGAACCGGAGAAGGTTGGTATAATCTGGATGCTATAAAAGGAGATGGAATCTTTAAATCTACCAATGGAGGTAGCACCTGGACACAACTTTCGAGCACTACCGGATCAACATTTGACTATGTTCAAAAAATTGTTGTCACTTCCTCCGGTACTGTATTAGCAGCCACACGCAGTGGTATCGAGCGTTCAACAGACGGAGGCAGCACCTGGTCTTCGGTTAAATCCGGCAGGGCAGCAGATCTGGAGGTCGCAGCGAATGGTGATGTCTTTGGAAGCATCGGAATATTCACTACTGACGGAATTTACAAGTCAACCGATGATGGCGCAAGCTGGACGAAGCTTAGTTCAGGTTTACCATCAAGTGGGTATTACCGGATTGAATTGGCGTGTGCACCATCTGATTCTAACCGGGTATATGCGCTATATTGTTCAAGTGCTACCTACGATTGCTCGGGAATTTATAAATCCACTAATGGCGGCTCCTCGTGGACATCCGTTACCAACCCTAATACCTCCGGAGGAGGTAACTTTGCCAATGGCCAGGCATGGTATAATCTCATAGCGGCTGTTGATCCAAATGACGCTGACCGGGTGTATATCGGAGGACTTGATGTACTCGCCACCTCAAATGCAGGAAGCTCCTGGACTGAAGTCAGCCAATGGTACGGAGGAGGCGGTTTTCAATATATGCATGCTGATAACCACGCGATTGTTTTTAAAACGGGCAGTTCTTCCGTAATTTATTTTGGAAATGATGGTGGTATTTATGGAACTACTGATGGAAATGTTTCTTCCCCGACTATTGCTCAAAAATTGAGCACCTATGATGTAACCCAATTCTATGGGTGTGCCATGCATCCTACGGCCTATACAGATTATTTCCTGGCCGGAGCTCAGGATAATGGCAGTCATCGTTTTAATTCTGCCGGATACAAATCCAGTGTAGAAGTAACCGGAGGAGATGGTGCCTTTTGCCATATCGATCAGGATCAACCCAATTACCAGTTTACCCAATATGTTTACAATAATTATTACCGGAGTACGGATGGGGGGAAATCATTCTCTAGTGTAATCAGTAACAATAATGGTGTTTTTATCAATCCAACAGATTATGACAATAGCACTAATATTTTATATGGGGCATATACTTCCGGACATTATTTCAGGTGGAATAACCCTCAAACAGGAACCACGACCAAAATTATAAATGCCGGATTTACGGGTTATGTATCGGCTGTGACAGTTGATCCGAATACAGCCAACCGGGTATGGTTCGGGACAGGGTATTATAATGGAATTAGCGGGGGAATGGTTTATAAGGTAAATAATGCACATCAAAATAGTCCAACCGTTACTGATGTTACGGGTGCCTCTATGCCCACCAACGGTTCTGTATCCTGCATCGAAATTGAAAATGCTGATGCTAATCATGTGCTGGTTACATTTTCGAATTATGGTGTTAGTTCGGTTTGGGAAACAACTGATGGAGGTACATCGTGGACTGCAGTTGAAGGCAATTTACCCGATATGCCGGTGCGCGGGGCTTTATTTAACCCCAACGACAGTTCACAAGTTTTGCTGGCAACTGAATTGGGGGTGTGGTCAACCGATAATCTGAACGGATCGTCAACCGTTTGGGCAGCCTCTAATTTAGGTCTTGCCAATGTACGGGTTGATATGCTGCAATACAGATCTTCTGATAATCTGGTGATTGCCGCTACGCACGGTCGCGGTTTGTATTCAAGCGATATTTTCACAACGGTTCATGCAGATTTTGACGCGGATAAAATAAGATCCTATACCGGCAAAGCAATCCAGTTTACGGATGCATCCTATAAGGCAACAAGCTGGTCGTGGACATTTGGTGATGGTGCTACGTCAACCCTTCAAAATCCAAGTCATAGTTATGCTTCACCGGGTTGGTACAATGTGTCTTTATCTATTAATAGTGGAGCAAGTAGTAAAACCAGAAACAATTACATCCTGATATTACCAAATCGTGGTACCCCATATTTAGCTGCCAATGGCGGTAATTTTGATGTTAATCCGGATGATTTTGGTGCCGATACAATATATGGATCACAATGGCAGCGCGGGTCTTCCGCAATAACAGGTAAACAAGGAACTTACAGCGGAAGTTATGCCTGGGTGACGGATTTAACAGGTTCCAGTTATTACAATAAGTCAGAAACCTATTTATATACGCCCAATTTCAAAATGCTTACTAGTGGAACATATACCATAAAATTTAGAAGCCGCTTCAGGACAGAATCGGATTATGATGGTTTCCGGGTTGAATATTCATTAAATAAAGGAGACTCATGGCAGGTGTTAGGCAGCACCGGAGGCAGTTGGTATAATACAGCCAATACCTCTGCTTTAACTGCTTTCCCCATCAATGAACCCTATTTTTCCGGTAATTATAGCTCGGCTTTTAATTTGTATAGTTACGATATGAGTAGCCTGGCAGGTAATGCTAATGTGGCTTTCCGCTTTGCATTTAAAGCTGATGGTAGTGTGATTTATCCAGGAGTTGCCATTGACAATTTTGAAATTACTGGGGCGATAAACCTACTGGCAGCCGATATTTTGAGTTTCGGGGCAAAAAGGAATAATACAGATGTGTTGGTGGATTGGCGCAGCGAGCGGGAAGTAGATCTCGATAAATATGTTTTACAACGGGCAGATAAACTTTTGTCCTTTGAAGACATCACATCTATTAAAGCAGGTGACAACCGGTACAATTATTGTGATATTAATGCACCTTCCGAGGCGCTCTATTACAGGCTTAAAATGATTGACCGTGACGGAGCAGTAAACTATTCAAATGTCCTATTCGTTGATGCGATACAAAATCTTGAATTAAGCCCCCTTACACTTTATCCTAACCCCGCAAAAGATGTCCTATATATCTCAGTACAAGGAAGTACTTTGAATAAGCCAGCCACTATTGACATTTTCTCGACCAACGGTAAACAGTTTGCACATTTTAATTGGAGCACTTATCCAGCAAAGCATTTGCTAGATATTTCTACTTATCCAAAAGGGGCATACTTGCTTGTTCTGACACAAGGATCAAAACGGCAAGTACGCCCTTGGGTAAAATATTAAATCGTTAATTCCGGAATTTTACATCCCGTATAAATACCATTTTCCGTCACGCTGAATGCATTTCATATGATCTTCATCCCCGTTGTTGAATTTTACGGGAATCTTGCCATTATCACCTTCAATTTCAGCTTCACCGGTAATTTCTCCGTCTTTGAAATAAGCAACAAATTGATCGTGCATATTTTCTGCAGCTTCACAAATTTGTTGAACATCACCGTCATTTTCACCTTCAGGATCACATAAGGTTGATAGTCCACTCAGGTCATCTGAATTGGCGGCATCAAAAACAGCCTGAACAACGCTTTCAGGACTGGCATGTGGGTCAGAACTACTTGTAGATGAACCACAAGAACTCATCAGCAGTATAGGAGCTGCCATGAGTAATACATAAACTAGTTTTTTCATACAGTTGATTTTGCGTTAAAAGTAGTAATTTTTAGCTACAAGAAGATAACGTGATATTGCAGGTATGTGGATAACAACAGCTTGTTGATTATTGGATTTATATTGCTTCATATTTACGCTCTGATGGAAGAAAGTGCTGGAATGATGAAAATCATACGATTCCGTTTAGATATTGACATAAAAAAAGAAATGCAGGACTTGCCCTGCATTTCTTTTAACACCTCACAATCGTCTGATACGTCAGACTATCTTTATAATTACTTGAATTGAATTATTGCTATTTTAGTCATTTATAAGCTCATTGTTTATTGTATTGTTATCGGAAATACAATGTTGTTACGGATTAAGAAAAAAAAAGTTCAGATAATTCTTACAAAGTATTTTTAGAAATTAATTTATTTCAGAACACTTGAATCGATAAGGCCTCATTCAATCGTATTTATAAGCTGTTATTTTATTAGAGTTTTCTTCCACACCGAGAAGCAGAACAATTCGATTGACAAAATTGAAATAGCCGATAATCAGCGTAGCATCAAGAATGGTGCGGTCGCTTAATCCGGTTGATTTCAATCGTTCCATTCCTTTTATAGGCTTACTCGTTGGATTCAAGGTTAAACTTTCTGCTAAATACCATAGTGCTATATCAGATGCTTCAAGAGCTAGTCATCTGATATCTTTTTAAGGGAGATTGACTAAACATTAAAGTCATATTCAAGGCATGTGGTCAATAATACTCTTTGGGTTCAGGCTTTGTATCATATGAACCTGAGCCAGTTTTCCTCTTGTTTTAATTAATTGATCATAAATGTCTTTTAAGGCCCCTAGGGCATTTTTTCAATCAATTACTTGAATAAATGGTATATATTAAAGCTTAATCAGTTTAAAGACTGTGTTTCCGATTAATCATCAGATTTTTCAATGTCCAAACTACCGGTTTTTCAAATGGACTAACTCTTTCCGGACAGTTTTCGACTAAACAGTGCGGACAAGAACTATTCTGACAAGGGTCAGGATGGATAAATGCTTCAGCATGGCCTTCAAACAATCTGTTAAGTGTGTTTTCAATGTGGGTTAACTCATTGTCCGATTCTTTCACGCTCAAATACCAGGGAACGGTTACATGGCAATCAATATGTAAGGTGCTTCCATATTTAATCGCTCTTAAATTATGGACATCAACGCAATTCGGGCTTCTTTTCTCAGCCAGTTCAAGCACCATTTTATCGAGCAATTTATAGTCAACTTCATCCATGATACCTGCCACTGATTTACCTAATATCCGATAACCTGTAACCAGTATTACAATACCGAACAGAATGGCAACCATATTATCAAGCCAATACAGTCCCGTTAGATAAATGACAAACAAACCGATTAAGATGCCTGCCGATGAATAAGCATCGGACTTTAGATGACGACCATCTGCTTCCAGAATAATAGAGTGCGCTGACTTAGCTTTTCTTACCGCAATAAAGCCAATAATATAGTTTACAATTCCTGATCCGGCAGTCAGTAAAATACCAATATCAAGATTACCAAGTTCCTGAGGATTGAATAAGTTATAAACCGATTTTCCAATGATGATTAAACCGGCAAACCCAATCATGGCACCTTCAAATGATGCTGAGATAAATTCAATTTTCCCATGACCATAAGGATGATTTTCATCTTTTGGTCGGTCAGATAAAATAAGGCTATACAATGCGAAACTTCCTGCAAGTACGTTAATGATTGATTCAAGTGCATCGGTAAGAATGGCATTTGAACCTGTGATATAAAATGCGCCAAATTTGATAATTAGTAAGAATAAACCAATTACGATAATCCAAAGTTGTAAGCTGACTTTAGATTTGTCTTTTTGTTGATTTTCTATTTCCATTCGATGGTTGGTGCTTAGGGTAAAGATAAGCAAGCTACATAGAACTATTCAAGCCATAGCTTGAACTATTAAACGCAATTGGCAGAATAGTAATATTGAAAAGAAATAGGTCTTATTTTGTAACTGGTAAACCGGCAGCATTCCATTCATTCATACCTTTATTCAGTTCATAAATTTTACTAAAACCCTTCTTTTTCATTTCATCAGTAGCCATTGAACTTCGATGTCCTGAACGACAATATACCAGAGTAGGCAGATCCTTATCGAGTTTTTTAATTTGACTATTAAAATCAGAAGATTCTACATTAATATTTGTGGCACCCTCAATATGGCTGTTTTTAAATTCAGCAGGAGTACGCACGTCTATCAATTGAGCCCCGGGCAAGTCCTGAATGGTTTTGTTAAACGTCTCGGCATCCTGCCTTTGATATACCTGAGTGTTTTGTGTATTTGTGTTGCATGCAAGCAAAAGCATGACAACGGATAAAACCGGTAGAAATCTGACTAGCTTTTTCATATCATGTACTATTTAATCTCTGATTTTCTAAATGCATCATATCCACCTATCAAATTGTAAAGTTTTGGATAGGCTTTGCTGTGGAGATAACGGCAAACCTGAGAACTTCTGATACCATGCTCACAATACACGAAAACAGATTTATCAATAGATATTTTAGCCAATTGTTCTAAAATGTCTTCACGTCTAATGTCAAGATGCAAACTATTCTCAATAAATCCATGAGCACATTCTTCCGCAGTTCTTACATCTATTAAGACAGCATCCGTGCTTTTCCGAAGCGTTTTCATGAATGCATCAATCTGCAAATTCTGCCATGCCATATATCCGGTAATATTTAATTCCGATTACAATGTTTCTGAGTTCTGAGCTCAATGCGTGCCTGCAAAAGTACAGGAATTAAGAAAATCTTAGTTAAGAATCAGCAACTTTTGAGTCACATTAACTTGCTCAGACTTGAACTTGATGAAATAAAATCCCGGTGTCCAATCCTTTGTGTAAATAGTAAGCTCAGTTGCTTCCGGTTTATTGATCAACATCATCCTCCTTCCTGTCTGATCGAAGATTTCTATTTGATCAGCTTTAAGATTATTCAGGTTTATATGAACAACTCTATCAGCAGGGTTAGGATATATATTAATATTTTCTTCGTGAATTTTGTTATTAATTCCTGTAAACATACCGCATAGCAAACTATCACCTGGCACATCGCTTAGCACAATTTGAGGGTTACGAATCGGTATGGTTGTGTCCACAATAGCGATTAGAGAATCTTGTTTAAAAGTTAGATTTTGAGTTGAGAATTGATGAAGGCTGTCATAACAATTGACAACTCCGTTGATATCGGTTTTAATCATGTATCCGTTTTCATCCATCGACCCAAAGCTTTGAAATGCACCGCCTCCTAAATTGAAACCGCCATCGTTGGATTGAACCAATCCATAGGCATCATCAAAACCCGCGTCACCATACATATGAGTGCTTGACAATACACCATTCATATCCGTCTGAAGCAAGGTTGCCTGATTTCCATTCAGCTGGAAGCTATTGCTATAAGCCCCGATGGCATGACCACCACTGAATGTAAGTATCACATCTTCACCGACATCTGTGCCAACATTACCGTAAGATTTGGCCCACATTAACATACCCGAAGGATCGGTACGCATGAGTAAAACATCATTTGTGGAAGTAGCATTTGATGCTGAGTAACCAGTGATTACTTGTCCGCCTACTTCATTCGGAGCAAGGGCAAAACCTTCTTCTGAAGCATCACCTGAACCATAACGATAATTCCATAATAGGTTTCCTGCACCGTCAGATTTAAACAACAAAACATTCTTACCTGTTGGGTTAAGGATATCCGTGGTACCGGTAACAATCAGATTATCGTTCCCTTCAACCATAAGGGCGTAGCCCCTATTATTCATCGAAATGCCTAAATATGAAAAGCTGATCCCTCTGAACCAGATCAGGCCTCCGCTTGCGTCAATTTTCATCAGAAAAGCATCGTCAAATCCAACGCCTGTTCCTTCACCTCTGTAGCCACATATTGCGTAGGCGACAGCACCACTACCATTCGTTGTTTGAACTATATCAAATCCTTCTTCGAAAAAAGTACTACCATAAGTATATGACCAAATTAAATTTCCATTCAGATCAACTTTTATTATATAGATATCAGGTTCGCCACCAACTGAAAAGCTTGTTGATGAACCAACAGCAACATAAGCATTGCCCGACTGAATGATGGCATAGCCTATTTCTTCTTTCAAACCGCCATAGCTTTTTGACCATTGTATCTGGCCATTTATATCTGTTTTGATAATCCAAAGCTCCTTGCTTAATCCAAGAGATGCATCTCCGGAGATAGCATAGCCGGTATAAACATATCCGCTGTCGCTGGTCGATTTTACATCGAGAATCTTTTGATTGCTGGTATCGGCTGCGATGCGCTGGAACTGGGTTTGTGCCTGCACTACCAGACTGCCTGACAATAATGCCAGCCATAAAATGAGCTTATTCATGAGTGAAATTTTAAGTGATTTAATATGAGCTTAGGTGCAAGATAATACTATTTCATCAACAAACAAAATATTTTTACTCTATTTAATGGTTTGATGAAAAATAATGTAGTGTAGATTAATGCACCTTTATATCCTTTGGAATTTTATAATTGAAGGCATCCATGGCAAATCCCCACTCGTCCATAATGCGATTCAGTTCGCTTTTCCGAATGCTATACTGTCCGGTTCGGTGGGTAGTTTGAGATCGGATATATTGCTTGAAACGAGGCTTGGCTAATGCAAAATGATGCAGATTGAATTGTTGATATAAGGATTCAATGGCAGACATCGGATCAGCCACAAAGTCCTCATAACGTATGGAGACAATATGAGCTTCATCCAATAATTTGCTTTGTTTAATTAATTGATGCATCAGATTTCGATACAAATAGAAGATATCGTCAATTATATCTTCCTCTCGATAGTCGTTGAGGGCTAAATCAGGTAAAGTGCTGAGAAAGAATTTTTTTGTTGAGAGATAGACTTCAACAGGATTACGGTAAATATGTAAAAAGCGGGCACCCGGAAACAGCTTATTCAATACAGATATCCTGGCAGAATTAGGCGGGTTTTTCGATAACAATATCTGACCATCGGTGTTGAGCATGGCTTTCGAGGCAAGCAAACGGTAGTCTTTATTCCATTGTTTTTCAGCTTTCTGACTTATGCCCTCGAACAACACATACTTTCGATAATATTCCCGAAGTTTATCCGGGAAATACCACCAATAGTAGAAACAATATGGATTCATATTTCCTAAAGCAAATTCTTCTTCTTGTGGAAAATCAGCGGCCAGTTTTATGCCATCAACCGGCCGGTGCTTGGGCAATATACCTTTGATAAATGGTTTAAAAATATGTTGTCCGAGTAGTGCCGTATGCGGAAAAAGACTTTGATAGGTGGTGAAATAGGCAAACTGCGGGTCCTGGCTCAGCAGGTTGTGCAGAAAAGTGGTTCCGCTTCTCCAGTGTCCAATAATGAAAAGGGGAGGAGGCTGAAATGAAACGGCTTTGGCTTGCCGCCTGAACAGCATTTTCTCGATAGGAGCAAATCCGGAAACCAACATACTGATGCCTGCTGAAAGCGAAAGTTTGGGGTAAAATTTAATGGGTGGCTTATTCCCAATTAAAGCCCGAACAAAATTGATAAAGGTACTTCCCGTTAGGGTGCTGATGTATCGGGTGGCTTTCATTTTCAGTAAAATTGTTTCTTCTTATTGCAACGTTGAAGAAAAGCAATGATTGCATGCGGGTCAATGATTAATATCATGATGGCACAGGCTGAACGAGTTTATTAGCGACCAGCCAGATGTAAGAGGTATTTCATCATATCTGTCTGAATGTAATCCGGACTTTTTAACAGTGCATCTTTATTGCTCTGTCTACTGTTGGTATTCCACAAGGTAATCCGGAGGCCTGCATCATGTGCTTGCTGAACCTGCTCTGCGCTAATATCCCTGACAGAAATAGTAATGCCATAAAGAGTCATCTTCTCGGCTATCTCCATGCCATTTTCAAAATTTTGAGGATAAATAAAAAGAGGCAGACTGGGATTTACTTGCTGAACGATTCGCAGAAAGGCTGAATCCTGCGATTCAACAAATAAGCGATTACCCAGATTGAATTGACTGGCAATGGCATCAATTTCCATGGCAAAATCTCGCTGACTTGCCGTATCACTGATACCATATAACTTACAATCAAAAGTGATGATTTGTTGGTCAAGATTTGGAATATCGTTTAATATTTCTTCGATAGAGGCGATCGGATGATTTTTTGAAAAAGAACATGTTGCTATTTTGGCAAAAGTTATCTCATGAATCATACCTTCGCAGCTGGTCCTCTTGTTCAGGTCGGCATCGTGAAAGGATACTAATTTACCATCAGCCGTCATTTGAATATTCATCTCACAGCCATCGCTTCCCAGATTAATACAAGCCAGAATAGACGCTTTACTGTCGTAAGGCTTCAAATGGTCTATGCCCAATCCGCCATGTCCGAATAAACTAATTTTATTAGCATTCAGATTTTGTACATGCACCTGATCAATGAAAGGAGTGCAAGCAGTCAAATAAAACAGGCAAATGATGATTCCCGGTTTCCACATAATTCAAAGCTAAGACTTTCAAACAAAAAGAGCGGGTTGTACGCCCGCCCTTATCTTATTGTCAGTAACTTCTATCTGCTGAGGATAAATTTTTTGAGATATTGTTGCTCGCCCGATGTAGCCTGAATTAGATACAGTCCATCCGGGAAATCCAGTTTCAACGTCATCGATACTGCATTTCCACTTTGCTTTTCAGCAAGCAGATTGCCGGTCAGGTTAAAAATCCGGAGAGTCCATAAATCACTTGATTCAGGCAAATTGATTTGGAGTATACCATTACTTGGCACCGGAGATACACTGAAAGTTTGTTTTTCCGGTTTCGTAATCCCGTTAGGCAAATCAAGTTTTGCAATATAACCGTTATCTCCAACAGCAAATGCATAAGTAGGTCTTAGCGCATGAACTCCACGCCAGGTTGCAACACCCGATGCCGCACCGCTAACTGTTTCTGCAGTCCAGCTTAGCCCGCCATCCGTGCTTTTCATCAGACTCGAATTTTCTGCCACGGCAAATCCAGTACTTGCATTGGCAAAAGAAATGTCATATACCCAGCTCATTCCGGAAATCGTGTCTATATCGGTCCAGGTGCTTCCTCCATCGGTCGTTTTTGTGATGATACCATTCGTTGTTGCCATCCATCCATTATTGGCATCAATGAAATCCATCTCTATGTTTTGAGAAGTACTATGAGATACATCAGACCAGGTAATTCCAAAATCAGTAGATTTAAAAACACCTCCTACAGCTCCGCAGGTGATGATTGTATTTTGATCTAATAAATCGATATCACGCAATAAATTTTGATTTACTGAAACGGTTGTCCCTGGAATTTGGGTTAAGGTAGCCCCCTGATCAGACGAAACAACGACATCTGCTGTATTTATATACGCCAGCTTAGTTCCTACTGCAGCCACTGCTTCTGAACCATCGCTAGGCAACCAGAACCAGGTGTTGCCGCCATCAGTCGATTTCAAGGCTTTGTATTCTCCTACTATATAACCGGTATTCTGATCGGTAAAAACAACATCTCTCAAACGCATGCTGGTACCTGAAGGCGTGGTGGCATGAGTCCAGGTAGTTCCGCCATTGGTGCTTATTAAAACCGTTCCGCTGTCACCAACAACCCAACCAAGCGAGTCATTAAGAAAATAAAGCCCCCAAAGGTTTTGATTAGTCACCTTCATTTGGGTAGTCCATTGAGCCTGCATAACCGAAGCCATAATTACGCTGAATACCAATAAGTAGATTTTCTTCATTCCAAATATTTTATAGGTTTAAAAGTCCGTAAGGTATAAACTTTTCCTCAATTATAAACTTAAAAATACGTTAAACATGACTCCGCCAATGGAAGAAAAGTGGTGCAATCTGCAGCTCGATGGCACTTGTCTCCCACGAAAGAAATAAGAAATTCCTTGCACGTAAAAAGATATTTATTACTGAATCAGGAGCAAATACTTAGCTTAGAACCTGAAGAAATCAGGAAGCTTACTTACTGAATTTTATCGGCTGGCTAATTTCATTATTTATTGTCACCTTCAAATAATATAATCTCCTGTCAAAAACTGACAAATCCATAGTTGCTTCATGTCCTGCTGTATGCCTTATTTTACTTATGTTTTAGAGTATATGGTATACGCATTTAATAATTAGATAGTAAAGCGCTAAGGCACAATTCAATTATTCAAATTCGCGGAACAAACTCCATGGAACATCAATTGGCAAATCAGCTTTCAGATACATTGATTTAGCAGTGACCGGATGTTCAAATTCCAGCACCCGGGCATGCAGGCAAACAGATTGATCGGGGGTAGGTTTAAGGGCACCATATTTCAGGTCGCCCACAATAGGGCAACCAAGTCTTTGCAATTGTACTCTGATTTGATGTGGCCGGCCGGTTTGTGGTTTTACCTCTATCAGAAAATAGCGACCGATGCGGGCAATCAGTTCATAATCAAGGATAGCTTTTTTAGCCCCTGCACCGGCTTTCTTTTTTATATGCGCTATATTTCGTTTGTGATCTTTAGTAAGGTAATGTTCTAGTCTTCCGGCTTCAATGGTCGGTCTTTTCTCGCTGATAGCCCAATAGGTTTTTCGCACTTTCTGAGTACGGAAAGCTTGGTTCATTTCAAGCAAAGCCTGTTGATTGCGGGCAAACATAGTAAGTCCGCTCACCGGCCGGTCGAGCCGGTGTATCACCCCGACAAATGGCTCAATTTCGCCTTGATGACGATAGTATTGCATCAGCAAATTACGCAGACAAGGATCGCCAGTACTATCTCCCTGTACCAGAATACCGGCCTTTTTATTGACGACAACCAGATGTTTGTCTTCAAATATAATTTCTGCAGCACTTGTTGTTTTGGTCATTATCGGTACAAAAGTCGGAGAATTTTCCGGATTCTGGGACTAAATGATTTCCGGTATTCATCCATAAAGACTTTTTGATTGATGCGCGAGGCAATAGGGTAGGGATAAACTCGCTTCCGGATGGTCGATACCGGTAGCCGTGCAAATGCTGCGAGTGCCAATTCCTGAATCAATTCTCCGGACATATTGCCAATCATAATGCCACCCAAAATACGAGGTTCCCTAAAAGGAAAGAAAGGTTTCGAGATAAAAAGCTTCAGCTTGCCATTTGTTGTTTCGTCAACAATGGCCCGGTCGTCATCTTCAAAGCCACTTTCTAATACGGTATATGATATTCCCTGCATTTTCAAATCTTCTTCTTGCCAGGCAAAAACAGCTACTTCCGGCTCGGTAAACAATACCCAGGAAAAATGGCGTTTTTGAAAAAATCTTTTAAAAGGAGAGAAAAAGTTAAACAAAGTATTGCGTACATGTATTTCGGCCAGATGAGAGAATTGCAAAGCACCGGCTGCATCTCCCAATACCCATATTTTTTTGTTGGAAGTACGAAGCTGATCATCCAACTTCATTCTGCCCTTTTCCATCCGGATGCCGGCTTTCTCCGGCTTCAAAACCGCATGATTTATCCTTCGGCCTATGGCCGTGAAAAGTAAATCGAAATCCAATTCCTGTTGCTGTCCATTCTGTTCTACAATAGCTGTTCGGGAGTCAGCAAAAGAGATTAATGCCGTGTTTACCTGAATATCCAGGCCTTCATCAGCCAATTGTTGGTGCAATAAATCGCTGATATCTTTGGGCACTTGTGCTAAAATTCGCGGGCCTGCTTCCACAATCGTAACCTTGGCACCGAGTCTGGCGAATGCCTGTCCGATTTCCAAACCAATGGGGCCGCCACCAACGACCAACATTTTATCGGGCATGGCCGATATATCAAAAATCTCATCGCTTGTAATCTGATGCACTAAATCGCTGTTGGGGATATTGAGCCGGGCCGGATAAGAACCCGTAGCAATAATGATTTTTTTTCCATGGAAAAGCTGTCCGGACACTTCAACAGAGTCTTTACCGGCAAAAGCAGCTTCACCAAAAGCCATATCAATTCCAAGACTTCTGAGGTAATCGGCATTTTCGTGTTGGCGTATCACTTCCTGTTTTCGCTTTATGTAGGCTTTCACCTGATCAAAATCAGGTTTATCCGTATTTAATAGTCCAAAGTCATTCATTCGCCTGGCAGCATTTGCCCACCGTGAAACCTGTATCAACGATTTGGAAGGGACACAACCTGTATTAAGGCAGTCACCCCCTATGTTCCCGGGGCTTTTATCAATCAACAAAACACGAAAACCCATATCGTTCATCACCTTGGCTGAACCTAATCCTGCTGAGCCGGCTCCGATTACAATTAGATCATATTTATTGTCAGACATGTGAGCTTTAACTGTGATTTTTATGTTCAGGTTCGGTTGGAATGGAATTATTGTCAAAAAAGCTTAGTATACCCTTACTTCTCCAAACAAATCCTCCCAAGCCCATGCATGGGCAACATAAGCTGTGGGAGATGATAATTTTTCACCCTGATGGGGACCGCTAAGTGCCTCGCCAAATACATTCCACAACCCTCCGCTATCATCCTGCATGATAATAGGAAATTGATTGTCTACTGCGGTCATATTATACTTACGCTGAAATGCCATGATAAAGCCATCGGACTCGCTGCCTACTACTAAATAAGAGAGGTATTGTTGGATACTCACACCATCGGCAAAAAGCCCATAGCCAAAGGTAGCTACTCCTTTTAGCCCCAGGATTCCAAAACGGAGTTCCCCTCCCATTCCGGAAGAGGTTTTCTGATGCGTAACAGCTTGCAATGAATCGAGGCAAGCATTGCAATTGCTCTCAAAAACGAGTGCATCAGGAAAAGCCCTATAAGCTGCTCTTCTCCTGATTTGAAGCAAAGGAAACGTTTGTAAATCCATCCCTGCCATGTTTCCCCTCACACCGGTGGTCAGCATTTGCGAAAAGATACTACCGCTGATACTGTCCCAGGGCATCAGATTATCCTGATATAGATAGCCTGAGGCAGATAGAAGCAGGGTATCCTGATTATAAACTCGTTGAAAAGAAATACCACTACCGGTGAGCGGACAATAGGTGATGGCAAATGGCAGGCCTTTAAATTCATCGTTAACTACTTCCACATTCATGGCAAACTGCGGGTAGACAAAGACCTGTCCACCTGTTTCAAAAACCAGTACATGCTCATCTGAAATAGTATCGCCCGTAGTTTTCCAATCCACATATTCAGGCTTATTGATTAAATGAAATGGCGAGAAACTTCCACTGATATTTTGCTCCGGCAGTGACCATTGATTTGTGGAATCCTGTGCGGGGTCAGGGCTTAACGAAACTTTCCTGCATCCGGTAAGCAAGGACAGAAAGAGCATTATCAAAAGTATCTGTGATTGATTGAGCACGACCCAAAAGTAAACAAGACCCAAAAGGTATATTGTCAAATTCACGACAAAGGCTAGATATTGATCGGTGTAAGTTTTGAACACAGTTTGATCATGTGATGAAATATTGAAAAAATCATCGTTTCCGGTTTTGGGGTTTTATATATTTGCCTCATTGATTCAACCAAAACCAAACGATTATGCCATTTGATCAAGTAACAAGTTTGCTGGGAGATCAGGCAGATTCTCTGCTTCAGCATACATGTAAGACCATTTCAAAGGAAGATTTGCATTTGCCGGGTCCTGATTTTATGGATCGGATTTTTTTACATTCGAACCGGAATAACAAAGTGCTTAGCAATCTGCAACGCATTTACAGCCATGGCCGGCTTGCCAATACAGGTTATATGTCTATATTACCAGTGGATCAGGGCGTGGAGCATAGTGCAGCTGCTTCCTTCGCACCAAATCCTGCTTATTTCGATCCGGAGAATATTGTAAAATTGGCTGTTGAAGGTAATTGTAATGCAGTAGCATCTACATTTGGCGTATTAGGCATAGTATCCAGAAAATATGCTCACAAAATTCCTTTCATCGTAAAGATTAACCATAATGAACTATTGACCTACCCGAACAAATATGATCAAGTTATGTTCGGATCAGTGAAGGAAGCGAGTGAAATGGGAGCTGCAGCCGTTGGTGCGACTATTTATTTTGGTTCAGAAGAATCGAACCGGCAGATAATTGAAGTGGCCGAGGCATTTGAATATGCTCATGAATTAGGTATGGCAACGGTGCTTTGGTGTTACTTGCGTAATAGTGGTTTTAAGAAAGACGGAGTTGATTACCATGCTGCAGCCGACCTGACCGGGCAAGCAAATCATCTCGGTGTAACGCTGCAAGCTGACATTATAAAGCAGAAAATGGCAACTAATAACGGAGGCTTTACAGCCATAAACTTTGCGAAAACCAATCCAAAAGTTTATAGTGAATTGAGCTCTGATCATCCGATTGATTTGGTTCGTTATCAGGTAGTGAATTGCTACATGGGCAGAATTGGGCTGATTAATTCCGGTGGGGCATCATCCGGGTCATCGGATATGGCTGAAGCAGTGGCAACAGCTGTCATTAATAAAAGAGCTGGTGGCCAGGGAATGATTTGCGGAAGAAAAGCATTCCAGCGTCCCATGAAAGAAGGTGTTTCTTTACTCCATGCCATTCAGGATGTGTATCTAGCAAGGAAAATAACAATTGCCTGATTTGCAAGCCGAAATTTAATTTCATAATTTCGTTATCGCTTCATAAATAATTTAAAGCAAAAATTTACCGAGAAGGAGAACTTCTATGAGTTGGCTTAACAGACTGCGTGGTGTTACAACATCAACCCACGAAAAGAAAGAAGTGCCGGGTGGCATTTGGAGAAAGTGTAGTGAATGTGGTGAAGCTTTTACTGCTAAAGAAATTAATGAAAACTTGTGGGTATGTCCAAACTGCAATAATCATCTAAGAATCGATTCAAGAGAATATTTTTCCATTCTGTTTGATGAAGATAAACCAAGCGAACTTTTTGCAGGTATATCATCCAAGGATTTCCTTGGTTTTACCGATTTAAAACCCTATAAAAAGCGACTTGAGGATGCCAAAAAAAAGACAAGCTATAAGGATGCTATAAGCGTAGCAACCGGAAGCATCAATAATCATCAAATAGTGGTTGATTGTATGAATTTCAGTTTTATTGGCGGTTCCATGGGCTCAGTTGTAGGTGAGAAAATTGCCCGATCGGTTGATTATTGCATCGAGCATAAATTACCCTTATTGATAATCAGCAAGAGTGGTGGTGCACGCATGATGGAATCAGCCTTTTCATTGATGCAAATGGCTAAAACAAGCGCTAAACTCAATCAACTTTCAAGGGCAGGCCTTCCATATATTTCTTTATTGACCGACCCCACTACCGGAGGCGTTTCAGCATCGTTTGCTATGCTTGGAGATTATAATATTGCAGAACCAAAAGCTTTAATTGGATTTGCCGGTCCCAGGGTGATTCGTGAAACTATTAAAAGAGATTTACCAGCGGGATTTCAACGTTCAGAATTCTTACTCGAAAGGGGCTTCCTCGATTTTATTGTTCATCGACATGAATTGAAGAAAAAAATAGCAGATATGCTTACCCTACTGATCAATTAATTCTGTATCTTTGCGCCTGATTTAAAAATAAAATAGGAAAAATCAGACTAAGCAATGGGCATTAGCAAGGAAAAGAAAGCAGAAATATTTAAAACATTTGGTGGTAAAGCCAGCAATACGGGTTCTGTAGAAGGACAAATTGCACTTTTTACCGAGCGCATTAATTTTATTTCTAAGCATTTGAACGATAATAAAAAAGATCATTCATCAAGAAGATCATTGATTAAAATGGTTGGAATGCGCAGAAGATATTTACGTTATTTGGCCAAAGGCGATATTAATAAATATCGTAAACTCATCGAAAAGCTGAATATTCGTAAATAATTTATTGAAAGATAAATCCTATCTGCTGTTACATCTGATAGCAGCTTATCGCTTTATCGTTTTATCCACAAAGTAAAAATGTATTATGACAAGTAAATCAGTCAACCCGCCTGAGTACCATGAGGTAAAATTTAACTTACCTGATGGAAGAGAAATCTCTATCGAAACCGGCCGCTTGGCCAAGCAAGCACACGGATCCGCAGTCGTGCGTTTTGGAAATACCATGTTGATAGCAACGGTTGTTTCTTCATATGAACAAAGAGAAGGTCAGGACTTTTTCCCGCTATCTGTTGATTATCAAGAAAAATACGGAGCTTCTGGGAAAATACCAGGAGGTTATTTTAAAAGAGAAGGCAGACTTTCAGCCCACGAGATATTAACCTCTCGTTTGGTTGACCGGGCTTTGCGGCCATTATTTCCTGCTACCTACTTACACGAAACACAGGTCATGATTTCCATGATCTCTTCCGATAAAAATAAAATGCCTGATGCACTGGCTGCACTGGCTGCATCGTCAGCTTTGTCGGTATCTGATATTCCTTTCAGTGGGCCTATTTCTGAATGTAGGGTAGGGCGCATTGATGGCGAATTTAAAATTAACCCTGATCGGGATGAACTGGAAAATGCTGATATAGATATCATCATGGCGGCTTCACTGGATAGTATTGTTATGGTAGAAGGTGAAATGAAATTCGTACAGGAAGCTGATTTGATGGCCGCTATGAAATTTGGTCATGAAGCTATTAAAGTTCAATGTCAGGCTCAAATTGAATTAGCTAAACTGGCCGGAGTTAGCGAAAAACGCGCGGTATTAGAACCTGAGATTGATGAAGAACTCAAGCAAAAAGTACACGATTTTGCTTTTGCTAAGTTTACCGAGATTGCTCATACACCCACCGCAAAAAAAGAACGGCAGGATAAATTCGATACAGTCCGTAACGAGTTTATTGAATCATTGGGTGAAGAAGTTGAAAGTTTGACGATTGAACGTGCAAAAGAATACCTGCATGACCTGAATAAAGAAGTTGTCAGAGACATGATGCTTCAAGACAAAGTTAGATTAGACGGTAGAAAGCTGGATGAAATCAGGCCTATTTGGACGCTTCCTGATTTCCTTCCTGCTGCTCATGGTTCTGCTGTCTTCACGCGGGGCGAAACGCAATCTCTTACCACTGTAACGATGGGAACCAAGATGGACGAGCAACTGATTGATAATGCCAATTATAAAATCAGTGAGAAATTCATCTTACACTATAATTTTCCCGCTTTTAGTGTTGGTGAAGCGAGGCCAAACAGAGGTCCGGGAAGACGTGAGATTGGACATGGAAATCTGGCCCAGCGATCTTTGAAAAACGTGTTACCAAGCGGTGCAGATAATGCCTATACGATTCGAATTGTATCAGACATTCTCGAATCAAACGGTTCATCCTCCATGGCCACTGTTTGTGCCGGTTCTTTGGCATTGATGGATGCAGGAGTAAAGATTAGCAGCCACGTGTCGGGAATTGCTATGGGCTTGATAACCGATGGTAAAGGAAAATTTGCAATACTTTCTGATATTCTGGGTGATGAAGACCATTTAGGCGATATGGACTTTAAAGTAACAGGCACAAGAGAGGGTATCTGCGCCTGTCAGATGGATATCAAATTGGAAGGACTGGATTTTGAGACCTTAAAAGAAGCACTGAATCAAGCTCGCGAAGGAAGATTACACATCCTTGATATATTGTATGAAGCGATTTCTGAACCTCGGGCTGAACTCAAACCTTTCGTTCCTCGAATTGAGAAGATAATCATCCCTAAGGAAACTATCGGATCTGTTATCGGACCAGGTGGCTCAGTGATTCGAGAAATGCAGGAAGAAACCGGTACTGTCATTTACCTTGAAGAAGTGGGTGATACCGGTGAAGTGACCATTTATGGAGACGATAAAGAATCAATAGACAAAGTACTCTCTAAAATTAAAGGACTGACATCGGTTCCTGAAGTTGGTGAAGTGTATGAAGGAAAGGTTAAATCTATCATGCCGTATGGTGCATTTGTGGAGTTCCTGCCCGGAAAAGAGGGCTTACTTCATATCTCAGAAGTATCATGGAAAAGATTAGCTTCTCTGGATGGTGTAATGAAAGAAGGGGACATTATTAAAATTAAATTGCTCGATGTGGACAAACGGTCGGGTAAGTTCAAATTGTCAAGGAAGGTATTGCTACCTCCTCCACCTAAAAGCAATGAATAGCAAATATTTATAAAAGTAAATGAATCCGGTTTTTACCGGATTTTTTTTTACTTTGAATTGTAGATGTTAAAAAAAACGCTTTCATTTTCAGGGAATTTTAATCAGCTGAGTGATTTTACTGCAACCAAACAGTGTGTAAGTCGTACATTACCTCGCATAAAACCCCGACATGAGACAACTAAAAATTACATACAGAATTACTGAGCGAAACAACGATTCGTTAGATCGCTATCTAAATGAATTATCGAGATTGCCCCTTATCAGCAATGAGGAAGAAAGCATTCTGGCCGAAAAGATAAAAAATGGTGACGATGAAGCACTAAAAAAGTTAGTTGAAGCTAACTTACGTTTCGTAGTTTCGGTAGCCAAACAATTTCAGAATCAAGGTCTTTCTTTAGCCGATTTAATTAATGAAGGTAACATAGGACTGATTAAAGCGGCAACAAAGTTTGATCCCAGCCGGGGCTTTAAATTCATTTCATATGGAGTTTGGTGGATTCGTCAATCCATCATGCAGTCAATACTGAATAAATCAAAATTAGTAAGAATTCCGGTGAATAAAACCGGTTCAATTTCTCAGATATCAAATGCTATTAATAACTTTGAACAAGAGCATCATCGCGTGCCTTCTTATGAGGAGTTGGAGGCACTTATAAACATTAAATCTTCCGTTATCAAAGACATGTTGCACAGGCGATCAAGCCATATTTCCTTTGATGCACCGTTAACAGGAGCAGATCAGGGCTTTACATTATATGACTCAACAGCCGATGTAAAAACGCGAAAACCCGATGATAAACTGGAAAGCGAATCTTTGATTTCTGAGTTAACTAAATTGATAGAGCAATTGCCTCCACGCGAAGCTGAAATTATTAAATGTTACTTCGGGCTTGCCGGTTATGCCAGAATGAATCTCCAAGAAATTGGTGATAAATTTAACCTAACCCGAGAGCGAGTTAGGCAAATCAAAGATCGCTCAATCAGGCGTTTAAGGAAAAGTGAAAACAGCGAAGCACTTAAATCATTCTTTAATTAATTGACTGTTTTCGTTCAGGGATAAAATCCTGAATACTCAAATTTTCCTTACCTCGCTGACATTGTCTAATCATTTTGCGCATCCGCCAGCAAGTCATTTTTCGAAGGCCGGCTTTTTCAGATAAAACACTTACTGGTTGTGTAGGATTATTACAGGTGAGCCATACTAATTGAAAAGCCTTTTCAATCGGAATTTTACATTTATGGAAAAGTGTGTTTGCTGTTGCCGATTCATCAAACTTGCATCTTGTGCATCGTCTTGACCAGGGTGATTTTCCATCGCAGTAATTATCATGGCCACATTTTTTACAACGATAGCCGTATTTCCATTTTGCTTTTGCCAATGCTTTCAAGCACAAATCACTAGTGGAAAATAGCAAATCGAATTTTTTTTTGTCTACTTGATTTATGAAGTCCATTTTATTTATTGTCATAGGGAACTTAAGCTAATTCAAAACGCTTTATAGGTCAAAGTTAGTGTTATTTAAGCGATACAACTTTTTTTAAAAAATACATTAGATAATTTTAAACATAAAATATTACGAACATGGAGCATTTAAGCAAAGAAACTTTTAAAGAAAAAGTATTCAATTTTGAAAAAAACAAAGAATGGAAATTTGAGGGTAATCTTCCTTGTATTATTGATTTTTATGCAGATTGGTGTGGCCCCTGTAAAGCTGTAGCACCTGTACTTGAAGAGCTTTCCAAGGAGTATGATGGCAAATTGAATATTTATAAGGTCGATACAGAAGCAGAGCAAGAATTAGCCGGTATGTTTGGCATTAGAAGCATTCCATCTATCTTATTTGTTCCTGCCAGTGGAGCTCCTCAAATGTCGATGGGAGCATTGCCAAAAAATACTTTCGAGCAAGCCATTCATGACGTGCTGAAAGTGGAGGTGCCAACTGCATAATATATTAGAATTGTAAATGGTTTTTTGTTTGGGGTGGCTTTTAGCCACCCTTTTTTGTCAGTTAATTCCTATATTATATTGTTAGCTTTTCAGACAGCTAAATTCCGGCTATAAAAATTGTAAACCGTATAATCAGACTTTATTAAGTGAATGATGAAATTATGAAAGAGCAATTGAAACCCATATGGCAGGGAAGTATCGTCTATAAAACGACAAAGGCATATCAGGGAAATAAAAAAATGAAAACGGAAGAGGCCGCTAAGATACTATTTGACATATGCCTTGAAGCAGAATTTACTGCTTTAGCTTTAGCCGGATTCTCGGAGTACAATATTGGCGGTTCAGGTCTAGCCTTGCAAGATGTAGATGTTCATATACCTAAACCCATTTGTCATGGCGAGTTGATGACACTTACAATGCAGGTTGAACAGGCTAATGATTCTACCATTTTGATGAAATATTTTTTCTCTTCTGCTTTCTCAAGGAATCTGGCTTACATTGAAACCAAGATGATCTGTATTGATTATAACCGGCATAAATGCACCCAAGTGCCAGCAGGTTTTTTGCAGAAAATGACCGCTTGATTTTTATTATAAAAAGCATCAAAAAAATTAATATTCTAGCTTGTCTTTGCCCTTCTGTAATTTTACATTCATGGCAAGAATAAAGATTACCGAACCAAAAGAGCTCATTTATAAGACAAGGATACCTGTCTTAAATTGCCATATTAACTATGGGGGACATGTAGGCAATGATTCGGTTTTGTCGCTTTGTCAGGAAGCCCGCTGCAGATTTTTCGCATCTTTTGGTTTGTCAGAATTGGATATTGGAAATGGTGCAGGCACTATCATGGTAGATGCAATGATTGATTTTTTGTCAGAAGCTTATCAAGGTCAGGAACTTGAGATATCAATCGGACTGGATGAATTTACCCGTTCAGGTTTCAGAATGTATTATCTAATAAAAAACATAGACACTGGAAAAGAGATGGCCAAAGCGGCAACCGGAATAGTCAGCTTTAATTATATTACCAGGAAAGTTGTTACATTGCCTGAGGGATTTACTGATCTGTTTAACCATAAGTTATAACAAAACAGGCTATCCTGAAAGACAGCCTGTTTCATTGGATGAATACAAATAAAAATACTAAACCAAAAACAACTATTTTTTAATTAAATGCCAAACGCATAATAGTATTTCTTATTGGGATATTGCGGATAAAATCCTTCGATCAACACACCTTCTCCCGTTTGTTTTGAGCCAATAATGTCGGTAAGGTCATCAATAGTCTTTATTGTTTTATGGTCAACCTTAGTTATAATAAACCCCTTCCTCATGTTGGTGTTATTCGCGATTTTCCCTCTTAATATTTGTTTTACTTTCAGTCCCCCTTCAATCCCATAATCATTGAGCTCTTTATTGGATAATACTTCAAAATCAGCACCCAACTCATTTATTATATTAGCAGTACTCTCGCTGATTTCCTTCGTATTATTAAAACTATTTTTCAAAGTAATAAAAACTGATTTGGCCGTGCCATTTCTGAAGTAATCAACTTTGACTTTATCACCAGGTCTATATTGGCTTATATGTTCTTGTAATTCTGGAACTGAATGCACGGCTGAACTGTCAACAGAAGTGATAATATCACCTTCTTGTAAACCGGATTCATAGGCACCACTTCCTTCATTTACCCCGTTTACATAAACTCCTTTAAGTTCTTCTATGTCAAGCTCATTGGCCATTTCACTTGTTATGTTGGAAATACTAACACCGAGATAACCCCTTTGCACAGTACCGAATTTCATCAGGTCATCCACAACTTTTTTTACAATGTTTACCGGAACTGCAAATGAATAACCTGCATAAGCTCCTGTGGGTGAAGCGATGGCTGTATTAATACCAATCAGTTCACCACTGGCATTCACCAGAGCACCACCACTGTTACCCGGATTAACAGCTGCATCTGTTTGAAGAAATGATTCGATCGGGGCATTGGATTGATCGCCCAAGATATTGATATTTCTTCCTTTTGCACTAATTATTCCAGCTGTAACCGTTGACGTCAGATCGAAAGGATTACCAACGGCCATGACCCATTCACCAACATCTACTGAATCTGAATTGCCAAACGCAATATGGGGCAAGTCTTTTTCTTCAATTTTAATAAGGGCTATGTCGGTTGAAGGGTCGGCTCCGATAACGGTGGCCTCATAGCTTCTGTTATCGAATAATGTTACTTCAACTTTTTCCGCATCACTTATCATGTGATTGTTGGTAACAATGTAACCATCTTGACCGATAATAACACCTGAGCCTGAAGCCATTTCTTTTTGAGGCTCTCCATTCTTAGGGGTACCAAAAAAGAATGGAGAAAAATTATCTCCAAAAAAATCCTTCCATGGATCGTTATTGCTGTACTTCGGGGCATATGTTTTTTTTATATGTACCACTGTCGGAGTTGTGATATTTGCAGCAAGCCGGAAATCAACCGGCACAGTTGGGGCCGACAGGTTATGAAAATCAGTGAGTTGCGCAATGGTACCAAAAGAAGATGCTGGATCAGATTTTTCAGACTTATTGGTTCTTAAAGCATCATAAATGCCAATGCTAGCTACAGAGCTAAGTATGGAAATACCAATCATCAGGGAAATCAATTTTTTGTTCTTCATATTAAAATCTTTGATTCGTAATTAAAATTATGCTTGTGAATTTCGGAAGTATCAACGGAAAATCAAACAATTTGATTGTTGTTTTAATCCGAATTAATATAACTTAACAGGCAGTTTTAAGATAGTTAATTTCTCAATCATGAACTTGGAGCCAAATCGGTCATTGATTACAACGCGTATGTTCGGGAAAAAATTTGTGATCTTTTCCATTTTCATTATTGTACTGACCGGCATAGGAATTATTTTCTTTGATCAATCTGATGATACAAACGAACAAGGATTGATATTTACACAGCCGGATAGCAGTTTACAAGTATCAGATTCATTAAATAAGCTCCCTATTGATTCCATCTTGCCATGAAGATTCAATTCTCAAAATACCATGGTGCGGGCAACGATTTTATCATCATTGATAATCTGGATGGCCACTTTGATACCCAAAATCAGGAATTAATCATGAATTTGTGTTCTTTTCATACCGGCATCGGAGCCGATGGCTTAATCCTTCTGGAATCACATCCTGATTTGGATTATCGTATGGTCTATTTTAATCGCAATGGAACTGAAGCATCGTTTTGTGGTAATGGAGCAAGGTGTTTACTTGCTTTTGCTATTCAACAGGGAGTGGTTGAAAGTACATCGCACTTCGAGGCCTTTGATGGTTATCATGAAGCAGCAATGGTTTCAAATGACTTCTATAAAGTATTGATGCAACCAGTGCATGAAATCGTTTCAGTGGATGCTGCCTGGCAATTGGATACCGGTTCACCCCATTATGTCATCTTTTCAACGGAAATCCTGAACAAGAATATTATTGAACTAGCCCAAAAAATCCGCTTTAGTCCGGCATTTAGTGAGGCAGGCATTAATGTGGATCTGGTTGAGGAAACAGATAAGGGGAGCATTAAGATTAGAACTTACGAGCGTGGAGTTGAAGATGAAACCTTAGCTTGCGGAACCGGAGTTGTTGCGGCTTCGATAGCTTATGCAAAGAAAAATCAATTATCGGGTGATATAAGCATTAATGTTGAAGCAATTGGTGGAAATCTACAAGTACATTGTAATGCAGCTGAGAACGATCATTTTCGGAACATCTGGCTCTTAGGTCCAGCTATTCAGGTTTTTGACGGATATTTGGAATACTAAGTTCTGAGACTAAATTCGCCAAAGCATAAATATTTGCCGACTTTTTCTTTTTTTTGCACAAAATAGTTAGGTATGAAAAATGTATATATTCTCGCCATTATTTGCGCTTTCCAATGGATGATGCCTGCTGACCTCATGGCTCAGCGAGGGAAAAAGGACAAAGATCCTGTTAATGAGAGCGTAAGTTCTGAAACGGATACCCCGATTGCATATCAACAACAATGGCAAATCTACAAATGGGCACTTCAATACAATGATTTGGGAACAGCTACCAATGCAATTTACCAAATGATGGCTTTGAAACCTGAAGAGACAAATCTTAAAGATACGCTCGCTTATTTGTACTTTAATTCCCGAAGATATGTACAGACAGTTTTACTGGGAAGAGAAATAGTTGAGAACAATCCTGAAAACTATGGAATCATGGAAGCTTTGGCGATATCTGAACAATCTATTGGCTTGCTTAAAGAATCACTCGAACATTATGATCAGCTGTATAAAGCTACTAGTAAAATTTACTTTTTATATCAGGGAGCAAGTATTCAGTATGGCTTAAAACGCCTGGGTGAATGTGTTCAGTCTATCAGTACCTTGCTTGCTTCAGATGGAGTTGATAAAGAAGAAGTGAATATTAATTATGGTCAAAATGGTGAATCGCAAAAAGTGACAATGAATGCAGCCGTCTATAATCTTCAAGGGGTTGTATATTTGGACTTAAACCGGCCTGAAGATGCCAAAAAATCGTTTGAAAAAGCCGTGGAGCTATTTCCAGATTTTATTCTGGCTAAGTCAAACCTCGATATTGTTAATAAGAAGTTAAACGGAGAGGATATTAACGGAGATTAATAGATAAAAACTAAAAGGCATGATCAGATACTATAAACGGGATGACAAGCAACTGGTAGAGTTGCAAAAACCCGAAAAAGGATGTTGGATCAATGTCTATCCGCCTTTTGATCAGGAAAGTCTGAAACTTCTTGGGGAACAATACAAGCTACCATTCGATTATATAATCGATTCACTTGATATTGCGGAAAGGCCCCGATTCGAGCGGGATGATGATATCGACCTGATTGTTCTGAAAACACCCATCGCAAATGATATTGTTACCGATATTGATGCACTTTATATCACAATCCCTATTGGTATTATTCTCACAAAAGAGGTCATTGTTACCATCAGTCCTTTCGAAAATCAGGTTATTGACAGCTTCCTGAATGGTAAAGTGAAAGGGCTCGATCCTATCGACAGAAGTATGTTTGTGTTGAAATTATTCGACCGTAATATATACCACTATCTCATTTACCTGAACGAAATCAACACTAAGCGAAATTTATTTGAAACAGAGTTATATAATTCGATGCGGAACAAAGAGCTAATCCGCTTGCTGAATATTGAAAAAAGTCTTGTCTATTTCGTCACAGCTCTGCGCGCGGACGAATTGATGATGTTGAAAATTCAACGCACTAATTTCTTAAATACAACTGATAATGAGGCGGAAAGTGATTTGCTTCAGGATGTATTAATTGATAGTGCTCAGGCCTCTGAAATGGCACAGGTTTATACCAATATCCTGAGCGGAACTATGGATGCCTTTGCCTCTATCATCTCAAATAACCTGAATCAGGTGATGAAATTACTGACTTCAGTTACCATTGTTTTGATGGTGCCTACTCTTGTGGCTTCATTCTACGGCATGAATGTGAATTTACCTTTCGCTAAAGAACCCTGGGCCTTTTCATTCACCTTATTGCTGTCTGTTATCTTGTCAACCATACTTGTGTATGTGTTTTTCAAGAAACGCTGGTTCTGATTAGAATCGGAATCCTTTAATAAAGTCATCTGCTGACATTCTTTTCTTTCCTTGCTGCTGCAAGGAGGTGATTTCTAAGGAAGCATCGAAAAAGTGTAAGTAAATCTTTCCTCCATGCTTCTGAAAAAAACGGTCACCGAATAATTTGTTTTCGGGCGTATTGGTTTTATAAATTTTTATTTGCTTCCCTGCATAATTAAAGAAACAAGCAGGATGAGGACTTAGCCCCCGGATAAGATTATATGCTTGTTGAGCAGACATTGAAGCTTTTAATTCGCCAAGCTCGCGGTAGATTTTAGGAGCAGGCTTCAACTCTTTGCCTGATTGCTGAGGAATTGGTTTATAATGCCCTGATTCTATCAGTTTGACTGTTTCCAGCATCGTCTCTGCACCTAGAAGCATCAATTTGTCATGAAGCAGCTCGCTGTCATCATCTGAATGAATAGGTATTTTTTTCTGCATCAGGATATCACCGGTATCTACTTTTGCTTTGATAAAAAAAGTAGTCACTCCGCTTTCCTTTTCTCCGTTGATGATGGCCCAGTTGATGGGGGCGGCACCCCGGTATTGAGGCAGTAAAGATGCATGCAGATTTATTGAGCCCAGTTTTGGGATGTCCAATACCGAGTCAGGCAAAATCCTGAAAGCAACCACGATGAATAAATCAGCATTCAAAAGCTTCAACTCAGATTGAAATGATTCATCTTTCAGGTTGATGGGTTGCCAGACATCAATTTTTTCAGAAAGAGCAAAAAGTTTGATAGTTGATTGCCTCTTTTTCAATCCCCGCCCGGCCGCTTTATCAGGTGCAGTGATGACCACCGGTATATCGTACCCCTGTGACAGCAAAATCTGAAGCGTGGGTAAAGCGAAATCCGGTGTGCCCATAAAAACAATGCGAAGCCTTTTGTTCATAATGCAAATATAGTCATGCCTTAGTGCCCCACAAATCAAGTCGCTTTTATTCAGGATATAACAAATATTTTTCCCTGATTTGTCTGAATGTTTTTAAGCCTTCCTGCCAACTCAACCTGATTTCTTCTGCTGTCAGCCCTTCTTCAATTTGACCTTGCAATTTGTAATTACCTGCCAGTTTATAGAAATAGGATGTAAAGAAAGATTCCTTATCGGGAAAATCACGATAGAGTTTGCGGATAAGTGCAAGATTAATTTTGGCAACCTCGTACAAACTATCAGCATCGAGCCGGCTTAAATCGAGGCCATGGCAGCGGACTCCTGAAAATTTTGGATTTGGAGCACCCGGCTTAGGCTCTGGTGTGAAAGAATAGGGGTAGTCCAACAAATCCGGATGGCCGAGCAATTGAAATTGTTTATCCGTTCCCCGCCCGGTGCTTATCACAGTTCCCTCGAATAAACCAAGGGAAGGGTAGAGGTAAACAGATCGCATATTCGGCAGGTTTGGAGAAGGCTTTACAGGGAGCGAATACCTAGTGGAATGCCTGTAGTTTTGGCAGGCTACCCAGCTCAAAGTACAGTGCAAACTGTCGGGTAGCCAATGTTCACCATTTAGCATCCGGGCATATTCAGCCATGGTCATTCCATAGACCAGTGGAACACCGGCATGTAAGCCGATAAAAGAGATGCAATTGGGTTCCATAACAGGTCCGTCTATATAATGCCCGTTTGGGTTTGGCCGATCGAGGATCAGCATTGGAATGTCATTACGGGCACAAGCTTCCATGGCATAGCTCATACTACTGATATAGGTGTAGAAACGAACCCCCACATCCTGAATGTCAAAAACCAATAAGTCGATACCGGCAAGGTCTTCCGCACTGGGTTTCCGGTGATTCCCGTACATCGAAATAATGGGAATACCGGTTTTGGCATCCACACTATTCTGCACTACTTCACCTGCACCGGCATCTCCACGGAATCCATGTTCCGGGGCAAATATTTTTTTGATGTTTACGCCTAAGGACAGCAGGGTATCTGCCAGATGGACCGAAGCGATTATTGACGTTTGATTCACAAACAAAGCAATCCGCTTTTCGTCAAGTTTCGGCAGATAAAGTAGCGTTTGCTCAGCTCCCGTTTTTACAGCTTTTTCTTCGTTTGACACAGGCTGGGCATGGCATGATTGAAGGGGTAACATCAACATGAATATAATCGGCACATAGCTACTCGTTCTCAACATCATTTGGTCTATTGTCCGGTAAATATAAGAGAAAGTCAAAGCACCACTATATAAGTAGCCATGATGGATAATAAACACATTCATAAAATAAGGTAGGGATAATATTTGGGTGGGCTAATAGCTTAACCACGGGTCAACTACAGCTTAGCGACTTGTCAGGAAGGATAGTAAAAAGCCGGGAAGAAATATTGTATCCTGGTATCCACAACTTTTGGCTTGAAGTGGGGCAATCCGTATCTGGCGTATATATCCTGACGCTAAGAAGCGGACAGGAAGTACTCAGAAAGAAAGTCGAGTTTTATTAGCTTCTTTTTTTCATCTTATTTTGATTCCTGATTAGCGCAAAAGCAAATCAACAGCATTGTATCAGACAGGGGCAGAAAATGTATAAATTTGTCCATTAACAAGATATTACCCAAAGTAAGGGAATCAATATGAAAACGGAACGATTTATAGCCAACCGGATCGCCTTTAAGGGCTCGAAATCATTTTCGCGACTCATCATCCGTATTGCCACAGCTGCCATTGCTATCAGTGTGGCTGTTATGATTATTGCTGCCTCGCTCATTAAAGGTTTTCAGCATGAAATAAGCGAGAAGATGTTTGGCTTCTGGGGACATATTCAAATCACGAAATACGATCGGAATTATAGTTTTGAGAATTCACCTGTTTCAGGTCATCAGGATTTTCTGGCGGCACTTGATACCATGCCTGGCATCGCTCATGTGCAGACCTTCGCCACCAAATCGGGCATCATCAAAACAAAAGACCTGATTGAAGGCATTGTATTAAAAGGAATTTCAAACGATTTTAATCCTGATTTTCTAAACAAATACCTGGTCAGCGGACGAGCACTTTCGCTTGTCAGTGACAGTATGAGCGATGATATTCTGCTCTCTGTTTCAACAGCCCAGCGCCTGAATCTCCACAGCGGAGATCAGGCTATCATTCATTTTATCGACCCGGCTACAGCCAGAACCCGATTCAGGGCTTTCCATATTTGCGGACTCTATAATACCGGCCTCGAAGAATATGACCGGCTGTTTGCATTGGTTCACATCCGGCAAATTCGCTCCCTGAATAAATGGCAGCCTGATGAGGTGGGTGGTTTCGAAGTATTTCTCGATGATGTGAATCAAATGGAGCAGATAAATGATCAGATTTACTATCTGATTCCGCAGGATATGAATTCGATGACCATCCGTCAAATGAAACCTAATATATTCGATTGGCTCGATCTACAAAGTACTAATGAACGCGTCATTTTCATTTTAATGGTGATTGTTGCCATCATCAATATGACAACCGCTTTACTTATTCTTATTCTGGAACGGACTAATATGATTGGTGTTTTGAAGGCCTTAGGTGCCACCAATCAAAACATCCAGCGTATTTTCAATTATCATGCTGCCTATATCATTCTGGCCGGTATTGCTTTTGGCAATGTAATAGGGTTGGGCATGGCTTGGTTGCAGCATTATTATGGCATCATTACCTTACCTGAAAAAACCTATTATGTCTCGGTGGCCCCGGTTGAAATAGTACCCATGACGGTATTATTGATTAATCTCGGCACTTTTGTGTTGGCTTTACTGGCGATGCGTTTGCCATTATTGCTGGTAAAACGGATTTCACCCGTGAAGGCAATTACCTTGCAATAATAAAGTCTTAACCTCTTAGAGCGAGTTAACAAAAATGATTATTTTGGTGCTCTATTATGTCAATTTTAGAGAATACAAATTCACAAAAAGGTACTTAAATTAAACTACATGTTTTCAAAATCATGCGAATACGGACTTCAGGGAGTACTATATATTGCACTCCACGATAAGGATGAGAATAAAAATTCAGGCTTAAGAGATATCTCTGATTCACAAGATATCCCGTATCACTTCCTGAGTAAAATTTTGCAACAATTGGTTAAAGCAAAAATTCTGGGATCCATCAAAGGACCCAATGGCGGCTTTTTTATGAGACGAGACCCCGGGGAATTGAAGTTGATTGAAATTGTTGAGGTAATTGACGGTCTCGATCGGCTTGACCGGTGTGGCATTGGCATGAAGAAATGTGGGGATGACAATCCTTGTCCGATACATAAAGAATATAAATCTATCCGTGAGAAAATTACGGACTTATTCTCCAATCAATCGGTTGCTGATCTTGTAGAGGATGTGAAGGCGGGTCACAGTTTTGTGAAATTCGCTGCAAAATAGTTGAGAAAGCAATTTATTTAATGATGGACAATAATGGTCCATTTTAAAAAGAATATGCTGATGGCTATTTCAGTTTGTACACTGTCTGAAGATATTACTTACACCTGAATGGATTTTAACTTGTTCAGGTTTCCAACCCTGCAGAAATCCTGGGCCATTGATATGCGTAACCCAGCATATTTCTGAACAATGCCTGCCAGATCGATACACAAAAACCTTTTGAATCGGGAGCTAATTCCTTACAGAGCCATTCATTCGTAACATTCCTTCCACAATCATCCATTGCGCAAAACCATAAAGCAGCATCACAAAAAAATTGGCATTGATGTCTTGCAATAGCTCAGTAAACTGATTAACAGCCAGAATAGAATCTGAAAAAAGGAAAAGCAAAGCACCGATAGGAAGACCCCATGTTTTTCTTTTCAGTCCGAGATGTAAGGCTGCCAACACCATAAGCAATAAGCATCCGGCATAGATTATTACGGGTACAAGCATGTCTTCGAGGCCGGGAAAAATTTGCCATAATAAAAGTATACCATAGCCCAAAAGTACAGGCAGAAGCCAGGGATGTCGCCAAAGTATAAAAGGTCCTTTCGGATGCCGGGCAGCCAGTAAAAACCCAATAAAATAACTTATCTGAGCCAAAAGAAAGGAAGCCAGTCCGGTCATAAAAGCCTGTTCAAAATCTGTTGAGAAAAGCAGGAATACATCACCCATCAGACTAAAGATGAGTGCTGTAATAATCCATCGGTTATAATTATTTTTCTGCTCGTGTGTGGCGAAATAGAAAATCAACATAAGAACCGGAACCATCAGGGGTTTGGTAGCCAGTTCAAGTAGCGGCAAATGCCGGCCAACAGCCCATAATTCGAGCAGCAACACAGGCAAAAAGACCAGCCGGAGTATCATGGTCCAGAAGCGGACATCACTTTTTGTCAGTTTAGGCATTGTACTGTGAAGATAGAAAAAGCGTGATTTATTATCTGGATTACAACTTTTAAACAATACTCCTTTTTCGCGGGGATGTATCCGATGAAAAATAGATAACTTCGTTGCCGATGGCTAGGAATTTCAAATTGGGAGCATTGATTATTGGTGCCGGCCGCAGCGGTACAACAAGCCTGTTTGAATACCTGCGTCAGCACCCGGATATCAATAGCAGCCGGATCAAGGAAGTGCACTTCTTCTCTTTTAAAGAGCTCTATGAAAGAGGCATACCTTATCTGTCATCCTTTTTCGGCAAGGGAGAAGGCCTGAAACTTATGGCCGATACCTATGCCATGATTGATGAACAGGCTCCGCAGCGTCTCGCTGCTTTCGATCCATCTGTCAAAGTAATTGTGATGCTTCGGGAACCCGGCATCCGGTCTTTTTCTAATTTTCGATATGCACGAAATTTTGGGTACGAAAAAGAAGGTTGTGATTTTATGTCGGCAATCAAAAGTGAATCAGAACGCCTGCATGATACTGATCTTGTGCAACGAAACAACCGCTGTCATTTATACGGTAGCCTCTATGCTTTTCATCTGAAACGTTGGGTACATGCTCAGGGCAAGGGAAATATATTTGTAAGTACGCTGGATAACTTGCAGCGTGATCCCCAAAAATTATTATCTGATTTATTTGCCTTTTTGAAATTGCCTGATTGTAAAATTTCGGCTCTCGGAGCAAGAAATTCTTCGGCCAAAGCCCGCTCGAAAAGACTTGAGCAGATTTTGTTGAACCGGAATAGACCCCTTAGAAAATTGTTTAGAAAAGCGGCTCCTTCCTTCCTTAAAAAAGCCATTATCCGATCAGGAGTTGTCGATTCTTTACACCGAATCAACCGACAGAAAGCAAACGCTGAACGCATGCCGGACAATTGCCGAAAATACATGGATGAGTATTTCAGGAAAGACCTGGAAGATCTTGAACGGGATTTCGGGGTTCGTTTTAGCGGCTAATCTTATTTCTTCCAAATGGGGATTTGAGTATTTTGAGAAACAAGTTTGATTTAAACACTTTTTTGGCTGAATTCAGTGGATATTTATCCATAGCCAGCCGTTGTAAATGCGTTGGGATAATATCGGTTTTTAATCCGGCACAGCCAAAGCTCAAATCACATTTGGTACTCAACCAACGAATAAAATCAGCCGGCATACCGTAATCAGTAAAGGGAAAAGAAAATGCCACGACTTTTTGGGGAAATCGATTTTGAATCCAATTTACGCTATCGCTGACCTGTTTTTTTCTTTCCTTGTCATTGAGCAGCCTGAAATCAGGGTGATCCATGCTGTGAGCTCCCAGACTGAAGCCTTGATCTGAGAGCCATTGCAAATCAGACTCAGTCATGTAGGGCTGCTCTGCTTGCATTCGGGCATTGAAATCAACTCCATATTTAATCATGAGTTGATCAATGTGGGGTGTATCTGTATAAGTCATACTCATCAATTGCTTGCGAATAGCTGATGGAAGATTTGGCCTACTGTTCAGGGTTAGCCCAATTTTATAGCGATAAAACAAGGCCTGATTTCCGATGAAAGCAGGGTTCACAAAAAAACTGGCAGGCAGTCCTTTTTTAAGCAGGATAGGCGCAATGGTCTCTCTGCAGGATTTCAAGCCGTCATCAATACTCAGGTGCATCATAGGCTTTTCAGGCCAGGCAGGCTCCCGGCCGGAAAGTACCTGATGAAGTGTTTCAAGGCTTACCGGAAGGAAATGTTCCAGCATAAAGTCAATGTCTTTTTCGAACTGCTTTGTGCTATTTGAATAATAAAAAGGGGCAAGCCAGGGTATTTCCGAGTTGGAAATATTGTGGTATAAAGGCAAAAAGAAAGAGATATCAACGCAACGCATTAATCCTGAAAGTGGCATATATTGGCCGGGCAGCGACAACAGATGTCTACAAGAAGGATGCATCTTGCGAAGGTAAACTTTTATAAGGATCCTCTTTCTCCAATTTAAACGAAAAGAGTAGTTGCAATTAGTATTTGTTTTATAAATGGTTTGCTTTACCTGTACTTTAATAAAGATTGAACCGATTAATTACTAATTATTACCCCACGTATGGTAAAGTTATTTCTTCTCACGTTGTTGGCCTTTTCGGCAAGCATGATTTGGGCGCAAACAGAACTAATACCGGCAATGGTTGATTGAAACTATGCAGGAAGAAATAAGGGAGCTGAAACAACAGTACAATAAAAAAGGCTACCCATTGGCAGCCTTTTCTATTGTATTCATTTTCTCCTTAGTGTGTGGCCAGATAACCGGCTACACTTTCAGCTGATTCTTTCATCCCTTCTTTACCTTCTTCCCAGTTGGCAGGACATACTTCTCCGTTTTCTTCGTGAAATTGCAAAGCATCAATCATACGAAACACTTCATTAATATTTCGGCCCAGTGGAAGATCATTCACCAGTTGGTGACGGACAATTCCCTCCTTATCAATAAGAAACAGTCCGCGGAAAGCAACTGCATCACCATCAAAAAATACTTCGCCATCATCGGTATAATCATATTCACCGGCCAACACACCATAATTCATTGAAATGGTTTTGGTGATATCAGCTACCAAAGGAAATGTTACCCCTTTGATACCTCCATCTTTTTGTTCGGTTTGCAACCAGGCCCAATGACTGAATTTTGAATCAATGGAACAGCCTACCACAGCCACATTCCTTTTTTCAAATTCGGCTAATTGTTTCTGGAAGGCGATGATTTCAGTCGGGCATACAAAGGTGAAATCAAGAGGATAGAAGAAGAAGACCACATGCTTCTTACCAAGGTATTGCTCAAGCGTAAAATTTTCTACAAATTCGCCTCCGTTTACAACGGCATCTGTGCTGAAAACGGGTGCTTTTTTTCTTACTAGTGACATGTTCATTCTGTTTTTTGATTTTAATAAATTATAATGACAAATTTAGATTATTT
Source organism: uncultured Chitinophagales bacterium (assembly GCA_964413685.1). Taxonomy (GTDB): domain Bacteria; phylum Bacteroidota; class Bacteroidia; order Chitinophagales; family S012-47; genus JAJRWN01. Next base: position 71,401 of record CAYPSW010000009.1, read on the forward strand.
TATCAATTAAATCTGCCGACATTTTGCAAACAAAGCTGCATGAAAAATAGTTGCACCACTCCTTAATTATTTGAAATTTGAAAGTCAGCTTGGCATTTGTTTGAACATCAGTTTTTAATGATTACCTTTGAGTAATCAAGCATTAAATCCATAGACATGAAAAAAATACTATTCCTTTTTGCTATCACAGCCATGAGCTTTCATCAGCTGCTTAAAGCACAGGATACTTTACCAAATCCCGGATTTGAAAACTGGATTAATTCGGGTGTGTATGATGACCCGGTCGGTTGGAATACCGGAAATTCGATTGTCGGGAATTTTATTCAGACCGTACAAAAGTCATCCGATGCTTCTGAAGGACTTTTTTCCCTGAAGATGGTCTCTACCTATTTTGCTCTTGGTGGTGTGACCATTCCGGGAATCGCAACAACCGGATCTATCTCATTAGATGCCAATTTTAATCCAACCTTCAGCGGAGGTACTCCCTTTAACAAAGTTCCAATTGCTTTAACCGGTATGTTCAAACATCTGCCTGCCAATGCGGGCGATACAGCAGCAATCAATATTACACTTACAAAATATGATGCTATAAATGATACTTTCTTAGTGATTGGCATGGGTGGCTTTTTCTTTGCAGACACAGTGGATACCTGGACTCCATTTACCATCCCTATCATCCACATTTTGCCTATGCTTCCAGATACCATGCTGGTATTGCTAAGCTCTTCTAACAGTGCGACACCTCCACAGGGAGGTACATTCTGGGTTGATGACCTTGGGTTTTCCTGGGCATCAGGCATTAATTATCCGGATAATGAAATGAACGTGGTTCTATTTCCAAATCCGGCATCCGATATCTTGAATGTAAGCGTAGCAAAACCTGAGAATGGTCTCACACTGCTGGTTTATAATTTGCTGGGTGAAACGGTGATTCAAACTGAAATAAACGGACTGCTCCAGCAAGTGGATGTCAGCACTCTGCAGAAAGGCATGTATCTTTATCAGCTCAAGAATGAAAACGGGCAAATTAAAGATTCAGGTAAATTCCAGATTTCGCGCTAAAAAGATCAAATTCTATAAATGTGAGGCCTTGCACCATGCAAGGTCTTTTTTGAATATCTCAATATGAACCGGCAGATTCTCCGGCTGGCGATTCCAAATATCGTCAGCAATATCACAATTCCGCTCTTAGGTCTGGTTGATACTGCCATCATGGGGCATCTCTCATCTCCGGTTTATCTGGGGGCTATTGCATTGGGAAGTATGGCCTTCAATTTTATTTTCTGGGGTTTTGCTTTCCTGCGTATGGGTACCACAGGTATGACTGCTCAGGCCTATGGAGCTAATGATGAGCATCAACAGTTGCTGATTCTTGCCAGAGGAGTCTTGCTTGCAGGCATGCTGGCTGTTTTGCTAATTATTTTCTCGGGCCCGCTTGCCTGGCTTGGTTTACACTTTGTGAATGGTAATCCTGATACCATTGATCTGGCTACGCAATATTTCCACATCAGGATTATTGCCGCACCGGCCGTATTAATTCAGCTTGTTCTTATTGGCTGGTTTCTGGGGATGCAAAATGCTTTTTGGCCTATGTTGGTAGCCATTGTTGCCAATGTACTCAACATGGTGTTCGATCTCCTGTTTGTTTTTGGTCTGGGTATGACATCAGCTGGAGTGGCCTGGGGAACTGTGCTGGCACAGTATGCCGCATTAGTTATGGGCATTTGGATTGCCTATCGACAATATAGCTGTCTTTTTAGAAAAATTGACTTTAAAACACTCCTGAACTGGCCACAATTAAAAGTGTATTTCGAGGTGAATATCAATCTGTTCATCCGGACCATGTTGCTCCTGTTTGCTTTCTATTTTTTTACTATTCAGTCGGCCGGCTATGGCGATGTGATTCTGGCTGCCAATTCGGTTTTACTACAACTCATTTCATTGGTCAGCTATGGCATTGACGGATTTGCTTTTGCTGTAGAAAGTCTGGTCGGGAAATATAAAGGAGCCTCAGATACTAAGATGCTGAAAAAAAGTATCCGCTACATATTTACCTGGGGCATGGGGCTGGCTTTGCTCTATTCCTTGTTTTATTGGCTTGCCGGAAAAGGGATTGTCAGGATATTGAGCAATCAGGAAAGTGTTCGTGAAATGGCTTATCGCTACATCTGGTGGGTTATTCCTGCTCCTATTATCAATTCCTTGTCGTATCTCTGGGATGGCATTTACATTGGCGCTACGGCCAGCAAATCGATGAGAAATGTAATGTTGCTTTCTGTAATGCTCATCTATTTACCACTATTCTACTACACCCAGGCCGAATGGCAAGTTCCAGGTCTGTGGTTTTCGTTCACTGCTTTTATGTTTTCGAGAGGCCTGTTGATGGGATTGTTTGCACGGAAAGCAGTCCTTCATTCGCTATAAAATAATCAGGCTGGCTGCAAAGAAACCAAGCAAAATTGCCAGTAATTTCAGCAAGTTGAAATGGTGCGATCGGCTACCCGATTCAAACATCAGCGTTGTGGATATATGCAGGAATGAACCGGTCACCATGGCGAGGATATATGGCAGTGCATTGACAAATCTGCTGACTTCTTTTTGTATGAATAAATGAGTAAGTAAACCGGAAAGTGGAGTAAGAAAAGCAAATGCAATAAGTATCAGAAAAGCAAAGATTTGTTTTCTCCCCGTTGCTGCTATCAGCGTGCCCAGGGCAAAAGCAGCCGGCAGTTTATGCAATAAGATGGCCCAAAAGAGGCTTTCATGCATGATACTGCTCGTATCTGCCGAACCAGACAATGGAATACCTTCTATCAGGCTGTGTATAGACAAACCAATCATGACCGGCCAAAGGAGGCTGGCACCATGCTCTGCATGAACATGTCCATGTTCAATACCTTTTGAAAAATACTCGGAGAAAACTTGCAGCAAAAATCCAAGTAATACAAAAATGACGACCCATTTTCCATCAAATTGAAACACCTGGGGACTGAGATCAAGGATGGTGATACCGAATAAAAAAGCCCCGCTCAGGGCAATCAGAAATTTTTGCATGCCCTCTATCGATTTGCTGCTGCGAATGGCCAGCAAACCACTTACAACGGGTAGCACGAGCAAAAGAAGATATTCGATAAGGGTCATAAATTGTGAATAAATATTTTCTGATAAAGACACCAACTAAAGAACCCACAAAAGAGGCCTGTTACAATACCTCCGGCTACATCAGCCGGATAGTGTACACCAACATAAATCTGAGCAAAGCTAATAAGCGAAGCCCAAAGTAAAAAGACCGGCCATACCCATCGTCCGTGTTTGGCCAGAAGCAGGGAAAAAATGATGGCCAATCCAAAATGATTAGCTGCATGGGAAGAAGTAAAACTATAGCCACCACTGCAATGATTCAGCAGCAAACGGGCGTTTTCTGCTATACCTGCAGCATGGCAGGGCCTGATGCGATGGAAGAGTGGTTTGAATAAATGGCTGCTAATGCTATCGGTTAGAGCGACAGTGAGGAGAATAGACAAAAGCATTTTCCACCATGATTTCGGATATTTCCAAACAAGGAATGCAAGGATCAGCATATAAAGTGGAATCCATGTAAGTTTATTCCGCACAAGGGGCATCAACACATCAAAGAAGCTGTTGGCCAATTGTTGGTTGATGAAAAAAAATAGTTGGTGGTCGATATGGATGAACCAGTTCATTGTTTTTTACCCAGAATAATGTACCGGGCTGATGTTGCGGCATTAAAAGGATTGAGTGTGTAATCGCCAAACTCAGCCACTAATTTGAAACCGATTTGTTTAAAATATGTTTGAAAATGTTGCTGCCCTAAAGTTTGCAATTTTTCGGCAAAATGGAGTCTTTGTCCATCGGCTTCGAATTGAATATTTTTTATCAAATGGTGGTCGCTCATATGCCGGTCAATATGAAAAGTAATGCCATGTTTTGTAATCACTTCGTGATCTATGAGCGATTGAGATATTTTATGAATGTTCAGAAAATCAATCAAAACAAAACCTTCTTTTTTCAGGCTTTGATACATTACCTCCAGGGCTTTTACATTATCGGTTTCCGAATCGAAATAGCCGAAACTGGTGAAGAAGTTAAAGACATAATCGAAAAAGGCTGTGCGATAGCAGTCCCGCATATCGTGCACTTCGAAGTGGGTATTGGGAGCGGAGATGGATTTGGCTGTTTTGATATTTTCTACCGATAGATCGAGGCCCCAAACTTCAAAACCCCGGGCTGCAAGGCAGCGTGTATGTCGTCCATTTCCGCAGGCCATATCGAGCATGAGGCTGCCTGTGGGGGGATTCAGATAGGAGAGGAGTTCATGAATAAACTGAGCCGCTTCTTCATCACTGCGGTGCTCATAGAGCAGATGATAATAGGGCGAATTGAACCAGGTTTCGTACCAGGGATGTGCTGTTTTCATGGTCGCTTTTCGGATGCTTCAAATCTCAAGCGACAAAGGTAACAATCCTGCTTCACAGCAGGAAGCCTCAGACTTTAGTTTGCATCGTGTACCTTGCCAGAACCGGTTATATTGCTTGAGACATCCGGGTGACCTTTATACCAGATATCGCCACTGCCTGTAATCGTTACATCAAGTTGCTGATTGACGAAAACCTGCGAGTTGCCCGATCCGCTGATCTTAATTTCACAAGCATCTGTATTGCAATTAAAAGCATCGATGCTGCCTGATCCGGTGATGTTGAAGATTTGTCCGTTGCTTTGCCCTGACAAGATTAAATTGCCCGAACCGGAGATTTTACCGGTCAGGTTTTGTGCGTTCAAATCCATATCAATAGAGCCTGAGCCACTGATGATGTAGTCTATATCATTGCTGCTGAAGGTGCCGGTACCGATGATTTTACCGCTACCGGAAATTTTGATTGAATTCATAGCCGGTGTATGCAGATAGACTTTGATGGTTTTATGCTTCCCAAAACAGAGGTCGTTATCAATCACCAATTCGCCTATGGCATTTACTTTAATTTTCAGGTGGTCGAGGATGTTCTTCTGGGCTTCAATCTGGACAGATGAAACGGAATCCTGTGTGATGTAAACAATGGCGGAATTGCGCAGTTCGAGGCCAGAGAATGATTGCAGTTCATAGGTTCTGCTTTCTACAAGACCTACCCCATCAAGGCATAAGGGGCTGAAGCGACAGCCCGGTATCAGAATCAGGAGAAGGGCGAGTATTGAGCGTACTTTGATTTTCATGATCATGATTTTGATTGTTATACAAATATATGCCATTTTCCAGTTTCTGATGCTTCCGGCCGCGGCAATCGCGCTTCATGGGATCGCAGGCAGAAAAGGAAGAGCCGGCTAAGGTGCTTACAATAAGCAGTGAAAAGAAAAGAGACTTTTTGTTTTTCATTTAGGCATTAACGCTGCGTGAGCTTGTTTGGTATTTGAGCAGGCTTGACTGATCCGGAAAAGGGCAGGTGTGAGCGGGTTAGGGGGGAGACTCCCCTTTAGCTACTCGATAT
>CAYPSW010000010.1:0-71839 GCA_964413685.1 uncultured Chitinophagales bacterium
AAAAGGGCAGGTGTGAGCGGGTTAGGGGGGAGACTCCCCTTTAGCTACTCGATATGTTGTGTGTTCTGCCTTTAAGATGCTGTACAAGAATATAGATGTTTTAATAAAAAGCAATAAAATGGCATCAATCTTTTAAAATTTATACATCAAACCGATTGCAATATTATTGGTGGTGATTTCAAGATTTGCACCTGAAAAATTTAGTTGTTTTGAATCATATTGAAAGTGTGAGCTTAGACTTGGGATCATTTCTAAATTAACTAAAAAATTAGGGTTAATATCATATTGAAAACCAAGAACAAAACCTAGTCCGGGAGAAAATACCATGGATGTACTATTCGTTAATACCGTGCTAAAAAGACCTATAAATTCCCATCCTTTTATTACTTTAAATTTGTCATTCAATGATTTTCTTTTTTCACTTCCAATGGTCAGGCCTAATGCTAAAGAATTTCTAAATTTGGATGTGGTTATTATAGATGAAAGCAGTCTCATTCTAAGGTATTTATTTTCGGATCGTTGTTTTTTGTAGAAAAAATTAAAATCCGCAAGTCCTGTCACCCTTATACCAATTTCTTTTTGTGTTTTTGGAGTTGTCGTTTGAGCGTTTACACCTACATTTAATAAAATTAGTGTTAGCAGACTGATAAGTACTATCTTTTTCATGCTTAGCTTATATTTATCTAATAATTAATTTATTTATTGAAGTAAATCCATTTATACTTATTTGAAAGAAGTAAATTCCTGCTGCTATACCATTTCTTTCAAAATTAATTTTTTGATTTCCAGCTGTCACATATTGTTTTAATAGTGTCTGTAGGTGTTTGCCGTTTATATCAAAAAATTTAATTTCAACCATGCCAGACTTCTTCAAAGTAAAAGAAATAGTAACCTCATCTAAACTTGGATTTGGATATACATTTATGCTATTAATCAATTGAGGATTATTGATTCCTAACAGAGGACTTATATTTGTTTTATAAAAACCTCTACCCGCTAATCCTGCAATTACTTGATTGGGCTGATGAGGATTAAAAGTGACACTTTTTAATCTAATAAGTGGTAAACCATTATTTTGTTGAAGCCAGGTACTTCCTCCGTCTATTGACACCCAGATTCCTGAAGAATTCATTACATCATGAAATGGTTCATCTAAAGTTGTTACCATTATTACTTGTGAATTACCTGGTTGTACAGCAACATAGTTTAAATAATAATCACTTCTTATTAAATTCCACGTTACCCCATCATATTTCCAAAGTCCTTCTTCTCCATCATTGGTCTTGTGTTTAGTGACGTATATAATATTATCATTGTTAGGATCAACAACAATATTTCTACATTTCTGTGGACTTCCTGACATTAATGAAAAATTAACTCCATCTGTCGTTTTATAAACTCCATTTGCAGAATTTACATAGAAGGTGTACGGACTATTTATTGCCGGAGCTATAAAGTAAACATCAGCCGCAGTAAAAACTTCAGTCCAGGTAAGTCCCCCGTTTAATGTTCTAAAAATTTTATCTTGTGCAACTACCCAAGCTATATTTGGATCGTTAGGAATAGCATAAATACCTAACGGTTGCCCCCCCGAAGGGGTGCATCCAGGGAATGCAGTATAATCAAACAAAGTCCAATTATCTCCTCCATCAGTTGATTTATATACACCGTCAAATCTCAGGTCTTGACCAGAAGTACAATATAATGTTGAGCCATTAATACCAGCAAAACAAATATCATTTCCACCATTCATCCTATTCATACCTGTACCACCTCGTTTCCAGCTATTAAGATTGTCTTTGCTGATAACAAATTTTGCATCGTCCATACCCTGAAATACACTCTCGTTTACATTGTAAGGATTAAACTCGAAATTAGTGGTTGCTATCCCGGAATATCCTGTGCCGGTAAAATACCCTGAAACTGAAGTTGTGTCGCTCATTAAATCATCCCAATTTATTCCACCGTCCGTTGTTTTAAGTACATATTCCCAATTGCCTCCAATCATAACGTCTCCATTATTATGGTCAAAATCAAAAACGTATAATTCAGGTCCTGAAAAACTATAAAAAACGGGAGTATTTATAGCGGGTGCCGTAGTAAATAAAGGATTCCAAGTTGCACCTGCATCGGTGCTTTTGTAAGTCATTGAATTTGACCAACCACCGTTGGCAGTAAATAAAATATTGCTGTTGCTTGGAGAAACTTTTACCATCCTGTAGTAAGAAGCCATTTGATTATCAATATCTGAATGTTGTTCTAACCCTGTTGAAATATTTGTCCATGTTCCGCCACCATTAATTGATTTAAATAAACCTCCTGGTAAATAAATACCTCCTGATAAATAATTATTTGTGGAACAATACAATATGGTAGTGTCATTTGGATCAGCAGCAATCCAAAGTGCATCATTACTGGGTAATCCACTATTAGATACTGTCCAACTGCTTCCATTATCAGTACTAATAAAAATGCCTTGGTCTTTTATAGCTGTAACGATTTTAGAACCTACATAAATAGCATTCATCGTTCCGTAACCAACTGTAGTTCCGATGGTGGTTTTTTCAATCCAATTATTACCGCCATCCTTACTTTCCCATAACGAATTCCATTTTGAAGCACCGGGGCTGTACCAATTTCTAAAAGAACCACCAAAAGCCAATAAATGGTTTACATCATTTGGGTCGAATAGTATCTTTTGAACGGGACAACTGTAATACCAATTATTTATGGGATCCATTCCCGTTCGCATCATCTGCCAGTGAATACCACCATCTATACTTTTAAAAGGTCCAGACATAGAACCTGCCCAAACAATATTACTGTCTGTTGGATGCCACGTAATATCGCCAATTACCCAATCGTTAAAGCCGTAAGTATCGTGCCATGATAAGCCACCGTCCATACTGTAAGTTATTCCCATAATATCTCCACCGAGTAATATGTGATTTGCGTTGTAAGGACTCACCCTGATACTGGTAACAGCTCCTCCATCTCCGGGTTCATTTAATGATTGCCAAGTTAGGGTTTGGCCGAATATGGTAAACGAAATAAAACTAACCGCTAATGTTAATACCCAATTTTTCATTTTATTAGTTTTTTGTTTCCAATGTTCGGTCTAATACATCCTTTACAAAAGTTAAAGATTTGACTTTACACCAGAAGTGTTTTTAGCCTTGACTTGATAAGAAGAGCCGTATGATGTGAGAGCATCACGTAGGGTTCCCTGCCTTGCCGGCCTCCTGCGGAACGGGCAGGTGTGCCTAAATGTGCGGTGGCTCTCTATTTTAATTTTAGTTCTCAGTTTCCGTTTTTTTGTATTGGCTACAACGTTTGTATAAAGTTACCGGCAATTATATACAGCTATGTCAGGCCTCTGTTTAACTCCTTATTATTCAGCTTCATATCTTCAAAAATACGGTCCAAATGGCTACTTGTATTTTGTAAATTATTTTTGTTTACAGGCACATAAACAGCCGTTGTTTCCAAACGATAGTGGCCTGATAAATCCCGGATGTACCGGATGTTGCTTCCTTTTTCCATTAGTTGGTCTGTTGTAAGACCTGCTTGGGCCTGCAGCATAAATCTTGGGGGAGTGAAAGCAACATATTTCAAAGCTACTGAAAAATGCAATAGTGTATAGCATTTTTTTTCAACCTTTCCGAGGCTCTTATCACCGGCCACAAAATGGTCTGCTTACCTGGAAGCTTTGCGGTTGGAATACTCAGTCCTTAGCCGTGTGGAGTTCAATCACACTAATTTCCGGCTTGATACCCAGCCGTCCCGGGAAACCGATATAGCCAAAACCACGGTTCACGTTCAGCCATTGTTTCCCTGCTTGATACAGCCCGGCCCATTCGGGATAGCGGAGTTTTACCGGGCTCCATTTAAAAAATGGCAGATCGATGCCCAATTGCATACCGTGAGTATGTCCTGAGAGTGTGAGATCAATAGTGGTATCGGGCAATACCTGTGCTTTCCAATGGCTGGGGTCGTGTGAAAGGAGCACCGAGAAAGTTGATTTGTTGCGATTTTCAAATGCCTTGTTCAGGTCGCCATACTGGTGGAAAGGCGGTTTGCCCCAGTTTTCTACTCCGGCCAGTATAAAATATTGTCCCTCCTTTTCGAGCTGCACGGATTCGTTTAGCAAGAGGCGGAAACCGGCTTCCTTGTGCAATTGATACAACAGACGCTTGTTTTCTGCCTTGGCTCCGGCACTGTCCCAGGTGCTGTAATCGGCATAATCATGATTGCCGAGAATAGCATATTTACCGAAAGGAGCATGCAGCTTTGATAAATCAGCAATGAAAGGTCTGGCTTCATCGGCAAAATTATTCACCAGATCACCGGTAAAGACAATCAGGTCGGGTGTTGCATCCATCACTTTTTTCAATCCTTTTTGCACTGCCCTGCGATTACCAAAAAAACTGCCGAGATGCATATCAGACAATTGCACGATCCTGAAACCATCAAAAGCAGCCGGTAAATTATCGGAATGCACTTGGTAGGTTCGGGTTTTAAAACGGAATCGGCCAAAAAGCATGGCATCAGCCAGGGCGAACATCAATAAGGCAGCCAGTATGAAACCGGGCAGTAGAAAATAGTGGCTGATAGAAAGAGATAATCCAAATATTGAAATTACTGCGCTGCTAAAAGCTCCTAAAAGAAAAATCAGGTTGAATAAAATTTTTGGCAAATAGAGCATCAGAAAGAGGCCAAAGAGGCTAAAACTGAAGCGATATGAACTGGATTGCTTGATGCGGGGCCATTGTAAAACAGCGAGCAGCGTCAGAGCGGCATACACGCTTGTCAGCAGCCAGAAAACCAGAGGCAGCAGATGCATTACAGGCGGAGCAAAGTCGCTGACTAACTGACGGAGACCAAAAAAGGCCGGCAAGTCAATCAAAAGGATTAATAGCAAAAAGAAAACCAGGAATTGTGGCAGCCGCTTTGGGTTCATGGCAATAAAAACACCAGATTAATAAAATGGTTCAATCAGGAATGTCTGTATTTAATAACGGTAGCTTTTTCCATAGTAATCAAGCCTTCTTTCACATTCTCATCGAGGAAAGGTATCAGGCTATCAATTTTTTCCTGAGAATCAACAATTTCAATCACAATAGGAAGATCTTCACTAAGGCGTAAAAATTTAGCTGAGTGCATACGGCTGTCAGCTCCGTAACCCATAATTCCTTTAAAAACGGTAGCCCCGGCCAGGTTGAGTTTTTGGGCATGTTGCACGATGGCTTCATAGAGCGGTCTGTTATTATAATGATCAGATTCACCGATAAAAATACGCAGCAAAACACCTTGTTCCGGAATTTTCATAACCATGGATTTAAGAAACGTATTAAGAAGTTAGTGCCAAGGAAACCGCCATAAGCCAGGGCAATGCCGAAGAAAACACTTATCAGCACATTGGCGAAAGCAACAATATGCTGCCCTTCTTTAATCAGATTCATATTTTCTAATGAAAAGGTTGAAAAAGTGGTAAAAGCTCCGAGCAGCCCAATGAGCAGGAAAGCTTTCCATTGCGGACCTAAGGGGAAGCGTTGGGTGAGTGCCCACAGGATGCCAATTACAAGACTTCCCAGTAGATTTACTGCCAGTGTACCCCAGGGGAAGGAAGAGCCCCCAATCCGGTAGGCAAAGCCTGATATTCCATACCTCATGACAGCTCCAATGGCTCCTCCGCTTGCTATAATTACTATTTTCATCATAATTGTCGGCAACAAAAATAGTGGATTCAGGAAAAACTTCTTGCATGAAATCAGGAAACGAAGAATATGAGCTAATCAGGCCCCTGCAGGCAAGTCTTCGTTGATAATAACCATACAATATTTGGTCAATTCATTTAGTTTTACGGGTACAAATATTGATCTGATGAAATCATTGAGCATTCTGTTTATCCTTTTCCTTCAAACTTTTTTTGTAATGTCACAACCACTCGCTGATATAGCTGAGGCCAATATGCTGGCCGGTATGCAAAAAAACCAACGACTGGAAGGCGAGTATTTTATGTTAAAAGCCAAGACTGCGGCTTATTATAAACAGTATGATCAGGCCTTGAAGCTGACTAAACAATCAAGAAAGCTTTATCCTGGCAATGTAGAAGTGTATATGTTGGCAGGCAATCTGTATACTTTGCAATCAAAATTCAAAAAAGCACTGAAAGAGTATAATAAAGCCATCGAGGTGGCCGGTGAGAGCGATGAAGTGTATTATAGAATGGGTATTTGCGAGAATTATTTGCGGAAATTCAGTAATGCCGAGAATTACTTTACACGGGCCTTGATGCTCGATAATTCACATGCTGAATATTATAACGGAAGGGGAGATGCCCGTTCTTATTTAGAGCAATACAATAAATCGCTTACTGATTACAACAAAGCCATTGAACTGAATCCTGATTATGCCGAAGCTTATCGGGGCAAGGGGTTCGCCCTCACACAAATGGGCAATTACCGGGCAGCCCTTGAGGAATTAAATCAGGCTATTATTTTAAGCCCTCAGGATGGTTTGGCCTATTATTACAGAGGCATAACCAATACAAAATCATTCAGGAAAAAAGATGCTTGCAGCGATTTACTGATGGCGTATGAATTGGGCATTGATAAAGCAAAGAAATATATAGCTCCTGACTGTAAACCCGAAGAAAAGCCTTAATGCTCCTCTAATTTCGAAAAGAAGAAGCTTCCTTCAATCCTTGCATTTTCATCAGAATCAGAGCCATGTACTGCATTGCGTTCAATATTACTGGCATACAAGCGTCTGATAGTGCCTTCAGCAGCTTCCTCCGGATTGGTCGATCCAATCAGTTCTCTAAAATCATCTACTGCATTGTCTTTCTCAAGAATCGCTGCGTAAATGGGGCCCGAGGACATAAATTCAGTCAGGGAATTATAAAACGGGCGCTCCTTATGGACTGCGTAAAAGTTTTGTGCTTGTTCTTTCGTCAGCTTAGTATATTTTAACGCCACAATACGGAAACCTGCCGCTTCAATTTGTGCTATTATTTTTCCGTTTAGCCCTTTTGCAACGGCATCCGGTTTAATCATAGTAAAGGTTCTGTTGTCTGCCATGGTTGATTAAATAGGTAACTTTTTAAAATGGAATTGCAAAAATACGCAATAGCCATTCAACGGTTCCATTCTCAAGTGTTATTTTTGCAGGCAAATTTAATTTCAGAACTTAATCCACTTGAATAGCAGACTTGATCATATTGAGATACAAAAAGCCGGAGACCTAATTAGTCATGCCAATAAAATAGTACTTACCTGCCATTATAATCCGGATGGTGATGCTATCGGTTCTTGCCTGGGTTTGCAGTATATTCTTAAAAAAAGAGGCAAAGAAGTGACGGTAATTGTTCCAAACAATTTTCCAGGATTTCTTCGCTGGATGCCGGGGGCAAGCAAAATCATTATCAACAAGCAAAATCCTGAAAAAGCTAAAAGGATTATGAAAGAGGCTGATTTGCTTATTTGTCTCGATTTTAATCAGGCATCCCGACTAGATTCTTTTCTGGAAGTCATTAAAGAAACTGCTGTAAAAACCATTATGATTGATCACCATCTTGAACCGGAAGATTTCACAGATGTTCTTCTTTCAGATCCGAAAGCTAGTTCTACCGGTGAATTGATTTTCGATGTTGCAAATCATCTATGGGGTATCGAATCAATCAATCAGGATGCAGCTACCTGCCTTTATGTCGCCATTATGACTGATACCGGGTCGTTTCAATATTCATGTACGACCCACAAAGTACATTCAATAGTTGCCGAATTGCTTAAGACAGGAATCAAACCCAACGAAATATACGATGCTGTATATAATCAGTTTTCGGAAAACCGCTTGAAACTATATGGTTTTTGTCTCGCTGAACGGATGGAAATCTTACCGGAACTGAATACCGGAATCATTCATCTTTCTCAAAACGATATGAAGAAATTTAACGTTAAAAAAGGTGATACGGAAGGAATCGTCAATTTACCGCTTCAAATCAAGGGTATCCGGATGGCGGTATTGCTTACAGAGCGGGAATCAGAAGTTAAAATCTCACTAAGATCTAAAGGCCTTATTGATGTAAGTACCTTTGCGCGTTTATATTTTAATGGTGGTGGACATTATAATGCAGCCGGAGGACAAAGCTCTGATAGCTTGCAGCAAACAATAGAAACCTTGAAAAAATTAATAGCAGAAAGAAAAATCTCCATATAATGAAGCATCGAAGCTCTGTATTTATATGCCTGTTTATTCTAATCCTGTTTGTATCAGGCTGCGGGCAGAAATCAGACAAATCAAATCGTTTGGAAACACCCTTCGGATGTGCCTATGAAACGCTGAAAAAAGGAGATGGGCCCGCTCCTCAATCGGGCGATTTGGTAACAATATTTTCCATTTATAAAACAGCTGATGATTCGGTTTTTGCCAGCGGATACGAACCTGACGTTATTGCCCAACAATTTAAAATGGCTCAGCCAAAACAATATGGCGATTTACTTGACATGTTCTCGGTGATGCGACAAGGAGACTCCACTGAATTCTTTCTCCAATCTGATTCCGTTTACAGAGGCATAAGACCCCCTTATATAGAAGCAGGAGATGTAGTCAGAATTATTATTAAAATGAGTGAAGTGGCCCCCGATACTGGTCAGGCAGGAGGTATTGCACCTGATCAGCAAGACCAACTTCATACTGATATCCGGCTGATTCAAAACTATCTGGCACAAAATAAACTGGAAGGATTTAAAAAAGTTGATGATGGTCTGTTTTACCGGATTGATACGGAAGGATCAGGTGAAAAATTAAAACCCGGACAAAATGTAAAAATGCATTATTCGCTTGAAAATCTGCTAGGTGAAAAAATTGACGCTTCTTACGATAAGGGTGCTCCCATCACAGTAACATTAGGTCAGGGTCAATTGATTTTAGGTTGGGAAGAAGGGCTGCTTTATTTCAATGTTGGCTCATCTGGTGAATTGATTATTCCTTCTCCTTTGGCCTATGGAGAACAGGGACGTCCTCAAAATAATATTAAACCTAATGATATTTTAGTATTCAAAATAGAAGTCATTGGACTTTATGATGAGCCTAAGCAAATGGAATATGATTCAAAGAAGATACAGGATTATCTTGCAAGCAATAATATTAAGGCAAAGCAAAACAAAGATGGTCTATATTATAAAATCACCAAAAAAGGAAGTGGATCCTATCCTCAGACAGGTCAGACTATAGTACTTGATTATACCGGCCGTCTGCTTGATGGTACAGTCTTTGACTCATCCATTGATCGCGATCAACCCTTTTCATTTATTTATGGAGCAGCGCAGGTTATCCAGGGATGGGAATCAGGATTACAATATTTTAATAAAGGCTCGGAAGGTCTTCTTTTTATTCCATCCACATTGGCTTATCGCGATATGGAGCTAGAGAAGATTCCACCTAATAGCGTATTGATATTTGACATAAAAGTACTCGACATTCAACAACAAAATTAGAACAAATGAAAAAAAACCTATTATTAATTATCGCCCTTGTTATTGGGGCTGTTATGCAGGGACAACCAGAAAATTTGCCTGTTACTGCTGGAGGAATTCATTATCAATTTCATCAGCAACATGATGGATATAAACCCAAAACAAACGATTGGGTAAAAATTCATATTATTAACAGAAATGCAGCAGGAGAACAAATTTTCTCCACTTATGACGGGCAGGGACAACCTATTGATTTTCAACTGGCACCTGTTCAATTTAATGGTGATATTGTTGAGGGATTGCATTTGATGGCAGAAGGAGATAGCGCAACATTCGTTATTATAGCGGATTCAATTTATCGGGGGGACGCCATGCCCGACTTTACAAAATCCGGAGAATGGGTTTACTATGATATTAAAATGGTAGATGTACAAACACCACCTGAACATGCACAAGAAACTGAACTAAAAAAACAAGCATTAATGAAAGAACAAATTAAAGTGATTGAGGATAAACTGAATCAGGAAAATATCTCTTATCAAACAGATGAAAGCGGGTTGATTTATTATATGGAAACCGAGGGATCAGGACCTAACCCAAAAATTGGTGAAACAGTTGAAGTACACTATAGCGGTTGGCTATTGGATGGTACCAAATTCGATTCATCGGTTGACCGGGGACAGACATTTTCGTTTATGCTGGGTCAGGGTCGTGTGATTAAAGGATGGGAAGATGCATTGGTCTTATTAAAGAAAGGCGGTAAAGCCATGTTCTATCTACCTTCTGATCTGGCCTACGGAGAAAGAGGAGGGGGAGAAGTGATTCCTCCAAATAGTATTTTAAGGTTTGAAATTGAATTAATTGACATCACGAACAAAGACAAAGTGATTGCACAGGACCTCGAAACTATCAAAACGTATTTGAAAGATAATGGGCTTTCGGCCACACAATCACCGTATGGATTATTTTATAAAATAGATGAAGCAGGAACTGGACCTATGGCACATCCGGGGGATAAAGTCAGTGTTCATTATACCGGTAAGTTACTGAACGGAACCATTTTCGATTCTTCCGTGCCAAGGGGCGAACCCATTGAGTTTACCTTAGGTAGCGGCATGGTCATCGAAGGGTGGGAGAAAGGATTAATGTTCTTTAACAAAGGTTCGAAAGGAAGCATCTATCTACCTTCCCCACTGGCTTATGGCAATAAAGCAGCAGGAAGCATCCCGGCCAATTCCATACTTATTTTCGATATCGAAATGGTGGATATTGTGAAACAATAAGACCCGGTTTTTATTCCTCGAGGCTCGCCTCGAAATTCTATCTCGTGACTCGATTCGCATTGATTTGCTAGCTTGAGATATTGCAGATTATAGGATTACATATCCTTAAATCGTTGTCTATTTTATTGAATAAGATGCGCTTATGGAAAATGTGCGTCCCAGGCGATGAGATTCGTTGATATAGTTTGACGATTTAAATGTTTGTAGGGTAATGTATTCGGCATTCAACAGGTTGTTTAACCTAAGCTTTACATTCCAATGCTCACCGAGTGCTTTCGACAAGGACATGTTTAGTAATCCCCTTGCAAGATCATACACATCCGGAAGTCCTTTCAGTCCGATGGCGGCCAATCTTTTTCCAAATAAATTATAGCTCAAATTTGCTTCCAATCCTGCTTTATCCGATTTATACGAGAGTATGGTATTCAATAGAAAAGGTGATTGACCCTGAAAAGGTCTGTATGGGTCAATTTCAGGATTAATTTCCGCCAGTACTTTATATTCGCTTGTGTCAAGATCTACCCTCGAAAAGATATAAGAGAAATTTGCATTGAGCTTAAAATCTTTCAAAGTGCTGTTTATAAACGAAAGGTTTTTTCGCAAATCCAATTCCAGGCCATAAACATTGGCATCGTTTGTATTCTGAAAGATAATCTCTGGATTGAGGGCATTCGTATTGTAAACCTTGACAATAGGATTTTTAAAATGTTTGTAATAGGCACTGAACGCGATAACTTCTCCTGGTTCAATAAAATGCTCAAGTCTGAAATCATAATTTTGAATAAGTGTTGTTTTTAATTCAGGATTGCCAATAAAGATGAAACCACCGATAAAATCGAAGGTAGCAAAAGGAGCTAATTCTCTCATGCTTGGCCGGGCAATAGTTTGGCTAAGTGATGTTCTGATATTTGTTTTTTCGTTTAATGCATAAATCAGATTTGCAGAAGGAAATAAATCAAATTGATTGATGTCGCCTGATTTCTGAAGTGAATCTGCACTTTCAACATGAATCATGGTTCTTTCGAGTCGGAAGCCACCTGTAAATTTTAGCTTGTTCGTCAGATTTAATACTGCCATAGCGTAGGAGGAAGTAGTATTAATCTTACCGGTATAGTTGTTTGAAATTTTTGTGTCATTTACCAAGTAATTGCCAATTATCGATTTATGATAAATTGAATCGTAGCCTATAATACCTGTATTTTGTGTTCCAAAATATGCATATTGATCACCGGCATATTGATCACCATCCTGATTATTGAAGTAAAATCGATATTCATTGAAATCTCGTTTTTTCTGAGTAGCATTAATTCCAAATTTTAATTGATTGTTTTTACTAGATTTCTGCATAAATGGAATCGTCAGATCAACTTTTCCGTCCATTGATTTATCATTCAAATAGCGAAAGTAATGATAGGGGTTGTCATATTCAGAGATAGAGATATAGTACAATGAGTCACCCACATTTTCATTAGCAAAGAAGCGGAGGTCCGGCTCGTTTTGAAATGATTTGCTGTAAGAGCCGTTCCATTCCAATATAGCATCATGCAATCCCGGTAAATGATGTTTTCCCCTCAGTTGTATTGAATTTAAGCCTCTTTCTGTGAATTGCAGGGTTCTGGTTTCAAATACTTTATCGCTGCCTGATACCATACCCGGAATTTTACCACTTTGATATCTGGACATTTTCTCAGTATCGTGCATATAGATATTCGTCAGACTGATTTCATTGTTTGCTCCCATCCGGTAAGTAAATCCAGCAATACCACTTACGATTGGATTATCGGTGCTTTTTGAATCTTGTAAATCATAATAATTGAATAAGCTAAGTGCATGGGAACCTGTAATATCCCAGGCCTGATTAATACCCTTTTCATAGTAAGTATAAGTTCTGCTTTGATTAATTCCGAAAATCACCCCTAAAGGATTATTAAAAAGTTTGTACTGGTTACCAAATGAAAAGGACGTACTGTAATTGGTGAACGACCTTTTCACATCAGGGCTCATTTGTGGATTCAGAGACTTAGATGCCAGATCGAGCAGGGTAGCTGATTCCGGGTTATTTCTTGCTTCAATGTAGAAAGTGGGCGAATGAAATAGCGCCATATTATTTTTATCCTGTAAAATTGAGGGCATTGAATAGGTACCGTCATTATACCCCAGCCAATCTAATTTCCCACCGGAAAAGCTAAGGAAGTTCTTGTTGAAAGAAGATTGAGGGTTAAACGAAATACTGTTGCTATAATTCAATAATAGTTTTTCAGGAAATGATTTGGTGGTCAGATTTACTATTCCACCGGAAAAGTCGCTTGGATTATCTGGAGTTGCTGTTTTAATGGTAATAATATTTTCGAGGAGATTCGATGGGATTAAATCCAGCGGTGCGCTATTGATATAAGGATCGGTGCTCACTAAATTTGTTCCATTCAATTGAGCCATAGAATAGCGATCTCCCAACCCTCTTATATAAATATATTTGCCATCAACCACTGATGTGCCGGTAATCTGTTTGGATGATTCGGCTGCATTGCTTGCACCATTTATATCCATTTCCTGTGAAGAAATACCATCTTGTACACCTAATGCTTTTCTTTGTAATGCCAATACAGCAACTTCAGAATTTTCAATGGCTTTGGCCGTAACTACAACTTCTTTAATGCTGATTGAGCTTTCCTGCATTGTAAAATTAAAAACAAGGGATTCGTCCGGCTTAATCTCAACGTCTTTAATAGTCTGTGTAGCGTAAGTAATAAATGAACCAATCAATGTGTATGTCCCTTGTGGAACCTTGTCTATCCGGTAATGTCCATCAAGATCAGTGCTACTTCCTAAAATCGTATTCTCCAGATATACATTAACACCAATCAGTGGGTCTCCACTCGATTTATCAATAACGGTTCCCATGAGGGATCCGGTCTGTGAATAGACAAATTGAATTAGCAATATGAATATTATTAAAGTAGTCGATATTTTTTTCATGAGTGCTTTTAAAACCAAAAAAATAATGCTATAAAAATAGCATCGATAGATTACGGGAATGTTAACTTAATTTTAAGTTTATCCTTTCAAGTCTAGGAAGGCACATCTTCATGATTTTTTATCAAATCCTTTATCATGCGCACAATTTCCTTTATATGAACTGGTTTTGTGACGTATTGATCACCACCGGCTATTATGGAGGAGAGTGCAAGGTACTCGTCCGTATCTGCCGTTAGGAAAAGGATTGGTATATTTTGTAATATTTTGTTTGCCTTTAATTTTCTGCACATTTCAATACCATCCATAAGCGGCATTCTAATATCCAAAATGATTAAGGCAGGATGGTGCTGTTTTGATTGTATTAAACCGTCAAGACCATTTTCTGCCGTGATTATATTAAATCCCTCTTTGGCTAGACCAAAGGATAAAAAATCCCGGATGGCTTGTTCATCATCTACGATTAATATGCTTTTTAATCCCATTAGTGCATTTTGTTTAAAAAAGCAGCCCCACACGTACCGTACCGTGCAAGGCTACTATTAAATTTCAATCAGAACTATCGTATAATGATGTTATGCGAGTTTGTACCTGAAGTTGACTTTGCTTTCAGTATATACATCCCAGAACTAAGGCCTTCAATATTTATACTAATTACTTTTTCATTGCCACTATGGAGATAAATATTATCTTGCTGTACTACCAAATGGCCTAAAACATCGAATAACATGATGCTGATGCTTTGGTCCAGATCAGTATTTAATTTGACATTGATATTATTATTAGCGGGGTTAGGAAATACATGTATTTCAATTCCGATTTGGTTTGCCATCGGTTTGATAGATGTGCTTGTCGCTAAATAGCCATACTCATCAAGTGCTGTCCAGGCGTTTAACCAAACAGTGGGTGAATTCGGATCAAAAGCACCTTTATAGTTTTCGGTTGTAAAAAACGAATCAGTCGGATAAGTAGCCAAACCACTGGTAATAACTGAATTGCTGCTGCTTGGTCTTGGATCTAACTGACCATTAGGTGTTCTGCTGATTCCGTTGAGCATGGGGTCTGCGATCAGATTATTATTAGCATTCAAATGGCTAATTAAATCTGCACAAGTTGTATCATCCCCTCCTGAAGTGTATCTGATAATACCCGTAGTTGGATTCGCATCCAAGGTTGTGAAATGACTAAAGCCATACCAAATATTGTTTAACAGTCTAAGCTCGCCATTTTGCATCCTTGTATAGCTGTCAATTCCACTTGCAGCAGGCAAGTCTTCAATTTCCATTGCTTTATGAGCGTATTGTGTGATGATACTGTTTGCAAAAGTTCCTGCTGTTGCATCGCGCATAATGATGCCGTTAGTATTTGTAGCCGATATCTGACCCGTACCGCTTCCAATAAAGGTGGCATTGTAAACGGTTGGGTTTGAATAAACGGCCATACCATCAGGAATAGCACCGTCCCATTCTCCTCCGTTATCACCAGCAGCTGTACCTTGAAGTACAAACCAGTATTGGCCGCTACCTACCCAACCCAGATCCCAGTCGAAACCATCATCTGCGCAAAAAGCCATGGCAGCATGTTTTACATTAACGGCTCCCCCGAAAAATTCAACTCCGTCATCCAGATTTGCTATGACTTCAAGATGATCTATTTCTGTTCCACTACCAACACCTGCAAGTGTTAACCCATTGATTTCATTTCCGGGTGAAAGAGCTGCACCACCATGTCTGATTGAAACATAATGCAATGTACCTTCATTATTAGCATTGTTGCTACCACCAAAATGAGCACGTGGTTCACTGGTAGGTATGCCTTCAACGGATGAGGTAGGGGTTGAATTTCCTAATATGCCATCTCCCAGCAAAATGAGTCCTCCCCAAAGACCTTTGTCAGCAATAGTTAAGTCTGTGGGATCATTTAAATTATCTAATTCAGAAGTAAAAATAATTGGTTTACTTGCTGTTCCCATTGCATAAATTTTTGCTCCAACCGTAACGATTAATGCTGAAGCATTGTCTCCTGTTGTTGGGCTTGCTTTACCTTTTATTACTGTCCCTTCCTGAATATTCAATACACCTCCTGTCTCAAGGTAAACAAAACCATCCAGCAAATAAACGTTATCATTGGTCCAGTTGTAAGTGCCTGCTCCAAGGTTAGCATCTGTTATTGTTACTGTGGATTGTGCAAAAATCTGATTAACCAGTAATGTTAATACTAACATGAAAAAGATTTTTTTAACGTTTTTCATGTTATCAATTAATGAAAGATTAGCTTTCATTTTTCGATTAAAATGTGTAAAGAATTTTTTCATTTTTTAATTGTTTTTGCCTGCTTCTCAGCCCAGCTGTTAGTTAATTGATTCGTAGGCCAAAATAAAAGCAGCTATCTTAATTCTTTATGAATTCAAATTGAATTTAACGCTAAGGTTTTAGCGTTTTTATTAACATTAATGTCATCTTGGATTCTTGTGAAATTTGTTTTTGTATTTGATTTGGAACATCCGCATATTTTTTGCCCGGAAAATATCAGTTTGGTTATATCACAATTTATCCTGGTAATGGGGATGTCCTTACTCCAATCTTCTCCGGCTAATGCCTTTTGGAAAATCTTCCTGCAGAAGGGCACAGATTTGTTCAAAAGCAGCGTTATCCTGGGTATAGTCTGTTTTATTCACATCAAGAATCAGGATGCGCAGGGCAGGCATCTGCCGGAAGTAATCCATATACGTAGTGTGCAGTCGTTCGAGGTATTCGTCCGCAATATTTTGTTCGTAAGAACGCCCGCGTTTGCGGATATTCTTCTGCAACTGGGCTGTTGAGTTAAAGAGGTAAACAATCAGATCGGGTTGTTGCAGGTTGGGGTTGATGATATGGAAAAGCCGTGCATAGAGTTGATAGGTATCTTCCTCTAGAGTTACCTTGGCAAAAATCAGCGATTTAGTAAACATATAATCAGTGATCACAGCCTGTTGAAAAAGGTCGCTGGTAGGCAGTTGGGTTTTCAGTTGCTGGAAACGCTCGGCCATAAAGAAGAGCTCAAGCGGAAAGGCATTTTCTTTAGGCTGTTCATAGAATTTGGCCAGAAAAGGGTTTTGTGCAAACTGTTCTAGTATGAGTCGTGTGCCGTATTTTTTGGCAAGCATTTTCGATAAAGTGGTTTTGCCTGCCCCGATATTGCCTTCAATGGCGAGCAGTTTATACCGCATCTTTTTCTACAATCATCACCTGCAAAGGATCTTTGCAGCTTTTCAGTAATTGACTGATTTTTTGGTTTAGCACCGGATGGAGCAAGCCGGAGGCAATGTCGTTCAGGGGCATGAGCACAAATCTGCGCTCTGACATCAAGGCATGGGGGATTTGCAGGCGTTCTGATTCTACAATGTCATCATTATAAAATAAAATGTCGAGATCGATGAGGCGCTCGCCCCATTTGCGTTCTTTATGCATACCCATTTCCTGTTCAATTTCCTGCAAGGCATCGAGCAATTTTTCAGGACTCAGCGTAGTTTCTATCATCAAAGCCTGATTCAGAAAATCTGGCTGATCGCTCAGTCCCCAGGGTTTGGTATTATAAACAGGGGATGTTTTTTTTATATTGCCTATGCGCTTTTGAAGATGTGCGCAGGCAATTTGTAAATTTGCAAATCGTGAACCGATATTAGTTCCCAGTAATAAATAAACTTGTGCGGGATTTTCCATAGGCAACAAAACTACTGAATAGACTTTGTAATTTGAAACCTGCATAGCCTTTAAAACCTAAAAATCTATAAAAATGAAGCAATTTTTGAAATTCTTCCTGGCCTCTTTCGTGGCGGTTTTTTTATTTTTTGTGCTTTTATTGCTATTGATTCCTGCCAGTTTCCATTCTCTGACAAAGTCTTTCAACGGGGCTCCCAATGTGAAAGAGCATACCATTTTGAGACTATCTCTGAGTGCTTCTTTACCCGATCATTCCACCATCGAGCCCATGTTTCCTTTTTCCACTGCCGGCCTACACCAAAATGTGGGCTTGTATGAAATATCAGAAGCATTGAAAACGGCAGCCACTGATGAAGATGTGGATGGTGTAATGATAGATATGGGAATGAAGGCTCCCGGTTTGGCAAGTATTGAAGAATTGCGTGAAGCCTTAAAATTATTCAGACAAAGCGGAAAATTTGTGGTAGCCACAGGGCAATGGGCTTCTCAAAAATCCTATTACCTTGCATCTGTAGCCGATAGTATTTTCATGGAACCATCGGGCATCCTGATGCTGAAAGGCTTTGCGGCTCGTTCGCTGTTTTTTAAGCGGGGATTGGAAAAAGCAGGGATCTCTATTAATATCTGGTATCATGGCCGGTATAAAAGTGCCACCGAGCCGCTACGCAATACACAAATGAGTGTGGCTAATAAGGAGCAGTTACGCTCTTTTTTGCACTCTATATACGATCAAATGCTGAGCAATATTGGGGGCGACCGAGGGCTGGAGCCAGAAAGCCTGAATGGTATCATTAAGCGTTTCGAAGCCCGTAATCCGGTCGATGCCAAACGACTTCATCTGATTGACAATGTGCTCTTTGGAGATGAGGTACGTCAGCGAATACGAGATATGGCAGGTTTAGACAGGAAAGATAAACTGCACTTTATGTCGATTGGTAAATATGCCGAAGCAGTAGAGGAAGAACCAGACATGAAAGTGAAGAATAAAATCGCCCTAATCTTTATGGAAGGAGATGTGGTGAACAGCAAAGCAGGTCCGGGTCAAGTAGGAGCCCTTTCCTTTGCCAAAATTTTCAGGGATATCCGTCAGGATACTTTCGTAAAAGCAGTAGTTGTGCGCATCAATAGTCCCGGTGGTGATGCAGCCGCCTCCGACAGAATATGGCGCGAAATCAAGCTGACTGCCGAAAAGAAACCATTAATAGTGAGTATGGGCAATCTTGCTGCTTCGGCAGGCTATCAGATAGCCGCACCGGCCAAAACGATATTTGTACAACCCAATACACTCACCGGTTCAATCGGTATCTTTGCCCTTTGGCCTAATCTACAGGGGCTTACCCGCGACAAACTTGGCATCGACCTCGATACCGTAAAAGTAGGTGCTTACTCCGATTTATTGGATCCATATCGTCCCCTTGAGCCTGACGAAGTCGCCTTCTTCAAAGAAAATATTGATCTGGGTTATCAGGATTTTCTGGAGAAAGTAGCCGAAGGCAGGCAGATGGATACTGCCCAAGTACGAAAACTGGCCGAAGGGCGCATCTGGTCGGGCAACCAGGCGATAGAAAAAGGGCTGGCCGATCACATGGGAGGTATTGATGAAGCCATTGAGGCAGCCAAAAACGATGCAGGACTGGAATCCTATCGTTTGTCGGTTTACCCGAAGAAAGTAAATCCCTTCGAGATGTTCCGGAATTTACTTGGTGATGAATCGCTGAAACTGGATGCAGGCAACTTGCTTACTCTTTGGAAAAGCTGGCAAACTGTGCAGGATTTAACCCATTTTAAAGGGCTTCAGAAACGCCTGCCCTTTAATATTGAAATAGAATGATAGAAGCTGCAATGCAAAAGGATTTAGCTGAGCAGCTTAGTAAGAAGCTTGGCAAAAACGTAGCAGTCACAGGATATAGTGAAGTAGGTGGAGGATGTATTAATCATGGCGGGAAGCTGAGTACAACGGCTGGAGATTTCTTCCTAAAATGGAATAGCAATTCGGCTTATCCTGGCATGTTTGAGGCAGAGGCTAAAGGTTTGGAGCTGCTTGATGGGAGGGAAATAAAAGTGCCTGAACTTATGGGCCAGGGATCATGGGCTGATAAAGCGTGGCTCTTGCTTGAATGGCTTGAAGCGGGCAGGAGGCAAAAAGATTTCTGGGAAAACTTCGGTCGGGCTTTGGCTGCCCTGCACCGAAATACCAATGCCACTTTCGGTCTAAATCACGATAATTATATCGGCTCCCTCCCACAATCAAACAAAGCAGAAAGCAAATGGAGTGATTTCTTTATGCGCCAACGCCTGCTTCCTCAGATCGAATTGGCGCAGCAAAAAGCTTTATTGCCGGCCTCTATGGAAAAAGACTTTGAGCAATTGTTCAAAAGGCTACCGGATATATTTCCAGAAGAAAAACCGGCTCTTTTGCATGGCGATCTGTGGAGTGGAAACTTCATTACAGGTCCTGACGGACAAGCCGCTATCATTGACCCTGCCGTGTATTACGGGAATCGGGAAATGGATTTGGCAATGAGTCGCTTGTTTGGGGGCTTTGATGAAGCATTCTATACTGCTTATCACGAATCCTTCCCTTTAATGTCCGGCTATCGGGAACGGGTCGATATCTGTAATCTCTATCCCTTGATGGTCCACATAAATCTCTTTGGAGTTACTTACCTTAGTGGCGTAAGCAAAATATTAAAAGCTTTTGCATGAATCATATTTTTACTAATTTTGCTACGCCTGCATGATGAAACCACGCGTGATATCCGACCACGATCATTTTCAACTAACCATCGACCGGCTTTGTCATCAATTAATCGAAAACCACAGAGATTTTTCTAATACCTGCATCATAGGGGTACAACCAAGAGGTATTCACCTGAGTAACCGTATTGTAAACCACCTAAATGTGTTATTGGATGACCCGGAAGTTCAGTATGGGAAGCTGGATGTATCCTTTTATCGAGATGATTTCAGAAGAGGGGAGAAACTGATCAAAGCCAATGATACCACCATTGAATTCAGCATTGAAGACAAGCAGGTAATCCTCGTTGACGATGTCCTGTTCACCGGCCGCACCATCAGAGCATCGATGGATGCATTGCTTGATTTTGGCCGGCCGGCTAAAGTCGAACTTTTGGTTTTGGTTGACAGACGATTGAGCCGGCATGTGCCGGTACAGGCTGATTATATCGGAATGAGGGTGGATGCGGTACGAGCTGAATATATTATGGTAGATTGGATGGAAACGGCTGGCAAAGACACCATTTGGATTTTAGAAGAAAAAGACCACTGATGGGAGCATTGAGCGTAAAACATTTACTGGGCATCAAATACCTCGAGACTTCTGACATACAAAGCATTTTTAATACAGCCGATCGTTTTAAAGAAGTATTGAGCCGCCCGATAAAAAAAGTGCCTTCACTTCGGGATATCACTATAGCAAATCTATTTTTTGAAAATTCAACACGCACCCGCATCAGTTTCGAACTGGCCGAGAAACGACTTTCTGCTGATGTAGTGAATTTTTCCGCTTCATCATCTTCACTTAAAAAAGGAGAGACACTGATTGATACGGTCAATAATATTCTGGCTATGAAAGTGGACATGGTCGTCATGAGACATCCTGCACCCGGAGCACCTGTTTTGCTCTCAAAACATATTGGTGCTAATATCATCAATGCCGGTGATGGCATCAATGAACATCCGACACAGGCATTGCTCGATGCCTATTCCATCCGCGAGCGCATCGGCCCGGTAGAAGGAAAGAAAATTGTGATTGTGGGGGATATCATGCACTCACGGGTAGCCTTATCAAATATATTCTGCCTTAAAAAGCTGGGAGCTGAAGTCATGGTGTGCGGCCCGGCAACCCTGATACCCAAATTCATGAATACCCTCGGCATTAAAGTTGAATACGACATACGCAAAGCATTGGAATGGTGCGATGTTGCCAATATACTGCGCATTCAGCTTGAACGAATGGAACATACTCATGACGGTAAAATAATTCGCTATTTTCCTTCGCTGAGGGAGTATGCCCTCTATTATGGAGTTAACAGAAAACTATTGGATAGTCTGAGAAATGAAGTGATTATTATGCACCCGGGCCCTATCAATCGGGGAGTAGAAATTACCACCGATGTGGCCGATTCGAAACAATCCATAATTCTTAATCAGGTGGAAAACGGAGTTGCCATCCGAATGGCTGTACTATACTTACTGGCAGGGAAAGTGATTGAATAAAAAACCGGAAAGGAAGATTCCAATCCGGATTATCAATCATTATTTAGAAAGATCTATGTTATTTGCCATAAGCAACAAGACCAAATTTACAGGGGTCTATACTGCATTCATACATTTTAACCCAGACTTTATGCTTTCCGGTTTCGGTTGCAGTAAAGATCAATACCGGGATGTCGTCATCCGTTTTATCACAGTCTAATTGATTGGCATTGCTATCAAATATACACATATCAATATCTCCGCAATCTTCATCGCAAACAGCTACAATTTGGTACTCAACACCTGCTTCCAAATTAATGGAGTAAAAATCATAATCGCCATCATCCAGATATTCATAGAACACATCG
This sequence comes from uncultured Chitinophagales bacterium, assembly GCA_964413685.1. Lineage (GTDB taxonomy): Bacteria > Bacteroidota > Bacteroidia > Chitinophagales > S012-47 > JAJRWN01. Next base: position 22,023 of record CAYPSW010000010.1, read on the forward strand.
TGGGTTTGACTATATCCTTGCTTCAATAATTGTTTTTTAATGTTATCCAGCTGGTCACTTACAACATCCTGTGCTATTGAAGTAGCGATATTGAAGAATAAAAGGGTAGCAAGGAATGAGAAAAATAGTTTTTGCATAATAAATTGATTTAGATTTAAAAAGGGAATTCACTAAAGATTATTTCATCGATTCATTTGCTATTATGAATGATATTGTATTTCTGATTCTGCAAGAATACCAATAAAAATGCGGAATTTGAAAAAAATAAATAATAAAAAAAATGCAGATAAATTGGTCTAAATAGCTTTAATAGTAAGTTGAAAAGAGGAATTCAATACTTGAGGTTTACTTATCGAAGCAGGGAAATATTACCTTTTCTTAGAACAGGATTACCCATGCTGTCCATTCCTTTCACAATATACACGTAGGTGCCAATAGTTTGTCTTATTCCGTTGAAAGTACCGTCCCATCCCTGGCCTGATGAATTGCTTTGGAAAACCATTTCGCCCCAACGATTGAAAATCTCAATGGATTCCAGTTGAAAGCCATAATGACTTTCGATTATAAACTCATCATTCTGACCATCGCCATTGGGTGAAAAGGCATTCGGGATGTAAACCGTGGTCAGCGGAACCACTTCAATAAACACAGAATCAATGGCATGGCATCCGTCTGCGCTCCAGACTTGCAGTACATACCAGGTAGAAGTGTCGGGCATAGCACGCGGATCGGGAATATTCGGATCAGACAAACCAGTAGCAGGAGTCCATAAATAACTTGTTCCCAGCTGGCCGTTCAATAAAATCATCTGCCCTTTAACAATAGTTTGATCCAAGCCTGCATCAGCAAAAGCCGCAGGATATACAGTAATCAAAGCTTCATCGGTATAAGAACAGCCGTGTAAATCAACGATCGTTACGGTATAATTTGTAGTGCCGGCAGGTGTGGAAAGCGGATTTTGAATATTGGCATTGTCCAAATCAGTGGCTGGTGTCCATTGATAAGTGACTCCTCCTATAGCATTTAGTTGTACACTTTCACCCGGACAAATACTAATACTGGCCGGTTGCGCATTCGGATCAGTAGCTGCATAAAAATCGATATCGAGTGCCGCATTATTAACACATCCATTGGCATCGGTTACGGTAACCACATAATGCATGGGACTGATAGGGGATGCAATTGGATTGGCAATTCCCGGATTGTTGAGACCAGCAGTAGGTGACCATTGATATTGCGTTCCTCCTGAAGCACCCAGTTGCACGCCATCACCCGCACAGATAGAAGTATCTCCCTGCGAAAGCTGGACAACAGGCAGTGGATTTATCAGTATCATTACTGAATCGATGTCTATACATCCATTGGCATCCGTTACGAGTACAGTATAAGTTTGGCTTGTATTGATATTAACGCTTGGATTGGCTATGGAAGGATTGTTCAATCCTGTAGCCGGAGTCCATTGATAACTTATTCCGCCTGTGGCATTAAGTTGTGTAGCAGATCCGATACAAACAGCCTGATCGGCTCCTGCATCTGCCTGCGCGGCAGGATAAACAGTGACTGTAAGGTTATCGCTTCCCTGACATCCGTTAACATCTGTTCCGGTAACAGTATAGCTTGTTGTGCTTCCAGGATTAGCTATCGGGTTGGCAATATTGGGGTCGCTGAGGCCGATGCTTGGTGCCCATGTATAATTTGTCGCACCATTGGCATTTAGCTGTGTTGAGCTGCCCGGGCAAACAGATACATTTCCGGAAGCAGTAACGACAGGTAGTGGATTTATAGTAATCGCTACAGTATCTGTGTTAGTACATCCGTTAACATCCGTGGCACTTACAGTATATTGCGTAGTATTGGGCGGAGTGGCTAATGGGTTGGCAATATTTGGATTACTGAGACCGGTGGTAGGCGACCATAGGTATGAAATTCCTCCACTTGCATTCAGATTGAAACTAAGCCCCGAACAGCCCGATTGATCCTGACCTGCATCAACAAGAGGTAATAAATTGACTGTCAACAGTAATGAGTCAGTATTTTGACAATTATTTCCATTAATAACCGTCAAAGTGTATTGGATGCTTGAAGATGGTGAAGCAGTAGGATTGGCAATATTGGGATTACTTAATCCTGCTACAGGAGACCATTGGAAAGCAATCCCCCCGCTACCATTTAACGGGATTGAATCACCAATACAAATGGCTTGGTCCGGGCCCGCTTGGGCAACCGGAAGCGGATTTACGTTTACCCGGGCCGTATCAGAGCGGGAACAACCATTGGCATCTGTTACTAAAACTGAATAAGTAACAGTATTGGCTGGTGAGGCTATCGGATTTGGCACTTGTGCATTGTTTAAACCAATCCCGGGATTCCATTGATAAATTGTTCCGCCTGAAGCAAGTAACTGAGCTGCTTCACCGGAGCATAAAGCCGTATCTTTTGGAGTGACAGAAATCTGAGGAAGCAGATTAACGGTGATGTGCACTGAATCATCATCAATGCAGCCGGCTGCGTCAATCATCGCTACGTAATAGGTTCTGGATGAAACAGTAAATGAGACAGGATCGGGAATTGTATTGTTACTCAGGAATGAATTTGGAGTCCAATTATACGTTACGCCTCCGCTACCATGCAGATGGGCCGAAGAGCCGATACAAATAGCCGTATCGTTACCGGCATTTGCAAAATCTTTATGAAAGACCGTAACGGTAACAGAATCAGCCTTCACACAACCATAAATATTTGATGCCGTGACGGTATACGTTGTAGTAAGCATTGGAGAAGCAATGGGATTGGCAATGTTTGTAGAGCTCAAACCGGTAGCCGGCAGCCAATTATAAACATTTGCCCCACTGGCGTTTAGCTGTACCGATCCACCTTCGCATACACTTACATCAGGACCGGCATTTGTGTTTGGTAAAGGGGTAACAACAATATTTACTGAATCCTCATTCGGGCAGCCATTGGCAGCGGTTACAGTTAATGTGTATTGGGTTGTGGCAGGAGGGGATGCCCAGGGTGATGCACTGTTTGGATCATCGAGCGTTGCGCCTGGATTCCAAATATAAGCTCCCGGACCGGTGGCTTGCAATTGCACTGAATCTCCATAACAAATAGTTGCGGGTGCTCCCGCATCAGCATAAGGTGTGGGGTTGACCGTAATATTAATTGAGCCGTAGGCAACACAGCCAATATTATCATGAGCCGTTAAAAAATAGGTCATCGACATAATGGGGGTTATGACAGGATTTGGAATCGTCCAATTATTAACACCAACCTGTGGAGCCCACCAATAAGTTGTGATATTGGGTTGAAAAGCATTGAGTTGAACTGAATCACCGGAACAAATTGTAGTATCAGGTCCCGGATCCGCGATAATCGGAGGATTTACCGTTACCGTTACGGAATCGGTTGCGGAGCATGAATTAGCGGATACAATAACGGTATAGGTCGTTGTTGAAAGAGGGCTTGCAATGGGGGTCGGGGAGAAAGGATTTGATAGGGTAGCAGCGGGTGCCCAAAGATAGGAAGCTCCCCCGCTTGCTTCCAGATTGATGGTTGTGTTGCCCGGACAAACGGTCGTGTCCGGTGTAATGGTTGCAATAAGTGTATCCTGAATAAAAAGCGTGGTACTGTCTATAATATTTCCATAACATGGATCTAATATTGAAATGGTAAGTGATTCGGCACCTTCAGGAATATTGTCATTAATCACGTTAACGTTTAACCAGGCTTGTGTCTGATTTGCAGGAATCGTGATTGAATTCGGAATTGATGCATAATCAACACCATTTGTAGCAGTTCCTCCAATCACATAATTAATGGTAACGGCTGCCGTGTCAGGAATACTTCTTTCGAATAAAAAAATTCCGTCAACGCATCCTTCCACCATATCTTTAATACCTGCATTAGTGAATCCGTTTACAGTTGCCGCATTACTTGTCAAACTACCTGCTTCAATAAACACCCCCGAATCATAGACAAAATCAACAGCATCTGCTACAGCCAGTTTTAAATGGTAAGTTGAGCATGGTTGTACGGCAACTGTTGCAGTCAAGACCTTTGTAAATCCGTCATACTGGATATAGTAAGGATTTATATTATATGGGGAGTTGGCTCCGGTTCCATTCACAACATAATAACTTGAATTACTGACATTGTTAACATTATTAATTGTTACCGGAGTATTAGTGCCCGGTATTAGCGCAATGTTGATACTATTGTTGGAATATGGCCCGTTAATGCCAGGTCCACTGATAAAGAAGCCAAATGCATCATTGTATGATCCTACAAATTCAAGGTATTCATCGGATCCAAAACTATAATTAAATTTCAAGGTGTCAGCTGGAGAAAAAATATCAAATTCCAGTACACATGCATCATTCGTTGAGGATCCTGAAAGGGAAGTTAAATCCACATCACCCGCAGATCCATTATTACCCGAGATCCCGCCAGAATTATTCGGGCCTTCAGCGTTTACTCTGGAGCCACTGGTAAGGATTACTCCATCAGATATATTTATACTACAATTGATACAGCTAAAAACACCTTCGGCAACAGGTGCGCAATTCATGGTAGCATTGCTAACGATAACTCCCGGACCCGCAATGAATTGTGCCAGCGCAGTAGCACTGTTATTGGCTGATGTTACCAGTTGGCTTCTCGCTGTGAATGAAAATAGCATAAACAGCAATGTCAAAACAACTTTTTGTTTCTGATTGCAAAATCTTGAAATAATATTATTCAATTTATGCACGTTTACGGATGTTCTTAATTGACTTTACCTAATAAAGGTACGGAATTTTTAGCGTAATAATGTGAGATTACCTTTCTTAATAAAAGAAGTTCCATCCGAAGCAATTCCTGAAATTAAGTAAATATAAGTCCCGACCGGTTGTTCAATCGAATTGTATACACCAGTCCAGCCAATATTATTGTCCGATGTTTCAAATACCAAATCACCCCAGCGATTATATATCCTGAAGATATCGACCTGTGTCTTTTTATCCAGAATCACCATATTGAACACATCATTTAAACCATCATGGTTCGGAGAAAAGGCATTTGGTATAATCATGATAGGCCGTTCAAGAACTGTAATTAGCACACTATCGTCATTGCTGCAACCATCTGCATTAGTAACTGTAACAATGTAGAGGGTCGTAAAAGTAGGATTTGCAATCGGGTCAGGGATGTTTGGATTATCAAGATCTGATGGTGGATTCCAAACGTATGACAGGCCTCCTGAAGCTTGTAATTGGGCATCATCGCCCCTGTAAATAATTTGGTCAGGCCCTGCATCTGCAGGTGTTATGGGCAAGAGTTGTATCGTAACAGAATCTTGCGGATGACAGCCATTCATATCGGTGATTGTAACGGTGAAAGTAATTTGCCAGGGAATGAGGGCTATTGGGTTTTGTGCAGTTGGAAAATCAAGATAAACAGTTGGTTCCCAGGAATAATCGAGTCCGTTAAATGCCCTGAGCTGCAGTGATGAGTTGTGACAAATACTTGTATCCGGAGCAGCCATCGGGTCTGTTTTAGGGAAAGATTGCAATGAAATTAAGTCGCTTGCTGTACATCCATTGCTATCAGTTACAGTTACTGAATACAAGACAGGTGCATTGATCAATGCGATTGGGTTTGAAATGAAGGGGTCACTTAATCCTGCAGCCGGAGTCCAGGAATAGGCAGAGCCACCGGTAACCTGTAATTGAAAAGCTTCGTCAGGACAAATGGTTGTATCATTTTCCAGAATATGAGCTATTGGATTTGGATGTACGAAAACATGCAAGGTATCGATCCCAATACATCCTATGGCATCTGTACCTACAATGGTATAGGTAGTAGAAGCTGGTGGGCCGATAATAGGATTTGCAATTGTTGGATCACTCAAACCAAAGCCAGGTGACCAGACATAAGAATTGGCTCCGCTTACCGTGACGCTGGTATTATTTCCCTCACAGAGATTTATATCGGGTCCGGCATTAACGGGCGGAATAGGGTTAACTGTTACCATTACGGTATCAAAATCCCAGCAACCAGCTACACCTGCACCTACGATATATTGGGTAGATGTTAAGGGGAAAAAGTTCGGATTTGAAATGGTGTCATTGCTCAAAGAATTGCCTGGATTCCATAAATAAGATGCCCCTCCTGAGGCGGTCAGATTGATTGTATCAAAGGGGCAAATGGTGGTATCATCCGGTGCAATGGCCTGAACATAATCCCGGATATCAAGCCAGGCGCTGTCGATTGGATTTCCGAAACAGGGATCTACGATATATATCTTTACACGCTCAATGGGTTCCGTCAATCCATCAATCAAGGGATTGATGGTTAGAGCGGTTGTGCTTTGATTGGCCGGTATGGTGATGCTATCAGGAATCCAGGTATAATCGATTCCGTTGCTTGCCGTTCCTCCAATGACGAAATGAACAATCTTATCGGATGAGTCAACTTTAGTACGAGTAAAATTAAAAATACCTTGATTGCAGCCTTCAACGGCAAAGGCATAATTGTTACCCACGGAGGTTGTAGCTTCCAGCGTAACTCCCGTACTGATCAAACTGCCGGCTTCAATAAAAACACCAGAGTCCAGAATATGGTCACCTGCATCGGAAACAGCTAGTTTCAGATGGTAGGTCTTGCAACTTTGCACGGCTGCAATGGCTGTGAGAACTTTTGTAAAGCCATCATATTGAATGTAGTAAGGGCTTGCATTTTGGGGGGCTGTTAAACCGGTTCCATTTACATTATAATAAGCTGAATTCGATACGTCATTTACTGTATTAATAGATACCGGTGTATTTGTCCCGGGTACTAAGGCTATATTGATGGCATTGTTTGAGTAGGGGCCGTTAATGCCCGGTCCGGAAATAAAAAATCCGAACACATCATTAAAACTTGTCCCGACAAACTCAAGATATTCATCAGAGCCAAAAATGTAGTTAAACTTGATCGTATCGGCTATCGTGAAAATATCGAACTCCAGAGTGCATGCATCGTAAGTGGAATAGTTAGGAATTAAAGTATTCAAATCTGCATCTCCTCCGCGTGCAACACTTCCACTTACACCTGAATCATCGTTAGGTCCTTCGGCATTGACTCGAAAACCTGAGGTCAGTATAATTCCTTTGTTCATGCCTAAATTAGAATTCACACCGTTGAAACTGCCATATCCGGCTGAGTCACAATTCATCACCACATTACTGATAACCACACCACCACCCACTAATGCCTGAGCCAGTTCATTTACACTCATAGTGTCATAAGTGACCATACCCTGCCCGGATACCGTAGCTGGGCTACTTACCCAAATTGTTAATATAATTAGACCTTTGAAGATACCAAGAAACTGCTTCATACGAAGAGAGTGTATAGAAATACTTAAAATATGAACTATTAAAAGTAAGGAATTTTCCGAAAAGGGATTTTTTCCTTTACTTAAGATAAGCTTAAAACGCCTTCCACTTTGCAGGGTTTTCACGCCAAAGATTTAAATCAGGTAACAGGCTGCTGTCAATATACTCGATGTATATGGCTTCCTGAAGCAGGGCTTGATAACCACTCAGGGTAATTAGTTTGCAATTTGCCTGTCTAAAAGCATTTTCTGCCAGTTCAAATCCATAACTAAATATAGCCATGAGCCCGGCAATTTCAGCCTTTTTCTCCCGTAAGGCTTTCACTGCATTTAAACTACTTTTTCCTGTTGATATCAAATCTTCGATTACAAGCACAAAAGCATTTTGTGGCAGTTGCCCTTCAATGAGGTTTTTCATTCCATGATCTTTTGCACTCGATCTGACATAAACAAAAGGTAAATCAAGCCGATCGGCCACAAGCATTCCGTGAGCGATGCCCGCTGTAGCCACAGCGGCTATGCAATTGACTTTTGGAAAATGTCTTTTGATGGCAGACACAAAACCATTAGCTATCTGATTTCTGAGCTCAGGGTTGGACAAACTAATCCGGTTGTCACAATAAATGGGAGATTGCCAACCGGAGGCCCAAGTTACCGGATTTTGAAGGTTTATTTTTATTGCATTTATTTGCAGTAATCCGTGAGCAATTTTTCGCGCTAAATCCTGTTCATATACCATGTCACAAAGCTATAAAATCCACATCAACCATTCTGTACTTTATCTGTTTGAAGGAGAAACACTTCCAAGATTTTCTGTTCCTTCAGGTGCTTTGAATAATTTACGGATTAGCTTTCTCGATAAATCACTAGATGTAAACAAATTGCTTGAACAGCTCAGGTCTTCAGAGCAAAGGATTTATTCCGCCTTGCTGCATCCTGATTTTATTTATCTATGCGATCGGGTTTTTAGCTTTTTTAAATTGATTGAAGCAGCCGGTGGTCTGGTACGAAATGGTAAAAATATCCTGCTCATTTACCGGAGAGGCTTTTGGGATTTGCCCAAAGGAAAGCATGAAAAAGGAGAAGGCATTGCTGAAACAGCCATCAGGGAAGTAAGAGAAGAATGCGGATTAAAACAATTGCAAATAAGCGGACCGCTTTGTATTCCACCATTCGGGCATAACTTCACATTTCATACCTATCGCTTGAAAGGGAAAAATATTTTGAAACGTACCTGGTGGTTTGCCATGACAACAGCCGAAACGGAGCTGGTTCCACAAAGCACAGAGGATATCGAGCAAGCCATTTGGATTAACCCAAAAGATATGGCATCTTATCAATATTTAGCCTACGACTCCATCAAAGAGGTACTGTCGGCTTAGCCTTTGTTTACGTTTTGCTGAATATTCATTGCAACTTCAGAAGGAAGGAAAGCGGAAGCATCACCATCATTTATCAGGATATCACGTACTGCACTTGAGTTGATAGCGCTGTATTCGGGATTGCACATGATAAATACTGATTCAGCGAAGGGATTGAGTTTACTGTTAAGCTGGGCAATAATCTTTTCGTATTCAAAATCGAGGGTATTCCGTAAACCCCGCAAAATATATCTGGCATTATTTTGTTTACAAAAATCTACCGTCAGACCTTCGTATGATTCAATGCGGATTTGAGGATAATCTAAAAAAACTTTTTCGAGCCATTGTATGCGCAGTTTAAGGGCAAACAGGGGCTTTTTATTCACATTTATCCCAATGGCGAGGTAGATAGTATCGAATAGATGCAGCGATCTTTTTACTAAGTCTACATGCCCGATGGTGATCGGGTCGAAGGTGCCCGGAAAAACAGCGATACGATTCATGACTCAGGCTTTGTTTCGTAAGTGAAGATACTAAAGTTTGTTTGCCCGTAATGCCTAGTCTGAAATAAATGAGCATGCTCGTTGAACCGGTGGCGTGGTGAATGCTCCAAAATAAACCAACCTACCTCCGTAAGCAATTCATTTTTCAATATTAAATCAGGCAGTGATTCCAGTTTCGGATCGGCATAGGGTGGACCGGCAAAAATGATATCATACCGATGCTTTGCTGCTGTTTCAATAAAATGATAAACATCTCCTTTCACAATATTGATAGATACATCAAGTATTTCGGCCGTGTGCCTGATAAAGGCCACATTGGGTTGAAACCGCTCAACAAGGGTTATATCCCGACATTCTCTAGAGCCCATTTCGAAACTCAGGCTGCCCGTGCCTCCAAATAAATCAAGATAGGCTATCTGATCAAAATTGAAATAGTTGTTTATAATATTGAATAATGCTTCTTTGGCTATGCCGGTTGTAGGCCGGGCCGGATTATTCCTTGGTGGTTCAAACCTTCTTCCTTTAAATTTTCCTCCAACAATGCGCATGGTTAATCTGCCTGATAAAGTAAATTAATTAATGAATGGCTCATCAAATGGTCTTCTTCTTTCGGCAAATTGAAATTATGTTTGAAATCGGCAAATTCAATTTTTGAAAAATACTGATGAAGCAAATTGTAAACAGGGTCCGAACGGTTAATCAGACCGCATAAAAAAATAGGACTGTGAGAGGCACTTAATTCCAATTCGCGATAAATCCAGGTGATAAAATAAAGATAGTCTTCTGCTTCCTGGCACTGAAAGCTATTGTAAAACAAGAGGGTCTCGTTGTGAAATACTGCCAATTCAAGGATGTTTCCGTTGATTATGGCGAAGGTGTTTTTATGCACCGGTGGAGCCATAGATTGCAGGGTACGGAGTAATGGCCCGGCACTGTGATTGATTTCCATATGCTCAAATAACTGTTCCAACTGGTTCAGGGTGTTCTTCGGCACTTTGTATAAGATGTCTATATCAAGCTCCCGGCAATGGGTGTTTTTTATGCATGATGATGCTGAAACCGAACCTCTGATTTTTTCCCAGTAAGTTTCGGGTTTATCTGCTGAAGAGGATGAAGAAGGCATCAGGATAAAATCTTTTGTAAACCAGGAAATTTCAACTGCTTGATAAATTTTCTGCAACATCCCGATTTCTCTGAAGTAGCGGTTTTTAAACAAGGATAGCCCGGCTTCATCTTCTAACGTGTCGTGCAATGGCCAATGTTTTAATGCGAGCAAATCTCCTGCATCAGAATCAATGACAGCCAGCGATGCAAATATTGATTTTATAAGCAGGCGAAGCGTATATTTTCCCGAAAAGACACTGTCGTAATAAGGTGATACAAAATCCTTAGCATGTAACACACTTTCCATAATAAGAAAATTTGAAAGGGTTTACAACAGACCGTATTAACTGCCTATTCTTCGTCATCCAGAATGATAATATCCTGAATATCTGTGCTTGCTTCCAGCAGCGAACCAAGTTTTATACCTTCTTTGCTTTTATAATAGCCGCGATTCATACCTTCCAAAATTGAGGAGTTGTAAGCAATTACTTCAAATACAGGCACTTTCACACGTCCCGGACCTACATAATTTACCTGCGCATTTAGGGTAAATTTATCGCCCTGGCTGTTTGGAATAAATTGCATGGAATCAACAGGAGCCGAAAATGTCAACTTATTTATGGCAGGTATATATAAAGTGTCTTTGACGATGTACGTTTTCACCGATTCACCTTGTTTATGCCGTTTATATAAATCCTGAATCTTAGTATCAATTTGTTGATAGAGAATGGAATCATGCAATACGGTGTCAATATCAAACAAATCCACAGCAGTGCGAACGTTAATATAATTGACCGAATCTGTTTCAACACCGATGGTACGTATTTGCATCAAATTACCAGTCTTGATTTGAGCAATCAGACTGTCAAAATTATCGGCAAATTCCCCTTTCATTTGTTTGTAAGCATCCTGTGCGGTGGCTATATCTCTTAATCTTTCCTTAACAGCCTCGTATCGTTTCTTTTTATTCTGATCGAAAAAATAAGGATCGAATAAGGTGCGATATAAAAAATATCCCAGCACAATAATGACCAACATCAGCACAATTTTTACCGGCAGGTTTAATTTTTTCATACAATTTTCAAGGTTAATTCAACGCACAATAATAAAACTTTTTGAGCGAATTGAAGTCAGTGAACGGAAGATTTTACACTTCAACGATAATCATGCTTTTGAATTACTTTTGCGGGCATGAAATTCAACACTGATTTTGATTACAAAAAAAGGGTATTGAAGATATTTGAACGAAACCATTTCGGGATCCATCTGCAGTTCAAATTTCATGAAATTGAAGCAGGCCGTGTGTCAGGAGAAATGCCGTTGATTGAAGAACATTTGCAGCAGGATGGTTTTGCACACGGAGGTATTATTCTCGCCATCAGCGATTTAGTGGCTGGTTTGGCTGCCTATTCTATCACGCCTCCACCCTATAAGGTATTGACAGCAGAAATTAAAGTTTCGTATCTGAGGCCTGGGGTTGGCGATAAACTAATCGGTTATGGATATGTGTTGAAAAAAGGAAGAAAATTGCATTTCTGTGAAGCAGAGGTTTTCTGTGGTACACCTCAAAAACTGATTGCCAAGGCAAGCACTATCATGGCTGTAACCAAGTTTTGAGATAATTGTTACAGGCTAATATTGAATTCACCTTTTTTTCAAAATTTCTTTCAATTCATTGAGTTTCATCAATGCCTCCAATGGAGTTAATGTGTTCACATCCATTTGTTCAATCAGTGCTTTCAATTCCTCCAGTTTCGGATCTGCGTTTTGAAACATACTTAATTGTAGCTTTTGCTCAGGCATTTGATGCAACCTGTTTTTCATTCGGTGCTGCTCAGCACCCAAACTGCCGGTCAGGCTTTGTTGCTCAAGCTGGGCCAGTATTTCATCGGCTCGTTTAACAATTGATGCTGGCATACCGGCCATCTTAGCCACATGAATACCAAAGCTGTGCTGACTACCTCCGGGTTTTAAGGTCCGGAGAAATAAAACTTTTTGTCCGGCTTCCATCACCGAGACATTGAAGTTCCGGATGCGTTGAAATTTATCGGCCAGTTCATTCAACTCATGATAATGCGTAGCAAAAAGGGTTTTCGGATGAAAGCCTGAATGATTATGCAGAAATTCAGCCAGCGACCAGGCTATGCTGATGCCGTCAAAAGTGCTGGTACCTCTTCCAATTTCATCTAATAGAATCAGGCTGCGTTCCGAAATATTATTCATGATGCTTGCTGTTTCGTTCATCTCTACCATGAAGGTAGATTCACCGGACGAGATATTATCAGAAGCACCCACACGCGTAAAAATTTTATCAACCAGACCAATTCGTGCTGATTTGGCCGGTACAAAACAGCCCATTTGAGCCATCAGAACGATGAGGGCCGTTTGCCTGAGTAAAGCCGATTTTCCCGACATATTCGGGCCGGTAATAACTATGATTTGCTGGTCTTCATTCGACAGGAAAATATCGTTAGGAACATATTGCTCACCGGAAGGCATTTGTTGCTCAATCACCGGATGCCGTCCTGCACGAATTTCAAGGTCCAGCGATTCATCAATTAGTGGGCGTGTATATTCGTTTTTTAAAGCAATATGTGCAAATGACATCAGGCAATCGAGACGGGCTATGATGCGGGCATCTGCCTGAATCAGCGGAATATAATCACGAATGGCATTGACCAGATGATCAAAAAGAGCTGCCTCAAGTTTCAAAATCTTTTCTTCAGCTCCCATTATCCTGCTTTCATATTCTTTCAACTCAGGAGTAATATACCGCTCGGCATTTACGAGGGTTTGCTTCCTAATCCAATCAGCAGGAACTTTGCTCTTGTGTGAATTAGTCACTTCCAGATAATAGCCGAAGACATTATTAAAGCCGATTTTTAGTGTATTTATGCCAGTTTTCAGAATCTCCTGGTCTTGCAGGCTAATTAGTTTTTCCTTTCCATGGTGGATGATATCCCGTAATTCATCGAGCTCGGAAGATACGCCCCGCGCTATCACAGCCCCTTTTTGTACCTGAACCGGTGGGTCATCTTGCAACTCAGCTTGAATTTTTTCTTCGAGTTTTTCACAAACATTTATTTGATCCGCCAGCTGTACCAATTCGGTCTGGCCACTTTGTTGCAGTGCTTCACATATCGGTACTAAAGCCTGCAAGCCTTTGCCTAACTGGGCCACTTCCCGGGGATTGATGCGACCTATCGATACTTTTGAAACCAATCTCTCTAAATCTCCAGTTTGCCTGATTTTGCCTGAAAGGACATCGCGCAAAGCCGGGTTTTTTATCAGAAACTCAACAATATTTAGTCTCTGCTTAATGCTGTCCTTATTCTTTAGGGGCAGCATCAGCCATTGCTTCATCATCCGCGAACCCATGGGCGAGATGCTCTGGTCTAGAATATTAATCAGCGGAACGCCACCGTCAAAGGGACTGCTGAGCAATTCAAGATTACGGATAGTAAAACGGTCAAGCCATACATATTCATCGCGTGGAAGTCGTGAAATGGAGGTGATATGGTCGCGCTTAGGATGCTCTGTTTCGCCCAGATAATATAGAATGGAACCGGCTGCAATAATTGCTGCCGTCAACCCATCCAGTCCGAAGCCTTTCAATGAACTGGTCCCGAATTGTGTCAGGAGTTTTTCATGCCCGAATTCAGAACTAAAAATCCAGTCTTCCAGCGAGTAGATATAAAACTTAGTTCCGAAAAATTGTTTAAAATCTTTTTGATGATTTCTGGAAAAAATAACCTCAGCGGGTCTGAAGCTTTGTAATAGTTTATCGATGTATTCCTTATCCCCTTCAGCTGTAAGAAATTCACCGGTTGACATATCGAGCAAGGCAATACCCATGGGATCGCCAAAATGTACCGATGCCAGAAAATTATTGCTTTTATGATCCAGGATACGATCGTTCAGCGTAATGCCGGGTGTCACCAATTCGGTAACACCTCTTTTCACAATCGTTTTGGTCAGCTTCGGGTCTTCGAGTTGATCGCAAATAGCAACCCGATAGCCGGCCTTCACCAGCTTGGGCAGGTAGGTATCGAGTGCATGATGCGGGAAACCCGCCAGATCAACTTCAGCTGCGGCTCCGTTTGAGCGTTTTGTCAATACAATGCCCAAAACCTTGGATGTTATGACAGCATCCGGACCAAAGGTTTCGTAAAAATCTCCCATTCTGAAAAGCAAAATGGCATCCGGATATTTAGATTTTATCTGCTTATACTGATGCATCAGCGGGGTCACTTTAGAAGCTTTCTTCTTTTTCGATATGGGCAAGTGCTTTGTCAGGGTTTACTAATTTTGTGCTTTGTAATCCGACAAATTTAACAGTTTTGGCAAAGGCTTTTACACCCGAAGCTTTTGATTTTCTACAAATCATAAATTATACATGACATTTCAACGGAAAAGTATGGATGAGCTTGGGCGTCTGAGCATAGAAGAATTTAAAAATACCAAAGGGCGAACCATCATCATACTGCTCGATAATGTGCGCAGTATGTTTAATGTCGGTTCGGTATTCCGCACGGCCGATGCCTTTGCCATCGAGGCTATGGTGCTCTGCGGTATTACCCCAAAACCACCTCATCGTGAAATTCATAAAACGGCCTTGGGAGCCGAAAATTCGATGTCTTGGCGCTATGAAAAATCAGCCAAAGAAGCAGCTCAAAAACTAAAAAAAGAAGGCTATAAAATAATAAGCGTTGAGCAAGCCCATGGCAGCATTTCACTGGCTGATTTTAATATAAAACCAAATGAAAAACAGGTGTTGGTATTCGGCCACGAAGTCAGTGGGGTTTCAGATGAAGTATTGGATTTGGCTGATGTCTGTGTAGAAATCCCCCAGTCAGGAACCAAACATTCTTTCAATATCTCGGTTTCAGTCGGCATGGTTCTTTGGCAGATTTGTCATTAATTAGGAACTCAAACAAGCAATAGCTGATTGTTGTAATTTTGTAATCTATTTAAAGCCCATGAGTAAGCACGGAAGAGTATTGGTCGCCATGAGTGGTGGTATCGACAGCAGTGTGGTTGCCCGCATGTTGCATGAGGAAGGCTACGAGGTAATCGGCATCACCATGAAAACATGGGATTATCAAACATCCGGAGGCAGCAAAAAGGAAACCGGCTGTTGCAGCCTCGATTCGATTAACGATGCCCGTGCGATGGCCGTTGATATGGGATTTCCACATTACATCATCGATATACGGGAAGAATTTGGAGACCATGTGATTGATAATTTTGTGGAAGAATACATGGCAGGGCGTACGCCCAATCCATGTGTGCTTTGCAATACCCATATCAAATGGGAAGCTTTATTGAAAAGGGCCGATGCCATGGATTGTGAGTATATCGCTACCGGGCATTATGCCAAATTGAATCAGCAGGATGGTCGTTATTTTATCAGCAAAGCGAATGATCTGACAAAAGACCAAAGCTATGTGCTTTGGGGGCTGACACAAGATTGTCTTTCACGCACGATTTTTCCTTTGGGCGAGTATCTGAAAAAAGACATCAAACAAATAGCCCGTGATTGGGGCTATCAGGAACTCGCTGATAAAAGTGAAAGCTATGAAATCTGTTTTGTGCCGGATAATGACTACCGGGGTTTCCTGAGACGAAGGGTTGAGGGGCTGGAAGAAAAAGTTAAAGGAGGCCATTTTATTGATGAATCAGGAAAAATAATAGGGCAACATGACGGATATCCCTTTTATACTATTGGGCAAAGAAGGGGGCTCGGTATGGCATTTGGTGAACCCGTTTTCGTTACTAAAATTGACCCTGTTACCAATACGGTGGTTTTAGGCAGGGAAAGTGATTTGAACCGGAATGGAATGATGGTTTACAAATTGAATTTGCAAAAACAGACCACTATTGAGAATAAAAGGGAAGCGGTCACAAAAATACGTTACCATCATGCAGGTGCCATGTCGTACATTAATCAAAGAGACGATCAAATGGAAGTGCGTTTCGATACACATGTACAAGGTATTGCACCGGGTCAGTCAGCCGTGTTTTATGAGGGAGATGATGTAATAGGAGGAGGGGTTATTTTAGAAAGTTTCAACCTGTAACCTAATAAATCAAATACCGTTCAACACCGATGATGATAAAATTGAAATATCTTCTTCCTGCTTTCCTGCTAATATTGCTTTTGCCTGCTTGCAAAAAGAACACGATTCAGATTGACTATAAATACAGCTATTTCCCCCTTGAAATCGGACACACCTTGATATACGAGCTTGATTCAATCCTGTATAGTCCGCTTTATATTAATGGACGCGATACGGTTCATTGGGAATTGAAGGAAGTGGTTGAATCAAAATTTATTGATGTGGAAGGGCGTGATGCCTTTCGGATTAATCGTTATCAGCGTTCGGATTCAAGTAAAAATTGGAAAATCGGGCCGGTTTGGTATGCCGTCCTCAGTCAAACTCATGTGGAAAGGGTGGAAGATAATCTCCGCTTTATCCGGCTGATATTTCCTCCTGAAACCGGCAATACTTGGCTAGGGAATGCTTATATACCGACTGGCGATACACTCGATTTTTATAAAGACTGGCAATACACGTATCAGGAGGTCGATATGCCGGCCGATGTAAATAATCTTCATTTTGATTCAACAGTAAGCATCGTAGAGGTGGACGATGAAAATCTGCTCGAAAGAAGATGGTCAACAGCTACCTATGCAAAAAATACAGGTTTGATTTCACGCGAATTGTACAACCTGAGCTTTGTCGGCAGCACCATTCCCATTGGTTCGGTACCCTGGGAAGAAAAAGCTAACCGGGGCTACATAGTAAGGATGAAGATTAAATCGTTTAAATGAAATGAAAAAAGTCATCGGAACCTGGCTCTTGCTCGTTGTTGCAAACTTGCTTATTGCCCAAAATGACACCTTAAAATACTGGATTCAATTCAGCGATAAGCTGAACAACGGCTATTCGATACAGCAACCTGAGCAATTTCTTTCTCAGCGTGCCATCGAGCGCAGGCAGCGAATGCAAATCCCGCTTAAAGAAAATGATTTACCGGTAACAGCTTCCTATGTTCAGTCTGTAAGGCAACTCGGCTTTCATATTTTATACACCTCAAAATGGTTCAATGCAGCCAGTATCTCAACCAATGATCCGCTACTGATAGCGCAAGTGCAGGCTTTGATATTCGTGAAAAACACCATCTTGGTTGATCATTTTAATCCTGCCCATACTGCACAACATAAGAAAAATCTACCCGATAAATGGCTAGATAGCGATCCCGAAATACATTATGGCGATTCGTATAATCAGATACACATGCTGAATGGTGCATATTTGCACAAGCTGGGTTTCACCGGTAAAGGCATGATCATAGCCATTATTGATGCCGGATTTGCAGGAGCAGACACGCTCGCAGCATTCGAGCGGCTGCAAAGCAATGGACAAATTCTCGGAACTCACGACTTTGTAGATGGCGATGATCTGGTGTATGCTCATCACACCCATGGTATGCATGTACTCTCGCTGATAGCGGGATATGTTGAAGGTAAACTAATTGGTACAGCACCTGACGCTCAATTTTATTTATTACGGTCCGAAGATGCTGCCACGGAAATGCCCATTGAAGAATATAACTGGGTGGCTGCAGCTGAATTTGCCGACAGTGTCGGTGCCGATATCCTCAGTACCTCCTTGGGCTATGCCACTTTCGATGACAGCACTTTGAGCCACACCTATGCCGATCTGGATGGAAATACAAGCATCATTGCCCGTGCTGCCGATGTGGCTGCATCAAAAGGTTTGCTGGTTATTAATTCAGCCGGAAATGAGGGCAACAGTCCCTGGCAATATATTATGACCCCTGCCGATGGAGATAGTGTGCTGGCTATTGGGGCAGTCGATTCGATGGGCTTATACACTTCTTTCAGTTCAAAAGGCCCGAGTGCAGCCGGAAGGATTAAACCCAATATAGCAGCTCAGGGCCTAAATGATGTAGTAGCTTCCTTTTCTACTGATTTAGTTCAAACAGGAAGCGGTACTTCCTATTCTTGCCCCATCGTGGCTGGTATGGCGGCTTGTCTTTGGCAGGCTCATCCCGACAAAAGCAATATAGAGATCTTTCGGGCCATTGAAGCCGGTTCAAGCCAATTTAATACGCCCGATTCATTGTTGGGCTATGGCATTCCTAATTTTGCCAGTGCGCATTATTTGTTATCAAAAGGGAGCTTTGATTTTATCGACCAATCAAACAGTCCGCTTGCCTATCCCAATCCTTTTCGAAATCAAATTGAATTATTTATTTTCTCTCCCTACCAGCAAAATATCAATGTCCGGATTTTCGATGTGGCAGGGCGGAAGATGTCTGAACAATTATGGTCACTATCTGCCTCAACCTATTATTCCATTAAACTGAAAGAGGTGGAAAATCTGGCTCCCGGATTGTATTTTATTAATATCCAAACCGGAGATAATTTCCAAAGCATAAAAATTGTTAAGCAGTAAAACCTTTCTTATACTTTTGCGGTTATTATACATCAGAAATACAAATTTTAGTCGCATCCTATGAAGCAATTCTTCTTTTTTCTTTCCTTTCTTTTAAGCAGTCTCTTTTCTTGGTCTCAGCAATACACCATCAGCGGTTATGTAAAAGACAGCACGAGCGGTGAAGATCTGGTGGGGGTGAATATTTATGATAAAAATGATGTTACCAACGGAACTACCTGCAATGCCTACGGATATTATGCTTTAAATCTGAGCCGTGGTGAGCATACGGTAATATTTCAATTTATAGGCTATGACAGCCAGGAAATCACGGTCGATTTACAATCAGATTTACGCTTAAATATACGCTTAAACTCTGCTTCTCACGTACTCGATGAAGTGTTGATAAGCGATGAGCGCAGTGACGAAAATGTACAGAACACTGAGATGAGCACCACACACCTGAGTATCAAGGAAATCAAATCTATCCCTGCTTTTATGGGCGAAGTGGATATCCTGAAAGTAATACAATTACTGCCCGGAGTGCAATCGGCAGGCGAAGGAAACACGGGGCTTTACGTACGGGGTGGCGGACCCGATCAAAACCTGATTTTGCTGGATGAAGCCGTTATCTATAATACCGGCCATTTATTCGGCTTTTTCTCGGTCTTCAACTCCGATGCAATCAAGAATACTAAGCTGATTAAAGGGGGTATCCCTGCTAATTATGGAGGCCGGCTATCCTCAGTTCTCGATGTGCAAATGCTCGATGGCAACGACCAGCAATTTCATGCTCAGGGTGGGGTAGGAATAATTTCGAGCCGCATCACACTACAAGGGCCGATTGTAAAAAACAAAGCATCCTATATGCTCTCCGGACGAAG
This sequence comes from uncultured Chitinophagales bacterium, assembly GCA_964413685.1. Lineage (GTDB taxonomy): Bacteria > Bacteroidota > Bacteroidia > Chitinophagales > S012-47 > JAJRWN01. Next base: position 41,700 of record CAYPSW010000010.1, read on the forward strand.
GACTTATGCTGATGTACTGGTGCGGCCTTTCCTCAAGGACGGTCCTTATGCGGGCAATGGGTATTATTTCTATGACCTCAATGCCAAGGTTAATTATCGTTTCAGTGACAAAGACAGAGTTTATCTCAGTGGCTATTTTGGCAAGGATGTCTTCACGTATAAATCTTCATCCAGCGATTTTAAAATCAATATTCCCTGGGGCAATGCCACTAGCACCGTGCGATGGAATCATCTCTTCAGCGATAAACTTTTTATGAATGCTTCCTTTATCTACAACGACTATCATTTTCTGACTGAAGGGGAACAATTAAATTTCAAATTCAGCTATGGTTCAGGCATCCGTGATTATGGCGCCAAAACCGACTTTGATTATTATCTCGGTAATAATCATAAACTGAAATTTGGCCTTTCTTACATTTTCCACACATTTACCCCAACAACGGTATCTTTCAGTTCTGCTGCCGACAGCATTGACGTCAGTACCAATCTGATGAAAAAGTATGCCTTTGAAGGAGGAGCATACGCCTTGTATGAAACCGATATCAGCCATCGCATCCGTTTCAATGCCGGTTTACGCTATAGCACTTTTCAGCAAGTCGGGCCTTACGATCATCCGCTTAAGAATATACAAGGAGTGGTGACGGATACCCTGCATTATGCCCGGGGAGAAAATGTTAAATTCTTTCAGGGACTTGAACCAAGATTATCCATACGTTTCCTGATTGACAATAACAGCTCATTAAAAACTTCTGCTACCTATACGCGGCAATATTTGCATCTGGTTTCAAATTCATCAACTACTTTGCCTACCGATGTCTGGGTATCCAGTTCTCTGCTCGTTGAACCCGAAAATGCCATTCAATATGCTCTTGGCTATTTCAGGAATTTCAAGAACAACTCCTACGAAACTTCTGTTGAAATCTATTACAAATCATTGAGTAATCAGATTGAATTTAAGGATGGATACACTCCTGAATTTAATGTTGAAACCGAAGAAGGTTTTGTTTTTGGAAAAGGTCAGTCTTACGGAACAGAATTACTGATTAAAAAGAATACCGGTAAACTGACAGGTTGGATTGGCTATACGCTGAGCAAAACCACACGGATATTTCCCGATATCAATGGCGGGTCATCCTTTCCTGCTACCTATGACCGCAGGCATGACCTCTCGGTAGTAGCAAGCTATAAATTGGGTGAACGCTGGAACTTTGGGGCTGTGTTTGTTTATGGTACCGGCAATGCCTTCACTATGCCCGAAGGCTGGTATCTTATTGAAGGCAATCTGGTTACTCAATACGGACAACGAAACAGTTTCAGAATGGAACCCTATCACCGGCTTGATTTGGCAGCTACATTATCTGGAAGAACAGACCGTAAGGTGCAATCGGATTGGGTCTTTTCAGTTTATAATGTCTATAATCATCTCAATCCGTTCTTTATTTATTTTGAGAATCAGGGCGATTTGGCGAGCGGTAATTTAGACATCAAGGCCAAGCAGGTTTCAATTTTTCCTATCATTCCATCTGTAACCTGGAACTTTAAATTTTAAACATGAAGCGTATCAAATACATTTCTTTCATAATAGTGATGGCCACTTTGGTAGCGGGTTGCGAGCGGGATATTACGCTTGATTTGCCTCATCCTGAAGAAGCCATTGTTGTGGAAGGACATATTGAAGCTGGTCAGTTTCCCTATATTATCCTCATGCAAAATGCAGCTTATTTCAGCCCGGTTGATATAAATACCTTTGCCGGCCTTTTTGTACACGATGCCATTATTACTTTATCAAATGGAGATCAAACGGTGTTAATGGATGAAATTTGTCTATCCACCTTGCCGGCCAATTTAAAACCATTGGTTTATCAGTTTCTGGGCATCACGCAGGATCCACCTCCGGGTCAGGATTATTGTGCTTATGTAAATTTCAGCATGACTGGGCAGGAAGGGAAAGCATATTCCATTCGCATAGAAAGCTCCATGGATACGCTGACAGCCACTACCACAATACCACCTCATGTGCCCATTGATTCTATCTGGTTCGAGCCCGATGCCGTGTATGGTGATAGCCTCGCAGCAGTTCGGATTCAATTTAAGGACCCTGATACTTTGGGTAATTATTATCGCTTTTTTTCCAAAGTGAATGCTGAGCCATTTTATCCGGGTTATTTCGGCTCGGTGCGTGATGATAATTTTGCTAATGGACAAATTCTCAGAGGAACGATTCCGCGCGGTGTGCCAAGCGGAAGCGCCATCAACTTTGAAACCTACGGTTTGTTTCGCAAAGGAGATACAGCCATCGTGAAAGTGGCTGTGATTGATGCGGATCAATATGAATTCTGGCGTTCACTGGAAGATCAAAAGCGTCAGAATGGTCCTTTCAGTTCACCTACTTATGTCAAGGGGAACATTAATGGAGGACTCGGTGTTTGGGGAGGGTATGGCTCTATTACGGATACGATTATCATTAATTATTGAAGAGAAGTACTTACGTGCTTAAAGTATTTGATTAATTAAAACGGATTTTCAAAATATTAAAACGCTAATGAAAGAGGCAAAAGAAATCCTTGCTATTTTTACATCCATTAGTCACAAAATCATATAAAAATAATAGCTACTAAAGGCACTATTAATTCTTTAGCACTCAAACAAATAAACACATGGATAACAAAACAGAACACGTAAAATGCCTGATCATCGGTTCGGGGCCGGCAGGCTACACCGCGGCCATTTATGCTGGCAGAGCCAATTTACAACCTTTACTGTATCAGGGCATGGAACCCGGTGGGCAATTAATGACGACCACTGAGGTTGAAAATTTTCCGGGTTATCCTGAAGGTGTTGATGGTCCCAAAATGATGGACGACCTCCGTATTCAGGCAGAGCGATTTGGTCTGGATAACCGCTTTGGATTAGCTACATCAGTCGATTTCAGTGGACCGGTGCATAAAATAACCATAGATGAGAAAAAGGTGATTGAAGCCGATGCTGTGATTATCTCTACCGGAGCTTCGGCCAAATGGCTGGGCCTGGAGTCTGAAAAACGCCTGCAAGGGGGTGGGGTATCGGCCTGTGCGGTGTGCGATGGTTTCTTTTATAAAGGGCAGGATGTTGCCCTTGTTGGAGGTGGTGATACGGCTGCCGAGGAAGCCCTCTATCTTTCCAAAATCTGTAATAAAGTGCATATGCTGGTGAGGCGTGATGAATTGAGGGCAAGCCAAATTATGCAACAAAGAGTGTTTGAAGCAAAAAATATTGAAGTGCATTGGAATACTTCTACAGAGGAAGTGCTGGGCGAACAAGTTGTTGAAGGAGCCCGTTTGATTGACAATAAGACAGGCCTGAAATCCGAAATCGCCATTACGGGCTTTTTCGTGGCTATCGGGCATAAACCTAATACCGATATTTTTAAAAACTGGCTCGATATGGATGAACTTGGTTACCTGAAATTGCAAGCGGGCAGCAGCAAGACCAATATTGCCGGTGTGTTTGCTGCCGGTGATGTGGCCGACAGACACTATCGTCAGGCCGTTACCGCAGCCGGCACCGGCTGCATGGCTGCCCTTGATGCCGAACGCTATTTGAGTGAGATAGGGATTTCCTAAAAAATACCAAACATGACCGTTGATATTCTTGCCATAGGCGCCCATCCCGATGATGTTGAACTCGGCTGTGGAGGAACCCTGCTAAAACATCTTGCAGCAGGTTATTCGGCTGCTATTGTTGATCTTACACGGGGTGAATTAGGAACCCGTGGCAATGCAGATATCCGTTTGCTTGAAGCCCGTGCTGCTGCCGATGTGCTGGGTATCACCGAGCGCCTCAATCTGGAAATGCGCGATGGTTTTTTTCCCGATGACGAAGTGCATGTCCTTGAAATAGTATCGCATATTCGTTTTTTTCAACCTAAAATTATTTTAGCTCCGGCTCTCAGCGACCGGCATCCTGATCATGGCCGCGCAGCAGCTTTGGTGAAAAAGGCCGTGTTTCTGGCAGGATTACAAAAAGTGGAATCAGCATGGCACGCCCGCGAGCAAAAACCCTGGCGAACCCATTTATTGTTGCATTATATTCAGGATCAGTATCATATGCCCAATATTGCACTTGATATCAGCGATTTCTTTGAACAGAAAATGAAAGCCGTTCAATGCTTCAAATCGCAGTTCTTTAATCCTGCTTCGGATGAACCCGAAACACCTATCTCCATCCCCGGTTACCTCGATGCATTGAAAGCCCGTGCTTTGGAGTATGGCCGCCCCATCGGGGTGCGCTATGCCGAAGGCTTTGTGGCTTCGCGCCTGATTGGACTTGACGATTTGATGTTGCTAAAATAAAACCCTCTGTCTCGCATTACGTGTTTCCATATTTATGCGGCTTAAATGATTAAGCCAAAATACGGAATTCCCTTTGCCTTCTTAACAGGACATATAGATAAAGCAACACTTGCAGATATCATTAAAACGGAACATGTAGAAGTATCTATTAAGCATTAAACATCGCAAAACTGAACTTTTTCTCAAAACCTGCTTTGATAAATATTATGTTTAAGTTACAAATAAAATTAAATATGCTTTGTTTTGTTTTTTTTTTATCGTATCTTTCCATAACAAAATGTGTGCTTGAGATAGCTGACTATTGAATCTTTACAAGTTGCTTTATGAAAAAAACACGTATTTTAATTGTTGATGATGAAGTGATTATTGCAAAGTCATTGCAATACCAACTATCCAGTTTTTCATTTACTGATTGTTCTATAGCCACTAATGTAAAAGAAACCCTTAAAATAATCAGGGAAAAGACACCTGATTTTATCCTCATGGATATCAAACTAAACAACCACCTTGATGGCATAGAACTGTCCAGGGAGATAGCCAAAGAATACCAAATCCCCATGGCTTATGTGTCCGGATTCATTGATGAGCCTACTTTAAATCGGGCAGCGGCCACAATGCCTGTCAGAATTTTCAATAAACCGGTCAATGTACATACCATCATTCAAATGATTATTGAACACCTTGAGTTAAGCGCATAAACGCGCTCGTTTGGCAACATACCCTTTTCATACTTTATTTATTGAGCAACCTGAAATAAGCTGCTACTAAAGCATAGTAAACATGTAGGAATTATCTGAGTTTTAAAAAATCATTGTTTATTTATGATTTTTTTTGTAATTCTATGCTTTCTATTGTGAGCATGCAGCATATTATCATATTTTGCGCTAAGATAAGCAATTAAACCTCCCCTTTGTATTCATGTAATTGAAGTTTCTCTTGTTAAAATGGAAAACGGAATCACTACAATACTTGAAAAAAATCACATCCTTTTCGTCTGCAGCACGAAGGGTTTATTGATTGAGCTTAGCCCTGCATGGGAAACTCAAACCGGTCATTCGATAAACAAAAGTCTTGGCAAACGGATGACAAATTTTATTCATCCGGATGACCAAGAAAAGGTTACAAAATATTTGGCTGCATTTGAAAAGCATACCGGGATGCCTGATGCCTTAAGCCTGCAAATGGTTCACAAAAAAGGTCATAGCCTTTGGTATGAACTCAGTCTGGATTTCAATCAAAGCAAACAATTGGAAGGTCTGCTGTATAATGTTAGCGCACTGATGCAAGACAAGCTGAAGCTACAGAAAAACGAAGAATGGTTTAAACGATTATATTCCAACAGTCCTTTAGCCTATCATTCGCTTGATGCTGAGGGAAATATTATTTCGGTCAATCCTATCTGGTGTAGCCTATTGGGCTATAAGGAAGAAGAGATTATTGGTCAATGGATAGGCAACTTTATGGCTCCTGAATCAATCCCCGTTTTGCAAGAAAACTTCCCGGCTTTCAAAAAGCGGGGACATGTGGATGGAGTGCTGTTTACGATGATCAGGAAAAACGGCAGCCCGGTTGAAATACAATTATATGGCCTCATTGCCTATGATGATCATGGTCATTTTAAACAAACCTATTGTACCTTTCGTGATGTCACTGCAGAGTTAGCCGCTCAGCAAGCCCTCGAAAACAGCGAAAAAAAATACCACGAACTGTTTGATGCTGCGGGAGACGGAATACTCATAACCGATAAAGAGGGTCAATATATTGATGTTAACAAAAAAGCTTTGAAGATGCTCGGCTATACGCGCAAAGAGCTTTTATCCCTGAATATGAAAGACCTGGTTCCCAAAGAAGAGCTGAAAAAGCAAGCTGCCATGAGGAAGGAAATGCAGATGGGACATACTATATCATCAGAGCGGACTCTCCTGTGCAAAGCGGGTTCATTATTGCCGGTCCTCATCACAGGGAAAAAATTGCCTGACGGGCGTATGATGGCTATTGTGCATGAGAAGACAGAGAACATACTTAATCAATACTTCCATATTGTATCATCTTCTTCCGATATGATGGCTTATTTGAGTACCGACTATCATTACCTCGCTGCTAATGATGCCTACCGGTCTGCTTTTGGCCTGAGGCAAGATGAGATTATAGGGAAAACAGTTACAGCCGTTTTTGGCGAGGCCTTTTTTAAGCAAGTTATTCTGCCCTATGCAGAACGCTGTCTTAGCGGGGAGCTGGTTGAATTCAAGGAATGGTTCGATTTTCCGAAAACCGGCCATTGCTACATGAATATTCATTATTATCCCCATTACGGAAGGGATCATGAAATTTTGGGATTTGTGGTAAATGGTCGAAATATTACTGCGAACAAGCAGGCAGAAGATAAGCTTAACGAAAGCGAGCAGAAATACAGATCACTCTTTGAACAATCTGCTGATGCCTTGCTCATCATTGAAGGGAATACTTTCGTTGATTGCAATGAGGCAACCGTAGAGATGCTTGGCTATAAGACCCGTACAGAATTTCTGGGTGTTCATCCTTCAAAACTTTCACCATCCCTTCAGGCAGATGGCAGAAATTCTGTTGAGAAGGCCGATGAAATGATGGCCACAGCTTATAAGAACGGCAGCCATCGCTTTGAGTGGTTGCATAAAAAAAAGAATGGAGATGTATTTCCTGTTGAGGCACTTCTGACCTCCGTTCCTAATGGAGAAGAGCAATTCCTCCATGTGGTTTGGCGCGATATCACCGAGCGTAAACTGGCAGAAGCCTCGCTTAGGAAAACTACTGCTGACCTGATTTCTTCCCAAAAGGTAGCGGGTATCGGTTCTTATGTAGTGGATATAGCTTCCGGTTTTTGGACCAGTTCCGGGGTGCTGGATGAAATCTTTGATATTCCAACTGGTTTTATTAAGGATATATCCGGCTGGCTGTCCATTGTACATCCTGATGACATGGACATAATGCAACGCTATTTGCTAGAGGATGTGCTGGGCAAAAAGCAGCCTTTCGATAAAGAATTTCGTATCGTGAAAATGCAATCGGGTATCACACGCTGGGTTCATGGCATGGGTGAGCTTACAATTGATGAAGCTGGAAATCTGCTAAAAATGATAGGCACCATTCAGGATATTACAGAGAAAAAAGAACAACAATTACGTATCAAAGCAAGTGAAAATTATCTGTCATCGGTACTGAATAATGAACCGGAATGTGTGAAGATTTTAGACATGAAGGGAAAATTACTGTATATAAATCCTGCCGGTCTGAACATGATAGAAGCCGATTCATTGGAACAGGTAACGGGTAAAAAATTGATTCATCTGGCATTACCCGCGTATAAAAAACCCTTCGCTGATATGCTTATAAAAGTGACTCTGAAGGGAGAAGCTGAGATGCTCACTTTCGAGATGGAAGGATTGAAAGGTAGGCATCGCTGGTTAGAAACACATAGCGTTCCCTATAAAGACGTACATGGAAAAATTATCGGTTTGCTGGGAGTTACCCGCGATATCACCGAAAAGTATAATGCAGACCAAATGCTTAAACGCTCTCTGGCCGATAAAGAGGTGCTGTTAAAAGAATTGTTTCATCGGACTAAAAACAATATGCAGGTAATGGTAGGCTTATTAACCTTGCAGATGCAACAAATAGAAAACAAACAAGCTATCTCTTTACTTCAGGATGCGAAAGACCGGATATATTCTATGGCCATGGTGCATGAGCGTTTACTTAAATCGAAAAATCTTTCAGAGATTAATTTCAAAGAGTATCTGGAAATTATGGTATCTACCGTAGCCAGTGGCTATGCCCATATGGCGAAAAAAGTACACCTGGCATTCGATCTTGAGGATGTGTTGGTCAATATTGATGCAGCGGCTCCTTGTGCACTGGTAGTCAATGAAATTATAAGCAATGCCATGAAATATGCCTTCCCTGAAAGCAGACCGGGAAATATTAAAGTAAGCTTGAAACCATTGGAACCAAAGGGTATGTTGCTGAAGGTGTCTGATGATGGTATCGGATTTCCTGATAACGTAGATTGGCGGAATACCAAATCGATGGGTATGTGGATTATAAAGAATCTGGCTGAGAATCAATTGCACGGGAAAGTCAGTATGAAAACAAGTGCCGGTAAAGGCACTTCTTTTACAATAAAAATTGCAAATTTACCTGATGTTAAGCGGGTTAACTTATGAAGAAATGTAAAATTTTGATTGGTGAGGATGAAATCATCATTGCACATAATCTGAAAAATGCCCTGGAAATTGCGGGTTTTAACGTTTGCGATATCGGTATGGAGAGCTCAATCATTCTCCGCATGGTTGAAATGCATCATCCTGATTTGGTTATCCTTGATATCAATCTGGCCGGATCTATATCGGGTATCGAAGTAGCCCGGGTACTCAAGAATAAATTAAATATCCCATTTGTTCTGATGTCGGGATATTCGGATTTGCTGACAAAAGAAGTCATTGAAGAGTTACAACCCCTGTGCGCATTATCAAAACCTATTGATTATGCCAAACTGATACAGTGTGTGGAGGAAAACGCTGGGGAGAAGAATCGTTGACCTGTTGTTAGCTATTATAATGCCAACTCCCGAATTCATTCGTAATGGTCAGTAATTTTGTTTCAGCTACTTCGGTATATCCGATGATCTTAGCTTCAATATTCAATTTTCCTGCTTCTTCAATCAAAAGATGTGCGCTACCCTCATCCGTGTAAATTTCCAGACGATGCCCCATATTAAACACGCGGTACATTTCGCTCCACGCTGCATTAGATTCTTGTTGAATCAAGCGGAAGACTGCTGGAATTGGGAATAAATTGTTTTTCACAATATGAATCTGATCGGCAAAATGCAGCACTTTGCTTTGTCCGCCCCCTGTGCAGTGAATCATGCCGTGTATGACCTTTCGATGCTTTTTCAAAATATTTTTTAGTAGCGGTAGATAAGTACGGGTAGGGGATAGAAGCAATTGCCCTACCGTCAGATCGCTTCCTTCAACGGCATCACTTAGTTTTTTGTTACCACTGAAAATAAGGGACTCAGGTGTGGCGGGGTCAAAGGCTTCGGGATATTTTATTGCCAGATATTTTGATAACACATCATGTCTGGCTGAAGTAAGACCGTTTGAACCAATACCTGAATTTTCATGCTCTTCGTAACTTGCTTTTCCGAAGGATGAAAAACCTACAATTACATCGCCCGCCTGCATTTGATTAACTATAATTTCATCGCGTCTGCATCGGGCAAAGGTGGTAAAACCCACGTCAAGGGTTCTTACAATATCGCCCACATCGGCTGTCTCGCCTCCGGCCAATTCAAGATGAATTCCCAGTCGGGCCATCTTTTCGATAAATAGGCTTGTTCCATGAATGAGAGCACCTACTACGTCATCTGGAATGTTATGTTTATTGCGCCCGATGGTAGAAGAAATTACAATTTGGTCGGTAATACCCACACAGGCCATGTCATCGAGGTTCATTACCAGTGCATCTTGTATAATACCAGGCCAAACTGACATATCACCCGTTTCTTTCCAATAGAGATAAGCTAATGCAGTTTTTGTCCCGGCTGTGTCGGCATGCATTACATTGCAATGCCCGGCATTTCCACCAACAAGATCGGGTAATATTTTGCAGAAAGCATTTGGAAACAGGCCTTTATCCAGATTTCGTATGGCTTTATGAACCGCTTCTTTTTTTGCTGATACGCCACGTAATTCGTAACGGGAAACTTCTTCACTCATGCTGTAAAATTAAGAAAAGCTTGTCATGCTTTCAATTCGTATGCTAAGCCACTCTTCTTGTGTTTGAAACTTAACAATAAGGATTGTGTTTGGATGTTAGCTTTTGCAGCCCTTACCCAAGGTATTCAGTCCTGGCTATCGACAGGCAGGTGCTCAAGAGGGAAAAAAACAACACACCCCTCTTGCCTTGCCGAATCCGGAATCAAATTTCATAAAGGCTACTTATGGGTTTCCTAAATCATTGGTGGCTACAGATGGGATTTGCAGGGATTCTTGGGTATACTCACGATGGAGTAAATACAGTCACATATTTTCCTGAATTAGGAATGAATATGCACAATGGGTTAATTGTGCAGCCCACCGGCTCTTCCCTTTCTATTGATCTATCCTCCTCATCACCGGGACTCTACCTCGTGAAATGGAATACTGTTAATCACAGATATTTTGGCAAAGTGATGCTGGAATGAATATAAAAAGTGCTAAGCAAGCTATCAGCTTATTGAAAGCTCTCAGAGCATTACTATAAAAGCTCCCGGAGGAGCTTTTATAGAGAAAAGGATTTAAAGTCTAGTGGTTAATGACCACTCTGTTAGTTAATATTCTTCCTTCAGATTTTATCACAATTAAATATAAACCAGCTTCCTGATTGTGTAAATCAATAGTCGCCAATGAGCTCTCCGGAGTCCATGTTCTGATCAGTTCTCCCTGCAAATTAACTACGGTGATTTGCAAATCATTCGATGCCAAACCACTCAGATCAGCTGTGAAGTTGCCGGTACTTGGATTCGGATAGAAGTTGATTTTTGTTGTGGCAATTCCGTTAATACCTACTGTAGTATCAGGAATAAAATCTGTGTAATCGAAAGCATTATAAACGATTTCGTTTTCAGTAACCGGGTCAGGGTTTGTGTTTTCGAGTGAATGACCGGGTTCATCATCTCTTTGCCAGACTACATGTACTTTGCCATCGGCAATTTTTGCTACTGATGGAAAAACGCTTTCTTTATAATCAACCGCTGAATTGGTCAGGTCGGCAGGATCGCTCCAGGTAGCACCTCCATCGGTTGAGAAAATGCCAAACAAATCGCGGAAAGATTGTGCTGACGGATCGCTTGGGTCGTTAAAATAATCGGTGTTTTCAACTGGAGAAACATAAACCAAATAAATATTTCCAGTTGCGGTATCAATCGTAGCTGCAGGCATAGAAGCCAAACCAACACCATAATTTGGCAGGTCTGCGCCAATACCTGCTAAAGTACCGTCACCATCAATATCCGGACAATAACCTACCGTCATCAGGTTATTGGCACCCATACCTTCATTCCAGTAAAGAAGTCCGTTTGTACCTGGAAAGAAAGACCAGCCAGCTGCCGGATCTGTATCCAGAATACGGACTAAGCCAAACCAAACATGAACCATTCCCTGATTATCAATCACCAGGTCATAAGCACCGTCATTAGTGTATAAGGTATCGGCAACACCATCTGTTGGAACGGTATCGGTGATGCTTGTTCCATCAAAACCACAAAGGGGTAAAGTCATGATGACGTTAGCCGTCCAGGTCGTTCCATTGTCGGTAGATTTCCACATTCTTAAGGTATTATTGCTGTTACCGGTCACCACGGCAACGGTATTTCCTCTGGCCGTTATCGCGTAAGCATCTCCGCCCATGGCATTATAGCAATTTGCTGTATCTATTCCAGGCAATTTCATTTGATGAATATCCCAGGTTGTGCCTCCATCTTGTGAGCGTGAATAAAGCGTGTAGTTATTGCATCCTGCATCACAAGCGTTGGCATTGATCAGGTGGATGGTAGCTCCATTGGCACCTCCTGAAACAGCTCTCGGCCAAATACCTTTAAAAGTAGGAGCAGCATTCGTGGTCCATGCACCTGTTCCTGCTACGGGACGATCCATAAAGACCAGATTATAGGCTGATGCAGAAGGGTCGTGCGATACAATAAACTCTTTTAACCCGCCAGTGCTATCTGATAATATCATGTTGGCCGGCCAACCGGTTCTGATGCTCTCTATAGCAGAAGTTGGTGGAGCAGACCAATTTGTTCCGTCAAACCAGGCATAAAAAGTACCCCGATCGGGCCAGCCACCGGACAGTAAAGTTGAACCTGTCCAGCTTACTGCCAGCGTATTATTAGTGCCTTGAACGATCCTACCTGGAGTAGCAGAATTGCTTTGTAAGTCATAAGTTGTAGTACCAATTACGGTTCCTGCAACACCTGCCCGAATATTTCCATGATGAACAGGCAAAGCCATATTTCCGGCTTGCGTTTGCTCGAATGGTAAATTGTAGGGTAGGGCATCAGAAGATTTCTGAATAGCCCTGATTTCAAAGTTAGGTGAATATTGTCCTATGCTTAAAAGTGGCAGACAAAGGCCAATTGCAAAGAGTATGCGTTTTCTCATAATCAAAAGTTTGTTTAAAATTAATAAAGGCAAAGCAATAAAGGTAGAAAAACTATCAATGCGATGCGAATCCCAAATCAACAAGTATGAATAAAAAGATTGACTATTTTTTCTTTCTGGAATTATTTTGCTGGCGTTGTACCTCTTCCATTCTTTTCTGAATCTTAGCTAATCTCCCGACTTTCTTCGGCTTGGTTTTATTTCTTTCCATCTGCGCTCTAATGGTCGCTTCATCAATGACGAATCGCTGTATAAACCAGGTTTGTGCGAAGGTTAATATATTATAAAGGAAGTAATAGTAAGTCAAAGCTGCTGAAAAACTATTGAAGATAAACAATAACATAATAGGGAAGAAATATTGGAACATCTTCATTTGACCTGTTGCACCTGTTAGCTGACTGTTCATGCGGGCATATAAAATGGACGAAATAGTCATCAGGATAGTGAACAAACTTATATGATCGCCATAAAATGGAAGGGCAGTAGCAAAATGATAAACCGAGTCATAAGTTGTGAAGTCAGTAACCCATAAAAATCCTTCCTGTCTAAGATTGAAAGCTCCGGGGAAAAAACGATACATGGAAATCAGAATGGGGAATTGGAGCAACATAGGAAGGCAACCGCCCAGGACATTAACCCCTGCTTTGCGATAAAGCTTCATTTGTTCCATTTGAAATTTCTTTGTGTCGCCTTGGTATTTCTCTTTCAGTGCATCTACCTCAGGTTTTATCACTTTCATCTTCGCCTGAGATTTGTATGATTTAAAGGTAAGAGGTGTTAATATCAGCTTGATGAAAATGGAAAGCAACAGAATAATTAACCCATAGTTACCGGTAAATTTTTCAAAAAATGTAAAGACTGGGAGGATGAATCTTTTGTTGATGAAGCCGAGAATAGATGAGCCCATTGGTACAAGCTTATCAAGGCCAATATCTAATTTTTTAAGCGTGTAGTATTCATTGGGGCCAACATACAGATGCATCGGGTAACTGATGTTTGCTTTTTTACTGAATGGCAGGTATAAGGTGCTCCTAAGATCTTTGGCGATGCTACCTGAATCGGGTGCTGTCATCTCAACTCTTCCCGATTTGAAAGCATTATCGCTTATCAGGGTTGTATTAAAAAATTTCTGTTTATAGCTCACCCATCTCAGGTCATACTTTATCTGTTTGGCATCCTGCCCGCTATATTCTTTTGATTCGGATAAATAATCAACGTCATTATCGGGCATACCATAATAAATAGTCGAGTGTTTTTGCTCTGCCTTCAAATCTCGTTCAAGCACATTCAGTTTAGTCGCCCAATTGAGTGTAATGCTAGGTTGTTTGTCCGATAGCACAGTTTCCATATTGTGAAAGCTGATCGAAAAGTCAATCATCGAAGAACTTCCTGAGATGCGGTAAGCATACTCGATATACTGGTCGTCTGATACGGCAGCTCTGAAAACAAGCTCAACGGTATCAATACCACTTACCTTACTGACAATATTTTTCGGGGTAAAGTACAAGGAATCAGTATGAACATAGTGCCGTTTATTATCGTAGAATGCCAGCCCTAATTTATTCTCACCCGGATTAAACAAAATAAGTGGTTCCTGATTAAATGTTTTATAATCTTTCAGCTCAATACTGGATATGGTGGCTCCTTTATTCGAAAAATTAAGCTTCATCAAGTCATTCTCGAATAAATAAGTTTCGGTATCGCCCAGCATAAGTGAAGCAAAACTGCCCATTGCACTTGTGTCAATTAAACTTGAATCATTATCATCATCAGCGATTACCGGGTCATTATTGACTGGGGCATGATTGATTGTTTGGTTATCGGCAGAATCCAAATCCGGTATAGCCGATAATGCGGCTATTGAATCAACGAGTGCAATAGAGTCCTGAACGTGTTTTTGTTCTTCATTAAAAGATTCAGTTTTACGCTGATTGTAAATTGAATAAACGATGACGAGCGCGAAAATCAGTATAAATCCAACAACGGTATTCCTATCCATGTAAAAGTTTGTGCTTGAGTGACTTTAAAAGTGCTGCAAAATTAAGCATTAGGAAGTAATTTTGCAGACCTGCTTTCTTTTGTAGCTTTCTTGCTGTTGTGATAATCCATGGCGGCTTTTACAAAACTGACAAACAAGGGGTGAGGATTAGCTACCGTACTCTTTAATTCCGGATGAAACTGAACTCCAATGAACCAGGGGTGATTTTGTAATTCCATAATTTCCACTAGCTTGCTTCCCGGGTTAATGCCTGTAGCATTAAAACCTATTTTTTCAAAATCAGCCAGATAATCGTTATTAAATTCATAGCGATGCCGGTGTCTTTCACTAATTTTTAGCGATTGATATATCTTGGCCACTTTCGATTCTTCTTCTAAACCACACTTATAAGCACCCAGACGCATGGTTCCACCTTTTTTAACAATCATTTTTTGATCTTCCATTAAATCAATAACCGGATAAGATGAGTTCCGGTCCATTTCTGTTGAATTGGCGTTCTTATAATTCAATACGTTTCTGGCTATTTCCACAACGGCACATTGCATGCCAAGGCAAATACCGAAAAAAGGAATATTATGTTCCCGTACATAGCGGATACCTTCCAGTTTACCTTCCACCCCTCGATAGCCAAAACCGGGTGCCACCAGTACAGCATCCAGATTTTTAAGATGTTTAATCGTATTTTCTCTTGTTAGGTTATCAGATTGTATGTAGTGGATATTTACCTTGCATTTATTTACAGCTCCTGCATGAATAAAGGATTCGTGAATAGATTTATAGGCATCATGCAGTTCAACATATTTACCAATCAGGCCGATATTAACTTCAAATTGCGGACATTTAATCTGGTTAACAAATGATTTCCAATCTTCGAGATCGGGCTCTTTGCCTCCAGACAATTTAAATTTGCTTAAAACAATTTTATCGAGTTCTTCTTCATGTAGCACCAGAGGTACTTCATAAATATTAGGTAAATCGATGGCCTCAATGACGGCATTGATTTTTACATTACAAAACAAGGCTATTTTTCGTTTCACATCTTTTGTCAGCCGATAGTGCGTTCTGCAAACCAATATGTCAGGCTGTATCCCATTTTCCAGCAGTTCTTTTACTGAGTGCTGTGTTGGTTTGGTTTTTAATTCTCCGCTTGTTTCCAGGAAAGGAATCAAGGTCAGGTGGATATTGATGCAATTGGATTTGCCCAGTTTCCATCTCAACTGTCTGAAGGCTTCCAGAAATGGCTGTGATTCAATATCGCCCACCGTGCCACCAATTTCTGTGATGATAATATCGTAATCATCATTTTCACCCAATAGCATCATCCTGCGTTGAATTTCATCGGTAATATGAGGCACTACTTGAACGGTTTTTCCTAAATAGGCTCCTTCTCTTTCTTTATTAATAACTGTTTGATAGATTTTTCCCGTAGTCACATTGTTTCGCTTAGACATGGGTTTGTTCAGGAAGCGTTCATAATGTCCCAGGTCGAGGTCGGTTTCTGCCCCATCTTCTGTAACATAACATTCACCATGTTCATACGGATTCAGTGTTCCCGGATCAACATTAATATAAGGATCAAATTTCTGGATGGTTACAGAATATCCTCTTGCGCTGAGTAATTTGCCAAGGGATGCCGAAACGATGCCTTTGCCTAAGGATGAAGTAACACCGCCCGTAACGAAAATATATTTGCTCATGAGATTAGGTATGTTCGATACGGGATACAAAGTTAGAATTTTTATTCAGCCTTAACCCGATGATGTTGTTCTTTTTGTTGAAAATCTTAGTTTCGTAAAAAATAGTAGCAATTGAAAATTCTAGGAATTATACCTGCCCGCTTTAATTCAAGTCGTTTTCCCGGAAAACCACTGGCACAAATAAATGGCCATCCCATGATTGAATGGGTTTATAGCGGAGCTTTGGAATCTTCTTTACTGACCGATCTGTATGTGGCAACAGATCATCAGGGTATTTATCAAGCAGTTTTGGATTTTGGAGGAAAGGCTATTTTGACATCAAGCTTGCATGAAACCGGAACAGAAAGATGTTATGAAGCGCTGAACCTGATAGACCAGCCATTTGATGCCCTTATCAATATTCAGGGTGATGAACCACTCATTCAGGCAGCTCAGATTGATTTGCTTGCCAAGCTAATTTCAAAACCGGAGGTCGATCTGGCAACTTTGTGTACACCAATTAGCAATAAAGCCATCATTAATAATCCAAACAATATTAAAGTGGTTTTTGACCATCAGAACCGAGCCCTATTATTTAGTCGATCTCCCATTCCTTTTCCCCGTGAAAAAAAAGCAGCCAGATATTTCGAGCATATAGGAATGTACGCTTATAAGTTAGGGATTCTGGAGAAAATTGTACATCTCAAACCGGGTCACTTAGAGCGAAGCGAAAAGCTGGAACAATTGCGCTGGATGGAAAATGGATACTCAATTTACTTGAGCGAAACCAAGGCTGGTAATATTTCAGTAGATACTCCGGAGGATTTGCAGAAAGTTATCAAATCAATTCGTACAAAAAGGCTTCTCTGATATTTAATGTGGAAATGTATTTTTGTGCCATGAAACAGCATCTGATAGCCCCTTCGATTCTTGCAGCTGATTTTTCCCGTCTGGGAGAAGAAGTTGAGATGCTCAATAATTCAGTGGCTGATTGGATACATGTAGATGTGATGGACGGGCATTTTGTCCCCAATATATCAATCGGATTTCCCGACATAATGGCTATCCGGACTTACAGTAAATTAGTACTTGATGTTCATATTATGATAGAGCATCCGGGGCAATGGATTAAACGATTTGCCGATGCCGGAGCTGATAGGCTGACCATACATGCAGAAGCAAGTCAAAATCTGCAAGAAGATATTAAAAAGATGCATGCTTGCGGTCTGAAAGCGGCTCTTGCCCTCAATCCCGATACTCCTTTAAGTTCGATCAGACCCTATCTAAATCAGATCGACATGGTGCTCATTATGTCGGTAAATCCGGGATTTGGCGGTCAATCTTTCAAACAATCCACATTCGATAAAGTAAAACAACTAAAACAGTTATTGGAAAAGGATGCTTTGAATACTTTGATTGAAGTAGATGGAGGTGTAACATTAACTAATGCGAAACAGTTGCTTGATGCTGGTGCAGATATATTAGTGGCAGGCAGCAGTATATTTAGAGCAGATAATGCTATCGAGATGATAAAATCTTTAAAAAATATTTATCCTGATAATCTGAAACCCTGATAATCCGTTACCTTGCCGATATGCGAAAAATCGCCTTCCTTTTTCTATTAATTTCCCTTACAGCATATACTGCATTCTCTCAGCAAATGGGATGGATTAGTGGTCAGGTTTCAAACAGTCGAGGGAAAGCCATTCCTTATGTAAATCTCGGTCTGGTCGAAAATCCGGTTTATGGCACTTCAACCGATGAACAAGGTCACTTCATGCTCGCAATACCTGCCGATCGGGATTTCACTTTGTTCTTTTCTTTTGTAGGATTCGAAGCATTTTATCAAACTATAAAAGTGAATGCAGGCGATACTTTGCGATATATTGTTACCCTTAAAAAGCAAGCAACCAAACTTCCCGAGGTTACCGTCCAATCGGAGAAAGACCGGAATCAAATCAGTGTTTTTACCCTAGATCCGAAAAAGGTTGAGTCTATCCCGCTTCCTTCAGGCAATTTTGAAAGTATATTAAAAACCATTGGCCTTGGGGTTAGTTCAGCTGGTGGTGAGCTGAGCTCTCAGTATTCGGTAAGAGGTGGAAATTTTGATGAGAATCTCATCTACGTCAACGATTTTGAAATATATCGGCCACAGCTAATCCGCTCGGGTCAGCAAGAGGGCTTAAGTTTTATCAATCCCGAATTAGTTCATTCACTTTCCTTTTCATCCGGAGGTTTTGAAGCTAAATACGGAGATAAAATGTCCTCAGTACTTGATGTTAAATACAAGCGTCCTGATTCGTTGGCAATTGCAGCAGAAGTAAGTTTACTTGGGGCTTCGCTGAATCTGCAAAACCGTTCTCGTGATTACCGATGGATGTACCTTCTTGGTCTCAGGCAAAAATCTAATCAGTATTTACTTAATAGTCTGAATACAAAAGGTGCCTATAAACCTTCTTTTACGGATGCACAGGCTCTGGTGATTTTCAGAGCAAGTCCGGCTCTTGAATTTCAGGCAATAGGTAATGTGGCTTACAATACATACCAATTTGTGCCTGAAAGTAGGATAAGCTCCATTGGAACGGTTGATAACGTAAAACAACTGGAAGTTTTCTTTGAGGGTCAGGAACTTGATAAATTCAGCAATTATATGGGGGGGCTGTCGGCTACTTATGCTGCCGATAGCAATAAACTGCGGTTGAAATTTATGGCCTCAACCTACCATTCGCTCGAAACAGAAACCTTTGATATAATTGGTGACTATTTTTTATATCAGGTGGAGAATAATCTCGGTCAGCAAAATTTTGGACAACGGGTTTTTGGTCTGGGATACGGAACATTTCAGAACTATGGCAGAAATTATCTTGATGCATTGGTTTCGAATATCGCGCATAAGGGCTACTTGTACAGGGAAAAACATTTCCTCGAATGGGGATTGAGGTATCAAAATGAAAATATCAGTGATAAGCTCAATGAATGGGAACGGATTGATTCTGCCTTCTATTCGCTACCATACGATACAAGCATTGTCAATATCTGGTCTGTATTGAAAAGTGAAAATAACTTGAGTTCAAATCGATATTCTGGTTATTTTCAGGATACTTGGATATTATCACCAGACAGCTTATCAGACATGAACCTGACAGCAGGTGTCCGGTTGCAATACTGGGATTTAAATAAAGAGTGGCTCATTAGTCCCCGGGGACAATTCTCTTTTAAACCTGCCTGGGAGCGTGATGTGATCTTGAAAGCATCGGCAGGCTTGTATCAGCAAGCACCATTCTATCGCGAACTCAGAGATTTGCAAGGCATCGTTCATACTAATGTGAAAGCCCAGAAATCTTTACATTTTGTTTTGGGGAGTGATTATGTATTCAAAGCCTGGAATCGGGATTTCCGACTGATAACCGAAGCCTATTACAAACAGATGTGGGATTTGATACCCTATGATGTGGAGGATGTACGGATACGCTATTACGGGAAAAATATGTCGAAAGGGTATGCGACCGGGGTTGATGTGAGACTGAACGGTGAATTTGTTAAAGGGGCAGAATCCTGGATTAATATCTCGCTGATGCAAACACAAGAAGACATTGAAGGAGATTATCACTATGATGCAGATACCAATTGGGTTGAAAGAGGCTATATTCCGCGCCCAACCGATCAACGGGTTAATGTGGGTATTCTCTTCCAGGATTATTTTCCGGGCAACGAAAATTTTAAAATGCACTTAAATATGTTGTTTGGCTCCGGCCTTCCTTTCGGTCCGCCCAATAGTCCGCAATTCCGAAATGTTTCAAGAATCCCACCGTATAGAAGAGTAGATATTGGATTCTCCGCACTGCTTCTTGACCCCGACAGAGAACTGCCTCCCAAAAGTTTTCTTCGGCATTTTCATTCTATCTGGGCCAGTCTTGAAGTCTTTAACCTGCTTGGAATTGAGAATACGATTTCCCACATCTGGGTGAAAGATAATTTCAACAATACGTATGCTTTTGAAAATCATTTAACTTCAAGGAGATTGAATCTGCGCATGATCGTAAAATTATGATCAGTGGCATATCCTTATTTTTGCTAAAAATCAGCGTATGAAAAAAGTATTGATTTTGATTGGTTCGGTTTCGGATGAAGCCATAATGCAGGAATGTATCAGGTATCTTGAGTATTTCAAAATTCAGTCAAACATAGAAGTCGCGTCAGCTCACAGGAATCCTGATAAGGTTGATTCATTGGCATCATCAGCTGCTGAAAATGATTACGCATGTATTGTTGCCGCAGCAGGTATGGCTGCCGCACTGCCCGGTGTGGTAGCTGCAAAAACGACTTTGCCTGTTATTGGTGTGCCTCTCGAAGGAGGTTTACCCGGTGGGCTGGATGCCCTATATTCGATCGTGCAGATGCCGGCCGGTATTCCGGTAGCCACCATGGCTGTTGGTAAGGCTGGAGCAAGAAATGCAGCCATATTTGCTGCCCGTATTCTTGCTTTACATGAGCCTGAGATTGCACTAAGACTTGCCGAGTTTACATCAAATGGCTTTAAACTGCCAGACTAACGGGTAATGGTGAATAGTTTGCTGCAAGTCTTTATTTTATTGCTAAGGGTTATTTGATACATCCCGGAGGCCAGTGATTTCGTATCTAATCGATTGCATTGCTGACAGGCGATTATATTTTTATTAATCCACATTTTACCACTCAAGTCATATACTATTACACGTGCGTTTTGCAGAAACTCTTCCGGTATATTTAATGTCAGATAGTCGTCTGCCGGTACCGGGTAGATGTCAACTTGCTTTTGGTCAGTAAGATTACTAAATCCGGTAGGATAAGCCATAACTTCCTTACTAATGGTATCGTTGCTGCATGCATTATAAACAATGAGCCTAACCTGATGACTTCCAAAGTCATTGAAAGAATAAACAGGATTTAATTGTGTGGTTGAATTACCATCCCCAAAGTCCCAAAGCACATGATCTACCCCCTGAGATGTGTTGAAAAAGTTTTTTACCAAATTAAAATTACCCCATTCAAAATCAGCTACGGGAACCTGATCAACTGAGTCAATAATTTCACTCTCGCAATTATGACTCCATGCATTCATCAATGTTTGTAAGTGGATGATATATTTCCCCTTTGGTGAATAGGCATGCTGAATATTTTCAGCATTCATTTTTGCAGAGCCATCACCAAAATCCCACTCATAAGACATATCGGGACTATTTGCCGGATCATTGAAAACAAAGCGGTTGTAAAAACGGCTTTTATAAATGGGGGAACATTGGTTCTGAAAATGAACCGTATCGCCAGTATTTATGCAGGTTTTGTCTTTTGAAAAATCAGTTAGCAAATCATAGCTCACATAAGGGTGAACCAATACATCACTATCAAATGTTACCGAACCGACCGTGATACTAAGCCCGCGATACCAGGTAGAACCTAGTTTGGCAATCGCCAGATTTTCCAAATCGCCCGAACCGGTATGCCAATCATTGGTGATCATGGCTATGGAGATACTGCTGCTTGACTCCACCATTAAAATATACGGGAAATTTACTGCTACCGGTGAAGGGAAAGTAGCTGTATATTTTAAATCTGTTTGCAGGTTTCCATTTCCAAAATTGGTATCAATAGTTACTGTGGCACTTGCCAAAGGAGCTCCTACGGGGAAATAGTTGGATCCGGCTTTATATAAGTTGCAGGCAACCGTTACCGGTTGATTTGACAGCGGGTCATCCTGCCATGCAAATAAATCAAAGCCACTAATAATAACAGGCTGAGGTGCATCGTACCATTGACCAAGAGAAGCAGCCGATGAATTGGGATTCACTATCAGACCCTGAAAACTTCCTGAGTTTTTAGCTTGCGGATAAGTGACTATATCTGTGCAGGTTTCAGAAGTACTCCTGCTTTGTCTATTTGGGCTATCTGAACCAGATATAATAGCCTGTGGCAAATCAGCAGGCATTACAGTAATCTGACCCAATGAACTAAACGGAAGCGAAATCAATAAAAAGGGCAATATTAACGTAGGTCTCATGGCTTAAAATTTATCACATTTAAGCTAAAGGTAGAAAAAATAGAGATAAAGCGATAAATATTTTGCTAAGGTGCTGAATAGATTGGAAGCAATATTAATAATACCTGTTAAGCCAAAGTTTTGGCGTCAAAGATTAATCTATTCCCAAAATCACATCCCTGATAATGTCAATACAGGCTTCAAGTTGCGCAACATTGATTACAAGGGGAGGTGCAAAACGGATTTTATCGCCATGAGTTGGTTTAGCTAAGAGCCCTTTGTCCATCAATTTCAGACAAACATCCCAGGCAGTTTTACCGGGTTCATTTTTAATAGTGATAGCATTTAGCAAACCTTTACCTCTCACATCCAATATTCTGTTACCCTTCAATTTTTGCAGTTCCTGCCTGAATATTATACCTAATTTAAAAGCATTCTCTGCCAGACGTTCGTCAATTAAAACTTGCATTGCCTCCATCGATACATGGCAAGCCAATGGATTCCCACCATAAGTAGAACCATGTTCGCCCGGTTTAATGGTGAGCATGATCTCATCATCTGTCAGCACGGCAGATACAGGCATAGCACCACCCGACAGGGCTTTACCGAGAATTAAGATATCCGGCTGGACATCTTCATAATCGCAGGCCAACATTCTGCCGGTTCGGGCCAACCCTGTTTGTATCTCATCGGCCATAAACAGAACATTGTGGGTGCGACACATTTCAAAAGCAGCACTTAGATATCCATCATCGGGAACAATAACCCCTGCTTCACCCTGAATGGGTTCAACTAAAAAGCCAACAATATTGTTATCCCTCAGTGCCGTTTGTAAGGCAGTCAAATCGTTGTATGGAACTGAGACAAATCCGGGTGTAAATGGACCAAATCCTCTATGACTGTCGTTGTCATTTGAAAAACTGATGATAGTAGTCGTTCTGCCATGGAAATTGTTTTCGCAAACAATAATCTTAGCCTCATTATCTTTAATTCCTTTCTTATCGTACCCCCAGCGCCTGCAAAGCTTAATAGCTGTTTCTACAGCTTCTGCGCCCGTATTCATCGGAAGCATTTTATCATATCCGAAAAGACTGCTTAGGTATTCTGAAAATGGACCTAACTGATCATTATAAAATGCCCTTGAAGTGAGGGTAAGCTTTTCAGCCTGTTCAACCATTGCCCGTATAATTCTTGGATGACAATGACCTTGATTTACGGCAGAGTAGGCAGATAGGAAATCATAGTATTTTCTACCATCCATATCCCAGACAAACACCCCTTCTCCCCGTTCAAGAACAACAGGTAGCGGATGATAATTATGGGCACCGTATCTAGACTCAAGTTCGATATTTGCCACTGATGCCAATTTTTTCATGCTTTTAGATTTTAGGTAAAATTAGCATTTTTCGATGTTCAGCAACAAAAAATTAAAGAAAATCAGCACTAAATCCAAGGGGTAGAAGATCTTTTATGCTATTAACTAATAAAATTTTGCCTTGATCACCGGAGAGGATGAGTCTGATCGCTTTGTTAAATAATTGTTCATATTCCAACAATGCCTGTCGACATTGCCCACATGGGGCTGCCGCTTTAAGCGTAATTCCCTTTTGCTTACTATTGGCTATAGCAAGCGCAATAATTTTCAAATCAGGGTATTGAGTGCGTGCAGTATAGATAGCCGTTCTTTCTCCACATATGCCGTTTGGGAACGATGCATTTTCCTGATTGCTGCCTGTTACAATTTTGCCATCTTCAAGCAATACAGCAGCACCTACTCTAAACCCGGAATATGGCGAATAGCTGGTTCTTAATGCTTCACGGGCTCGGTTCAACAATAAGCGGTCTGTATTATTGAGTTCTTCATACGAATCATGCTCTATATACTCGAAACTGATTGTTCTCTTTTTCATAAAGAAGCAATTTAAAATCTTTTTGAAGCTAATTAATGATTATCTAAAATTACGCACAATTTAGTACAATTTATCTTTTGCGATAGTCCGCAGATGTCTATTTTCGCTTTTCTAATCATTGCGTAACTATGAAGCAAAAAATATTGATTCTTGGTGCCGGCAGAGCAGCAACAGCACTTATTGATTATTTGTTAAATGAAGCCGCTAAAAATGACTGGTTTGTAACCGTAGCTGATTTTGATGAAGAATTAGCCAAAGAAAAGGTAGGGCACTCAGGTAATGGAAGAGCCGTTCAATTAAATATAAGCAATACCAAAAAGCGAAGAGAGCTGATTCAGGAAGCGGATATTGTCGTTTCCCTGCTTCCGGTAAACCTTCATTATTTAGTAGTCAAGGATTGTTTGACTTACAAAAAACATATTGTCACTGCGTCCTACTTATCACAAGAAATGTACGGCCTAGATCGTGAGGCCCGAAAGGCTGCCATCGTGATGGTTGGGGAGATGGGCCTTGATCCGGGGATCGATCACATGTCGGCCATGGAAAAGATTGATGCTTTAAGGGCAGATAATTGCAAAATTATCGCTTTCAGGTCTTATACAGGTGGATTGGTTTCCAAAGAGAACTTAGCGGATAACCCCTGGAATTACAAGTTTACATGGAATCCACGAAATGTGGTGCTGGCAGGTCAGGGAACGGCTCAATATATAAGCGAAGGAAAATACAAGTACATTCCATATAACCGTGTTTTTCAAAGACTCGATGAAATTCGGGTGGATGGAATTGGAAAACTCGAAGCGTATGTTAACCGCGATTCATTGCTTTATAAAACCTTGTATCATCTCGAAGACATACCCACTTTGATACGATATACTTTGCGCTATCCCGGATATTGCCGGGCATGGAATGCATTAGTAAAGCTGGGTTGGACGGATGATACATATCCGATTATTGACTCAGAATTGATGACCTACAGAGAATTGCTTGAATCCTATTTGCGAGGTGTTTTTAAGCAATATCCGGCAGGGTATAATTTACGAAATCATCTGGCTGATTTCCTGCGCATTGATCGCAGCGACCCTGTCATAGAAAAACTCGAATGGTTGGGGATTTTTGAAAAAACTCCAATTGAAGTAAAAAATGCATCACCTGCTGTAATTCTGCAGAATTTATTACAAAAAAAATGGAAGCTTCAGCCTGATGACAAGGATTTAATTGTTATGCAACATCAATTTGATTACGAAAAGAATGGCAAGCAATTTCGGCTTTCTTCTACCATGAAAATGTATGGTGAAGATTCGGTGCACACAGCCATGTCGAAATTGGTGGGATTACCAATCGGAATTTTTGTGAAATTGACCTTACAGGATCAATTGAAATTACGCGGAGTTCATATTCCTGTTATTCCTGAAATATATGCTCCCGTATTGGCTGAACTGTCAGAATTGGGGGTACGGTTTGAAGACAAAGTGCAGGAATTGAAGGCTGAATGACCCTTGTTTTGATCATCAGATTCTTTAATTTCTGTTAAGCTGAAAACTAATACAGCTTAATTCATTTTATTTGCAGCGTAATTAATAATCAGAGAAAAAATAGCTTATGAAGCGAAATGCATTTTATCCATTCATGTTTTCTATTGTTTTGGTGATCGGAGTTCTGCTGGGATTCGTTATTCGTGGTCGTTCACATCAAAAAACTTCCTTCGCTTATAGAGTCGGAACAGATAAGGTGGACGAAATTCTGAATTATATCCGCTATCGCTATGTGGATACCGTGGATATTGATAAAATTTATCAGGATGCCATTGATGAAATATTTAATGATCTTGACCCGCATTCTGCCTATATACCTGCCAATATTCTGCGAGATGTGAATGAATCTTTGCGAGGAGATTTCGAAGGAATCGGTATTGAGTTTAATATACTTGATGATACCATTATTGTTGTATCAACCCTTAAAGGAGGTCCTTCTGAAGCACTGGGGATTTTAAGCGGGGATAAAATTATCACCATCAACGACTCCTTGGTTGCTGGTAGGAAGATATCTAATGCTGATGTTGTTCGATTATTGAAAGGGCCAAAAAACTCAGCGGTTTTGGTCGGGATTCAAAGATTCACTAGTGACACATTGATTCATTATAATATCATCCGAGATCGGGTTGAAGTCAGTAGTATTTTAGCTCATTATATGGTTGACGACAGCATCGCTTATATACGCATAAGTCAGTTTGGAGGCAACACCGCAAACGAATTTCATGATGCTCTTGAGGATCTCGATACCTTGGGAATGAAAAAATTAATTATTGATTTACGCGATAATGGTGGAGGATATTTAGACGCAGCAACCGATATAGCGGATGAACTGCTCAACGATGACAAACTCATTGTTTATACTGAAGGCCGTTCGTACCCGAGAAAGAATTTTTACGCTAAAAGAAAAGGTCTCTTCGAATCCGGAGACTTAGTACTTCTTGTAAATGAAGGAACTGCTTCAGCCAGTGAAATCCTCTCTGGTGCTGTTCAGGACTGGGGCAGGGGAGAAATTATCGGCAGAAGAACGTATGGCAAAGGCCTGGTGCAAGATCAAATTTTACTCCATGATAGTTCTGCTATGAGACTCACTATAGCCCGTTACTATACACCTAATGGAAGATGTATTCAACGACCTTACAATAAAGGAGTGGATGAGTATAACAAGGACTATATGGAGCGATTGATTGGCATTTATCAAACGCATGATACCACCAATATCGATACGATTTCCTGGGGCATCGAACCGGATATTAAATTACGGGCCGATACTTTAGAAGTGCTTGGTATGATCAGAGAACTGAATAATCGAGGTATTATTCAACAATATGCCTATCGTTTTTATGGTATGCATACCGATGCATATGGTCGTTATCTTTCTCCCGGTGATTTTGACTGGCGCTATCAGATGAAAGATCAGGTTTATCAGGGCTTTATTTCCTTTAATAAGTATACACATTCCCCGGTGTCAAAAAAAGAGCTAATAAAATATGAGAAGGAATTTAGATTAGCATTAAAAGGATTCATCGCAAGGCAAATTTTTTATACCAACGGGTATTATTACTTCTTCAATCAGCTTGACCCTGAGTATAATGCTGCGGTTTCTTATCTGAAATCAAAATAAAACTTTTCTTCAGGTAAAACCTATCGCTTCATATCTTGAGAAATGACGAAGCTGTTTTCACCAGTAGTCCTTTAGCAGCGATGGACTGATTTCGAAATCAATCGGGTAGCTACCCAAAAGTTGATTTCCTATGTTTATTTGAGTTTATTTCTTCCTGAAGACTAATTTAATTGAAACACCCGATAAAGGGAAGTTTTTTCGCAACTGGTTTTCCAGATAATTGATATAAGGCAATTTTATATCCATTGGATAATTACAGAAAAAGGCAATAACGGGGGTCTTTGTGGGCAATTGAGTGATGTACTTTATCTTAATGTATTTGCCCCGGATAGATGGGGGTGGATTTTTCATAATCGCTTCCTGCATCACTTCATTCAAACGGGAAGTGGGTATTTTCTGATGCATGTTTTTATATACTTCCAAAGCCGTTTCCATGGCTTTGAAGATTCGGGTCTTTTCGGTGGCCGAAATGAACAAAATGGGAATGTCGCGGAAAGGAGCCAATTTCTCTCTGATCTTTTCTTCAAACTCTTTATGTGTTTTGTGATCCTTCTCAACCAAATCCCATTTATTGACTAATAATACAAGGCCTTTTCGTTTGCGAACCGCCAGGCGGAAAATATTCAAATCCTGTCCCTGAAGCCCTTCTTTGGCATCTATCAACAGCAGACATATATCTGAGTAGTCCATGGCGCGAATGGCTCTGATGACTGAGTAAAATTCAATATTGCCCATCTCCTTCGCTTTTTTCCGAAGACCGGCTGTGTCGGTTAAAATGAATTTTTTGTTGTAGTAATTGTAGGTCGTATGGATGGCATCCCGTGTTGTGCCGGCAATATCGGTTACAATATTTCTTTCTTGTCCGATAAGCGCATTGAGTAAGCTTGATTTACCAACATTGGGCTGTCCGATGATAGCAAACCGAGGCAATTCAGAATCTACTTCCGTTTCCTCATCGTCAACACCTAGTTTTTCTTTTACTGCCTCAAGTAATTCACCGGTTCCGCTACCCGACATGGAGGATAAAAAGAAAGTGTCGGCAAATCCAAGACGGTAAAAAACGTTTGCTTCCAGTTCACGACTATAATTATCTACTTTGTTTACAGCCAGCAAAACCGGTTTATTCCCTTTCCTGAGTTCACGGGTCACGGCATCATCCTGATCTGTAACACCGGTAGTAACATCAACCATAAAAATGATTAGATCAGACTCATCCATGGCTATGTGTACCTGCTCTTTAATGGCTTTTTCAAATACATCTTCTGGATTTGCAACAAAACCACCGGTATCAATCAGATTAAAATCCAAGCCCTGCCATTCGGCTATCCCGTATATCCGGTCACGGGTAACTCCGCTGGTATCATCAACAATGGCTTTTCTTTGCTCCGTCACCCGGTTAAAAAGGGTTGATTTGCCTACATTCGGCCTTCCTACAATGGCTACAGTCTTACTCACTTTGTTTGCTTTATTGATAACCGAATTTCTTCAGTGTATTAGTATCGTCCCGCCAGTTCTCACGTACCTTTACAAATAATTCCAGATAAACTTTCTTGCCCAGGAATTTTTCAATATCTTTTCTTGCTTCTGTACCGACTATTTTCAACTGGCTACCCTGTTTACCAATTAATATTGGCTTTTGAGATTTTCGATTCACAAAAATATTGGCCAGTATCTTTACAATTTTAAGTTCATCTTTAAACGATTCAATATGCACTTCACAGGAATAAGGGATTTCCTGTTTATAGGTTAGAAATATTTTTTCACGAATGATTTCAGCGATAAAAAAACGTTCAGGCCGGTCAGTCAATTCATTTTTTGGATAATAGGGTGGATGCTCCGGCATTTTCTCTAAAATAAGCGGCATCAACAAATCGATATTATTACCTTTTAAAGCCGAAACAGGTATCATTTCCTGTGGATGAACTAAAGATTCCCATTGTTGCATGGTAGCTAACAATTTTTCATCATTAACCAGATCTGATTTGTTAAGAATTACGAAGACAGGCACCTTTGTTTTATTGATGGATTGAACCAAATCTTCATCAATCTCATTTTTTTTCAAATCGATCACCAATAAGATTAAATCGGCATCTTCGATGGCCGCATGTATAAAACCCATCATGGCTTTATGTAGTTGGTAGGCCGGCTTAATAAATCCGGGGGTATCAGAAAATACCAGTTGAAAATCTTCTCCGTTCACAATTCCAATGATGCGATGACGGGTGGTCTGTGCTTTTGAAGTGATGATAGACAGGTTTTCCTCCACCAATGCATTCATTAATGTTGACTTGCCGGCATTCGGTCGTCCAATGATATTTACAAAACCTGATTTATGTTCCATGTTGTGCCAAAAGATTGGGAGTGCAAAAGTCCGAATTTTTAAATTAAATACCTGCTTTATTTTGAAAGGCCGTTTGAAAAAGAATATCTTTGCAGCCACATCGCGGGGTGGAGCAGTTGGTAGCTCGTTGGGCTCATAACCCAAAGGTCGCAGGTTCAAGTCCTGCCCCCGCTACAAATAGATTTAAAAAAGTCCTGTTAATCAGGACTTTTTTTTTGTATCGATCAGGGTATCAAAAGCTAGGCAATTATACAGTGCAATTATTATTTAAAGAAATCCAATCTTTGAAATATGTGTTGCCCCATCTTTTATGGTTTCGAAATGATATCCAGCTAAATCATTTGGTCTAATCTAAAAAATCTCCCTATTCCACTATTCATTCTTTTGAAAGAAGATGTGCCTCCCCTAACAACATCTGCAATATCCTCTATTTTATATTCTTTTCACGCATTCATCATAATTCAGTATTAATAGTATCATTTTCCCATTCGGATTTAACAATTTTTCCGTAATCCGAAAATATCATTTCGTTAT
>CAYPSW010000011.1:0-16910 GCA_964413685.1 uncultured Chitinophagales bacterium
AAAGGTTGTAGCCCACCTCAACTTTTGTGTATCTTGACAGAAAACCACACGCAATCGGCAACTTTTCATACCGCCTACCGTTATCATCAATTGCTCATTTTTTTTAGTTACTTGCGAAATGAATATGAAAAGTGATTTTAAAAACCAAGAAAGAAACAAATAAACAATACTAAAAATGACGAGCATAATAATATCATTAATCACCATTGGAGCCATTGTTTATGGATTAATTGAATACTATCTCCATCACAAAAATCTTGCTACTATCCCTATCCGCATTCATGTGAATGGCACTCGGGGGAAATCCAGCGTGACACGTCTTATCGGTGCAGGTCTTAGGGCAGGGGGCTATAATACTATTACAAAAGTTACAGGAACTTTTCCCAGAATGATTCTGGGTGACGGAACAGAAGTTGTAGTTCCCAGAAAAGGAAAAGCCAATATTTTAGAACAACTTAATGTGGTGAAATTTTGTGCCGATAAAAAAACCAATGTTCTCTTAATTGAGTGCATGGCTTTGCAACCCAACTATCAACGAATTACAGAGCACCAAATGGTGAAAGCTACACATGGTGTAATAACCAATATTCGCTTAGACCACCTGGAAATAATGGGACCGCGATTGAAAAATGTAGCTGAAGCGCTTTCACTAACAGTTCCGAAAAATTCTAAATTATTTACGGCTGAGAACCGTATGACTGATTTCTTAAAGAATAAAGCAAGAAAATTAAACACGGAATTTATTCCGACTAAAGATGATACTTTATCAAAAGAAGAAATGGAAGGGTTTACATATTTGGAACATTCAGAAAATGTAGCATTAGCACTAGCTATTTGCAAGGATTTAAAAGTGGATAGAAAAACGGCACTCAATGCTATGAAGAAATCAATACCAGATGAGGGTGTATTAAGAAAATTCACGTACAAACATCGGGGTTTAACTATTCATTTTTATAACGCCTTTGCGGCAAATGACCCTGAATCATCGCTAATGATTTGGAAGAACATTCAAAAAACGGAAGGAGCGGACAAACAATATCTGATTATTCTTAATTCAAGGAAAGACCGGAAAGAACGTTCTCAATCTTTTATATATGTCATTTCAATGATTAAATTTGATAATTTGGTATTGACCGGGGAAAATACGAAAATTGTTAGCGGAATGGCTCTAAAACGAAAAATAAGTAAAGATAAAATCATAGAAATTGGCATAATAAAACCCGAAGAGCAAGTAAATAACATATTAAAGCATATCACCAAAAATGCTGTTATTGTAGCATTTGGCAATATGGGAGCAGGTGGGTCAGACTTAAGTAAATATTTTGAAATTAAGCATATATTATGATTGAGTTAGCCGTAACATTGGGTATTGTTTTATCATTGTTGTCTATCGAATCATTCGGTATAGCAGCGGGAGGAATAATTGTTCCGGGTTATGTAGCCTTACAAATCGGTATGCCCGACCGAATTTTCGGACTAATTATTATTGCTTTTATCACATTTTTAACATTAAAGTTAATTGGCAAGTTCACATTCCTTTTTGGAAGGAGGCAAATGGTTGTTTCTCTGTTAATAGGGACAGTATTTGCAATTTTTTCACATAATTTTATGTTTTTCAATACATCATCATCAACTGTTGAATTCTCGGCAGTTGGGTGGGTTGTTCCGGGTTTAGTGGCGCATTGGTCTGCTAATCAGGGATTTATAAAAACCTTATCCATGCTTGCCATTATATCTATTTTGGTAAGATTCCTGGTTATTATACTGTTTGACGGTGCATTAATTCCGAACTTATATTAGTTAAAAAGTTCAAGCTGATGAAAGATATATCCATTCGGTCAACTCAAGTTTTAGTAACGCTTGCATTAATAGCTATTGGTTTAATGTTTTTAGTTGAATTTACAAAAAAGGAACGGCAACAAGCTTACTTTGAAGAGAAATTAGAAGCCGCCAATTTAATGCAAAGTTGTATTTCTTATTTAAAGGAAATATATTTTAAAAATGAAGTATCCATTGATAATATAAATGATCCTAATGAATCGTGCATTATAGGAACAAGATATTCTGAAATAACTTCAGGAAGAGGCTCTTTGCCAATAAAATTAAGTACAGTAAACCCTAATTTTGCGGCATTGGTAATTCAATTATACAAAGATGCCGGACTAAAATCAGGCGATCATATTGCAATTTGTGCAACAGGTTCTTTTCCTGCACTGAATATTGCTGCCTGTTCAGCTGCAAAAGTATTGAAATTAAAAGTTAGCTTAATCTCTTCTTTGACATCTTCCTCTTGGGGAGCCAATGATCCGAATTATACTTTTCCTGATATGTATTCCACTTTGCAGGAAGGCGGGTTTTTAAACCAAAATATTATTGCAGCTTCAATTGGTGCTAACCAAGATATAGGCCGTACATTGACTCCAAAAGGGCGTGATCTGGCTGTAGAAGCTATCGAACGAAATAATATTCCATTTATTGACGGAAGTTCATTAGAACAAAATATAAAAAAAAGAATGCAACTTTTTGAAGAAAGAGAAAAAGAAACAGGGCAAATAATTAAGCTATATGTTAATATTGGAGGAGGTGTAGCAAGCTTAGGCGGTCCGGAAAATTCTAATCAATTACCGCCCGGTCTTACTAAAACAGCAAAGCTTAGCATGTTCCCGGATAAAAAAGGGATAATGTTTGAAATGGCTGCCAAAAATATTCCTTTTATTAATCTATTAAATTTAAGTAAATTAATGAATAAATATGAACTTCCGATAGATCCTGTCCCTCTGCCGGATGTTGGTGAAGGAAAGCTTTTCAAAGAACTAAAATATGATTTAAGAATAGTGATCGGATCAACTTTATTGTTAGTATTACTCATTGTTGGAGTAATTATTTATGATAAACGACAAAATGTATTAGGTAATGAGATAGTGCATAACTATAATTAGCCATGCGTATAATTGTAACAATATTGGTGTTATTCTTTTTGGGTAACAATGGATATAGCCAACATAAAAAAGAGTTAACACCTCAAAAAAGTTTTGCAAAAGTAACTTTAAGCGGAAAAAAAAATTACACTTACTATGCGTTGTCTGAAAAAAGGAGAACTGAATATGCGGTTGTGGGACCAGGCAAACTGTACCTGAATTTCAGAGTAAGATTAGTTGATATTATGCAATCAGAGCCCATTAGGGTAAAGTATTTAAAATCCTCAAAATTTATAACCACATTTGAGATACCTGCATTAATAGCAAGTAACCTTAAATTTAAAAGCAAATCATTATTGGGAGTTCCATCTAAACCGTATAGGTTGGAAATTGAAGTCCCGCCCGGAAGACACATTTATACATTTTATAAATATGAAACGGAACAGAAAGTTCATATAAGAGCTTTCTATAAAAAGTATCCCAAACCGGATTGGTTAACTATTAAACCTGTGAATAATATACCTATAAAAACAATTAAATACACAGAAACAGGAACAGAAAAGACATATTATCAAATTACAAAAGACAAAGGTTTTGATTTTACTGTTACTGACAGTACCCATTTAAGAATAATTGCCCGTCCGGAATTTACTTTTAAAATGTTAGATGAAATTGTGTTGAAATTGCGCCTAAAGAATTTAACTACAGGGGAAAGCACAACATACAAAATGTATTCAAAAAAATCAAGCGCTATCATTTTTCCAAATGATAACGAAACCACACCGGGTTATTCAAGTATATTCTATTTAGAGTTAGATAAACCAAAAGGGAAAGAGGATCAATATTCTATCAATCTTATAAAAGGTTCTAAAGCTGCGATAATAAAAGTTTCTAAAATTTCAAATTTTACCAATTGAAGAAAATAGCCGTTCTATCCATATTATTATTATCAATTTATTCCTTCTCTTTTGGGCAAGATACTTCTGGCTCTAATTCTACCTTTTGGAATAATTTATACCTGTATAAAAAAATAAATTATCATTGGTATGTGGATAATTATACTATTGCTGCATTCAGAATTAAGGAAAGAGAATTATGGTTTTATCAATCCAGCATTAAAATTAATTATAAAATAAACCGATTCTGGATTGCTTCTTTGGGTTATGCTTATTCCAAATATTCATCCGGTTTTCATACGTTTATCGGCCAGGTTACAAGAAAAGATCCAATAGGCAATTATCTCAGTGTTTACAACAGGTTTATTTTTCAACATAATATACCAAAATTTAGACGATACCAGCAACGTTTTCAATATATTTTACGCTTCAGATACCAAAAAAACAATCTACCGGCCAGACTAAGACCTTTTATCCAAAGTGCATTATATTATTATCTTAATGGAAAAGAAAGAACTTATTACGATGCTAATTTTAATAAAGTAGGCAAATTTTCACCTAATGGTTTTCATAGATTAAGATTAAAAGCCGGCACATATATAACTCCTATTAAAAACTTACACTCTTTTCAACTTGTTTTATTCTATGCGTTTAATAAAGAATTTAATTTGCCTTTTGGTAACGATTTAAACTTTCCGCGTGATAATACTGGTCAAAAAATTACCCTTCCATTTAATAATTATCATATTTGGGGTATTCAGATTAATTATTTTTTATGATGATAGCCCAAGTAAACGTTTGCCAACGTAGAATGTATCTTAAAAAACACAAAAAAAGAATCGCATGAAATAATTGACAGTGCAATATTCTGAATTTGCATCAAAAAGGACAAGAGATATTTATAAAACAAAAGGCTATTCAGATGAATGGATTGAGGAACGAATGCCAAGTATTGCAATCCGTGATGAATTAACAGACGAATGGAAAAATCGAAGTGTAAAAGAAAGAATAGAATATGCGATTTTAACATCAGAAATATCCAAGGCGACTTGGACTACTCCTGCACAAAATAGAGAAGAAAAAGGACTAAAAAGGCAAAATCTTTGAGATCACATGACCGACTTTGATATGTTTTTTTCAATGCTTGGCGAAGCTTCAACAACAAAAGTTGCAAGAGAAAAAGATGCAAAAGGATGTATCTAAAACAAAAAGGCAGCAAGAATTGGTGGATAAATTACAGGTAATGCAAGAAAAGAATTTGAAGATGAAAGTGGTGAAGATATTATTTCATCAAAAATTACTTGCAGGAAAAGAAAGCTGCCAAAATAAAAGGAAAGAAAAAAACATAAGACTTCGAATGAACATACTGGAAAACAATAAATATTGAGTAGATAGAGGGGAATCTCACCCCA
The DNA here is from genome assembly GCA_964413685.1 of uncultured Chitinophagales bacterium. Taxonomy (GTDB): domain Bacteria; phylum Bacteroidota; class Bacteroidia; order Chitinophagales; family S012-47; genus JAJRWN01. The sequence continues at coordinate 5,227 of CAYPSW010000011.1, forward strand.
ACACCGCGCTCAGAACCGTACGTGATAGTCTCACATCATATGGCTTCTCAAGACCGAAAGCCAAGTCTATCCTAAGGTCTTCGCAGAGTTAAGCAAATTATCCTCCGTAGAGTTGCCGATGGCACAAGCATTTCCAATACAAAGTTTTGCCTTGATTTCAGATGCAGAATCTGCCCATATCATGTCTTACTCGTCTAGCGGTAAGATAGCGGCTGAAACATGAATTATTACGCTAAAACGATATGGAGCATTATTGGAAATCTCAAATTGAGTTACAGGTTTTAATAAATGGCCAATGACAAAGACAACTAAAGATAATGAGCTTGTATCGGGAAAAATAATCTTTGTAAATGATTTGTAAATAATAATCGTTACATTTGCCTTCAGTATTAACTCATTAACTTTTAATTATGAATAACGGAACCGTAAAATTTTTTAATCGATCAAAAGGATTTGGATTTATCACACCAGATGACGGAAGTAAAGATGTGTTTGTCCACAAGAACGATTTAATTGACCAAATAGCTGATGGAGATAAAGTTAGCTACGAAGTTGAAGAAAGCCAAAAAGGATTGAATGCAGTAAACGTAAAAGTAGTTTAACGATTTACCTTCATTTCAAAATACAATTGGTAAAGCCTGTCATTATGATAGGCTTTTTTATTTCTCTTTTATCAAGAACTCGTTCAACCCTCGGATTTTCACATTGAATATCAATCTTCCATTTCATCATGCAATTCATTTACTTTGTCGTAATGAAAGCAGGGCTGATCGGTTTTCCACTGGAGCATAGTTTTTCTCAAACTTATTTTAGCGAAAAATTTTTTCGTGAAGGAAGGAAGGATTGCAGCTATGAAACTTTTGCAATAGAAAATATTTCTCTATTGCCGTCTTTGCTCCAAAAACATCCGGAGTTGAGCGGTCTGAACGTGACAATTCCTTATAAAGAACGTGTTATCCGGTATCTCAACACGATGACGGAAGAAGCGAAAATGCTTGGGGCAGTAAATACCATTAAGATTGAAAACGGAATACTCCGAGGCTTCAATACCGATGTGTTTGGATTTATGCACTCGCTCAAACCTTTGCTAAAAGAGCAGCACAGGAAAGCCCTGGTTTTGGGCACGGGAGGGGCAGCCAAAGCAGTTGCTTATGTTTTAACTCAGTTAAAAATTGAATACCAATTGGTCTCGAGAAGTCTCGGTGACAAGCGAGAACTTTCCTACCAAACCCTGAGCGAGGATATCGTAGAGGAACATAAACTTATTGTAAACACAACACCATTGGGTATGCAGCCTGATGTATTGTCGTTTCCCGATATTCCTTATGAAGCCCTCAGCAGCAAACATTTGCTTTATGATTTGGTTTATAATCCTGAAAAATCAATATTTCTGATTAAAGGTCAACAGCAGGGAGCCGAAATTAAAAACGGATTGGAAATGCTTTATCTGCAGGCTGAAAAAAGTTGGGAAATCTGGACTGCTTAACTTTTTTTCGAATCAGAGAATTTAAGTTGTTTTTGTTCTGTCTCCGGCAATTCATTAGACTCAGTTGACAGATCCTCAGGCAGAACTTTAGTAGTTTTTGCCCCTAAGGTTTTTATTTCATGGGCGCGTTTCAGCAAGTTTCCTTTACCTGTACTGAATTTGTTCATAGCCGCATTATAGGATTTTTGAGTGGTCAGCATTTGTGTGCCCAATTTCGTCATATCATCAAAAAATCCGGCAAACTTATCGTACATAGCTCCTGCTTTTTCGGCAATCAATTGTGCATTCCGGTTTTGTTTTTCCTGTCGCCAAATCGACTCTACCGTTTTCAGCGTTGCCAGCAGGGTAGAACTGCTTACCATTACAATTTGACGCTCGTAAGCAAAGCGAACCAGTCCAGTATCGTTCATCACGGCCAGCGAGAAGGCCGCTTCGATGGGAATGTACATCAGCACAAAGTCCAGCGTATTGAGTTGATAGAGATTATGGTATTTTTTTTCACTGAGTTCTTTCACATGATTTCGTACTGAAGCAATATGCCGTTTCAGGGCTGCTTTTCTTCCGTCTTCATCCTCATTGTTCGCCAGTAGTTCGTATGCTGTCAGAGATACCTTAGAGTCAACCACAATTTCTTTTTTCTCGGGCAGATGTATAATAACATCCGGTTGCAATCTTCGGCCATCAAGCGTTGTCAGGCTATCCTGTACGGTATATTCAATTCCTTTAGTTAATCCAGAATTTTCAAGCAACATATCGAGTTGCATTTCACCCCAATTACCTTGCGTTTTACTTTCGCCTTTTAGGGCATTGGTTAACTTTTGGGCATCTTCAGACATGGTTTTGTTCAGTTCAACCAGATTTTTTACCTGCTCAAACAGGCCACTTCTTTCCCGGGTGTTTTTCTCATAAGTATCCTGCACGGTTTTATTAAATTGCTCGAGCCGGTCTTTCACAGGCGTCAGCATCTCGCCTAATTTTTCTTTATTCTGGTCGCTCAGTTTTCGTGTATTGCTATCAAGCACCCGATTAGCAATATTTTCAAATTCTATGAGCAATCGCTTCTGCATTTCATCGATTTGCTTTTGTTGTTCAGACAATTTCTGAATCAAATGCTCATTTTTAGCCTGAAGTGTTGCTACCTGTCCTGTCAACTCATTAATCTGACTCTGAGCATCTTGTTGTTTTTCTTCCTGCTTTACTTTTTCATCTTTAAGCAAATTGACAGCACTTGTCGAGGCGGATAATTGACCTTTCATAATCAACCAAACCACAATAGCTCCCGATAGCAATCCAGGTAAAAGATAAAGCCAAACTGACATAATGCATTATTTTTTTTGCTGTGATAATAATCCGCAAATTTTAGCTAAAAAAAGAATTTTTGTCACATTTTTTTCAGCCATGCTTGTCTATATTTGCCAAATCAAAAATCAGGAATCGAAAATGAGTTTGTCTTTTGATAATACTGAAATAGCCTTCAAGCATTTAAACGACAAGGAATTGAAACATGCCCACCGGATGTTTTGGGCTATTAATCAACCTGTTTTACAAAAAATAGGATCGGGCTTTACAAAATGGGCGATGAAACTTCATCTGCCTGTGAATGAAATCGTCAAGCATTTTATCTTTCGGCAATTTTGCGGAGGTGAATCGTTGATTGAAAGCATTCCTGTAATAAAAAAAATGACCGAATATAAAGTCTTCACTGCCTTAGACTATGGCGTTGAAGGGAAAAGCCGGGAATCAGACTTCCGCAATACGGCTAAGGTGATGATAAGAAATATTGAGTTTGCTCATTCTAATATTCAGGTACCCTTCATCAGTTGTAAGCTAACAGGCCTGGTAAGAATTGAATTATTACAGAAGATACATGACGGTAATGAACTGAATGATTCAGAACAAAAAGAATGGGAGCGGTTTTATAATCGTTTCAAACAAATATGCCAGAAAGCTGCCGATGAGGATACAGCCATTTTTGTAGATGCTGAAGAGACCTGGATACAAAAACCAATCGACCAAATTGTGCACGAAATGATGGCCATTTTTAATAAGAAGAAAGCGATTGTCTTTAATACGATTCAAATGTATTGTACTGATCGACTCAGATTTTTAAGAAAATCTATAAAAGAGGCAGAGACCAAAAACTATTACTACGGGATCAAAATGGTTCGGGGAGCTTATATGGAAAAGGAGCGCGAACGTGCTGAGAAAATGGGATATCCGTCCCCGATTCATTTAACCAAGGAAGCTACTGACAAAGATTATGATGCTTCCGTAAAGCTTTGTTTCGACCACTTGAAACAGGTTTCATTCTGTGCCGCTACTCATAATGAGAAGAGCTCGGCCTATCTGGCTCAATTGATAGAAGAAAACAAGATTCCAAAAAATCATCCGCATATTTACTTCGCACAACTGTATGGTATGAGCGACCACATTACCTATAATTTGGCAGCGTCCGGGTTCAGGGTAGGGAAATACCTACCCTACGGACCGGTAAATGAAGTTATGCCATATCTGATAAGACGTTCGGAAGAAAACTCCTCGGTGGCCGGACAAATGGGGCGCGAATTGCAATTGATCCAAAAAGAATTGAAACGAAGAAAACTTCGTTAATTCTTTTTCATTTTTTTCTTAGCTCCAAAGAATAGATAAATCAAAACAGGAGTCAGGAATAAGTCGGCAATCAGCGCGCTGGTGAGTGTAATGGACAATAAAAGCCCGATGACATGGGTTGGTGGGTAGGCCGAAGTAATGAGTATACTAAACCCAAACAGCAAAATAATAGAAGTAAGCGTAATCGCTTTTCCTGTTTCATGAAAGGTTACACGAATGGCTTCCTCATTGCTCAAACCTTTACCTATTTCAAGCCTGAACCGGGATAGAAAGTGAATGGTATCGTCAATGGCAATACCAAAGGCAATGGCAAAGATTATGGCGGTCGGTGCATCCAGTTCCACTCCGAAAAAGCCAATAATGCCCCCCCCTATTAAAATCGGGATGACATTAGGAATCAATGAAATCAGAACCATATTAATATTCCTGAATAACAAGCCCATTAAAAGGCTGATTATGATAAAGGCAATACCCAATCCTCGGAACATATTATAGCGAACGTTGACCCCGTTTTTATCTAACAACATGGCTATACCCGTCTGCCGGTATGTGACAATGGTTGTATCAAGGTTTGCGTTGATCCATGAAGTGACCTCTTTGCGTAGCCGGAATCCTTCAATCGAGCCTTCATCATGAATCTGAGCCGTAATGCGCCCAAACTTTTTATCCCTGCTTATCAAAACGTTTAATTTCGACATGGGTGCTTTGCTCAGGTATCGCTGACACAAATTGAAATCGGTTTGATTGTCCGGAAATCTGAAATATCGGGGATTATCGTTGTGCAAACCACGATTCATAGACCGGTACATGATAGCCGGAGACATCACAGAAAACATCCCACCACTTTGCTCAAGAAAGCTTTCAAGACTATCGACCTGTTTGAGTACTTCATAATCGTCAATTGTATAATTATTTTTTGGCTCAATGCTCATTTCGAATGCTTTAATACCCCCCATATGAGCTTCAAAATATTTGAAATCGCTATATACTTTTTTCGTTTTCGGGAAACTGTTGGCGAGATGAATATTGCCTGATATTTTCAATAATCCAAATAAGCTAATACAAACAATCAGACTGCTGATGCCTATAATTAAGCTTTTGTGTGTAAGCGTTATTCGATAAATCCATTCAAAAATATGATGCCATCGCTGACCGGTGTTATTTTCTCTGATGATTTGTGCCCTTTTAAAGAAAATAAGCATGGTTGGGGTCAGCAGGATGACGGTTAAAAAAGCCAGAAAAACTCCAATAGCTGACATGACTCCAAAACTTCTGATTGGTGGAATGTTAGAAGACAATAAGGAAATAAATCCAACAGCTGTGGTCAGAGAGGTCAGAAACATAGCCAGGCCAATTTCTTTTAAAGTAAATTTTATAGCTGGAATGGGCAATTTTCCACGATGTAGTTCTTCCGTATATTTCGACATAATATGAATCACATCTGACAAGCCGACAATGATCATCAAAATGGGGAATAAGGTAGCCATCGGATTAAGGACTGTATGCGTGATTCCGAGATAACCCATAAAAATGATCATCCCTGTCAGTACAGAAGCAACGGCTATTAAGACCCCCCAAATTTTTCGGAAGATTATACTCATCATGAAAATAATCAATAGAGACGCTAATCCTGAATAAAGGAAAAACTCAAATTTTTCTTCTTTCACAAATTCAACCTGATAGTGGGCTCTTCCAGCAATATGGTATTCAGTAAACGTATATTTACTAATCAGTGTATTAAGTGCTTTGTCAAATGATTCGGATTCTTTCGGACCAAGGGTGAAGCTTGTTTTAATTATTACGATGATAGCTTTCCCGTCATTGCTAATAAACCGGCCTTTTATGGCCGGATCTGTCGCTATTCGAAGGCTATCTGTTTTCCAGGTTCCGGACAGATTATTTATATGAATATAAGGTACCGTTGAAAAGAAACCTGCAATGATTTTCGGACGCGACAGATTGGTGAGAGAATGACTCTGTTTGACAAATGGAAGCTTAGCAGCTTCTTTAGTAAAATGGTCTACTTGCTTTAAAAAAGCCGAATCATTGATTCCTTCTTCCCGATGAATAGCAACGAGAATATGATTATCATCGGGTTCAAAATTTTCGCGATAAGTCAGATAATACTGTAAATCGCTGTCTGTTCTCGGGAAAAAAGCTTCGAAATTAAAATCGAAATAAAGATTAAATATCGCGAGGAATGAACCGGCAACAATAAAAAGATAAAATAAAAGGATTAGTATTCTTGACCTTTTTGAAAACATGGACGCAAATGTAAAAACTTGAACCTTCCTGTCTGCAATTAATCCTCAAAAACGGAAATTACATACAAAGGAGAAATTCTGTATTAATCTACACTGACAAGCCTTATTTTTATAGCATGGAACAATATCTTGAACTAATGCAACATATCCTTGATAAGGGGATTCGAAAAGAAGATCGAACCGGAACCGGTACCTTAAGTACATTCGGATATCAAATGCGTTTCGATTTATCAGCAGGTTTTCCGGTATTGACCACAAAAAAGGTACACTTACGCTCTATCATTCACGAACTATTATGGTTTTTACAGGGCGATACAAATATCCGTTATCTGAAGGAAAATAAAGTCAGAATCTGGGATGAATGGGCAGATGAAAACGGAGATCTCGGACCAGTTTATGGCCATCAATGGCGCAGCTGGCCTACACCAGATGGCAGAAAAATAGACCAAATTTCGCAAGTGATCGAAATGATTAAGAAAAATCCGGATTCGAGACGCATGATTGTGAGTGCCTGGAATGTAGCTGATGTTGGAAAAATGGCCCTCCCGCCCTGCCACACTATGTTCCAATTTTATGTGGCTGACGGTAAATTAAGTTGCCAATTATATCAGCGTAGTGCTGACACTTTTCTGGGTGTTCCTTTCAACATTGCATCCTATGCCTTACTTACCCTGATGATGGCGCAGGTATGCGGGCTGAAACCAGGCGATTTTGTACATGCTTTCGGAGATGTACATCTTTATCTGAATCACCTTGAGCAGGCAAAGCTTCAATTGACCAGAGTGCCAAAAGCACTTCCTGAAATGAAGATTAATCCGGCTATTCAGGATTTATTTGCCTTTAGGTATGAGGATTTCAAATTACTCAATTATAATCCAGATCCACATATTAAAGCTGAAGTATCAGTCTGATTTTTTAAACCTTATTTTTATTCACCAATCGACATTGAAAATGGCTGGAAAAACCAAAATCATTCTTATCATTTTTTCCTCGCTTTTTGAGCTGAGCGTTCTTGCACAGAATAAGCAGGAACTCACCCTTCTATTTGCAGGAGATATGATGCAGCATGGTGCACAATTAGAAGCCGCTTATGAATCAAAAATTGCTGAATATGATTACCGTGATAATTTCCGGTTTGTTCAGGAAATTATTGAATCGGCCGACATAGCTGTGGCCAATCTGGAAGTAACATTAGGAGGCAAACCCTATACCGGATATCCCCGGTTTTCAGCACCTACATCTTATGCTAAAGCCGCAGTGGATGCCGGTTTTGATGTCTTGCTGACTGCCAACAACCACACTTGTGACAGAGGAAAAAAGGGCATAATAAGAACCCTCAACAAACTCGATGAATTAGAGGTATTGCACACAGGAACCTACAGAAACGAAGCGGATAGAGATAGCACAAACCCATTGATTCTTGAGCAAAACGGAATTCGTTTGGCAATGCTAAATTATACCTATGGTTTAAATGGAAATACGGTCCCTGCCCCAACAATTGTAAATCTAATTGATACGGCTGTCATTCATCAGGATTTGAGGAATGCTACATCTAAAAATCCCGATCTTATTATCGTCATGATGCATTGGGGACTTGAATACCTAAGGATTCAAAATGCTGAACAGGAATATCTGGCCAATTACTGCTTTGACCATGGAGCTGACATCATTATTGGAAGTCATCCGCATGTTATTGAACCCATGTTTTCGGGCCCTGAATCAAAATTTAAAGGTCCGGTATATTTCTCTTTGGGAAATTTCATTTCGAATCAAAGAAGAAGATATACTAATGGTGGCGCTATGGCCTGGTTGAAAATTTCAAAACAAAATGGCATTATTTCTATTGATACGAGTGCTTATTTGCTGAACTGGGTTTTTATTGCTGGAAATTCATCAGGGAAAGATTTTTTTATCCTGCCAGATTTACCGGAATATATTTATGATGCAGATACGCTATTGATACCAAGAGATGAAGTTGATAAAAAAGATTTATTTTTCAGCGACAGTCGTCAACTATTAACAAAAAACAATATCGGTGTTTTTGAAGTTAAAGCAACTGATTTGATAAGAAATAAACCACAAAATAGTGCGACAAATTTTGTTTACAGTGTGCAGCTTTTTGCTTCATCCAGTCCTGATAAAAAAGATTTGATTCCACAGGATTGGACTAATCAATTGTTTATCGACCAGAATGATAGAGGTATTTATCAATATCAAATTGGCAGATATTTTTCATTAACTGTTGCCAATTCAATCCTGCAGAAATTCCGTGACAATGAATTTCCGGATGCCTTTCTCGTTAAAAAACTAAAAGATAAATAGGATATGAAAATCTCTATGATAGCGGCTATAGGCCAAAACCGGAGTCTGGGCAAAGATGCCTCGATGCTCTGGCATTTGCCACGCGATTTGCGTCATTTCAAGAAAAGCACAATGGGACATTTTGTTATTCAAGGTCGTAAGACTTATGAAGCCTTCGGCAAAGCATTGCCTGGCCGCCAAAATGTAATTGTTACGCGCAATAAAAATTATAAAGCTAATGATAGCCAAATTGTTACTTCGCTAGAAGAAGCTCTTGAATTGGCCAGATTAAATCAGGATGATGAAGTATTTATTATTGGCGGAGCTGAAATTTATCGTTTAGGTTTGAAATACGCTCATCGTATTTACCTTACAAAAATCGATCATGCATTTGAAGGAGCAAATGTTTTTTTCCCTGAGCTTGATGATAAGCAATGGAATATTAAAGAACAGCATTTCTTCCCGTCAGATGAGAAAAATAGTTGGGATATGACAATTGTGATTTACGAGAAAAAATAAAATCAGGTTCTGCTCAGTGAATTTCAATATTGTCACTATTAAATTGAAAACCTAAGCGTTTTCCTGTTTTATAGAATGCATTTCCTGCTTGCTGAAGTTTAAGACCCAGCGGTATTTCTTTCACATTATCATAGGGCGGAACCAGTAAATCAAATTCGATAGAATAAAGAATAGCCGATTCGATAATGGCTTTAATATAAACCGAATTAATTTCGGCATTCTCAAAATCATTATACAAAAAACCCAATTGTCTCTTTCCTTCTACAAAAAAGTGGTTTTCACGATTAACAAAAATGCGTGCAATCAGATATCCTACATCATTCAAGCGGTTGAATTTGAATGAGTCTGAAAGGAAATTATAAATATTAATCATACCACAATATGCATTAAGCGGAGAGTCCTTAACATAAGCTTTCTGATGGATTTCATGTCCCTCATTAAAATTAAAGATATTGGTGTGCATGGAAAAGATCAGTATGTCACCGCCAAGTTTCATTTGCGCTTCATAATCGCCATTGGCCTGATATGATAATTCAACTCTATTATCCACCTTCTTAATCTGTTCTTTTTGATCTCGAATAATGGCAATCATGTGCGTTTGAAATTCAAGAAAGACACGCTTGATATTGGCAAATATTTCCTGTTTCAAACATGCTTTTTCTTTTAAAGCATCAGTGATTAATATTTTTGAGTCTTCCATTATTTAACAGTTTGCAACATTGGCTAATTCTTAGTATGACCTAGCGAATAAAACTCTTTGTTTCGAGGGTTTACCTGTAAGAATACATTTGCCTTCCTCCAGTTTATTGTCTAAAGGGATACAACGAATGGTGGCCTTAGTTAATTCCTTAATTTTTAATTCAGTTTCTGATGTACCATCCCAATGAGCCAAAACAAAACCACCCCGGTGTTCAATAATCTCCTTGAATTCTTCAAAATCATTTGCTTCCCACATATTATCATTTTTGAATGTAAGTGCTTTATCGAACAGGTTTTGTTGAATTTTATCTAATAAGGATTGAATTTCCTCGGCCAGTCCTTCCATCTTCATGATTGATTTTTCGCGGGTGTCTCTTCTGGCAACTTCAACCGTTTTGTTCGCTACATCACGAGGGCCGATGGCAATTCTGACCGGGACACCTTTTAATTCATACTCAGCAAATTTCCAGCCGGGTTTTTTTGAATCGTCATCATCGTATTTTACACTGATTCCAATTTTTTCTAAATCAGATTTTAGCAGGCCAACAACACGATTTATTTCATTCATTTGATCCATGTTCCGATAAATAGGCACAATAACAACCTGAATAGGAGCCAAAGCAGGTGGTAATACGAGACCTTCATCATCAGAATGAGCCATTATCAAAGCGCCCACTAATCGGGTTGAAACTCCCCATGAAGTGGCCCAAACATATGCCAGTTTCCCTTCTTTATCGAGGTATTGAACTTCAAAAGCTTTGGCAAAATTTTGACCCAGAAAATGAGAAGTACCCATTTGCAACGCTTTCCCATCCTGCATCATGCTTTCAACTGTAAATGTATCAACAGCCCCTGCAAAACGCTCATTCGCTGTCTTCACGCCTTTGATAACAGGAACTGCCATAATTTTCTCTATAAAATTGGCATATACCTCAAGCATAAGTTTTGCTTCGGTTTCAGCTTCATTACGTTTGGCATGAGCCGTGTGACCTTCCTGCCAGAAAAATTCGGACGTACGCAAAAAGAGTTTGGTACGCATTTCCCAGCGTACCACATTGGCCCATTGATTAATGAGCAAGGGCAAATCGCGATACGATTGAATCCACTTCTTAAAGGAACTCCAGATAATTGTTTCCGAAGTAGGTCTGATAATTAATTCTTCTTCAAGCTTCGCATCCGGGTCAACAATCAATTCATTTTTGTTTTTCCCTGCTTTAAGCCGATAATGAGTTACAACAGCACACTCTTTGGCAAAGCCTTCAACATGTTCTGCCTCTTTACTGAAAAAACTTTTCGGAATCAATAAGGGAAATGCTGCATTCTGATGACCGGTTTCTTTAAACTTTGTGTCTAAATATTGCTTCATCTTTTCCCAGATGGCAAATCCGTAAGGCTTAATGGTCATACAACCCCGGACAGCAGAATAGTCCGCTAATCCGCTTTTCAGCACTAAATCATTATACCATTGTGAATAGTCTGCTTCTTTACTTGTGATTTCTTTAGCCATTATCTACTTTTGGAATAGTCTTTGTAATTCAATCATTAACAAAATTAAACGAGAAAACCTTTTACAGGTCTATCAAGCAAAATTAACAATAAAATCAAGTGATTATGAAAGCTCTTTACTACTTAGCAGGAATCGGATTATTACTTACCACTGCGTGCACAACAACTTATAATGCCCGGTCTGTATATTACGATGATATCTACTACGTTTCAGATGAACCGATCACTAACAATCAACCTGAAGTTAATGAACAGGAATATCCACCTTCATCAAATTTCCAGAATAGCAATTATGATGA
>CAYPSW010000011.1:17010-39877 GCA_964413685.1 uncultured Chitinophagales bacterium
AATTATGATGACTCAAACTCTTATTCAAGAGATGTGAAAGAAAATGATGACGATTATTATGAGTCTGATGGGGATACTTATATCACAAACAATTATTATGATAATGATTATGATGAGTACGATTATTATTACAGTTCAAGAATCAGAAGATTTCACCGTCCCTATGTAGGCTTTAGTTATTATGGTGGATGCTATACTGATTACTATTGGTACAATTATAATCCATACTATTCAGGATGGAATATTTATGTGAGTTGGGGCACGCCCTGGTATTATTCACCTTCCTATTATTATGGTTGGAGCAATCCATGGTATTCAAGCTATTATGGATATTATAATCAACCTTGGTATTATAATAATTGGTATTATAATGGTTATTACTCCTCTTGGTCGAACTCATATTATACAAACTACGGAAATCCATATTGGAATGGATATGGAAATAGCTATAATAACGGTTACGCCAACAATAATAATAATTGGTGGGATTATGGAAACAATACCAATCCATCGAACACAAACTATGGCCCAAGACATAGTTATAGCAACAATACAGATAACAACAGCGGAGGATCAGACTCACCGGTAAAATATGGAAAAACCGGAATTAATACTGGTGATTCTCCCCATGCAACAAATAACGGGCCTGTCGATAAAGGTACTGATGCTAATCGCATATCGGGATCATCAACTAATGGCAGCTATACAAACGAAGGAGTTGTAAATGGAAATCATGTCAACAATGGTCAGGATCCTTCAAATACCGGTCGGAATTCCAACAATTTGAATAACACGCATAGTAATCAAATTCAGGAGAACCATATCAGCAATGGCCAAAGTCAAAGCGGTAATAACAACTCAAGTAATGAAAATCCCGGGAATAATGCAACTATTAACCGGTCAAATTCTTCACAACATAACTATCAGAGCAATCCCTCATCAGGAAATCAGAACATTCAACGAAACAACAACAACCAATCAAATACACCAAATTACAATAACCAGAATAGGGGTAATAATAGCTCGAATAGCAATAGTGAGTATCGTAACAGAAATCATGGTTCTTATCAATCATCCCCAAGGAATAACAATCAATCAAAGCCCAGAAATAACAATCAAGGGCCAAGAGTGAATAATAATAGTAGAAATAACCGGAGTTCTTCTAATCATTCTCAATCTAATACTTCCAGCCAGCAGTCATCAAGACATAGCAGTTCAAATCGGAATAGTAATTCTTATTCAAGAAGTCATAATAATTCAAACAATCGTTCCGGATCTATTAATCGCTCGTCAGGAGGCAGGTCTTCCAGTAGTCCTTCGAGCACCCGATCCGGTGGCTCCCACTCTTCCCGCTCTTCATCAAGTTCATCGGGTTCATCGGGTTCTTCTTCTGGAGGAAGGGGAGGCCGAAACCGATAAACTGATTTAGCAAAAATAAATTGAATCATGAAAAAAATAGTACTTGTTTTAGCCATTGTCATGCCCCTTTTGGGATTTGCTCAAACCGATGTCGATGCACTTCGCTACTCCAATACAGGCATTGTAGGTACATCCAGAATGAGTGGATTAAGTGGTGCAATGGGTGCTTTGGGAGCTGATTTTGGCTCATTAAGTGTGAACCCTGCAGGTATTGCAACATTTAAAAAATCGGAATTTTCATTCTCTTCCGGTCTCCACACAAACAGAACTAAATCAAGTTTCTTTGACCAGCAAAATTCAGACGCAAAGTATAGCTTATATGTCAGCAATATTGGAGTTGTTTTTACAAATAATTATTCGGGCAGATCAGATGAACAGGAGTCTTCGGGTTGGAAATCGGTATCGTATGCTTTTGGAATGAACAGGCTGGCTAATTACAACATGAACAGATATTATAGTGGTGTCAATATGCAAAATTCTATGATTGACAGATGGCTTGAAGATGCAAATAATGGGGCCGGTGTTTCTCCGTCAAATATAAGTTTTCACTATGAATATGGAGCTGGTCTGGCGTATCAAACCTATCTGATAGACCCAATACCTTCTGATACGATGCACTATTTCGGGAAGGTAAATAATGGAGGTGTTCGACAATCAAAATCCATTAGTTCAAGTGGTGCTTATGACGAATATGTTTTCTCAATTGGGGGTAATTATGAAAATAAAATACAAGTAGGATTAACAGTGGGTATGCCAAAAATAAAATACCACGAAGATGCTGTTTATAAAGAAAATGATTTGGCAGATTCTATTCAGAATTTCAAAAGTTTCACTTTATCTGATAAGCTTTCAACCAAAGGAACAGGCGTAAACTTAAAAGCCGGTTTAATTTGGAGGATAACCCCATTCGTCCGATTTGGTGCGGCAGTGCACTCCCCCACTTTGCTCTCATTAACCGACAATTACTCAAGCACTTTATCAGCTGATGTAGAAGCACTCGGGAATTACGAGTATAGTAGTCCATCCGGGTATTATCAGTACAAACTAATTACGCCATTCAAGGCAATTATTAGCGGTGCTATACTGCTAAAAGACAAAGGATTTATTACAGCTGATTATGAATGGATCGATTACAGTAAAGCTATGTTCTCAATGTCAAGTTCTGATAAAGCATACGAAAACAATATCAATAATACAATCGGGGCAAAATATGGCTCATCATCAGTTTTAAGAATAGGAGCCGAATTAAGAAAAGATATTTTCCAGATACGGGGTGGTCTCAGATTTTCGTCTTCTCCTTTTCAGGCAGGTATAGCAAGTGGAGAGGCAGATCAGTCACAATCAGGATTTTCATTAGGTGCCGGTATTCATGGAAAATACTACTTCCTGGATCTGGCTTATGTTAATCAATCATTTACAAGTTTTGATGTCCCATATACTCTGAACGATCCCACCGAAACCGTGGGAGGAGCCGTGTTATATAACACTGTTTCAACTTTTCAGATGACTGTTGGACTTCGATTTTAGTTAGAGAATCATTGTCAGTGAAGAAGGGAGGATCACAAGATTCTCCTTTTTTCATTGTAATACAAACTTGATGCTTAATTTTGGGATAATTCATTCATATGCCCATCAACAACCTATCAGAATTTGTTAAGGTGCTGGAATCGAATCATGAACTGATTCGCATTAAGCAATTCGTTGATCCTATACTTGAAATTACCGAAATTACCGATCGTATCTCTAAAAACAATGGCCCTGCCCTTTTGTTTGAAAACACCGGTAAATCATTCCCACTTTTGATTAATGCTTTTGGCTCTGAAAGGAGAATGTGCCTGGCATTGGGAGTCAATCAATTGGATGATATTGCCAAAGAAGTCAAAGCACTGTTCAACTCCTTTGCGAAACCGGGAAAAGGCTTTGCGTCAAAACTAAAACTACTACCAAAATTAGGACAAATTGCCTCTTGGATGCCAGCACAAATTAAAGGTTTAGGTGCTTGTCAGGAAATTGTAATGGAAAGCCCAGATTTATACAATTTACCCATCATGAAATGTTGGCCATTTGATGGAGGTCAATTCCTGACGCTTCCTATGGTTCATACAATTGATCCCGATGACGGGACTCGAAATGTAGGATTGTATCGTATGCAGGTTTTCGAAAATAATCTCACCGGGATGCATTGGCATAAGCACAAAGTATCAGCCGGGCATTTTAGAAAATATCAAAAACTCCACCGGAGGATACCTGTTGCCGTTGCTCTTGGAGGTGATCCGATATTGACTTACTGTGCTACAGCCCCACTTCCACCAAATCTCGATGAATATATTTTAGCTGGATTTTTGAGAAAGAAAAAAGTAGCATTAGTCAAATGTATTACTCAGGAAATGTGGATCCCCGCTGATGCCGACATTATTTTAGAAGGTTATATTGATCCGGATGAAGAGTTGATTATGGAAGGCCCTTTTGGAGATCATACCGGATATTATTCTTTAGAAGATCTTTATCCGGGATTCCATCTCACCGCCATCACCCATAGTAAAAATGCAATTTATCCCTCTACTATTGTTGGCATTCCACCACAAGAAGATGCATGGATAGGTAAGGCTACTGAACGTATTTTCCTGGAACCTATTAAAATGACTTTGCTTCCAGAGATTAAAGATATGGATATGCCCATTGAAGGCGTTTTTCATAACCTTGTAATTACCAGTATCAGTAAAGAATTCGAAGGCCAGGCTGACAAAGTAAAGAATAGTTTGTGGGGTGCAGGACAAATGATGTTTAATAAAATTCTGGTTGTGACGGATGAACATGTTGATGTGCATGATTATTTAGAAGTTGCAAAAGCAATAAGTAGAAATACTAATCCGGCTCAGGATATATTTGTTGGTCGTGGCCCCATGGATGTGCTGGATCATGCAGCCAATCGTTTTGCGTTTGGTGGTAAATTGCTGATTGATGCCACAGATAATATGGAAGATGAGGTATCAGATAATCGTAATGATACTTTGGAATCCAGCACTTATCAAATTGACGAAACCCCACTCACTAAATTCTTTCCGGAAATAAGCTCTTTCAATACCTCTCTCCTTCAGCAAGGAATTTCATGCCTTATTCTGGCACTCGATAAAACGCAAAAAGGGCAAGTAGAATCAGTGACTCAATCATTGCTAAAACTTAAAGACTTCAGAAATATCAGGTGGTTTATTTTTTGCGAACCCAAAGCCGATATCACATCATTAGGTGATATTGTATGGCGAGTGGCTAATAATATTGATCCACAGCGCGATTGCTATTTCATTAATTCTGCCGGAGATAAGAACAAGGTGCATATAGCAATTGATGGCACCAGAAAAACAAGCAAATTTGATGGATTTGACCGGGATTGGCCCAATATTATTTGCTCTGACGAACTAACAATCAATCATATCAATGACATCTGGCCTAAGTTAGGTCTTGGTGAATTGCTCAAATCACCTTCAAGCAAGTATAATAAAGAGTGCTATCAAGGAGGAGCCAAAGCTGATTAAATTTGAATTGTGCAGCATAATCAATACTTTTATTACAAATCCGCAATAATGATCTGTAAAAATATTCTTGTCTTAACATCAATACTATTGTTTGCTTTTTCTTCTGTTGCTCAGGTTATACCGGTAGGCAATGGGTGGGTAAACACAGCAGCAGTTTCAGGTAAGGGGTTGATTACCCGTCAAGACGGTCCGACACAATCGCAAAGAGCTGATATTCAAAAAATGATTGAAAAAAATATTCAGGTTCTAAAATCGAAGGGTATTTTGCCTGAAACCGGTAGTTCAAACAGAGTAAGTACTTCTTTTTCTCTTCCGATCGCATTGCAGGCCGGCATCAACGATTATAGTTTTTATTCCATCACCGGTTATGTTGACCATGATTCCACCTATCCCAATCATTTGCTTGATTATCACTGTGGCAACTTAACTTATGACACACAGAACGGTTACAATCATCAGGGTACTGACTTTTATTTATGGCCATTCTCCTGGTATAAAATGGATCATCAGCAGGTGAAAGTTGTAGCGGCTGCAGCCGGCACTATCATCATGAAACAGGATGGAAATTTCGATCGCAGTTGTTCAATGAATTCAAACCAATGGAATGCTGTTTACATCTTGCATAGCGACAATTCTGTGGCATGGTATGGACATTTGAAGAAAGGAAGCTTAACGAGTAAGAATATTGGAGAATCAGTAGCGACCGGAGAAATGCTTGGCATTGTTGGTAGTTCGGGAAACTCTACCGGCCCACATTTGCATTTTGAAGTTTATGATTCCGGCAGCCATCTGATTGATCCTTTCAGTGGAACCTGCAATAATTTTAATGGCAACTCATGGTGGATCAATCAATTACCTTATAAAGAATCAGGTATTAATAAAACGATGACAAACTTTGCCCCCCCCGAGTTTCCGGCATGTCCTACTCAGGAACTGCCTAATGAATCTGATGTATTTAGCTTCAATGACACGGTTTGGGTGAGTAATTATTTCCGATATCTCAATACAGGAGATTTGGTCTCAATTACCATTAAAAGACCGGATGGTAGTGTTTGGTATAATTGGGATTGGACATCATCCTGGCCTTTTTATTCAGCAGCTTATGCCTATTGGTGGATTAAAATTGGGATTGGTGAGCCTTCCGGTTTATGGACTTTTCAAACAGTCTATAAGAGCATGACCTATATTCATCAGTTTACCATGGGTTACCCGGCAGGACTCAATTCTTCAAATTTATCAACAAGTGAACTCAGGGTTTATCCTAATCCTGCTTCCGATATACTACGATTAGTCCAAGATGGAAATCGATTCAATACCGAAGATCTTCAAATTGTTAACCTTTTGGGTAAGCGTGTAGCGTTTACAATTGCAGCTTCCACAGCTAATGAAATTCAACTTGATATTTCTGCGCTAGAATCCGGACTTTATTTGTTGATTTATCGGCAAAATTGTATTACAAGACAAAAAACTTTCGTCAAGCAATAAATCTATAATAGACTTAACTTGTAATTTATAATCCCCATGTGAGTAGTAGCTGGATTTCCAATATTAAACTGTTTCTCATAAATGTAACCAGCTTCAATATGATTCCTTTTGTTGAGTTTAAAATTAAAAGAAAGTCCCAGACGATATTGGTCAAATTGCTTTGCAAGCGTTTTGATATGATAAAACCATTCATTGCCAAATTCAGCTTTAATTTTCTTCGAGATTTTTAATCCAATACTCATTTTATCTCTTAAATAATTATCCGGCAATTTTCCGCTTTGATACTCCTTCTGTAATTTTATTCGGTTCCCCAAAGTGAATGGCTTGACTTTGTATTTCTGTTTTGCAATGAAAGTTACCCTATTCCGGTTTGCACCCAATGGTTTTATTGTATGCCGGTATGAAAGACCAAAATTAAAATACTTGTTAATCGAATAAGCAGCTCCGACTTCAGTGAGAACTCCTTTCACCTCAGAGCTATTATTTTTCATTCTTAGCTGCTCTTTTAAAGTGGCCTCAAATCTTTTAGGTAAGTCAAAGCTAATTTTTACCCCTTCCCATGTTTCAAAATCTGTCGTCTGGCCCTTCATTTGCTGACTGGAAAGCAAGGAAAGCAATACCAAAAAGACTATCTTAAAATATTTATGAATCAGTATCTCCACTTGATATTTCAGTTTCATTATCGGTTAAATAAGTATCGTTCGATGTTGGTCTGTAGAAAACCTTCAATTTTGCAGTATCGGACAAATAATTGATCCTAAGCACATCAAATCTAACAATTTTGAGTCCGGTCCGAATACGTAAATCATTAATCATTTCCGAATAGTGCTCTAATGAAACATTTTCTATTCGCTCATAATCAATATAAACCGACATCAATTGTTGTTTGGCATTGGCCTTTTCAAGCCAATAAACAGCAAATACAATAGCCAAATTAGTAAAGACCAGTTCAGCATACGAAACTTTTTTATTGGCTAATGCATTCAGCATTGAAATCGTAATAATGATAAACAAATAGGTCATTTCACGAATAGGAACCGTGGAGGTTCTATATCTTAGAATAGAGAATACAGCAAATAAGCCAAAAGCAAAACCAATACTTAATTTAACATTATTCAATAAGAAAATGACAAAGAAGATAATGATACTGAACATAGTATAAGCAAACATATACTCACTATCTTTTCTGTATCGATAGTAGATAATCCTGACAACGATGAATGTCATCAATAGATTAAAACCAAAACGAGCAATCAATTCGTACAAATCAGTATCAAAGAGTTTGATTCCCAGCCATTTTACTGACATAAAATCAAAATGTAAAAAACTAAGCAATAGATTTTCCATAAAGTATTTTATTTATGTGCATAATGTTAGTTTTGAAGCGATTTGCCTTAAGTTCGGGATAGGCATGAATCATACCCATACAATACTTGCTAAATCGGAATTCAGGGATATGGTATCTTCTCATTAATCGATAAAAAGGTGATTTACGGTTGGGCATATCTTGCTTCAATTCTGCTATTACCAGATTATTAAAAGCGGTAGTATTTGTAGAATTACTCGTAGTTAGATTGATATCCAATGTGGCTCTCTCTGACATATCTTTGGCTACAAATGTAAGACGGGAAAATGACACATTCAATACCGGCTTGATGTCATCCGGATTATACATCGTATTCTCCAGAATGAGCTTTCGGCCTGTTTTTTCAATAAATTTATTCAAATCGTCAATCTTTACTCTTTTTTTTATCGTTCTGGATTTATTGTTTTTATTTTTAATTTCAAAAAAGGTTAGGTTTGAATCCAGATACTTTCGCATTCGGATTTTTAATCTGTTTTTCCTTCCATTGTGATGATGAATATAGAATTTCTTTTCATCGGTATCAAAATATATGTTTTCATAGTTATTGATCTTTCTACCATTAATATCAAGTAAAAAATATGTTCCAATCAATCCTTCAAGAATGTTCGGTAAAAATTTACTGTTGAATAGAAATTTTGAATCTCTCCTGTTCATCAGTTCTACGCTATCCATCTCCTTAAGCGTAATAGGCACAAATTTTTTTAAAATGGGTGAAATCTTCTTCAGCATCTATTTCTTAATAATCAGGTCAGGAACTTCAATAATCTGATGATTGCTGCTAATGTTTATCTGGGCATCCACAATATCAAGCCCACTTTGACAAGTATCGCACCTTGAATAAGCAAAAATCCGATATTGTCCCTGGAACAAGTATTTGAATTGATAAAATCCGTCATAATTAGTTCTCATCCAATCATCATAAATGGTATGATTCCCATACATGATGTACACTCTCTCCTCCGGGCCGTAATATTCGCTTTGAAGTAGGTTGCCTGTAGCATTGTAATTCTTTACGTAAATCTTGCCGGTGATACTCGATGTCCCTCCCACTCCAGCTTCTTTTTTACAGGAGAAAACTGTTATAGAAAAGATCAAGATTATAATCAAAAATGGTCTCATAGTTGTTTTAGAAATTTACCGAATGTCGGTTTATACTTTTTTTTATATGAAATGTTCCCTAAAAATACGTCCATGCAAGAGAAGTTGCAGGGAATATTACTCCTTTTTATGAAAAATTAATTTTTAAACATCTTTTGCTATATTGTTCATCCTAATTAATAATCAACTGAACATGAAAAGCCTACTCAACCTGCGTAAATCAAAAGAACACTTTATTACTATATTGATTTTTTCAGCCCTTAATTTAAACGTATTTGCTCAATACAATTCCGATAGTCTTCAGGCATTATTGCCCACAGCAAACGATTCTACCAAATTGGATGCTCTGCTTAAACTTACTATGGCAAATTTCGATAGTGACCCTGATCAGGCTCTTGAATTTGGGTACAAAGCCATCAATCAGGCAAAAAAAATGGACACAGATGTAGGATTGTTTAAGGCATTTAATCTAACCGGAATTGTTTATGATATAAAATCAATGAACGATAGTGCCATGGCTTATTACGACAGGGCTTACTCCAAGGCAACTAAAATCAATAACAAGAAATTACCAGGAGGTATATTAAATAATATTGACCTTGTTGATTCTGCCACTCCAAATTATGGTAATGTCAATGAAGCCTATCATAACTTCAATCAGGAAAGACTCATAACTGATTCCCTTAGTCAAATTGAAACTGAACAAAAGATTACTCAACTCAATAATCAATTCAAGCTCGAAAGATATCAGGCACAGTTAAAATATACCACTCTTTTGCATAGCAGCCAGGAACGAATCAGACGACTGTTGCTGCTTGGCTTCATGGGTCTTTTGATAGGAGCTCTTGCCTTCGTTATTGTGATATACAGTCGATATAAAGTAAAGAAAAAAGCTGAATTAGATAAAGCCTATAGCGATTTGGATAAGGTCCGTTTCAGATCGGTAATTGAAACACAAGAGAAAGAACGCAAACGGATTGCACAAGAGCTGCACGATGGAATAGGTCAATTGCTCTCATCAGCCAAACTTAACATGGCAAGCCTTGAAAACCATATTCCACAGGATGAGCCAAAAGAATTTCTTCTATTTAAGACATCCATCAAACTTATCGATAATGCCTGTAAAGAAGTGCGCAATGTTTCACATAATATGATGCCGATAGCCCTTGCTCAAAAAGGATTGAACAGTGCATTAAAAGACCTGATTCTACAAATCAATGCAAGCAACACCTTATCGATATCCTTAGATATTCATAATTTAGATAATCACCTGAACGAAGCTCTGGAGATAAGTTTATATCGGATAGTGCAGGAATCAATATCCAATATTATTAAACATGCATCGGCAACAAAAGCAATAATTAAAATTGATCAGATAGGGCAATCTATCCATTTGCTTATCAAAGATAATGGCAAAGGATTTGATACATCAATTATTAACAAAGCTGAAGGAATTGGTTGGAACAATATTTATTCAAGAGTATCATTGATGAACGGTAAAATAGATGTTCATAGCACTAAAGAAAAAGGGACAGAGCTTAGTATTAAAATTGCAGCATAAATGGAAGTGTCCAGACCCAGTATCATGTTGGTTGACGACCATCAAATGTTTATCGATGGTGTCAAAGCATTATTGAGAAATGAAAAGAACATTCGTATTACTGCCGAAGCTAACAGCGGTGAGGACGCTTTACGACAACTCGAGAAAAATCCGGTCGACCTAGTCATTACAGATGTCAGTATGCCCGGGATGAGCGGAACGGACCTGGCGGCAAGAATTAAAACAGTGTATCCTGAAACAATGGTTTTGGTCCTCACCATGTATAACGAACTCCATATCCTGGAAGAAATCCTTGATGCAGAGGCAGAGGGTTATATACTAAAAAATACTTCAAAAGAAGAATTGCTCGAAGCCATTCATCAGATTTTAGGCGGTGGAACCTTTTTCAGTGATTCTGTTTTAGGCATTAACCAACTCATAAAATCTTGTTATTTCGAATCTGAAATAGCACCAAAAAAAACATTAACCGAACGAGAAATTGAAATTCTAAAGCTCATTTGTAATGAACTTAGCTCGCAGCAAATAGCAGAGAAGTTATATTTAAGTATCAGGACCATCGAAACACACCGTAAAAACATGATTCGGAAAACAGGTTCCAAATCATTGGTTGCTTTGATAAAATATGCTTATAAGTCGGGTATTGCAGACTTGTGAGTAGGGCAATAGTTCCTTTAATTAAAAAGAAGCCAACTTACCCCAAAACGAAAAGTTCTGTCGTTTGAAGGATAGCCGGGTGAAGCATAATAACCTGCCGGAAATAAAATGCCTTGATTCAAATTTTCACCAATAAAAAAGATTCTCGCGATATTTAAGCGAAAACTGAAAAACAAATCCACTACCGGATAGGTGCTCAGCAATACTTGATTTTGCAGATAATATTGCCCGAGTGCAGTGTTGAAAGCAGGCGCATACCAGGCACTGTGATAACTCACTTGTAGGCCTGTTTGTGCCTTGATTGCATTTTTAAACATAGGTGCTTCATAATACAGACTGTGCCGCGATGACCATCGAGGTAAGGGTATCGAATCAGCTTGACTGCTTATTTGAATCAGGATATGATTTATCAGATGAAAATGCCGGAAGGAGAAATGAGCATTCCATGCCACTTGCCAAATCGAAACAGGATTTACAATCTGCTTTGGCGAAGAAAGCGAATCGTAAACTACCTGCCCCAGTATCCGATCATAATTAAATGTCAGATCATTATGAATGGCCGGAATCCGGTAGTTTAATCCAAACCGCATCCAGGAAATTGGTCCGAATTCTTTATTAAAAAAATAATGGTTGGACAGATAATGCTCCGCAACAAAGGGCGCTGCTGATTTCGCCATCTCAGCATCAAGTCCGAATTCAGCCCACTTTGATAATGATAGTCTGACAATAGCCTTAAAGTTATAGGTGCCGGCATCAGATCCTGACAAATCGTACATACCACTTACATCCAAGTCGGTCCGGGTCTTTCGATAATTAAAATTAAATCCTGCAAAATAATTTCTTCTGATATATTGCCTGCCCTGTTGGTCAATATCTACCCATTGCTGAATGGAATAAATTTGCCCGTAATAATTTGCAAGACTGTCAGAATTAGCATTTATCTCATGCTTATTAAACTGCAGGCCTACCCTATTTTCCATGCTTCGGTACAAGGTAAGGTCAAGGGTAGAATCTAATCTTAAAAAAAAAGAAGGATAATATCCGGTATCCGGGTTAACATCCTTATAGTCATAGCTGTTTTTTGTCAGGATAAGCTCATGATAAACACTCCATGGTTTTTCATACACTTTTACATTCTCCGTGTCATTGAGTATTTTATGAATGGGACTCCCCACATTAAAACTTTGCTTTACAAGTAAAGATTGGCCTCCTAATTCTGAAGTAGCATGGTTCAGATAAACCCCAACCGTAGATTTGGGAGATGCTGTAAAAAAATCAGAATCGCTGACTCCTCCATTCATCAGGTCCGATATGTGATTAGAAATATAAACTGTGGAAGCACGATAGCGTTGATTTTTTGATTTGTAATCAGCATAGAGTGTGGCACTATTGGATTTTGCCATCTGATTCAGATAGACATCCGGACTTCTGATGCCATAATAATCAATTCCAAAAGTGAAACGATTCCGAATATTCTCGGCATGAGTGACACCAAAAACCTGCTCACCGGAAATACCCTGAACATATTGAAGATTGGTAAACGGGTGTTCCGGGCGATATAAATGGAGATTCCTGATATCAGATTCATAAACATTCCATGAATTGATGCCAAGGTTTGTTCCTAAAACATAATTGGGATGATAGTTAACCAAGTAAGCGGCAGATCCATAATTACCCAGATCGAGGTAATAATTATTTAGACTGCCAGTCAGGCGATAATTATAAAATTCTTCAAGAGCAGTATCAATATTTCCCTCGAACTCAGGATAATCAATTGAATAAGTATGAATTTCCGATGCGTCAAACTTTTCAGTTGTGTCCCTGACCTGAGCGGATAAAGGATGAACGAATATAACAAGCAATCCAATGATGAGCAAGTGCTTCAAACCAGCTTATATTCTTTAATAATTTCCTTAATAATTGTAGTTAGTTTCGGCTCAGCAGAACGGGCCACCTCAATCACGTCATCTTCGGAAGTCACTTTAATAGCCTCAAACGGATAGCCCATATCAGTACAAACCGACACAGCAAAAACCTTCAAATCCATGTGTTTTGCTACAATAATTTCAGGTACCGTTGACATTCCTACAACATCTCCTCCTATACGGTTCAAATATTTATATTCTGCCGGAGTTTCCAGATTTGGCCCCTGCACGGCTACATAAACTCCGGCATGACAACGAATGTTATGATTGCGGGCAATATCAAGAGCATGTTGAATCATTTTCCGGTCGTAGGTATGCAGCATATCCGGAAAACGGGGACCTAATTTGGGGTCATTTACACCCCTCAACGGATGTTCCGGCATCAAATTGATATGGTCACTCATAATGACCAGATCACCGGTTTGAATATGCTTTGAAAGACCACCGGCAGCATTTGAAACAAACAACAAATCAATGCCCAGAAATTTCATGATTCTCACAGGAAAAGTAAGTTGTGCCATGCTATACCCTTCATAGTAATGAAAACGTCCTGCCATGGCTACTATTTTCCTGCCTTCAAGTGTTCCGAAAATCAATTGTCCTCTATGACTTTTCACAGTGGAAATAGGAAAGTGAGGAATATCGGCATAATTGATAGCAAAATCTATGTCAATATGCTCCGTCAGGCTGCTTAAGCCTGTTCCCAATATAATTCCAAAATCAGGTTTAAAATGATTGGTTTTCTCATTCAGCCATTTAATCGTTTCTTGTATTTCATTATACATTTCTATCATATTTGTCTTATTGTTCAAATAGGCTCTGCCTCAAATTTATTGACAAATTCCCGGACTATCTTATCAAATTCATTTTTACGGTTAAGAAAAGTAATATCGACTGGGATTTTAAATAGATCCCATCCAAAATCTTTAATCTTGATGTGATATTCTATCAGCCGAACTGCATCTTTCTCGGTGCAAATTACTACGGGCTTTTCTGATTGATGTTCCTTGAGTTTCTCATTAACAGATATTAAATCAGCATCTGAGAACCGATGATGATCCGGAAAATCAAAATGATGAATCAGCCGGTAATGATTTGAAATGAATGTTTTTAAATAGGATGAACGGGCTATTCCGCTAATCAAAACGCAAGAGCGACCATCAGAAATCGAGCTTTCCTTGAAAACCGGCTTTGGTTTACCGTATTGAAAAGCAGTAAAAAAGACCTCTTGTCCTGGAATAGGTTTAAGTTTTGTTTTCAGCAAATCTTGTTCATTTGAGCTTAAATGAGGCGGACATTTGGTCATCATAATGATATCGGCTCTTTTGCGTGCCCCCTTAAATTCGCGTAAACGACCGACAGGCAGCAATTGATCATTAAAATAGGGATTGGCAAAATCTGTCAATAAAATGTTTAGACCCGGTGCCAGAGAACGATGCTGAAAAATATCGTCAAGCAAGATAATTTGGGTATCCGGAAAATCAATCATCATCTCAGAAATTCCCTGAACCCGGTTTTCGGCTACAGCAACATGAAGTCCAGGAAGACTACTCATTAGTTCGAAAGGTTCATCACCGATATCCAAAAAGCTGCTTTTTTGATCACCAGCCAAATATCCTTTGCTCGTTCGTTTATATCCTCTGCTCATAATTCCACATTGAAAATCGGTCATTAGCAAACGGGCCAAGTACTTAATCATGGGGGTTTTGCCGGTTCCACCCGTATTCAGGTTACCCACTCCAATGATTGGCAGATCAAAAGAAATACTTTTCAGTAATTTCGATCGATACATAGCATCCCGGGCTAATATGGCCAGACTGTAAAGCATACAAAAGGGGGACAATAGTGTTTTTAATAATGGATCCATCGGCATAAATTTACTCAGAATGCGGCTTAAGTTTCTATTTATTTAAAAAGTGAATTAGTAATTTGGCTGAATGAAAATCAAAGAACTTATTCAATACCTCGAATTGGTAGCTGATCCTGCTCTTCAGGAATCGTATGACAACAGCGGCTTGCAATGCGGTCAAACGGATGCAGAAATTCTGGCTGTCATGATTTGTCTCGATATTACAGAAGAAGTATTGGATGAGGCTATCGAAAAGGGCTGTAATCTGGTCATCAGCCATCATCCTTTACTTTTCAAAGCTTTAAAACAGATAACAAATCAGAATATGACTGCCCGTTGCATAACTAAGGCTATTAAAAATAACTTGACAATATATTCAGCACACACAAACCTTGATAATATTAGTCATGGCGTAAGTTTTACGATGGCTGAAAAGCTCAATCTGAAAAACCTGAAGATACTCAGACCCCTATCTGCTCAATTGAAAAAACTGGTCACATTTGTTCCGACCGATTATGCAGATGCTGTCCGAACCGCTATGTTTGAAGCCGGAGCCGGGCATATCGGTCATTATGATCAATGCAGTTTTAACTTGCAAGGGGAAGGCACCTTTAGAGCCGGTAAAGAGTCTAATCCTTTTGTTGGGAAAATGGGGCAACAACACCATGAAAATGAAACAAGGATTGAAATGATAATGCCTGCCCATGTGCAAAAGCCGGTAATAAATGCTATGATTGAAAAGCACCCATATGAGGAAGTCGCTTATGATATTTATCCTCTGGAAAACATCAATGCTCAATTTGGAGCCGGTCTTATTGGTGAATTGGAAAATTCGATGAGCCCTGATTTATTTCTTAAAAACCTGAAGGATAAACTGCGAACAAATTGTATCCGTCATACTTCATTACCGACACAACCCATTAAAAGAGTGGCACTCTGCGGTGGAGCCGGGAGTTTTTTATTAAATGATGCGATTCATCAAAAAGCTGATATTTTTATTTCCGCTGATTTCAGATATCATAGCTTTCTTGAAGCAGACAAGCGTATCACAATTGCGGATATCGGTCACTATGAAAGTGAGCAATTTGCACAAGACCTTTTACAGCAATTAATCACAAGAAAATTTCGTACTTTTGCCGTTCATTTGACGAGCATTATAACCAATCCCGTAATTTATTTTTAATCCACTATGACTGCAGTAAAAGAAATGAGTATTGAAGAGAAACTGAATAAATTGTTTGAGCTTCAGCAAATTTATTCTCAAATTGATGAGTTTACAATTCTGAAAGGTGAATTGCCTGAGGAGGTAAAAGACCTTGAAGACGAATTAGAAGGTCTGCATCTGCGGATTGATAAACTTGAGAATGAAATAAAGGAAGAGAAAGAACAAATTGCCAATAATAAGATAAAATCAAAAGAGTGCCTGGAGTTGATTAAACGCTACGAAGGACAACAGGAAAATGTGAAAAACAATCGTGAATATGAAGCCCTTAGTAAAGAAATTGCATTACAAAAACTCGAAATTCAATTGATTGAAAAGCGCGAAAATGAAATGCTTGAACAAATTGACCAAAAAAAGACTTATTACGAAGAATCGAAAGCATTGATTGAGGGAAGAGAAAAAGCCTTAAAGGATAAAAAGAAAGAACTGGGAAAGATTTTGGTTGCGACTGAAAAGGAAGAGAAAAAGCTGGAAAAGAATATATCAAAGGTTGAAAATGATATTGAAGATCGTTTGCTTAAAGCTTTTTACAAGATTCGAAAAGCCTATAAAAATGGTTTAGCCGTTGTTACTTATGAAAGAGATTCTTGTGGCGGTTGTCATGCAACTATTCCACCTCAACGTCAGCTCGAAATCAGACAAAAGAAAAAAATTATTGTCTGCGAACATTGCGGACGCATCATGATTGACACTGAAAAACCATGATATTATTCCTGAAGAATTAAGCTTTCAAATCTCATGTGGCTCTGCTTGCATGAGATTTTTTTATAGCTTCATGTTTCCTTGACATGAAATTAGTTTTAAGTATTTCCATTTATTTTTTCGCCTTTAATGCAAATGCCACTTTTGTTTATGATGCAACTGCTGCATGTCAAAAGGCCTACGCCAATATTCTTCAATTAAAACTGAATGAAGGAGAGCTTAAGCTTAAAAAGGAAATAGTCCGAAATCCGGATAACCTTTTTCCGGTTTTTCTTGCTAATTACATTGATTTCTTCAAACTATATATTTCTGAAGACAAAGAATTATATGCGCAACTGATAAAAAAAAGGAAAACACGATTACAATTGCTTGAAAAAGGAGATCGTATCTCTCCTTTCTATTTGTTCACCAAAGCATCTGTCATGTTGCAATGGGCCATACTTAAACTCAAATTTGGAGACTATTTACAAGCATTCAGGGAAGTGAACCGCTCCTATCAAATACTCAAAGAAAACAAGCAACGTTTTCCTGAATTTTCAGCCAACGATATGAATCTCGCATTGCTTCATACTGTTATAGGAGCCATCCCGAAAGAATTTGATTTAGGAAAAGCCATCCTCGGTTGGAAAGCTTCTGTATCTCAAGGTCTGGATGAAATGAAATCTGTACTGGATAAAGGAGCATCATTTTTTTTCTATCCTGAATGCCGGATTTATTATACCTTATTACAACTGCATCTTGGTAATAATGAAAATGAAGCGTGGCGTATGGTCAACGAACCTACCTTTGATACGCACGATAATTTGCTGAATTGTTTCGTCAAAGCACATGTGGCTATGTATAGCAAGCACAATGATGAGGCTGCCATGGTCTTAAAAAATGCACCTCAATCCAACTCTTATTGGCCCTTTTATTTTCTGGATTATATGTATGGCTTAACGCTCATCAGGCAACTTGATACCAGTGCAAATTTCTATTTTCAACGATATATCAATCGTTTTCAAGGGGAAAATTACATTAAAGAGTCCTGGCAAAAACTCGCCTGGATGGCTATACTCAATCAGGATAGCCTCCGATACCGGCAAATGATGATTCAATGCTTGCACAATGGCACCGATAAAATTGATGCCGACAAAGCAGCGCAACAAGAAGCTGAAAGCGGGGAAATACCTAATATTCGCTTACTTCAATCGCGGTTATTATTTGATGGTGCTGACTACCAACGGGCACTGGATACACTGAAAAAAATAAGTAACAAAGACAGCATGACACTGAAAAATCAAATCGAGTACGGATACCGAATGGGGCGGGTACTTCAAAACCTCGGTCAATCACGACAAGCCGTGGTCTGGTTGCTGAAAACAATGGTCAGAGGAGAAAAACAGCCCTGGTACTTTGCCGCCAGTGCCGCCTTGCAATGCGGTTTGATATACGAATCAAAATTAGATTTCGTAAAAGCCCGTTACTTCTATCTCGAATGCCTCGCCATGCATGAAAATGAATATAAATCAGGACTCGATGCTCAAGCCAAAGCCGCACTCAGCCGGATAAAATCAAAAAACTGATTCTTTCCTGGAAAAGGAATTTCCTGCTCTTATTGTAAAATAAGCGTGCTATAAGAGAAAGCATTTTTACCTTGCATCTCAAGCAAATACAAACCATCGGGCGAATCACTCAAGTTAAGATCGATGAATTCCTGATCATGGGATAAAGCATTTTCCTTTATCAGATGACCTTGCAAATCTGTAATCCGTAGTGTTTCAGCCTCTTTGCTAAGCATCACCCGAATCTGACCGTGCGATGGATTTGGGAAAACCAGTAACGAATTTATCGGCTGCTTGCCTTCCATTCCAAGAATAGTAAAATCAAGTGGCGTGCCCCAGGTAGGAATTCCTTGCTGATAATATACCAACTTGCTCTTTTCATAACCGATGCCCGGAATCAGCTTGTAATTATAAATTTCACCCAAGCCTTCACCAAATATCCTGGTAGGCAGCATGCTCTGTCCTGACTTCGGGCTCAGGCAATGCCCGATGCTGTCATAATCAAATCCGCTGAACGGCTGTTTGGCAAATCCCAATCCAGTTGAGTCGCTTCGATAGGTAATATTATAACCCCAATCATCGGCCTCATGGAATAATTGCCGGCTCATGGTGTCAAGAAATCGTAATTGACTAAAAAGGATTGTATCAACGATGGTGTCTTTCCGGGTATCCACGCCTGTTCCGATTATCGGGTCATTATAATAATCGATGAGGGCCCTTTTCCAGTGCAGCAGTAAAGTATCGGGGCTTACAGAATCACGAACAATCAGAAAGCGGCTTTCCAATATGCTGTCCTGGCGACAGCCGGGAAATCCGCATTTTTCTTCTTGTGTGATGAAATGCAATTCATATCCGGTCATGATATCATAAATACGCTTTGCATTCAATCTGTCTTTACCTTTCTTTCTGAAAGGCATTCCCCCCGGTAAAATGGACGCTGTATCATTTGGAAAATCTCTGAAGCTATAGGCTTTTATCAGTCCGTAATTTAGCGACAGTTTCCAGGTTTTGCCATTCATGGGGTGGGCAATTTGCCCTGTTGACGGACTCCATGCTTGCATCGTAAATGTTTTGGTGAAATCAGAAACATCGAAAACCGTTTCGAGTTTACCACCGGTATTAGTTACTTCAATATAATTTCCATTCGGAAAATCATACAGATGATATTTATAACCATACCCAACGCTTGTCCGCAGACTAATGGCTTCTCCGGCTTGATTATAAAACAGGTTTTCTCCATTTTGTCTGATCCGGATAGAATCACCCAACCAGGAGCTGCTCCGGCTATCAACCACACAAGTGCCCGGTAAGCCATTACTTTTTCTGTTTTCCCGATAAGGATAATAAACTGTATCTGTGCCCGATATCATGGAAGAATCGAAGAAAACGGGTAGCCATTCTTCGCCTTCATAGTAGTATAAACTATCGGTAAAAATGGCTTGATAAGGAGCCTGCGCCCAGGCCGTTTGCACTTGCGATAAGTTTAAAATTATCAACAATAAGTACAATGCCAGCTTGTAAAAACGTTCTGAATTTTGATTACTTTTGATCAAGTAGATAAGTTGGGTAGCCATCAACATATTTTATAAACTTCTCAGGATATTATGGCGCTTAAAAATAATCTTTTTTCAGGAGCACTTGCCTTACTTTTTGTCATTAATGCACAAGCTCAAGTTATACTTACACCACTGGTTGATAGTATTCCCATGCGGGATGGGAGGAAACTGGCTGCTGATATATACCTGCCTAATAGCAACGATACTTTTCCGGTCATCCTGATTCAAACTCCCTATAACCGGATTTTTTATCGATTAGGTCTTCCCCTCGGTATTCATAAAGATTTAGCCCAAAGCCATTATGCGATAGTAGTTGTTGACTGGCGTTGTTATTATGGCTCATCAGCCGCTTGCATTGCAACAACCAAGCGCGGAGAAGATGGCTATGATGTTATTGATTGGATCAAAGATCAAAGCTGGAGTAATGGAAAAATAGGTAGCTGGGGCCCTTCTGCACTCGGCCGGGTGCAATATCTTACAATGAAAGAAAAACACCCTAACCATATTTGTGCCGTACCGCTGGTGGCTGCTACTCAATATTTCTATCAGGAATATTTTCCCGGTGGTGCCGCCCGCACAGAGTATATCCAGCAATTAGATGGCCTCGGCTTTGGCGTATCGCCCTTGCTTTATGCCAATCCCGTTTATAATTACCTCTGGTTTGCCTCAGAGAAATCAACAATGTATCCCGATTCCATTCAAATCCCTGTCCTGATGGTTGGTGGCTGGTACGATCATAATATACCGATGATGATGGAATTATATCATGCCCTGCGAAACAATTCACCGGCTGCTTCAAATCTCCGGCTACTGTTTGGTCCCTGGGCACACGGGGGCTTTGGAGCAGCACAGGT
Source organism: uncultured Chitinophagales bacterium (assembly GCA_964413685.1). GTDB lineage: Bacteria > Bacteroidota > Bacteroidia > Chitinophagales > S012-47 > JAJRWN01. Next base: position 37,779 of record CAYPSW010000011.1, read on the forward strand.
AGGCACGGGGCAGCAAGGTGAACTGCAATATCCCGCAGCAGCAGGATGGAGCGACAGCCTTGCTATGGTTTTCTTCGATTACTGGCTGCGTGGCATTCCTAACCAGTGGAACAACTCACCCTTTGTGCAATACTTTCAGATGGGAGATGACCAATGGCAAAGTTCGCCTGACTGGCCTCCGGTTGCTTTGGTCGAAGACACTTTATTTCTCAGCTCCGGTGGAACCTTACAAAGGGTTCGCCCAACCTTGTCAAGCGATTCTGCTTCCTTCGATTACAATCCGGCAGACCCGTCACCCACCTGGGGCGGTCCAACACTACGGCAGGATTTGCATCAAGGGCCTTATGACCAAAGCCATGTAGTGGAATCGCGCAGCGATTTACTCATTTATCAGACAGCGCCTCTCAGCAATCCGGTAGTCATGAAAGGTCCAGTGCATGTTCATCTTACTGTAAAATCAGACCGGAAAGACACAGATTTTACGGTTCGACTAACCGATGTATATCCTGATGGCCGCTCCATGCTTCTGTATGATCAGATTCAGCGCATGCGCTTTCGAAATGGATATTGGGCTACAGATACTGCAGTCATGATTCCCGGCCAGCAGTATGAAATAGACCTGATGCTTCCCGATCAGGCCATCACTTTTCTGCCAGGTCATCGCATCCGCCTCGATGTCAGTTCATCTGATTATCCCCGCTTCGACACTAACCTGAACAACGGTGGAACCATGTACACAGCCGGTGATACGCTAATAGCACATAACACCATTTTCCAGGGTAGCAATCCTGCTTCTTATATCACCCTGCAACTAACCCATCAATTTCAGCTTGGCCTATCAGCAAAAACTAAAACACAGACACTTAGGCTTGCGCCAAATCCCGCTTTTAATAAAATCAGGCTTATGAATCTGCCTGCAAAACGTATGGAAGCCAGCATTTTTGATATGCAGGGGCAGCTGGTGAAAACTCTCCGGATCACAGGACCTGAAGCAATCATTCTGCTTGATGATGTTGAAAATGGTCTGTATTTTTTGAAAATCAGTGGTCATGATTTTCAGGAAACAATAAAATTTACGGTAATACCCGCTGATTAATGCTGAAAACAGAATCCAACAAATCGTTGAAAACACTCAATACTTTCGGGGTGGATGTGCAGGCAGCCCGGCTGGCAAGCATAGAAACGCCCGAAGATTTCAAACAACTTGCCGAATCAGATGACTGGGCTTTGCCCCGGATGTTTCTGGGTGGCGGAAGCAATGTGCTTTTCCTGAAAGACTTCGAAGGACTGGTGATTCAAAATCGCCTGAAAGGGATTTCCATCCTGGATGAAGATGAAAATTATGTATGGCTCAAAGTGATGGCTGGTGAAAACTGGCATCAACTGGTTTTGTATTGTGTTGACAATGGTTGGGGCGGCATCGAAAACCTGGCACTCATTCCGGGAACAGCCGGTGCTGCACCGATACAAAATATAGGTGCATATGGCGTGGAACTGGAAAGCGTATTCCATTCGCTAGAAGCCCTCGACCTGCAAGACCTGAAACTACATACAATCCTACAAGACGATTGTGATTTCGGCTATCGTCAAAGTCGTTTTAAAGACGCATGGAAAGGCCGTTTTTTTATCCAGAGCATTTGTTTGAAACTACATAAAAATCCTACACTTCAAATGAACTACGGTGCCCTTAAAGAAGCACTCAAAGACATCGAAGATCCGGGGATCGCTGATGTTTGCCGGGCAGTCATCGACATCAGGCAAAGCAAATTACCCGATCCGTCCAAAATCGCTAATGCAGGTAGTTTTTTTAAAAATCCCATTATTGATGACAGTACCCTGCAACAACTACTTGCAATTTATCCGGCCATGCCCCACTACCCTGCTGCCGGTAATCAAGCCAAATTACCCGCTGCCTGGCTGATTGATCTAATCGGTTTGAAAGGCGTGCGCCACGGTGATACTGGCACTTTTGAAAACCAGGCCCTGGTACTTGTCAATTATGGCGGAGCCACAGGTGCCCAGATCTGGGAATTTGCCAACCGGATTATGGATGTTGTTGAATCGGTCTTCGGTATCCGCCTGCTGCCGGAAGTGAATGT
>CAYPSW010000011.1:39977-66545 GCA_964413685.1 uncultured Chitinophagales bacterium
TTATGGATGTTGTTGAATCGGTCTTCGGTATCCGCCTGCTGCCGGAAGTGAATGTTATTGGGTGAAAGAATTTAAAGATTTCTCTTGCGGTAAGTATTGCGAAAAGCCGTGTTATTTGGCCCACCTAGATAAATTGCAGGATGCTGATGAAGGTGTCGCTCCTTTATATTTAGTAAAAAAATAATTAAAAGTCTAAGCTCAAATTTGAGGAAAGCTATGCTAAGCATTTATAGTAAAGATAGAAAGTATTTATTTGTCAATTGCTAGGCCAAAAGGGTAAATGAATCACAAGCCTTATGGAAAATTTATACTAGTGGTGATAAATTTGGTTTTGCCATAAAGTCCAAAGTCTTTAAGCTGGAGAAAGCACTTAATATAGCTTCGGAGGACAACATTAAAGAATTGTTTTTTAGTGAAGTAAATTATAAGGGAGAGCCAATAGGGTTAAGAAGAGTTGATTTTTTTGTGGAAGGATAAATCATAGTTCAGACAATGGAGCAGAGAATAGCCCCCCCAATACGAAGTAACCGAAGCAATCTTCATCCCGCCTGAGCTTGTCCCCTCTTGCGGGGCTGTGTGCTGGTCTGACGCAAGGAAGGGGGTGGACATTCATTATCATCGCTTGTCCAGGACTAATTAATAAAAAAACCTACCTTTAATCCATCAGGCCCATACCTGAAATACAATGTTAAGTATTGTTTACACCAAAAATGTTGCAGCATGAAAAAGCTACTGGCATTTATGTTCCTGATGTCAAATCTTGTCCTGGTCGTTCAAAGCCAGATTAACTGGGCTCCGGCTGATGACATTGCTTCAGCCTCTTATGGCAATCATCATCCCCGGATCGTCACCGATGCCATTGGCGACCCCATGCTGATCTGGGGACATAACGCTCAGGTCATGTTCTCCCGGTGGACCGGTACTGACTTTAGCACTCCGGTCGTGCTTTCGGGAACGGTTACAGCAGCAGAAGCCAGCTGGATGGGCCCCGATATCGCTGCTCATGGCGACACCGTGTATGCCGTTTTCAAACAAAGCCCCGAAGCTGCAGACAGCAGCCACATTTTCTGTGTTCATTCTTTCGATGGCGGGGTAAGCTTTTCAGCACCTGTACAAGTAGATTATGTGGCCGATAGTTTGTCCCGATTCCCGACAGTGACCACCGATGATTTTGGAAATCCCTTAGTTGCCTTCATGAAATTTGATCCCGGATTCAGCGGGGCAAGATGGGTTTTGGCAAAATCAACAGATTTCGGCCTTTCATTTGCCAATGATGTGAAAGCAAGCGGATGGAGTAGCCCGGGAACGCTGGCCTGTGACTGCTGTCCGGGTGCCGTCACAGCTTCAGGGAACAAGGTAGCCGTCATCTACCGCGACAATAACTCCAACATCCGCGATACCTGGGCAGGCATTTCAGGAAACTCCGGCAGCAGCTTTTCTGGCGGGATGAATGTTGACCAGCAAAACTGGAATATGCCGGCATGCCCCGCTTCCGGCCCTGATGGCGTCATTACAGGCGATACCCTTTATACTGCCTTTATGAATGGAGCAAGCGGAACTAACCGCGTTTACTTCAATAAATCTTCCATATCGGCTATGACAAGTTCTCCCGGGATTTTAATGACCGGTACTATTTCCGGCCTTGCACAACAAAATTATCCCAGGCTATCCGTTTCACAGCAGGCTGCCGCTGTGGTCTGGAAACAAATCGTAAGCGGAAGCAGTCAACTCGCGGTTTTATTTACCGGTAATCTGTCTGCCGGTTTTTCATCTGCCTATGAAGTGCTTGCCTCAGATAATGTTGAAAATGCCGATGTCGCGCTGGCCGGTGAAAAGATCTGTGTTGTATGGGAAGATTACAATACCGGTACCATAAGATATCGTTCAGGCACTTACTCAGGCAGTAGTGGAATACCTGACAAATCTGAAAACAGGTTCAGTGTATTTCCAAATCCCTCCAGCTACTCCTGGACCATACAGGCTGAGCGTCCATTGGCCGTAGAAATTGAATTATTTAACAGTTGTGGGGCGCTGGTTTATCATCATTCACCGCAAGCCGGATTGCTTACACATATCATTGATAATACTTCTTTAAGCAGGGGGCTCTATATTTTAAAATTGTCTTATCAGGATCATCAGCAATTCATTAAACTGATCAGGCAATAATATGCAAATTGGACTTACTCTCCCATCCCAAACCAAGCCAACAGCTATTCCCGCAAATGAGGTAACTTTGTTTTTCAGGGTTAACCCGTACTTTCATCTTAACACAACCCGAAAGTCAAACAAGGGAAACCCCGTATCATGAAACTTTTTAAAACCACGATCCTGATCCTTGCCGGTTTACTGGTAAGTGCTTCAACGCTATCCGCTCAAGATACAACAGCCTCTCCGTTGGCAAGCATCCATGTGCTCGTTACCGATTTTAAAAACAATTCAAAACAAGGCGAGCAACTATTATTTGAGGGCATGAATTCGGGAAAGATTTTTAAAAGAATCAGTGATCAGGACGGCCAGTTCGACATTCAACTTCCGGGTGGAGATACCTACCTGATCAAAATAAAAAGCATCGGTGAAGCAAAGGATTATGAAAAGGTGAGCATTCCCGCTCTGAAGAAAGGTGAATATTACCGACCTATGCAATTGACCGTAAAATTTGAACCCCCAAAAGTATTTACCCTTAATAATGTTCATTTTGATTCCGGGAAATCCACTTTAAAACAAAGTTCTTATACTGAATTGAACGAATTGCTGGAATTCATGCAGTTAAAAAGCAGTGTAGTGATTGAAATTAGGGGACATACGGATAATGTTGGTGAACCTGATTCCAATCTGAAATTATCACAGGCCCGGGCCGAAGCAGTAAAAAGTTTCCTGGTTTCAAAAGGGATCGCTCCCGGCAGAATCATCGCCAAAGGTTATGGAGAAGATGATCCAATCGACACCAACAACACCCCGGAAGGCAGGCAAAACAACAGAAGGACAGAGGTAAAAATTATTAAAGAATAAATCGAAACTCTCCGTAGATCCTTCTCGCTATTCTAATTCCGCATGGTAAGGCTCAAATCAAAGATTTGTTTCTTTTTTCATTATACCAGATGCTTTTACATATCATGTAATCGCGCTAAAATGAAAAAAGCCCTTCATGATATGAAGGACTTTCCATGCTTAGTGATCGCGGAAGGATTCGAACCTTCGACCCACAGCTTAGAAGGCTGTTGCTCTATCCAACTGAGCTACGCGACCATGCTTTATTGAATTGGCAAAATTAAGGAATTATCCCCGCAGAAAAAGAGCAAATCGATGATTTTCAAGCAAAGCAGATTTTATACATTTGCAGAAAGACCTTTTGACATATGCAAAAACCATCCTCTGACGCTAAGCCCGATATCCATTCTGTGAAGCAGGTAGCGATTGATGATAGCTGGAACCGAGTGCTTGGCGATGAATTCAGCAAGCCATATTTTGCCGGTATCAAAAGATTTATCCTGGATGAAAAGGAAAAAGGAAACCGGGTTTTTCCGCCCGGCAGTCTCATCTTCAATGCCTTCAACAGCACCCCGTTCAACAAATTGAAAGTCGTCATTCTAGGGCAAGACCCTTATCATGGCTCGGGTCAGGCACATGGACTCAGTTTTTCGGTGCCCGAAGGTGTGGCGCTTCCACCTTCACTGGTCAATATTTTCAAAGAGATAAAGCAAGAGCTTGGCTTCAATATTCCAAGATCAGGCAACCTTGAGCCCTGGGCGACTCAGGGCGTGTTCCTGCTCAATGCCATACTCACAGTCAATGCCCGGCAGGCGGCTTCTCATCGCGATGCCGGTTGGCAAATCTTCACCGATAAAGTGATAAAAACCATTTCCGAATTAAAACAAAATGTAGTCTTTTTACTTTGGGGGAAATTTGCTGCACAAAAAACCGAATTGATTGATCAGAGCCGACATCTCATACTAACAGCTCCGCATCCTTCCCCTTTTTCAGCACATAGTGGTTTCTTCGGATGTGGTCATTTCCGGCAGGCGAACGATTACCTCGTTAATCAAGGTCTGAAACCCATCAACTGGTCTATTTCCTGATCCGGTAAGCACTCACGGTTACATCAGCAGTACCAACTATCAACACCTGATTACCATCACCAAACAAATCGAACATCCTGAAAGGAGTTATGCCACGAAGCGGGAATCCTTCAGCCAATTGCGCATTGTGTGATAAATAAACAGCCGTACTATCGGCATTTTGAAAGCCTACTCCGGCCTCAGGTTGATCATCCATGGCGAAAAACAAAGCAGGCGACATATCCTCCGGAAAATTCCAGTTTACCGAATTGCTCAGCGATGCATCAAAAAGATGCAGTCCTTCTTCATCTGCGGCAACCCATTGCAATTCACTGTCAGCACTTATCGCCAGAGCTGTAACCGGTGGAGCAAAAGCCCGGAAAGTATCGCGGCTCACCATACCCTTATCATTCACGCTCACCATAAGTCCGCCCGTATCAATATTACTTAAAATAAATCCCCGGTCTTCCTGCATCTCCTCATGAAATGGCTGTCTGAAAACGGTATGCAATGAAACAGGATCAATTCTTTTCTCACCTCTCCGGTTCAGTAAAAATAGTTTCCCGGATTTGTTGAAAAAATACAGGTAATCTTTTGTACCGTCCACGAGGTGCATCAAAGGTTGTGAAACAAACCCGGTTCCGGCAAGTGGATTCCATCCGGGTAATGGTGATCCGGAAATCTGGAAACCATAAATTTTACCGTTTGCGCAAGCTGCAAACATGCGATATTCCTGTCGTCCGTCATAGTCAATCAGGGATAATCCGTTGGTAATTATTGAAGGAAGATTGATCGGATAATTTTCTACATCACGCCCTTTCCGGTCAATCAGTTGAATGTCATTTTGAGTAGCAAAAAGCATTTGTAATTTCCGGTTGTGGTAAAAATCCACCTGGTAAACAGATCCGACAATGGGAGCTCCGACATCCCGTTTCCATAAGATCTGTCCACTCCGGTCAATGAGGTAAATTTGATTCATCCTGTCCTGTACCAAAATTTCATACTGACCATTCTGATGGTTCAATACAAAATAAGGCCTTCCGCGCATCAGCGTATCCAACTGACTTTTCCAAAGCAGGGTATTACTTTCCTGAAATCCGGAGGAAGATTGCATCAAGGCGAAAGCCAATTTTACATTTTGTGTATATGCTGAAAATTGGATGGCAATCGGATTCAGCGATTGTAATAAAGTCGCAAAATCGCCCGAAGCTTGCGCCCTGTCCGGATTATAAAATCTTTTTACCAGAAGATCGCAGCGCTTCGTATTGATATACAGGTTGCCAATCGGAGCATCACTAACATGTTCTTTAAAAGCCCGGTAATCGAGATCGTGGTTCAATACCTTGCCAGCTTCATAGCGGTTTATCAGCACCTTGAGGTTAGCAATATTATTGGCGAAAATCACAAAACCATCAACCATGCAAAACCAGGGCTTGTGCATCAGCAATGATGAAAGTCCAAGCACTTTTTCAAGCCCCTCGAAATGCTCGAGCTGCCAAAAGGATCTGTGTTCAAATTTCTCCGGGATATAGTCATTAACATCGGCTTGCTGGGTCGCCAGTTCGCTCAATTGCTGCCTCGCCAAAACAGTATCGGCACAAGACAGTAGTATAAGACAATTCTCCTCAAATGATTCATTAAAAGGTTCGGTGATGGCAAATGCCATTGAGCCACCCATCCAGTTTCTGAAATACCGGTCTCGGATATGTCCAATCGAACTGCTAGCAGAATCTTCGGCTATATCTAAGAAACGAATCGCTTTGCTGAAAAATACAGCCGTGTTCACTGGTAAAACATCAGCGGGGTTCGCTTTGGCATCTGCCGATTCAGCCATCCTGCCCAGCACCGACTGGGCCGAAGTATGGGCAACATAGCCATTGAGATAAATATTCCGGTCGTCAAGTGTGATGTCAACCAGAGCACGATCTGCAAAGTTTGCAAAACTTGCAGTAAACTGCCGGCCTTCCTCATTCAGATAAATACCCAAAAGATCGGGAAAGCTTTTAAAATTGAGATAGCACTTGATGTCCTGATTTTTATCTCCTTTGTTTTTGAGCTCTGCAAAGGCTGGATCATCCCCAAGCAGGTTCTCTCTATCAGTCATCTGTCTGATACCCCGTTCAATCAGGACATCACTCATGGAAATAATCAATAGATTTCGGTATTGAGCAAAGCTGAAGCTTTCTCCCGATTCCAGTCTGATATCAAAAATATCGATGCCTTTATATTGTCTTCTTAATACCGGACTTTCCAGATAGCTGCCCCAGGCTTGCCGGTCAATCGATACCATGCCCCTTCTGTCAAAATAAAAAATCAGTCCGAAATCTATTGCACTGATTTTGTCAATACTTATGAAAAATTTGGATTCTTGAAACCATGACTTGTTTTGTTCAGAGAGGGAGAAAAGTGAATCCTGCAATATCAATTGTTCATCAATCTGTTTAATAATTTCAAACTGTGCCAGAGAAGACCAGATGCTATCTTGCCGCAGGGAATACCATTGAGACGGCCCCTTATCAATTTCAAAAAAGGCCGGTACATCAGATGATATGGCAGTAGATAATAGCAAATTCCGGTTCTGTCTGAGCCAGAAACGGACAAAAAATCCGCTTAGGATAATCAGAGCAATAATGGACAAAGTAAGCAGTCGTTTATTCGTCATGGTCATTCAGAGATTCATGTAAAAGTAGTGAAATGGTATAGGTCAATTGAGCCACTTAGGTGGCTAATATGTGCAAAAAGCTTCGATTGTGTGATTTTCAAGCCACTCAATATTTTCGAAAAGGGAACATAAAACATAGTGCTCCGAAGGCTTTGTTTTTTTAATCCGAACTTTTCAGCAAGCATTACAATGATCACATCAGGAAATCAAATATCTTCGTACCGGAGTTATGATAGCAGAGAAAACAAAAAAATGGCTCAAAAGTTTAGGATTTGCAGGTTTCCTGTTTTTCCTCATTAAAGGTATTGTTTGGCTAGCTGTATTTTTTGGTATCTCTACATGGATAGGCTGTTAAAAAAGTGACCCCGCCAGGAATCGAACCTGGATCTCAAGCTCCGGAGGCTTGCGCACTATCCGTTGTACTACGGGGCCGAGCTGCAAAGGTCTTCTTATTAGCTTGATTTTCCAAAATTATTAAACTGCAAACTGCCCGATTTTAGTTTGCTGATATTGACGCCAATAATAGTGGTCAATGTTTCTGATAAAAAATTTCGTATTTTTCATGCTTAAAATAAGCCCATGTATTCTACCATAAAATTGACTAAATCCGTTCTCGGATTAACGGCCCTTTTACTCATACTTTACAGCTATTCCAGCGGACCCGGAGCTTCTGGACAGCGCGTAGCCGGTAGTCCGGTTGACCAGGGTACTTGTGTGAATTGTCATACCTCTCATCCCTTAAATTCGGGTAGTGGATTCATTTCAATCTCAGGAATAAGTCAATATACACCCGGCAATACCTATAATTTAACTGTCACCGTGAGCGGTTCAAGTATTAACCGCCACGGCTTTCAGCTGGTTGCGCTCGTTGAAAGCAATAATAATAATGCAGGAACGCTGGTAGCAGGTAGCGGACAACATGTTGTCACTTTACAAGGCCACGATTATATTGAGCACAGCACACCCAGTGCTACTGGTGTTTTTAATTTCACCTGGACGGCTCCGGCCACCAATGTTGGAAATATTATCTTTTATACTGCCGGCAATGCTGCCGAAAATCCGCAAAGCTCTCCTTTAGGTGATTATATTTATTCAACTAATCTGAAGATTACTCCTCCACCGGTTCCGCCTACTGCCAATTTTGGGGCCGATACAACTACAACCTGCACGGGTAATCAAATTGTTTTTACCGACTCATCAACCGGTACCATCAACTCCTGGTCATGGAACTTTGGCAGTGGTGCAAGTCCGGCCACTTCTTCATTACAAATTCCTCCACCGGTTTTTTACACAAGCAGCGGCTTAAAAACGGTCTCTCTGACGGTTTCAGGATCTGCCGGCAGTGATACACTAACACGCACAGATTACATCAGTGTAAATCAAAGTCCGACTGTAACGCTGTTCGCGTCAAACGATTCAATTTGCATCGGTGATTCAGCCACTATAACGGCTTCCGGTGCATCAACTTATAGCTGGGCTCCCGGCACCGGATTAAGTGCCACCAGCGGATCGGTGGTGAAAGCTTCTCCTGCTATTACTACTTTATACACGGTAACAGGAAGCACTGCTGATAATTGCACTGATCAGGCATTCATCAGATTATATGTCTTGCCTTTACCAAGCTTTACAGTAAGCGGGGCTCCTTCCATTTGTCAGGGAGATTTCACTACCCTGACTGCTGCCAGTTCGCAGATATTGCAATATCAATGGAGTCCGGCCACCGGATTAAGTTGTACTAATTGTGCTTCAACCATTGCCACACCAACTACCACCACAACGTATACCGTTACAGGAACCAATGCCCTGGGTTGTACCAAGACGAAAACATTTACTTTGCAGGTCAACCCATTACCACCGGTTGTTGCTTCTACACCGGAAGATAGTGTTTGTATGGGCAATTCAACAACGCTTCATGCAAGTGGCGCCTCTTCCTATACCTGGTCTCCATCTAGTGGTTTATCCTGCACTTCTTGTGCAGACCCGATTGCAACGCCTTCGGTCACTACCGTTTATACCGTAATTGGTATCAATGCGAATTGGTGTGCCAATGTCGATTCAGTTAGCGTTACGGTGCTTCCCTTACCAGTCGTTTCAGCCGGGAACGATGTTATTATTTGTGCCGGAACGAGTACTAGTTTATCAGCATCCGGAGCCATTAGTTATCAATGGACACCGGCTACAGGATTGTCCTGCACTAATTGCCCGAATCCAATAGCTTCTCCTTTAACAACTACTATTTACACCGTCACAGGAAGCGCTGCCAATGGCTGTACAAATACTGATATGGTGAGCGTTACTATTAACCCGCTGCCTTCTATTACCATTACAGCCGATGATACGATCTGTGAGGGTCAGTTTGTAAATTTGAACGCTACCGGTGGCTCTGTTTATAGTTGGCTGCCGGTTGCCGGTTTGAATTGTCCCTTTTGTTCGAATCCGGTAGCCAACCCTACTGTCAGCACAACATATACCGTTACCGTTACGGATGGGAACAATTGTGTAAATACTGACTCTGTCCATATCGAAGTGGAACCGGCCATCAATCTGACCTTAACACCATCAGGTTCTATATGTGCAGGATCATCCATGCAGCTTACAGCCAGCGGAGCCTCCACCTATCAATGGTCGCCCGCAGGCGGATTAAGCGGTACTACCGGATCAAGTGTAACAGCCAGCCCGACCACGACAACTACCTATACAGTGACTGCCTTTCCTGTAAACGGATCATGCACTGCCACCGCAAGCGTGACGGTAACAGTAAACAGCCAGCCACAAGTAAATATCATTCCCTCATCGGCCGTCATCTGCCCGGGTGAAACAATATTACTCACGGCAAGCGGAGCAACAAATTATTCTTGGTCACCCGCTGCCAGTTTAAATACAGCTGTTGGTGATTCCGTTTATGCAAGTCCTGCTTCAACAACAAACTATATGATAGTCGGAGATAATGGCAACGGTTGCTTTGATTCGACTACTGTGCTCGTTCAAGTGAATGCTTCCCTGAACGTAGTGGTTAGTCCGGCCACTGATTCCATTTGTCAGGGTGATGCTACTGTCCTGACCGCTTCGGGAGCAACAACTTACAGCTGGTCTCCTCCCGGTGGATTGAACACAACAACAGGGGCTATCGTAACGGCATCTCCAACCACCAGCACCATTTATACGGTGATTGGTGCGGGCGGAAGTGGTGCATGTATGGATACGACAACGGTTGAAATCACGGTATTCCCTAAACCCAATTTAACGCTTCAGCCAAGTTCCGCTAGCATTTGTCAGGGTGATACGATTTTGCTTACTGCCAGTGGTGCTATTATTTATCAATGGATACCATCTTCAGGATTGGATATAGATGTAGGCGATTCCGTTTATGCAAGTCCTACCACAACAACAACTTATACAGTTATTGCAACTGATTCCAATGGCTGTAGTGATACGAATACGATTACAATTAATGTACTGCCCCTGCCAATTGTTACACTGACACAGTCCGGTGATACGCTGACAGCAACATCCGGCTTTTCGCAGTATAACTGGTATTTGAACGGAATCCTTGATACTACCACCAACTCCGGGACAATAATCGTTCATCAATCCGGAAGCTGGCAGGTTTTTGTTACGGGTACCAACGGATGTACCGGGAGTTCGAATACCTTGTTAATCACAGGAATAGAATCTGCATTAAGCCAAAATATAAGTATTTACCCAAATCCTGCTGATCAACGTGTATATGTCGAAATGGAGCATTTCACACCCGGTATTACCATTTCATTGATTGATATAACCGGAATGATGCAAAAGATTTACCGCCCACTTAGCTCCAGATTTTCACTGGATATAAGCGAACTGGCTGCAGGTATGTATATAATAACCATTAAAGATAACAACAGCATGAAGACCTCATCTTTAATCGTACAATAAATCTTAGTAAAAGATTAAACATACGAGCGATTCTTTACAACCTTAAAAAATCTTTAAAATACATTGACTTTAATAGGATATTTTTCCTGTAATAATTATTTTAACAGGATATCATTTAAAAAACTTAATATAAACGATCAAAATGAAACGTATAGCTATTCTAATTAATCTATTAATTATTTTTACCGGTCTAAAAGGACAAACCTTTTCATGGGCTCAAGATATGGGCTCTTCCAGCTATGATGCATCTAACAGTATTGCTGTGGATAGTGCAGGGAATGTATATACCACCGGATATTTTATGTCAACAGCTGATTTTGATCCCGGTACAGGAACTTACAATTTAAGCTCTAATGGAACAAGGGATATTTTTATAAGCAAAATAGATGCTGCAGGAAACTTTGTATGGGCTGAAAGCATTGGAAGTACAGGCTACGATATAGGGTATGGAATAAGTACTGATGCAACAGGTAATGTATATATCAGTGGTTTTTTTTCAGATACAGTTGATTTCGATCCGGGAGCAGGCGTTTACAATATGGCCTCTGCCGGTGGGCGCGATATCTTCGTCTGCAAATTAGATCCTTTGGGTAATCTTATTTGGGCAAAAAGAATGGGAGGCACTTCATCTGAGGAATCTAGTAGCATTGTGCTCGATGCGAATGGAAACATCTATACAACGGGATACTTTCAAGGTACTGCCGATTTTGATCCGGGAACCGGGATTGCTAATTTAACTTCAATTATAGCCTGGGATGCATTTATATGTAAACTGGACAATTCAGGAAATTATGTTTGGGCAAAAAGTTTTGGCTGTACTAATTATGAACAAGGTTTGAGCATTGCCACAGATGCAACAGGAAATGTATATACTACAGGGAATTTTAAGGGTACTACAGATTTTGACCCGGGAACCGGTACTTTAAATATTGTTTCATCCGGATCTAACGATGTATTTATAAGCAAATTGGATGCAGCCGGTAATTTTGTTTGGGCAAAAACATTTGGAGGTACAGGCCAAGACTATGGCAAAGGTATTCAAATCGATACCTCCGGGAATATTATTCTAAGCGGATTTTTTCAAGCTACCGTAGATTTTGACCCGGGAACCGATACTTTTAATATTGTTTCATCCGGAAATTATGCTTCATTTATTAGCAAATTGGATGCAGCCGGTAACTTTATCTGGGCTAAGAGTTTTCAAGGAAACAATGGAAACAATCAAGTTAGGAACAACGATTTGGCAATAGATTTACAGGGGAATATCTATACGACAGGTTATTTTCAAGGAGTAGCCGATTTTGATCCCGGTTCAGGTAATTATTATCTGTCGGCTACCGCTCATGTCAATATCTATGTAAGCAAATTAGATGCAACCGGTAATTTTATCTGGGCTACTAGTACCGGTCAGTATTTTGATAATAGAGCCTTCGGTATTGCAGTTGACAATGATCAAAGTGTTTACACAACAGGATCTTTTTCCGATTCTGCTGATTTTGATCCGGGTGTAAATGTTCATATGCTACAAGCTGCTGGCCTACTAGACATTTTTATACTGAAATATATTAATTGTGGAAATATGTCGTTAAGTACAAGCCAAAGCAATGTTGCCTGTTTTGGTGATAGTAGCGGTACGATAACTGCTAGTGTTTCGGGCGGTACCAGCCCTTATAGTTATTTATGGAGTAATGGTGAAAGCTCACAGCAGGCAACAGGTTTATCTGCAGGAACCTATACCGTAACTGTAACTGATTTGAACGGTTGTCAAGAAACAAGCAGCGTGTCAATAACAGAACAAAACATATTAATTGCTGATGCTGGTATGGATTCAAACATTTGTGCCGGTAATAGCATTAGCCTTGGTGCTAGTCCTGCTGCTTCCGGTGGTGCATCAGGCTATACCTATAACTGGACGCCCGGTACAGACATTGACAGTACCAATATTGCAAACCCTACAGCAACATTAACCTCAAGCACAAGCTTCATATTGACCATTACTGATTCGCTTGGCTGCTCTATGTCCGATACAATCACGATACATGTTTGGCCCCTTCCAATAGTAAATCTTGCACAATCAGGCGATACATTGCTAGCCACAGGAGGATTTATGCAATACGAATGGTATCTGAACGGAATTCTTGATACCACAACCAATTCAGGTCAGTTAATAACTAGTAATCAAGGTAATTGGCAACTTTGGGTGACTGACAGTAATGGATGCAGTGACAGTTCAAACCTGATTACGATAAGCGGTATAAAGTCAAATCTAATTCAAAAAATCACACTTTATCCAAATCCTGCTAATGAGCAATTATATTATAATATTGGAACATCTCCGGCATTGATTAACATTAAACTTTATGATTTAAGTGGAAAGATGATAGCTTCTTATCAAAAGACTAAGCCAAATGGAAAACTGGATGTCAGTAATATTCCGGAAGGCATGTATTTGCTCATTTTCAGAGATGCAACAAGTATTCGTTCTGTTCCTCTGGTGATTGAATAATTACCAAGTGATATTGATTGGCCCGCCAGCCCAGGGAATATTGAGCACTTGTACCGGTATTCCGTTCAGTTGATTTAACTGCAACAACCCTTTGCAAAAGGCAAGATCAGTTTTATATTTTCGTCCGTTGATTGTAAAAGTTTTAACAGGATCGAATTCATGCATCACGAATTTTATACTTTTCCAGGAAGGAACAAATGAACCTATTCCAGCTGTGATTGAAATCTTTTTATTTGCCGGATCATACTGAATTTGCCGTTCAGAAAAAGCACCTTTTTCAAAATTATAACTCACACCATCATCATCATATAAAGTAAAATTCGTTTTACCGGCTCCCATAAATACATGAACAATCAGGGTATCGCCCGGATTTTCATCAAGTGATTGGGTAAGTCTTTGCATGGGAATAATTGAACCGCTCCTAATGAAAACAGGTAATTGATCCAGTGGGCTTTTTACAGTAATGGTTTGATTGCCATTCCATTTTTCTCCTGTCCAGAGATTATACCAATCGCCTTCCGGCAAATACACTGAAGATTCATTCACAGTACTCTCAACCGGACTGATCAGAAGTGCGTCACCCAATGTAAATTCGTTCATAAAGCGACTATCGTAAACTTGTGCATTGAATGGAAAACGGATCGCCAAAGTACGCATCAGGGGTAAACCTGTTTCAGCAGCCTGGTGAAAGCAACTATAGATATAAGGCATCAGGCGGTATCGAAAGCCGATATAATCACGGGATATTTGCTCAACCAATTCGCCAAAAGCCCAGGGTTCTGCATCTTTCGAGCCCTTCATAGTATGTCCTCTGAAAAAAGGCGTAAAAGCCCCAATGCTGATCCATCGGGCAAAGAGTTCAGGAGTCGGATCGCCTGAGAAACCGCCTACATCCACTCCGGCAAAAGGCACACCTGTCAGTCCGAGGCCATAGCTCATTCTCACACCTAAAAGCATGTGTTCATCCGTAGGATTATTATCACCGGTCCATATTGCCGAATATCGTTGTATACCGGCAAAAGCTGCCCGCGTCAGGATAAGCGGACGAAGGTCTTTCATCAGTTTCCGTGTACCTTCGTAGGTAGCACGAGCCATTTCCAAACCGTACATATTGTGCGCTCTGAGATGCGATGACCCGATACCATCATAATCAAATTGTACTAAATCAGGAAAGCGGTTACCCCAGCTAGCCGGTTCATTCATATCATTCCAAAAACCTTCAATACCCAGATTGACATAAGCTTCAAACCAGCTGCCCCAGGTTTTACGTACGCGGGGATCAGTAAAATCAGGAAAATGACACCAGCCCGGCCAAACCTGACCGGTATATAAAGAACCGTCAGGATACTTAAGAAATAAATCCTTAGCTACTCCTTCGTCATATTGCCGGTATCCTTTTTCTACCTTAATACCTGGATCTATAATCACTGCAGTATGAAAGTCCATCGCTTTCAATGAATCAATCATATTCTTGGGATGGGAAAAACGATTACGATTCCATGTGAATATTTTGTATTGATCCATATAGTCAATGTCAAGATAGATTACATCAGCAGGGATGTTTTTTTCACGAAATGTTTTGGCAACTTCCAATACACGACTATCCGGATAATAACTCCAACGGCATTGTTGATAGCCAAGTGCCCATTTTGCCGGCATAGGCATTGTACCTGTCAATAGGCTATAATTTTTCAATATACCCGGAATATCTTTGCTGCTGATCACATAATAATTCATATCGCCTCCGGCAGCGGAAAAGGAATAAAATCGGTCGTTTGATGCTCCGAAATTAAAATCGCTGCGATAGGTATTATCGAGAAATAGGCCATAACAAAGACTGTCGTGCAGACCGATAAAAAAAGGAATGGAAACATAGAGTGGATCGGCATTGGCCTCGTACGCAAAATCATCGGTATTCCAATTCGTAAAAGCCATACCGCGTTTGTCAAGCGGACCGGTTTTTTCACCCAGCCCGATAAAACGCTCATCCGGCAGCAAGGAATGATAGCTTGTCACCTCTCCGCCCTGCCAGGCTACACCGAATCCTTTGTCTTCCTCACAAATGAGCCTACCCCGATGATCATAAAAAGACAGACGCAAAGGCACTTTTGTAATCCGCACCGACATGGAATCGGTTTTCAGCAAAAGTTCCTTCCCTTGATCAGCCACTTGAAAAAAGGTGTTTTCCGGCAAGCCTGATACAGCATAAGAAAATGCATTTGTTTTCTCTTTGCTGATTCTAACGTGCAGAACATTGGCATTAAATACTTCAATGCTGACAGAAGCCTCCGGAGTTTTAATCAATATTCCGTGTTTCGTTCCCGAAAAGGACAGCAGATTCCCCAGGCTTTGGAATGGCTGTGCATTGAGCTGGAATCTAAAAATCAAGGTACTCAATAAGACATAAAAACACAGGCGCTGTTTCATACTACAATTTTACAATTCTTTTGGGCAAAAATACTTATCCCTAAGTTTTCGATTTTCTGGTAAGCGAAGCGGTTTGCCATGCAGCCGGTGCTTGGGGTACATGTTTAATCCCGCTTTGGGCGCGGGGATATTTTGCACTGCGTCATTCACTTGGCAGCCGGGCGTATCGCAAAAACTTTGCGCTTGTAATTGATTTTGATTGAATAATTGAAACGGATTGAAAAAGAAAATGAACATCGTGATAATAAAAACAAAACTTAAATGAGTATTATTCCTAATCCCGAGTAATTCAGGGGGAAGCTGGCAATCTTTGATTTACGAAATCTGTTCATGATGATTTACTTTGAAGGACTAAAGAATAATATTGCAAGGTATTGTAATAAATTGACAAATGTAAATTATTCAACAACTGTTTTGTCAGAAAAAATATCCCAATAACAAAGTGAGAACAAAATTAAATTCTTGAGAAAGTATCTGCTTCGATTTTGGTAGTTTTACAGCCTAATAATAGGCTTAATATGAAATTCAAAAATATCTTTGCAGCATTTCTTTTTTTATCAACCATTACTCTTCAGGGACAAAGTTTAAATTTTAAACGGGTTGAGCCGCCTAACTGGTGGACGGGTATGAACCGTCCTTTTCTGCAAATCATGTTCTATGGCGATGATATCGGAAGCATTGATTCGCTGCTGGTAGATTACCCGGGACTGCGACTCTCGCAGGTACACAAAATGACCAACCCGAACTACCTTTTTGTTGATGTATACTTTACAGATGCCTGCCCGGCAGGGGAGATTAATTTCCGCTTTTTCAAAGAAGGGCATGAAACCAATTACAGTTATCCCATCCTGCAGCGCGATCCCTCCCTGCATACCAATATGGGATTGAAAGCAAACGACCTCATTTACCTCATCATGCCCGATCGTTTTGCCAATGGGAGTAAACGTAATGATGTAGTAAAAGCTATGCGTGAAACCGGTATAAACCGCGATTCGATGTACGATCGCCACGGAGGAGATTTGCAAGGTATTATCGATCATCTTGATTATCTGCAAGACCTGGGCGTGACGGCTCTTTGGCTAAACCCCGTTGTAGAAAATGATATGCCTCGTACTTCATATCATGGTTATGCAGCTACGGATTTATATAAAGTTGATCCGCGGTTGGGCGATAACGAAAAATATAAAGAACTGGCTGCCGATGCCCATCAACGGGGCATGAAAGTAGTAATGGATATTGTGCACAATCATGTAGGCAGCGAACATTGGTTTATTAAGGACATTCCCGGCCCGAAATGGATTCATGAGCATCCTTATTTTACTCAGTCGAACTACCGTGCCAGCGTGATGATGGACCCGCATGCCAGCAAATATGATCGTAAAAGATTCACCGATGGTTGGTTTGTAAAATCCATGCCTGATCTCGACCAAAGCAATCCCTATCTTGCCAATTATCTGCTTCAAAATAATATCTGGTGGATTGAATATGCCGGAGTTGATGCTTTCCGCCTGGACACCTATGCTTATTCTGATCCGAAATTTTTACAGAAATGGGGCGAAGAGCTTTTAAAAGAATATCCCAAACTATTTTCCTTTGCCGAGACCTGGGTGAATGGAGTTCAAATTCAATCATATTTTCATGGAGACAATGGGCTGAAAAGCAATTTCAACAGCCACCTGCCGGGTCTCACTGATTTTCAATTATACTTTGCCATTACAAAAGCACTGAACGAGTCTTATGGCTGGACCGAAGGTTGGTCGCGCATTTATTATACGCTTGTAGCCGATTATCTTTCCGGTGATGCCTCTAAAAATGTAATTTTCCTTGATAATCATGATGCCAGCCGTTTTTTCTCCCAAGTTGGTGAGGATATGCATAAATTCAAGATGGGCATGGCGCTTTTGATGACAATGCGTGGTATTCCCTGTTTGTACTACGGCACAGAAATACTAATGAAAGGCTTTAGTAATCCGGATGGGTTAGTCAGATCTGATTTTCCGGGTGGCTGGAAAAAAGATGCCTCCAATAAATTCATAGAAAACGGCCGCACCGCTAAAGAAAACGAAGCGTTCGATTATATCCGGACTCTGGCGCAATGGAGGAAAAATAATCCGGCCATCAAACAAGGCCAACTCATGCAATACGTACCCAATGATGGGATATATGTCTATTTCCGCTATACAAATAATCGGGCCGTCATGGTAGCAATGAATTCAAACGATGTAGTTAAATATCTGGATGCTTCCCCTTTGGGTGAACGACTGGCAGGATATAGTTCAGGAACTGATGTGCTTAGCGGAAAAAAAATTACGAATCTGGGTACCTTTACCCTGCAGCCAAAATCAGCTTTGATTATTGACTTGCAGAAATAGTTAGTTTTTATCCTGAACAAAAAGAACCAGGATTCCTGAAAGCAACATAGATGCTCCTCCGAGTACTAATGCCAGAATGGCTTCTCCTCCCAACAGGCTGCGCACGAAAAAGCCTAAGAGGCTGGCCGCCACAATCTGCGGTATAACAATAAAGAAATTGAAGATACCCATGTAAACGCCCATCTTATGAGCCGGAAGGGCTCCCGAGAGGATGGCATAAGGCATGGATAAAATACTGGCCCAGGCAATGCCGACTCCCAGCATGGAGATTAGCAACAAATCAGGATCATGAATGATATACATACTGGCCAATCCGATACCTCCGGCTGTCAGACAAACAAAATGTACAAATTTCCGGTTTGTATGTTTTGTCAGGACGGGTAACAGAAATGCCACCAGCGCTGCAAAACCATTATAGGCGGCAAACAATATCCCGACCCAGTCGGCTCCTTTGTTGAATAATGCCGAGGTAGTATCGCTGGTACCGTAAATATGGCTGGTCACACCGGCTGTAGTATAAATCCACATGGCAAACAAGGCAAACCATGCAAAGAACTGAACCACCGCTAACTGAGCCATGGTTTTTGGCATGTTGAGCAGGTCGTTGACCACTTCTACCAGACCATTTTTTTCTCCCGCTTTCAAAAAAATAGCGGCCAATATCCTGACCAGCCCAAAAGTGGCAATACCACCGCTGAGAATATATAAAGTCTGATCCCATGTCTGCCACCATACGATATAAGAAAGAACTGCACCAAGCAATACGAGAAGGCTCCCCCAATACAAGCTGATTTGCGGATCTTTATACAATGTCACGGGCAGTTCACCCTCCCATTCCGGATGTTCAGCCTGTGCATGGGCATCCAGCTCTTCGGGTGTATATTCCTTCGTTTTGAATACTGTCCAGAGTACAGACAATATAAAAACAGCACCCCCGATATAAAATGAATATTTCACCGACAGCGGAATTTGACCTTCCGGAGCGGTGTTCGCTATATTTAACCAGTTCGTAAGCATATAGGGTAAAGCGGAAGCAATGACAGCACCTGTTCCGATAAAGAAACTTTGCGCGGCAAAACCGGCTGTGCGTTGGTCTCCCGGCAACATATCGGCAACAAAAGCGCGAAAAGGTTCCATAGAGATATTGATGGAAGCATCCATAATCCAGAGCATGCCGGCAGCCATCCATAAAACCGGAACGTTGGGCATGATGAACAAAGCACAGGAAGCCAGGATAGCCCCTGTCAGGAAATAGGGCCTTCGTCTGCCAAAACGACCCCAGGTTTTGTCGCTCATATGTCCGATGATGGGTTGCACAATTAAGCCCGTAACCGGTGCGGCAATCCAAAGAATGGGAATACTGTCGAGGCTGGCACCGAGGGTTTCAAAAATTCGGCTTACATTGGCGTTTTGCAGGGCAAATCCAAACTGTATGCCCAGAAATCCAAAACTCATATTCCATATCTGCCAGAAACTAAGACGAGGTTTGTTCAGTGTCATCCTGCATATTTTCGTGATAAAGAGCAGGGAATTTAGTAAATCTCATCCAAATTAATGGAATAAAATACGAACCGGCTGATGATTCCATTGCCAGGAGATTCTCAGCAGATGTTTCGCAGCATCCCAGTAAGCAGCAGGAAAAACATCAGGTGCATCATCGGAATAAAGGCTGACTTCCTGTCCGTTTATTGCTATGTTTTTCGGTGCTTTGGTCAGCGTATGCACTATCAATACCATTTCACGGCTTTCCGGCATACCCTGATAATCGCCACTTTCCCGGTTCAGGTTGAGTTCCGTTTTCCCATTCCGTTTTGTAATCCCAAGGAAATGTAATTTCTCATTGGCGCCTGTCAGCCAACTATTATTGCTATGGCCGTCATCTTCATACATCGTGTAATCAGCGGTGTCATTGGCTGAAGGGTAATAATGCAACTCAAGATAGGTGGGATTATAATCGCTGGTTGTGCTCACCGCAGCTGCCATTGGAATAAATGAACCGGCTTTTACAAAAACCGGGATATCTTCAATAGTAAGCGGATAGGAAATGTTTCGGGCTCCTGCATAGGTGGCATCAGTATTAAAGTCAATCCATTGTCCTTCGGGCAGATAAATATCCCGTGATAGTATGCCTCGCTCCAGAACCGGAGCTATCAGCATTTCTTTACCCCAATAATATTCATTTTCAATATTAACACATTGATTATTGGAAGGGTTTAAAAATTGTAAAGGCATGGCCAGTGGTAAGCCACTAATAGTGTTATTCCATGCCAGAGAATAATTGTAAGGCAACATGCGGTAGCGTAGTTTCATATATTTTCTAACGATTTTTTGAACGCTATCGCTGAAATAAACCGGTTCGGAAGGAATACCGGAGCCATGTGGCCTGAAGATGGGAGTAAAAGTGCCGAACTGCATCCAACGGATATATAATTCTTCATCTTTTTTGCCCATAGCAAATCCTCCTAAATCAGAATGCATATAGGGCACTCCGCTCTGACTCATACCTAACATGATTGGCAGTTGAGCCTGTAATCCACTCCAGCTTCTCGATACATCGCCCGACCAGGGAAAAACACCAAATCGTTGAGAACCGGCAAAACCGGAGCGATTGAGGTTAAACAAGCGGGTATCCGGATAGTTTTTAGCATATTCATCAAAAAGCATTTTATCCCAGATATGCCCGTAAATATTGTGCACTTCATCGGCTGAACCATTATCATGCATCATATCGCCCGGATGTTTTTCGGGTTCGCCCAAATCGCCCCACCAGCCATCAACGCCCAGGTCAATTTGATTTTTATATTGTTGCCAGAACCAATCGCGGGTTTTGGGTTTGAAAATATCCAAGAGCCCGGTGAGACCAAACCAGAAATCAGGAATAACATAGGTATTTCCGCTACTATCGAGCGCAAACAAACCCGTCTCATCGCAAAGTTGGTAATTTTTGGATTCTTTCAGCACAAAAGGTTCAGTGATGAGGATGGTCCTGATACCCTCCTGTTTCAATTCACTGATGAGTTTTTTCGGATTAGGCCAGGCGTTTTTGTCCCAGGTAAGATTACCCATATAAAAGCTATCTTTCACCCCCTTGCCAAACCAATACAGGTCGATGATGATGGCATCCATCGGGAAATCATCCTGCTTCATTTTCCGGACAATATCGCGTACTTCCGTTTCATTCTTATAGCCGAAACGGGAGAGCAGATTGCCAAAAGCCCAGCGTGGCGGCAGGGGTTGCCTTCCGGTCAGCTGGGAATAAGACTCCATGACAGATTCCGGATTATCACCTGCAATAAAATAGTAACGCCAGGGACCGCCTTTCGATTCGAATGTGAGTTGATTCAGCTGACTTTTTCCCAAATCGACTACTCCTCGGGCCGGATTGTCAAAAAAAATCAGATAATTCTTAGAAGATAATACCAATGGAACACTATAATTGAGGTTCGGTTCGCCATAGCCATAAGCATAATGTGGCTGATTATCAAGCAGTAATCGTTGTCCGCGTCTGTCAAGGGGCAGGGCCCGTTCGCCTGTACCATACAAGTGCTCGTTTTTATCAAGGAGGAAGCTAAATCCCTGTAATCCTGTATCGGAAGCCATGCCGGGTGACGAACTCAACAGTTCACCCTTTCTGGAAAATTCGATAGACAGGTTTTTTTTATTAATGGCTATTTCCAACTCAGTGCCCTGAATGAGAATCTGATTATCATCGTCAGTAATTTCCGGATCAGCCGGGAGAGGTGGCCCCCATACAGTTTCTGTTTGCGGCCACAACATATTACCTCCCTCTTCCCAGCTAACCTGAACGGTATTTTCTGAAAACATCAAAAACATCAATAAGCCACGATCTGTCTCAAGAAATAAACCAGTGTGAAAAGGATGATAAGATTTAAAATGACCAAAATCGTTCTGAGCCGTTGCCGGGGATGAAAATGCTAGCAACATAAAAAGTAAGCATAGAAATCGAATAATCTTGTTTACCATGTAATTGTGATTTGTTCGGGATCATTCAAAATCTGTACCGAGGGTAACTGAACTATTAAATCATTCTCGCCATGAGGGTTTCCCAACGGATCAAAATTGGAAATTGGTTCGGTGAACCGGTGATCCCGATTGCTGACAGGATGTGCTTTCCCGTTCACATGGACAACAGCTCCCGAAGGATTAAATCCATGGAAATAGAGTCGGATATGCTTTAGCGGACTTGTATAGCTGCCTTCTACTTTACTAAGGGAAATCTCTTGCTTTTCTGCATCAAACCGGATGTTTCGTTTGTAAAAGACCCCGTGATCCGCATCATGGCTCAGTCCGTCATCATCATAATACACAAAAGAGGACGGTTCAACTCCGGCATAAAGATGCAAGCGGAGGCATTTTTCCGGAAAATCAGCAGTATGTTGACCGGCATTTGTAGCAGGAATGATGGCTCCGCCCCGGATAAAAACCGGTAATTTTTCTTTCGGACAATCAGCATGAATAACTTGATTGCCCGCATATTTTGTATCCGTATAGAAATCGTACCAAATACCTTCAGGCAGATATAAACGGATTATTTGCCGATAGCTTTCAGCCGGGATAATCAGCATGGAAGGACCAAACAAAAACTGATTCTGGAAAGCGGTATCGTAGATCATATCGTCATGGGGGAAATCCCATACCAGACTTCTTGTAACAGGCGTTCCGCTTATCGATGCTTCATAAAATAATGAATAAATGTAGGGCATCAGTTTATATCGCAAGCGGATATAATTGCGGCTAATTTCTTCTACTTCTTCTCCAAAAGCCCAGGGCTCGGCAGAATTAGTATTCACCATACTATGACCACGATAAAACGGAGTAAAAGCTCCGATAGCCATCCAGCGGGAGAATAATTCAGGACTTGCATTTCCGGCAAAGCCACCTACATCAGAGCCGGAAAAAGGAACACCCGTTAAACCAAGGCTATTTACCAGCCGAACCCCTGTCAGCATCGATTCATCAGAAGATATATTATCACCGGTCCAAACGGCAGCATAGCGCTGAATGCCCGAATAACCCGAACGCGTAAGCACAAAGGGCCGCTGATTCTTTAATAATTCGCGGCTGCCTTCATAGGTGCTGCGGGCCATGTTCAATCCATACACATTACGCGCTTTCCGGTGGGTAGCTCCCTCCCCGTCAAAATTAAATTCAATGAGGTCGGGCATCTGCTGCCCCCAGTTGGCCGGCTCATTCATATCGTTCCAAAAACCATCTATCCCTTTTGAAGTATAGGTTTCAAAACTTTTGGCCCACCAGTCTCTAGTTTCGGCTTTGGTAAAATCGGGAAAATGACAGGTGCCCGGCCATACATCAGCGGCATAGTCTGTTCCATCGGGATATTTAATGAAGAGGCCTTGTTTTATGCCTTCATCATAATAAGCATATCCTGTTTGAACTTTGATGCCCGGGTCGATGATGACCGTCAGATGGAAACCGAATTTCTTTAGTTCATCGACCATGGCAGCCGGATCGGGAAATTTTACCGGATCGAAGGTGAAAACCTGATATTGATCCATGTAGTGAATATCGAGATAAATGACATCGCAGGGTATATCTTTCTCTCGGAAAGTGCGGGCAATATTCAGTATTTCAATGTCAGGATAATAGCTGTAGCGGCATTGCTGATAACCCAAAGCCCATTTGGGAGGCAGGGGCATATGTCCGGTTAGGCGGCTATATTCCTGCACAATTCCGGGGACATCTCCTGTAAAGATGAAATAGTAATCCATGGGTCCTTCGATGGAAGAAAAAGAAGAAAACCGGTTGTTGGATGCACCGAAATTGAATGTTGCCCGGTGACTGTTGTCGAAGAAAATGCCATAGGCCAAACCATGGTGTAAACCCATGTAAAAAGGGGTTGACAAATACAAAGGATCGGCATCGGACGGATAGGCAAAATGGTCGGTGTTCCAGTTGACGAAAGCTGAACCCCTGCGGTCGAGATTGCCGGTTTTCTCTCCCAATCCAACGAAACGTTCTTTGTCCTGAAGGGATTTATAATTGGCTACTTCGTTCCCAAGCCAGGAAATGCCAAAAGCAGCATCGTCTTCATTAATTACCATACCATCTAAAGTTTCGAAACGAAGCCGGGCCGGATTTTTACTAATAATAACTTTGAATCGTTTGGTTGTAATCAGGATTTCCCGGCCTTTATCCTGCCAATCAAGTACCCCCTCAGGTTTTGCCACAGGAGCATAAGAAAAGAAGGAATAATTCCGCGTTTTTTTCCAGGCCTTCACCCGAATCATTTTCCCGCCATAGCATAAAATTTCAAGCCAGGCATTATCGAGTTCGAAGCGCAAGCCATTCTTCATTGGTTCAAGCTTCAATATATTTCCTATCGCTTGGTTTTTCAACATCAATTATCGTCTTAAGAGAAATAAATCCAGATAAAAATAATCACAGCCAGTAAAAGTACAGAAAGCCACCATTCCCTGCTTCGCCATGCTTCCCTGATTCCCAAAGAGCCTTTTTGATAAACTACCTGTGCAATTTGTTGTTCATCAGGCGGTGTCGTAGCCAAACTGACCAGTGTCAGCACAAGCACACAAACGGCAAAGAGCATGATAGCAAAATGCAGAAAATTTACATCAGCAAAAAAATAAAGCAGGGTACCGGGTTCTATAGAACTTTTGAAAAGCTCAGCTACCAGCCGACCTCCACCGAGAAAAAAACCGGTCCAGAGGGCCGATAAGGCACCTTTGGCATTCAGGCGTTTGAAAAATAAACCCAGCAGGAAAACGGCTGCTATTGGCGGAGCGATATAGGCCTGCACACTTTGCAGATAGAGATAAAGCTGATCAGAGAAAAATTTCATAAAGGGTATCCACAGCAGGCCGAAACCTACCAGCAGGGCGGTTGAAATTTGTCCTACCCACACCAACCTTTTCTCGCTCGATTGGGGGCGATATTTTTTATAAAAATCGAGGGTGATCAGAGTAGAACAGGAGTTAAACACAGAGGATAAAGAGCTCATCAGTGCGGCAAACAAACCTGCAATGACCAAGCCTCGCAATCCGGCAGGTAATAAGGTTTTTACGAGAACAGGTAAGGTTTCATCAGGCTGACTGATATGGAGACTTCCCTGTTGCATCAGGACGTAGGCAATGATGCCGGGCAATACGAAGATGAACAGGGGCAACATTTTCAGAAAACCGGCAAAGAGAGTTCCCTTTCGGGCATTGCTGATGTCTTTGGCCGAGAGAACCCTTTGCACGATGAACTGATCGGTGCACCAATACCAAACCCCGAGAATGGGTGCCCCGAAGAGGATACCTGTCCAGGGATAATTTGGATGCGAGGCCGGTTTCCACATATCGAAAAATCCGGGGCCGCCCTGCAGTTTGAGGGCCTGCCAGCCACCAATTTCATGCAGCCCGAATATCGTTACCGTGATGGCTCCGCCTACCAATACAAACATCTGAAGGGTATCGGTATAAACCACGGCCCGCAAGCCTCCGGCAATGGTATAAATACCGGTAGCAACTACCAGCAAAAGGGCTCCTGTCCAGAAATCCATGCCGATGGCTGAGAAGACTACGCCTCCGGCATAAATAGTAACCGAGATTTTGGTGAGCACATAACCTATCACTGAGATCACAGCGAGATAGGAACGGGTAGCCGGAGAATAGCGTTTCTCCAAAAACTCCGGCATGGTGGAAACCCCGCTTTTGAGGTAAAAAGGTACAAAGACCCACCCGAGGAGCAGGAGCATCATTCCGGCCCAGATTTCATATTGAGCCACCGGCACGCCATCAGAAAAGCCACTGCCTGCCAAACCAATCAGATGTTCGGAGCCGATATTGGAAGCAAAGAGGGAAGCCCCTACCACAAACCAACCGATATTGCGACCTGCCAGAAAGTATTCGCCCGAATTTTGCTGTCCCCTGCGCCTAAGAATAGCCCAGAAAGCAATGAGGAAAACCACCATAAAATAGGCGATGATTACCAGAATATCGGCATTGGCCAGTTGAATCATAAGCTCAGATATTGTTCAGCAGCAGGCTAAGATAAAAAAACCGGAACCCATCGGGCACCGGTTTTTTAAAAAATTCAAAAGGGAGCTTATCGACTCAATACCCATTGAGTATTGGCCTTTTGTCCGTTATCGAAGGAGGCTACTACCTGATAGGTTCCGTTCGGTAAATCAGATGTATCGATATTATAGGAGCCATCTGAGCTAGCTTCAGAACTGATTATTTTCACCAAATCGCCAAGGCTGTTGAAGATCATGATGCTATGGGGTTGCTGAGATGTGAAGAGGTGCACCATATCCTGCCCGGGGTTGGGGAAGAGGCGGATACCTGCCTGGACCACATTGAAATCGAGCGAAATGATATTCGAATATTCAAATTTCCCATCCTGATCAACCATTTTCAGGCGGTAGTAGTTAATTCCCGTTGCGGGTTGATCATCTGTAAAGGTGTATTGGTTTGGGATACTGCTGTTGCCTATGGCAGAAACGCTGCCTATTCCTGAAAAATCCACTCCGTTGCTTGAACGTTCCACCGAAAAATAATCTGCATTGACTTCCAGCTTACTTGTCCAGGTGAGGAGGGAACTCGTATGTATTTTTTGAGCAGTGAAAGACTGGAGGGTGATGGGGAG
>CAYPSW010000012.1:0-46728 GCA_964413685.1 uncultured Chitinophagales bacterium
TAATTTTTACCTGGTATTAAATACCTTATACCATACAAGAGTAGCATCTGGAGTTTAGCGCGTTCGCAACAAAAGCCCTAATTTCATCTGCTGAAAAAGACAACAACTATGTCAGCGAGCTGGAATCTTCTAGGCAAAGCCATGCAAGATTATTATTCAGGCGACACGAAAGCAGTATTATTCGAACATAGCTTCTGGGGCAGGCGCGAAACCCCCCTCTCCTACTATTTTCGCGATGAAGAAGATATGCCGCCTGCCGAATTGCATGCACTAGATCTTTGCCAAGGCCGGGTGCTGGAATCAGGTGCCGGCAGCGGATGCCATAGTCTGGTGTTGCAGGACAGAGGACTGGACATATTCCCCATCGATATCGACCCACTTGCAGTAAAAGTGATGCAACAACGTGGCCTTTCTATGTCCCGGTGTATCGATTTTTTTAACTTGAAAAATGAACAATACGACAGCATTCTGATGCTGATGAATGGCATCGGGTTTATCGGGACACAACATCGTTTACCTGCTTTCTTCAATCAGTGCAGACACCTACTGAAACGGGATGGAATACTAATTTTCGATTCATCCGACATCCGCGAGGAACGGAAGGAAGAAGCAGATTATCTGAGCGGAAAATACCCGGGCGAAGTATCCTTTCATTTTGAATACAAAGAGCAAAGCGCGCTCCCTTTCAAATGGCTTTTCCTCGATCCGGATAAGCTTCGGAAGGCAGCTCAAAAAGCCGATTGGATAATGCAAATAGAATATCAAAATCAGGAGGGAGACTACCTTGCCTTGCTTCAGCCTGCCTCTTGGAAATAATAATACACAGGGTTTCTTTTAATTTGTTTTATTTTAACGCTGAAATCAAGGCAAGCAATGAAATATCTGAAATTTACCATCGCCATCCTTTTTTTGTTTGCAGTCAACTATGCCCTAAACAGCAAAATAGGCAATATTCCGCCTTTGGGAAAATTACTCGATCCGTTCCATGGTTTTTGGCATAATGCCGGAGAGCAAGTAAAAGAAAAAGACCGAATTACAAGGCTACCCGGCTTGCGGAAAGATGTTAGTGTAAGCTGGGATAATAACCGGGTTCCGCATATTACAGCCCAAAATAATCACGATCTGTTTTATATGCAGGGATATATTCATGCCCGTGACCGGCTATGGCAAATGGATATAGAAACGAGGCTGGCCGCTGGAAGACTTGCAGAGGTAGTGGGTCAATCCGGTTTGAAAACGGATCGTTTTTTCAGACGAATCGGGATGGTGTTTGGTGCAAAAAGAATGTTGACTCAGGTTTGTGCCAATACAACTTGCAATGGCATTCTGAGTGCCTACCGCGATGGCGTAAATCAATATGTAAGCGAACTCAATGAAGCTGATTATCCCATCGAGTTTAAACTCATGGACTACCAACCCGAACCCTGGACCATGCTAAAAACAGCCTTACTGGTGAAGTTCATGGCCTTCGACCTTGCCTGGCGCGATGACGATTTGGCCTGTACAAAAATCCGTGAGATGATAGGTAAAAAAGACTTTGATCGGCTCTTTCCTGATTTCCCCGATGCCCCTGATCCCATTATCCCGAAAGGAACTCCATGGGATTTCCTACCCGTTTCAATCGATTCAGTGCTTACTATTCCATCAACAGCCGGTCTGTCGCTGTTAAAAGTAATGAAGCCCAATCGCCACAACGGCTCAAACAACTGGGTTGTGGCCGGTTCGAAAACGGCAAGTGGTTCACCCATCCTTTGCAATGATCCGCATTTAGGATTGAACCTTCCTTCGCTATGGTATCAGGTGCAACTAACTGCTCCGGGCATTAATGTTTATGGCGTATCGCTACCGGGTGCTCCTACAATCATCATTGGCTTCAACGACTCCATCAGCTGGGGTATGACTTATGCCGCCCGCGATGTGAAAGACTGGTATAAAATCACTTTTGAGGATGCCACAAGACAAAACTATTTGTTGGATGGCGAATGGAAAAGTACCAGGATGGAAGTGGACACATACAAGGTACGGGGTGGCCAAGATCTGATTGATACCTTGGTTTTTACTCATCAGGGGCCGGTGACTTTCGACCGCTCTTATCCGGGTGACAGTACCCTCACAGGACTTGCAGCCCGTTGGACAGCTCATGAACCCTCTAATGAACTGCTGGCGCTTTATAAATTGAACAAAGCTCAAAACAAAAATGATTATCTGAATGCACTACCTGGATTTTCCTGCCCGGGTCAAAATTTTATTTATGCCGACCGCAAGGGGAATATTGCCATCTTTCAGCAAGGACTTTTCCCGCTGAAATGGCAAGAACAAGGCAGATTCATTCTGGATGGCAGCCTTTCGAAAAACGATTGGGCAGGTATGATTCCACAAAAACAAAATCCTCATATCTTCAATCCGGCACAGGGCTTTCTGAGTTCGGCCAATCAGCATCCGACCGACAGTACTTATCCCTATTACTATTCGGGAGATTTTGAATTTTACCGGAATCAGGAAATCAATACACTGTTAAGAAGCAATGATTCGATTGATCCTGCATGGATGATGAAAATGCAGAGTAACAATTTTATTCAATTGGCAGATGACTTATTACCTTCAATGATGGCTATGCTCGACCGTAGCCAACTAAGCGACCGAGCCAAACAAAGCTTAGTTCAATTGGAGGAATGGAATTATGAAATAAGCGCCAAATCAGAGGCGGCAACGGTCTGGCATTTATGGTGGAGTTATTTTTATCAAAATACCTGGGATGAATTTGATCATAAGCACGAAAAGCTCGCCTTTCCTGAAGATTATATTACCGCCCGCTTGTTACTGAATCATTCGAATGATACTTATTTTGATTTGAAATCAACACCAGATACTGAAACGGCTGTCAATATAGTACGGATGGCTTTCACGCTGGCCAATGATTCACTCCATCACTGGATTGAAGAAAACGGTCCGGATTATTCATGGTCAAAATTCAAAGCCACCCGGCTCACTCATTTATCGCAAAATCTGAAGCCTTTTGATGTCAACGGGCTTGAAATTGGCGGTGGGACCGGTGTTATAAATGCGACAACAACTACACATGGACCTTCGTGGCGCATGCTTGTTTCGATGGAAAGTGACAGCATTCGCGCCTGGGGTATTTATCCGGGTGGACAAAGTGGCAATCCGGGTAGCAAATACTATGATAACTGGGCTAAACCCTGGGCAGCCGGAAAATATAACCGAATCAATTTCAGCCCGGCAGGCGCAACTATTCTGCACCCTTCATTCACTGAAACATTTACCGTCAAATGAAAACAATACTTACCATCGGCATTACAGCATTGGTCGCCTATCTGGGGGAATTATTCTTTCCCTGGTGGATTGTCATGACCATTGCTTTTATCATGGGATATTTGATACCAAAGAAAGCGGCACAGGCATTTTTAGTTGGATTTATGGCAATTTTCCTGCTCTGGCTGATATTTGCTTTGTTGACCAATCTACAACAAGGACCATTGATGGCCGAAAGAATCGGAAGCTTGTTTGGCATTCCAAACGCATTCCTGATGGCGATAGTCAGTGCATTTGTCGGAGCTATTTCAGCTGGTATTTCAGCTATATCAGGTTATTATTTCAAACAATTATTTGTCAAGGGGGGGAAGACTCCTACCCGTTATAAAATATGAACACTATGAAAAGGAGAAGCTATTTATTAATCCTGTTCCTGATGATCGGTTTTTTTATACATGGACAGGATTACGGATTTTACATGAACACGAATGAAGGCGACTCCTCGAGTGCTATATATATTGCAATGCACGATGGCAAGATAGCTGTTTCTGAACTTACTGAGGGCAATATTGACAAAATGAATTGGGCATTGATTGATCCAAATGCAAACATGGCATATATTATCGTTACTGAGGACGGGCAAAAACTGGCCATCTCGATGGACCTGCCACAAAATGAGGTATCTGCATCAGATGACAATTCGAATAAAAATATCAGCATCAAACCAAGCGGACAAACGCAGGTGATTGACGGATACAACTGCAAAGAAATTATTGCTGAAGATGGAGAGTCAGTTAGTTCTATTTGGATTACGCAGGATATACCATTGGATTATTTTGAAATCATCCGCGTTTTCGACCGGTTGGATTCCGAAAAAGGAAGTCAATTTGATGGATTTAATCTGAAGGGTATTCCGATGAAAACAGAAACAACCTATCAGGACGGACATGCTGAGACTATGACAATTAGTGGCATTACCAAGACGATAGATTTATCCATGTTTTCGCTTGAAGGCTTTCAGGTAATGAGCTTTGAAGAGGCTATCGGAGGTATGAAATAAAAAACTCGGGAATTAATTTCGGTTAACCATAATCGGCTTGTTTACCGTTTCATCTGGCCATTGAATACGCAATAGATATATCCCTGATTCAACATCAGGAATTTTAAAGATCAGTTGATTTATTCCTTTCAATAAAGAATTGTACGTTTCCTGTTTCACTATTCGCCCTTGTAAATCTATCAATTCGACCAATATGTCTCCATCTCCTTCAGAAGGAACAGATAATTGCAGAACAGCAAGGCCCTGTCCCGGATTTGGATAAATTAACAGGTCTGTTTGCAGATCCGATTTTAAATCAACATAAACTACCGGTGAATAGCCAAAATGCCCGTTTAGATTTACCTGTTTCAAACGATAATAAATCTTCCCTACAGGCATTGCAGCAACATCGTCTTCATAGCTGTATGATGCTCCGTTTATTAAGGTACCCCCACCGTCAACAGTTCCAATTCGGTAAAAGTCATTTTCATTTTCATGTCTGCGCTCAATGTCATAAAAGTCATTATTGATCTCAACGGAAGTATTCCAATTCAGGAAACTGGTTTTATCTTCTAACTCTACATGTATTCTATCTAAACCAATTGGCAAGAGAATTTGTGGAGGATTTATGTTAATAATCCAGGTATCAAAATTGGAGCGACTACAATTATCAGTTACTTGCAAAGTGATGACGCATTGCGTAGTTGTCCAAACGGTATCGGGAGTAAACAAAGTTGATGAATCGTTAGGATTTGAGAAAGTCCCTCCACAATCGGCCGACCATTGATAAGTAAAGGGGGCTGAACCTCCGGAAATACTGGCCGAGAAAGTCGTATCATTTCCTGAGTTGATTTGTGCGGCAACATTGGCATTGATACCCAAAGCTTTGTCAGCAATGGATAATAAAAGGAAATTAAAGAAAGCTCTTTGTGCAGCAACAGGATCATCTCCGGATCCGGTCGTCAGCCTATGCCCGGCTTCATACATCACCATACCATAAGAAGAATCTCCAAAAGCATATCCATAGGCAATCTTTACCCCTTCATTGGGTGCCGATCCATCAGAGGTAATAACCGGCCGTTGGGTGCTATTCAACCATTGACCGCTACTTAATGGTATATACCATTCTTCCGAACCGTTTTCGGTTGCACTATCCATCGTGCCCATAAATTGCATAATGGGTGATGAGCCATATCCACTTAAATACGAATAAGGTCTCGATGCGGTTTTATCGTGGCTCTCGGGAATGGAACCACACTTCCCCGGATCGAAGCATTGCAAACCGTTTGAGGTTAAAAAATTCAGACTTTTAAGGGGAGGACCTGCATCAGATAATGATTCGAGAACAGATACAGCATGACAAGACGCCCAAAAATAACCACCACCTAACACAAAATCGTATAAATAACTATGTGTCGACCAGGTAGGATCGGCATGAGGCATGGCATACAAATCATCGCAATTGGTCAAATCGCTGGGTAAGCCAATGCGGTAAGAACTGGCAGGAATACTTGCACTATCAAAATATGGAGTAATCAAATCGGAACTTTGCTGATCGATGACTAGATTTGGGAAAGTAGTTATGGTTTGATATACCGGAACAACTATGGCAGAAGTAGTATATTCGCCTACCACACCCCGGTTATTCCATGCGCTAATAACAGAATCAATTTCAGCAGTTATATAATTGGCTTTGATCGCAAAAGTACCTCCTTTGTAAGTTGTGCTGTTATAAATAAAATCGGTACCGTTATGAGTTTTTGTCTGATTAATGATCCATTCAACTGGAACAATAAAATTTTCAGTTAAATCATATATTAATCCATAAGGCTTTAATCCATTGGAATAGGTTTGAGGAACAATCCCCATATTGATGAGATAGGTACCGGAAGGAAGGGTATCATTAACCGTAGCATAAGCAGCAATCGTGCAATACATGAATGCTGTAAAAGCAATAATACTTATTCCTGTTTTCCTGATGTACATATTCGTTCCAAAATGGTATTAATAGCGTAAATACTTAATAGCCTGCCCTGATAGTCAATTAATCTGTGTATAAAATACACTATTATCTACGAATCATCATAAAACTTGTTTCTAAAATCATTTAATTATTACGTTTTACAAGTTTTGTGGTATGCCATTCTGACCCGAAACTCAATCTGAGATAATAGTTTGCATCGGCTAAGCTTACTAATGGAATGAATCCCTGAAAAGTACCTTCCGGCAAGCTAACCTGATCCAGAACCACATAAACCAATTTTCCTGTTTCATCAAAAACCTGCAAGGAAACCATAGCGGAATTTTTCAAAACAAAATTGATATGAACAGCATTGCTTGCCGGATTTGGAAAAACAATCAATTCATTTGTATTCTGAGTTTTATAATTTAAACCAATTACCCGGGAGAAATTAAATTGACCATTATAATCTACTTGTTTGAGCCGGTAATAAATGGTACCCTGATAGGATAGCGGCCGTTTATCCATAAAAGAATATGTATTCAGCATATTTGTAGAGCCTTTACCCATTATTCTGGCAATACCGATAAAATCATCTTGACCTGATAATTTACGTTGTACTTCAAACCATGCATTGTTTATTTCGCTGGCTGTGGTCCAATTTAATTCAATATTGCCTTTCAGTTCACTGCCGTTAAATTTGATTAATTCAACGGGAAGCATCCCATTAGGAGGGTAAATGGCTACAACCCATGTTTTAAAAGTAGAGCGACCACAAGCATCTGTAACTAGCACAGAGATTTGAGAACTTGAATTGCTGGTCACCGAATCAGGACGAAAAGTAGTAATAGAATCATTGGGAGCCGAAAAGCTACCAGCAATAGTAGACGTCCAACTATAGGTATAAGGTGCAGTACCATTTGTAGGCGTAATAATAAAGGTAGAATCGTTTCCTGAATTGATCGATTGAGGTCCCTGCCCTGTTACCCTTAAACCTTTATCAATAACAGAATAAAGTAAAAAATTAAAAAAGGCTCTTTGAGCAGCAACCTGATGGCTTACCGATCCTTTAGTATGTTCGTGCCCTGCCTCATACATCACCATTCCATTTGTAGTGTCTCCATAGGCTGGCCCGCTCGCTATCAATACGCCCTCCGAGGGTGATGTTCCACTGGCAGTCGTTACAGTTCGTTTTGTTGTTGACCGCCAGCTACTTGTACTTAGTGGGATATACCATTCTTCTGAGCCGTTTCTGGTGGCTCCATCCATGCTGCCCATAAATTGCATAATAGGATCAGTATCGTACGTTGAAGGATAACTTATCGGATCAGAAACTTTTTTCGTATGCCACTCTGTTGTTGCTCCGCATTGGGCAGTATCATAACATTGTAATCCGGTAGTACTCAGAAAATTGAGTTGCTCATAGGGAGGGTTGGGATTAGAGAGATTTTCCATCACGGAAACAGCGTGGCATGAAGACCAGAACCAACCACCCTGATTAACCACATAATCATACAGATAACTGTGGGTGTTCCAAGCAGGGTCTGCATGAGGCATAGCATAAATATCATCACAAATATCTAAATCGGACGGCAGGCCAATGAAATATACACTGGAATCGATTTCGGCATTTGTAAAATAAGGCGTTATCAGGCTAGAACTTTGCTGGTCGATTACTAAATTAGGAAATGCGCGAATGGTAGCATACACCGGAACTTCCATAGAGGTATCAGTATATGTCCCAACAACGCCTTTAGATTCCCAGGTGCTGATTACAGTAGCAATGCTAGAATCAATATATTCTCCTGGTATAAGAAACGGACCTCCTTTATAATCATATCCATTATAGGTAAAATCAGTCCCGTCTTTCACTTTAGTGGTGTTTATCACCCACTTTACCGGTATCTGATGATTTATTATCAAATCCCAAATTAAACCGTATGGCTTTAATCCGTTGTCAATGGTTTGTGGACTTACACCCATATTAATAATATAGGTACCACTTATCATGTTTTCGTTAGCTCCCTGAACGATTCCGGAACCTAATCCAAGCATCAGGCAAAGCATCAGCTTGGAAAGAGAATTTCTTAATCTTTCCATATACATAATTTTGTTCGCAAAGGCGAACTTTAATACAATATGTGAGGTGTTAGCAAACAAAAAAATGGGGGGCAGTTCAATTCGTTTACCATGCGGCCTTTACGTAATGCAGGTGTATTAGTTACACATTTTTCCTTTCTCTTGCCTGTAATCATTGCGTTGAAACATCTTCACAATGTAGCCCTATTAATCAAAATGCTTAATTACCAACAGTTTTAACCAAATAAGTCTATCAATTCAACTTCATCCATCCATTGAATTTTACAAAAGCTTATTTGCTGTTTAAAGTATATTATCTTTGAATTCAGAAGCTTTGAACCGTTTAACACTTGCCCAAATAATTAAACAAAAAGCCATTGATATGGGCTTTCATGCCGTAGGTATTTCCAAAGCTGAAAGGCTTGAAGACGATGCCAAACGCCTCGAAACATGGTTATCGAAAGGATATCATGGAAAGATGAGTTATATGGCCAATCATTTTGACAAGCGAGTTGACCCCCGATTATTAGTCCCCGGTGCCAAATCAGTCATCAGTTTTTTATATAATTATTATACAAGCGATTCCCAAACTGACAAACAAGTACCGAAGATTTCAAAATATGCACTTGGAGAGGATTATCATAAAATAGTCAAGGACAAATTATTTGAACTTTTGAACTGGATTAAAAAAGAAATTGGAGAAATTGAAGGGCGGTTTTTTGTGGATTCAGCCCCTGTTCTTGAAAGAAGCTGGGCTCAAAAAAGCGGCTTAGGCTGGATTGGTAAAAACGGAAATTTGATTAACAAAAACGCAGGCAGTTATTTCTTTCTGGCTGAATTGATTTCAGATTTAAATCCGGAACCGGACGATCCCGTACCGGACCACTGCGGAACCTGCACCCGCTGTATAGATGCCTGTCCGACAAAGGCCATCATAAAACCTCAGCAAGTGGATGGAAGCCGTTGTATCTCTTATTTCACCATCGAATTGAAAGATGAGCTATTGCCAGATGAGATGAAAGGGAAATTTCAAAACTGGATCTTTGGTTGCGATATCTGCCAGGAAGTATGTCCATGGAATCGCTTTGCTTCTGAGCATCGAGAAGAAGCCTTCCGGGCAAATCCGCTTGTATCAGGCATGAATCGAAAAGACTGGACTGAACTGGAGGAAATATTCTTTGATGAACTTTTCAGTACTTCTGCCATTAAACGGACCACTTATAAAGGGCTGATGAGGAATATCAGGTTTCTGGAAGATTAATACGTGCATCAAATTACCACGGAGTTCAAGATTTTTCATGATTTCAGCTTCGGGAAGGCTTTTTTCAGCCAGATTTGCCCAACATGGATTCGAATATAGTATTAATCCTAGTGATTTGTAGAATCGTTATTGGTTTAAAAAAGGATAAAGAGCCAAATTAGTTGTAAATAGTTTTATAGCTATTGACAGCAGGATAATGCCAAAAACTCTTCGCAAGATTGACCGGCCATTGAGCCCGAGTCTTTTTTCTATCCAGGGTATTGATTTCAGCACAACATAAATAAAGACTGCATTAATCAAAATGGCGATAATGATATTCTCGATATAATAGGTTGAACGGATAGAAAGCAATGTTGTCAATGTTCCGGCACCGGCAATGAGTGGAAAAGCAAGCGGAACGATACTAGCCGAATCAGTTTCATGCGGGTCCGATTTAAAAAGGGTGATCCCCAAAATCATTTCTATGGCAATCAGGAATATAATGAAAGAACCGGCCAGGGCAAAAGAATTTAAATCAACACTAAACAAATTCAGTATAGAATCGCCAAGGAATAAAAAAACAATCATAATAGCACCTGAAACAATGGTCGCTTTCCCCGCATAGAGATGTCCTGTTTTTTCTTTGAAACTTATCACAATGGGAATAGACCCCAAAATATCGATAACAGCAAACAATACAAGTGTTGCAGAGACGACTTGCGCAATGGAGAAATGGGTAAAATTCATGTTTATTTTTTTAAGCGTTGCAAAGATAATTTGACTATCAATACTAATTCTAACATAACATTAAATTTAGGTTAATTAAATCAAATGATACAATGCGGATTGCCATGTCAATGATTTTGGTTTCTTTTGCTCACGAATGAAACGGATTCTAATTATCAGATTTAGTTCTATCGGGGATATAGTCCTAACATCTCCTGTTATTCGGGCAATCAAGCTACAGGTAAAAGACGCAGAAATCCACTATCTGACGAAAAAACAATACGCTCCTTTGCTTGAATCTAATACTTACATCGACAAACTAATATTATTGGACGGTTCTCTAAATATGACCCTAAAAATGGTAAAGCAAAATCAGTACGATTTTGTGGTTGACCTTCACCATAATCTAAGGACATTTATAATAAAAAAAATACTTGGCAGGCCATCCGCAACCTACCCAAAATTGAATATCAAAAAGTGGATTTATGTACATCTTAAGATAGACCGGCTTCCGGTGATGCACCTTGTTGATCGATATTTCATGGCCGTAAAATCACTGGGTGTATATAAAGATGATTTGGGTTTAGATTACTTTATACCAAACGAAACATCTTTGGACTCAGCTTTCCCAAATAATCTACCGGAACGGTTTATTGCCTATGCCATTGGGGCAAAATTTGCCACGAAGAGAATGCCGGAAGAAAAAATTTCAATATTGTGCAGCGAACTTTCAATACCGGTTATACTCATAGGAGGTAAAGAAGATAATGAAAGAGGAGATTGGATTGCTAATCATTCGGAGAATGAGGTAATCAATGCCTGTGGTGAACTTTCACTTAATCAATCAGCGAGCGTGATCCAACGAGCTGCGGTGCTTATCACGCACGACACAGGAATGATGCACATTGGAACGGCTCTTGGTAAAAAACTTATAGTTATTTGGGGAAACACCGTTCCGGCTTTTGGTATGTACCCTTATTCAATTTCAGCCGGAAAAAATCAATTAGTGATGTTTGAGAATCAGGACTTATCATGTCGTCCCTGTTCAAAATTGGGTCATCAGTCTTGTCCTAAAAGGCACTTCTTTTGTATGCAATTACATAACGAGTCAGAGATAGCCGCAACAAGCACTCAGTTGTTAAATTCTGATATAATCCATTAATTATTGCTACCTTAGCCTAAAGAATTGAATTTTACCTTCGATAATGACACCCAAACTTAGTTTCAAATCTATCCTAGGGCATAATTCCCGTATACTGTTCATTGTCAAGACCTGGGCAATTTTTTCATTGATGCTAATAAGCAGTCAATATGCAAAGGCCAGCCATGCCATGGGCGCTGACCTCTCCTATAAATGTCTTGGAGGCAACACCTATGAAATTACGCTTAAATTTTATCGGGACTGTGCAGGGGTATCGGCACCAACTTCTGCCAGCATTACCCTCAGTTCAGCTTTATGTGCTGTGAGCACCAGCATGAATCTGGCATTAATTCCGGCCGAGTCTGGGATAGAAGTCTCTCCATTATGTCCTTCACAGATTGTTTATAGTTCTTGCCATAACGGTCCTCTGCCGGGGGTACAAATATATACCTATCGTGATACTTTTGTCTTTCCTAAACAGTGCAGCGATTGGATAATCGGTTGGACACACTGCTGTCGGAATGCTTCCATCACAAATCTACAGAGCCCCAGCTCACAAAGTATGTATATTGAAGCTACATTGGATAATACAAATGGCCTCTGCAATAGTTCCCCTGTATTTACTTCATTACCTGTACCATTTATCTGTGCAAATCAATTGTTTAACTATAATCATGGAGTCGTTGAACCGGATGGGGATTCACTTTTCTTCTCTATGGTAAGCCCAATGACTACGGGTGGTTTACCTATTGCACACAATGTAGGAGCCGGTTATAGTCTTCTAAACCCGATTTTAAGTTCATCCCCTTTTACCTTTTCGAATATCACGGGTCAATTTACATTTACAGCCAACGGACTTCAAGTTTGCGTTGTTTCTATAAAAGTTGAAGAATTCAGAAATGGTGTTTTAATAGGGAGTACTATGCGTGATATTCAAATTGTCATAATCAACTGTACTAATGATATTCCTTTTACAAACAACATTCAGAATTTTCAGGGTGGTGGTGTGCTCGTTGATAGTATGTCCATTAAAGTATGTCCTGGTGAAAACATCAATTTTGATGTCATCGGTCAGGATATAAATACACTGGATTCTGTTTACATGGCTACTAATTTTACGTCTGTTTTTACAGGTGCAACTTTTTCCAGTACTGGTAAAAACCCCATCACAGGCCATTTCAATTGGACTCCGGGAATAAACGACACAGGATTTCACTTTTTCACAGTAAATGTAAAAGACAATTCATGTCCGATCGTAGGTTCTCAATCTTACGCATTTTCAATACTGGTTACAAAAAAAATCTCTGTAAGCCCGGATGTCAAATATTGTATATCGGGTGGTCCCCAAAAATTGAAGGCGATTGGAGGTTCGCATTTTAGCTGGACTCCAAAAACTGGAATTGTAGGAGCAGCAGCAGACAGTTCCTGGATTATGGTAGCCCCTTTGATAACAACAAGCTATCAGGTTATTAGTAATTGCAATGCAACTGATTCGGTACTGGTAACAGTAGTTCCTGGTTTCAACCATACCATCAGTGCTAACGATACAATATGTAAGTTTGATCAAAGCCAGATTAATGTAAGTGCTGACCCTTTGTTCAGCCCATATATCTGGATTTGGACTCCGGCCGATAGCCTGAGCACACCAAATGGACCTAATCCAATGTCAAGCCCATTGAAAACAACTACTTACGAAATCGAAATAACTTCTAAAGACGGTTGTGTTGTACATGACAGTACCAGAATTGTAGTACAAGGTGAAATTCCCCGGATTGAGGTTAAGGCGGTAGATAGTTTTTTATGTCCGGACGACCAATTGCAGTTGAATTTATTTGCCTCACCCGGAGAGTGCGGACCAAATCTCAACGGTTGCAATAATAATCCAAAGAGCTTTCAATTGGGTAGCGGATTTAGTGCCACAGGACTGCCTACTCCATTTGAAGGTGCTTTCGAAGACGCTCGCATGCAATTGCTTTTCAGAGCTACTGAATTGCATGCTGCAGGTATTGATGGAGGCACCATTACTTCACTATCTCTGGAGGTTGCAAATAAAATGAGCAGCCTTCCTTTTAACAATTTTAGTATCAGCATGGGGTGTACAAACATTGATACGATGCCCAAGAAATTTCAAAGTGGATTGTACAATGTATTTTATCCAAAAACGATTTTGACATCCAATGGCTGGAATAATTTCAGCCTTGATCTCGGTTACGATTGGGATGGGTTCTCAAATTTACTCGTTGAAATATGTTTTGATAATGCTGCCTGGTCGGATGATGATGATGTTACATTTTCACCTACTACATACAATTCGGTATTATACGATTTCTTCGACAATACGCTCGGTTGCTCTTTAATAAATCCAACACAATCAACCGACCGACCGAATATTAAAATGGAAGTTTGCAGCAAAGATCTGAATGGATTAACTGTAAGCTGGACTCCTGCTACCGGATTGTCTGATCCCAATATTGCAGATCCGATAGTATCAAACATAACGGCACCGATCACATATACAATTGTAGCTGATAATAATGGCTGTATGGGCATTACAGAATTTACTATTTACGTTGATACCACGGTTCTGAGCACCTCCAACGACACCGTTTTATGCGACCCTATAGCAGTCCAATTGAGTGCACTCGCAACAGGAAATCCTCCGTTCATGACTTTGTTTTGCGGAGCAAACGGTACTCCGGCAACAGGTAGCCCTACTAGCTATGAACTAGGTGGTGGTACTACTTCATCAGCTGCAT
Organism: uncultured Chitinophagales bacterium; assembly: GCA_964413685.1. Classification (GTDB taxonomy): domain Bacteria; phylum Bacteroidota; class Bacteroidia; order Chitinophagales; family S012-47; genus JAJRWN01. The sequence goes on from CAYPSW010000012.1 coordinate 14,215, forward strand.
CAATATTTGCCGGCAATGTTGAAGACATGCAGTACCAGATCCTATATACTGCACAAGAATTGCAATCATTAGGAATATCGTCCGGAGTTATTAAAGAATATGCCATTGAATTAGCCTCAAAAAACAGCACTACCGATGTTAATAATTTTAATATCTACATGGGTTGTACTACTGCGTCAACGTTAAACATTTCCTCATGGGAATCAACCCCCGCCCTGGTTTTCAGCAGCAATACTTATTCAACAAATACATCTTGGAATAATTTTGTACTCACTAATCCTTTTGATTGGGATGGAACATCAAACATAGTAGTTCAAATTTGTTGGGACAATCCAAATGGAAGTCCGATGAACAGTACGGATAATTTGATGACTCACCCAACATCTTTTAATTCAATGATCCGGAATTATGGCAACGGCCAATCAGGATGTAATTTTCCTACACCTCAATTCATATATAATCAGCGGGTGAACACAAGATTTACCTTATTATCTCCACCTCCCGGAAACTTTGCTTATTCCTGGTCTCCCGGATATTCCCTGAATGATTCTACCATTGCAAATCCGATAGCGACCCCCATTACAACGACAACCTATACCGTGAGCACTACTACAGCCAGTGGTTGTGTTATCAATAAAACAGTAACAATTTATGTAAGTAATAACCAGGCATACGTAAGCAATGACACCGCTATTTGTTTTGGTGATACAGCCTCTTTACAGGCAAGTGGTGGCATTACGTATTTGTGGCAGCCCAGCAATGGACTCTCGGACCAGACTATTGCAAATCCGCTTGCAAATCCTTCTGTTACAACAACCTATACCGTTACCATTACCGATGTTAACGGATGTTCCGACATACTGACAAGCACTGTCACTGTCAACCCACTTCCTGTAATTGATGCCGGTGCAGCAGATACCATATTTATTGGTCAGCATGCCACATTGCATGGAACAGGAGCCATAAACTACGTCTGGAAACCCGGAACAGATTTAGACAACCCTACTGTTTCCGACCCAGTTGCAACACCTGTTCAAACGACCCTATTTACACTAACCGGTACAGACATCAATGGGTGTCGGGAGAGCGATACAACAATAATTGTGGTGCTTTCTGATCAACTGATTATAGCACCTACTGCCTTTTCTCCCAATGGAGATGGATTAAATGATTTGTATTTGCCAACCATTACAGGTGCGCTTATTCTGAAAGATTTCAGCATTTTTAACCGATGGGGTGAAAAGATTTTTTCTACCGATAATGCATCCCTTGGATGGGATGGCTCTTTTAACGGGTCTAAGCAAGAAATTGGAACTTATATCTACATCATTCATGCTGAGAATTATTTAGGTGAATCAATAATAGAGAAAGGAAATCTAACCTTAATTCGTTAAATTACTTCTTAATAAATCTCCATTTCCTCCATGCATTTATTACCCTTTCAGATAGCTTAATCATTGTCATGCCTAAATAATGGTAGATTTATTAGATTTACACGCCTGAATTGAAAAGGTAACTATTTGTGAATTGAAAAATTTAATACAATGGCAGAATTTGATGATAAACATGTGAAGAACGTAGTATTACTTGGCCATGCCGGATCAGGTAAAACTACCCTTGCAGAAACCATGCTTTTTGAATCGGGTATGATAAAAAGAAGAGGCTCGGTAAATGACCAAAATACAATGTCTGACTATACAGACTTAGAGCACGAACGAGGAAACTCAATATTTTCAACCTTATTACATACAGATTGGCGAGGTTATAAAATAAATATCATCGATACACCCGGTATGGATGACTTTGTAGGAGAAGTAATCTCGGCACTTAAAGTTGCAGATACCGGTATCATGGTATTGAATGCTCAATTCGGAGTTGAAGTTGGAACAGAGTTAACCTGGGAATATGCTTCCAATTTCAAAACTCCAATGATTTTTGCAATAAACCACCTGGATCATGATAAGTCAGACTTTGATACCACGATTGATCAGGCACGAAATCGCTTTGGACATGGTGTTACTGTGATGCAATACCCTTTAAATCAGGGAGACGATTTTGATTCGATTGTTGATGTTCTGAAAATGACCGTTTATAAATTCCCGAAAAACGGAGGAAAACCCGAAAAATTACCTATACCTGAAAATGAAATAGATAAAGCTTCAAAACTTCAAAATGAATTAATTGAAAACATCGCTGAGAACGATGAAACGCTCATGGAGCTTTATTTTGAAAAGGGCACCTTGAATGAAGATGAGATGAGAAAAGGCCTTAAAATAGCCATGATTAAACAAGAACTTTTTCCTGTTTTTTGTGTCTCGGCAACAAAGAATATGGGTACCGGACGCATGATGGGATTTGTTGACAATGTTGCTCCAACAGCAGCAGAAAATGCAGCGATTTCAAATGAACAATCGGGTGGCTTACATTTTGATTCAAGTAAAGAACCTGTTATTTTTATTTATAAAACAATTTCGGAGCCACATCTGGGAGAAATGAGTTTCTTTAAAGTTTATTCCGGGAAAATTAATGTGGGTGACGACTTAATAAATGCCCAAACGGAAAACGCTGAACGCATCAATCAACTGTATGTGATGCAAGGCAAAACAAGAGAAAGTATTAAAACCCTGTATGCCGGAGACTTGGGTGCAACTGTAAAATTAAAATCAACACACACCAATAATACTTTACATAAAAAAGGTAGTAATGCATTAGTGCCCCCAATAAAGTTTCCAATTCCAAATATACGAACAGCCATAGTTCCTCTTGTCAAAGGAGACGAAGAAAAACTTGCTCAGGGATTGCATGGATTGCAGGAAGAGGATCCTTCAATCTTTATTGAACAATCTTCAGAATTAAAGCAAACCATTCTTAGCGGACAAGGAGAATTGCACCTGCTGATTATTAAATGGAAACTTGAAAATCTTTACAAAATAAAGGTAGAATATATCAAGCCAAAAATACCTTTCCGAGAGACCATTCAAAAAATGATTAATACTTCCTATCGTCATAAAAAGCAATCAGGAGGTGCAGGACAATTTGCCGAAGTTCACATGCGTATAGAACCTTATACTGAAGGAATGCCTGCCCCAACTGATATTAATGTACGGAGTAGTGATGAACATGAGTTACCCTGGGGAGGTAAGCTTGTTTTTCAGAATTGCATTGTAGGAGGCGCAATCGACACTAAATTTATGAGTGCCATATTAAAAGGCATCATGGAAAAATTGCAAGATGGTCCCTTGACCGGTTCATATGTAAGAGACGTGCGTGTTTCAATATATGACGGCAAGATGCATCCGGTCGATTCAAACGATATGGCATTCAAAACCGCTAGCATGATGGCATTTAAAGATGGATTTAAACAAGCTAGTCCAAAAATTTTGGAACCAATATACTTAGTTGAAGTACTTGCCCCGGAGGATATTGTTGGCGATGTAATGAGTGATCTTCAAACCAGAAGAGCGATCATTCAAGGTGTTGATGCGGATGGTCATTACCAGAAAATAAGCGCCAAAATTCCTTTAATTGAGTTATATAAATATTCGTCAACCCTAAGAGCATTATCGCAAGGAAGAGCTAAACACAGCAGAGCGTTTAGTGAGTATGCTCCATTGCCTTTCGATTTGCAAAGTAAATTAGTGAATGACTATCAGAAGGAAGAGGTTGAATCCTAAATATTTAAAATTAAAGTTCTGCTAAAATTAAAATCCCGCTAAAAAGCGGGATTTTAATTATCACTATTTGGGTAATATCAAAAAATATACTTTTCCCTCGCTGAATAAAATTCAGTTTGGTTTCAAAAGTATCATATAGCCCGAAGGCTTTTTACTCTGAGGCCTCAGCCTCTTCAAGCAGACTCATAGCGGAATCCAGAATTGCAGTATCCTCAATTCTGACATAGCCACCATGAAATCCTTTTTCGAAATGCATACCGGCAGGTTTGCCTTCTTCAAAGTTTGCACCACCGAAATAGTTGCGCACTGTTTCAACAGTAAGCCCCAAATTTTTCGCTATATGATGCATACTTCCATCAGGTAACCTATCCTTAATCCTACGCAATTCTTCAAATGAGATTAACATAATGAGAGCTTATTTCAAATAATGCTTTAAAGTAGTAATCTTGAATTTTACATGCAAGGGATTTCATCAGTAATATCAATTTTTTCAAAAAATTTAACGAATAATAATGAATCCTTTTCACCTCCTTAGGCCAATCTGGCTTTAAACAATGAAAAAAGATAGATAAAATTGTTTAAGAAAAGATATGACGTTAAAAAAATAAAATCATTCTGACAGGAACCTACATGACAATGGAAGCATTTATATGAATAACTTTGCAGCAATTTACTAAACAGCACAAGAATAAATGGAAATAACAAAAGCTCAAATATTGAGAGCCATGTCAGAAGTAATGGACCCTGATTTTGGAAAAGACCTGGTTTCCTTGAATATGGTTGGTGACATAAGTATTAATGGACGTCATATTCATATAGAGATAATTCTAACAACTCCTGCCTGCCCGCTAAAAGCACAAATAGAAAGTGATATTAATACAAAGCTTACTGAACATTTAGGAACTGTTACTGTTGATCTAAAATTTGAATCGAAAGTTACAAGCATGCGTACCCAAATGGATTTATTACCTGGGGTAAAAAATATAATTGCCATTTCTTCTGGAAAAGGTGGCGTAGGCAAATCAACTGTTTCAACTAATCTTGCCATTGCATTGGCAAATACAGGTGCAAAAGTCGGTTTACTGGATGCTGATATTTATGGTCCGTCAATACCGCTGATGTTTGGTCTTGCAGGAGAAAGACCGAGCATGATAGAGCTTGATGGAAAAGATTTGATCGTACCGCTGGAGAAATATGGTGTAAAAGTACTATCCATTGGTTTTCTGATTGATCCAAATCAGCCGGTTGTTTGGCGTGGTGCAATGGTAACTTCAACATTGAAACAATTTATTACTGATGTAGATTGGGGGGAGCTGGATTATCTAGTGCTTGATTTACCTCCCGGAACAGGAGATATCCATCTTACACTCGTACAAACAATTCCTATAACAGGTGCAATTGTTGTAACTACGCCACAACAAGTAGCTATTGCTGACGTCATAAAGTCAATAGCCATGTTTCGTCTTGAACAAATTAAGGTACCTATTATAGGCATTATCGAAAATATGTCATACTTTACACCAAGCGAATTACCCGATAAAAAATATTATGTTTTTGGAAAAGAAGGGGGTAAAAATCTTGCTGATAATCTAGAGATTCCATTCTTGGGAGAAATCCCCATAGAACAAGTAATCAGGGAAGGTGGGGATGAAGGCTCTCCTGCCGTCATTCAAGAAAGTTCAAATTCTAAAAACGCTTTTATTCGTCTGGCTAATGAAGTAGCTCGTCAGGTTTCCATCAGAAATGAAAAAATTGCAGCCACTCAAATAGTTGAAATGAAAAATTGATTAACTTGAAGAAGGAATTGTATCTACAAATCGAAGAATCACTAGATAGCATCAGGCCATATCTTGAAAAAGATGGAGGTAATATTGAATTGGTCAATCTTACCAAAGAAAATGTTGTTCAGGTTAATTTATTAGGAAATTGCATCAGCTGCCCTATGAGCTTTATGACTATGAAGGTCGGTGTTGAAGAATCATTGCGCAAATCCGTACCGATCCTGAAAGGGGTCGAAGTGCTAAACTTTTTTCACTAGCAATCTAAATATTCCAGTATCATGCTGCATGACTCAATGTAGAATGATTTTTTCGTGTAAAATGACTAATGCTTATATGGCTTCACATCCTTACAATATTTTGTCATTTTAGAATCGTTCCAGTCGATTTAAATGTTAATAAAGAATAAAAATAAACAATCACTTTATCGTAATATCAATCTCATTATACTGTTTATCAGCTTTTTACAGATATTCTAATGGATTTTACACATAAGGTAGGCCTGCAACTGCTCAATAATTTTGGAGAAAATAGTATCTTTATTTTATCAGTGGAACTAATTTTCGTTAATTAGGGCAAAACAGATATACAAATCAGGGATTTAGTTCGTTATTTTAATACAACTTTACGTCTAATAGCTGATTTATTTTACTCAAAATACACAATACAGAATAAGTAATTATGGGAAGACCACCAACAAGACCGGCAAAATTGAAAGATGGATTTTACATTGAAGTACATAATAAATGGTCAAATTCCGGTATAAAAATAAGAAGAGAAACTAAAGAAGAAATGCTGAGTGCTGCAAAAGGCTTCGCCCGTACAAAAGATGTGGTCATTTTGGGCGAAATGAAGAAAGGCAAATGGTTAAGTGAAAAAAGAACTGTTGAAAAATCCTGATTCTCACTTGATATAAGAACATCTTCTTTTATCCAATTTCTTTTATTAACAATTAAGCAATCACTGCGTTTTCTAATTTATTATAAACGCAAAAAGATTATTATTCTTTAGTATCAGAATCAGTATTTTTGGGCTTATGTCGAGAAAAGAACTGATTGACCAGATATTTACAAAACAAAGTTTTCTCTGTGTCGGTTTGGATCCGGATTTATCAAAAATCCCTGCTTTTCTCGGTTCGGGCCCGGAAGCCATTCTACGGTTTAATCGCGATATTATTGATGCTACCCGACCCTATTGTGTAGCATACAAAACCAATTTCGCTTTTTATGAAATTCTGGGTACTGCCGGCTGGCAGGTTTTGGAAGAAACCATCCGATATATCGGTCATGAACATTTCATTATAGCAGATGCCAAACGCGGAGATATTGGAAATACAGCAAAGAAATATGCAGTTTCTGTATTCGATACACTTGGGGCAGATGCCATTACTTTATCTCCTTACATGGGTATTGATTCAATACTACCTTTCCTCGAACATAAAGGCAAATGGGCCATTCCTCTTGCGCTTACTTCTAATATTGGGAGTTCAGACTTTCAACAGCTTACAGCTGAAGGACGGAGTATTTTTGAGCATGTTTTACAGGTTTCACAAAGTTGGGGAACACCTGAAAACATGATGTATGTAGTGGGAGCTACCCGTGCAGAACATTTAAAGAAAATAAGGCAGATCGTACCTGAACATTTTCTATTAATTCCGGGCATTGGTGCTCAGGGTGGAAGTCTTTATGAGGTAGTTGAAAAGGGTATGATTGCAGATTGTGGATTATTAGTCAATTCATCGAGAGGTATTTTGTATAAAAGCAGCAAAAACGATTTCTCAAAGGAAGCAGCATTTGAAGCTAAAAACCTGCAACAAAAAATGACAAAATTGCTGCCCTGATAAAGATAATATCTTTATGAACGAGGATTTCTTACATTATGTATGGAAGTACCGGTATTTTAAAAATAAACATTTCAAAACGAATACTGGAGAAACGCTTCGAATACTTCAAACAGGCATTTATAACCGGGATGCCGGACCCGATTTCCTTAACGCAAGAATACAAATTGGTAATACAACCTGGGCAGGACATATCGAGATACATAAAGTTGCTTCTGATTGGTATGCTCATAAGCATCAAAACGATCCTGCATACCAAAATGTAGTATTACATGTAGTTTTCGAAAACGACCGCCCTGTTTTTGATGGAAATGGAATGCAACTGTGCACCTTTGAACTTAAACCATATATCATTCCTGAAGTACTTGAACGCTACGAACGATTGATGCTTTCGCCTGATTCCGTTGCTTGTTCATCTTTATATGATATAAAATATGATATAAATGTATCTATGTGGTTATCGAGGCTTGCTGTTGAACGCCTTGAATTAAGAAGTCATGTTATTCAAAAACTGCTTGATGAAACGAATTCAGATTGGGAAACATCAAGCTTCCGTTTTTTATCTTCGTTTTATGGCATGAAAACAAATAACGAAGCTTTTTATCAATTGATACAATCTGTACCCCTTAAAGCCATTTTAAAACAACGAAATTCAATATTACAGATTGAATCCCTCTTGTTCGGACAAGCCGGCCTATTGCCTAAATCCTCTAAAGATCCATACGTCATCAAATTAAAATCAGAATATAGCTTTCTAAAAACGAAATACAATCTTAAACCTATGCAAAAAGTGGTTTGGAAATTCGCACGCTTAAGACCTGCTAATTTCCCAACCCTAAGGATTGCTCAATATGCTGCTGTTTTACATAAGCATCCGACCCTGCTTTCAAGTATTTTATCTTGTCAAAATATAGATCATCTTTATTCAATTTTTGTATGCAGAATAAGCGACTATTGGATAAGTCACTACCATTTCAACAAGGAAACAGCTAAAACATCTCATCGGTCCGGGAAATCATTCTTAGATAATCTGCTAATCAATGCTTGTGTGCCACTCATATTTTATTACGGAAAAATGCATCAAAAACATGAATTGGTTAACAGAGCATTGTCACTCATGGAACAGGTGAAAGCAGAACAAAACAGAATAACACGAATTTGGAAAACAATTAATATTATACCTAAAAATGCATCAGAATCACAAGCTTTACTGCAACTGAAAACCTTTTATTGCGATAAATACCGCTGTTTAGAATGTGTTATTGGCAATAGGGTTTTACAAAAATCAAATTGAATTTATTACCTTCGAAACTAGCATGTTAACAAGACTCCGGACATACTTTGAATTTGGTGCATTTGGCGTTTGTACTACTTTAGGCGAAAAGCTGGGCATTCCTGTACATCGGGTTAGATTATCATTTATTTACCTCAGCTTTCTTACTATTGGTTCACCAGTAATTGTCTATTTAAGTATCGCATTTTGGATGAACTTGAAGAGCTATATGAGAGGCAAGAGAAGCTCAATTTGGGATTTATAATCAAGTAAAAAGGGAAAAAGGTTATTTTTTTTTGAAATACCGATTATAAATAATAATTTCACGCTCCGAATTAATTGTTGTATCAACAATAGTCCCCTTTTAATGAAGTTCTCAAATTACCCATATATTCGCCCTGATCTAAACGAATTCGAATCAACTTTTAATTCCTTTTTAAATCAATTTCGAAAAGCAACATCCGCAGAACAGCAGACAGAAATAATAAAAGAAATCAATAAAAATCGTGACCATTTCGAAAGTATGATGTCTTTGGCAGCAATAAGACACAGCATTGATTCTGCAGATTCGTTTTATTTGGCTGAAAAAGATTTCTTCGATGAAAAAAAACCATTCTATGACGCTTTGATTACCCGCTATTACAAAGCTATTCTCAGCAGCAATTATATAGACGAATTAAAGGAAACTTTTGGTCATCAATTGTTTAGACTAGCAGAAAAAGCGTGTAAAATATTTAGCCCTGCAATTATAAAAGATCTTCAAACTGAAAATAGATTGGTTAGTGATTACTCCCGTATGCTTGCATCAGCAGTAGTTAAATTCAGAGGAAAAGAATACAATCTATCCTCACTTCATCCCTTCGAAATATCAGCAGATCGGGAAACAAGAGAAGAAGCTTACGAGGCGCGATTTGGGTTTTATGCAAAGCATGCAGATACACTGGATCAAATATTTGATGAACTGGTTAAAGTACGTCATCACATTGCTTTAAAACTGGGTTATAAAAATTTTATCGGTTTGGCTTATGATCGGCTGCAAAGAACTGATTTCAACCCTGAAATGTCAGTAAAATATCGTAATCAAATTGCTAAATATATTGTTCCCATTACTGGAAGGCTCTTGAAATCAAAGCAGAAAGAACTTGGGTTAGATCATCTGGAATATTTTGATCAGGCTATTTATTTTAAAGATGGCAATGCAAAGTTGCTGGGAAATACAAAAGAAGTCTTACAGAATACAGCGAAAATGTACGAGGAGTTGTCAAGTGAAAGCAATGAGTTTTTCAACTTCATGCTTGAGAAAGGATTAATGGACTTAGAATCAAAAAAAAATAAATCGGGTGGAGGTTATTGCGAATATTTACCTGCTTTTAAATCACCCTTTATCTTTTCCAATTTCACAGGTACATCCTCCGATATGGATGTATTGACGCATGAAGCCGGACATGCCTTTCAAATTTATCAATGCATCGGCATGGTGACACCTGAATATTATTTCCCAACCTATGAGGCTTGTGAAATTCATAGCATGAGTATGGAATATTTTACCTACCCCTGGATGCATTTATTTTTTGGCCGGGAAATTAATAAGTATCTCTATGCACACATGGCGTCAAGCATTAACTTCCTGCCCTATGGTGTTGCAATAGATGAATTTCAACATGAGATTTACAGTCATCCTGAAATGAAACCGAGTGAACGGAATAGCTGCTGGCGAAAAATTGAAAAAAAGTACTTGCCTTTCAAACATTACACCGGAAATAAATACCTTGAAAATGGTGGTTTTTGGCAGAAACAAGCTCATATTTTTAACTCTCCGTTCTATTATCTCGATTATACGCTGGCAGGTGTCTGCGCATTACAGTTTTGGATAAAGGACAAAATCAACCATCAATCGGCATGGCAGAATTATTTGAATTTATGCAAGAAAGGAGGAAGTTTATCATTTCTCGAACTTGTTAAAGTGGCCAAACTTCAATCTCCATTTGAGGAAAATACAATGAAATCAGTAGCTGAAGCAATTAATGCATGGTTAGATGAGTTTCTTGCTGGGCGATGAATCAAGATGTCGTGATTTAGCGTAAGTCAATTACAAGCTTCCCCATTATGACCAATAAAGCTACCCAACATAATTTCTCTTTACTAATTATTTTGTTATTATTAGTTCTCGTTTTTTTTTCCAGTTGCGATTCCAATAATACATCTGATAACAAGGAAACAGCCATTAATCTCAGTGACAGCATTGTAACTGAGCCCCAACTACCTTATCAGATTATTCTCGACTCTGCCATCTACCAATATGATACGATAGGAATCAATGATTATCTTGGCAATATCCTATCGCATGTTGGTGTAGCCTACGAAACTATCGACCGGATTGCAAAAACTGCGGATACAGTTTTCAGTGTGAAAAAATTCAGACAAGGTAATGTCTATTGTATTCTGTTTTCACCCGATTCCATTGCAAAATACTTTGTGTATGAAATAAATTCAGTCGAGTTTGTTGTTTATGATTTCTCAAACTTAGATTCGGTTACAGTTTACCGGGACAAGAAGCCCGTCATACTTAAATCAAAGGCAGTAGGTGGTGTGATTGAAAGTTCCTTGTGGCTGAGTATGAAGAAAGCGAAAGCTTCTCCCCTGCTTGCCTTATATTTATCTGATGTTTTTGCCTGGACAATTGATTTTTACCACATTCAAAAAGGGGATGAGTTTAAAGCTATTTACGATGAAAACTGGGTAAACGATCAAAGGGTGAGTATTCATCATGTAGTAGCTGCTGAAATGATGTCCAATCATTCTTCGGTCTATGCTTTTTGGTTTGACAAAGACAGCATCAGTGATTATTTTGATTCTTCCGGACACAGCATGCGCAAGGCTTTTCTAAAGGCACCATTAAAGTTTTCCAGAATTACTTCAAGATATTCAACCAAGCGATATCATCCAATTCTGCACCGGAATAAAGCACATCTCGGGACCGATTTCGCTGCCCCTTACGGCACACCCATTTTGGCTACTGGAGATGGAGTGATTTCCAGAAAAGGATTTTCAGGAGGAAATGGACGCTTTGTCAAAATCAGGCATAATTCTGTGTATTCAACCCAATATTTGCATATGTCAAAATTTGTCCATGGTCTTGCCATTGGAGATCATGTAAAACAAGGGGATGTTATTGGATATGTTGGAAGTTCAGGACTAGCAACCGGTCCACATGTGTGCTATCGTTTTTGGAAAAATGGGCAGCAAGTAGATCCTTTCAAAGAAAAACTTCCACCCTCAAAACCACTACCCCAAATCTATCAAAAAGATTTTGAAGCTGTCAGAGATTCACTCCTGATTCAACTACATCGCATAGCACCCAATCCCCTGAATCTTACTGAAATTAGCAGCTCAAACGATTAGTCAACTATGAGTTATAAGTGCTCTTCTTTTATTCGATTAATGCTATCTCTTAGTCTGTTTCAGTCTGTGCTATCAGCCCAAAATACGATAACTCTTCAAGCTCCTTCAACTCCGGATTCGTCCTTTTATGATATTGCAAAAATCGATGAAAATGAATTTTGGATTTGTGGTGAAAATGGGATCTTAAAATCTGTCGATTCCTTTGGGATGATGAAAAACATCCCGGACTTCCCTGGCAAAGGAATCAATCTTCTTAAAATTGCGACTCTCTCAGACCGTATCCTTATTTCAAGTGACAACGGAATAATTTATTCCTATCTTCAATCCAGTCAGTCCTGGGCTACTTTGCAAATTCCCGGATTGAGCAATAGCGCAATTTATAGTATGCTGCCTCTTGGCGACTCCATCATATATGCATGTGGAGGACATAAGCTGATCGCTACCGGTAAAAGAACTATACCGTTCGGGTTTGTATTTGCATCAAAAGATCGCGGAGAATCCTGGTATCCGGTAATGAAAAAGTGGAATCGTTTCTTTTGGGATCTAACGTACGATTCAGAAAATGATGAGGTCATTGCTCTTGGCTACGGCCCCTTTGGCAGTAGATTATTTACGATAAGTAAAAAGGAAGTGCACAGAACAGATTTTCGCTCAAAATATTTGTTGCATGACATAGAATATTCTAACCAATATGGCTTAATAGCCTGCGGAGGTAAATACAAAAAAACAGGTGCAAAAGGCAAAATTTATTGCTTTAATGAACATAAAGCTGAGTCATTTAAAACGGGTGGTTTTATCTGGTCATTGATACTCACCCCGTCCATTAATTTACTAACAGCGGGACCTGGCAACATTCATTTCAGAATAGCAAAAGACGAAAATTGGCAAAGTGCTCAGATTCTCTCTACTGGAAATTTCTATCAATCAGTGTTGATCTCAAAGAACAAAGTATTCATTGTTGGCAGTGCAGGCTTATTAGTCTTAATCGATTTAACTGATTCTTTATAGAAAATCTCCAGACTTAAGTCTTCTTTAAAACTGTCTTCAGAGTAAAACATTAGCCACAAAATTTTCGTAGCAATCAATCAGGATTGTTCGGTTTATAAGCCCTTTTTTGTTTAAAATCAACCCAGGCGATGGTCCGTACTGCATTAAGATTCATGGTACATTGCTCATATTGATACAAATTCCTTTAGGCGTGGCTGCGATGGAAAGGATGAAATAATACCAATTATTTTGGCAGAAGTGAACTATATAAAAGCAGCAGAAGATGAAAAACACGCAATTAACATTTGATATGCAAGTGGATCAAGAGTTGCGACTATACTTAAATAAAAGCAAGTATGCAGCGAAAGTTTTTAAATTAATAGATAGCGGGAGAGAATATCTGAACCGCTGGCTACCCTGGGTAAGCACCGTAAATGTAAAGTTAGATACCATCAATTATTTGAACAATAGTTTTGAGAAATTTAATCGGGGTGAAGGATTTGCTGTCGTCATTTTATATCAAGGAAAAACGGTCGGTATGATAGGTCTGGAAGATTATGATGAATCAAATCTTTGTGCTTCGATCGGCTATTGGTTAGGCCGGCAATATCAAGGCCATGGTATCATGACACGCTCGTGCCGTGCTATGTTAGATTATGCCTTTTATGAACTCGAACTTAACCGAATTCAGATAAAAAGTGTATTGAGTAATTACCGAAGCCGGGCAATTCCCATCAGGCTGGGCTTTACGCTTGAAGGTGTATTCAGAGAAAAACAGCGAATCAACAAACGATTTAATGATTTGGCGATATACAGTATGTTGAGAAGTGAATGGCCTTCCATAAATATTTAAATACTGTCAGTAAGAAAATCTCAAATTATCCGGCTTTTGGGGTACACAAAAAAAACCGAGACAGAAAGCTCGGTTTATAAATTTGTTTTAATAAAGTACCCAGAACAGGATTTGAACCTGCACGACCTTGCGGTCACTACCCCCTCAAAGTAGCGTGTCTACCAATTCCACCACCTGGGCAAAACATCCTGTTTAGTAGCGGGATTTAAAAAAAGTGACCCAGCTGGGACTCGAACCCAGGGCCCACGGCTTAAAAGGCCGTTGCTCTACCAACTGAGCTACTGAGTCAATATTATTAATTCTTGCTCTTAAAAAAGTTGTGCAAAGATAAAAAGCTCCTTTTGCTTTGCAAAGCTTCCAGCTACTATATTTCACTCAAAATAAAAAACGGCAGTGCGTCTATTGAATAATTATACCGGAAGCAATCATTTCAATCGACTGTTTGTCCTCACTAATGGCAGCAATTTCTTCATCCGACTTCCCTGCATCTTTTGCATAATGCTGTAGTTCCTCGATAGGTGTTGTTACCTTTCTTACAAGTCCTTCAACAATAGCAAGCCTACCCGAACAGTTTTTCGGCAGAAAAAATTGATCCATGGTTTTTACTCGCATCATTTCTCCATTTTCTCTTTCCAAAGTAATCCAGCAACCTGCCTTTTGACACACTTCAGCAACTTCACCCTTAACCTTAACAGGTAAACTGTCCATATCGCCTAATGCAGCTTCCATATCTGCCATGCTCATAGCACCATCAGATGTGATGACAGACCCAAAATTGCCGGTATCCGGCAATACTTCCTCATCAACTGACTCTACAGCTGTAGAATCAACCTGGTCAGGGGAATCGGTGTTTTCATTTGTGTTGTTGTTGCATGCCAGAATCAATCCTGATGCAGCAAACAGAAAAAATATTTTTTTCATGACTTCAAAATTTTCGACAAAGATAATGAGCATTTCCTACTGTGGGGAGCGAAACAATAATTTAAAATAAAAAAATGGCTTACTTAGTTGCTTTCTCATTTGAATATCCTCAAACATCAAGGTTATTAGATGCCTGAGTTTTTTACTTTTTCTAATTCGATTTACCACAAAATTGAACAAACTTGCATGTGCCGATAAATGTTGAAGCTTTCTGCTCAATTTAAGTTCGTCCCAAAGTTTTTGATAAACACAATTATCATAATTATTTAGATATGAAGCACTAAAATTATTTACATTCAGGGCATCTGTAGCAGTTTCTGCAGCTATCACACCACTCATCATGGCGTTTCCAATACCTTCTCCTGTAAATGGATCAATTAAAGAGGCTGTATCTCCAATCAACAAAAAGCCATCTCCTGAAATCGTTCTTTTTTTTGAACCTAGGGGCAGGCTGAAACCTCGGATATCCGCCATCTGACGGGCATCTTTAAATCTTTCTCTCAGGAGGGGATCTTTTTGAATCATACTAAGTAATTCTTTTCGAAGATTCAATTTTTTATTTTTCAGTATATCACTTCGCATCCCCAAGCCAATATTAACTTCATCTCCAGGTAGTGGAAATATCCATAAGTAGCCCGGTAAAAAATTCTTAAGAAAATGCAGTTCAATAAAGTTTTCTTTATCAAGTCCCTGCACACCACTAAAATAAGTTCTTATTCCTGCACATAAATCTGATGGCTTATTTTCGAAGCCTGAGATTTCACAGTTTATCTTCGATTGTGCACCCGTGGCTACAATTAACAGCTTAGCTTTCAAATACTTATTACCGTTTACTTCCAGTTGCCATTGACCATCGGTATAATGCTGAGCCGTAACTATTGCCCCCTGCCGAAAGTCAATTAAATCAGAACTCATGGCTTTCCTGGCTAACCATGCATCAAAATCAATTCGCTTACAAATTAAACCTGGAGCACTACTATTTGATTTTCTACCCTGATAAAATGGAATTCGGAGTTGTTTTCGGTTTGGCGCTACAAAGGTCACTCCCCATGAATCGAGTGCTTCACCACAACTTTCTAATTCATCAGGCCATTTTTCATCCAATTGCCGAAGAACATGTATGGCTTTTCCACTGAGTGCGTCACCGCAGACTTTATCTCGTGGAAAATGCTCTTTCTCAAGTAATGTAGAGGAAATGCCAAGTTTCGCAAGTTGCAGAGCACAACTCAGACCGGCAGGACCAGCACCAATGATGATAATATCAGCAGTTTGCAATCTTTAAAATTTACTATAAAAATAGGTATTGACTTGTGTTAAAAAGCATAGCCGACTGAGATAAAGGCTGAGCCTGATTGAAAATAGCCGGGTAATAGGAAAGAGCTAATTGAATTGCTCCCCATGGCAATTTGGAATTGTTTCTTATCAGAAAATGCAACCCTTAATCCGGTATCGAATCTTCGAAACCCACCATAACTCAGGCTGATTTCTGCTGCCATCTTTCCATTCAGAAATGATTGATTCCCGATAAGATAATACATGGGTTGATAAGCCGGGAGATGTATATAACTTATTCCGCCCAATAAAGAAAATCCGTTGCTTCCAATGTCATTTTTGTAAGTCGCATTCAATTGCCATGGCAGCAAAATGGTTTTTGATCCAATTGATTTATGCCCTCCGGCTAAATTAATGGCCGAATCCAAATTGGCCACATTAATACCAATTGATCCTGAAGTAAACGGATTATTTACTTCCAATCCTTCCCAATGAATTGACGTATCAGCCTTGTAAGCTATAGCATGATTAAACCAATTCATCAGGCCTAGGTCCTGTAAGGCTACATGCCACATTCCTGATGCCTTCAAATCGAGTCCAAAGTCCAGTGACGGACCAAATCCATTCATCAGACGACCTTCCAAAACTTCGGAATGAAAAGATTGCATAACCCAATCCAGATCAACGAAAGTGCCATCAGCAGCAGTAAATAAATATCCATTCTCTATATCAATGTGCTGATAATCCTGCCCGAAATTTAAAGCTAAACCTCCGGAGATTTCCAGCGGCCCTAATGATGGATTAAGGGCTTTTAAATAGGCGGCCTTTACTTGGTAATAATCCAGAAAGAGGTAATTGAACGGACTGATTAAAGCCTGCTGCCCAGACATTCCACTGTTACCGTAAAAAATCAGTCTGAAGATATCATCGGAATAATCAGCCGATAGGAACTGCTTTTTAGCAACAGAAAACAATATCCGACTCCATAGCCCGGCTTTGTCTTTGAACATATGGGCATATGATGTTTCCCATCCGGAATTTGCGCCTGTATTGTTTTGTCCCTTCAATGTTGCTGCAGCCGGATCTTTTATTGCACTGCCAATAAATTGTTTCAGTAATACTGCCTTAATAAAATCAGGAGTCAAATGATTAGAGCCATAATCTAATCCATAATTGACATAAATTTCATTCAATATTTCATCATCCGTATGATTGAATGGATTGATATGGAACGATATCGGACTGAAAGCATCAAATCCAGGACTCAGGGAATTTTGGGCATTGATCTGCCCCATAACTGATAATAATATAGCGAAGAGGATTAGGCGCATCCTGCTCAGAACCCTATAAATCTTCATTCAACAATAGTTTAAAGCGCGCGGCCAATTTATAATCAATGGAATAGTTACTATAAAATTTTAAAGGGCCACTACAGTTGCTAGAGGAAGGTGTATTGAAAACTATTTTTACCAAACTATAGCTGGCTGAATTTATCAAATCAATCCTCGATTGATCAAAGCTGGCTGATAATTCAGATTTTACGGATTGGTTTACCATGCAATCAAGCGGATTGAGCGAAGCAGCAATAATTAATTCCGGAATTGAAAACAAGGAATCAATCGGCAGGTAGGACTTATCAAGAAAATAAACCTGCACTTTAGCATCCAACGGAAATCCATTATCAAGATATAAAGTGAATGTGCCGGATTGAACGGGATTGGCATCTTCTGAACTTAATCCTAGATTAAAAGCAGCTGTGTCATACATCGAAAGTTCATCAGCTTTCAATGATAGGGGTATATCCATGTCCAGAGTAGCCTGCAAAACATCATCGTAATATGCAAAATCCTGATAGTTGAAGCTATTGCCATCCGGGTTAATTGAAATATCAAGTTGATATTTCAGCAGATCGGGCATACTTTCAATCAATGTTTTAATATTGGAATTTTGTTCATTGAGCGGGATACTTGTGAGACCGGTTGAATTAGGATTAAGAAATGCTCTTTTCAGTGGAATGCTTTGCCCTATAATGGGAGCGGAAAGTAAGATTTGCTGGCCTGTTTTTGAATTGATACCCTGTATGCTATTCACCCGGATATTTCCTTCTACTCCCATGTGATTAAAAACAGAGAATTGCATATTTGCCTGCTCGAGTGAAATCGACCCGCTGCCAATATGATCGAACAAATGAAAGGCAGACTGGTCTGGCCCAATAGTAAAGCTATGCTGGCCAAGATATCCTTTGACAAAGTCAGGGACAATATCTTGTAAGCCATAGGAAACAGCTACACTATCGTCAAGCGAAAGATGAATCAGCTTGCCCGATGAATCAATTCCTGCCGTGAAAGTGTTGTAAAAAGTATTTGATTTATTATGGTTCACCCCTGACAGGTCAATTGTGTATCCAGCAAGGTCGAAAGATTTAATAATTTGAGAGCTTCCACCGGGAGGAGCAGGATCTGCTGATGTATAAATATTTACTGGTTGTCCTGAACTACTTATTGCTCCGGGAATTGTGTAGTGCAATTTCAGGGTGTCTTCAATGGTATTGACAGCTGAAATGACCAAATTTCCGCTACGTATTTTCATACTCGTAAATTCAGGGCCTCCCATATTATAAAATACTTCATTCGAAACATCAATCAGATTTTGGGCAGGGAATACGGCAGTTGCTTCAACTATACTTAGCCCATGGGTGAAGAATGAGAGTATTATTGCCTTATTTGTATCAATTAATACCGGATTACCACCACTTCCGGGTGAATCAAGGTTTAATAAATCACCCACCAAGTGTCCATCAACCCATTTCCCTGCTAAATTATACGTATGCGTCAGACTTGCACCTTTCAACACAGATACAAAAGTATCCGTAACTACTATTTGACCATTATCTTCATTTTTAAGTTGGAAGATAACATTCTCAATGGGTACTGGAAACTCGTTTTTTACCGTAATATCAAGATATCCTGAATCGATAAGAGCATTTTCAAAAATGCTTGTTGCATCCAATTTGATACCATTGGAAGATAAATTATTTACCGCAGGCAAAGGGGCTGTGCTACCATGCAAAGCCAATATTAAGGCACCAACCCCAGATTGATCGCTTCGTGCAAGCATACCTAAAGTAATTGGAAAATCAATTTTACGATCGTCAATTTTTATAGAATCCAATCTGACAACGGAACTAATTGCTGTATCAGGAATGCTTATATCTTGTTCTACCAGATTGAGATTATATAAAGTACTTTGATAAACCAAATGTACCAAACCTGAGGAGTCCACCAATAGAGTTGAATCTAAATCAAGGTTGGAAATCCCTATGGATCCGTGCATAAGAGGTAAAAGGAATTCCGACTCCCAACTCGTCTTTTTGAGTTTATTCTTTTTGCATGCTACTAATGAAAGTGCAAGAAGGCAGCAAAAAAGAATAGCTCTAAATTTGGCAGACTGGTTCATCAATAAGATTGGTTGAGCAATTGATTTTGGTAAAGATAATAAAACACGAACAAGCTTAATGTTACATTAGGAAAATGTAAAGGTTTCGCAAATTTCCGGGTGTATTGCATTTTATGATAATTTTATGTCTATAAGTCTTTCTATCTGTCATTATTGAACGAAACCATATTTTTGTGAGAATATTATACCCATTATCATTAAATACCGGATTTGCAATGCATATAGCCCCGGATAACATATTGGGAAGAATTAGTCGATTAAACAGAAAACACAATATATGAATCTCCGGGAATGCAAATTAAATATTGAAGCTGCATGGGATAATCGAAGCCTGTTGAGCAATCCTTCAACACAAGAAGCTATTAAAACAATTATTGCTGGTTTAGATGCCGGAAAAATCCGGGTAGCTGATTGTAAAAATGCATCATGGATTGTGAATACATGGGTTAAAAAATCCGTTATCTTGTATTTCCTGATCAGCGAAATGCAGGTAATAAATAATGGTCCGTTTGAGTACTTTGATAAAATTCCCTTAAAACAAAACTTCAAAGAGCAAGGTATTCGGGTTGTTCCACAAGCCTTAGCGCGTTATGGAGCATTTATGGAACCCGGAGTAATCTTAATGCCATCTTATGTAAATATAGGAGCTTATATTGGCAAAGATAGTCTGATTGATACCTGGGCAACCATTGGTTCATGTGCTCAAATTGGTCAGCGGGTTCATGTAAGTGGTGGTGTAGGCATCGGTGGTGTTTTAGAACCGGTACAGGCGGCACCGGTTATCATCGAAGATGATTGTTTCATCGGCTCAAGATGTATCATAGTTGAAGGAGTGCGAATCGGCAAGGAAGCAGTACTTGCGGCCAATGTCTCTATCACCCAATCTACTAAAATAATCGATGTAAGTGGAAGCAAACCAATATATCACCGGGGATATGTTCCACCCCGTTCTGTTGTCATTCCGGGAAGCTATTCCAGAGAATATCCTGCGGGCAATTTTCAGGTATCAGCTGCGCTTATCATAGGCAAAAGAAAAGCATCAACCAATAAGAAAACTTCATTGAATGATGCGCTGAGAACTTTTGAAATCATTGCATAAATTTCCAAGCCAAATATTTCATAATAGCTTCAATAAATAATTAACTTTGACACCCGAAATTGCCGAAGTGGTGAAATTGGTAGACACGCACGTTTCAGGGGCGTGTGGCTTCGCGGCCATGTGGGTTCGAGTCCCACCTTCGGCACCAAAATTTTAAATCCTTCGAAACAGGGGTTTTGAGCAAAAAAAACCGGAAATCAATATTCAAATGATTTCCGGTGGCAAGCACCTAAGTCAATTTTTAGTACATTTTTAAAACCTAATCCAAACTAATTTCAACTAAAACCAAAGATTAGATTTTGGGTAGTGCTTTTACAGTCTTAAAGATAGATCGCATAGTTTGAATCGGCAAACCATTTTTTTTCTATAATTATTGTTTTATCTTGCTTGTCTACCTAAGCTAATAATCTGTATTCTTACTATTTTTCAGGCTTTTATATCAACTTGACTTTCCCTTAAATTGCTTATCCAACCTAAATATTAAATGACATAATTGTGTAAAATACTATTGTTTATCCCCTATTTGGGGAAGTTTCAGCCCACTATTGAAATAATCATTTATACATGCTATTCAGAAATCTGAATTAGATAACTTTGCTATCAAAATTGCAGGGAAAACTCTATGGATTTTATTTCGCTTATTAAACAATCTGAGTTGAGCATTATCAAGAAGGTAGCTCAAAGCGCAAAAAAACATGGGATTTTAGTATGGATTGTAGGTGGTTTTGTCAGAGATCAAATTCTAGGGAGAGCTTCTAAAGATATCGATTTTGTTTGCCTTGGGCAAGATAGCGGAATTTCCCTGGCCAACCATTTAGCTGATGAAATTTCTGGCAATAAGACGGTTAGTTTGTATCGAAATTATGGAACGGCCAGCATTATACTAGGTGATATTCATCTTGAATTTGTTGGTGCCCGCAAAGAATCATATCAGAAAAACTCAAGAAATCCAATAGTAGAAACAGGTACACTTCAAGATGACCAACTTAGACGCGATTTCACAATAAACGCCATGGCAGTTAGTTTGAATGAAAAAGATTATGGAACATTAATCGATCCTTTTAACGGATTATTTGACTTGAACAATGCCATCATTAAAACACCTCTGGAGCCTGAAACTACCTTTTCTGATGACCCGTTAAGAATGATGCGCGCCATCCGCTTTGCCACACAACTTGAGTTTTCAATTGACAAAAATGTTTGCCAAGCGATTAAATCACAGCGTAAAAGAATTCAAATCATTTCGAAGGAAAGAATCAGCGATGAGTTGAATAAAATAATATTAAGCAGGAAACCCTCAAAAGGTTTTTTATTACTATTTGAGACTAAATTACTTGATTACGTTCTCCCCGAATTACAAGCCTTACATGGTGTTGAGATTATTGACGACATGGCACACAAAGACAATTTCTTCCATACAATCCAGGTATTGGATAATGTGGCAGCGAAAAGCGATAATCTTTGGCTAAGATGGAGTGCCATTTTACACGATATTGGCAAACCAGCTACCAAAGCATTTGATAAGAATTCAGGTTGGACTTTCCATGGTCATGATGTTCTTGGACATCATATGGTTTTAAAAATATTCAAGAATCTGAAATTGCCATTGAACGAGAAAATGAAGTATGTGCAGAAGCTGGTATTACTTCATTTAAGACCTATTGGTTTAGTTAGTGAAACCGTTACTGATTCAGCCATCAGACGATTGCTTTTTGATGCAGGCAATGAAATTGATGATTTAATGCTTTTATGCGAAGCAGATATTACTTCAAAGAATCAGAAAAAAGTTAAGCAATACCTTGGAAATTTCGAAAAAGTAAGAGCAAGATTAAAGGAAGTCGAAAAGCGAGATCAACTCAGAAACTGGCAACCTCCGATTGATGGAAAGGTAATTATGGATACCTTCAATATCAAGGCCGGTAAAAAGGTAGGTATCATTAAAATGGCCATTCGTGAAGCTATTTTGGATGGTAAAATTGAAAATAATTTCGAAGCAGCTTTTGATTTTATGAAGCAGATTGGCGATGAAATTGGATTAAGTAATAAAAAGAAGTAAAAAATTCTGTAGCTTTCACTTTACAAATTGTGGCTCCATGACGGTAATTGCCTTACATGCTTACATACATAGCGATGAGCAAATTCATAAGAAAGTTATGCTAAAACGAGAGCATACATGTATTGATTTGCATCATGTATTAATGAAGGCCTTTGCCTTGTCAGAAATTAAATCCTTTGAATTTTTTAATACCGACAATGACTGGATTCCGATGGAAAAGTTTGTCCTTAATCAAAATGAAGGCTCTGGTGACAGCATTCTAATGAGATCAGTTCCTATTAAAGATTTGTTTAACAATATGGACGCTAAACTTATTTATGAATGCTACACCCTGCACCATCATTTTATTTTTTACATCAAGGTTATAAATTTGAAGGAGAAAATTAATCCTGCTATTTCCTATCCTCACTGGGTTGATTCATCAGGAAGGACCTTGAACGAATCACCTGAAGTGATTAATGAATCATTTTTTGAAGGAGAATATGACTATGTTGATCCAAAAAAAGAATTTGGAAATGATTTTGAAGAACTGGATTTGGATGAAGAAGAATTTGAAAATTGAAATTATTCAGTTGAATTAATAAACCACTTGAATTTCCTTATTGTAATAGCCGGCCCCACTGCATCAGGTAAAACTCAAATTGCATTACAAGTTGCCAAGTTCTTCAGTACTGAAATACTTTCAGCAGATTCCAGACAATTTTATCGCGAGATGAACATTGGAATTGCTAAGCCCTCTCACAATGAGTTGAAGCAGATACCTCATCATTTTATCAACAACTTATCTGTTTCGGAAAACTATAATGCCGGACGATTTGAAAAAGAAGCTCTCAAGGTTCTGAACAGATTATTTAAACATCATGAAATAGCTGTTTTGGCGGGTGGATCAGGACTTTATTTACATGCTGTTATCCATGGATTTGATCATCTCCCCCCCAGAGATGACCAAGTCAGAGCCTCTATTCATCAGGATGTAGAAAAACACGGAAAAGAATTTCTCCTCAACGAATTAGCTGTAAAAGACCCGGAGTTTTTCAAAATAATTGATCAGGAAAATATGCGAAGACTGTTTCGTGCTATAGAAGTAATTCGCATGACTGGAAAGCCATATTCATCCCTGAGGAATAAAAAGCCTGAAGCAAGACCCTTCCGCAGTATTCGCATCGCTTTAGATCCCGGGCGCAGTGAACTTTACAAGAATATCAATCTACGTGTTGATGACATGATAGAGCAAGGTTTAGAACAGGAAGTAAAAGAATTGATAAAATTCAGGAACCTGCCTGCACTTGATACAGTCGGATATCGTGAGTTCTTCGATTATTTCGATCAAAAAATATCAAAAGATGAGGCTATCAATTTAATAAAAAGAAATACCAGGAGGTATGCAAAAAGACAATACACCTGGTTCCGGAAAGACAAGGATTTTACATGGTTTCACCCGGATCAATGGGAAGAAATTATTGCTTTCATACAACAAAACATAAATTAATTATGAAAGTTGGAATCATTTCAGATACTCATGGCTATCTTGATGACAGGATAATTGACTATCTCGGAGATTGCGATCAAATATGGCATGCAGGCGATATAGGCTCTGTCGAAGTGATGGATAGATTATCACCGCTTGCAACATCAAGATTTGTTTATGGCAATATTGATGGAAATGCTATCAGAATTCGCTGCCCGGAGTATCAATTTTTCATGGCGGAAGGGCTGGCTGTTTATATGATTCATATTGGTGGTTATCCGGGAAAATATCAACCGGGAGTCAGACATTTTATTGAAGATCATCAACCTGGTCTTTTTATTAGCGGCCATTCTCATATACTCAAAATTATGCCTGATCATAAACATAATCTCATCCACATTAATCCCGGAGCAGCCGGCAGAAACGGTTTACATAAAATGCGGACCATCGCACTAATTGAAATTGAGGCCGCTAAAATCACCGATGCTAAGGTGATTGAATTAGGAAAGCGATCAGCCCTATAGGTTCAATTCACTATCTTTGAACTTCCCGTATGACAAACAATATTGATAATCAAAGGAGCATAAAAAATTGGACTGATTCACATAAAATCAGTTTAATTATTCCTTGTTATAATGAATTTCACCGGATAAATCTACTCGTCAATGGCTTGCAGGAATGGGCAAAAGGATGGACTGGAAAATCAGAAATTATCATTGTGGATGACGGAAGTTCAGATGCTACTTCAGATGCCATACATCAAAACAAGGAAATTCAAAAGATACAAGATAGTATCCCGGTGAAGATCATCAGTTATGAAGTAAACCGGGGTAAAGGGTATGCACTAAAGCAAGGTATGGAAGCAGCCAGTGGCGATTTTATCCTTACCCTCGATGCGGATATGTCAGCCCGGCCTCTTGCATTACTCAAATGGCTAACATTATTGAATCATCCCTTTACAGATCATACTATTTATATTGGCAGTCGTGAAGACCCTGAAAGCCAGGTTAAAGACCGTCAGGGAAGAAGAATTGCAGGTCGTACTTTTAACTTTATCATCAGAGTATTGACCCCCCTGAAAATGCACGATACTCAATGCGGATTCAAACTTTATCCTAAACCAATAGCTAAAAACCTGTTCAGATCTTTACAAACCATTGGCTGGGCACATGATGTTGAAATCCTTTACAGAGCCTTGCAAAATCAAATTGAAATAGTATCATTGCCACTCAATTATAAGGTAGAACAGGGCACAAAAATCAATATGCTCAAAGATTCCTACCTTATGTTTTTACAGGTTTGGAAAATCAGAAAACTTCTCAGGTGATTTATTATTATATCTGCCATCATGGCGCCATTTATAAAATCAGACTGCCATTTTTTCCGTTTTTAGATACCTAATCTAGCAATTATGCCACTTTTCTCAGGTGGTATGCCATTTGACAAAAGCCGGAATGAAACAATTATGGTTTAACAAAAAAATGATTAATTATGACTTTACTCAGAACGTATCACCCGGAATTCAGGATACCATCCTTGATGAATAAATTCTTCAATATGGATCCTGCTGATTTTTTAGGCAGCGATGCCATTCGCTTTTCCATGCCGGCTATTAATATTGCCGAAACCAATGATAATTACACCATTGAGCTGGCTGCTCCCGGACTTACAAAAAAAGATTTTTCGGTAAATCTCGATAAGGACGTGCTCACTATTGAAGCCAAAAAGGAAAGTGAAAAGGCAGAAGAAAATGATTATTTTGTACGCAAAGAATTTGATTTTTCCAGCTTTAAACGCAGCTTCAGTATTCCTGAAAATGTGGAGGTCGATAAGCTAAATGCAGTGTATGAAAATGGTATTTTGAATCTGACGCTTCCTAAAAAAGATGAAGCGAAGGTAAAACCAAGCCGTGAAATCAAAATCAAATAAACAGTAGGATTTCCAGATTTATAAAATCTAAAGCCTGTTTCGATAGAAGCAGGCTTTTTTTGTCAATCGAATGCACTAAATTTGGTCTTCAATTCAAGATGAAAAACCTAAGACAACAACTCAAAATAGCTGCATCAGAGTCAGTCAAAGTGCTCTTCAATGCTGATATAGATGCCGGGGATATTCAGGTAAATAATATCCGAAAAAAGTTTGTAGGTGACTATTCGGTCGTGATTTTCCCCTTGGTTCGCTATAGCAAAAAATCGCCTGAACAAACAGCCGAAGCTATCGGAAATTATCTGAAAAAATCGGGTGATTTAATCGAAGATTTCAATGTTATCAAAGGCTTTCTGAACTGCAGTATTAAACAGAAATATTGGATTAAAGCATTCCAACAGATCATTGCGGACGATAATTTTGGACAATCTGAAACCAATGGCAAAAAGGTAGTCGTTGAATATTGCGGTCCCAATACCAACAAACCGCTTCACCTTGGCCATGTCAGAAACATGGTGATCGGCTACTCGATGGCAAGCATCCTGGAGGCAGGCGGTTATGAAGTTCATAAAGTCAATATTTACAACGACCGGGGTATTGCCATTTGCAAATCCATGCTGGCCTGGCAGAAATATGGTGAGGGTGAAACACCGGATAACAGCCATTTAAAAGGAGATCAACTGGTTGGTAAATATTATGTTCTTTTCGAACAGAAATACCGGGAACAAGTGGCTGGCTTGGTAGATACAGGACAAGGCAAGGATGAGGCAAAAGCCAAAGCACCCATATTGTTGGAAACTCAGGAAATGCTGAGAAAATGGGAAGCTGCTGATCCGGAAATCATCCGTCTTTGGAAAACCATGAATAGCTGGGTGTATGCAGGATTTGAGGATACTTTCAAAACGCTCGGTGTCGATTTCGAAAAGAATTATTATGAATCAGAACATTATCTCTTGGGGAAGGTTTTAGTGGAAGAAGGATTGAAAAAAGGAGCTTTCTACCGTAAAGAAGATGGTTCAGTTTGGGTGGATTTAACTAATCAGGGGATGGATCAGAAAATCCTCTTGAGAAAAGATGGAACTTCTGTTTACCTCACTCAAGATCTTGGAACAGCAAACTCCCGCTACAACGATTATACAATGGATCGCTCCGTTTATGTAGTGGCCGATGAACAAAATTATCATTTTCAGGTACTCAAGGCTACCCTTGAAAAACTCGGCAAGCCGTATGCATCTGGCATCTATCATTTATCCTATGGCATGGTAGATTTGCCAGGCGGCAAAATGAAATCGCGTGAAGGAACCACGGTCGATGCAGATGATCTGATGCAACAAATGTTTGATACCGCACGCAAGCATACAGAGGTTCTGGGAAAAATTGACGATTTTTCTGAAGAGCAGGCGCAGGTACTTTACCGGAAACTTGGATTGGGTGCATTAAAATTTCATTTGTTACGTGTCAATCCAAAAAAACGAATCCTTTTCAATCCGGAAGAGTCTATCGAATTTCATGGAGATACCGGACCCTTTATACAATATACTTTTGCACGGATTCAATCGATTTTGAAGAAATGGAAAGCCATGGGCAAGCCGGGTGAAAATGGGAAGAAAGCATCGTCTGTAGACGAAATTGAAAGGGCCATCATCCAAGAGGAAATGGCATTTCCTCTTGCCATTGCAGAAGCATGTGAAGGCATGGATCCATCCGTAATTGCTGCCTACGCACTGAGTCTGTCTAAAACCTATAATCGTTTTTATAACGAATATCCGATTCTGAAAGCCGATGATGAATCAAGTTTATTTTTCAGAGTTCAATTATCGGAAAGCGTGGCAAACATCATTGAGAAATCCATGAACTTGCTTGGCATTGAAGTACCCGAAAGCATGTAGCTTTAGCTGAATTTCTTTGCTACCGGAGCATCCTTAATACCGTTTGCATAATCGTAAAAACCTATCCGCGATTTTACCCCAAGATTACCGGCCAAGACCATATTTATAAGCAAAGGACAAGGAGCATATTTTGGTTTACCCATAGCCTGATACATCACCTCCATAATAGCGGCACAGACATCAAGACCGATAAAATCAGCCAATTGAAGCGGCCCCATGGGATGACCCATACCAAGTTTCATCACGGTATCTATTTCCTGCACGCCCGCGACACCTTCAAACAAAGAATAAATGGCTTCGTTTATCATTGGCATCAAAATGCGATTGGCCACAAAACCCGGATAATCATTTACCTCTACAGGCACTTTTCCCAGTTTGCGTGAAAGTGTCATAATATCCTGGGTCACCTGGTCGGAAGTTTTATAGCCTCGGATAATTTCAACCAGTTTCATCACAGGAACCGGATTCATAAAATGCATTCCGATAACACGCTCCGGGTGCTTGGTAACGGAAGCCATTTTAGTAATGCTGATGGAAGAAGTATTGCTGGCCAGAATAGCACCCTCCGGAGCCAAACGGTCCATTTCCCGAAAAATTTTTTTCTTGGTATCACTGTGTTCTGTCGCAGCCTCAATCACTAAATCGCAACCCGGTATGCCTTCTTCCATCGAAGTGAAAGCAGCAATTCTGCCCAAGGTGGCTTCTCTGTCTGCTTCACTGATCAGCCCTTTTTTGATCTGCCGGTCCAGGTTTCTGGTAATCGTGGCTTTTGCTTTTTCAAGCGCCTCACTAGAGATATCAATTAATTGCACCGAATATCCTGATTGTGCAAAAACGTGGGCGATACCGTTTCCCATGGTACCGGCACCTATGACAGCAATATTTTTCATTTTTAAGTTTTTATCATTTAAGAATAGCGCCAAATCTAAGGAACAATCACAAATTTGGCGGTGGCTTTTGTCACCCCGTGAAAATCGGCCCGAAGAAAATAAGTGCCGGCTTTAAACTGGCTCAGGTCGAATTGGTATAATTGTACCTTGCTGGTCAGGTTCCATTCCCATAGCAGTGTCCCTGATGAATCGTACAAGTACAAATCATCAAAATATTCGTCTCCCGTCATTTCGACCATAAATTTTCCTTTCCCCGGATTGGGCGAAACACTGAGGGTGCTGAGCAATACCGGAGGTGAAGAGGGAAGCCCTGTATTTAAATCCTGGCAATCCTGTGGTTGATCCACAATCAGCGTATCCGGACGGTTATGATCCCAGATCGCCAGAGTATATTCTCCCTTCCTCAGGGGACTTATGTCCATAACCCCGAATTTATTCAGGGGCGAACCAAGTGTATTTAATTGATAATCGGGATATTCTGTCCATTCCTCTCCCGGAGCTATTCTGAACAACAAGACCAAACTATCTTCTGAGTTGGATATTAAATCATTATCGAGATAGCCCGCAGCATGACTATGGGTACCATTAAATCTGATTCGGGCCATGGCATCGAGATTACCGCTAAACAATCCATCCACCTTCCAGTACCGGTTTTCCGAAAGGTGCAATCCCGGATGAGGATTTTTATACGGATCAGGAGTCACCCAATGATGCTCTACCCGCAATAAGACAGAATCTTGTTGCAGACTATTCAGGGTGATGTCCATCATGGCTTCATTCAGATTATAAACACCCGGAGTTTTTAAAACGATATTTTGAGCCGTGACGGCATCATTAATTTTTTGATCCATATTGACCGCGATAAAAGGCGGATTATATGGAAGCAGAACATGATAAACGCCACAGCGCCCCGACATGTCAACCTTCCTTTCTACCTTTTGCCATTGACTGTTCATGAAGGTCAGGGTGAGTGGAATATGCTGCCCGTACTGTGTGGCATGATCGAGTCGCTGGCGAATATATACATCGGCTTTGAACTGGCTGCCAAAAGGTTCAACCACCACCGAATCGATGGAAAAATGCAACCAGCCCGGCTGAAAAACCCAATCATTGAAAAAATCAGTTAAATCCGTTCCAGAGCACAGAGACAGGTCATCGCGAAGATTTATAGAACTGACATCGGAGTAAGCATGACCTGCCAGAAATTGCTTGATACAATGAAAAAACAGGCTATCGCCCATGTAGCCCCGCAGGTTATGAATCATGTCGGCTCCTTTGCTGTACACCGTAGTTCCATAGGTATTATCGTGGCCTATACCGGATAGCGGCAGCCATTCACCATCATCAATATGAGCAGTTTGAAGCATGGTTTTATGATTCATCCTTATTTCATCGTCATAGCGTTGCCGGCCATAAACAGCTTCGTAAAACAGATATTCTGAATAAGAAGCCCACCCTTCATTAATCCACATATCCTCAGCCGTTTGGCAGGTCACCAGATTGCCCCACCAATGATGTGATAATTCATGAACATACAGACTTTCGTAGGTAGTCAGACCATCGACAACTGCCCTCGGATAAGCAATATTGCTAGCATGTTCCATCGCCCCGCTATTGAAAGGAACCAGCACATAGCCCACCCGCGGCCAGCGATAAGGTCCGTACCCATTTTCAAAAGTGGCCAAGGCATCCTGCAAATGAATAAAACTGCCTGTAATCTTGCCAGTGTCGGCAGCCACTCCGGCTATAATGATGGGCACTGTATCCTGCATGCCGTAAAAAGTGCTTTGCCACAATTCGTAGGGTGCAACAGCCACCGATTGCAGATAACTCGGAACCGGTTCATTGAGTTTCCAATGCCAGGTAATGTCTCCATTCTGATGTTGTACCGTGTCGACCAAAACGCCTCCGCAAACAGCCGTATTTCCGCTTTGGGTAGTAACAAATTGTTCCATCGTAAACCGCTCGGTGAAGTTATCGAGACAGGGGAACCAGACGCGGCCATAGGGATGCGGATCGGCACCAAATCCTACTCCGAGATTATAGGCATAATTACCCTGGAAATAAAACCCGCCCCAGCCCGTAGCATCCATAACAGGCTGCCCGTGATAAGCAATTTCAACCATGGCCGAATCTCCGGTGTTCAGCATTACCGGCAAGGTAATCCGGAGTAAGGTATCATTGTAAGACCAGAATGCTATGGCTCCGTCAACGCGAATGGAGTCAATGGTCATCTTCAACAAATCGAGGGGTATGCTTTGCAGCAACTGAACCTTTGATGAAAAATGAATTGTGGCGAGTCCACTAATCGTTTTAGCCGAAATGTCCGTCATGTCCAATTGCAAAGAGATTCGGGTGATATCGATACTGTCCGAACGGGGATCGGTTGGATAGCTCTGCGCAAAGCCTGATATCTGGAGGCCCGACAACAATAGTAGTGCAAATATGATTTTATTCATAAGATAACAAAGGTAATAAGTTTGAAGTGCATCACATACCGCCTTAGCTTAAAAAGGAAACGATTTCCAAGAAAGCGATTTAGTACTTTTGCCCCTGTGCCGTCATCAAGCGAAAACATGCAACTGATTGCCAAAACCATGTTTGGCATGGAGCCACTATTAATGGATGAACTCAAGGTGCTTGGTGCTACTGAGATTGTTCCGCTCACCCGGGCAGTCTCCTTTCAGGGCGATTTAAAATTGCTTTACCAGGCCAATCTCCATTTGCGAACCGCCTTACGGATTTTGCTCCCTATTTATCAATTCAGTGCCCGCAATACCGAAGAATTGTATCGGAAAATTGGGGCCTATGACTGGTCGCAACATCTGAGTAATGATAAAACCTTCGCCATTAACTCGAGTGTCAGCTCTTCTTTTTTCAATCATTCTCAATATGTTTCGCTCAAAAGCAAAGATGCCATTGTTGATCAATTCAGAGAGAATACCGGCAAACGGCCTTCCATTGATTTGGAAAATCCTGATATCCGGCTGAATATTCACGTGACAGAATCCAACATCAGTGTGTCGCTCGATGCTTCGGGCGATTCGCTGCACAAACGCGGCTATCGCATCACGGGACATCAGGCTCCGCTGAATGAAGTGCTGGCGGCCGGTCTGGTGAAACTCAGTGGCTGGAGTCCCGATCAACCGTTGATTGATCCCATGTGCGGAAGCGGAACCCTCCTCTTTGAAGCCGCGATGATGGCTAGCCATATTCCGCCCAATCTCAATCGGTCTTCTTTTGGTTTTATGAACTGGCCCAACTTTGACGAAGCACTTTGGAACGAAGTTGTCGAAGAAGCCAGGACAGCCATCACACAGCCTGCATTGAATATGCAGGGCAGCGATGTTTCGCCTAAATCAATTTACCTGTCTGAGACAATAGCCGGAAACTTAGGACTTGCAGACCGGATAAGCTTCGAACGGAAATCATTTCAGCGTTTGCCACTTACTTATGACAGCGGGATGGTCATTATGAACCCGCCCTACGGCATCAGGATGGAGGAAGAGGATCTGGCCGGATTATATAAAATGATTGGCGATCGGCTGAAGGCAGCTTATGCCGGTTTCGATGCGTGGATACTGAGCGCTAACAATACCGCATTAAAGTATATCGGGCTACATCCTTCCAGGAAAATAACGGTTTTTAATGGCTCCATCGAATGTAAATTCCAAAAGTTTAGTCTCTATAAAGGAAGCCGAAAAGCAGGGAAAAACTGATTTTCTCTGTT
>CAYPSW010000012.1:46828-60863 GCA_964413685.1 uncultured Chitinophagales bacterium
AATAACAAGGAATCCAACCAAGAAAATGATAACATGGAAAGCAATAATCCCCTGTTAAAACCCACCACCCTTCCTTTTGGTGTGCCCGATTTTCCAAATATCAAAGATTCTGACTTCAAACCCGCTTATGAAGCAGGCATGAAAGAATTACTGGCGGAAGTCGAAAATATTGCCAATAATGCTGAGGCACCTACCTTTGAAAATACCTTGGTTGCATTGGAGAAAAGCGGCCAAACGCTAACCCGTGTCAACAATACCTTCAATGTGCTTTCCAGTGCCAATACCAATCCCGCCTTGCAGAAGGTGCAAGAAGAAGTGGCATCTAAACTGGCTGCTACTCAGGATGCCATTTATCTCAACGACAAACTATATCAACGCATCAAAAGCATTTATGATGAAAGAGAACAGCTGAATCTTGATCCCGAATCATTTCGTTTGGTTGAATATCAATACGAGGAATTTATCAATGCCGGTGCCAACTTGTCAGAGGAAGACAAAACCAGGATGAAGAAACTGAATGAAGAAGAAGCCACACTCAGTGCTCAGTTTACCAATCACCTACTCGCAGCAGCTAAAAACGGTGCCCTCCTGATATCGGTTAAATCAAAGCTGGCCGGTTTATCTGATGGTGAGCTTGAAGTCGCTGCAGGAGCTGCTAAAGACAAAGGGGAAGAGGGCAAATGGTTGATTCCCTTGCAAAACACCACTCAACAACCCTTCTTGCAGGAACTCGAAAACAGGGATACCCGTAAAGAATTATTTGAACATTCGTGGACCCGGACAGAAAAAAGTGATTCTAACGATACACGCCAGATGATCATAAGAATAGCAGCTATCAGGGCTGAGCAATCTCAGCTGCTTGGCTTCGATAACTTTGCCGCCTGGAACTTACAGGATCAGATGGCTAAAACGCCTGAAGCGGTGGAGAGCTTCCTTAGCAAACTGGTTCCGGCTGCTACTGCCAAAGCCCGCAGCGAAGCTTCCGTGATTCAAACCTTAATCGATCAGCAAAATGATGGATTCAAACTACAGCCCTGGGACTGGAATTACTATGCTGAGAAAGTACGCAAAGCAAAGTACGACCTCGATGACAATGAAATCAAACCCTATTTTGAATTAAACAATGTGCTGGAAAATGGTATGTTCTACGCTGCCCACGAACTTTATGGTTTAAGTTTCAAAGAGCGCCATGACATCCCTGTGTACCAGGAAGATGTCCGCGTTTTCGATGTGCTGGATAATGACAGCAGCGAAATTGGTTTGTTCTACTGCGACTATTTCAAAAGAGATAATAAATCTGGGGGAGCCTGGATGGATAACATTGTAGGCCAATCGAAACTCATGGGTACCAAACCGGTCATTTATAATGTATGCAATTTCACCAAACCTGCTCCCGGTCAGCCGGCCCTGATCAGCTACGATGACGTTACTACCATGTTCCATGAATTCGGACATGCACTCCATGGTTTCTTCGCTGATCAGGAATATCCGAGCCTCTCAGGCACCAATGTTGCCCGCGACTTTGTGGAGTTTCCTTCTCAGTTTAATGAGCACTGGGCCATGTATCCCAAGGTTTTCAAAAATTATGCAGTACATTACAAAACACATGAACCCATGCCGCAGACATTGGTTGATAAAATCAAGAAATCAGCCACCTTCAATCAGGGTTATGCACTCACAGAGTTGCTGGCTGCTGCCGATCTTGACATGCAATGGCATACCCTGAAAGCGGATCAACCGATTACAGATGTCGACCAATTTGAAAAAGAAGCCCTGCAAAAAACCAATCTTGATTTATCTGAGGTGCCACCACGTTATCGTTCAACATACTTCCTTCACATTTGGGGCAATGGTTATGCCGCAGGATACTACGCGTACCTCTGGACCGAAATGCTGGATGACGATGCTTTTGCCTGGTTCGAAGATAATGGTGGAATGACCCGTGAAAATGGACAACGTTTCCGCGACATGATTTTGTCAAGAGGTAATACCCTTGAATATGGCAAAATGTTCAGGGACTTCACCGGTCACGATCCGGATATCAACCCGATGCTGAAAGACAGAGGCTTAGCTATGTAATAGCTTAGGCTCTGAGTTAAAATAACTGTTCAATAAAGACAATGATTTCAAAGACCCTAATTGCCTTCTTTTTATCCATGATGATGTTTCAGGCTTGCAGTCAGGCCGATAAGGAATACGACCCGATGACTGAAAAAGCCAGACTCGATTCGCTTATAATGCTGCACCTGGACGATATGCTGCTGATAGGTCAGAAGGATACAACTCCAAACTTTGTCAGCTTCAGCGCTGATGAAATACCCGAAGACTTAGCCACCATGTACAATATTTATAAAGATTCTACGGGGCGGATTAGTTATATTGCTGAAATACCCGTTAGTCAAAGTGGCGATTGGATGGCCGGATTTCTTCATTATTTCGATCCCGCAGGACGCACTTTTGCTTATGAGGAGTTCACCAATTATTTCGGTGGAGAATGTAGCGACATCAACTACCGCACGATTTCGAAATATTACGATACAGACTTCCAGCTTATCAAGTCAGATTTTTCGTTTGCCGGTGAAGATGGCGAAGAACTCGATCCCGACAGCTGCGACCGTTTCGATGACTGGCATTATATTCCGCTGCCCACACTCGATGAATATCTGGCAGCTCACCCGTTCAACGATTTGATTAAGTAAGCGCCATTTATTTTTAGTTTTTATGCTCAGTTAATGACGGGGTTAAACCATTGACCACTTATCTTGTCTTTAATCATCTACTACGATAAATAGAGAGATGAAACTCAGCATGAGTCAACGGTCAATCACAGGATAAGGATTATTTGAAAATGCAAATCAAATGAAAGATAACTTGGTTTACATGGTGTCAGCATAAGCCTCAAGGTATGCCTTGTTTTGAGTTTGATAGATGTTTATGTTAGATTTACTATCTTGTATTTAAAACCTGAAGACGAAGAGTTGAAAATTTTCCACCCTTTTAACTTTAAATAATTAATTATGAGAACTACACTTTTATTGATTAGCCTTTTATTCTATCCCCTGATATCAAATGCACAATATTGTATTCCGAACAGATTTGATACAACAGCCTTTTCATTGAATCAAATCGACTCTATATATGCGCAGTATGGTCAAAACTACAACTGGCAGGATCCAGGCATTCAGAAATTGTATATGGATGTGTTTTTCCCAAAAGGAAGTGTTGACACGCTAGCAAAAAGGCCCTTAATAGTGATGATACATGGAGGTGGTTTCTATGTTGGAAATAGAGGATGGGACACATACTATTGCAGAGAATTAGCCAAACGTGGCTTTGTAGCAGCCACTATTGATTATAGAATAGGATGGGACTTTGGATTTGGACAGCATTATGATACACTCCCTCCGCAGATTGTTAAGGGGGGTGCTTTTGGTTGTATGGGAGATTCAATATCTTCACTAAAGGCGTTTTATCGTGCCTTGCAAGACCAAAAAGCAGCTATTAGATTCCTGGTTCATTATGCTGATACACTGATAAATATTGACACAAACAATATATATGTAGGAGGAAGTAGTGCGGGAGGTGTTTCCAGCTTAGGTCTTCAGTATGTTACCCAAGATGTTTTTGATACAGATTTTGCAGATTTACATCTCAAAGATTCCTTAGGGCCTTTGGATGCTGCCACCAATACGCTGACAGAATCATTTTCATTGGCCGGCATATTCAGTATGTGGGGTGCTCTTCCTGATACTTCTTTGATTAATTCAAGCAATAGTGTTCCTACTTTAATGATGCACTGTACAGGTGATAGCTTGGTGCCTTGTTATTCAAACAATTATTATTCATGCCCTAATTATGCGTTTGGACAAGGTTCAGGCGAAATATCAAAACGCTTAAAGACTTTGAATGAATGTTATGAATTCAATTATTATGATGCTCCATTTCCTCAAAATGGTTGCCATAATGTTTATAGCTACGATTATCACATTGACCGGTTTTCAAAATTCTTAAAACGCCAGTTCTGTGATGATTGCAGACAAATAACAGTAGAAAACCAAGTGGAGATTTCGAATATTGTTGTAACAACGGGTTTGTCCGATGATTATACCGCTGAAAATAAACTTAGTATTTATCCTAATCCTGCTGGAGATAATCTGCATATTAGGTCAAGTACTACAATAATGAATGTGAGCATCTATAATCTAACAGGTGAAGTTATGGATATAGTTGATATTCAAAATAATACGGCTGATATATTGTTAGACAAGCTAAATTCAGGTGTCTATTTTCTAATAATAAGGCTGCTTGATGACGAGGTCGTTTCCCGGAAAGTTATTCTAAATAAGTAGCGCTTGCAACAAATAAGAAGCAAATCCAGCTTCTGTTGTAAGTTCAAAGATTGTATCCCGCTTCATATTGCATGAGCTTTGAATCCGGCTCAAGGGCGAAAGGATGATTTTATCTGGTGAAATAGAACCCAACAATCTTCCTAAATTCCCATCTAAGTTATTCCTTAATCTCCGGATCATACATCTCCTGATCGTTCGGAAAAGCGCCTGCTTTAACATCTTTAATATATTGGGAAACGGCATTCTGAACAATGGTGGACAAATCGGCATATTGACGCAGAAAACGAGGTTTGAATTCCTGCGTAATACCCAGCATATCGTGCATCACAAGCACTTGTCCGTCAACATCGGGGCCGGCACCAATTCCAATTACCGGAATAGAAATACTTTCGGCTACTTCTTTGGCAAGGCTCGAAGGAATTTTCTCGAGCACAATACTGAAGCAACCCACTTCTTCCAGCATTTTTGCATCAGCAAGCAATCGATCTGCTTCCTCACGATGTGTGGCTCGTACCGTATAGGTTCCGAATTTATAAATAGACTGTGGAGTAAGGCCAAGATGCCCCATCACAGGGACTCCGGCTGAAAGGATACGTTCGATGGATTCGCGCACTTGCAAACCACCTTCCAGCTTCACGGCATGGGCACCCGATTCTTTCATGATGCGGATGGTAGAATTCAACGCCTCCTTACTGTTGCCCTGATAAGAGCCGAAAGGCATGTCGATAACCACCAAAGCTTTGCTCACTCCCCGAACCACGGAAGACGCATGATAAATCATCTGATCCAGGGTGATGGGCAAGGTGGTTTCGTGCCCTGCCATTACATTCGAGGCTGAATCGCCTACGAGAATAACATCAATGCCCGCCAGATCAATCAAATGAGCCATAGAAAAATCGTATGCCGTGAGCATGGAAATTTTCTCTCCGGCCTTCTTCATGGCCTGAAGCGTATGTACGGTAATGCGTCTTGTTTTACCTGAAACTGACATAATGGTTTGCTTTGGTAGTGAAATCTGAATTCAAAGGTAGGAAGTTTCGAACGCAAAGCACAATATCTGTACTTGTCATTAAAAAGTAAAATAGCAGCAAGTGCTTATCATGGGCGTATTAATTCAGACTTTTTAACAAGCTGAGAACTGCTTTTCGCTATCTTTGCCAGCCGGATGAAAAAAGAAATTATTGTTATACTCTTGGTTTTGGTCTCCTTCATCGGACTGAACCGCTGTACCACCGATTTCCAGCTGACGGCTCCTTATAAAGAAGTCATGCTGGTCTATGGTTTATTGAATCAGCGTGATCAAGTACATTATATCCGCATTCACAAAGCTTTCCTTGATGAAAACACCAGTGCCCTGCTCTTGGCCAACAATCCCGATTCAATCTATTATCCCGATATATTAGATATCACCGTGACCGAATCAAATACTAATCAAGTCTATCAATTACAACGCGTGGATGGTGACACCCTTACCCCCCCGATAGTAAAAGACAGTGGCACCTTTGCACAGCATCCAAATATTCTGTATCGCTTCAGTGCACTATTGAAGGATGACAAGGAATACACCCTGAATATACGCAATACCGAAACAGGCAAAGAGCTAAGTGCAACAACCAATTTGGTACAGGATTTCAATATTCTTCGCCCCTTCCACGATTTGGCACTGAACTGGGTAGGTCCAACGAGCTTTCAGGCCATCTGGAATCTGCCGGTGAATGGCAAAGTACACGATTTGTCCATACGCCTGAAGTATCACATAGCCAACAGATCAGCACCCTTCGTCAATATCAAAGATACCTTTGTTGACATCCCGATTTTCCAAGGGAAAAACTTTGATATGGCTCAATCCAAGTTTGAAATACCAGGTGATTTATTCTATCAGGGCATACGATACAGAATGGAGCCTGATCCGCAAATCTACCGATATGCCGATTCACTGGAATTCACCTTCACTGTTGGCTCTATCGAATTCAGCAACTTTATTGAGTTCAACAAAGGCCAAACAGGCATCACAGCCAATCAAATAGGCGGGAATTATACGAATATCAACGGAGGCTATGGCATCTTCGCATCCCGATTTTCGAAAACGGTACGCAATATCCCGCTGTCCATTCAAAGCCAAGATACTTTGGGATGCGGACATATTACAGGCGATCTCGGCTTTGCACCTTATAAAGATTTCACGAAACATCCCAATTACCCCCTCTGCGATTAATCTGACGATTTGTCATTTATCATCTTGATTGACCAAAATATAATGGCTTATATGCCATTATTACACCCATTACCCTCCATTTTATGGCTTGGCATATCAATTGACAAAAGGCAATCCAAACAATTTAATTAATACAATAGCATCAATAAAGAAATTATGGGAAAAATAATAGGAATAGACTTAGGTACAACCAATTCCTGCGTAGCCGTTATGGAAGGCAGCGATCCGGTGGTTATCCCCAATGAAGAAGGGAGAAGAACAACACCCTCAGTAGTTGCTTTTCTGGAGAATGGAGAGCGCAAGATTGGCGACCCTGCCAAACGCCAGGCGATTACCAATCCAAAGAATACTATTCAATCGATCAAACGATTCATGGGAAGACGTTTTAACGAAGTAAGTAGTGAATTGAAATCAATTACTTATAATGTTGTTAAGGGAGATAATAATACAGCCCGTGTTAAAATTGGTGAAAGGCTTTATACACCTCAGGAATTGTCAGCCATGATATTGCAGAAAATGAAAAAAGTGGCCGAAGATTATTTAGGAACCAGTGTGAACGAAGCCGTTATTACCGTACCTGCCTATTTCAATGATTCACAACGCCAGGCTACTAAAGAAGCAGGAGAAATTGCAGGGCTTGATGTAAAAAGAATCATCAACGAACCTACAGCAGCTGCTCTGGCTTATGGCCTCGACAAAAGGAATAAAGATATGAAGGTAGCTGTCTATGATTTAGGTGGCGGAACTTTTGATATCTCCATCCTTGAATTGGGCGATGGTGTTTTTGAAGTAAAATCTACCAACGGTGATACCCACCTAGGTGGCGATGACTTCGATATGATCATCATCGACTGGCTAGCTGATGAATTCAAGAAAGATGAAAACATAGACCTGCGTAAAGACCCTATGGCCTTACAAAGGCTGAAAGAAGCTGCCGAGAAAGCAAAAGTTGAATTATCGAGCTCGAATGAGGCCGATATTAATTTGCCTTATGTCACTGCAGTTGATGGTGTACCAAAACACTTGGTAAGAAAATTAAGCCGCGCTAAATTTGAGCAATTAGCTGATAGTTTGGTTGAACGTACACTGGCTCCTTGTAAGGCAGCGATTAAAGATTCAGGATACGATACGAAAGATATTGATGAAGTGATATTGGTCGGAGGATCTACCCGGATTCCTAAAATTCAGGAAGTAGTAGAAAAATTCTTTGGACGGGTTCCGCATAAAGGGGTTAATCCTGATGAAGTGGTTGCTATCGGAGCAAGCATTCAGGGTGGTGTTCTGAGTGGAGATGTGAAAGATGTGCTTTTACTTGATGTTACTCCATTATCTCTTGGAATTGAAACCATGGGATCTGTGATGACTAAATTAATCGAGTCTAATACAACCATTCCATCCAAGAAATCGCAGGTGTTTACCACGGCTGCCGATAATCAACCGGAAGTTGATATTCATATCTTGCAAGGCGAAAGGTCCATGGCCAACGATAACAGAAGCATCGGACGTTTCAAACTGGATGGTATTCCGCCATCACCAAGAGGTGTACCTCAGATTGAAGTTACTTTCGACATTGATGCCAACGGCATTCTGAATGTTCATGCTAAGGATAAAGGAACAGGAAAAGAGCAGAGTATCCGCATTGAAGCATCCACAGGATTGAGCGATGAGGAAGTGCAAAAAATGAAAGACGAAGCTTCGACACATGCCGATGAAGACAAGAAAGCACGTGAAAAAATAGATGCACTGAATGCTGCAGATAGCTTAATCTTCAGCACCGAAAAGCAATTGAAAGAGTATGGTGAGAAATTACCGGAGGAAAAGAAAACAGTTATTGAAGACGCATTGAAAGGCTTGAAGGAAGCACATAAGGCGCAAGATCTGGCCACTATTGAAGAAGCTAGCAAAAAGTTGAATGATGCCTGGCAGGCTGCTTCACAGGATATGTATAAAGCCAGCGAAGAAGCCAAACAAAATCAGGAAGGACCTGAAGCGAATGAAAACAGTAACAAAGAGGCTAAGGATGAGGTGACGGATGTTGAATTTGAAGAAGTGGACGATAAAGACAAGAAATAAAACTTGTCTAAGTAGTGATATTGCGATGCCCCGCCAAATTGGTGGGGCATTATTTTTTAATGGAGAAACAAGAAGCTTTCCTTATCAATATCTAAGCTTATCCTCTTTGATTTTCCAGGCATCAAACGGAGTCTTTTCATTTCCGATTGCTATCTGATGCTGTTCAAGATGCCGATGCGCAGATTTTGCCTGAAGTTCATGATAGATATAAGAGTCATCAAATCCGGCATCTGCCGCATCCTTATGTGACGCACCATAATATACTGCATCAAGGTGAGCCCAATAAATAGCCGACAGGCACATGGGGCAAGGTTCGCAACTGGAATAAATCGTGTATCCGCTAAGATTGAAATCTCCCAATGCTGAGCAAGCTGCTCTGATAGCATTGATTTCGGCATGAGCAGTCGGATCGTTTAGTCGCGTTACCTGATTAGTTCCGCTAGCAAAGA
Organism: uncultured Chitinophagales bacterium; assembly: GCA_964413685.1. Lineage (GTDB taxonomy): Bacteria > Bacteroidota > Bacteroidia > Chitinophagales > S012-47 > JAJRWN01. The sequence goes on from CAYPSW010000012.1 coordinate 55,915, forward strand.
ACGCTCCATTTTGTACGATAATGGCTGCAAAAGGGCCTCCTCCCCTGGCTACATTTTCTAGTGCCAGATCAAAGGTTTGCTGAAGAAATTTTCGATTCATCATAAATATTTGCTGTAATCAGTTCTGGTGTCAAAATTAATCTTTCAGCATAAATCACAGCATGTATCAAGTAAGACAAATCAAAACCTCATCAGTCTGCTTGTTTTTTAATATTTTTGCACTGTAAATTTTCGCAATGAAACCATCCATATACTTCCTGCTCATCGCACTGCTTCTTTCCACCAGTTTACTAAAGGCACAGTCACCATTTGATACAAATGGTCAATTTGAATTTGTTGAGGAACTTCCGGTACAAGAAGGGCTGCTTTACGGACCGGGAAGACTGCATACCAAAGGAAAATTCTTTCTTACCGGTATGGATGATGAGAATACGATGATAACCCGTATTTACAAAATCAGCATGAAGGATTATGCATCCCTTCAGCTGATTGAAGTTGAAGTCAACAGCACCGATATGAGTATTTACCAGCCGGTAATGGATTCTAGAGGAAAAACCATGATTGTTGCTGCCAGTACGAGCGACTCTTGGGCTGATAATGATTTATATGAAGCCCGCCAGAATGCAAATGGTCAATATGGTCCGCTTAAAAAACTGGATGCACTCAACGATACGCAGGTAGCGGATGCTTATCCATGGCTTTCGGCTAAAGGAAAGAGCATTTATTATACACGGGATAGCGAATTATTTTTCGGAAAAAGAAGCTCATTAGACGCTGATTTTTCTGTTGGTCAGGTAGTCGCATTTGCCGGTGAGAACACATCAAACATCATGTCATCCTGGCTTCCAAAAAATCGTAAAGAGATTTATTTTGTAAATAGTGCTGGAGAAATATGGCGGGCAAAACGGATTGATGACCTACATTTCGAGTCACCAACATTATTTACGGATGAATTTACTACACTTGACTTTATTTCATCTATAAGTTTCGATAAGAAAATGAAGAACCTTTGGATGTATTTATCAGATGAAGAAAATATTACTCACATTTTACACTACAGACTTAAATAAATGATCTCAGCCGGAACAGAAATCAGAGTATATGGATTGGGTAGCAACGACTATCAGGATAGTCTGGAACTCCGGAATGTAATACTCCGAAAGCCACTTGGTTTAGCTTTTGATCCCGAAAAGCTCAAAGAAGAAGCTACTGATTACCATATTGGAATAAAATACCACGGACATATTATCGCCTGTTTGGTACTCACTCCTGCCAAAGAAAAAATGATCAGGATGAGACAAGTAGCTGTGACTGACCAGTGGCAAAGCAAAGGCCTGGGCAGACGCATGGTGCGCTATGCCGAACGATTTGCCAGAGACCGTGGATTTAAACTTATGTTTTGCCATGCCAGAGAAGATGTCGTACCCTTTTATACGCATCTCGGCTATACCCTTTCGGGCGATCCATTTGTTGAAATTGGAATTAAACACCAAAGGATGGAGAAAGGATTGCTCTGATATAATATTTCTGCATCCAACTTTCTCAGGTAAAAAAATCTAATAACAAAATCTTGTTAAAAAGAAGTTTGCCGATTAGCTGTACAGCTTCTATATTCATATCTTTGCAACAGATTAGTGAATCACTAATAATGGAAGATAAAGGACAAGAAGATAGCTCTCTTAAGAACGAATATTATCAGACATTGCTTGAGCGATATGAAGATATGCTCGTAAGCCAAAGCGCAGGCTTTTTTGAGGAAGAAGAATATGAAGATCTGCTTGATTATTTTGAAAGCAGAAATGAATATGAAAAGGCTTTAGAAGCCTGTGACTTTGCCATCGGGCAATATGCATTCAATGCCTGGTTTTTGCTACGTAAAGCGCAATTCCTACTCGAAATAAATCAACATCAAAAAGCCTTTCATTTACTAAAAAAAGCTGAAATTCTAGACTCGAATGAAATTGAAATTTATCTTGTCAAAGCAGAAATATTGACAGATATTGAACAATATGATTTAGCCCTTAAAACCCTGAAAAAGGCTTTACAACTGACCGATGACCGGGAAGAGCGGGTTTTGATTTACGGATCGATGTCTGATGTTTATGATGCCTGTGAAGATTTTGATAATTCGCTTAGATGCCTGAAAAAGGCCCTTACCATTGATCCGCTCAATGAAGAGAATTTATATAAAATCTGGTTTCTGGTTGATTTAGGCGGCCATCATCAGGAAAGTGTGGTATTGCACGAATCATTAATTAACAACGACCCTTATAATTATCTTGCCTGGTATAATCTGGGGCATGCTTATTTTGGCCTTAATCAATTTAAAAAAGCGGCCGATGCCTTCGAATATGTCATCTTGATTAATGAAGATTTTGAAATGGCCTATCGTGATTGGGCTGAAAGCCTGAGCAAACAAAAGAAGTTTGAGGAGGCAATTGAAGTGTTGAAGCAGGCACTCGATACCTTCGAACCATATGAAGAATGGTATTTCAATTTGGGCCAACTATATTCAAAAACCGGAAATGAATCGAAAGCCAGACGTTACTTCAGGAAAGCACTACAATTAGATCCTTACTATGGTGAAGCCTATTATACGATCGGCTTAAGCTATAGAAATGAATCAAAACCTGTGGAAGCCGGAAGCGCTTTTAAAAAGGCGGTCAGCCTCAACGAACATAACTATAACTACCTCATGGCTTATGCAGCCAATTTAGCTGAAAGCGGTGAGCTCAAACAGTCAATCGAATATTTCAAAACAGCGGTGACCATTAACCCGGCAAATGAACATTCCTGGAAAGAACTTGCTGTGGCTCATCATAAAATGGGAAATGATGAAATGGCCCTACAAGTGCTGGATGATAGCCTGCAACATTGCAGCCAACAACCAGGCTTGCTCTATACGTATGCTGCTTTTTTCGGTAAAGCCGGTAAGAAAACAGAAGCCCGTGAAATTTTGATCAAAGCGATGGATTTGGATTATCTGAATCGAAATATATTTTTTGAAACGTTCCCTGAGCTAAAAGAAGATGCTTTCTTTGAATCTATTATTGCTGCCTATAAACCCAAATTATGAATTACTCTTTAAGTCAGATTCCCGAAAGAACCCGAAGCCCCAGAAACAAGGGCATGACCATGGTGATGGACAAAGGTTTGAGCGTTCGTGAAGCTGAAAATATGATCAGTGCTTCAAAACCTTATATCGATTTCCTGAAACTTGGATTCGGAACCTCCTTCGTCACACCCAACTTAGCCGACAAGATTAAACTATATAAAGAAGCCGGATTCAAAACCTATTTTGGCGGAACCCTTTTCGAAGCCTTTGTGATCAGAAACCAGTTTGAAGATTACATCAAAGTGCTGGAAAAATTCGGGATGGAATATGTTGAAGTATCGGATGGCAGCATAGAAATGAGCCACGAGGTAAAATGCGAATATATTCGCAAGCTTAGCCAATATGTTACCGTGATTTCCGAAGTAGGATCGAAAGATGCGGAAAAAATTATTGCACCCTACCTGTGGATAGAGCAAATGAAAGCTGAAATTGAAGCCGGAAGTTATAAAGTCATTGCCGAAGCGCGGGAAAGCGGTACCGTTGGTATTTTCAGAGGTACGGGTGAAGTTCGTTCAGGGCTTGTGGATGAAATTCTGACCCAGGTGCCTAAAGATACTATCCTTTGGGAAGCCCCGAAAAAAGCACAGCAGGTTTGGTTTATCAAACTACTGGGAGCTAATGTAAATCTGGGAAATATTGCTCCCAATGAAGTCATCCCGCTCGAGACTTTACGTATTGGCCTCAGAGGTGATACTTTCGACCTGTATTTGAATCAGGATAAATAAGTAATCTGCCGATTAATATTTTATGAAATTCTTTTGGCTCTTTCTGAAAGGCATCGGTATGGGTGCCGCCAATGTAATTCCCGGAGTTTCGGGGGGTACTATCGCACTGATTAGCGGAATATTTGAGCGATTAATCAAAGCACTGAAATCTTTTGACCAAAAAGCAGTTGTCCTGCTGTTTAGCGGCAAATTTAAATCGCTTGCTGCCCATATCGACTTTTCTTTTTTATTGGCTGTTGGTGCCGGTGTTGTCATCAGCGTTTTGAGTCTTGCCACTTTGTTAAGCTGGCTTTTCAACAATTATCCAACCTATCTCTGGTCCTTTTTCTTTGGCCTTATTGCGGCTTCCGTTTATTTTGTCTCCCGTCAAATCAATGGGTTCAAGGTCAAAAATATTGTATCCGGTTTGTTGGGTGCCGGCATAGCCATCACGATTGCCTTCCTGACACCGGCTGCCGAAAACAGCCATACTGTATATTTATTCCTCTGTGGTGTAGTGGCTATATGCAGTATGATTCTGCCCGGATTATCAGGCTCTTTTGTGCTCATCATTATGGGCAATTATCTGCTCCTGCTCAATGCTGTTTCTGAGCTGCAATTCGATATTTTATGGCCGGTTTTGGCTGGTTGCATCATTGGTTTGCTGGCTTTTTCGCATGTGCTTTCGTGGGTTTTCGATCATTACCGGAATATCACCCTCAGCTTGCTGGCCGGGTTTATTGTGGGCTCGCTCGTAATCTTATGGCCATGGAAAGACGCAGTTTATTTGCTGGACAAATCGGGGCAGCCCATTTTACACCATGCTACAAAAATCACATCAGGATATGCTTATCACTGGCCGGGTCTGAACCTTGAATTATTGCTGGCCATTTGCTTCGCCAGTATCGGTGCTGCTATGATGGTGTTGCTTGAAAGAAGTGCTAAGCAGCATGTAGCAGAATAAGTGAAAGAATGTAAATTTGCAGCTCAAAGGAGAGATGCCGGAGTGGTCGAACGGGCCTGACTCGAAATCAGGTGTCCCTGTTATGGGGACCGGGGGTTCGAATCCCTCTCTCTCCGCAATCCTGAAAATGACCCTGGAAAGGGTCATTTTTTATTTGCCGGATCAC
>CAYPSW010000013.1:0-58586 GCA_964413685.1 uncultured Chitinophagales bacterium
GTATCATTACTTTCAATAGCTTGTTCCTTTCCATACCCATGGAAATGAACTCGTGATGATGTAATGCCATGGCTGATGAGGTAATCGGCAACTGCTTTCGCCCGGTCTTCAGAAAGTTGTTTACAATAGCTGGCTGAGCATAAATTATTGGTGTGCCCTGCAACTTCAATTACAACTCCCGGGTGTGTTTTCAGAAACTCAACGGCATGGTTAAGCTCATAGTAGGATGTTTCAAGTAAGCTTGATTCATTCGCTTCAAAGAATATGTTGTTGAGCGGTATAATATTTCCTTCCTGGATAGGATACATCCAAAGGTCAATGAGGCGTTTGTCGAAAGCTTTACTTTCGGTGAGGTCAATTTGTGCCGTTACCGAATAATAGCCTTCAGCTTGTGCTTCGATATCATAAATCATGTCTTTTGCCAGCACGAGTTGATAGCTACCGTCTTCGGATGAAGAATAAACAAAGCCCACATTTTCATGACTTTTCAAATCATTGTATAAAATTTTGGCCTGAACAAAACTGCTGTCGGTCGCATCGCGAACCAATCCACTAACGAGGGTAACAGCTTCCGGTTTTTGTGATTCCTGTAAACGGATTCTAAAGATGTCTGCTTCTCCAATAGCATTTTCGTAAGATGCAAAATAGGCAAACTCACCAGATGCTTCTACTGTGTAATAGGCGTCCCAGTCAGGGGTATTGATATTGTCGCCTACATTTTCAGGCTCGCTCCAGTTTTGCCAGCTATTGTCCAGTCTCGTTGTTTTATAAATATCATTGCTTCCAAAACCGGGAAATCCGTTGCTGCTGAAGTATAAAGTTTTTCCATCAGGTGCCAGAAAGGGTGTTACTTCATCTCCAGCCGTGTTGACCATATTTCCCAGATTTTTAGGTGCTGTCCAGCTGTTATCAGCTTTCAGGAAACTGACATAAAGATCTTTGCTTCCGTATGAATCGTTTCGTTTTACCGACATCAACAGGGTTTTTCCATCAGACCCAAGGTGAAAAGAATTGTAATCAGATAAATTGTAATAGTCGTCAATCTTGATTTCTTCTGGTTTGGTCCATTGACCGTTTTGCTTATAAGAAAGATAGAGATGATCCACCTGATTATAATTCATGTAGGTGCCTCCGATGAGGGCCATATTCCCGTCAGGAGAAATAGCATTGATAAAATTATGTCCGGGGGAATTTAGAGGTGGTCCAATATTTATTGCTTTTCCCCAGTTGCCGTCTTCATTTTGTCGGCTGAACCAAATGTCGTCCCTTTTTTGAGTACCCATATTTTCAGGATGTTCCTTTCGGGTGAAGTATAATACCTTCCCATCGGGTGAAATCAGCGGATGCACTTCACCATATTTGCTGTTGATATTGGATCCCAGATTTTCAGGTTTTGAAAGATAATTACCCTGGCCCAGATTTATTTTTACTTCAATCGGATCGCTATGTTCCGAAATCCCGATTGCATCAATATGGTTATATCCTGGCACATCCTGCGTATTCAATTCCACTTTTACCCCTTTCACCAAATAGCTAGTAAGTTTAGGATAAACCCTGAAAACTTCAGATATTTTTCCGCTGCTTTTCGGTTTTTTTTTCTGATAAACAACATGCTTTTTCCCTTTGGTGTCGATGAGGATGATTTTAGTGATAGCCCCCGGATTATAACTTTCGGCTATGGCAACCTGCGCCACATGTATTGGGTGGGCATAAGCCACTTCTATCCATTCTTTGCCTGCGTTTGTCCAGTAAGGTGACCAGGCAACGGGTGAACTGCCTCCTACGGGCATGGCGTTAGGCTTGCCAAGCACCTGTGTTGCCGCAAATTCTTTAGTACTATATTCTGATGATTTTCCGCTCACAGAAGAAGCCCACTGCATCTGAGCCTGAAGCGAATAATTGCCTGTAAACAAGGTAGATAACAAGCAAATTTGAAGGATTGAAATCTTCATTAACAATTTTTAAGTCAAATATTTTAAACCCTATATCAGCTTGTTGGTCTTAGAGCTGATTTTTTGTAAAACTAAAACGAATCGACATGAAAAAGATGATTTTAATGGTAGCATTTTCAATATGTAGTTTCGGAGTTGTCCTCATTGCACAAGCCGCGCCAAATGAGCAACACCAAAGAACACCTGAAGAAAGAGCCACAGAAAGAAGCGAGCACATGGCTAAGAAACTCGGTCTGGACGAACAGCAAAAGCAACAAGTGTATAAACTTATATTGGAGAGTATTAAGGAAATGGATGTTCAGCGAGAAGCGATGCAACAATCCAGGGAGCAATTTCAAAAGCAACGCAAAGAATTTATCGAAGGGCAACAGGAAAAACTAAGGGGCATTTTTAGCGAAGAGCAATATCATCAGTTTGAATTGGATCGCGAACGGAAAATAGGACAGAGGCAGGGGCGCAGGCAAATGCAAAAACAAATGCAGCATGGCAGGGGGCCCGGTCAAGGCAGACCCAAGGGTCCGCCACCTAAAGAAATGAATATGGATGATGCACGGTGATTGTCAGGGGATGCTTCGGCATCCCTTTTTTTTATCTCATGAAGGACAAAGCTTTGCCATGTCCTGCCTCAAAAAATGCCTGTCCGTTTTGTAGGCGGTAGGCTATTTCTCCATTTATAAGGGTCATTATTATCTGATGTTGGAATATGGTGCCCTCCAGCGGTGACCAGCCGCAGCGATAATAAATATTTTCGCTATTCACTTTCTCCGGAGCAGTCGGATCAATCAAAACTAAATCGGCTGCATATCCCTCGCGGATAAAACCCCGGTTTTCGATATTGAAACAAATAGCGGGGTTGTGGCACATTTTGAGAACAACTTCTTCCGGGCTTATCAGGCCTTGCTCCGATTGCTCAAGCATCATTTGCAGACTGTGCTGAACTAAGGGCAAGCCGGAAGGAGAATCAGGGTAAGGCTTTTGCTTGTCTTCCAGTGTATGAGGCGCGTGATCGGTGGCAATAATATCCAGTCTGCCACTCAGTAAGCCGGCCCACAGTGCCTGCCGGTCATAATCCGATTTAATGGCTGGATTGCATTGAATTTTTGTTCCTGATTTTTCATAGTCCGCATCGCTGAACCATAGATGATGTACACAAACCTCACTCGTAATTCGTTTTTCTTCCAGTGGAATATCATCGCGGAAAAGCTCCATTTCCTTAGCTGAAGAAAGATGAATGATATGAAGGCGCGTATCATATTTCTGAGCTAGGCGGATGGCTTTCGATGAGGAAAGAAAACATACTTCGGCATCGCGGATAACAGGATGCTGTTTCACATCAAAGTGGGATCCATATTGCCTGATAGCTTTGGCCTTATTGGCCCGGATGCTTGCTTCGTCTTCGCAATGGGTTGCCACCAGAATCGGTGCATTTTTAAAAATTCCTTCCAGTGTTTTATCATCATCCACCAGCATATTGCCCGTTGATGAGCCCATAAAAACTTTGATGCCGCATACGTCCCGGACCTTTGTTTTTATTACTTCATCGAGATTGTCATTGGTGGCACCGAGATAAAAAGAATAATTCGTAAAAGCCGAGGAACGGGCTATTTTGAATTTCGCTTCCAGGGCATCCTGCGTGATGCATGGTGGTTTATTATTGGGCATATCCATAAAGGAAGTAACACCACCGGCAAGCGCTGCTTTCGACTCGCTACCGATACTAGCTTTTTCCGGATTACCGGGTTCTCTGAAATGAACCTGATCATCAATAACCCCCGGCAACAGCCATTTTCCTTCAGCGTCAATTTCAATTCCTTTCCTGTCGATGATTGTATCGATTTGTTCTATCCGGTCATTTTTTACCCAGACATCACCAAATAGAGATTTGCCATCGTTGATGATTCTTGTATTTTTGAAGATGATAGAATTCATAGTTTTTAATCCTATTGCAAAACTAAGATTAATTGAATTCACCGGATAAATGTTCGTACCTTAGTTGAAGCAGCATTTCTACCCGAAACCTGATTTTATGAAAAAACTCATTACGATTTGTATATTGCTTTTTACCATTCATTCAGGTATAGAAGCACAAGCATGGCTAGAAAATCTCAGGCCTGATCAAACAGGATTCTACGATTTGCAAAATGCCTTCGAGCAATATGTTGATGAACACGGCATGCAACGCGGCAATGGTATGAAACCTTTTGCCCGTTGGCTCTGGTATTGGGACAGCCGGCTCGATGCCAGTGGTCAGTTTCCGCCTGATGATATAGAATGGACTGAGTGGGCCAAATACAAAAGTACGCACCAAAATCAGGGTATTGGAGGCCAATCGTTTGTCGGATCAAGCTGGACACCGATGGGGCCCTTTACCACTCCCGGAGGATATTCCGGTCTGGGGCGTATCAATTGTATGGCCTTCGATCCGGTTGATACTAATACATTCTGGGTTGGCAGTCCTTCCGGTGGTCTATGGAAAACCATGGATGCAGGACAAAGCTGGCAAAGCGTCTTTGACCAAAATCCAACGCTTGGGGTTAGTGGCATCGCCATCGACCCGAAACATCGTGATACCATGTATGTGGCAACTGGAGATGGAGATCGCGGTAGTATGTGGGCACTTACCGGATCTTCAGTGGGCGATACTAAAAGTGTTGGTGTGCTGAAATCAACGGATGGGGGCATCACATGGAACCCCACCGGGCTGAATTGGTCGGTTACGGGATCAAAACTTATGCGCGATATTATTATCAATCCGTCAAATCCTTCGGTATTATTGGTAGCTTCAACAGACGGTATCTGGCGGACAGCCGATGCGGGCCTCACCTGGACTCAGGTAAAAACCGGTTATATCACCGATCTTGAAATACATCCCGGTCAATTTGATACCCTGTATGCCAGCAATTACGGGTCAGCTCAAATTTACCGTTCCACGGATGCCGGACTCACCTGGTCGGTCATAAGCAATTTTGCCGGAGTGAGAAGAATAAAACTGGCCACAACAGCGGCTGCACCGCACCGCTTGCAGGCATTATGCGCTAACACTACCGGTGGCATGTACGGAATTTATAATTCGGATGATGACGGAAATACCTTCAAGGTTTATCTCGATACGATGAACCTGCTTACCTGGTCATACGATGGCTACGGCAGTGGTGGTCAGGGCTGGTACGACCTCTGTTACAGCATTTCGCCTCTCGATTCTAATATTGTGTATCTGGGCGGAGTGAACACCTGGAAGAGTACGGATGCAGGGCATACCTGGAGCCTGAACAGCATGTGGACGGGTTCCAATTCTCAAAATCCAAATCATGTGACTGTAGTACATGCTGATAAGCATTTTTCAGCCTTTCATCCTTTAAAACCATCCTGGTTTTTCGATTGTAACGATGGAGGTATTTACCGAACGATAGATAGTGGGCAGACCTGGCAAGACCTCAGCAATGGTTTACAAATAAGTCAGTTCTACCGCATTGGTGTTTCCGCCCTTACACCAAGCCTGATTATTGGAGGTTTGCAAGATAATGGTTCGAGGAAGCTGAGTAATGGAAATTGGGTTTATGCCACTGGTGGAGATGGTATGAACTGCCTGATAGATCCGGCCAATGACAGTTGGATGTATGCCAGTTATGCCAATGGAAGGATTTATCGTTCATCAGATGGATTTACTAATTGGCAGAATCGAGTGACCATTTCGGACAGTATTCCTGGAAAGCCTACAGGATGGTGGGTAACCCCTTTCAACCTGAATCCACAAAATACACGCTCTATTTTTGCCGGATACACTGAAGTATTTAAATCCACAAATCGGGGAGATGCCTGGACAGCCATATCGAGTGGATTGACCGGAGGTACAAAACTTAGAAATGTTGAAATTGCTCCTTCCGACAGCTTAACAATATTGGCTGCCACCAAATATAAAATTTACAAAACTTCGGATGGGGGAAGTAACTGGACGACCATTTATTCCTCATCACCCCCTATCAGTTATGTAGCCTTTGACCCGGCAAATGCACAACACATCTGGATCACACTGGCAGGCTATACATCAGGTAGCAAGGTTATGTTTTCCGGAGACGGAGGCAGCACCTGGACTAATTATTCAGGTACTTTGCCCAATATTCCTGCAAACTGTATTGTGTATCAGGCAGGCTCAAATGATGCCTTATACTTAGGTATGGACGTGGGTATTTATTATCGGGATGCCAATATGACGGATTGGCAACTATTCAATAGTGGACTGCCTAATACACCGATCACCGAATTAGAAATTGCAAATGTAAATTCCCGGCTCATTGCCGCTACTTTTGGCAGAGGTCTCTGGGAATCTCAACTCAATAGTTGTAATGTAGGGCTAACTTATCAGGTGACAGATGCGAATTGCAATGGAGGGCAGGATGGAACCATCGATATTATTCCGTCCGGTGGTAATTCACCTTACACGTATCTTTGGAACACAGGGGCAACAAGCTCATCAGTATCGGGCTTAATTGCTGGAAGCTATTATGTAACGGTTACGGATTCATCCGGTTGTTATACGGTTGATACCATTGTAGTTGGGCAGCCTAGTGCTCTCAGCGCAAATATCTATCAACATACAGACGTGACCGGATGCTATGGTGATACCAACGGGACTGCTTCCGCCACTGCTACGGGCGGAATAGCGCCCTACACGTATGCCTGGTCTATGGGATCAGTGGATTCTTCCATTTCCGGATTATCAGCCGGATTATATACTGTTTCGGTTCAGGATGGGCATAATTGTGTGTCGGTAGATACGATTATCATTCAACAACCGGCTCAGCTGAGCACAATAATTCAGAATCAAACGGATGTATCGTGCTATGGAGGCTCAAACGGGTATATTGCTATCCTTGGCACAGGTGGAACTCCTGGCTATCATTATTTGTGGAGTAATGGTTCTACATCGCCAGCTATTTCTAATTTGCAGGCCGGCATTTATTCGGTGACTGTAAGCGATACAAATAATTGCACTGGAGTCAGCAGCTTTACGTTAACTCAACCTGATTCTATGACCGTTCATTCTTCTGTTAAGTTAAGTCCTTCCTGTTACGGAGCAAGTGACGGAAGCATTTCTATCTCAGTGCTTGGCGGAATATATCCTTATAGTTTGCTATGGTCAACGGGCGATACGGTTTCTAGTATCCAAAATCTGGTAGCCGGCACTTATCAGCTATCGGTAACGGATTCAAATCAGTGTTTAAAAACCAAAACCATCATATTGACTCAACCCGATAGTCTTCAAACTTTATCGAGTTCGACTGCGGATGAAAACAATCAATGCAATGGGTCGGCTACGGTTTTGGTACAAGGTGGAACCGCCAATTATAGCTATCAGTGGGATGATCCCCAAAATCAAAGTGCCGCATCAGCTATAAATCTTTGTGCAGGACTTTATCATGTAACTGTTTCGGATGCCAATTTCTGTTCTATAGTTGATTCGGTGATTGTAAGAGATACCGTGATTGCAGGACTTCAAGTTCCGGCAGGTTTACAAAACATGAGTTTGTTTCCCAATCCGAACAAAGGTTCTTTCACCGTGTTAATTCAATCCAAAAAAGAATTTGATGCCGTTTTGAGCATTTATACTATGAATGGGAAACTTGTAAATAAAACTCCGCTACGGGTAAAATCAGGGATTATTTCTATTGATATTAATTTAAAACAAATCAGTCAGGGGTTGTATCAGGTTCGATTAAGCAGCGGAGAGGCTTCGATGAATAAAAAGTTACTCATCAATAAACCTTAGATTAGCTGGAAAGCAGCTTAGCAATTCTAAGCAGGTTTTTATCCATCTCACCATGGTGCTTGGTTGCGCGTTCAAAAGGTGTGAATACGAGTTCTTTGTTTACCATACCAATCATGACCCCTGAATGTCCGTCAAGCAAAGCTTCTACCGCATTCACCCCCAGCGTACTTGCAAGCACCCTGTCCATAGTGGTCGGATTTCCACCTCTTTGCAAGTGGCCAAGAATGGTGACCCTTGTATCATAATTATCGAAACGTGATTTCACCAGTTTCGCAATTTCAATAGCGCCACCGGTTTCATCGCCTTCGGCAACTACCACAATGGAGGATGTTTTATTTTTACGCCAGCCTTTTTCAAGAATAGCAATTAAGTCATCAATATCTGTCTTTTTCTCTGGCACGAGGATGGCTTCAGCTCCTCCGGCTATTCCACATCTCAGAGCAATAAAACCTGCATCGCGTCCCATTACTTCAATAAAAAATAGGCGGTCATGAGAATTAGCCGTGTCCCGGATTTTATCTATGGCATCAATAGCGGTGTTAATAGCTGTATCATAGCCTATTGTAGAATCGCATCCATACAAATCATTGTCGATAGTGCCTGGAATACCAATGCAGGGCATGTTATATTCTTTTGAAAATTCAAAGGCTCCCCGAAAGGTGCCGTCTCCTCCAATGGCTATTAGGGCATCTACCTTATGCCCTGATAAATATTCAAAGGCCTTTTTTCTACCTTCTGCTGTCTTGAAGCGTTCACTTCTCGCGGATTTAAGAATGGTGCCACCCCGCTGAATGATATTGCTGACTGAGTTGGCATGAAGCTGTACAAAGTTTCCATCAACCATGCCTTCATATCCACGCAATATTCCCATAACCTCAAGACCATAATAAATACCCGTTCTGGTTACTGCACGGATAGCTGCATTCATTCCTGGAGCATCACCGCCAGATGTAAAAACGCCTATTTTTTTTATGTTTGGTTTTCTTGCCATAAATGATGTGAATGCGAATCTAATATTTTTTCTACACTGAAAGCATCCAGAGTACAAAATAAATTAAACGGAAAAGAGTTCACAAGTTCAAGCACTAAAAGGCTTCAATTTTAACGATTTATTAATACAGGAAACGGATACAAAAATTAAATATAATCGACCATATCAAAGCGTTTAAAAAATATTCGTTGAGCTACGGGGAATCTTTTTACATTTCGGAAAAATCAAGCTATGCACATCATCAGGTTATTCCCTTTAAGTGTGGTGGGTTTTCAATTGCTCGATTGGCTGATTGTAGCTGCTTGTCTATTGTTATTCATGGGCATTTCGATGTCCTATGCACATCAATCGGGTCGTAATCTGAGCAGTTTTTTTCTGGGTGGAAGAAATCTGCCCTGGTATATTGCAGGCCTGTCCATGGTGGCTACCACTTTTGCGGCAGATACCCCCTTGGCCGTTACTGAATTAATTGGTAAACACGGTATAGCTGGGAATTGGGTTTGGTGGAATTTTCTGCTTGGCGGTATGCTGACCACTTTCTTTTTTGCTGCCTTGTGGCGAAGGGCAGGTGTGTTAACAGAGGTAGAGCTCATTGAACTGCGCTATGGCGGAAAGCCAGCTGGATTTCTAAGGGGCTTTAAAGCGGTATATCTCGGACTGTTTATGAATGTCCTCGTGATAGGCTGGGTAAATTTTGCCATGATTTCTATCCTCGAAGGATTTTTCGATATCAGCCATCAAAGTGCATTTTGGTACACAATGACTGCCATGACCTTAGTAGCGGTTTATTCTTCTTTCGGTGGTTTGAAAGGGGTAGCTGTTACTGATACATTGCAATTTATCCTCGCCATGACCGGTAGTATTGTTTTGGCTGTTATTGTCATTCGTTCGCCCGAAATAGGAGGAATAGGTACCTTGAAAACCCGATTGATGGATAATCATCCGGGTGCTTTACACTTTTTCCCATCAATTGGTGGCTCTGTTGCGGGGCTCACCATGAGCATCGGACTGGGCGCATTCCTTGCACGGGTGGGGGTTCAATGGTGGTCAAGTTGGTATCCGGGAGCTGAACCGGGGGGCGGTGGATATATTGCACAGCGTATGATGAGCACGCCCAATGAAAAAGAAGCTACCTGGGCTACTATGCTTTTCCAGGTTTTGCACTATGCTGTCAGACCCTGGCCCTGGATTTTAGTAGGCCTTTCTGCACTCGTACTTTATCCTGATCTGGGTAATGATGCTAAGCAGATGGGCTATGTGTATGCCATGCGCGATTTTCTGCCTGTGGGTTTAAAAGGATTGATGCTTGCTGCCTTTTTTGCTGCCTATATGAGTACCATTTCTACTCAGTTAAACTGGGGAGCAAGCTATCTGGTAAACGACTTATACAAACGCTACATATTCCGCTCAAACGAAGCAAAAGACGACAAACATTATGTGCTGGTCAGCAGGTTGACAACTGTACTAATTATGGCACTGGCAGTTTATGTATCTGCTCAGATTCAATCGATAGCAGCGGTGTGGAATTTTATCTTTCAATGTGGTGCGGGTCTTGGTCTTGTATTAATTATGCGCTGGTATTGGTGGCGAATTAATGCCTGGAGTGAAATCACTGCTACCTTTTTTCCGTTTATCGGCTATGCTTTGTCGGCTTATTATTTTCATTTTGATTTTGCCAACAGTATGTTTTTTACGGTTGGACTCACCACCGTTGCCTGGCTGTTGGTGACTATGTTAACAGCACCGGAGAAGGAAGCCACACTTTTGACGTTTTATGAACGAGTGAAACCGGGTGGCTGGTGGCAAAGAGTTGCAAAAGCTGGTGGAGGAAAATGGGAACACGTTCAGTTAGCTGGCTTATTCGTTACCTGGATTAGTGCCGTAATAATGACTTATTCGTTGCTATTTGCTACTGGCAAATTTATATTGATGGATTGGACAGAGGCATTGATTTATACAGGCAGCGCGATATTTGGCTTGATACTAATGTTGTGGTTTGCTAAAAGCTACCATATCTTTAGCTCCAGCGATTCGTAATGATTCTCAAACAATGTAATAAGCTAATATGCGAAGGCTTTTTATCTTATCTCTTTTCTTCCCCTTTTGTCTGTTCTTATCACAGAATCTAAGTGCACAAAAGTTTCCGAATCATTTGTATTTGCCTATCCATGGTCCGATTGCGAAAACGGTCGAACGAATGGACGTGCTTCATCCTGATTCATTCAGCCATTTTACGGTCAATCGGCCTTGGCGAGTTGACAAAGTGAAGCGTATCATAGAGCAAGCTCATGTATCAAAAGCCGATGATGCAAACCGAATGCTTTTCCGGAATTTATATAGTACGGCCATGCTGAGCAAAAAACCTATCGCGCATTATTTTTACCGGCAACCGGCCCATCTTTTCAGCATAAATAATAAAGAGTTCACTCTTTTTGTCGATCCGTTGTTTCATCTTGAATATGGCCGCGAAGCAAATATTGATGAAAATAAATACATCAATACACGAGGGGTTCTAGTGCAAGGTGAGCTTGGTAATAAACTGGGCTTCTATACTGAAATAGATGAGAACCAGGGCAATTTTATGTCTTATGTTATGGATAGGAAAGATGCTATGTTTCAGGTTCTGCCTGGCAATGGAAGAGTTAAGCCTTTCAAAATAAACAGCATTGATTTTATGAATGCACGAGGATATTTATCCTTCAATTTACTTCCGCAAATCTCACTTCAGTTCGGGCAGGATAATTTATTTCTGGGTAATGGTATCCGCTCATTCATGCTCTCCGATTTCACGAATAATTATAGCTTCCTTCGCCTTGATACCCGTTTCTGGAGAATAGAGTATCAAAACATTTTTGCTCAATTAGTTGACTTTCGGAAAGAAAATGTGGCTGATGGACCCATTGCCAGGAAATGGATAGCCATTCATCATTTAGGCATACAGTTATTCCCAAAATTTAATCTTGGATTATTCGAAGGTGTCGCTTTCGCTCCCGACAGCAGCCGAAACGGTTTTGAGTGGTATTATCTCAATCCCGTTATTTTTTATCGTTCGGTGGAATATCAACTAGGCTCAGCCGATAATGTATTGATGGGCTTGGATTGGAAGTATAATTTTCTGCGACATTTTTCATTCTACGGGCAGGTCGTGATTGATGATCTCAGGTATTGGGATTTGCTCAAATCGACCGGTTGGTGGGGCAATAAATATGCATTGCAAGGTGGTTTAAAATATTTTGATGCCTTTGGAATTGCCAATCTGGATTTGCAAACAGAATTCAATACGGCCAGGCCTTATACTTTCTCTCATGATAATCCTGCTATCAGCTGGTCGCATTATGGGCAAGCTTTAGCGCATCCATTAGGTGCTAACTTCCGCGAATGGCTGTTTTCAGCTGATTATCAAGCAGGAGCTCGTTTTTTTCTACATGCCACAGCTTTCCACAGTTTGTATGGTGCTGACAGTGGCTCAAGCAATTTCGGCAGTAATATTTTATTGGATAATTCCCTGCATGGTCCGGACTATGGACACATAACCGGAGAAGGCATTCCAACGAGATTGAATTATTTAAAAATGTCTTTTTCCTGGATGTGGCGTCCCAATATTTTCTTTGGTTTGCAATGGACTATGCGAAAGCAAAACAGCGATTGGGCAGCTCTTAAGCAAAAAACAAATTATATCGGAATTTCCTTCAGGATGAATTTTGCAAATAGGGACTTTATGTTTTAGAGTTCCTTTTTCAAGGCACTTAAAAAAGAACGGATTTTTTGAAGACTTTCAGTAATTTTAAATTGATCAATAGCATCCGTTCTGTTCTCCTTTAGTTTTTGTTTGGCTCCTTTCAGCGTATAGCCTCTTTCCTTTACTAAATGGAAAATTATTTTCAGATTTTCAATATCTTTTTTTGTGAAAAGCCGGTCACCCTTTCGGTTTTTTCTCGGTTTTAGAATATCAAATTCTTTTTCCCAGAAACGAATCAATGAAGTTGAAACTTTAAGCATTTGAGCAACCTCACCAATAGGGTAGTATATTTTTTCAATTTCTCTATCCTTGTAGGGCATGACATACATTCCTTAAATCGAAAGGAAAATTAATGAAAATCGTGGAAACCGGAAGAATAAATTATTAAGAAGCCTAATCAAATGATTGATTTGCCTGTTCAGCTATCTCAATCAACTGGTCATATTGTTCAGGAGTGAGGTCGTTATAGAAAAAGTTGATTGGATTAATTTTAACTCCGTTTTTCTCAATTTCGTAGTGAAGATGAGGAGCAGTGGATAATCCGGTAGTACCAACATATCCAATCAGTTGTCCGCGTTTAATTTTTTCACCTTTATGCACAATATATTTTTGCATATGGCAATAATGTGAACGATATCCGAAACCATGATTAACCCATACTTCATTTCCATACCCTCTTGACCTTTTAGTGACTTCCACTGTGCCATCACCGGTAGCATACACATCGGTATTTCTAGGAGCCGTAAAATCGAGGCCATCATGAAATCGCATCGTTTTGTAAATAGGATGAATACGCCAGCCAAATCCGGAGGATAACCTGGTTAAATCTTCATTGGAAATAGGTTGTATGGCCGGGATAGCAGCCAACATTTTTTCCTTATTCTTTATCATTACTTCCAATTCATCATAAGATAATGACTGGATGTACATTTTGCGTTTCATGTGCTCTACGGAAGAATCAATACCGGCCATTAATTTTCCATTTTCGAAACCAGCAAAACGTTCATACATTTTGCTTCCACCAAATCCACCTTCGCGCACATCCTTCGAAATGGGCTCAGCTTCAAAAATCATTCGGTATACATTATCATCCCGATTTTGAAGGTCGGCCAATACCTGATTCATTTCATTCAATTCCTGTCTAGCGATTTTATACTCAAGCTTCATCTTATTGAGCTCAATTTCCATTTTCCTTTCTTTCGGGCTTTGAAAAAAAGTTGCGTACAACACATATAATATTAGCCCGGCAATGATACTGGAGCTGATCCAGCCTGTTACAAGCCAAAATCGCTTCTTCCAACCGATTTCGTGATACTCATAGTTGAGTGTTTTAGGATTGTAATAGTACTTTTGTTTTTTCATTCTGCCTGCTAAATTGCTACTTTTGTGTTTTTACGAATAGGAAGGAATTTATTGTTACAAAGCTAAGTGATTTATACCGGCCATGCAATTTGGCTTAGATGAAAATCAGAGGTAGAACAAACATGACCGCAAAGGAAATCAGGCAACATTTTTTCGATTTTTTTATTAAAAACGCTCATCTGAGAGTGGATTCAGCACCGATTGTGCTGAAAGACGACCCAACCCTGATGTTTACCAACGCAGGGATGAATCAATTTAAAGATGTTTTTCTTGGTAACAAGAAGCCTTTTTCTATGCGGGTGGTAGATACTCAAAAATGTTTGCGTGTTTCAGGTAAACATAATGATCTGGAAGAAGTAGGCCGCGATACGTATCACCATACCATGTTTGAGATGCTGGGTAATTGGTCCTTTGGCGATTATTTTAAAAAAGAAGCCATCGAATGGGCCTGGGAATTACTTACTCAGGTTTATAAAATTGACGCTATAAGACTGTATGCTACCATCTTTGCCGGTGATTCAAGCGAAGGTTTGGGAAAAGATACAGAATCAGAAAAAATATGGGAAGGTCTTATTGATAAAAAACACATGCTGGCCTTTGGTAAAAAGCATAATTTTTGGGAAATGGGCGCAAGTGGTCCCTGCGGTCCCTGTTCCGAAATCCATATTGATCTCAGGTCTGAAACAGAAAGGGAAAAAGTACCGGCCACTGAGCTTATCAATACCGGTCATCCACTGGTGATTGAACTCTGGAATCTGGTATTTATTCAGCATAATCGACTCGAAAACACTTCACTCGAGGAATTGCCTATGAAGCATGTCGATACCGGTATGGGTTTCGAAAGGCTTTGTATGGTTATGCAGGGAAAAACTTCGAATTATGATACTGATGTATTTGCACCCTTGATTCAGAAAATTGAATTGCTCAGCGGAGTAAAATACGGGTCTAATAACAAAACAGACCTGGCTGCTCGGGTAATTGTCGACCATATCAGGGCAGTTTCTTTCGCCATTGCTGACGGGCAGATTCCATCTAATACAGGAGCTGGATATGTCATCCGAAGAATACTCAGACGGGCTGTTCGTTACGGATATAGTATTTTGGGATTGACTGAGCCCTTCCTTTTTAGCTTGGTCGAGGTGCTGGCAGGGCAGTTTAAAGAGATTTTTCCGGAAATCGGAATACAACAAGCTTTTATCGAAAAGGTAATTAAAGAAGAAGAACAGAACTTTCTGCATACCCTGACCAAAGGCCTCCAACTTTTCGATCGCATTAGCAACAAATTGAAAAAAGGCGAAGTCGTTTCGGGTGAAACCGTCTTCGAATTGTATGATACATACGGTTTTCCACTTGATCTTACCCGTTTAATAGCAGAAGAGCGTGATTTACAAATTGATGAAGCTGGTTTTGAAAAGGCCATGAAGGCACAAAAATCCCGTTCGAGGAAAGCTACTAAAATTGAAACGTCTGATTGGATTGTATTGGACGATAGTAAAAGCTGTCATTTCACTGGTTACAATTCAATCAAGGAGGAAACAGAAATTCTGCGTTACCGGAAGGTCAGACAAAATGATGAGGAACTTTATCAGGTGGTCTTAGCCCGAACCCCATTTTATGCCGAAAGCGGTGGACAAATTGGTGATACCGGAGTGCTAATTATACAGGGTATTACTTATCAGGTAACGGATACCAGAAAAGAAAATGCACTTATTGTTCACTACCTGCCTGAGTTTACAGCAAATTGTGAAGGCAAAGTTGTTGCAAAAGTAAATGCAGAAAGAAGAAAATCGATAACAAACAATCATTCGGCAACGCACCTCTTGCAGGCTGCGTTGAAAAAAGTGCTTGGTAATCATATTGAACAAAAAGGATCCTGGGTTGGACCAGACAGTTTACGATTTGACTTCTCGCATTTTGAGAAGATGACAAATCAGCAAATCAGTCAAGTTGAAAATTTGGTCAATCAAAAGATTTGGAGCAATATCAGGCTTGAAGAAAAAGTTGATATGCCCATCAATGAAGCAAAGGCTCTTGGAGCGATGGCACTATTTGGCGAAAATTATGGAGAGAAGGTACGTGTCATCATATTCGATCGTGACTATTCAATTGAACTTTGCGGGGGGACACATGTAAAATCCACCGGACAGATTGGCTTATTTAAAATTGTCAGCGAATCGGCCATTGCCGCAGGAATCAGACGTATTGAAGCAATCAGTGGTCAGATTGCTTATCAGAATTTCAAAGACAAGGAAATGCTGATTCACGAAATTGCTGCTCTGGTGAAAAATGAGGCTAATGTATTAAAAGGTGTTGAGTATCTGACAGCTGAAAACAAAAGACTTACGGAGCAAAATACTGCATTTCAGCAACAAAAAATGATACTATTAAAGGCCAAATTGGAAGAGGAAGCCAGTATATCAAATAAGCTTTTTGTTTGCATTTCAAAAGTTGATTCCTCTGATGGAAATACACTAAAAACGCTGATCTTCGACTTAATGCGAAGCCATGCCTCGGCTTTTATTTTATTGGCTGCCGAAAACAATGGCAAGGTGATATTAAATTTGGGCATATCTGATACTTTAGCGAAAGAGAAAGGATGGCATGCCGGACATCTACTTCGCGAATGGGCCAAATTGGTTCGTGGCGGAGGTGGCGGACAAGCCTTTTTTGCCAATGCCGGTGGAAGCAATCCGGAAGGAATCGGACAGGTAATTCAAACAGCCAAAGAATGGCTCGAAAAGCAAATGGAATTGTAATGGACAATACTGCTAAATATGAATGTGTCATCGGGCTGGAGGTGCATACCCAATTGCTTACAAAATCAAAGGCCTTTTCAAGTGATGAAGCTGCTTATGGTGCTGCCCCCAATACCTTGATCAGTCCGGTAAGCCTTGGTCATCCCGGTACTTTACCAGTGCTGAATAAAGCCATTATTGAAGATGCAATTATGTTGGGGCTGGCGATGAATTGCAACATCAATAAATACAATGAATTTGCCCGAAAAAATTACTTCTATGCTGATTTGCCCAAAGGCTATCAAATCTCACAATTTAACACTCCGATATGTTCAGGTGGCAATGTAAAAATTCATCTCGATTCCGGTGATAAGGTCATCGGGATCACCCGGATTCACATAGAAGAAGACTCAGGTAAAAGCATTCACGATCTCGACCCATTTAATACCCTTATTGACCTGAATCGGGCAGGAGTTCCGCTTTTAGAAATTGTGTCTGAACCTGATATGCGTGATCCTGAAGAAGCCTACCAATATCTTATTGAAGTCAGAAAACTTGTTCGCTATTTGGGTATATGCGATGGTAATATGGAGGAAGGTAGCCTGCGTTGTGATGCCAATGTTTCAGTCCGCCTGTGGGGCGCTAAAGCATTTGGCCAAAAGGTAGAAGTTAAAAATATGAACTCCATCCGAAATGTGAAACGAGCTCTGGAGTATGAAGTGATACGACAAGTTGAAGTACTGGAAAAAGGTGGAAAGATTGTACAGGACACCAGGAGTTTCGATGCCGCAGAGGGAATTACATTTGCTATGCGGAGCAAAGAAGATGCTAATGATTATCGCTATTTCACCGAGCCTGATCTGCCTCCGGTGGTTCTGACATCAGAGCAGATTGAACAAGTAAGAATGAGTATGCCCCCATTACCTGAGGAACTTTTTAATAAATACATTGATCAATTGAAATTATCGGCTTATGATGCAGGTATTTTGACCGATGACAAAGCCACTGCTTTATATTTCGATCAGTTGATTGGATTCACAAATGCGTATAAAGCTGCTGCCAATTGGATGATGGGTCCGGTTCGTTCCTGGGTAAATGAGAGAGCCATAGGTATGGAAGAATTCCCTTTAGAAGCAAATCAGCTGGCGATGCTAATTGATTTTGTAGAAACCGGCTCGTTGAGTTTTTCAGTAGCTGCACATAAACTTTTTCCCGTCTATCTGGATAATCCGGCTACCCCTCCGGGGCAATTAGCCGCTGACCTTAACCTGCTTCAAAATGCAGCTGATGACGAACTTCAAGCATGGATTAAAGCAGCCATGGATACTTTCCCTGATAAAGTTGAAGCCTATCGTGCAGGCAACAAGAATTTACTTGGTTTGTTTATGGGTGATATAATGAAACGATCGAAAGGAAAAGCAGATCCCCAAAAAACCAATCAAATGTTAAGAAAGGAACTCGAAAGATGATTTTAGACTTTTAGCCATTGTACAAAAACAAAAAAATGAAAAAATTCAACTTATTGATTGCTATAGCATCAATCACCTTAATCTTTGCCGCATGCAACAGAGAATCCGCTAAAAAGGGAAAAAAAGACCAAAACGATTCTGCTAGTTCGGGAACAGTCGGTTTGGAAAATAACGGACAATTCGTGGTGAGTGGTAAATTAGAAAATGCCGCTAATATTCCGCTTTTAATTCAGGAGGTTCCTTTAATGGTTCCCGGACAGAAACCCAGTGCGGCTCAACTAGGACAAGACACTACCGATGCTGAAGGAAATTTTGAAATTACCGGAACTACTACAGAACCTCAAATTGCTTATCTATATACCGACAATCAGCACGTGATATACTTGATTCTTGACGGTCACAACATGGAAATATCAGGCGATTACAATGATTTTGATAAGCTGTCTATAAAAGGCTCGGCTGCAAGCAAAGCAACCCAAAAACTACTCGTTGAAATTAATACTCAATATACAGCGATTGACAGCTTTGAGACCTTGATTAACGATGAGAAGGCGAGTAATAGAACTCCTACCGAGAGCATGTTTTCTCAATTGGCCGAAGCACAGGAACAGATTGATGCTTTCTTACGTGTGTTTACCGACACTTCTTCAAGTCCTATGGCAGCTTTATTGGCAGCTCAGATGATGGATGTTGGCAGTCAGCATGATGCATTGAAAAAGCTACAACAAAGAATGCAGGCATCTTTTGCTGATTCAAAATACACCCAATGGCTAAGCAGTATTTTAGCTGATTACGATAGTTGGATTGGCCGCGAAGCTCCTGAAATTACCATGAAAGACCGCAATGATAATAATCTGGCACTTTCCAGCCTTAGGGGTAATTATGTGCTGCTCGATTTTTGGGCATCATGGTGTGGTCCTTGCCGTAGGGAGAATCCCAACGTGGTTCGACTTTGGAATAAATACAAAGACAAAGGTTTTACTGTTTACTCTGTTTCACTCGATAATAAAAAACAAGCCTGGCTTGATGCCATCGAAAAGGATGGGCTAGGCTGGAATAGTCATGTCTCAGAACTGAACGGATGGAGCACGTCTATCCTCACTACCTATGGTGTAAATTCCATTCCTTCAGCCTTTCTACTCGATGCTGATGGCATGGTAATAGCTAAGGACCTGCGAGGCTATTCCCTTGAAAAGAAACTGAGTGAATTGATGGATTAATGGACTTCTTTTTAAGGTAGTGACGGGCTAGCCTGCTTTTTTTGTTTTGAAGAAAAGCGGCAGACCTAAAAATGGTATCCTAAGGGCAAGTGAGGGCTACCCGGTTTCCATTTCCCGACATTCGTACATTTCCTATTCTTTGGCACAATTTGAAGAATATACGCTTACCTTCTCATTCATTTGACAGAATTATAACAAGCCAGTATCGGCATAGCGCTTCAATTACATTATTTTTGCGCAAGCAATTTCAAAACATGAATAGTAAAGCAAACATTTGTTTCCTGATTAGTCTGCTGTTTTTCGTTTCGGGCACTTTAGCACAAAGCGGAACCATCAGAGGCTATGTGTATAATAAAACCAATGGAGAACCAGTCATGTTTACCAATGTTTATCTTGAAAATACGACCATTGGAACAGCTACTGATGGAAACGGCTTCTTTACTATTATGAATATCGCACCTGGCAATTATACGCTCTCGAGCAGCGGTGTTGGTTTTGATACAGCAAGACTGAGCTTTAGCATTTCGAAGGACCAGATTTTGACTAAAAACTTGTTCCTGCACCAGATTAGTGTGAAAATCGGGAGAGTAACCATTGAATCTAGAAGGCAGGAGAAATTGAATGAAGTAAATGTTTCAAGAATTAAAATAACGGCTAAGGATATTGATCGGATTCCAAGCATTGGAGGTGAATCTGATTTGGCACAATACCTCACTGTTTTACCGGGGGTGATTTCATCCGGAGACCAGGGTGGACAATTATATATTCGGGGAGGGGCCCCTGTGAACAACAAAATATTGCTCGATGGCATGACACTCTATAATGCGTTCCACAGTATCGGGCTGTTCTCTGTTTATGAATCAGAAATAATCCGCAGTGTTAACGTTTATACGGGTGGCTTCAATGCAGAATATGGCGGAAGGATTTCGGCCGTGGTGGATGTAAAAACCAGAAATGGAAATTCTCAGAAATTTGGAGCCACCGTGGCAGCTAATCCTTTTCTCACGAAAGCTATTTTCGAAGGGCCTATAATGAAGCTTAAAGACAATGGTAGTAGTGTTACCTATTTGTTTTCGGGCAAGCATTCTTACCTCGAGCAAACAGCTCCATCGCTTTATCCTTATGTGAGCGAAATTCCAGGAACAGGCGGAAAAATATTGCCCTATACATTCACTGATCTATTTGGCAAAATATCAATTGCCTCAGGTAATGGCTCAAAAATAAATTTTCTTGGCTATAATTTTTCCGATCATGTGGATTTTTCCGACATCGCTCAAATAGGCTGGAAAGCCACCGGAGTAGGTGCAGATTTCACGATCGTGCCAGGCCAAACACAAGCACTGATTAACGGAAATCTGAATTATTCGAACTATTCCGTCAGTATGCTGGAAGCCGATGGATTACCTCGTTATTCATCAGTAGGGGGCTTCGACCTCGGTATGGATTTTACCTATTTCTATGATAATAACAGTCGCTTTAAGTATGGGGTAGATATTAATGGTTTTCTTACCGAATATAAATTTTTCAATTTTCTCGGTCTGAAATATGAACAAAATCAAAACACAACGGAAGCTGCGGGCTATTTTGAATATCGGAAGTTCACGGATAAATGGGTGATTGAACCAGGCTTAAGATTGCAATACTATGCCTCGCTGGCAAATCTCTCTTTTGAGCCCAGATTCGGGCTGAAATATAACGCCACTGATAAACTGCGTTTCAAATTCTCAGGAGGAGTGTATTCGCAAAACCTGATTAGCACAAAATCTGACCGCGATGTAGTGAATCTTTTTACAGGTTATTTGTCAGGTCCGGAAGAAACATTAACAGGGGTTGACGGGCAAACGGCAACTCATAAACTCCAGAAATCCATTCAGGCGATTTCAGGAATGGAATATGACATCAGTAAGCATTGGGAATTAAATCTTGAGCCTTATTATAAACATTTCTCCCAGCTCATCAATATCAACCGGAATAAAACCTTCAGAATTGATCCTGATTTTATGATTGAAACAGGCGAAGCATATGGTGTCGATTTGTACAGCCGTTTCGAAAACGCTCACTGGTATGTATGGGCAACCTATTCGCTGTCTTGGGTAACGCGTTTCGATGGTGAGCAGGTTTATCACCCTCACTATGATAGAAGACACAATGCCAATTTGCTGGTGACCTACCAGTTTGGAAACGACAATAGTTGGGAGGCAAGTGCCCGCTGGAATTTGGGCTCTGGTTTTCCTTTCACCCGAACGCAGGGATTCTACGAACAAATCAATTTCCTCGATGGGGCAGGCACCGATTACCTGTCACAGAATGGACAACTTGGCATTTTGTATGAGGATCAAATCAATGCAGGGCGATTACCTTATTATCATCGCCTTGATATATCGTTGAAACGAAGCATTTCTTTTTCTAAAGGCTATCGTCTTGAAGCCGTGGCCAGTGTGGCCAATGTGTATAACCGAAGCAATATTTTCTATTTTGACCGAGTTAGATACAGCAGAGTGAACCAATTACCAATCATTCCCAGCTTGAGTGTTAATTTTTCATTCTAAAGACCGCATTCTAAATTCATAGCTTTGACACCATGAAAATTGCCTTGAAAACCCTGCTATTGCTATGTCTGCTCCCGGGAGCAGGCCAGCTGCTTAATGCTCAACAAACTTTCTGGTTTACTGATCTGGATAAGTCATACAGAGAAGGTGTTGAATTGTTCGATAATGAACAATATGTAAGTGCCCGAAAGGTATTTGACGAATTGTTGAATGAAACAAGGAAGTCAACGGATCCTGAAATTCAGAATTTAAAAATAAATGCTCAATATTATCAGGCTATTTCAGCCCTTGAACTATTAAATCCGGATGGAGAAACTTTGCTGAATAATTTCATCAGTGAACACCCTAGTCACAGCAAATCGAACATGGCTCATTTCTATCTTGGGAAGCATTACTATTTCAAAAAGAAATACACCAATTCCATTCGTCATTTCGTGCAAACTGATTTATATGATCTTGATGCCGAACAACTGCTGGATTACAAATTCCAATTGGGATACGATTACTTTTTCAAAAAGGATTTTAATAAAAGTAAACGACTCTTTGCAGATGTTAAGGATTCAGAAAAATATTTCTACCCGGCCCATTACTATTATGGCTATATCCTTTATATAGGTGGAAAATATGAAGCGGCCCTTGAAAACTTGAAAAAAGCTGGTGAGTCAAAGTATTTCGGGCAGGTTGTTCCATTTTATGTTGCCTCAATTTATTATCAACAAGGCAAGTTTGACGATGTCATTAATTATGCTGCACCTCTGATTGAAAACGGAAGTAGACTGAAGTATGAGTCTGAAATAAATCAATTGCTTGGCAAGGCTTATTATGAAAAGAAAATGTATTCAGAAGCCTTACCTTACCTTGAATACTATGCCAGTCATACTCGGAAATTAGAGAAGGAAGACATGTATCAACTGGCTTATTGTCAGTATATGACAAAGGACTACAAAGCCGCTATTGATAATTTCAAAGAGCTGAATTCATCATCAGACAGTTTGGGGCAAAATGCAATGTATTTGCTTGGACTTTCCTATCTCGAAATAGGCAACAAAGCGATGGCAAGAACTCCTTTATTGGAAGCCTCTCAAGCTGATTTCGATCCTTTTGTGAGGATGCATGCATTGTTCAATTATGCCAAACTTTCCTATGAGCTGGGTTATAGCGATATTGCTATTCGTTCTATTAATCTGTTTCTCAACAAGTATCCAAATTCTGAATACACTGTTGAAGCAGGTGAATTATTGACCGATATTTTGATTAGTTCGCATAATTATCAGGAGGCGCTTAAAATTATTGAACAAATATCTAATAAAACCCCCAAGATTAAAGAAGCTTTTCAATTGGTTGCCTTTTATCGTGGTGTTGAATTGTATAACAGCAAGCAATTTGGAGAATCAAAAGATATGTTCAAAAAATCGCTTGATTATCCTATAGAATCAACTTTGGTAGCGCAATGCTATTATTGGATAGCTGAAATGGATATGGACAAGAAAGACTACGCTTCTGCCATCAACAACTATAATAAATTTATTGGTATGGCAGGTCATCAGGACTTACCATCAAATGCTTCACCTGCTACAGCTTATTATGGTTTAGGTTATGCCTACATGAAAATGGAAAAGTATGCCGCAGCACTTTCAAATTTTAACAAAGCCAAAGCTAACATTCCGAATATATCTTCTGATGCTAAATCAAATCAAGTTAAAAGAAAACTTGAACCTGATTTGGTTCTTAGAATGGCCGATTGCCTATTTATGCTGAATAAAAAAGAGGATGCATTAGCCAATTACAGCAAAGCCATTAATAAAAATTATCCGGGGGCCGATTATGCTTATTATCAGAAAGGAATGATTCTAGGTTTACTCAATAAACCGGCAGAAAAAATTAACACACTTGATCAATTGACTAGAAAATTTCCTCATTCGATTTACTATGATGATGCTTTGTATCAGAAGGCCAATACCTACTTGTTGCAAAACCAATATACCAAAGCAATATCCGGCTTCGAAGAATTGATGTCGAAGCAGGAGAACAGCCTTTATGTAGTGAAAGCCATGTTAAAGCTGGGATTGATTCACTACAATATGAATGAATTTGAGCAGTCGGTTAGCTACTATCAACAGATTGCCACCGATTATCCAAATACACCCGAAGCGAGAGAAGCCATCGATCGGATAAAAGATATTTCGATTGAAACCGGCAACACAGCTTGGTATGATAACACTCCCGGTGCCAGTCTTTCCGATCAGGATACGGTATTATTCAAATCAGCTGAACGGTATTATCTTGCAGGCAATTGTGATAAAGCAAAAACGGAATTAGGTAAATACCTGAGCCGCTTTCCTACTGGCTATTTTGCCATGGCTGCCCACTTTTATCGGGCCGATTGCTACGACAGGGATGAACGCTATAAGGATGCTCTTCCTGATTATGAATATGTAACTAAGTCACCACGCATATTGACTTATTCAGAAATTTCTTACCTCAGGTCAGCCATCATCAGACATTATTTATTGAAAGATTATCTAAAGGCCTATGGCTACTATAAAAAACTTCTGGCAATTGCTTCACTGAAAGCCAATAAGGAGACTGCTTTAGACGGCCTTGTCATTACTTCTTATGAAACGAAACAGTATGGTGAGACAGTTAGATATGCCAAACAAATCATCAATAATGAACAATTCTCAAACGATGCGGTTTTAGATGCACATTATTATTGGGGAAAGGTAGTTTATTTCCAAAAAGACTATGCAACAGCACAAGTTGAGTTTCTGAAAACATCACAACTTACGACTACCGAAAAAGCAGCCGAAGCCAAATATTTAATTGCCGAAATGCTCTATAAACAAGGAGATTTGGTTCAGGCAGAGGCAAATTGTAATGAGGTATTGAAAAATTATTCTTCTTACAGCTATTGGCTAGTTAAAGCCTATATATTAATAGCCGATATTGCTGTGGACAAAGATGAATTGTATCAAGCCAAAGCAACCCTTGAAAGCGTGGTAAACCAGTATAATGGTGATCAGGCTCTGCTCGATGAAGCCAGGACAAAACTAGCCGAAGTAAACCGTTTGATGAAGCAAAATTCACGAGTAAAAACCGAAACAGATTCTTTATTAACTCCAGACAATGAATAAGAAAGCTATGATAAGAAAGACTTCCTTAAAACCTGCTTTAATATTCATGCTATTGTGGGCAAGCGCCATGCTGACACAAGCACAGCCGACAGGTGATGAAAATAACGAGCAGATAAATATTATTCAGAATTATCAACCCATTTTGGTCGATGCTGTTAAATTGAATTTCAATCCGGATCTGCCGGGTAATAGTTTTGAAAAGCCCAATCTGGAGTATCATATACCTGCGCGTTCTCTGGAGCTCCCATTTCAGTCACCCGAAGTAAGGCCCCTGGCCATGAAACCGCTGCCGCTTGATCCACTAAAAAATGTGTATGCAAAAGTAGGAGCCGGAAATAAGGCACTGCCATTCATAGATGTATATGTCAATTCCGGCCGTAACGGAAAATATAATAATAAAACCGATCCATTTAATTGGGGACTTCACGGAGGCTATGTTAATGCACCGGCAGGTATCGAAAATCAAACTTTTAGCGAGTTGACTACCAATGGTTTTCTGCAATATTATGTTGACAAAGTTGAATTGTCGGGACGCTTAAATTATGATCAGGATAATATCCGATTTTATGGATATAACCATGATTCAAGTTTTGCTGCCAATCAGTTAAAACAAGTTTTTCATTTTATCGATGGCTCGTTTAAGGTGAATAATGCCAGGAAGACCAGTTATGATATTGATTACTCAACCCAGATTGACTTTGGTTATTTATGGGATATCCGGAAGCATAGAGAGTTGAATCCTTTATTCAAGGGAAAGATCAACAAAGAATTTGATAACGGGCATCAACTGAATGTGGGTGCATTGCTCGATTATACCGGATATACCTTCGATACCACTAAAATAAATCGGACCATTTTAAGTATTGCCCCTAATTATAAATTGGGCGGTGATAACTGGTTTGTGAAAATCGGTTTGAATGGAGGAGTAGATGATGGCGGATTCTATATTTTCCCGGATGCCTTGTTCCAGCGTGAATTAATCGGCAAAGGTTTAGTGTTTTATAGCGGATGGTATGGTGGAATAGAGAAGAATAATCTTAAAACCATCAGCGATATTAATCCCTTTTTGGCAGATACTATTTCTTTCCATAACTCCAGGGCGCAAAATCGATTCATGGGATTTAAAGGCGGATCTAAGCGATTTTCATGGGATGCCAGATTTGCCCAGAAAGTGGTGGACTATCTGCCCCTTTTCGTCAATAACAAATGGGATACCTCAAAATTTAATCTTGTATATGACACGGCAGCTATCATCCTCGACATGCATGGAGAGGCTACTTATGCAGTTAATGAGAAATTTAGATTGTTGATATCTGGTGATTTTTACAATTACTCGTTGAAGAATCAAGCCAAAGCATGGCATATGCCAACACTAAAAGGAAAGTTGTCTGCCAGCTATCAATTGAATCAGAAATTAGGCTTTACAGCCGATTTGTTTGCTTACAATAAATCTTTTGCCAAAGCACCGGGAGGTGGTTTCCAGACGCTTAAGGGAATTGTGGATATTAATCTTGGATCCACCTATAAATTCTCTGATAGCTTTTATATTTTCGTTGAAGCGAACAACATTGCTGCCAGCAAATATCAGAGATGGTATGCCTATCCAAATTATGGCTTTAATGCAATGGGTGGTTTGATTATGATATTCTGATAAAATTTGAAATAAATACTTTGAATCTCGTTGCCCACATATTAGCACTACTAAAAGAAAATGAGCACGTGATAATTCCCGGTTTTGGTGGTTTTGTTGCCAGGTATCAGGCAGCCTCTATTCATCCGGTTCATCAGGTGATCTCGCCACCAAACAGGAAACTTGCTTTTAATTCCTCGCTGAATCACAAAGATGGCTTGTTGATTAGCTGTTTGATGGAAAAAGACCATTTGGGATACGAACAATCTGAGGCGGCCATTAAATCTTTTGCCGCTACATGTCGGCAGACGCTGGATAATAAGGATATTTTGATGCTTCCGGGTATTGGTAAATTATTTTTCGATCTTGACCAGAATATTCAGTTTGTTCAGGACCATACAGTCAATATTTTACCTGCATCATTTGCACTGCCAAGACTCGAACTCAGTCCCAGGAAAAAAGAAGATGTTGATCGTGAAGTAGTTCGCTCAATCAAGGAGGCAGGCAGGGGAATGAATTTACATGCTATAGCCGGACGACAGAAACTTATATGGTTTGCAGCCCTATTTACTTTGATTACAGCTTTTGGTGCTTTTGCCTTATTTGATCATAATATTCAAACTACGACATCCAACTTCTTCGAATATCTTAAAGGCCCGGATACCATGAATTATACCGATCAAAAAATAGATCATGAATCGCTGATTGCTTACAGGGTTTCTGAAGCTTCATCTTTTTCAAATCCTGATTTTGATTATTTACGGGAATTAATAAAAGATCAAATAGAGGTCGAGAATACGGTGCCTGTTATTTCAAATTCTAGCGAATTACCATTTGGTTATTTTGTTGTCGTAGGGTCTTTTGGTACACAATCAAATGCCAACAAATTACAACAAGATCTTTCCGATAAATATTCGACCTATATTTTACCTGCTTCCAATGGTTTCAACCGGGTAGCCATTTATGTATCAAATATCGAAGCACAGGCAATGACCGCTTTATCTTCCATCAGATCTGATCTTAATTCAGATGCCTGGGTTTTGAAACGCTGATTACACATTTTCAGGTTTATATGCTGCTTGTTTGATGGCTGCCTGGGCAGCAACGAGGCGGGCTCCCGGTACTCTGAAGGGCGAACAGCTTACATAATTAAGACCAATAGAGTGGCAAAACTCAATCGATTTCGGGTCGCCACCGTGTTCACCACAAATACCTAATTTGATATCCGGTCTGCTTGATCTGCCATTATTAACGGCCATCTTCACCATTTGACCAACACCTTCCACATCAATGGTTTGAAATGGATCGGCAGGCAGCAAATGATTATCTACATATATATCGAGAAATTTCGCTACATCATCACGTGAATACCCAAAGGTCATTTGAGTAAGATCGTTGGTTCCGAAAGAAAAGAACTCGGCTTTTTTGGCAATTTCAGCGGCCACAACACAGGCTCTCGGAATTTCAATCATGGTTCCCACTTTAAATTCTATCTCAGTTTTCCTTTCATCAAATACCTTTTGAATGGTTGTCCTGACAATCTCAGCCTGCATATTGTATTCAGCGGCTGTACCGGTCAACGGAATCATAATCTCCGGTATGGCTTGAATCCCTTGCTCTTTTAAATTTAGGGCAGCTTCAATAATGGCTCTTGCCTGCATTTCAGTAATTTCAGGATAGGTATTGCCTAAGCGGCAACCACGATGCCCAAGCATCGGATTCAATTCTGATAAATCTTCAACTTTTCGAATAATTGATTCGACAGATACTCCCAGCGTTTTGGCAATTTCCAACTGTTGCTCCCTTGCCTTGGGTAAGAATTCATGTAAAGGCGGGTCAAGCAAGCGTATGGTTACCGGAAGCTCGTGCATAGCCTTGAAAATACCTTCAAAATCACTTCTTTGAATAGGAAGCAGTTTATTGAGTGCAGTTCTTCTTCCTGCTTCATCACTGGCAAGAATCATTTCACGCATCAACTTAATTCGATCTGCTTCAAAAAACATATGTTCGGTACGGCATAGGCCGATCCCACGAGCTCCAAATTCGCGGGCAACGCCTGCATCATGAGGTGTATCGGCATTGGTTCTTACTTGCAATACAGCTTGCTCATCAGCCATCGACATCAGCTTAGCGAAGTCAGTAGAAAAGCTTGGTTTTGTTGTTTTTAGTTTGCCTTCATAAACTTGGCCCGTTGAACCATTCAGGGAAATCCAATCGCCTTGATTAAGCGTAAAATCTCCGGCTGTCAGACAATGTTTTTTATAATCAACCCGCAGACTTCCTGCACCCGAAACACAACATTTACCCATTCCCCGGGCAACTACTGCCGCGTGAGATGTCATACCTCCCCGGGTTGTTAAAATACCTTCAGCCACATTCATCCCATTAATATCTTCAGGCGATGTTTCTATCCTTACTAAAATAACATGCTCTCCTTTATCGGTCATTTTCTCAGCCTCCTCTGCTGAAAAAACAATTTGACCGGAGGCCGCTCCCGGAGAGGCGGGCAATCCTTTTGCCAGCACGACTGCTTCAGCCATAGCCGATTTATCAAAGACGCTGTGGAGTAATTCATCTAACTTTTTAGCGTCAATCCTTAACAAGGCTTCTCTAATATCTATAATCCCATCTTCCAACATATCCATGGCAATTTTAACCATAGCTTCACCGGTTCTTTTGCCAGTACGTGTTTGTAAAAGCCATAATTTACCTTCCTGCACGGTAAATTCCATATCCTGCATGTCTTTGTAATGGGCTTCCAGTTTCTTTTGCACATCGAAAAGTTTCTGAAAAACATCAGGCATACATTCTTCTAATGAAGGGTAATTGTTTTTTCGTTCAGCTTCGCTTATTCCTGCGAGCTGGGCCCAATTTTCCGAGCCAGTTTTGGTTATTTGCTGCGGGGTTCGGGTTCCGGCTACTACATCTTCACCCTGAGCATTGATGAGATATTCGCCATTAAAGACATCTTCTCCGGTTGCCGAATTCCTTGTAAATGCAACTCCTGTGGCTGATGTGTTGCCCATATTGCCGAACACCATAGCCTGAACATTTACGGCAGTACCCCAATGAGCAGGGATTTTATTTATTTCTCTATAAATTCTTGCCCTTTTATTCATCCAACTATCGAATACAGCTTCAATGGCATTCCAAAGTTGTTCAAAAGGATCTTGTGGAAAATTTGTACCTGTATACCTAAATATTTCTGCTCTGAACAGCTCGGTTAACTCCTTTAAATCTTCAATAGAAAAGGCCGTATCCAATTCAATATTCTTTTCTTTTTTCTTTTTTTCGATGATGGCCTCAAATGGATTAATATCTTCATTACTGGCAGGTTTCATCCCCATAACTACTTCACCATACATTTGCATAAATCTGCGATATGAATCCCAGGCTGCACGGGCATTTCCGGTTTTAATAGCCATGCCTTCTACCACTTCATCATTCAGTCCCAGATTTAATATCGTATCCATCATGCCAGGCATGGATTCTGGCGCTCCTGATCGAACCGAAATTAATAATGGATTCTTGACCAGGCCAAATCCTGACCCGCTTATGGCCTCAATATGCTTAATTCCTTCGTTTACATCTTCATTGATATTTGCCAATAGATTTTCCTTCCCAAGCTTGAAATAATCATTACAGGTTTCAGTTGTGATGGTGAACCCGGGAGGTACCGGAACACCAATCCGGTTCATTTCGGCCAGATTGGCCCCTTTTCCTCCTAATAATTCTTTCATACTTGCATCGCCTTGAGCGAAACCATTTCCGAATAAATAAACGCGCTTAACTGGATTCGTCATTTGTGTTTTTTAAAGGTTAGTGCTGTAAAATTAATCGAGTGATGCTCAAAGACAAACATTACTTTTCCCTGATTGTGTAAAAATATCAGGATGCTGAAATGCATATTTCTATTTATTCCAGCAGAGCAGGTTTAGGCCGGTTTCATCATCATTAAAGCGGTTTGACTTACCATCAATAATATCAATTACGATTTCGGCAGTAGCGCTAATCCTAAGCTCATTCAAATGCCCACCAAAAGCCCGTAGTTCATCATTGCTGAAGGTGATGTGCAGGTGCAAGTATAATGAATTATTCATTTGACTAATGTTTCCGGTAATATTTGTGATTTCAAATTCTCCTTCAAAAGTCTTTTGATGATATTCCTTTTTGTGAATATTGTACAAACCCACTTTGATAAAATCAGCTGCACCAAGTCCACTGATGCTTCCTAACCTGATCCCTTCTTTTTGACATAACCTTTCAATGGATTCCATTACTTCTTCTCCCCGTTCAATCCGTAGGATAAGCTTATTGTTGTATCGTTTGTATTCCATGGTTTAATATTTTTTGTTAAAGTTAGTTTAGGTGATCCGAATCACAAAAAGCAATGGTAATTAATCTTATTTTTATAGGTGGAATTAAATTAAAAGTTTACAATGAAATGGATTAAGATAGGCAAAAGATTACGCTGGCCTACAAGCTTGGTAATAATAACGATTTGGCTTGTTATTAATGCTTATCGTACAGGACCACCGCCTGCCGTTACCAATGCTCCCGGACAGACTTCATGTGCAACCAGTCCTGCTTGCCATGTCGATTCATTTTCAGTGCATCCGGGTTTTGCTGATATCACCGTGATGGGGGGTGTGCCGGCAAATGGATACAAACCTGGAGAAACACTGACATTGATGCCTTATACAATGTCAACAGGAGATAGCATCATTGGTTTTGAAGCAGTTGCTATGTTGACCAATGCTACGGCTGCCGGCCAGGTTTTAATTACTGACTCCTACAGAACTCAATTGGTCAGCCATAATGGTTTGCAATACGTTATGCATACTGCTGAAGGGACTGACCATCCTGGTATGCACGATTGGATGTATGAATGGATTGCTCCGCCAAAAGGCTCCGGTGATGTAACGATTTATGGAGCATTTGTATCGGCCAATAACGATCATACAGCCGGTGCTGACAAAGTCTATACTGACACACTTTTCCTGCCCGAAGATTTAAGTGCCGGATTAACTCTTCCGGTTTCTGGGAGTTGGAGCGTTTCTCAGGTATTTCCCAACCCTGTTGATCAATTCCTGAATTTGGAAATTATAAACCTAAACAGAGAGCAGTTGAGCGTACAAATTCTGGATATTGATGGTCGCGTTTTACTCAGCGAGAGTGGGCAATATACCGGCTTAAAATCGTTTGATATGGCGAGGCTTAAAGCAGGTTTAAAGCTAATTAGTATTAGCAATGGGAATAACTCATTCACACAGGCGTTTGTGAAGTATTAACTTTAGGGGATATTCAGAATCAAAGCGCTTATATGTTTGCATCCGGCATTCGTCTGCTTAATAATTATTGCATCATCAGCCGCATTAAATGGTTGGTACTTTTCTTTATTGTGATGCAATCCAGTCAACTGAATGCACAGCAATTTGCATTATGGGATACCATTCCAGTGTCCATCAATTCGAAAGCATTATCGATGCCTTGGGCAGGAGGAATCAATAATCCCCAGTTTTCCTCAATTGACCTTAATCAGGATGGCATCCCAGACATAATAATATTCGACCGGAGTACGAAAGTGCTATATCCATTGATCAATCTTGGCATCGCTGATAGTGTGAGTTACCAATTTGATCCATCATACCGAACCCTTTTTCCTGAAATCGACCAATGGCTGGTACTTAGAGACTACAATGCAGATGGGAGACCTGATATCTTTACTTCCGGCAGAATAGGAATGGATGTTGGAGTGAAGGTTTTTCGGAACGATACGAATGCATCCGGAGGCATCAAATTTACCTTGGTCGACTCTTTGATTTATGCTGATTATAACCCCGGAGTTTTCAACCTGTATGTCAGCGAATGGGATTATCCCGGTATCGCTGATGTTGATCGTGACGGAGATCTTGACATATTGACTTTTGAATTTTCCGGCTATTTTATGGAGTACTTTAGAAATATGTCAATAGAAAATTATGGCGTACCCGATTCTTTTGAATTTGTTTTGGCAGATAAATGCTGGGGTAAGTTTGAAGAGGGCTTTGGCTCATGTACTGTTACACTTGGTATTAGTTGCAAAGGAGGAGGTGGCCATTTTAGGGATGATCGTCATGCTGGTTCAACCATTCTACCGATTGATGTGAATAATGATCATGCCATGGATGTCATTGTGGGAGATATAAATTGTAATAATCCATACCTCGTTACGAATGGCGGAGATAGTATGACAGCAAATATGATTAAAGTAGATTCTCTTTATCCGCAAAATGATCCTATCAGTATCCCCCGTTTTCCGGCTGTTTTTTATCTCGATGCTGATAATGATGGACTAAAAGATTTAATAGCTGCTCCCAATGCTTTAGCCGTATCAGAAAATTTTAAAGGTACAATATGGTATAAAAATACAGGGACCAGCACAATTCCGGAATTTACCTATCAGCGTAATGACCTTTTTCAGCGCAATATGATTGAAGTGGGAGAAGGAGCCTATCCTGTTGCATTTGACTATAATCACGATAGTCTTCAGGATATTGTTATTGGCAATTACCGGTATTACCAACCTGGAGGAGGTTTTCAGAGTGGGCTGGCATTATTTGAGAATATTGGCACAGCTACAAATCCCGCCTTCAAATTAATTACACGAAACTTTGCGAATATCAATACCTTGCTGATTAAAGGAATTTATCCAACTTTCGGTGATCTGGATGATGATGGTGATCTGGATATGATAATTGGAGAAGCAAACGGCTTTCTCCATTATTTTAAGAATATTGCACTTTCTGGGCAACCGGCAGACTTTGTCTTAAATCAAGCCCAGTTTGAAGGTATTGATGTTGGACAATTCAGTACTCCTCAGTTGATTGATTTTGATAGAGATGGATTGCTTGATTTGATAGTAGGTGAGCGAAATGGGAATCTGAATTATTTTCACAATATGGGTACAAAATCAGTGGCTCAGTTCGAATTAGTCTCTGATTTTTGGGGCAAAGTAGATGTAAGAAAGTCCGGAGAATTACATGGCAATAGCGTCCCTTTTCTTACCGTGGTTGATACGAGCGGAGATAGCATACTTTTAGTCGGTACTAACAGTGGATTTATCTATAAATATGGCGATCTTTTTAGCTCGGATAGCACCTTCACTTTAATTGATTCGGCATTTGAAAATATTTGGAATGGAGTTTCTGCTTCCGTTTCAGGAGCTGATTTAAACGCTGATGAATCTGTTGATTTATTATTAGGGAATTGGGGTGGAGGAATGAGCATTTATAAAAACTTAAACTCGCCACCACCTCCGCCACCCCCGCCAGTTGATACGATGGGGGAGCTGACGTGTACTGTTTTTCCTAATCCTGCTGCTAAGGAGTTTTTTATCAGGTTTGAACATGCAAAGCCATCTGTGAGCCTATCTGCAGAAATTTATGATTTATTAGGTCATGTTGTGTATCAGCATAACTTTAACGGACTTTTAGGAGAAGCCACAATTGGTATAAAATTCAAAAGCATGCCCCAGGGAGTTTACCTGATTCATGTTCACGTAGGCTCCAAGAGCTACTTTTTTAAACAGGTTTTGCTTTGATATCATCATTATGAGAAGGATAATTAAAAGCATATTTCTCTTCCTTGTTTTTCTTTCCTTTCTTGCACTCAAGGTGCATTCACAAGGATTCGGAAACGGACAGGAAGGCTCTGTTAACCTGTCAGGTGAAATAAATGAAGCTACCTATTTAGTTAAAG
Organism: uncultured Chitinophagales bacterium; assembly: GCA_964413685.1. Classification (GTDB taxonomy): domain Bacteria; phylum Bacteroidota; class Bacteroidia; order Chitinophagales; family S012-47; genus JAJRWN01. The sequence continues at coordinate 34,289 of CAYPSW010000013.1, forward strand.
ATGCTCCCAAATGTACTGATACACTTTATGTGAAAAATACGAGCGGATTTTATCCTGAAGATTTAATCCTAATCATGCAAATGGAAGGGGCCATTATTCTTGGAGACAACATAGCTTCTTATGGAGAAGTGATTGATTATAATGGTGCTGGTCAATATGAAATGGCTCAGGTGAAATCAGTAGGGTCGGGCTTTATAGAGATTGAATATGCATTACAAAATTTTTTCTCTTCAAAAAACCACACGCAAATTATCCGTGTACCTCAATATCAGGATATTTTAGTTAGTTCAGTTCTGACTTGTCCTAAATGGAACGGATATACCGGTGGAGTGTTGGTGTTGAATGCTTTAAATGAAATAGAATTGCAGGCAGATATTGATGTTTCATCCAAGGGATATCGCGGTGGCAATCATCATACTGCCCCTCACTTTTTTGGTATTGAATACGATTATGTGGCCGAATCCCCAGACCCTGCGTTCTATGCACGTAAAGGGGAAGGAATAGCCGGCTTTGGTATTGACTCCATGACCTCGGCAAGAGGTGCTCCCGCTAATGGAGGAGGTGGTGCCAATATTCATACCTCCGGAGGTGGTGGAGGAGCCAGTTTTGGAAAAGGAGGAGATGGCGGATGGGGCTATCCTGTGGATGGTTCGGGTGGTGAAAAAACAATTTTTGGAATAGGTGGGCATGCTATTGACTATATGCATTTACATGCTTATGTCTTTATGGGGGGTGGTGGTGGTGCCGGCCACGAGCATTTTGGCAATGGCAGTAGTGGGGCTGCCGGTGGAGGCATCGTGCTTATCTTTGCCTCAAGTCTTAATGCAAAGGGGCATAAGATTGTAGCAGACGGAGCTTCGTCCGGCAGTTCAGGAGCTTTTGGTGACGGAGCGGGTGGAGCAGGTGGAGCAGGTGCGGTTATGTTGCACCTTGATACTTTGCTTAACAGTCTTACAGTTGAATTAAACGGGGGCCATGGCGGTAACACCATAGGACAGGGATTCGGAGTCGGTGGCGGTGGAGCAGGCGGTTTACTATTACTTAACAGCAATCTTCCTGACGTAGTGGAATACAATGGAGGAAACAACGGGTTGGCAGGAGGAACTTATTACGGAGGCAGCAAAGGTCAAGCCGGTGGCATTATTCAGGATACCTTCAGCATTCCTTTCAATCAAAAATATCATCGGGTTTATGCGGATTTTTCGATAGATCCGGCTCATTTATTAGAAAATGGAGATGCAATTATTTCTAATAAATTGCTTCAATTCAATAATTCAAGTAGGGGAGGTACAAATTCGTTTTGGCTATTTGGCGATGGTCAGCAATCGGAGCAACATAGTCCACAGCATCAGTATCCCGGTATCGGATATTATCATGTTGCTTTAATAGAATCGAATCAATTATGCGCTGATACCGCTGAAAGATATTTGAAACCTGTAATAGAATTGCCTAATATTTTTACTCCTAATCAGGATGGCCATAATGAGCTGTTTCCGGGAATTAAAATAGACGCTCTGGAAACAATTACTATTCGTTCCCGATGGGGACAAATTGTGTTTGTTGGTAATCAATCTTATTATAATTGGGATGGTACTTCTTTAGGTGAGGATATGCCAGCCGGAGTTTATGAATATAGCATCCGTCTTCTTGATGAAGCAGGCAATACCTATATTATGTCAGGCAACGTAACCTTAGTACGTTGATTAATGCAAAATAATAAACTTTTTCGTAATAGATCCCGTTTCATTTTTTAGGTTGGCAAAATAGATGCCTGAAGGCCATTTGCTCACATCAAACGAGAAGCTTTGTCTGTTTAATGGCAGTTTTATATTACTGATCCATTTCCTACCATCGGATGTAATAATATCTAAGATTCCATTGTCATCAGGTTTGGTTTTCCAATTGATCATTAACCGGTTTGAAGCAGGAACTGGACTCATATAAAAGTCCATCTTCAATTTTGCTTCTGCATGTGGTATACTATTATTTATTTGAAAATTATTAAAGCGAACGCTGGTGAGAGAAAAAGTATCAATATCCAAGGTAAAGTCTTGAGGCCATAAAATAGGTTCAATTGTATCAAGCGAGTGTTTATATCCGATTAAACCCGGATTGCCTTTCATCTTTTCGATAATGGCAGATTGGGCTTCGAAACCGTTTACTACTATAGTGTAAGCTTTCCGGCTATCGCGATTCAGAATAAAAAGGGTCCGGTTCATCGTAAGGCTGTCAATCCCAAGCCAAACGATCAGGGCATCGTCCTGAATAGTGTCAGAATTTAATGCGGTGTCAAATTCGATGATATCCATTTGAGGAAACCCATTGGCCATATTAGGATCAAGGTAGGATGTGGCGTCTCCCAGCGATTGGTTTACTAAACGAGTTGCCATTGAAGCGACTGTGCTTGTTGTAGTACCGTTGTTATGAAATAAATGAATGGGACTTTGCCCGGAAGCAATTGTTGCAAAATGACAAATAGTGCGGATGTCTATCTTTTCATTTGCAGCACTTCTATAATATTCTGACCAAAAGTTAGCTGTGTACATTGCGATTAGCATACCGTACCAACCAGGTCGGCAATTCGTTTCGCATAATGATAAATTCCATTCGGTGAAGGATTGTCCAATTCGGGAAGACAAATTCCATGATCCTGATAAACTATCCAACTGAAATTGAAGTGAATTATGCTGATAATTCTTTTTAGTGCCTCTATAAACAATTTCATTATATAGTGCATTGTCAAACATCAACTCAAGATAATTATTATACATGTGGGAAATCATAAAGTCACACGGACTTTGTATAAATCTTCCTGTAAAAATTGAGCTACCAATCAATTTTTCTGAAAAATTGACTTGATAACCAATTTCAATTGATGGATCAACTGCTTTCATTGAATCGCGGAGTTTAAATGCCCCCGGGTGGCCTACTGAATTATATTCTATCAGAATAGCTGTAATCGAATCAAAAGCATCAACATTGAGGTAAACCTGAACTATGGAGTCGTTAATAATTAGAAATTGGGAAGTGTCCAATAGGTATTGAGGAGAAGTGATGGAATTGTAAATCTGCTGTTGAGTGAGAAGAACTAAATCTGCTTTTTTAAATGGAGAAATCATTGCCCATACTCGTATCGAATCATGACCGATACGAGGGAATGATACCGGTATATCAAGCTGATAATGATCACTGGAATCAGGAAAATACAATTCACCCAGAATAGCTTTCACTTTGTTTAGTTCAGCATTTTCAGGAACCCATCCCTCGCGCATAAACGATCCTCCAAAATAGTATAATGAGTCAATTTTATCTTTGCTAAGGAGAGTTGTTTGTCCGTTTCGGAATCGAATGGTGCTGTCCCAAGCTACCCACGAAACACCGAATGTCCACGGGTTGGCAATTTCATTACCTAGCTCCCAATATTTTACTGAGAGACGAGTGCTGTCGCCTAATAATTGGGCTCTGGCATTTTGATAAAATGGGGTCGAGCTATTACAAAACCGAACTAATTGAGCAGCCTGTCGGGCTGAGCTATTTCCATAATTCAACATATAGTCTATTTCTAGATTGTTGTTTTTAACAAAAGCCTGCAAATACCTCATATTGAACACAGATGGATTATCCAACCCTTTAATCCAATTATAATTATTTGCTTTTGTTCCACCTGGCCACCTGATTAATCCAGGTTTTAGCTCTGCAAAGTCAGAGGCAAAAGTTGAATCTTTTATCCAATTAATATTTTCTCTTGAAGTGATATTGAAACCTCTTAAAGATCTTTGTATTCGTTTAAAATTCTGAAAATTCCCTATACTGATTGTTAACGTATCTGATTGTGTATAGCAGATCCTTTCTGAAAAACCAAACATTAAAAATATCACTAATAAAATTTGTGCAACAAAAATTCTAATCTTCATAGTTAGAGAATTGGTAATTAATAATTTGACATCACTATCTTTAAATCGCTTAATTTTGATTGAAAAATAAACAGCATAATGGCAATAAAAATATTTGTAACAGGAGGTACTTTTGATAAAGAATATAACATGATCAGTGGACAACTCTATTTTAAAGATACTCATCTGGCCGAGATTTTCAAATTGGGACGTTGTATATTGGATGTTGAAATTAGCACTCTGATGATGATTGATAGCCTGAATATGACAAGTGAAGATCGTGAGACCATCATTTATAATTGCCGGAAAACTGTTGAAGACAAAATTTTAATCACACATGGTACTGACTCTATGGTTGAAACGGCTAATAAGATAGCTGAATCAAAATTGAGTAAAACAATTGTGCTTACAGGGGCTATGATACCCTATAAATTTGGAAGTTCTGATGGATTTTTTAATTTAGGAAATGCATTAGCTTTTGTTCAAGTTTTACCATTTGGAGTTTATATTGCCATGAATGGGAAATACTTCGCCTGGGATAATGTCAGAAAAAATAAAAAGACTGGATATTTCGAATCAATCAGATAAAACGTGTTTTCTAATAACGACACATATTCATTCTGGGCTACTTTTATCATACTTACAATCGCCCTTATTATTTTTTCATTCAGGATAAGTGGAATAAAAAGAAATGTGCCTAAAAGTTTTGAAGAAAAGGTAGCCTTTGCCCATAAAAAATGGGATGAATCAAACTTCGATAGTCAACAACTTAAAACAGGGGATTTATTGCTGAGACGTGGCATTGGTTTTTTCAGCGATCAACTGAGAAAACTATCACTGAGGGAAAAGAAATACTCTCATTGTGGATTTATTACCATCAATGATGATGGAATACCATTTGTTTTGCATTCAATAGGCGGTTCTGAGAATCCGGATGCCAGAATTCGCTGTGATTCTATTGTCGTGTTCTGTGATGCCAATGAGGCTGTTTCCTTCGCTGTTTACCGTTTTGACCAATCTCCCAATATTATTTCAAGGGCGGATAGTATTGCCAGAAAATATTATCGGGAGAGAAGAAAATTTGATATGAAATTCGATTTAGAAGATGATAATAAGCTCTATTGTGCAGAATTTTTATACAAAATTTGGATTAATGCCACCGAAGATAAATTTTTTCTACCTTTGTCAGTAATATCAGGTAGAACATATATTGGAATTGATGACCTTTATTTAAATAATCATTGCACTAAAATTTACGAGTATGAGTACAATTAAAACATTGAAAGCACTACTGTTGGTTATGGTAGTATCTGCATTTATGTCCTCTTGCGGTGGAAGCACAGCAAATGACCCAAAAAGCGTAGCAGAAGCCTTTTTGACTGCTTTGAACAATCAAAATTATGACAAGGCTAAAAAATATGCTACTGAAGGAAGTCAGGAATCGCTTGAAACCATGGCAAAAATGGCCGACATGGCAGAAGGATTATCTGACGAAACTCCCGAAGCCAAGGAAATCGTTGTTGGTGAATCTGAAGAAGATGGTGACAACGCTGTTGTTCATTACACTGAAGATGGTAGCGACATGACCCTTGATTTAGTCAAAGAAGATGGCAACTGGAAAGTCAAATTTGACAAAATGGGAGGTATGATGGATGACATGGATGATGCCTCTGACGGGCTGGATTCTCTGAGTAACGTTATGGATGACATGACTGATTCTTTGGGTACAGTCGTAGATGATGCAATCGATGCTATTGATTCAGCGACAGAAATTATTGATGACGCTAACTAGTAGTACAATTGAAAAATTAAAAGTCCTGCATTTGCAGGACTTTTTTTTTGCTATTAATTTGATTCGATTAAAATATTGCTGAAGGCTTCAATTTCAGATGCTTCCACTTGTTTGTCCTGTTCATTCAACAATCGATGCAATTGCTGTAATAATAGCTGCAAAGTTCTGGAATTCGATATTGGTTCGAAAAAAGTTTGTTTCGTTTCTAAATTGATCTTAGCCAAATACTCGTCTATCTCAAATTTTGTGAAAACAATTCCGGTATTAACAGGGTTAATAAAGAAAATAACCTCCTCGCGTAAGTTTTGGGAAGGATTTTTCCAATCATCAATAAAACTATGTGTAAATGCTAAAGCAAAATGATCGGGAATATCGGCTCCATAGACAGGTAGATTAAGTTGTTGTGCAATAATCAAATAAAGCATACTCATGGGCAAAGGCAATCCCTGACGCGTATCCAGCAAGGTATTTAATAAATAATTTGCCGGATTATCCGATTGTGTGACCAGCCCTTTAAAACCCAACAGTTTGTAAAATACCTGATTAAAAATATTTATTTTTTCAATATGGCTAATGTTATCGTTAATCTCTATCCAGATATCTCTTCTAATTTGATTGATTTTTTCACGAATGGCAACCTGATCAATTTCGGGGTAGAAATATCTTGAGATGATCAGCCAGGCATCCAGTAATTCTTCTTGCTTACTTTCAATGCACCAATCCTTGAATTCTTGCTTCAGACTATCGAACCTGATGCTATGGATAATTAGTTCAAGTCTCCTTTGTAACAATGGTTCGAAGGACCCTTCCCATGCATGTTCAAGCGTTGGTATAACCTTGACACCGCAATCTATCAATTCCCTGGTTACTTGTGAATAAATTTCCTGATTTGAATCATCAAGCAATTTAATCAAAGCATGGATTTCGCTCATCGGAAGCATTACGACTTCTTCTTACGTTGATAACGCTTTTTCTTCTCAGGTGCTTTTTCAACAATTTCTAAGCATTGTTCTAAACTTAAGGTATCAGGGTCTATGGCTTTGGGTATTCGGTAATTATTCTTTCCTTTTTTTAGATAAGGTCCATACCGGCCTTTTAACACCTGAATATCTTCTTCCTCAAATACTTTGATTATATTCTCAAGGGCTGCTTTTCTTTTCTCTTCAATAATAATAATAGCTTCCTCTAAAGAAATTGCCATTAAATCCTGATCTTTTGGCAGCGAGTAGAATTTACTTTTATGTCTTATATAAGGCCCGAACCTGCCCTGCGAAACGACCACTTCTTCTTCTTCAAAAAGGCCTATTGATTTTGGTAATTTGAACAACTCCAAGGCTTCTTCAAGCGTAATTGTATTAATACTTTGTTCGGGCATTAGCTTGGCAAATTGTGGCTTTTCTTCTCCCCCTCCTTCACCAATTTGAACCATTGGGCCATATCTCCCGATTCTGGCGATGACAGGTTTATCTTTCTCAGGATGATTTCCTAATATCCGATCTCCTGAAACTCGTTTCGATTCTTTTTCAGTAATTTCTACTTGTTTGTGGAAAGGTTTGTAGAAAGTTTTGATAATAGAAGACCAAAGCATTTGACCGGAGGCAATTTTGTCCAGGTCCTTTTCAATATTAGCCGTGAAACTGTAATCCATAATAGTTTCAAAATTCTCCGACAAAAAACGACTAACAACAATACCTACATCTGAAGGGAACAGTTTTTTCTTCTCAGCGCCATAATTTTCAGTAGAATTTTTCTTGCTAATACCTTTATTTATCAAAGTCAGTTGAATGATTTTTCGTTGTTTTCCCTCATACGATTTTTTTACTGCATATCCCCGGTCTTCAATTGTCTTAATAATTTTTGCATATGTTGAAGGTCTTCCAATTCCTAATTCCTCAAGTCTTTTAACTAATGAAGCTTCTGAGAAGCGGCTGGGTGCCTTACTAAATTTTTCTGTTGCGTCAATTTTAATGGTCTCTAGAAATTGTCCTAAATTAACTTTAGGTAGAACCTTTGAAAATTCTTCATCCTCATCTTTATTCGCCTGATATAGTTTAAGGAAACCATCGAAAATCATTACTTCTCCCTTGGCAAGTAATAACTTGTCATCCACATTGTTTTTAATACTGAATGTAGTTCTTTCAAGTTTTGCATCGGCCATTTGACTGGCAACTGCTCTTTTCCAGATGAGTTGGTATAGCCTTTCTTCATCCCGACCAGCTTCTATGTTTTGCTTTTCAAAATATGCTGGTCTGATGGCTTCGTGTGCCTCTTGTGCACTTTTCGATTTAGTGTTGTACTTCCTAGTTTTAGCATACGTTTTACCATAATTCTTTTCAACCATATTACGAGCTTTCCCCAGTGCAAAGTCAGATAGATTTACAGAATCTGTACGCATATAAGTAATATGGCCGGCTTCGTATAGTCTTTGAGCAAGTGTCATTGTTTTAGAAACTGAGAATCCGAGTTTACGACTAGCCTCCTGTTGCAACGATGAAGTGGTAAAGGGCGGAGCAGGAGATTTCTTCGCAGGTTTCTTTTCTATGTTGGCAATCTTAAAATCAGCGTCCTTCCATGAAGTCAATAAATCAGTTGCAAGCACTTCATTTTTAATTTTATCAGATAATAATGCTTTAAATTTTACTGGAACATTATTTTTATCTATTGCATTAAAATACACCTCAATTTTAAACCATGACGAAGGCACAAAAGCTAATATTTCCTCCTCTCTCTCGGTGATCAATCGGAGTGCCACTGATTGAACTCTCCCTGCAGATAAAGCACCTTTAGTTCTTATTTTTTTCCATAAAACCGGAGAAACTTCAAAACCTACAAGCCGGTCGAGTACTCTACGAGCCTGCTGCGCATTTACCAAATCCATATTCACAATTCTTGGATTCTCGATCGCATTAAGCAAAGCTTGCTTTGTGATTTCATGAAAGGTAATTCTCTTGGTTTCTTCAATATTCAATCCCAATACATGGCATAGATGCCAGCTGATAGCCTCACCTTCGCGGTCCTCATCTGTTGCCAGCCAAACCACAGATGCTTTTTTAGCGGCAAGTTTCAACTCACTGACAATTTTGGCTTTATCCTTAGGTATGGTGTACTCCGGTTCAAAATTTTTATCGATGTCTATAGCTAATTTTCCCTTTGGTAAATCACGGATGTGACCAAAACAACTTTGAACTTTAAAGTCTTTACCTAAATATTTTTCAATAGTTGACGCTTTTGCGGGTGACTCAACAATTAATAGATTCTCGGCCATATTCAGATTTGTTTATTTGAGGAGCTAGACTAATATTCAGGGTGCAAAGTAAATTTATTATATCCTCAATCCCAAAAAATTGTCAGTAATCAGTTGCTGATACGTATTAATCCATCGGAAAGAAAGCATCTTTAATATGCCTGATACGAGTTTGATTATCGTAGAATAGAATCGAAATGATATCGAAACGAACAGGGCAGTCTAACTTTTTATTTTCAACATAGGCTTCAGAAGCCCTCCAGAGATGATGCATTTTCTTTTTATCTACGGCTTCTTCAGGATAGCCATATTTGATAGAAGAACGAGCCTTTACTTCAACTATTACGATTGTTTCGCCATCCTTTGCAATCAAATCAACTTCAGCGTGGTCCCATCGCCAATTCTCTTCTAATATTATATAACCTGCATTGACGAGAAATTTTGCAGCCATTGCTTCAGCCTTCATACCGAGATCCATTTGGATAGACATTCTGTTATTTTATTTTCATAAATGAAGAACGATAAATGGATTTATCAGTGCTTAACCGAATCAAATAAAGACCGGGTTTAAGTCCGGCAATATCTATATCACAATGTGTATAATAATTATCAGATAGCACTATCGAACCTGATAGATTTAGTATCTGCAAATCACCTGAAAGTATTCCGGGAACTTCAATGTGAAGATTATTAGAAGCAGGATTAGGATAGATAAGCATTGTTTGCGCTGACAAATTACTCATACCGGTTGATTGGTTGATTTGAATACAACCAGTTGTTGGAATCAGATTCCGTCCACTTACTTGAATACTCAGTATTCCTGATGTCGCAATATTTGTTTGGAAAACAACATTTCCGAGGCTGTCAGTATAAGCACGTTCATACACCGAATAATCGGCATTATAAAGGCATACAAGCGCTCCAACTACGGATTGACTTTCGGAACTTACATGAATTGGAATGCTGTGAACACCGGGTGATAAAACTCCGGGATATTGCAAGCTGGCAATGGAAGGAGTTTTCGTGTACGGTTGCAAAGTTGGATCACCCAGAATCATATGCTGCTGCATTGTTTCTTCGGTTAGACCACCGACACCTTGTGGGAAAGCATTGTACATGGCCCATTTTCCATAGTCCATAGCTTGTCCGAATGTTCTGGCCAAATGATCGAAATAGCCGAAGACCATGTGCTTACCTAACGTATCTGTCCAGTAAAATGCAGAGTTCTCAGTAGCAGCTAATATGCTGATGGCTCCCTTATTGAATCCCGTTTTTAGCCATCTTTCAGCAAAACAATCTCCTCCCTGATAATCTATGTCTGCGTTGGCACAAGCAATACTAATGATGGCAGGAGTAAAGGGCATGTTCTCCGTTTGATCTATGGAAGCAGTGCTGAAATAAGGATGCACTGTGGCCCACGCTGTGGAGCTTCCGTGTCCGATATAGAAAATCCAGCTTCGTCCTTCCTCAAGACTGTTTTGTACATTTTTCTCGGTATTCTGATTTGTCAGATCTCTGAAATCATCGACATATTGCATACCATGATCCAGAAAATAATGGCGCATCTGAATACCGTGTTGATTATCTAATCCATCCTGACTGCTGATGACCATAGCTTTATCATACCAGCTATTGGTATAAAGCATGGGCCTTTTTTCGTAGCTCAAAAGCTTTCTTACATAAAGACCACATTCTTCAGGTGTATTTACTGAAAATCTGGCGATGCTGATATCCGCCATATAATTGCCCGTGTCCAAGGTGCTAAATTCATGGTCGTTCAAGGTATTATTGACCCCAAAGAAAGGAGGTAGGAGATCGTAATCGCCAACGAGGATAACATAGTCTAAACTTGCAGAATCTTGCCAGGATTGCATGATTCTGTCTTTAATAAGTTGAGGCGTTAAAAAACCATTCAAGTCAGAGCTTAAAACAAGTGTTGTTTTAATGCCTTGTTGATTCTTCCAGTCAATAAAGGGCTGGATTGAATCTACAAATTTTTCAGCTGAAATTACCAGCAAATTGGGTACCCTTTCACTTGGCTTCCAAGCCCTTTTATTGTTGATTTCCTGATTAATAAAAATACCTTCAGGTAGATTTTCTGAAATAGGAATCCCAACTTCCAATGGTTTTTTAAAGGTTAATTCAATCTCAGCTTCTTTAATCAATGTCCAGCTTTGGTCAGCCTGGTTAAATTGAAGTGGATAAAATAAAATGTTTAAAGCCTCAACGTTAAACAAATGAGTAGTAGGGATGGCCCTTGCTAAAATTCCCTTTTCAAAATCATCCGAGAATTTGAGTGTCTTATTCTGATTCCCGGGCATAAGCTGACCGTTGAGCCTGCTTATTGGCTCTGCTACTTTTTCAATGGCAATTCTTCCGAGCGTTTCAGCCTTAATTATTTTGCTTGAACAAATAGCAGCGTTTGAGGCGGGTAAAGCCAGCCAAGCTGATATTATGGGTACTGATGGCTCTCCAGCCAGGCTGCTTTGGCCTGATCCGGGAATGTCTATTTGATAAGGATCTTGATTACTAACAGAAAAATCATCCAAATAAAAATGCAGGCGAATACTGCTACTTTGTTTATCAATAACTTTGAAATGATAGCCATTTTGACCATACGTGGCTATACTTAATGTAAAAAAAAGTAAAATCAAAAATTGCTTCAAAAATGTATGGATGCTCTTCACGCATTATTGTTTTCAGGTAATAAATTTACAGTTTTTGGCGATATCAGTTTCTCAGGCTTTTCTTCTGAAGATATTTCGATGTAAAAATTTGCGACCTTTGCTTAAAATTCGAAGATCGATGGAAAATCTCATTAAACGCTTTCCAAAGCAACTGGATGAAGCCATGGCTATTGGCAGATCGTCTGAAATCAGACCTGTAAAAATTGACATCAAGAATATCCTTGTTTGTGGTATGGGTGGTTCCGGAATTGGCGGCAATTTTGTGAGTGAATTATTGGCCAATGAACTGAAAATACCCATGCAGGTTAACAAAAATTATGTTATCCCTGCCTGGGTTAATCAACACACTTTATTGCTTATTTCTTCCTACTCCGGCAATACGGAAGAAACAATACAGGCTGCCGAATCAGCTATTAATCTTGGTGCTCATTTAGTAGGTATCAGCTCGAATGGTAAGCTTGCTGAATTGGCGTCTCGCTTTGATTTCGATATGATAAAATTGCCGGGAGGCATGCCGCCACGTGCTTGTTTAGGATATTCATTTGTGCAACAATTATATATCCTACACAAACTTGGCCTGATCTCACAAAATTTTGAAGCGCTCTTGAAATCAGCCATTAACCTGCTTGATATGGAACAGGATAATATCATGGAACAGGCAAAGACATTTTCCAAAAAAATAGCAGACAAATTACCTGTTATTTATACAGATGCAAGGATGGAATCCGTGGCAGTACGCTTTAGGCAGCAATTAAATGAAAATGCCAAAATGCTTTGCTGGCATCATGTCATCCCCGAGATGAACCATAATGAACTCGTAGGTTGGAGAACTGAAAATCAAAATCTGGCATTAATTCTACTTAGAAATGAAGATGATCTTAGCCGGATTCAACAACGAATGGATTTCACTAAAAAAGTTGCTCAAAAATTCACCAAGCATGTTTTTGAATTAAATTCCAAGGGAAATAATCTTTACGAACAATCACTTTATCTCATCCATTTAATTGATTGGATATCCTTGTTTGTGAGTAGGAAAAGGAAAGTAGATGAAACCGAAGTGGAAGTGATTGACCGATTAAAAAATACACTGGCAAAATCGAATTGAATGGAAAGGGAAGTTCAAATGCTGGATTTAGGAAGGATTACTTTCAAAGAAGCCTGGGATAAACAGGAAGCACTTTTTTCCGGCTTAATTGAACAAAAACTGCACAATAGAGCAAAACGTAATCTGGACCGGAGTAACAAACCCGGATATCTTCTGTTTTGTGAGCATTCACCGGTTATCACACTCGGGAAAAGCGGACATGAAACTAATTTGTTGGCAAACAAGGCGTTTCTGAAAAAGGAAAGAAGCATAGAATTTTTCAAAATTAATAGGGGAGGTGACATTACTTTTCATGGCCCCGGCCAATTGGTTGGCTACCCAATCCTCGATTTAGATTATTTCTTTACAGACATCCATCGATACATGCGCTCTTTGGAAGAAATGATTATTCTGACACTAGCAGAATACGGACTAAAAGGAGAGCGGCTTGAAGGAGCAACAGGGGTTTGGCTCGATGCATCAAACCCTGCTAAAGCCAGAAAAATATGTGCTATGGGGGTTAGAACAAGCCGATGGATTACCATGCACGGTTTTGCATTTAATATTAATACAGACCTTTCTTATTTCGACCTAATCGTACCTTGTGGAATTCAGGGGAAAGCGGTTACTTCACTCGAAAAAGAATTAGAGCACCCGGTTGATGTAAGTGAAGTGAAAGAAAAAGTTCAACATCATTTTGAAACCGTTTTTGATGCCAAATTAATGGCCAATACTATTCATGCGTAAAGATATTCCGGATAATAAAGTTGAAAATGTTGCAGTAGCTGTCATTCGCGAAAAGGAAAAAGGCAAAGCCTCTTTTTGGCAAGTGTACTTAATTAATTATCAGCATACAGCTTTAGAACAAGTGCTCATTTCGTCAAAGGGGCAAGGTACCTTAAAGGGGGTACAACGAAAATCCTCTGTATTAAGACAAGCGTTTGGCGATATTGAACCACAGTCCTTCGTAGGGATTGAAATATTACCGGAAGAGTTACTGAGTTTCAGCAATGAGTATCTGGTAAGTTATTGGCAACATGGAAAATTATTTGATAAGAAATACATCTTTGTACCCGGTAGTATTTCAAAGCAGCTAATTGTGAAAGTACCTTTGCTTGATAAATCTGGAATTATGATAAAATAACCATGATGACTGAAAAGGATAAGCCAGGGCTCAATAAGGATATTCATGCAGTGGAGGATGACTGGTATCTTCAGGAGGAAATTGTTGTTCACAACGGTCAGCAAGCCCTAAGAATCGATAAATACCTCATGACCCGTCTCAATCAAATCAGTCGTTCCAGGATTCAACAAGCCATTGAAGCAGGCAGTATTTTGGTTAATAGATCTCAAATTAAATCTAATTACAAAGTACGTCCCAAAGATTTGATTTCCGTTTTTGTTCCGCATCCACCGCAAACAATAGGATTGGAGCCGGAGGATATTCCGTTGGACATTGTTTATGAGGATAAATATGTCGTGGTTCTGAATAAAGCATCAGGTCTTGTTGTGCATCCCGGCATAGGCAATCATTCAGGAACCTTAGTCAATGCATTATTATTTCATTTCGGAACAATGCCGGAAGCTGCGAATAATAATGGCCGGCCTGGTCTTGTGCACCGGCTGGATAAAGATACAAGTGGACTAATGGTGATTGCCCGTGAAGAATTTGCACTCGTTCATTTGGCTAAACAATTTTTTAATCACACGATTAACCGGAGATATGTTGCACTTGTATGGGGTAGCTTTGCTGAAAAGGAGGGCACTATTGAAGGAAATATCGGAAGACATAAGCGTCATCGGGAATTGATGACTGTTTATCCCGATGGGGATTTCGGGAAAACGGCTATCACCCACTATAAGGTACTTGAAGACCTTGGTTATGTAAGTCTCGTTGAGTGCAAATTGGAAACTGGTAGAACTCATCAAATTAGGGTGCACATGAAACATATAGGACATCCAATTTTTAACGATAGCACTTATGGTGGCAATCAGATTGTGAAAGGAACTGTTTTTACACGCTACAAACAGTTTGTTGAAAATAATTTTAAAATACTGCCAAGACAAGCACTGCATGCCCGGTTAATTGGTTTTGAACATCCCAAAACAGGTAAATACATGGAATTTTCAAACGAAATGCCTGATGAAATGCTACAGGTGCTCAATCGCTGGCGGACATATTTGTCATCTCTTCGTCATTGACTTCTTAATTAATGCCTGGGTAGCACTTCAATTTTAAAAAGATGAAAGGCAATCCCTATTTTTATGCTCACATTTTCGATTGCTAAAATAGTTTGTATGAGAATCAAGCCCATTTTATTTTCTCTTTTATTATTCAATATTCTTTCCGCTTTTGCACAAAATGAACCTTGCGGAACTATGCAATATTTGCAACAAGCTTTACAGAATGATCCTGATTTAGCTATGAAAATGCAACAAATTGAGCTAAACGTACAGCAAAGGATTGCCAATATGGAAAACAATCCTTCTTCAGAACAGCTTAGTGTCATAACTATTCCCGTTGTTTTTCATGTGATTTACCACGGTTCAAATCAGAATGTATCGAATGCACAGCTGTTGTCACAATTGGATGTGCTGAATGAAGACTATAGAAGATTGAATGCAGATACGATTTACACGCCATCTCAATTCAAACCGGTGGCAACAGACCCCCATATAGAGTTTTGCCTTGCCCAGCGTGACCCTAACAATATGCCTACATCAGGCATAACCCGTACATATACAGCGACTTTGGAATTCAATACCAACGATGACGTAAAATTTAATAACTCGGGAGGTTACGATGCCTGGCCGGCAACAGATTATTTAAATATCTGGGTATGCAAACTTAATGGTATTGTCTTGGGCTACGCGCAATTTCCGGGTATGAGTCAAAGCACTGATGGTGTGGTGCTCGACTATCGAACAGTTGGCCGTACTCCAGATAACCCATTTGGCGGAGCTAATGATTTAGGCAGAACGGGTACACATGAGGTTGGGCATTGGCTCAATTTACGGCATATCTGGGGCGATGGACCTTGCGGTGTTGATGACGGAGTGAACGATACGCCTGAATCAGATGCTCCTAATTATGGTTGCTCTGTACTGCATGTGAGCTGTGGAACAAATGATATGGTTCAAAATTACATGGACTATTCTGCTGATGACTGTATGAATATTTTTACCATAGGTCAAGCTGCACGAATGAAGGATGCTTTGGATAATCTCAGACCTTCCATTGCTTCTTCTCAGGCATGTGATCCACTCACGGTTCCACCTCTTGTCGATTTCAACAGCGATGCTACAACGGTTTGTATGGGAGATACGGTATCATATTTTGATCTGTCTGCCTATAACCCTACTGCATGGCATTGGGTATTTATGGGGGGGGATCCTGCCGTATCTATTAGCCAGAGTCCCAAAGTTGTTTATAATACTCCGGGAATCTATGATGTTAAATTAGTCGCAACCAATCAGTTCGGCAGCGATTCGCTTATTAAATCTACTTATATCACTGTTACCGGTGCAAACCGGATGATTCCTCATCAGGAAGGATTTGAAAATGTTCAGTTTCCTTCGGTCGACTGGAAAATTTATAACCCCGATGGCGATAGACAATGGGAGCGTCAAAGTGCTGTGTCAGGCTTTGGTAACAGCAGTGCTGCTGTGAAATTTGATAATTTTAGTAATAATTCTAACCCTACAGGCAGCATAGATGGATTAATCAGTCCGCTATTTGACTTTTCAGCAATGAGTAATCCTTATATAACTTTTGATGTAGCTTATGCAAAATATAATACTACTAATTCCGATACGCTACTTGTTTCTTACTCAACCGATTGTGGTAATGAATTCTTCACGTTATGGTATAAAGGTGGTTCTGATTTAGCCACGGCTCCAAATCAAACAACGGCATTCACTCCTTCAAATACTCAGTGGCGTAAAGATTCGATTGATATCAGCTCTCTGGCGGGTGAGCCCGTTGTGGCCATTGGCTTTTTCAATTTATCCGGGTGGGGCAATAACCTGTACATTGATAATATTTTAATTAGCGATGAAGCATCGGTAACTCCCCATGCGGCTTTTTCAGCCGATCAGACCAATCTCTGTGCCGGTGAAAGCATCCATTTTACTGATTTGTCTACAAATATTCCGGGATCCTGGTCCTGGACATTCCCCGGAGCTAATGCAGATTGTACTACATGCCAGAATCCAAATGTCACCTACGATACACCAGGAGTCTATTTGGTAAAATTAGTAGTCAGTAATAGTTTTGGAACTGACTCGCTTGAGCAAATTAATTACATCAATGTAAGTGAACAACCGGTCGTATCTGTCAGCAAAAAGCATGTAAAATGTAATGGAGGCAGCACAGGATATATCCATTTGAGCATGACGGGCGGAACTGCTCCGTTTAATTATCATTGGTCTGATGGTGGCAGCAATCAAAATCTTAATAACCTGATAGCGGGCACTTATTACGTAAGTATTACAGATAGCAACGGATGTTCTATAACGAAGTCTATTCAGATTTCGCAACCGGCTGCCATGATTGCCAATACTTCCACTACTCCGACCGGAGTGCAGCCCAACGGAACAGCTACCGTTGGAGTTATTGGCGGAAAAGCACCTTATACTTATCTCTGGGACGACCCTTCGAATCAAAATACTGCTACTGCTACAGGACTCAGTGCAGGAACTTATCATGTAAGCATCACCGATGCCGATACTTGTCATACAACAGCTACTGCTACAGTGAGCCATCATACTGGCATTGGAAAGCCAAAATCAATGATAGATGTTGAAATATATCCAAACCCTGCTGACCAATTTGTTGATTTGGAAGTGAAAAGCAATAAAACCGAAAATTTTGAAATTGTACTTTATGATGAACTAGGCAGACAGGTTTTTCATGCAATCGAAAGAGGGAAAATGTCCCTTAAAAAGCAAATTGATATTTCCGAATTAGAAAATGGAATATATATGATCAGGATATTAACAGGCAAAAATGAAATATCAAGGAAGCTGTTAGTACTCCATTAAGACAGGCTCAATGTTTACCTTTGCAGTCTAAATTATTACTTTTGAAAAAATCACATTCTTTTCTTGAAGATCATCACGATGCAGTACCGGAAAGCGTTTCAAAAATCGGAGCTAAGGTATTGACCGGAGAGCGCTTAGCCGATGATGAAGCATTGGTCCTGTTTGAAGAGGCACCGGTTTCTTATCTGGGAAGTCTTGCCAACAGCATCAGGACTAAAAAACATGGGAAGACCACTTATTTCAATCGAAATTTTCATATAGAGCCAACTAATATCTGTGTGTTCGATTGCAAATTTTGCAGCTATTCACGCAAATTGAAAAAACAAGACGAAGGTTGGACTATGACAGAGGCTGAAATGCTCCAAATTGTAGATCGTTATACCGGAAAATCTGAAACTGAAGTGCATATTGTGGGTGGCGTTCATCCCAAAATGGGACTGGAGTTTTTTGGAATTCTGCTATCAAAAATTAAAGAAAGGCGACCCGATTTGCACATAAAGGGCTATACGGCTGTAGAATTGGAATACATGATCCGAAAGGCAGGGAAAAGCTATAAAGATGGATTGGCATATCTGATGGAACGAGGTCTCGATTCGCTGCCGGGGGGTGGTGCCGAAATATTTGATCCGGAAATAAGGAAACAAATTTGTGCTGATAAATGTACGGCAGCAGAATGGCTGGAAGTCCATCGTTCGGCTCATGAATTGGGCATGAAAACAAATGCAACTATTCTGTACGGTCATATTGAAGGCTATAAACATCGGATTAGTCATCTGGCTGAATTGCGGAAGCTACAGGATAAAACAGGTGGTTTCAATGCGTTCATCCCTTTAAAATTCAGGAATGGTGACAATCAAATGTCTGATGTAGCAGAAGTAAATTTAATAGAAGATGCAAAGATGTTCAGCATGGCCCGCATTTATCTTGATAACTTCAAACATATAAAAGCATACTGGCCCATGATTGGTCGCGATACGGCTCAATTACTTCAGGACTTTGGTGTAAATGATCTGGATGGCACGATCGATGATACAACAAAAATCTATTCGATGGCCGGTGCCGAAGAACAACATCCTGCCATGAATACTGCAGAAATTGTTGAACTTATTAAAAACTCCGGTCATCGTCCCGTTGAGCGGGACTCCTTGTATAATGAATTAAAATATTATGATTCGGATCAACTCGAAGAAAGTGCATCAAGTCATTTTTAAATCAGATAAATTGTGCAATTCATCATGGTACATATCCTAGAATATTATTGCAAATTTGAATTTATTAGATATATCTTCCTTAACAAATGATAGCTGTGCATTTGTGAATGATACGGCAGGAAGCGAATTTGTATCTGGTGATGTATATTTCTGTCTCCTATGAAAATTAAGACAATGACACATAAGGGCTTTAGCTATTTTGCTTCAGGTGTCAATTATTTTTGGAATGCCTGTAAGAGTATTACAAATCGACAGCGCTTCGATGAGAACAAAGCTGCCGCACAATTCTATCTGGTCAGACATGGCGAAACTGATTTCAACCGGAAAGGAATCATTCAAGGCCGTGGGGTAGATATGTCAATCAATGAAAATGGGATTAAACAAGCGAAAGCATTTTTTCAGCAATATAAAGATGCTGGATTTCTAAAGGTCTATTTTTCTTCTCTCATCAGAACCCGCCAAACGATTCAATATTTTTTAGATGAGGGTATAGCTTCTGAATCAAGCGGACTGATTGACGAAATGGATTGGGGTATATATGAAGGCAAGGAAAACACAAACGAATTGAAGAAAATCTTTGCTACTTACTTACAATCCTGGAAAAATGGCCAATATAATCTGGGCGCTCCTGAGGGGGAAACTCCGCTGGAATTGCAAGCAAGATTGAAACAATTTATAGCCCAAATAGAATCTGCCGATGAAAACAAAATTCTGATTTGCACTCATGGTCGGGCATTGCGGGTTTTATTATGTATATTTCTTGAGTTACCCCTATCACAAATGGATCATTTTCCACATCAAAACCTCTGTGTATATAAATTGGTGTTTCGAAATGGCAAATACAATTTAATTTTATCGAACGACACGTCTCATCTTTATGAAAAAGCTTAACGTATCTGTTGTTTCCTATCTGAATGCTAAGCCATTCATTTATGGTCTGCAGGAATCAAAAATTTCGCACGACATCAATTTGTCTTTTGATATTCCCGCAGTAGGTTATAGTAAATTCCTTCGTGGTGAGGAAGATCTGGCCCTTGTTCCTACAGCTATTTTACCCATGCTAAAGGAATACGAAATTGCTTCTGATTTCTGTATTGCCTCTGAAGGTGCAGTAGCTTCTGTATGCGTTTTCAGCGGGAGACCGATGAACAAGGTTAATTTTATTTATCTTGATTATCAATCCAGAACTTCGATCAATTTGCTCAGAATATTATTGAAAGAATATGTTAAAGCTGATCCCATTTTATTGCAAGGTATTCCCGGATACGAGAATCTCATAAGTGGCGATTCGGCCGGATTAATAATAGGGGATCGTGCTATTGAAAGGAGAGGAAAATTTCCATTTGAGTACGATTTAGGCTTACTGTGGAAGAAGTATTCAGCTTTACCCTTTGTTTATGCTGTTTGGGTGAGTCGTGAAAAACTTCCTGCAAAATTTCTTAAAAAATTCAATGCAGCTTTAAAATTTGGCATACAAAATGTTGATCGAATTGCCAAGAAAGAGAATGCTAAATTTAATTTTGATATTGTCCGCTATTTTGCTGAAAACATTCACTATCGGCTTGATAAAGAAAAACAAAAAGGACTTGATTTATATCTTGAAAAGCTAAAATTACTCGATTAGTCAGTTAATATCCCAAGCACTTTTTCTATTAATGTATCAACGGTTTTATGAGGGTCTTTCGAAAAGTTCTTGGTGGCCCGGTTGGCTATTACAGCATTAATTGATAAGCAATCATGATCTAAAATCCGGCCTAACCCATAAATGCCGGCCGTTTCCATTTCAAAATTCGTGACGCGAAGATTGTTGTAGTGAAAACTTGCTAATCTTTCAATCATTCCGGGGTCGGCAAGAACTGCCCGAATTACCCGGCCTTGCGGACCGAAAAATCCGGGACTTGTTGCCGTCATTCCACGGAAAAATCCGGCATGAGAGCTGAAGATTTCAAAAAGTTTGTCTGATGCTTTCACAACATAGGGATTTAGAGGAAACTGAGAAAAATCAACTTGAATATCAAGGTGTTCCAGTATATCCAATTCTTCTTCGTTGGGGGCCCATTTGTAATAATGCATTAGTAAATCAAGTCCCAATCCATGCGAAGCAATCAAAAAAGCATCTACCGGTATATCAGCATGTATAGTTCCTGAAGTACCAATTCTGATGATGTTCAACTTTTTCTTTTGTTCTTTTTCTAACCTTGTTTTTAAATCAATATTTACAAGGGCATCCAGCTCATTAATAACAATATCAATATTATCCGTTCCTATTCCGGTTGAAAGCACGCTAAGTCTGTGTCCGTTTAATGATCCGGTATGGGTCACAAATTCCCGGTTCATTTTTTTACATTCAATATGGTCGAAATGACGGGAGATTCTATCTACCCGGGCCGGATCACCTACCACAATAATAGTATCGGAAATATCAGACGAAGAAAGAGCCAAATGATAAACAGTACTATCCTGATTTAAGACTAATTCGGATTCGGGGATATATCGAGGCATATTTTTTATTAATTTTGAATTCAAAAGTACTAAAACCGAAACTTGTCATTATGATAGCACCTAAGAAAAAAATTCTAGTACCGGTCGATTTTTCGGATTCTTCATTCGATGCTCTACGCTTTGCAGCAGCGGTTGGGCATAAGATTGATGCAGAGATTATTGTGATTCACATAATCGAAACCTATAAATATAATTCAAGGATTAAGCAAGTACTGGATTATAGTGAAGTTTTGGAAAAAGAAGTGGCTCAAAGTATTGATGATTTCAGAACGGACCATCCCGGGCTTTGGGGCTTAAAGACAGAGGTTAAAATCAGAAACGGCAAAATATATAAGGAAATATTGATTGCTGCAGAGGAAGAAAATGTTGATATGATTGTGATGGGTACCCAAGGATCGGGGGGCTTAGGTGATTTGGAAAGATATTTCTTAGGATCAAACGCCTATAGAGTGGTCTATAAATCAAAAGTACCTGTAATTACTTTGAAAAGCGTGCCCGATAAGATACATCTCGGCCGGATGATTCTTGCCCTTGATGTTGATAAAGGTACCAATGAGAAAGTGGCAAAAGCTATGAGCTGGGCTAAAATATTTGGCATGGATATTTGCCTGACTACCGTGTCAGAAATTTCAGACGAATTATTGAGTAAAGGCGACAAATTGCAAAAGAAACTGGATGAATTGTCCCAGAGTATTGAAGCAGAGGGTATTTTATGCGGGACAAAAGTAATTAGAAAAGAAGATGTTGCGAATGGAGTTATTAAACATGCCATCGAGTCTCAAGCTACCATGATTACTATTATGACGAGTAAAGAAAGCATTCTCACCGACCTGTTCCTCGGTTCAACGGCCCGCAGAATTATTCAGAAATCTCCAATACCTGTTTTGAGCACACATCCAAGCAGGAAATAGCCTGTTTATATATCTTGTTTGCCTTATAATACAGGATTCAATTTTTAATTACAATTGAGTAGAAAAGGTGGTATCTTTGCAGCTCAATTTCAAAAATGGATTCTATTCGAAATATTGCCATCATTGCCCATGTTGATCATGGAAAGACAACACTAGTTGACCGGATCATTCAGGAATGCAAAACCCTGGATAGCCGGAAAGTTATGGGTGATTTAATTCTGGATAGCAATGACCTGGAAAAAGAAAGAGGCATCACCATTTTGTCAAAAAATGTGTCAGTTGTTTATAATAATGTAAAAATAAATATCATTGATACACCCGGCCACGCTGATTTTGGCGGGGAGGTTGAGCGGGTTTTAAAAATGGCTGATGGTGTTTTATTACTGGTTGATGCTTTTGAAGGGACTATGCCTCAAACCCGGTTTGTGCTGGGTAAAGCTATTGCGTTGGGATTAAAACCCATTGTAGTCATCAACAAAGTGGATAAAGAAAATTGTACACCGGATGAAGTACAGGAATCAGTGCTAGATTTGATGTTTAATTTAGATGCCACGGAAGATCAACTGGAGTTTGAAACGCTGTTTGGCTCTGCGAAACAAGGTTGGATGAGCACGAACTGGAGAAAGCCAACCAATCACATCAGGCCTTTGCTTGAAACCATTCTCAAAGAAATTCCTGAAGCTCCTTACCGCGAGGGCAGTCCTCAAATGCAGATTACCTCATTAGATTACTCCAGTTTTGTCGGACGAATTGCTATCGGACGTATTTTCAGGGGAGATATTGAAGCCGGAAAAGATTATTCATTGTGCAAAGCAGATGGCTCTTTTCATAAATCAAGAGTTAAGGAATTATTTGTTTTTGAAGGATTGGGAAGATTGAAAGTTGATCGGGCGCGTAGTGGAGATATATGTGCAATTGTAGGTCTGGAAGGATTCGAAATCGGAGATACGCTTGCTGACCTCGAACATCCGGAAGCCTTACCCCGAATTTCCATTGACGAGCCTACGATGAGCATGTTGTTCACCATCAATAACTCTCCCTTCTTTGGTAAGGAAGGGAAGTTTGTAACTTCCCGGCATCTTCGGGAGCGGCTCATGAAGGAAACAGAGAAAAACCTGGCGCTTAAAGTCAAGGAAACCGATTCTGAGGATAAATTTATCGTGTTCGGTCGGGGCGTGCTGCACCTGAGTATCCTCATTGAAACTATGAGGCGCGAAGGCTATGAGTTGCAGGTCGGAAAACCGGAAGTCATCATCAGAGAAATTGAAGGCGTGAAATGCGAACCTTTTGAATCCCTGGTGATTGAATTGCCCCAGGAATATTCGGGTAAGGCGATTGAATTAGTGACCCAGCGCAAAGGCGAATTACTGGTCATGGCACCCAAAGGCGATTTAACCCATCTTGAATTTGAAATTCCTTCACGAGGTATCATCGGCCTTAGAAATAATATGCTGACTGCCACAGCCGGTGAAGCGGTGATATCGCACCGGTTTATTTCCTATAAACAATTTAAAACAGGCATGCCCGGGCGTTTCAATGGCTCTCTGATTTCGATGGGCACCGGCAAATCTATTGCCTATGCCATTGACCGTTTGCAGGACCGGGGCCGCTTTTTTGTAGATCCTGGTGAAGAGGTGTACAAAGGCCAGGTAATTGGAGAAACTACCCGGAGCGGAGATATTGAAGTGAATATCCTGAAGGGAAAAAAACTCACCAATATGCGGGCATCGGGTTCTGATGATAGTGTCAAGATTGTCCCAAAAATCAATTTTTCGCTCGAAGAAGCCATGGAGTATATCAAGGAAGACGAATACCTCGAGGTGACCCCCAGGAGCTTACGGTTGCGCAAGATTTCAATGCAGAAAATTAAAACCCGGCAGTTGGCAAATTAAGCCTTGCAAGCATCTTCCTTCCAAATTGAAAGGTTGAAA
>CAYPSW010000014.1:0-53407 GCA_964413685.1 uncultured Chitinophagales bacterium
TTAGTATCGTAATTAATTTGTATAATAATCTTACTTTTAGACTAAGATTATCAACTGCATCAACATGAGCATTAAGATAACAGAAAAAGCGGCTATAGCGGCTCGATTTGTGAACAGTACGAACAGTCATATTTTTCTTACAGGTAAAGCAGGTACAGGCAAAACCACCTTCCTGCATGAGCTATCCGCCTCTACCTACAAACGGCATGTAATACTGGCTCCAACCGGCATAGCAGCACTGAATGCAAATGGTGTAACCATCCATTCTCAATTTCTGTTTCCTCTGGGCAGTTTTCTTCCCGGCCGTGACCTGCCACAAAATATCCCCGAAGGTCCAAATTATTATACCGAACATTCACTTGCCAGAAAACATCCGCTTAATGCCAAACGAAGAGAAGTGCTTAGAAATATTGACCTGATTATTATCGATGAAGTGAGCATGCTGCGGGCCGACTTGCTGGATGCAATTGATTACCGGATGCGCTCATTGAAACGAAATTACCGGCAACGGTTCGGTGGAGTACAGTTGCTGATGATAGGAGACCTCTATCAATTAGCTCCGATAGTAAAAAACCCTGAATGGTCAGTATTGAAGGATTATTATCAGAGTCCTTATTTTTTTGATGCACAATCGTTGCAGGAAGAAGGCTTTGTTTACATAGAACTCGACAAGATTTACCGGCAACAAAACACGGCCTTTATTAATATCCTCAACAACCTGCGAAATAATATACTTACCCCTGATAACCTGCAAGAGCTCAATAAACATTACCGGCCTCAGGGCGAAGCAGGAGAAGGAGTAATAACTATCACGACACATAACTATCAGGCTGATGAATTGAACCAAAAAGCTTTAAACCGGCTTGAAGGACGTCCTCATTATTTTACGGCTTCAGTACAGGGAGATTTTCCGGAAAGGATTTTTCCTGTTGCCGAAAGATTGGAATTAAAGGTGGGTGCACAAATCATGTTCATTAAGAATGATACCCAGGAAGGTATTTATTTTAATGGGAAACTGGCAAAAGTGACTTCCATTGAAGGTGGTGACATAGAAGTAACTTTTACCGATAATGCAAATAAATATTTACTGAGACAGGAAAGTTGGGAAAACAAAAAATATTCTATTAACGAAACGACCAAGGAAATGGAGGACGAAGTGACCGGAACTTTTATGCAGTATCCGGTAAAACTAGCCTGGGCAATTACCGTGCATAAAAGTCAGGGACTTACCTTTGATAAAGCTATTATTAATGTGGGCAAAGCCTTTGCGCCCGGTCAGGTATATGTAGCACTTTCAAGGCTAACTTCGCTCGATGGACTGGTGCTTCGAACACCGGTCAATCCTAATCTTGTCTCAAGTGACCATCAGGTAGTGGAATTCTCCAAAAAATATAATATACAAGAAAAATTGCCAAAAATATTGCAGTATCAGCAAGCCGTTTTTCTCGAGAATCTGTTACAATCTACTTTCAGTTTTAAGCCAATAATAAATCAGTTAAATCTGATACAAGAGAAGCACGACACAACGGCTTTTGAAGATGATGAAATGCGAACTGTGCTGGAAAAACTGAACAACGCTTTGCGGACAGAACAGCAAAATACATTAAAATTCAGTGATCAACTCGGACATTTACTTTCCAATAAAAGTTATTCACTATTGGTAGAAAGGATTTCGAAGGGAAGTAATTATTTCAAAAAAATTCTTTTTACCTGTCTTGAAGAGCTGCTAATCCACTACGCAGAAGTTGGACAATTTACGCGAACCAAATCATACCTCAGCGCATTGTCAGAACTCGATTTGATGATGATGAAAAAATTAGAAGAGCTTGACCATGCAGCCTATATCGTTGCGAGTATCATCAGTGGAGAAGATATAGAACGACAAGCAGAGACAGACGAGAGCAGACAGCTCGTCAGGAAAGATATATTGGAAAAAGTAGAACAACATATCAGAGATCACCCAAAAAATTCAGTACTTAAATCGGGGCGGAAACGAAGCAAAAAAGGACTTAAAAAGGTGATCGGAGCTACTTATCTCGAAACTTATAAATTGGTAAATGAGGGGCTTGGTATCGATCAAATAGCGAGACAAAGAGGTTTGAAAAAATCTACAATAGAAACTCATTATGCTCGTGGGCTGAGTGAGGGTAAATTGAAGATTGAGCAGGTGATGAATATGGAATCGTTGCATAAAATCCAATCTGTCATTGAAGGCAATAAGTATGAATCGGTAACGGAGATTTATCAGCAACTCAAAGGAAAATTTAGTTACGGACAATTGAGAATGGTGATGGCATATCAATTCCGGGACCAATCCAAATAAAATTATTTCAGGGGATTGGCTTCTCTACCCTACCGCATCAAATACATTTTACCAAAGCCTTTTTTGAAATAGGAATCGGCTGCTGTGCTGTAGTTCTCCATTCTCAAACCATTCATGTTGGCTATCACTCGGTAGAGATATACGCCATTGGCCAGCGGGTCGCCAAATTCATCGGTTCCATCCCAGGCAAAATCTGAAATATTGCGGCCAATATGTACATTACCCAATTCAGCCATACTTACTTCCCGAACAATTTTACCTGTGATGGTCATGATCTGAATCTTCATATAATCAGGCAGCTTGTTGCCGGTAAGCGTAAAAATAAATCGGGTGGAAGTAGTGAAGGGATTCGGATAATTCAGCACATTCGAAATCATGGGTTTATTGATCACTTCAAAACCAATCTGATAATCTGTTTTGCCCGATTCATTCCCGCTTTTGTCCCGTCCGCTCACCATTAGCTGATAGTTTCCATCATCAATAAATTCAGGATGGGCAATAATCATGGCCGA
The DNA here is from genome assembly GCA_964413685.1 of uncultured Chitinophagales bacterium. Classification (GTDB taxonomy): domain Bacteria; phylum Bacteroidota; class Bacteroidia; order Chitinophagales; family S012-47; genus JAJRWN01. The sequence goes on from CAYPSW010000014.1 coordinate 2,836, forward strand.
ATTATCGGCATCCAGTTTTGTCGTATCTGCCGGAATAAATTCAGCCTGATCAGCTACCCAGTTCAAGGGTTTCTTAAAACCATCGGGATATTTAAATGAAACCTGCAATAAAGCTGTATCATCCATGGCAAGATATTTATTCTCATCCTTCAGGCGAATCACAATTTCCGGATTGGCTGATACAATATCTCCATCCATGATATGCACTGCATCAAAAGTTACATCCATCATCGGATTGTATTTATCCTTCATCACATAAAAGGGCACAATCGCGAAGTTATTGATATGACTTTGTTCGGGTTGATCGAAATCGGGGTTTGCTTCAAGAACAAGTAAATTCATCCCTGGAAAACCACTTGTAGTCGTTGAAATAGCGGCCTGTATGCTTTGGCCGGCAGCTATGGGTGCTAACCTTGCTGAGCTTACATCATGCCGTACGTTGGCATAATCAATAATTGAAAATTTCACTAGCATACTGTCCATATCGTAGGGGCTGATATTCTGAATGGCTGTGATGATTTGCAATATATCCCCCTGATCGAATGTGTCTTTATTGATGCTGAAACCAAGTAAAGGATTGACAGCAGCTTCCGGCACAGGATCGAATCGGATACGCCAATGATCAAGTTGGGCAGCCGTGCGTAATGAATCATCCTGCACATTCCAGCGAAGTTTCAGATAAGGGTATTGCATAGGATTGATGCCACTGAGTGTGGTATCAAAAGCTTGTATGGCCGGCATCAGTAAAGTTTTATTTCCACTATTATCCACTCCATACAAATCAACCGACACATCATCTGTGGCTTGTCCGTCAGAAGGAAAATCGAACCAATTGAAGTCGGTCCATGCGGCTGCCGGTCCAATTAATGGTGAGGTTGCAAAACCATTGTTCCACAAACCCTGAAACGAGAAGGTAGTGTCAATCAGAGAGGAAATAGTATCGCCTACTACCATTTGAGCCGTTGAGAGATCGCCCTTTTTGCAGAAGAAACCAAATGGTACAGGATAACCGAGTGTTTCCACCCCATCTAATGCCAATCCACCTAAAGCACCTATCACTTGAAACAGATCGGTTCCCAGAGCAGTTGTATCTGCTTTCCAAAGCTGATAATGTGGGTCCTGAAAATTATAAATCAATATCCGGTCGCCATCAGGAATCCCTGTGGTCAGAAAATTAATTACATTTTGCCGGTCGTTTTGTGTAGAAGTTTTAAAGTGGAAAGTATGCTTCATATTTTGATAGCCACATTCTATTTCTCCAAAATTATAGTCGGGTGTGTACCAGGGCAGGCCGGTGGTTGAGTCAAATACTGCAATGTTCAGTCCGCTTCCCTGGCAACCCCAGCGATCTACCGGGACATTATTTACATAAAATTTAATAATTGACCAATCAATATAAGGGTAAATACCGCCCACTAATTTTAATTCCTTTGTTTCGCTAACAAAATTGAATTGCCGGTTGTTTTGCAGCTGCAAATTATCGTAGTTGTCTTTCTTGAATTGATAATAATGTGACTGGTTCCATCCAGGTGATGAACCTGACAAATAAACAAATGAACTGTTATGCCATTTGTAAGGATCGTTGCCTGAAGGAACAGGGCTCACCCGCCAATAATAAACCGTGCTGTCAGTCCAGTTAATCGGAACCTGATCCCAACTAAGTACTCCTCCTGCCTGAGTTATCGAATGACTGAGTAATAAGGCCGAATTGAACATTTCAGTTGTGTCAATTTCAAACTGATACATTTTTGAAGGTTCAAAAGGATTTGCCGTAGATGCTTTTAGTGAAAGTTGCTGATCACTCAGAATGCTGAATTCATAAGGATAGACAGGAAATGCATCATCAGAATTGATAAATATTTCATTGACAGAATAATTGTTTATCGTGGTGATTTCTGAAATTTCATTATCTGGATCAAGATAAATCTCAAATTTATTCTGGCCAATACCATTCACCGGATCGGTAAAGAAAGTAAACCTCACCGTATCCCGAAAATAAGTGGCTGGAATGCGTTTCCGTTGATAATCCTGCGAACCATCCGGGAATACCCGATATATGTCCACATTAAAAGCCGTGTCAACCGCTTTTCCAAGATTATGAATAATGACTTTAACATCAAATGAATCGAGATCAGCAGTCACCACCAAAGGGTCGAACTGAATGAAGCGTGGCTCAACCGCATAATCCGGTTTATCGTGTGGGTTTAAACGAATAGCCGGATCTCCATGCAGTGTATTTTGTTCAGACAAAAAGTCGATAAACAGATTATGCGGCAAACTATCTGTTACATATTGTTTTGCCCGGAAGATCAATTCTCCGATCCCTTTTCCATAATATTTCCCTGAGGCATAGCGGTAAAACCGGTCGTTGAACGTATTTAGTGAAGATACTTCGGCATAATAGGAAGCGCTGATAAAAGCAATAGCACCTTTATCCTCTGTTAATACAAACTCTTCAGATGAGGACCCGCCTCCTCCGTGAATTTGGCCTGCAAAGCATCCGTTGGATATCATCACCGGGTATTTACCATAGTTCTGATAATTTTCAGGCCGGTCGAGGTTGATATCGAATGAACCGGTTGAACTATGCCCAAAGAAAGTTATCAAGGAAACCCCAGAGTTAATAATACTGTCGAGATGTTGCGTGGCGAGATACTGAATTGGATCGGGGCTTGTTTTAAAAAACGAAGTAACGATACCACCAAACATGGGCCCTTCAATAATTTTTCCATAATTCGAAAGGAATGATCTGAATAATGATTGTTGCCCTGCATCGGACCCACCACCGAAATGTAAAACATTTTTCATCCAGGCTTTATTCGAAATGCTTTGATCCGGATCGTTTTGATTGGCCTCAAGGGCTGTTGTTTTGTTGTAGTATATGCGAACATCATCAGGCGTTTGAGCGGCCAGTCTCCCAATAGAAGCAAAAGGAGTAACATCCAGTCCATTGGTCATCAGCATAGCATCAGAACCCGGTTCTCCGAATGTAGGAACCAGGTTCCTGGCATAAGCGGTAGTATTTGTTCTGGAATTTTCATATTCATATGCATTGCCGACTATAAAAAAATGGTCCGGCTTGGTCTGAAAACTATCAATAGCAAACTTTGCAAAGCGATTAATCGCAAGCGGATTGGTTCTCACACCATAGGTAAACTGATCATAAAGCTGGTCGATATCAACCACAATGGCCTGGTAGGAACCACCACTGGCTGAAGCGCGGTAGGCCCGGTACGCTTCTACCCAATCAGTGCTTCCGGTTCGAAGCTTCTGATTTGTAATCATGATATAATTGCCTTGTTTGGCAATATCACTGTAATCTACGAACTGACGGTATGCTAATTTATTTACCTGAACGACCGGGCTTTGCTGGCTACTCAAAAACAGATCCAGCGTATCATTGCCAAGCATAGGGATATTAAATAGAAAAAGGCTTCCTTGTGCTATCCCAACTAATCGTTGATGATTACTAAGGTCATATAAAACAGGATTAGCTCCTTCGGCATCAAAATTATCTACTTCGATATAACTGCTAAGCCCCGGAGTTCCTGTAATTTTAAAATGCCAGGATTGACTGTTATTAAAATTGAACGACCTTGGATAAATAATTTTGATAAAACCAAGGGCATTTCGATCAGAACTTCCCGTTCCGGAAGATGTCACTTTAATAACATCCGCACTGCTTCCGTTATTTAAATGGTTCAGCGGAACGTCAAATTGAACATCGCGTACATGCTGACCATTTATGGTTTCGTTGGCATAGATTGTTCCATTCACATCGAAGGCTAATTCATGCACCTGATCATAAATGCTTGTCACCCTTACATTCACCGATGCATTATTAATCCCTCCACCGGTATAAATTCGATCCAGCATTACATTATATACTTTTGTTGTTTTGTTGAAATTGTTATCTGTAAATCCTTCTCCTTCCTCAAAACGGCTATCTAATAGGTACACCCCCTGAATCAACGTTTTGGTGCCCGTTTGGAACTGACTGTGAAACTCAAGCAATTCTTCATGGAGATAGAATTGTTTTTTAGCCGGAGGATTTGAAACATTGTTACCTGGTTCGGCAAGCCTTCTTTTAAATACTGAACTTGAAGGATTCCAGGTCAGAAAATAAGCTACGGTATCGTTAAAATGGCTATAATAAGGGTTAGGGTTATGCTCCGGCTGCTGAAACAATACATTCTCAGACCAGCCATCATTTTTCTCCCCGTAAAATTCGAGAAAATCGTTAGCCGAAAAACTACCGTCACCCTCACCCTTAATGTAGATGTATTGTTGCTCACCATTGTGAAAGAGCATAAAGTCGCGGGGGTCAATGGCTGCCAGTGAGTATCCGGCTGTACCCAGCGCATTTGATAAAGTGTTGTAATCAATTCTATGCAAGCCTGTTTCGGCTATCTTTATTTTGAAATAAGGATACTGGGCTGCATAATCTATCCATTCGTTCCCATAATTATCCTGAGAAAAGGCACTTAACGAAAGCACAAAAGCGGAAAAAAGGATAGTGATCCGTTTCATAGGGGATTATTTGTCTTTAACCTTGCTTTTAAGGTCAAGTATTAGGGAAAAGACATGTGAATACAAGGCCTGCGATTGATTACCCACATCGGTATAAGCATAATCGATGCGGATATTTCGGAAATGTAATCCGATACCGGCATTAGGTTGCCAGGTAGTGATGTTGCTTCCATCCAGATCAGACGTGGCCCGCTGGATATTGCCAAAGCCAGCACGCAGAAAAGCCAGATTATTATACCCGGCCTCCAAGCCAATATGAGGGTCAATACTGACGGGGTTCATGCTGATGAGCACATTCCTTTTACCATCGGTGGTCAGGTCAAGGTTGAGTTCGCCCAGTAGCGTGAATTTATCGCTGAAATTATGCTGATATGCTGCACCTAAAATAATTTTTGGTGTTGTAATTTCATAAGAGCTTGCAGGAATCACGTTGCCTGTAGTGGCCAATGCTTGTTGCTCGACATCAGTAAAATTGAAAGTCCACACATTAAAGGTTGTGGTAATGTCCCGTGCCATCAACCCGAATTGCCAGTCACCATAATCCATTTGAGCACCCAGATCGAAACCAAATCCCCAGGCTTTGGCAAAAGTTCCCACACCACGATGAATAATTTTAGCATTCCCCCCGACATTCACCTTATTCCATTTCAGGCGCTTCGCATAGGTGAACATGAGCGCATAATCTACTGCCGAAAAAGCGGTTATATTGTCGTAGTTTATGCTCCCGTCAGCTTGCACCAGAAAAAGTGTATTGGGGATATCATCGATGCCGAAACGGATAAGAGATAAACCCATCATTCGGTTCGGGTCTTTGCTGGGAAGAATCAGGCCACCGAAATCGAACTTAGCTATGCCTGCAAAATGTTCAGTATGCATCACCGCCACCTGCATATTTCCGGGACTACGCAAAATAGCAGCCGGATTCCAGTAAATACCGGTCGCGTCAGATATAGAAGCCACCGAAGCTCCCGACATACCAAGCGCGCGTGCTCCTACCCCGATAGATAAAAACTCGTTGCTATATTTTCTGATTTGTGACTTGGATGGAAATGCAATTGCTGCAAATAGCAGAAAAATGATAAGTTGTTTACTCTTCATTAGCCAATTTTATACGGAGGGTATCAAAAATGGTTGAATAGCTTTGCCAAAGCTTTTTTTCGATTTGGTCAATCAGGCTGGCCAGGATCGTTTTGTCCTCTTCATCAAAGCCACTGATTCCTGTACTCAACACAATTCTATTGAACGCAAAAACCAGCTGTTCATTGCCGGTATAAGAAAATAGATACCGGGCAGCAACAAAGCGTTGCAGCGCATGATAAAGTACTTCTGCATTCAGACCAAAATGATGTTGTCGCTCGAAGTTTGTAAGTAAATCAACAGGTACTGCATTCAGATCGCGGTAAAAAGCGTGAGCTATATCAGGATGCTGCCTGATAAGTACCCGATCTAGAATCATCTCGAGCAACAAGTGGGCAAAGAAATTGAAATATTTATGGGGTCTTCCGAAAGATTGTTCATTCATCAAGCTGCGGATATACCGAGTGTGCCTGAAGAAAAAATCTGAGTTATGAAAAATGGCATCCATCCTGTGATGTGTCTTCACGCCTTTATTCAGCCAATGCAAAGGGCGATGAGCTTCTTTCGAAATATCGCCCACCCGCAAGCGGATAGCAGGGTTCACCATGCGAGCCAAATCAGGCAGAATTTTACCCAAAGCATAGGCCGGCTCCTTGTTGCTAAGATCGGCATAGTAATGTGACAGGTAGTTCATAGGTTTATTGTTGTCAATCGAATAAGCCTTCGGCTGTCTTCTCTTTTTTATCTTTGTCAAAAATGGCAAAAATGACAGACTATATTGAAGAACTTAGCTGGCGAGGCATGTTGCAGGATATGATTCCAGGAACAGATGACTTTCTGAAATCAGGTATGCAGACAGGATATATCGGTTTCGACCCGACAGCCGACTCACTTCATGTAGGTTCGCTCGCTACCATCATGTTGCTGAAGTTCTTTCAGCAAGCAGGCCATAAACCCCTAGTCGTAGTGGGTGGTGCTACCGGCATGATAGGCGATCCATCAGGCAAAAGTGCCGAACGAAATCTGTTGGATGAAGAGGCTATTCGCCATAATGTGGCAGCCGTGAAAAAACAATTAGAAAAGTTTCTGGATTTTGGTACTGTCGCTAATGCGGCCGAGATTGTGAATAATAATGACTGGTATAAGGATATGGACATGTTGCATTTTCTGCGTGATGTAGGCAAGCATCTGACCGTAAATTATATGATGGCTAAAGAATCGGTGAAGAAAAGACTGGATGCAGGCATTTCGTTCACCGAGTTCTCGTATCAGTTGTTGCAGGCTTATGATTTCTATTGGCTTTATACTCATAAAAACTGCAGGATGCAGATGGGGGGCAGCGATCAATGGGGGAATATCACTTCCGGCACAGAACTCATCAGGCGGAAAGGTGGCGAAACGGCTGCTTACGGAGTGGTTTGTCCCTTAGTGGCCAAAGCAGATGGCACTAAGTTCGGAAAAACTGAAAGTGGAAATATCTGGCTGGATGCCCGGCTCACTTCTCCGTATAAATTTTATCAGTTTTGGATAAATACTTCAGACGAAGATGCCTCAAAATATATACGGGTCTTCACAATGAAAAGTCGGGCGGAAATAGAAACGTTGGAAAAGGAGCATGAGGCGGCTCCGCATGTAAGAGCATTACAGAAAGCACTGGCCGAAGATGTAACGAAAAGGGTTCATTCCGCTGAAGCACTTCAACATGCCATAGAAGCATCTGAGATTCTTTTCGGGCGTTCTACGCAGGAAGCGCTGAGTTCGCTAAGTGAGGATATGCTACTTGATGTGATGGAAGGAGTGCCCCAATTTAAACTGACCAAAAGCAAACTCGAGGCTGGATTAAGCCCCATTGATTTACTGACAGAGGCGGGTGTTTTCGCTTCGAAAGGAGAAGTGAGAAGATTGCTGAAAGAAGGTGGATTGAGTATTAACAAAGCAAAGCTCAGCGATGCAGATGCGCTTATTGTTAGGGGGCATTTATTGCAAGACCGCTATTTGTTAGTTCAGCGCGGGCGAAAGAGTTATTATCTCGTGGTGGCGGAGTGAGTTGAAATCAAAAAGCCTGTCCGGTATGCCATACTTACGAACAGGCTGTTATATATCATTCTCCGGTCATCAATATCAAACTACTTTATGTTTCGTCCGAAGGAGTTTCTTCTTCCTTTCCTTTATCGAGATCACGGTAATGTCCGAAACAAGACATGGCTTTTTCACGCTCCTCATCACTCATGTTGGCCAGCTTTTCTTTCAGGGAATGCCGATGCGCTCGACTTCTGCAATGTTTGCCTCTGTGCCCTCCTCCATGGAATCCAAATATCAGTTTGGACAAGGCTAAAAGCCCCAGGGCTTGCCAGTAATTCAATTCAGGTCCGCCAAAAAGATCGGGGATCAGGGCATTCCATAATAGATAAAAGCCAAGACTGAATATCGCCAGAAAGACTATAATCATTAATCCAAATTTAGGTGCATGTTTTCTTCTCATAATTCACGTATTTAAATCTTTATAAAAATGTTTGAGTTCATTGCGCAGGAACAGAACGGCATATCGTTTTCTGGATAAAAGTGTATTAACCGGAACACCCAGATCTGCTGATAGTTTTTTGAAAGAAATTCCCTCCAGTTCGTGTTTAATATATACTTCCCGCTGATCGGGCGGCATGATATCGAGGGCCTCATCAATAGCCTCAGTCAGAGCATCGGCAAAAAGCTGTTCTAAGGGATCAGCAGACGAAACCGGAAAGGCTGATATTGTAAAATCCAGCATCTCCTCATCCGGTTCTAAATCAGAAAAAGTAATGGGTTTATGCTTCCGGTACCGGTCTGCAATTTTATTCCGGGCAACACGAAACAACCAACCCGATATCTGATCAATGGTTTCCAGAGCTTCCTGGCGGCTAAGACTGTAAAAGACATCCTGCAAAATATCTTCCGCATCCTCTGCTGAAGGAAGTATTCTACGCAGAAAATTTCTCAGCCTTCCACTTTCTTTCTTATAGATAGCCGTGACGGTTTGTTGCTTTTTAGCGGTCATACTTAGAATATCTCCTGTTAGCTCTATGTTCACACTAAGGAAGTCGGATGAGCTGAAGGAATATTGTAAAGCTGTGTATTTTTTTTGGACTTACGCTGTAATATAGCCTTAGGCAATGTAAGCAAATTGAGTTTATCAAGCCAATTAGCGCATGAATTATTTCCTGTTTCCGAACTTTAGCAATACCAATACATTCACAAAAAACAACAAAATAGCAATGCCGTTAAAGAGGCCACTCCAACGTTGGCAAAAAGCATTTTCTAGAAAGTCAGATATGATGCGGGTGATGAGGGAAACTTGCAGAAGCCCGAACCAAATAAATAAAATGGGATGATAAATCTTTTTGTTTATGGCCAGCACAGGTGGTAAAATGATAGGTGCATGAGCAAAGATCATAGCAAATACAAAACCAAGAAAAAAGGAATGCAAAAAGGCATCATAAGTCCAGAGAGAACTGGAAACAAAGAAGGCCATAACAGCTGTAATGAGCAGCCACATATAGCCGATAAGGAGCAATGAACCTGTAAAGCGAAATTGTCCGGTGCTTTTTACCGATTTCAGCGCCATATCATATTTCAGCAACCATATAGCCGAGGCAGCAAGTGAAATGGCGAGGATATAACGCCCTGGGCCGTGAAAAGGAAAAAGAATACCAATTACAAATAGTCCGAGAAATCCAGTCAGTAAATATTGTTTATGCTTAGAAATATTCAAAAAACGGCTGAGTTCTACTCTTTCTCCTATGATGGTGAGGAAGAAAAAGGCCATCCACCAGGGATATGCCTCAGGAAAAAGTCTTGTCTCATTCAGTACAATATTACCTGCGAGATAGCAAAGTGCTCCACTCAGAAGCAGATAATTATAGAGATTGGGATGCCGGTAAGAAATTATGATAAAAATGAGTGTCATACCTGATCCTCCGGCAATAAGGCAGAATAAAGCAGCATCAATGTAGCCACTTAAAAATAGTGGCAGGCTGAGCACATTAATCAGTGGTGCGAGCATAACCCAGTTCGATTTTAGGGTAATGGCTCTTTCCAGGATGATGAGTGTGCCCAGGAAACTACCTATCATTAAGGCACCATGATAGGGTGCCATCGCTGTCCATGAAAAGTCCCATCCGATGCGAATCAAGCCTGCCCAGAGGCCAATGATTAAACTCACAATGGCAAAGGGAAGCAAGAGGCGCTGTAAAGGAAACTTCATGGGCATTGAGTTTTGATGAGCTGATTTGCTTGGGCATTTTGGGTAAAAATAATAAAGCCTTATGAATGGACGGATTTCACGGATGTTGTATGCTTTGCTGCACGTCAAGAATCAGGAGAAACACTTATACGGGAATGAGAGACCGGCCTATTCCGGAAAAAGATACTCTTCAATAAACTCACGGATACAACCATGTCCCCCTTTATTTAGCAGCACAATGTCAACCACTTTTTTGACCTTACTGACCGCATCGGCCGGACAAGCGGAAATGCCTACACGGTTCATACAATCTATATCATTGATATCGTCACCGATAAATCCGGTGTTTTCAAGTTTTATATTTAATTCTTCACACCAGTTTTTTAAGATCTCAATTTTTGGTGTTGTGCCGGTATATACATTATGGATACCGAGTAATTTGGCGCGCTTGTTAATAAGCTTAAAATTGTAGCCTGAGCTGATGATGCCGAATTTCAGTCCTTCATCAAGCCGGGCAAGTTTGCGAATCGCCATCCCGTCTTTAGAATTAAATTTCTTGAATTCGTCCCCGCTTTCCGTGTAGTACATACTTCCATCGGTCATCACTCCGTCAACATCCAATATCAGCAATTTAATATCAAGATCTTTGATTGCTTTGTTTTTCAAAGCGATATCCACTTTCAACAGGCGATCGGTAGTAATGTGAAATCTCCTGGAAATGGCAATCAGTTCATCCGCTGTAGCTTCAGCAGTACCATCACAAATATCCCGGCAATGCGTTTCATTCGAATTGGCCATTATGGCTAATTCCTTATGAGTGGCCAGACCTGAATCAACAATGTATTTAAGATTTGAGGCTAAAAAGGACATAATATTTAAACTCAGATGATGTTCCTTTTCACTGCTGCAGCAATAGGCTTCAATGTTGACAGGAGTTGTTGAAACTGATCAAAATTCAATTGTTGAGAAGCATCAGATTTAGCTACAGACGGGTTTGGATGTGTTTCGATCAATAAGCCATCCACGCCCATTGCCATAGCTGCCTGAGCCAATTCCGGAACTCCGTAGGCTTGCCCCATCGCATGACTCGGATCAACAATTACCGGGAGATTCGTGTAACGCTTCAAATAGGCCACTCCGCAAAGGTCTAGTGTAAATCTTGTTTTGGTTTCGAAAGTACGGATACCTCTTTCGCATAAAATCACCTGATTATTTCCACCTGAAAGGATAAATTCAGCCGCCTGCACAAATTCCTGTAAGGTAGAGCCAAAGCCGCGTTTCAACAATATCGGTTTATTGGCTTTTCCACATTTTCGTAAAATGCCCTGATCATACATTGCTTTGGCACCTACCTGAATGATGTCGGCATATTCAATAACCTGCTCAACATGCGTAGCATCTTTCACTTCAGTAGCTACTTTCAGCCCATATTTTTCGCGGACCCCGGCCAGCAATTTCAACCCTTCAAGCCCCAGCCCCTGAAAACTGTATGGCGAAGTACGCGGTTTGAAGCAACCACCCCGGATTGTAGAAACTCCGAGGCTTGTAAGATATTCAGCTGTTCGGAAAATCTGTTCTTCCGATTCAACCGAGCAAGGTCCGGTAATCAAGAGCGTATTATTTGTGTTGCCACCTATCTGTAAATTACCTATCTCAACCATACGTTTTTCGCTGAGATAATCGCGACTTGATAGTTGCATATCAGAATCGGTGATATAATAAGAATCAACAAATGCTTCTATTTCGGGTTGAACCGATTTTAATTTATAGGAAGTAACCAGTACGGCTTTTCCGTTATTGCTAACGATAATGGCTTGCAGTGAATCCGCTATGCTATTCACTTTCTGCTTATCAATTCCCTTTTTCAAATGAATGATCATGCTTCGCCTTTTATCAAATTATTAAATGTTACTGCTCCGGTCAGATAATGATTCCGGTCAACTACCGGGATAAACAATACCGGAAATCGCAATCTCTTCACTAATTTCATCAACTCGCTGATGGTTCGGTTTTCTTCAATAATCACCGGTCGCTTATTCAGAATGTCGGAAGCGGTAATTTTATCCAAATGGTCTAAGTGGGCTAATATGCCACGTCTGATGTCGGCATTACTTGTAATACCTTCCAGTTTTCCATCTTTATCGACTATCAAAGTGAAGCCGTAATTATAATTTTCAATGTACTGTATGGCAGATTTAAAATCAAATCTGTCAATCAATTGCAAAGGTAATTCATCCTTTGTTATCATGAAATCTTTTACGTGGTAATGTGATTTGATTTCATCACTTTTAAGATTGAGTAAGGCTGCGCCAACATAGCTTGAATCGAATAAATAGGAACCTGTAACAGCTGTATTTACACCCAGATTTCGTAAAATGAAAGAGACCTCTTCATTGACGCCCCCGTCAACATGAATTTTTTTTGAAGGGAATTTTTTCTTGAATTGCCTGATTCGTAAAAAGTTCTTTTCATTGAAAACGCCTCCGCTTTCCCCGGGGGTTGTAGTCATAAACAAGACAAATTTCATGTGATTTCTGTACGATTCAAATACCTTTACAGGCGTGGTTGATATCAGAGCAAGACCAAATTGCGTTGAACCAACAGGCTCAGGATAAAATGCTTCCTGCAGGTTTTCATATTGAATGGTGACATATTCCACGCCCAGTTCCCTGATGAAAGGCATATATTTTCCCGGTTCAGCGGTAATCAGATGGAGGTCAATGGGGGTTTTACTTAGGTGCCGGATGCTTTCAATGTCATCGAAGGCAGCAGGATCATCTTTGCAGTCGATGTGAAAAAAATCAATCCGGTGCTCATCCAGCTCCCTGATAAGGGATCCGAGATCATTCGAAGTGCTTGAATAAATGGATGCTGATAATTTCATACTGACGGCAAAAGTTCACTGATATATCTGTCATGTAAAGGTAAACCATTCACGGCATCTGCCACCTTTTTTACTGTTTTATGAATTTAAATCGATCTGCTGAGGAATCTTGTTCAAAGGTCAGGATATAAGTGCCCTGGGGTAAATTGCTGATATCAATGCTACCCGATGAAGTACTAACCGGAAAGTATTCCAGCCTTTCACCCAGCAGATTGTAAATCGAAACCTGAATGTTTGATTTCGGATTGTCAATGATGAAGTAAAGGTAATCGGTCGCAGGATTTGGGAAAAGCAATACGTCTTTGTTTTTTATCTGCTCCATACCGCTTGCAATCAAACAAGGCAGCACTGTGCTGCTTCCTGGCGAACCGCCCGGGCAGAAGCTAGCCCAGTTCAATCCATCGTCAGGACTTTTGCTGAAATCGAGTTGCTCAATTGTATATCCCCAACCATTGGCTGCCGAAGGCCAGGGATCTTTTTCATCATAAATGCATGAATAAACCAATTGTTTAGCGGCATCGAAAATCCGAATCGGCCCTCCCTGATGATTCAGTCCGAAAGGTAAGGGCCCAAAAGGTGCCGCTGTTTGAGGGTAAACAACAGCAAAAGCAGCCGGATCGCGAGAAAAAAGCAGATATTGTTTCGGACTGATACTTACACCCTGAGGCAATTTGTAGGCAGTCGCCAGATGATCATCAGCCAGATAATAACCCGAAAGATCAATGCTGTGTTGTGATAAGTTTACCATTTCGAACCAGTCTCCTGCTGCATCGTCAATACCTGAATGGTAGTTTATTTCACTAATTGCCAGTTCCGGATTACAAGGTTCAAATGCTTTTCCCGGAGAACCGCCCATGCATCCATCAAACCAATTGTCAGGATCCTTGGCGCTATAATGATAATCCTTTAATTCTCGGGTTCTTCCATACCCGTCAGATCCCCAAATGTCTGCATGTGTATATCCAAAAGCATATTGTTTAAAACTCAGTGAATCGTAAATCATAATGGAATCGCCTCCATTTCCTAGCCCCCAGTTAAAAGGACCGGATATATTAGAGACACCGGGATATTGCGAATGAAATAAAGCGGTATCGCGGCAGACCACCAGGTATGCACCCGGATTTACAAGGGTTCCGGCTGGAAAAACATAGCGGTGATGATAGTCTTTATCGGAACACTGCCAGTCTGCTAAATTGAGTGTGTCTTTACCGGGATTATAAATTTCAAACCAATCGCCACCATTAAGCGATGAATCAGATTGGTAATTAAATTCAGTAATGATGAATGGATCCGGCCAGGAAGCGGTGAGGCAGGATTGATCACCATGCGGCATATGAGTATCTAGCCATTCAATACGTTGTCTGATCCAGTTTTTCAACCAATCGACTTCAGATGTATAAGTAGGGCCGATATAATAATTTGGCCAGACATAAGCTCCAATCACCGGCCATTGCTGAAAATTGCGCCTGGAAGCCTGGAAAATATAAGCATACCAAGAATCAATCATGTCCATAATCCGGGTAGTATCAAGCACCGAATGCCTGAGCAGGTCCCAACGGCAACCCACCTGTTGTCTGTAATCAGGGTCCTGCAGCAATCTTTCCCACCAGAAAGGAATCGAAGACTTTGCACAATTATCCCAGGCCCATCCGCTGCTTGTCCAACCGTTGCAATAATAGGCATTTCCGAAACTCAGATTAAAATCCCAAACCGGGCCTGCCACAAGTTTCCCGCCCATGCTATTGCGGGGTTTGCTCAGGTAAGTACTCAACCGGTATGCATCCACATCTTTGGTGAGTTCCATGATAAAATAATAGTCAATAAAAGTCTGGACATTGATGTACTTACGATAGCCTTCCACCGGATCTCGAAAATTATTCCCATTCAGCGCATATTCAAAACTATCCATAAAGCTTTTGATATAATTAAACTGCGGGGTTGTAATGTATGAAGATTTTGGATAATCTAATTGATAATTGAAATGTTTGCTTTGTCCCTGAAAACTGCTTATTGGTGAAGACCAAGCGATGCCACTACCTGCAGTCGTTTTATCGATCTTGATGATATACCCCCCTGTCAGCGAATCACCGGCATTATCATCCAGATGCATATGGTCGATATTTACCCGGTTTTTATCCCATTTTATTTGTTCCATAAAAACATATACCCCTTGATATTGATTATTGAGCCAGACTTCACAATATCTTGTTCTGGTACAATACAACCCCATCTCACGGGCAAGATTATAAACTAAATAATTACGCATCAAAGATTTATCACTGTATGGATTCTGCAGAATCCAGTCATTCTCAACAGGCATTCCCAATAATGAAACATTTCGCTCAAAGCCAAACTGATAGCGGGTTTCGATTGAGTATGGCTTTTTAGGGAACCACTGAGATGTGGAACCTCTTCTTTCTATTCCGATCCACCCATCATAATTATTAGGTGCATCATTGTAGAAATTCAACTCGCTCTGACCATTGTCAATGATCTGCATGGTAGCAGTAATTTTAGGCTGATCCGGAATTACCTGATTATTGGTATTTATTTTAATAATGGGCAAATTCGTATGAAACGGTGTACTGAACCAATCAGGGCTTGCCTCATAAAGCGTGTCAGGATTACGGATAATAGTCATCAGATCAAAGCTGGCAGAAAGATCATCTTTGATCGCATCATTATTGATTTGTATGGCTAAAACGTGCCAACCTGAGTGCAAAACTGTAGACTGAACTTTATGGTTTACCGGGAAAAATTCAGGTTTCAGTCCACGGTACACCCTGGCTTCATGAGAAGAATCGGCTACAGCATTCCAGGCCGGAAAATCACCGGGTACACCAATATTTGAGCGGGCTATTTCCACCTGATCAAGCCAGGCTGTAAAAGCGTCATCATAATCAGCCATCAATACCAGTCGTTTGATTTGAGAAGTGTCGGTTACAAAAAACCGGATACGAAGCATTAAGGAACTGGCAACAGGAATAACGGTACTATCGTCTCCATCGCCATAGCCAAAACTTCCTGATGCATGTTGCCAGGATTGATCGTTATACATTGTGCTTCTCCACGCAGGATCTGTTGAAGGGCTTCCGGTTTGATAAGCCCAAAGTCCGGTATGTGTAAATAAAGCTTCCCAATGATCGGTGCTATATTGGGCACTTGCCGCGGAAATCCGGTTGCACAAAATGCATAGCATCAGTATTAGCCTGAATGTAAACGAGTAACCACTTTTCATCAATGGTTTGTAAAGCTAAAAGAAATTATCGTTGGCCGCTTTCTATTTGACGACAAACAAAAAAGATACGTGTGATTAATTAATGGTTTCGGAAAGTCAGGGAATAAAAAAGCCCGCGCTTACACACGGGCTCAGAAAAATTGAACTTTCTTATTTTACTTGATCAACAATGGCCTTGAAGGCTTCGGGATTGTTCATCGCGAGATCGGCCAGAGTCTTTCGGTTTAGGTCTATATTATGTTTGCTTAATGCACTCATGAACCGGCTATATGAAAGACCCTCCTGACGCACAGCTGCGTTGATACGGGCTATCCATAAACGTCTCATCACTCTCTTTTTATTCTTTCTGTCCCGGTATGCGTATTGTAATCCTTTTTCAACAGCATTCTTTGCAACGGTATAAACATTTTTCCTGCGACCAAAATATCCTTTAGCGCTTTTTATTATTTTTTTCCGTTTTTGCCTTGATGCCGGCTTATTGGTTGCCCTTGGCATAGTATTAAATATTTTAGATGTTTAGCAATCTTTTCACACGCTTCAAATCCACTTTATTTACAATCGTAGATTTGGCTAATCGTTTTTTTTGTTTTTTGGTTTTCTTTGTCAAAATATGTGAATGATACGCGTGATGTCTCGCAATTTTTCCGCTTCCGGTAACCCGAAAACGTTTCTTTGCACTTGAATTGGTTTTTACTTTTGGCATGAGCTCAAAAATTTTGAAATGCAAAGGTATAGAAAATCCCAATGCTTTTAGAGAAATATTGACTTATTTAAATTGCTGTTCACAATAAAATTATTTTTTCTTCACCGGAGTAATAAAAGCAATCATTTTACGCCCTTCCAATTTTGGCAATTGTTCAAGGTCTCCAAATTCTTCGAGTCGTTTGACAAATTTTAAGAGGATTAACTCACCTCTTTCTTTGAACATGATATTACGACCTCTAAATTGTACGAAGACTTTTACTTTGGCCCCATCTTTTAAAAATTTTTCCGCATGGCGGGCTTTAAATTCAAAATCATGATCGTCAGTATTGGGTGTAAAGCGGATTTCTTTGACAACCGTATTGTGTGCTTTTTGCTGTAATTCTTTCTGACGTTTGCGTTGCTCGTATAAAAACTTGTTATAGTCAACTATTCTGCAAACCGGTGGTTTCGCCTTACCCGAAATTTCTACTAAATCCATTCCTAATTCTTCAGCCAATTCAATGGCTTTTTCTAAGGTATAGACCCCCGGATTTTCGATATTATCACCAATTACTCTTACTTCCTCCGCCCGTATGCGTCTGTTTATCGAATAATTTTCATTTCGTTTAATAGGTGCTTTTCTTCTTCCTCTGCGCAAAATTATTTTTAGTTTAGTTATTAAATATCTGGATTTGCTTCTTTACAAATAATATCCGAGAATGTTTCCATAGGCATAAGTCCTACATCACCTTCCCCATGTCTTCTTACAGACAATGATTGCGAATTTTGTTCTTTTTCACCAACAATCAGCATGTACGGTATTTTCTTCATTTCGGCATCTCTGATTTTCCGGCCTATCTTTTCCTTCCTATAATCCACAAAGCTGCGAATATCGTTATTTTTCAAGTATTTATCTACACTTTTTGCATAATCAGCATAGTTATCGCTAATAGGTAAAACGGCAACCTGGTCAGGCGACAGCCAAACGGGGAAGTTCCCTGCATAATGTTCAATCAAAAAGCCAATAAAACGTTCGTGCGTACTTAATGGAGCCCTATGAATAATGATAGGTATTTCCGGTTGATTATCCGCATTGATAAAAGAAAGGTTAAATCGTTTTCCTTGGGCAAAATCAACCTGATTTGTTGCCAGTGTAAATTCTTTTCCGATAGCGCTCCAAACCTGAATATCAATTTTAGGTCCATAGAACGCGGCTTCATCTTTCACCTCAACGAAAGGAACTCCTGAACGCTTCAGCACTTTTCTGACCATGTCTTCAGTTTTAAGCCACAAGGTTTCCTCGTCAATATATTTTTTTCCAAGCTTTGCCGGATCGTGTGTTGAAAAGCGCATCAAATATTTATCAATGCCAAAGAGCTTGAAGTATTTCAGATATAATTCATTGACTCCCCTGAATTCTGATTCAAATTGTTCGTATGAGCAATAGATATGGGCATCATTCATTTGCAATGATCTCACGCGCATCAGGCCAAACAGTTCACCGGATTTTTCATACCGGTAGCAGGTTCCATATTCTGCAATCCGTAATGGAAGATCGCGATAGCTACGTTGGATAGCTCCGAATATTTTATGATGATGAGGACAGTTCATGGCTTTCAGGTAATAGGTATTGCCTTCCATTTCCATCGGAGGGAACATACTCTCTTTATAATAAGGCAAATGGCCGCTTTTCAGATACATGCTTTCTTTGGCAAGATGAGGCGTCCTGACCCGGACATAACCGGCTTTCCGTTCTGTATCTTTTGCCAGCTTTTCTAAAGCCTCTATTATCACAGTACCACGAGGCATCCACAATGGTAATCCGGGTCCGACATCATCGTCAAAAGTGAACAATTCCAGCTCTTTGCCAAGTTTCCTATGATCCCGTTTCCTGGCTTCTTCCATCATTAGTTCCCATTCCTCCAACATACTTTGTTTGGGAAAAGTGATGCCATATATCCGCGTTAATTGGGGATTTTTTTCATCACCCCGCCAATAAGCTCCGGCAATACTGAGTACTTTAATTGCCTTAATATAGCCGGTGTTGGGCAAATGCGGGCCCCGGCAAAGATCGGTGAAAGAACCTTGTGTGTAAAAAGTTATGCTTCCGTCTTCCAGTTCTGAGATCAGTTCCTGCTTATACTCATTGCCTTTTTTAAGATAATATGCTGCAGCTTCAGCTTTACTCATTTCTTTGCGCTGATACGTGTTTTTCTGCCGCGCTAACTCCAGCATCTTTTGCTCAAGTTGCTTCAAATCATCGTTTGTGATTTGCCTTTCTCCCAGATCAATATCATAATAAAACCCATTGTCAACCGGAGGGCCAATGGTAAATTTGGTATCCGGGAATATCTGTTGAATAGCCTCCGCCATTAAATGGGCCGATGAATGCCAAAAAGTATATTTTCCTTCCGGATCTTCCCAGGTTAGCAAGCGGATACTTGCATCCTGGGTAATCGGTGTATTTGTATCCACATTTTTATCATCAATCAAAACCGATAATACTTTCTTGGCCAACCCGTGGCTAATCTGTTCAGCGATTTCCATGCCCGTTATACCGGCTTTATAAGATTTTATACTCCCGTCTGGGAAAGTTAAATGTATCATCCAATTCGTGTTTTATTTTCCAACTCTTTTTAACCCTTCCTTTGCCAATTCAAAATCCGGCTGAAGGTTTAATGCCTGAATGTAGTCTATCCTTGCTTTGTCAATATTACCTCTTAATTCTTCTGTATGACCACGCATAAAATATGCATCCGCATCATCCGGTGCCAGTTGAATGACCCGGTCGAAATTCTTATAGGCCAGATCCAGTGAATCCAGCACAAAATAAATATATCCTACATTATAGGAGGCATCATCATTCTGCGCATTCAAAATTATCATCGCCCGATAAGCAGCAATCGCTTCTTTATACCGTTCATGATTTTGCAAAAATAAGGCATGAGCATATAAGGCATCTTCATTTTCCGGTTCCAGACGTAAGGCATTATTGAAATAATCAAGGGCAATCTCTTTACCCAGACCATCAAACAATAATCCTAATTCATACTGGGCTGTAAAATTTTCCGGATTGACTTCTATACTGGTCTGGTATGCATTAATGGCCTGCAGGGTGTCGCCCATCATTTGAAAATTATTTCCTCTCAAAAAATAGGCCTCTGCATCATGCTGAGATCGTTTGATAACTTCGATTAATTGATTATCAGCGGAAGGATACATTTCTACATAGGTATAAATGCGTGCCAGTTGCTTTCTGACTTTCAGGTTGTCAGGCTGAGTAGTAATAAATTTGTTGAGTACATCAATAGCAAGTTGGCTATTGGGCAAGCGAAGGCTACGATCGTTGGCAGACATATAAATTGAAGCGAGACGAAGTGCTATATAATCTGATGTACTGTCAAGATTTGACGCATTTCCCAAATCATTAATAGCGTTTTTCCATTCTTCAAGATTTTCCCAAATTATTGCCCGCTGATAGAATAAATCGGCATTATCATGATGGCTCTCAATTTGCTTATTCAGATAATTCAATTCAGGAATATTATATTTCATCGTATCATTAACATCCGTAGATTTCCCTTGCTTTTGCGATCCACTATGGCAGGAAATAATAGAAACTGACATAAAAACAGCAAGCATTGCCACGAAAAATAATCCCGATTTTTGCATGCCTCAAAATTACATAAATCGCCTTTAGCATGAATAAACTGATTTTTCAGAAATAACAGCCTTCAAGAACTGATTTTTATGCTGATTGACTTATTTTTACACAAAATTTAAACGATGAAAAAGACACTGATAATTTTATTGAGTACCCTTAGTTTGGGAGCCTGTAATTCAGGTACTCAAAGTGAAAATGAGCATTCAAATGATGCCGATTCACTTCAAAAAACAAATGCTGCTTCAAACGAAGCTTTATGGTTTGAAGGGGAAACACATCTGGCCAATGTCAGGCAACTCACTTTTGGTGGCGACAATGCTGAGGCATACTTCAGTTTTGATAATAAAATGCTGATCATGCAAATTACCAATCCTGCAAAAGGAATTAACTGCGACCAGATATTTTATGGAAAAATTCCTGAAACCCCTGATGAACCTTTTGAATTGCATCCGATAAGTAATGGCTTAGGAAGAACTACCTGCAGTTATTTCATGCCCGGAAATAAGAGTGTGATCTATGCTTCAACTTTCAAAGCTGACAGCAATTGCCCCGAAATTCCAATACCTGCCGACACCAATGATTATGTCTGGCCCATCTTCAATACCTTCGAAATATATACATCCGATCTTGATGGTAATATTTTAAGCCAGCTAACGGATAATAATTTCTACGATGCCGAGGCAACCGTTTCACCTAAAGGAGACAAAATTGTTTTTACTTCTAACCGGAGTGGTGATCTGGAATTATATACCATGAACCTCGATGGTAGTGATGTCAGACAAATCACTGATGAATTAGGATATGACGGAGGGGCCTTTTTCTCACCTGATGGTAGCCAACTGGTCTTCAGAACGAGCAGACCTAAAACTGAAGAAGAAATTAACAAATACAAAACCTTAATGGATCAGGGCCTTGTTGCTCCAACCAATATGGAATTGATGATTTGCAATGCTGATGGCTCTGATTTGCATCAGGTTACTCAGCTCGGGCAAGCCAACTGGGCACCATTTTATTATCCTACGGGTGATAAAATCATCTTCTCAACCAATCATGATTATCCCCATGGATTTCCATTTGACCTCTATATGATAAACACAGATGGAAGTAAACTCGAACGGATTACCTTTGACAGCACCTTCGATGCTTTTCCCATGTTTTCCTTTGATAGTAAAAAAATTGTTTTTTCTTCAAACCGAAACAATGGCGGAGGACATGATACTAATCTCTTCATAGCCGATTGGGTTGAATAAGTAAAGTCAAAAACTATATTAAAAGCCGGAAAACACATTATTCCGGCTTTTTCATTTACAGAATAGTTTGCACTATCATCAATTGGATTTATCTTTGGATTTTCCGGTAATAAATTCTACCATTATGAGCTCTGCATTGCAAGAAACTCAGTTTCATTTTAATGGTCAAACAAAATTCTACAGAGGTAAAGTCCGTGATGTTTATACAGTCGGGCCTTATGTAGTAATGTTGGCCAGCGACCGTATTTCAGCCTTTGATTTCGTACTGCCAAAACCCATTCCCTACAAAGGTCAGGTATTGAATCAGATTGCTGCTCATTTTCTGGATGCTACAAAATCCATTGTGCCAAACTGGGTGTTATCCGTTCCTCATCCCAGGGTTACTATAGGCCGTTACTGTGAACCCTTTAAAGTAGAAATGGTAGTTCGGGGTTACCTGGCCGGTCATGCCTGGCGCGAATATCGTGATGGAAAACGAAGTATTAGCGGAGTCGCTATGCCTGAAGGAATGAAAGAAAGCGATCGCTTTCCTCAACCATTGCTAAGCCCCACGATTAAAGCCGAAGAAGGGCATGATGAAGATATTTCCAAACAGGAAATTATCGATTCAGGTCTGGTGAACCGGGAAAACTACGAAATGCTTGAGCAATATACTCTGGCCCTTTATCAAAAAGGTACTGAAATGGCAAAACAGCGAGGTTTGATCCTGGTTGATACAAAATATGAATTCGGTTTGGCTGACGATAAAATTTACCTGATTGATGAAGTGCATACCCCCGATTCATCACGCTACTTTATCGCTGATGGGTACGAGGCAAGACAACAATCCGGAGAAAGACAAAAACAATTATCAAAGGAATTTGTCAGAGAGTGGTTGATGGAACATAATTTCCAGGGTCTCGAGGGTCAGCAAATGCCTTTTATGCCTGACGAATTTATCAATCGTGTTTCTGAGCGCTATATCGAATTGTTTGAAAAAATTACCGGATTACCTTTTGACAGGACTGAACAGGTTGATGAAAACCTGCAGGATATTATTGCAGTGGAATTGGATCGCCTGACAAAGAGTCAATCTTAGGAATCTGTTTTTTCATTCAATCAAATAAACCGATAAAAAAGGCTGCCTGCAGGCAGCCTTTTCCGTTTCAAATATAATGCTGTAATTTATCGAACCACCATTACTTTTCTGACAGCAGTAAAACCGTCTCCCTGCAATTGTAATAAATAAATGCCTGGTGTAATGTCTTCGAGCGATAGGTCGAAACTGCTGACGCCTGCAGGCAGATCAAGCGATTGAATACCGACTAAACGTCCATTCAGACTCCTTAACCTTGCTTTTACCTGTGCAGCCCGACTCAGAGATACGAAAACCATGGTCTTGCCATTTGCCGGATTTGGATATACTTTCAGATCGCTGAGTTCAGGTTGATCTATTCCTACGCCTATGGTAACGGTTACCGTATAATGTTTTGTGGAACCATCTACTGGCGCAGTAACCATATAATCCACGGGATTAGTAAAATCAGTTTGAGATTGGTTTGCGGGACTCAGATATTGTCCGGTATAATCAACCGTAGGCTCCAGGTTGCTTACATCTGTGCCGTTTGGTACATCACAGCCTATTGTTAGCGTGTTTTGGTCAATGGCACAAAACACTTGTGGGTTTAATCCAAGAAAAGCAAAAGCAGTAATATCTTTTGGATAAGGGGTTGAAAAGCCTCCGATATCCGCCCGGTTTCTTGGCAACATTTTCCAATTGCCAAAACTGTAGTAAAACACTCCCTGAATAAAAGGTAGCAGCATACCTACACTTAAGGAATCGGTGTTGAAACCATAATTGATATCGAATGAATAATCATCGCAACGTAATCCGTCAGAGGCGCTTGTATCATTTTGAACAGACCATTCGCCATAATCTGCCACACCATCAGGATTGCTTGAAAAAACATACGCATCATTAAAGCGGATTAACATGCCTTCATAAGGTTCGGCATTAACTCCGCTCAAAAGGGAATCAGGATCAAGTGTAGTAATCATGGCAGGAATTACTCCGGCACCCAGCGATGTAAAGCTTACATTTGAAAGCATGGTAACTCCGAATGATTCGGTGACCACTCCGCTTGTTATCATAATTGAATCGCCACGGAATAAATCCTCTAGACCATCTCCTGTGGTTTTTTGTAAGATAATACCGCTCCATGGGGCCGCCCCATCCTGCACAACAACTAAACCCAGATCGTATGTATTTAAGGTAGAAGTTATCACACAATTTACATTCATTTGTGGAATAGTATCACCACTCCAAATGGAGGCACCACCTGCGCCAAGCGAATACTGCAATTGAGAAATATCATTGATACCATTATCAAAAGTAATGTAGTGACTTTGTTCGGACGTGGTCGTGTCAAAATCATCATCAACAGCCATCATATAAAAGTTAACTATGGTTGAATCGGTATTACTGGATGGAATCGTGGCCGACCAGTCATCTCCTGAAGTATTC
This sequence comes from uncultured Chitinophagales bacterium, assembly GCA_964413685.1. Taxonomy (GTDB): domain Bacteria; phylum Bacteroidota; class Bacteroidia; order Chitinophagales; family S012-47; genus JAJRWN01. The sequence goes on from CAYPSW010000014.1 coordinate 26,882, forward strand.
ACCATGGAAAGTTCCGTAAACACCGGGTTACCCAGGCCAATTGAATAATATAGTTTAGCCACGTTAACCACTCCATCAGGATCCCATATTCTTGCATGAATGGCAACTGATTGACTGGAAGTAGCCACCACCGGTGTTCTGGTAACATCGGCAATGACAGGTGGAGCTGCTGCCACGGGGCCAACATCGGTTAAATCTCTCGGAGCCAGATAATAATATCCGTTATATTCGATGATAATGCCACGAATCCATGAAAGGAAAGAGCCAAGCGTGGGTGGGGTAAAAGGGGTAGGCGTGGCTGAAATCCCAGAGCCAAAACCGTTGCAATGATCGTCCCCTGCATCATCGCGGAAAGAACCGGACACATCTCTGATTCTTAAGATATCCCCTTTTGAATCCTGAATAGACCAATACCAGCGCGACCCGCTTTGCTGAATATCCACAACGGTTACATTTTGCAACTCGACATAAACACCTTCCCATTTTTCACCGGTCAGTTTCTGCAAAGTTTGTCCTCCGGCACCGTCACTTTGCATGAAGCTATCGACAGTTACTATTTTCGGTGCCGGCATATTACCGAGGTTTTGAATGGTGGATTGAACAGGTAATAAGAGAATTTGCGAATTATTGGAATAATCCGATACAATACCGGTGCATCTTACTTCATTACCAATGACGAAATTATCGAGATATTTAATGTCATTATTCATATCAGACATCGTTCCCGAATAGCCCACCAAACCGGGTTCCATCAAAATATGAATTCCACTCCAGGCTCCTCCTGCTGTATCCTGCAACCAGGTTCCTATTCTTGAACCGCTGGTTGATAATGCATAATAGCAAGGGTTGAAGGTAACAATGCCCTGAATGGTTACAGTGTCGCCATTCATATAAGATAAGTCATTACCCTGAATGAGATCCTGATCATTGATTTTTTGGATATCTGCAATTTTTGTGAGTGGTTGGGCTGATAACTGAACAGCAAGAATTCCCGTGAACATTAAGAGTACAATACGTTTCATATCCTATTATTTTAGTTTAAGTAATTTTTATTTCAACACAACAAATTTACCTTGTTTCAATACACCGGTGGATAAGTCTTTCACACTGAAGAAATACAAACCCTGTGTAATCGTCTGTTTACTCTGTGTGAGAATATCCCAGGCATGTTCTCCACCGGTCATACTTCTTTTTGTGTCATCACCACCATAGTTATCATACCATTGAATATCGTCACCGGTATAAGTGCCGGAATCGTGATCCAGCACAGCCACAACATCTCCCGAGCCGGTATAAACGGTAATCGTGCACAGTGCAGGGAGATTATAAAAATAGAGTTTGTGTGTTCTCGAGGATGAACCGTCCCAGGCAGCTTGCAAACGATAAGGATTAGGATAAACCGCTGGTGATGCTGTATCGGCAAGATCAACTAAAGTACCAGGCCAAACCCGATACGAATTGGCGATATAAGATGATTCAAGGGAAGGGATATTCAATGTTTCATCTCCAGAGTCGAAAGCAGTTATCATAATGAGATATTGCCAGCCGTTCAACAGATTGTCGAGGGTCATTTTATAGGAATAAGGGATCGTGTCACCTTCAAAATATTTTGCTTCCGGCAGTTTCACGGCATCGAAGTCGTTATTGTATCCGATATTATCTCCCGATTTATCAAATTGTGCAATCAGGTTGGCCTGACTAATCAAGTTGCTTTGCTGGTCGTCTCCTGCATTTGTACGGTAAATCCGGTACCCTTCAAAATCACGTTTTTTAGAAATCGGGTCTATTGAATATTCTGCTGAATTATCCCAATAAACTTCCACGGTCCCATTATCAGGAATTATTTTCACGTGGGGGATATCGGGTGGTTCAGGTAAGATATAGCGATCGAGTTTACCATTATGGTTCAGGTCTTCCCCGGGGTCGAGCATTCCGTTGTTGTTTAAATCTTCCCCTGCATAGGTTCTTTTGGCCCAGCCAAGGTGTTCGAATAGTTCGGTTCGGGCAAATTTTGTATCCATTTGCGGCCCTGTTGTTCCGCCTGTTTCCATTTGATGAGCAGCCACTATGGCCAGTGTGAAGTTCACGGTTTCTCCAGGAGCTATTTCCCTAATCGGTCCTATGGAAAGTAACTGTACCCGGTTCGAAGGATTTTGAATGCCTGTTACCAGCCCTGGATCATTCCAATTGTGGTCAGATGATAACTTTTCATATCGGTCAACATCATTGGCAGGAGCACCGAATTCGGTTCCGTCAAAAGAGCGGAAATTCCAGAAATTGGCAAAAACTGTTGGAACTGTGAACCCCAATCCCTGAATTGAATCAGCATTATCGGGATGCATGAATATACCCCGCCAATTGACCCCCAAAATCTGCGATGCACCATAACTGTTCGTATAACCGGGATCACCGTTTACATCAAAAGCATACAAGGCTTGCATAGAATCGATAAATCCTCCGGCTCCTTTATTGAAAAAAGCGGCCCCTCCATCTGTGGCCACATTTATATTCCTGACCACTAAATCGGTCCAAAGGCCAAGATAAACCGAATCCCAGGTATCGGTTGAGTTATTGGTAATATCGTAAGACATGATGACAAAATAATCGGCAAAGGAATAATTCCATGCATAGGTTTCGAGATGCACATCAGCATATAGTGGCAGGTTATGATCGGCTATCTGCGTATTGGTACCCGGTACAATGGTATTCTTGTCTGAAAAATCCATCACCAGATCCTGATGAGAAATGGCATCGAAAGAAAAATGTTCGCTGGTAGGTAAAGTTGATCTTTGTTTAATGCTTTGCCCGATTTCAGCTGTCATTTCAAATCCAGACCCACCGGTAGTATATCCGGAAGGTGCATCGACTGTAGCCGTTGAAACGGCTGTCTGACCATTCACCTGAGCACCAATCCATAAACCTCCTTCGAACAAATGTTCGATGCCAGAATTAATTGGATATTCCATGGAAGGATCACCCTGCGGATCGTTACGCACATCCGGTCGCCCGATGGTCCCGACATTAGTGACCGACAAACCGATGTTGCCGACTTTCTCTGCTTGCCTGTCAAAAGATTGCTGCCCCCGAAGGGATAGACCAATCAGAAATATTATTATCGTGAAACTTAGTCTTTTGACACAAATCATGCTGAAGCGAAAATACAATAAAAATAAAAGGTTGTCATAGGGGAAAATCATCAAATTGTTCTTGATGCCTCCCGGATTAATGGAGCCGCCTTTGGTCCTTCATTAAACAAAAGATCAAGTACCGAAAGATCTGGTAAAAAATCGTACCGGTCATCAAAAACCTGATGATAAACAGGAAGCCTGAATGAGAAAGGAATTTTTGATTTTTCCGGGTTCGGAGCTAAGCAGTTGCGTAAATCCATGATGCCTGGCGCGGGTTCAGATTCATAGGATGTTGTACATGCCCATTTTTTTTCAAAACGTAGTTGTTGGATAATCCATTCAAACAAGGCCAGATTAAAATCAAATAGTTTGGGCTGTTGCTGATGAAAAACAGGATAAAGTGAATCTTCAAAAAATTCGAAATAAGGAGATTGCCGGTAGGCCGAACAGATGCTGGTCCAATGCAAAACCTGCCAGGCTGATTCATTGTGTATCAGCACTTCCTTAAAAGCCCGGTGCTGATGTTTGCCACGCTGCAGCGGAATGCTCATCCTCAGCAGTCCGTTTGCTCCGGCTATATGGCAGCGATTACGATAACTTGCCTTTTCATAATTAGCCCAAATATCAAAGCAAACAGTTTCAAAATGCAGGTATAATACAAAGAAGGAGACTGGTGGGCAATAGGGTAATTCAATGAGCAATTGCTTTTTCATTCTTTGATGGTTTGATGACGGTTTATTCTGAAGTCAAGGCAAAAATCGTATATTAATCCGTATATTTGATAAGGATGTATTCAATGATAAAACATTACCCGCTATTCATTTTTTTGCTGCTGCTATCGGGACCTACTCTGATTGCACAAAAACCGGTAGTGTATGAGCACCAGTCTGTTTTCTACAATTCAGCTTATGAGCCATACGTGGAAGTTTACATCAGTGTTGAAGCCTCTACCCTAACCTGGCATTATGAATCGGGTAAATGGCAGAGCGGTAGCCTGGTGAACATTTTTATTGAGGACGGAGATCAGCTTAAAAATTTCGATCAGTTCAAATTGCTATCCGCACCGGCAGTTGATACCCTGAACCGCCAATTTACCATTGAAACCGTCAGACGTATTGCCATTGATCCGGGGAATTATTCCCTGTCAGTAAAAGTCAGTGACCTGTTTAATGACCAGCATCAAAATGAAATTCAAAACAAAGCGCTTAAAGTAAGCAAGAACAATCAGGAGGCCTTCATGAGCGACCTGATTCTCCTGGATCATTATCAAGCCAGTAAAAAAGACAATGAATTGGTAAGAAATGGTTTTTTAATGAAACCTGACCTTTTCTCCTATTATCCTGACGGCCGGGATACCCTTCTTTTCTATGCCGAAGTGTATTTACCAGGCAAAACCTATCTTGGCCAGGATCTGGCCTTATTCTATAGCATTCACCAACATGGAAATAAAAATCCTGCAGGGACTTTTCAACTCGCAGAGAAACGGAAAGGGCAGGCAGTAATTCCCATTTTAGCCAGCATGGACATTCATGGACTTCCTTCCGGAAATTACGACCTGGTGCTTGAAGTGCGTTCGAGAGACAATACCTTATTGGCAACTAATAAAGCATTTTTTCAAAGGAGCAGCCGGTATGAAGTTGCCGATTTACAGAATCTTTACCTGACCGATATAGATCAAACTTTTGTGGAGGCTATGACCGATAAAGACATCGCTGATTATCTCCCCACCATGAAAATTATTGCCTCAGCCGTTGAGCAAAGAGCCATTGCCGATTTGCTGACAATAGATCAGCCGGAAATGAAGAAAAAATTCTTTTACAATTTCTGGCTGATCCGTAATCTGGAAAATCCTGAAAAAGCCTGGTCTCGTCATAAACAAGCGGTTGATTATGCGGACAGACTGTATGAAACCAGCAATCGGGCCGGTTATCTCACAGACCGCGGACGGGTTTATATTCAATACGGCCCGCCAACAGAAATCACCGCCAGCCCCTCGGAGGCTAATGCCGCACCATACGAAATCTGGCAATATAACCGGATACCAAATAATGAAACGAATGTCATCTTTGTGTTTTCTGAAAAAGACCTCAGCAACAACGATTATTTTCTGATTCATTCAGATGCCACTGGCGAAATTCATAATGAACGCTGGAAAATGGATCTCTATCAGAATTTTGAAATGTACAATTCGAATGATCTCGATAAAACAAACCCCGATCCAAATTTCGGAACCAAACCATCCGGTCAATATCCCCGATGATATGATTAATTTAGCAGCCATTCCATGCTGATTTTTTTATTATGAATGTTCCGGCTTACCTCTTTGTCTGGCTTTTGATTCGTTTTTTTGCTATCCTCCCGATGCGGGTTGCTTATCTTTTTGCCGATTTTATTTTTGTCCTTTTATATTATTTTCCCGCTTACCGGAAAAAAATTGTTTTCAAAAATCTTACAAATGCTTTTCCTGAAAAAAGTAAGGCTGAAAGACAAGACATCGCCCGCAAATTCTACCGGTATCTGGCCGATCAGATAGTTGAATCTGCCAAAACATTCAGCATGAGCCCAGAGCAAATAAAGAAGCGGGTATTTATTACCAATCACGAATTGTATCAATCCTATCTGGCCTCCAATCAGGATTTGATATTAATAAGCAGCCATTATGCAAATTGGGAACTATGCAGTGCGGGATTTTCCCTTCAGGTTCCGTTTACTTTAGTCGGGGTTTATCTGCCGCAAAAAAATAAGCGGGTAGATCAACTCATTAAAAAGTGCCGCGAACGTTCGGGCATGTGGATGGAATCAGCAAAAACCATATCACGGAATATTGAGAAAATTCTTTTCCACCCGAATATGATAGGTCTGATATCAGATCAGCATCCGGCAAATCGAAGAAGCGGTCATTGGATGAAATTCCTGAATCAGGACACCTACATAACGACCGGGCCGGAAGGATTTGCAAAAAGAACCGGACGACCTGTTCTGTTTGCCGAAGCAGAAAAATTGAGGCGCGGCTATTATTCTATAACCCTCCATGTAATAGAAGATCATCCTGCCGTAAGTCCGAAATACAGCATCACCGAAAAGCATGTCCAACTTTTGGAAAAAATTATCCTTAAAAAACCTGAACTCTGGCTATGGAGTCATAATCGATGGAAACACAAACGTGCAACCTGATAATGCGGAATCTGCTATTTTAGCAAATCATGTCTAAGCCCACTATGCCATCTGTAGCCATTGTAATTCTGAATTGGAACGGGCAAATGTTTCTCAAACAATTTCTGCCCTCCGTATTGGCTGCTACTTATCCGAATCAGCAAATTATTTTGGCCGATAATGCTTCGACCGATGAATCAGTGGCTTTTGTCGAAAAACACTTCCCTTCCATCCGCATCATCCGCTTGCAGGAAAATCTGGGCTTTGCCGGAGGCTATAATGCAGCTTTAGAGCAGGTAGAAGCCGATTATTTCATATTGTTGAATCAGGATGTAGAAGTAACAAAGACCTGGATAAGCCCCCTGGTAGAAATGATGGAAAGCAAACCAGGAATAGCTGCTTGTCAGCCCAAATTACGGGCATGGCATGATAAAGAAAAATTTGAATATGCCGGAGGCAGCGGAGGCATGATGGATGCCCTGGGATATACTTTTTGCCGAGGACGCATTTTGGATGATACGGAAACGGATCATGGACAGTATGATGACAGTATCCCCGTTTTCTGGGCCAGCGGTGCCGCTCTGATGATACGGGCAAAACTATATCATGATTTCGGAGGCCTCGAATCGCACTTCTTTGCACACATGGAAGAAATTGACTTATGCTGGCGTTTGAAAAATGCAGGATATCAGATCATGGCTATCCCTGCTTCGGTGGTTTATCATGTAGGTGGAGGAAGTCTGCCACATGGAAATCCGAAAAAAATCTATCTCAATTTCCGCAATAGCCTGCTGATGTTTCTGCGAAATATGCCGCTTGCTAAACTTCTCTGGTTTATGCCACTGCGCACCGGCCTCGATTGGCTTGCTGCATGTAAAGCCCTGTTTGCAGGCAGACCAAAAGAATGCGCAGCGATTCTCAAAGCTCAGATTTCCATCTGTTTCAGGCCGGCTCTTTGGCTCAACCTGCGCAGGAAAGCCCGGAAAGCGGTGAAAAGGAATCGAATCGGACAAGCCGACCGAAGTGGCTATTACAAAGGTAGTTTGCTATGGCAATATTTTGTAAAAGGGGTTAAATCCTTCGACAAGCTTCAGCCGGAGCGGTTCAACCGCTGAAGCAGAAAATCGAGCGACAGGCGATACACATCAAGGCCCAAACCACTGATTATACCGACACAATATTTCGATAAAAGGGAAACGTGTCTTTCTTTCTCCCGGGAGAAAATATTGGAAATATGTACTTCAAGCACAGGCGTTTTGATGGCAGCCACTGCATCGGCAATGGCTACGCTTGTATGGGTGTAACCACCTGCATTCAGAATCACGCCATCGGCTTTGCGACCTGCTTCCTGAATAAAGTTAATTAATTCACCCTCCACATTGCTTTGAAACAAGCGGATATCTGCTTTGCCGTTTTGGCGAAGGGTTTCGAGGAAATCAGTCAGCGATTGCCGGCCATACACTTCCGGCTCCCGTTGTCCTACCAGGTTCAGATTCGGGCCATTAATGATGTAGATGATTGCCATGATGGGGTAAAAATACAAGGAATGGTGGGAATTGAATAACTGGAAATCAGGGTGTGCAAATTAGCGATTCTGATTGCGTGCTTTTTGAAAATACAAAATGACTGTACAGCTTTTCAGTAGGACAATCTGCTTAGCTATCCCTATTTCTCGGGTGGCAAGAGCACCTGATCAATGATGTGGATTACTCCGTTGCTGGCACTAACGGTAGCAATAATGTTCGCACCATTAACGGTGACGGAACCATCATCGGCTACTTCAATCAGCACATTATCGCCATTGGCTTCATAAATTTCACGTCCATTGTTCAGCAAATTGTCTTTATAAACACTTGGCGCAGCATGGTAATACAAAATATTCCGGAGGGTCTCCTTGTTCTCCGGTTTCAGCAGATCATCCAGTGTGCCTTCCGGTAATTTGTCGAATGCTTCATTATTCGGGGCAAAAAGGGTGATGGGTCCGGGATTGGATAAAACATCTTCAATCTCGGTAGCATGGACTGCCGCAACCAGGGTAGAAAAATCAGTGTTGCCGGCTGCAATCTGTAAAATGGTTTGTTGCGATTCGTCATCATTAATGGCCGACATGCCGGTATTACCTGTGTAATCGGCATTGGCTTGGGTGTCGTCTGATTCATTGCCTTCGTTGCCTTGCGAGCATGATGGCATAGCAAACACGAGGCACAAGGCACTCAATAATACAATCAAATTTTTCATAACAATGGTTTTAGTTTCATTAAATACTGTTGCTAACATACGCCTAAACCTTTAAAGTATTTTATGATAAAAATCATAGCGTTCAGGTTTAAGGAGTGTTCCCTTATCTTCCTACCTTTGTTCGGCAAAGCCATACGATGACCAAAACAATAAGCCGATACACAGCCGGGGAAGAAAAACTGAATATTTACTCGCATGGGCTGGGTTTCATTCTGAGCATTCCTGCCGGTTTTCTGCTCCTGCAAAAAGCAGCCGCCATGCAGGATACCGCTGCCCTGATAGCAGCCTCAATATTTGCTTTCAGCTTGCTTTTGCTCTACCTTGCTTCCACACTCTATCATGCTTCCACCAACCTGGTAAAACGCCAGCGCCTGAATATTTTCGATCATGCCGCTATATATGTTTTAATAGCCGGCACCTATACGCCTGTGGCGGTTATTACGCTTGGCGGATTCTGGGGGTTAACCATGCTCATCATTATTTGGACGATGGCTCTGGCAGGCATCATTTTTAAATTATTCTTTACCGGTCGCTTCGGGCTGGCATCCACCATTGCTTATGTCGTCATGGGTTGTGTGGTAATCATAGCCCTGAAACCCATGATGGCTGCCATGTCGCAGCATGGACTTATCCTGTTGGCAGCCGGTGGCCTGTCGTATATCCTCGGTGCTTTGCTCTATCAGCTCAAGCATTTGCCTTTCAACCATGTCATCTTCCATGTCTTTGTGCTGATCGGCAGTGCTTGTCATTTTATGATGGTTTATCAGGATATACTTGGAGCGGGATAAATATATCGGCTAAAAAAAAGTAAATTTGTGCCTCCCTGCTTACAATCTGGCGGAGCTTATTCAATCATGCCATTTATTATGAAAATATTCAAATTCGCTGCAGTCGCATGGATTGCAATTGCATTAAACGCTTGTCATTCGTCAAACGAAAATAAAACTGAAAAAAACATGGAGATAAACGATTCCCACACTTATGCCAAACCTGATGCGGCAGTTATCACGCATCTTGATCTTGATATCGAGGTTGATTTCGATACACACCTAATTCATGGAACAGCTACCTATGCCATAGACAATAAAAGCCGGGGCTCTCAAATTATTTTAGACACCCGGGATATGGATATTCTGGGAGTCACCCGAGATGGTGGCATGAAAACCGATTGGACTTTGGGTGATGACGATGAATTTATGGGACGTTCCCTGACCATCAGTATTGAACCGGATACAAAAAATATCAGTATTGAATACAAAACCCATCCCGAAGCAGCCGGTGTACAATGGCTGGATCCTCAGCAGACAGCGGGTAAAAAACATCCTTTTTTGTTCACCCAATCTGAAGCCATTTTAGCCCGTACCTGGATACCGATTCAGGACAGCCCGGGCATTCGTTTTTCGTATAATGCCAAAGTAAAAGTGCCGAAAGGTCTATTAGCCCTGATGAGTGCCTCGAACCCACAAGAAGTGGATCCGGACGGGCAATACGACTTCACTATGAAACAGCCCATTCCCTCCTACCTGATGGCGTTGGCTATCGGCCATATTGTCTTCCGGTCAGAAGGACCGCGAACAGGTGTTTATGCCGAACCGGAGATTATTGAAAAGGCCGCCTGGGAATTTGGCGAAATGGAAGATATGCTGACAACAGCCGAAAGCCTGTATGACCCATATCGTTGGGACCGTTACGATCTGATTGTATTGCCTCCTTCTTTCCCGTTTGGCGGTATGGAAAATCCAAGACTAACTTTTGCCACACCAACTGTTATTGCCGGTGACCGCTCGCTGACGGCTTTGGTGGCGCATGAACTGGCTCACAGTTGGTCGGGTAATCTGGTAACCAATGCCAACTGGAACGACTTCTGGCTGAACGAAGGTTTTACGGTTTATTTTGAACGTAGGATCACCGAAGCATTGAAAGGAAAGGCCTACGCTGAAATGCTGGCCCAATTGGGTTATCAGGACTTAGTGGACGAAACCGCACGGCTAAGCAAAGAAGGTAAATCGGCTGACACGCACCTGAAATTGCAATTAGATGGCCGCGATCCGGATGACGGTATGACCGATATCGCTTATGAAAAAGGGTATGCCCTGTTGCGACATATCGAAAAGGTTGTCGGACGCGAAACCTGGGATGCTTTCTTAAAACAGTATTTCAATACGCATGCCTTCCAAAGTATGACAACAGAAGCCTTTTTGGATTATGCCGAACAATACCTGATCAATGGAAACGATTCACTGAGACAGGCCCTGAACATGAACCAATGGATTTACGAAACCGGTATCCCCGATGATATTGATATTCCGCATTCTGATGTTTTCGTAAAAGTGGAACAATCCATCACAGACTGGCAAAACGGAACAAATCTGGAGGCATTGCCAGTAAGCACCTGGTCCTCTCATGAATGGCAGCATTTTCTGCGCAAAATGCCGGATAGCTTGTCATTAAGCGAAATGAACCAATTGGATGCCGCTTATCATTTTAGCAAATCCGGTAATTCAGAAATCCTGGCTCTGTGGCTTGGGCTCGCTATCAAACATGAATATGAGCCGGCTTACCCGGTACTTGATTCGTTTTTAGTGAATGTAGGCCGCAGGAAATTCCTGATGCCGCTTTACTCTGCCTTGATTAAAACGGGAAAAGGCATGCAGATGGCTCTGGAGATTTACAAAAAAGCAAGACCTAATTACCATTCAGTTTCTTATAACAGCGTGGATGAATTATTGGACTGGAATCCGGAATAAACCATGTGTACGCTCAGCTATTATCCCTTAAGCACAGGTAGTTTTTTGCTGACTTCGAACCGGGATGAAAGTATCAAGAGGGCAAAGGCTTCGTTGCCACAAATCCGCGATTTTGGTTTCATCAAAGTGCTGATGCCCGTTGACGGGGAGCGAGGTGGTAGCTGGCTGGGTGTGAATAACAATGGCCGGACTGCTTGTTTGCTAAATGGTGCTTTCGGACCACACAAACCCAGGCCCCCTTATAGAAAAAGCCGCGGCCTGATATTGACCGATGCTTTGCGATATCCTGATCTTGACGACTTCCTTGAAAACTATTCGCTGCAAGGAATTGAACCCTTTACCTTGGTGCTTGCCGAACTTAATACAAAAATGCGTTTGATTGTAATGCGTTGGGACGGTGTTCAACGGCATCTCGAAACAGCAGACCCTGCGAAAGCACATCTCTGGTCATCAGCTATGTTGTATCCTGAAATAGTAAGAGATGCCAGTGCCCTGCGATACAGCGAGATGATCTCTTCGGGCAAAACAGGAGAAGATGATTTTTGGCAATTTAACGTTGAAGAAAGTTACGAAAAGAAGGTCGGTCGCCAGGGATTGAAACCATATCCGGGATTACAAACCCGGGCCATTGCTTCTATCAGAATACAATCCGGGCAAATCCAATTCCGGTATTTTGATACTGAAAACAAAACAGAAAGCCTGACCCGGCTGAAATCAGAAAACCACTAATTGAAAATTAATTCTTCAAGCATTTTGCTCAGGTCGAAACCAATCAGATGGTAAAGGCCAAGAATCAAGGCAGACCAAAACATGATGGATAGGATCATACTGGGAACAATTTCTTTCCAGCTATAGCCTAAAGACAAGGAGGAAAAAACGCCAAGCGGAATAGTTAGAATAAGCGGGGTGAGCAAGGCAATGAAAATTAAACCACCATTTTGTTTTATCCGGACAATCAACCTCCTGCTCCATGTGAATTTCCGTCTGATTTTATTTCTCCGCCAGGGCATTTTATTCCATAAGCGGTCAATGCCGGGACCAAAAATCAAAAAGATAAACAGCCCCCCGGTTCCACCGACAACAGTTACGGTAAATCCGAACCAAAAACTAAAATCATATAATATGACAAGCCCAAGACCAAGCAGAAACTTAATCCCTGAAAACAGAAGCACTGACAGAACTTCTGTTACAAATTCCATTGTGCTGACATCAATACTCAAAAACATAGGTTCTTAATAAACAGCAATCACAAAAAATGATTCCTTATTCAACTTTAAAATCAAAGACTTCTAAGATAAGCAATGACCGCTTTTCTGATATCAGATGTAAGGTCTTTCGGATCATTTATATCAGGCTCGTAAATTTTTATTATGCCGGGATTATCTCTGGTAAGAAATGCAAAATTTGTTTCCATTCCGGTGAGTAGAAAATCGGAAATAGCCACACGGTAAACAGCAGTCTGATCAAGTGGTTTATTGTTAAGTAACCACTGACCCTCTTTATATTGATTAGGTTTTGCCTGTGCTCTTTGCAAATACCCGCCAATACCTGCGTTCATTTCACCGATTTCGAGGATTTTTTCTAATAAAGCACCTTTCATATCCACTTCAACAATACTACCACCGAAAGGTAACGTTCTCAATATATCGTATTGAGTGATGTCACCCGTCAATTGATCATCAATCCGGATTGAACCACTATTGAGCACAGCACAATCAGTCTGTGGGCAGGCATACATCATGGCTCGAGTAATCATCATTCCCAGGTTTGTCTGACCATAGCGGATAGATTTTTCACGTCCGTCAGCCATGCCATCAATATGCAGCAAGACTTCATCTTTATCAAAGCCTTCCTTAGCAAATAACTTATCCTGAATGAGTTCCCACTTATCAACAATTGCCTTCACGGTGGGGTCTTCTGCTATTGATGTATCGATACTTACTAATTCAGAGCTAAAGCTAAAGGTGTCCATCCGGGTATCGTATGAAAAATGATGTACGTAGGCAGTACGGGCATTGGCATCTGCTTTGGCGATTTTGACATTGCCAACCGGGACATACATATTAGTATGTTCATGGCCACCAATAATTAGCGGTACATCAGGAATTTGTTTTGCAAGCTTTTTATCATCAGCCAGGTTGAGATGGGTAATGGGGATGACGATATCACAAGTATCTTTCAGGAAATTATATACGTCAGCAGCCCTTCCGACAGGATCGTGATAAATAATCCAGTCTTTTTTTGTAAATGGTACGGTTACGGCCAAAAAGCCAACCCTGACCATGGCTCCAATATCGTTTGAGTATTCTTTGATCATATACTCTTGAAACGGATAGTCATATTCCCCGATCATTTTGGCAAATGGCTTGGCAGTTCTCATAGTTTTGTGGAGTACATTGGCGGATATCCAATCAAATGTTGATTCATTCATTCGATCCTGCAACTCATTTTCTTTCAAATCAAATTCATGATTTCCGAAAGTTACCAGATCAAGACCAAGGCTATTCAGGGTCTCAACCATTTGTTTACCCTTGATTCGCTGACCTTCATATTTCAGGGTGCCAAGTAGTGAAGGGCTTAAAAAGTCCCCTGCCAGTACGGTGTAAACATTAGGATTATCCTTTAAGAGATTTTTGCGCAAAGTAGCTACCCTCGCTAGTCCTCCGTAGAGTCCTTTTTCAACAGAACCGATTTCATACACATCATTGATTTGCAAAATAGTAATATCGACAATTGCACTGGCCGGTTGTTTTATTGTTTGAGAAGATTTACAGGCAAAAATCGAAGTGATTCCAAAGCATATGATCCAGAGGCGGAGTGATTTCATAACAAGTGATTTTATAATTTATTCGGGTCAATTACTGTTGGTGAAATTAATTAATCCTGTTGAAAGATGTTTGGCTAGTAAAGCTTAAAAAAAATTAAATTCATGCTTTTTCATCGAACAAACACACCATAAGCCCAAATGCTTCGTAATTTAACCACGTTCAATAAATCTCTGATAAACCAGCAAGCTATGTTAAAAAGATTCCTCCTTTTACTTATTGCCGTAATAAGCATTTTTACATCAAGCCTTCGTGCTCAATCCAGTTTCAGCCAAGCATCACAATACAAAATAAATACTGCACTCGATATCATATCTAGCCGCTATGTTGACAAATTAAGTGATGATCGCCTGATTACTGATGCCATCCTTGGCATACTAAAAGATCTCGACCCTCATTCGGTTTACATTCCGGCAAAAGACCTGAAGGACGTGAATGAACCCTTACGGGGTGATTTTGAAGGAATTGGTATCCAGTTCAACATCCTGAATGATACTATTATGGTCATTTCCCCAATTTCAGGCGGCCCTTCAGAAAAGGTTGGTATTCAGGCAGGAGATAAAATTGTTTATGCCGATGAAGAACTGGTAGCAGGTGTTGGCATCACCAATGAAGGGGTGATCAAAAGATTAAGGGGAGATAAGGGAACTGAAGTGAAGATTAAAGTAAAAAGACAGGATGTCAAAGATTTACTGGAATTTACCATAACCCGTGATAAAATACCCATTTTCAGTATGGATGCCAGCTATATGGCTACGCCTGAAATTGGATATATCAAGCTAAATCGTTTCGCTGCGACCACGGTCAACGAATTTAAAAAAGCGCTAAAAGATTTACAAAATGATGGAATGCATAGTCTGATTTTGGACATAAGAGGTAATGGAGGCGGATACTTGAACGAAGCCATCGATTTGGCCGATGAATTTTTAAGTACTGATAAACTGATTGTTTACACAGAGGGGAAATCGAGCACGAGAAGAGAAGCCCTGTCCACTAATAAAGGTGGTTTTGAGCATGGAAAATTAGTGGTTCTCACAGATGAAGGTTCAGCATCAGCCAGCGAAATTGTCAGCGGGGCTTTGCAGGATTGGGACCGGGCTGTAATCATCGGCAGGCGTACTTTTGGAAAAGGGTTAGTGCAACGCGATTTCTCTTTACCAGATCAATCTGTCATTCGCTTAACCATTGCCCGGTATTATACCCCAACGGGCCGCAGTATTCAGAAACCTTATGATAAAGGCATTGAAGCTTATCAGAAAGAAATTATTGATCGTTTCGAATCAGGAGAAGTTATCCATCCCGATAGTATTTCGTTTCCCGATTCGCTGAAATATTATACTCCCAACAATCGGGTTGTTTATGGAGGCGGTGGAATAATGCCTGATATTTATGTTCCGCTTGACACCCAGTATAATTCTACTTATTACACAAGATTACTTCAAAAAGGCATCCTTATTGAATTCGCATTGCAATATGTTGAAGACCATAGAAAGGAACTCAAAATCCGGTACACAACCGTAGAAGATTTTATCAATAATTTTGATGAGGAAGTTGCTTTTAAAGATTTACAAGCCTATGCTTATTCGAAAGGAATGGATATAAATTCTACAGAAGCGACCCGATCGGCTCCTATGATTGCCTTGCAAACCAAAGCCTTAATTGCCCGTGACATGTGGAATACAAGTGCCTATTTCCAAATTATAAACCAGAAGAATAACGCCTTTAATAAAGCTGTCGAAGTTATTAATCAGGATGATTTTAAATCCATGAATATTCTTGAGTAAGTATCAGGCATGCTGAAATGCCTATCCATACTGATTTTACTTTCTGGTTTATTGCCAGATTGCAAATGCCAACAATCTATCGGCCGGTAGGTCGTGTAGTGGATGAGTCAGGTGAAGCCATAATAAATGCATACATATTTGATCTTGTAACCAGGTCCTATACACTCAGCGATACATCAGGCTATTTTTGCATCGAAGTCAATCAATCCGGGTGACACCCTTTTTGCAACACAATTGAGCCGGGCCATTGGATATGTAGTTGTGAATGGCGCAGACACTTTAGCCCCCATTGTTTTGTCCCTTGCACCCTATTCCCTACCAGTCGTATCTGTATATCCCTGGCCAGGTAAAGAGCAGTTTAAACAGGATTTCCTGGGAATCGAACCACTTGCCCGGACCAGCCTGAACCTTAACCTTCCGTCAATTCCAGATAGTAATAAAATTGCGGGGGTTGACCTGAACAAATTAATTCCAAAAATCAAACTCTACCCGGGTGTTTACCTCTATGTTTTCCCAAATCCAACTTTGGCAGTAGATATAGACCTGCTTTATGAGACGATTCATAAAAGATCAAAGAAGAAGCACCATATTGGAGAAGTTCCTGAATTCAAATAAAATCTATCCATGATTTGAGTACTTTTGCAAAACATTAAGTGCATACTTTTTAAGCCCATAAAAAGATGAGTAAATCAGAGAATTATTTTAAGCCTTTCAGGGAGCAAATTATTGGGTCGGATGTCAGTTTCGATACGCCTTACGGATTAAAGAAAATGATTTATGCTGACTGGGCCGCCAGTGGCCGATTGTATCAGCCAATAGAAAATAAAATGCAACAAGAAATTGGCCCTTATGTGGCCAATACGCACACAGAAACCAACTTTTCAGGGTCCATCATGACTCAGGCTTATTTCAAGGCTCAGCATATTATCAAAGAGCATGTAAATGCCGGCCCGAAAGACATTATTCTGACCACAGGTTCGGGCATGACGAGAGTTGTTAATAAATTCCAGCGAATCCTCGGCCTGAAGCTTCCGGAAAAGTTGCGAAAATATGTTAGCACACCCGAAGAATTGCGACCGGTGATATTCGTGACTCATATGGAGCATCATTCAAACCACACATCCTGGATGGAAACAATAGGAGATGTGGTTTGTATTGAACCGGATGAACAAGGTATGGTGGACCTGACAGATCTTGACAGATTGCTGCACAAATATGAAGAACGAAAAATAAAAATAGCGGCTGTATCTGCCGGTTCCAATGTTACGGGACTGCAACCGCCTTATCACGAGATAGCAAAAAGAATGCATAAACAAGGAGGATTATGTTTTGTCGATTTTGCTTATTCGGCTCCCTACGTAAAAATTGATATGCATCCGTCAAATGAGGCTGAAAGATTAGATGCCATCTATTTTTCCCCTCATAAAATGCTGGGAGGTCCCGGTTCGGCAGCTGTTTTGGTCTTTGATTCTGATTTATACAAAAATAAGACGCCTGATAATCCGGGAGGAGGGACCGTAAAATGGACTAATCCATGGGGGGAATACAGCTTTTTCGATAATATCGAAATCAGGGAAGATGGTGGAACGCCTGCCTTTTTGCAAACCATGAAGTCAGCACTTAGCATTCGATTGAAAGAGAAAATGGGAATCCATGCTATGCTTGAAAGAGAAAAGGAACTGGTCAAATTATTATTTACCGGATTAAAGAATATTCCGGGACTTCATATACTGGCCGGTCATCTTGAAGACAGGTTGGGTGTTATCTCGTTCTATATTGATGGATTGCATTACAATCTGGGTGTAAAATTATTGAACGATCTCTTCGGCATTGAGGTAAGAGGTGGTTGCTCTTGTGCAGGCACCTACGGACATTATCTTTTGCACGTCTCGCCAGATTATTCGCATAAGATTACCGAAAAAATTGATCATGGAGATTTTTCAGAAAAACCCGGATGGATTCGCTTAAGTGTTCATCCTGTGATGACCGAAGCAGAAATCAATTATATTATTGATGCTATTGACAATATTGCGAAGCACCATACATCATGGATAAAAGACTATCGATATAATTCCCATAGCAATGAATTTAAACATCACTCGGAGTCATCATTGAAGAAAATGGTTGACCCCTGGTTCAAGTTTTAAGATTGTCATTAAAACTTAACAGCCGTACCGTATGCCAATACTTCAGAAGCCATTTGGCTGATTTGCGAAGTAGTTAAGCGCATTTCAACAATGGCATCGGCTCCCAGCTTTGCTGCTTCGGCAGTCATTCTTTCAATGGCCTGATCTCTTGCCTCGCTGAGAAGAGATGTATATGATTTAATCTCACCTCCTGCAATGTTTTTAAATCCGGCCATAATGTCGCGGCCAACATGCTTTGCCCGAACGGTATTTCCTTTTACCAAGCCAAGTATTTCCTTTATTTCCCGGCCGGGAATCGCATCTGTTGTACATATAATCATGATGAAAAAATTTTAATAAAAATAAAAAAAGCCCCGGGAAACCGGGGCTTTATGTTCAGATAAAGCAGTTAAATTATTTTTTACTGTTGTCTTCAGTATCCTTTTTCTCTTGCTTTTCAGCTTCGATCTCTTTTTCTTTAGCTGCTTTTTTCTTTGCTGGTTTTTTTGCAAGTTTCAACTTTTCAGTAGCATGCTCCTCTTCTCCTTTTTCCATCTTTTTCTTCAAACCGCTGAGCACACCTAAATCGCCTAATGTTGATTTCTCAGCTTTCCTATTCAAACGATTGATAGCACTATTGGTATCTTTCCTTCTTTTGGATTTTTCAGATCTTTCCTTTTTCTTAATTTCTTCAACTTGCTCCGAGATAACCCGAGTATGAGAAACTATGATCCTTTTATCATTTCTGTTAAATTCCAGAATCATAAATGGCAGCGTTTCTTCTAATTTGGTTTCGCTTCCATCTTCTTTCTTCATGTGTTTGTTGGGTAAAAACCCTTCCAAACCATAGGGCAATTGAACAATTGCACCTTTATCATCTTTCTTGATAATGGTCCCTTCATGAATAGATTCAACTGGAAAAACATTTTCAAAAGTATCCCACGGATCTTCTTCGATATGCTTATGACTTAGATTAAGTTTCCGGTTATCTTTGTCAATTTCCATAACAATCACGTCCATTTCTTCACCTACTTTAGTTACTTCTGATGGATGATGGTATCGCTTAATCCAACTTAAATCTGAAATATGGACCATGCCACCAAAGAATCCGTCAAACTCAACAAATACTCCATAAGGTGTGATGTTTTTCACAATCCCGCTATGTTTGCTCCCGACTGCAAATGATTCTTCAACTTTTTCCCATGGGTCACTGGTTAGTTGCTTAATACTAAGCGACATTCTTCGCTCTTCGCGGTCAATAGTTACCACGGCAGCTTCGTACTCATCTCCAAGTTTAAAGTAATCTCTAGCATTCAGAGGTTGGTTTGACCAGCTAACTTCAGAAACGTGAATTAAACCTTCAACACCGGGAACAATCTCGAGGAAAGCGCCATAATCTTCAATATTTACAATTTTCCCTTTCACCTTGCTACTTACATCAATTGCTTTGTCGAGTGCCTCCCAGGGATGTGGCTGAAGTTGTTTTAAACCAAGTGAAATTCTCTTTTTATCATCATTGAAATCCAGTACGGCAACATTAATTTTTTGATTGAGTTCCAGAACTTCGTTCGGATGAGTTATACGTCCCCATGAAATATCAGTAATATATAGTAGTCCGTCAACTCCACCTAAATCAATGAAAGCACCAAAATCAGTAATATTTTTAACTATACCTTCCAATACCTGGCCTTTTTCAAGCCCCTTGATAATTTCAGCTCTTTGTTCCTCCATATCACGCTCAATCAGTGCTTTATGAGAAACCACAGCATTTTTAATTATATCATTGATTTTTACAACCTTAAATTCCATCGTCTTGCCAACATAGGAATCGTAATCAATAATTGGTTTTACATCAATTTGCGACCCCGGAAGAAAGGTCTCCAAACCGTTGATGTCCACAATCAATCCACCCTTTGTTTTATTGATAACCTTTCCCGTTACAACTGTATCATTTTCATAAGAATCGACAATGGCTTCCCAGGCATTGAGCAATTTGGCATTTTTTCGTGATAATATGAGCTGTCCATCCTTATCTTCCTTATTCATGACGAATACCTGAACAACATCTCCGGTTTTCAAATCAGGCATATCCCTGAATTCTGTTAATGAGACCATACCGTCTGATTTGAAGCCAATATTCAGCACCACATCTTTATCGGTCAGGCCAACAACCGTTGCATCAGTAATTTCATTATCAGTTACGGTGTTGATGGTTCCATTATACATCGCTTCCAATGCTTCCCGCTCTTGCTCATTGTATCCGATATTCTTTGATTCTTCCTCATCCCAATCGAAGTCATCACTTGATTCCACTTTGGGTTCAGGAAGTTTTTCCCCTTTCGGTTCAAGAACCGGTTCGACTGGTTCTTCGATGACTTTTTCTTCTTCTTGTTTTTTAAGTCCCGTGGGGTCAGATTCAGGAAGTGCTTCCTTTTCCAAATTACCTTCTTCATGATCTTCCGGCACGAGTTCCGGAATTTCTTCCTTTTTCTCTTCCTCCGCATCCACTACAGCCAATTCTTCAATTTTGGCTTCAGGTGTTTTGATTTCTTCCTTGTTTTCAATCCCGGACAGAACTTCTTCTTTCTTTTCAGGGACGGGCTTTTCGGCCTCAGGAATTGATTTTTCTTTTGTTTCTTCAAGCACTTGATCGCTTTCCGAAACAATTGGCTCCGGGCTTAATTTTTTCTCATCGTTAGCTTCGATGTTTTGTTTGACCTCTTCGGTCGGGTTAATTTCTTGATTTTCAATTGGTTTTTCAGTCAATGTATGGTTCCTCCTTTTGAGTAAATTTATTTTTTTTTAAAGTGGGCACAAAGATAAGAAGAAAAGCGGGTAAACTCAAGTATTTTTAGGAATTAAGTCAAGGTCCGAATGGTTGAGGCAATTGATTCCATTAACCATCTGGGTGTTGAGGTGGCTCCACAAATACCTACTGATTCAAATCCTTCGAACCAATGACTTTTTATTTCATCCGGGAATGAAATAAAATATGCATGTTTATTCAGCTCAGAACAGACTTTAAAAAGCACTTTACCATTTGAACTTTTTCGTCCGGCTACAAAAATGATAACGTCATGTTGCTTTGAAAATAAACGGAGTGATGGTTCCCTTTTAGAGACCTGCCTGCAAATTGTATCGTTTGTATAAACTTTAAAATTACTGGCTTTAGCTGCGGTCTGCTCAATCAATTCTTTTAGTTCATAAAACCCATCTGTACTTTTAGTTGTTTGAGAAAACAAAGTGATTGGCTTACTAAAATCAACCTTTTCAAGATCTAAGGGGCTGGAAATTACCAGTGCTTTTGAGTTGGTTTGACCCAGTAATCCGTTTACTTCAGCATGCCCCGCCTTGCCGTAAACCAATACCTGGCCATCATCATCTTTACTTTCATCGAAGGAGTTTTTTACTCTGTTTTGCAATTTCAAGACAACTGGACAAGATGCATCAATTAGTCGTATCTTATTCCTTAAAGCAGTCTTATAGGTTTCCGGTGGCTCTCCATGTGCTCTGATAAGGACATTGCAATCTTGCAGTTTTTGGAAAGCATCATGGTCAATAATCTTCAATCCTTTTTTTTCCAGTCGTTCAATTTCAAGGTCGTTATGAACGATATCGCCAAGACAATATAAATCATCGCCATTATCCAGAATTTGTTCAGCCAATTGAATGGCATAAACCACTCCGAAACAAAAACCGGATTGTTGGTCAATAGTAATCTTCATTTTGATTGATTATTAGGGCGAGCATAAAATTACACATTCTCAGACTCAGGATACATTCAAGATATCATTTACTTTGGATAAAGCCCAGCTCAATTGTTCCTTTTCGCTGAGTTCAGAATTATCCAATACCAAAGCATCAATGGCTTTTTTCAGGGGGTTGATGGTTCTTTGTGAATCGGTTTCATCGCGATGCTTTAGATTGGCCACAACATCCTCGTAGCTGGTCGGGATATTTTTTGACAGCAAATCGTGAAAGCGTCTTTTTGCCCGAACTTCCAGACTGGCTGTCATGAATATTTTCAATGCTGCTTCCGGCATTACAACGGTACCAATATCGCGACCATCCATTACAACACCCTTATTCTTCGCCATGGCTTTTTGCTGTGCCACCATAGCTTCCCGAACTTCAGAAATACTACTTACCTGACTAACCAAGCTTGATACTTCCATATCTCTGATTTCTGCTTCAACTTGCTGTCCATTCAAAAATGTGACACAAGAGGAAAGCCCTGCATTGCGCTCAAAATAAATTGATATATTATCCAGTGCATTTTCTATTGCCAGGGGGTCATTGCAATCAACATGTTGGCGAATGAAAAACAGGGTGACTGCTCTATACATGGCACCAGAGTCAACATATAGATAATGTAACCTGCTGGCTAAAGATTTGGCCAGCGTACTTTTTCCGCTCGATGAAAACCCGTCAATCGCTATGTTGATCTTTTCCATGTACATGCAAAAATAAAAGAAGCAAGCTTAATTCGACTTATTCGGGAGAAATGTATTCAGATTGCTGGAAATGCTAAATTGATGTGCTGAGCCGGCAAAGTTGTAATCAGCCAGACTATAATCGATATTGAAATGAGCTATCCTGATGCCTGCTCCGAGACTAAACCCGGCTGTAGCTCTTCTCATATTTTCAGACAGCTCCATGCGTCTTTGATGATTATAACCAATCCGAATTCGTAAAGATGGCCCCAGTAATAACTCACCGCCAATAATGAAATGCCTGGCTAATTTATCGGCAAAATAAGTTTTTGGCTTTTGCAGATTGAGCGAATCAATACCGAAGATGTTACTTGACTTAATTTGATTTGGGTCATTATACCGGATGTCCCAAGTATATAAATGATGAAGGACAACATCAATGCGGAAAGGAACATGCGCCAACTTTTTACTTAAGCCAAATCTAATATCAAAAGGTAGCGATTCTCTGTTGCCCGGGGTATACGATTTTAATTGAGTTCCGATATTCAAGATGCTTATTCCTACGGTAAAATTTTGATTAGTATCAATGTAAATTCCACCTAAATCGATAGCGGCACCCAAACTGTTATAAGATTCGAGTTGAGAATAAATTAATTTCAGATTGGCTCCGTAGCGGTAGTGTCCGTAGCTTCTGGCTGCACCGGTGTGAGCCATATATTCTGAGGCAGAAAAATGCCCGATAAGTTGGCCACTTTCATCTGTCCTGTTGAAATTCCCATAAGCCACATATTGCAATCCACTTCCGAAACTTGTATTTAATTTTTTATTATGCCAGGAATAAGCTGCATAACCATGATTGATTCCTCCCGGATACATACTCGTGCTAAAAGCAAGCCCTTGGTTCATAGCTCTGTTATAGCTTGCCGGATTCTCGATGCCCAAACTGATATCAGTTGAATCCCAGGAGAAATGATTGCCACCAAGTGCATTACTGCGTGCCGAAACCGGAAGTTGCAGAAAATCAAAAGTATTTATTCCACCGGTTTGTGAAAACACGAATCCGGGTGATAAAAACAGCATGAAGACCAATAATTTTCTCATATGCAGCTTAAGCAACGCATGTAAGGATCGGCTATTGCACAATTTGATTAATAATCAATAAAGGAAGGAAAAATACAAAAGGCTTGGCATATTATTCACTACTAAGCAAATTCCTGGCATTTTTTACCTTATCGGGCATCAGGGCTAATTGCAATACTTCTTTCATATTGCTTACATAATAAAACTGCAAATCACTGATAAATTCTTGTTCAATTTCTTCAATATCCTTGCGATTGACATCCGGCAAAATGATTTCCTTCATTCCGGCTCGTTTTGCTGCCAGAATTTTTTCTTTAATACCCCCCACCGGAAGCACTTTACCTCTCAGTGTAATTTCACCTGTCATCGACAAATAGGGTTTCACCTGTCGTTGGGTAAACAAAGAAGCGAGGGTTGTAAGCATGGTTACGCCTGCTGAAGGTCCGTCCTTAGGAGTGGCTCCTTCGGGTACATGCAAATGAATATTCCATTTTTCAAAAACTTTTTCATCAATAGACACATCGCGTGCATGTACTTTCAAGAAAGTTAAAGCAGTGGTAGCAGATTCTTTCATCACATCGCCCAGATTACCGGTTAGAGTAAGATTGCCTTTGCCATGGCTGATGGCTGATTCGATGTAAAGAATCTCTCCTCCATACACCGTATAAGCCATACCGATAGCCACACCGGGCGGCAAACTATGTGAATAGGAAGCGGAGTCGAATCGTTTCCGGCCTAAAATATTTTCTAGTTTTTTCTGTGTTACAGTTCCTGTTCGTTTTTCTTCCATAACAACTTCTTTGGCCGTATACCTCATGATGGCTGCCAATTTCCGGTCAAGCTCCCTTACACCAGATTCACGCGTATAATCTTCAATCATTTTACGAATAACCGGGCGGCCTATACGAGCCTGTTTTGCGGTCAAACCATGGGCTTTCCTTTGCTTATCTACTAGATGACCAATAGCAATTTCAATTTTCTCTTCTATTGAATAACCTTCAATGGGAATAATTTCCATCCGGTCGCGCAAGGCCGGCTGAATAGAATTCAGCGAATTTGCCGTGGCAATAAACAGCACTTTTGAAAGGTCGAATTCCAATTCAAGGTAATTATCGTAAAAAGAACTGTTTTGTTCGGGGTCAAGAACTTCTAATAAAGCGGAGGATGGGTCGCCCCGATAATCTGAACCTACTTTATCAATTTCATCAAGAATAAAAACGGGATTAGCTGATTTAACTTTTTTCAGACTTTGCATAATACGTCCCGGCATAGCTCCTATATAGGTCTTTCGATGTCCCCTGATTTCAGCCTCGTCATGAAGTCCCCCCAAAGACATCCTGATATATTTTCTACCCAAAGCTCCGGCAATGGATTTTCCCAGACTGGTTTTCCCAACTCCAGGTGCTCCGACAAAGCAAAGGATAGGCGATTTTAAATCACCTTTCAATTTGAGTACCGCCAGATATTCAAGAATTCTTTGTTTCACCTTATGCAAACCATAATGATCGTGATCCAATACCTGTTTTGCTTTCCTAAGGTCAAATTTATCTGCAGTATATTCATTCCAGGGTAATTCAATCAAGGCATCAAGGTAATTGAGAATGACACTATATTCTGCTGAGGCAGCATTCATCTTACCGAGTTTTTCCAATTCTCTTTTAAAGGTGTCCGCTACTTTTTTGTTCCACTTTTTATCTTTTGCCTTTTCTTTCAGTCGATTTACCTCCTGACCGAAACTATCGCCCCCTAATTCTTCCTGTATGGTTTTCAATTGCTGGTTAAGAAAATAATCGCGCTGTTGTTTTTCAATATCATTTCTAACTTTATTCTGAATCTGGTTTTTTAATTCCAATTGTTGCAGTTCAGTGTTCAGCAATTTCAGTACTGTGGTGGCCTGCTCATTCGTATCGTCCATCTCCAAAATTTGTTGCTTCTGAATGATTGGAATATTCAAATTAGATGCAATAAAATTGACCAGAAAATCGGGCTTATTAATATTTTTCAAAATGATCGTAGCTTCAGAAGGGATATTGGGTGCCAACTTTATCACCTGAACAGCCTGTTCGCGAAGTGAATCCACCAAAGCAGTATATTCACCATTTCCGGGTATAGCCATCTGTGGCAACTGGCTCACTTTCCCTTTAAAAAAAGGATCTTCGCTTGTAATCTCATTAATATAAATCCGTTTTAAACCTCTTATAATAACCGTGGTGGTGCCATCCGGCATACGCAGTTTTCGCATAATTCTGGCAGCTGTTGCCACCTGGTTTAAATCTGCGCCAGTCGGATCTTCAACATTAACATCCTTCTGTGCCACCACACCAATAATCCGGTCACGCTTATACGCTTGCTTCACTGCTTTGATTGATTTGTCACGCCCAACCGTAATAGGGATTACAACACCTGGAAATAATACGGTATTTCGTAAAGCGAGTAAGGGAAGCTCTTCTTCTATTTTTTGTTTGTCATGGTCATCTTCGTCTTCCACCGAGATAATGGGGAAAAATTCCATTTCTTCTTCATCAGAAGACATATAAATTGGCTTATTGCTAAAATCGTCCATATTATTATTTTAATCAAGTCATTATGACAGTATGAAAAGACATGCTGCAGATTGCTTCCCCTTGCCAATTATTATGCCATCTGAAAAACTGGACAAAATTGCAGATACAAACTGAAAGAAAAAAGAAAGTTATTTTTCTTTTGATAAGCAAATATAATGTCTTAACATTGCTATAACTTTCTAACCGTTTAAATCACCCACTATGAAAACACAATTACAAAAATTACTGATGACGGTGGCCACGGTACTGTTGTTCGCTACAGTTGTTTCGGCTCAGGCACCTCAAAGTATTAACTATCAAGCCGTAGCCCGCGATGGCAGCGGAGCATTGATTGCCAACAGCAGCATCAACGCCCGTTTTACTGTTCACGAGGGTAGTGCAGGCGGCACAGCTGTTTATCAGGAAACACATAATGTAAATACTAATGACTACGGATTATTTAGCTTAA
>CAYPSW010000015.1:0-29709 GCA_964413685.1 uncultured Chitinophagales bacterium
GTTGATAATCTTAGTCTAAAAGTAAGATTATTATACAAATTAATTACGATACTAATTGTTTCTTGGCTCTTTTGAATATGCCAGGATCACTTTACACTTATAGTCCTTTTTCCATTTTTGCCTTCCGGATAATAAAGATTTAAAATGGATGCCATTTGCTTTTCACCCTGCCATACTTTCGAAGTTTCTTCGAACATTTCGTTTGATAGTAAATAATTTAAGGGTTGTTCAAGATGTGGGATTTTCTTAAAAACCTTAAGCAATCTGTTATCCCGGATTTATAAAAACCATATTGTCCGATTCCAGATTCCCAGCACTGAGATATCCGGGTATATCCGATATATTTTCCAGTTCACCATTGTTGTTAATCCGGAAACTTCTATAACCATATTGCTTTAATAGCCCTTCTGCTTTTTTATGTTCATCATTGCCTCTTTTGTCCGATAAATATTCCATGGCGATGCTTAGGTTTTGCGCTTTTAAATATTCTCCCAGACCTTTCAGGACTTTGTATTCAGCACCTTCAACATCTATTTTTATCATGGATGGAGCAATAGCATTTTGCTTTAGATATTCACTCAACAAAATGGCTTCCATGGTGATTGGCCTGGGCTTAAACTTCGGGAACCAGGGCTCATGAACATATTGAGAAATGTCAAGGGTGTTGTATTCTGAATACAAGTTTGGGAATTCATGAAATGTCAACGATTCATTGGTATCTGCAATGACTTTATTAATGGCAATCAGGTTTTCAAATTTAACAGCATTTTTACTGAGAATCTGAAAAGATACCGGTGATGCCTCGAACGCAAACACTTTTCCTGATTTGCCGGCAATTTGAGCTGCCAGCATTGAAAAATAACCGTAATGGGCACCTACATCCAGAAATATATCTCCTTCATTAAAGTGCTTGATAATGAATTTCGCCAGTCTGATTTCCGAACTGTGAGATTTACCTCCGGTTAAATATATATCAGTGCTTGAAGGGAGTAGCACATGCATTGGAATTCCGAAAAAAGCATCTGCCTTAACTTCTTTGCTTCTTTTTTTCCGGGAATACACCAGTTCCCTGAATATAATGGTCCGGAAATATTTAACTGGATTCGCCAACATGCGTTTTAACCTGGAAGCAGTGGCGATGTTTTCAACCTGATCCAAATGTATCAACAGTGATTTTTTTTGCATGAAATTCATTTAAAAACAAGTATTGGATTAGCAGACAGATTAACTACTATAAAAACCGGGTGTTTCTCATTCATCTACTTGTCAAAAATACCATTCATTCATCATGCATCCTAATATGATTGTGTGATAATCCCTTTGTCAAATAGCCTGATGCGATATAATTCCAAGTTGCTTTTATCATGAGTCTGTTCAGGCCGGTTAAATATACTGTGATACAAGCTATAAAAATGGTTTTAAAGAAAGATGTTCAGGCTTCAATGCTTCAACCTATTCGGAAAGTCCTGTCATTTTCTTTTGATTTTCCAAATAACGCTTATCATCAATGGGTAATCCATTAGAAGCAATAAGTAAAGTGATTGATTTTGAGCTATTTCAAGAATTATTGGAAAGTAAGTTGTTGAATGCCAACAAAAAGAATAATGCAGGTGCAAAAACTTATGATGTAGTGTTGTTGTTTAAAATATTGATACTGCACGCTTCTATGGTTTAGGGGATAACCAAGTGGAATATCAAATACTAGATAGAACCAGTTTTAAAACATTTTTAGGATTTGCAACAGTCGATAAAGTACCCGATGAGAAAACAGTATGGAGTTTTAGGGAACGCGTAACAAGAACAGGATATTGAAAGGCACTAATTTCCAGAATATGTCCACCGTCTTATAAGCGCTGTAAATGTTTAATCTGCCTGATGTTCACCCTTATTTGTAGAAAAAAGTTTACCATCATTGTTCGCCTTATTCATGAATTATTTTGATGGGATCCTGGATTCTTAAAGCCATTAAGGATGCCGGCAAATAAAAAACGCTTCCGGAACCGGAAGCGTTTTTTGTAGCCCGTAGGAGAATCGAACTCCTCTTTCCAGGATGAAAACCTGGCGTCCTAACCGATAGACTAACGGGCCATTCTGAAATTTGCTCGGCAAAAATAATACAATTGAAATGGAATCACATAAAAAAAAGTTCGAAATAATTTCGAGTTCCGCTAATCATTTCATGTGCACTCCATAAATTTGTAGCTTATTAAAAAACTAAATTCAACAAGCATGTCAAAAACAAAAGTTGCCATCAATGGATTTGGCCGCATAGGCCGACTCACTTTTCGTGTATTATACAATCAACCCGATGTAGAAGTTGTGGCTATCAACGACCTAACAGACAACCAAATGCTGGCCTATCTATTGCAGTTTGACACAGCCCAGGGTGCTTTCAAAGGTAAAGTGAAAGCGGATAAAAACAATCTCTTTGTTGATGAGAAAGCTATAACAGCACTCTCACAACCCGATCCTGAAAAACTACCCTGGAAAGCCATGGGAGTAGATATAGTCCTTGAATGTACTGGTCGATTCCGTGATGTCGCTACCATGAGCAAACACATTACTGCTGGTGCAAAAAAAGTACTCCTTTCGGCACCCGGTAAAGGCGATATAAAAACGATCGTTTTGGGTGTGAACGACCATGAATTAACTGCTTCCGATACGCTTGTTTCGAATGCTTCCTGCACCACCAACTGTCTTGCACCTATGGTGAAAGTACTGAACGATCATTTTGGCCTTGAGAAAGGGTTTATGACTACAGTTCATGCTTACACAGCTGATCAGAAATTACAGGATGCTCCGCATGCTTCAGACTATCGCAGAGCCCGTGCCGCTGCTGAGAATATTGTACCTACTTCTACAGGAGCTGCCAAAGCAATCGGCCTGGTAATGCCTGAAATGAAAGGTAAACTCGATGGTACCGCAATCCGGGTTCCGGTAGTAGACGGTTCCGTTACAGAACTGAATGCAATTTTAAGCAAAGAAGCAAGCGTGGATGAGATAAATGCAGCGATGAAAAAAGCTGCTGAAAATGAATTTAAAGGGATACTCTATTATAATGAAGATCCAATTGTGAGCAGTGATATTCTGGGCAATAGTTACTCTTGCCTTTTTGATGCAGAATTTACTAAATCGATGGGTAACCTGGTCCGTATATTGGGTTGGTATGATAATGAAGCCGGTTATTCAAATCGGCTGGCCGAATTATTGATTAAAATGGCTCACATTAGCTAAATAATAGAAAAATGCAGGTTTTTTCAGATTTCGATTTAAAGGGTAAAAAGGTCATCATGCGGGTTGACTTTAATGTACCGCTGAATGAAGACCTTACAGTGAGTGATGATTCACGCTTGAGGGCTGCATTGCCAAGTATCCGCCTTTTGCTCGAAAAAGGGGCTGCCGTTATATTGATGTCGCATCTGGGACGCCCGAAAAATGGACCTGAAAATAAATTCTCGCTTCGCCATATTGTAGAGCCACTGGAAACTCTACTCAAACATTCAATTCAATTTGTGGATGATTGTATCGGTACTGATGTACAAAAAGCCAGCGTTCATTTAAAAGCAGGTGAAATTCTTTTACTGGAAAATCTCCGTTTTCATATTGAAGAAAAAAAAGGAGACCTTGCCTTTGCTAAACAACTTGCGAATTTGGCAGATTTCTATGTCAACGATGCTTTCGGGACGGCTCACCGTGCGCATGCTTCAACAGCTATTATTGCTCAATTTTTTGAAGGAAGAAAAGCAGCCGGCTTATTGATGGCCAGGGAGGTGGATGAAGCTAAGCGCCTGATGGAACAACCCGCAAAACCTTTTACTGCCATTCTCGGTGGAGCCAAGGTCTCGGATAAAATACCTGTGATTGAAAACCTGTTGAAGATTGTTGACCATATTTTGATTGGCGGGGGAATGGCTTATACCTTTATTGCCGCTCTGGGTGGTAAAATAGGTAAATCTATTTGTGAGCCTGAACAATTTGAACTCTGCCTCACATTATTGGAAAAGGCAAAAAATATGGGGGTTAATATCCACCTGCCAGTTGATTCTATCATTGCAGATCAATTTAACAATGATGCCAAAATACAATTTGCCAGAATTGACGAAATTCCTGATCATTGGCTTGGCCTCGATATAGGTGCTGATACCGCCAAATCATTTCGGGATATCATTCTCAGTTCAAATACTGTTTTGTGGAACGGTCCAATGGGTGTGTTCGAAATGAAAACTTTTTCCGGTGGCACTAGAGTTATCGGATATGCAATTGCCGAAGCCACAGAAAACGGTTGCTATTCATTGGTGGGTGGAGGGGATTCAGTAGCTGCTATTAATCAAATGCACTTGGCCGATGATATTTCTTTCGTCTCAACCGGTGGTGGTGCCATGCTCGAACTCCTGGAAGGTAAGGCCTTGCCAGGAATTATTGCTATCGGAAACTAAATTTTTGCAATTTATTCCTCTAATATTTCATTTCAAAAGCCAGCTTATCAATCGATTAGCATCCAAACTCATC
The DNA here is from genome assembly GCA_964413685.1 of uncultured Chitinophagales bacterium. Classification (GTDB taxonomy): domain Bacteria; phylum Bacteroidota; class Bacteroidia; order Chitinophagales; family S012-47; genus JAJRWN01. The sequence continues at coordinate 4,510 of CAYPSW010000015.1, forward strand.
TAAATTAAGACCTGATTATCTTCAAGAATTGTGGATAACTTTTTTATATTTAATGGTGGTAAAAAGTGGTATTTTGTGGGAATTATGTGTAGTTTTGATAATTAATTAGCAAAAAAACAGCATGTACGGATTCTTAGGAGAACATGATTGTAGGTTGGATGCCAAAGGGCGGATACGCTTGCCGGGTGCTTTGAAAAGGCAATTACAGCCGGCAGCTGCGGGGCGCTTTGTTATTAATCGCGGCTTCGAGAAATGTCTTGTCCTCTATCCGTATGATGAATGGGAGAAAATCAGCCAGCGGGTAAACAAGCTGAACACTTTTGAGAGGAAAAAAAGATTGTTCGTCCGCTATTTCTACCGGGGGGCAACCGAGGTAGCTCTTGATGCAAACGACCGCCTTAATATTCCAAATCACTTATTGAAGTATGCCGAGATTGGCAAGGAACTTTTTCTTGCTTCAAGACAGAATGTGATTGAGATTTGGAATAAAGAGCATTATGAAGAGCAATTGGCGATGGACTCTGACGCTTTTGCTGATTTGGCTGAAGAGGTAATGGGGAATAAAGATCTTTTAAATCCGGGTGATGAGGACTGATGAATATCACCGGCCAGTATTATTGCAACGAGCCATATCGGAATTGCAAATTATTGCCGGTGCTACCTATGTGGATGCAACTCTGGGAGGTGGCGGACATAGTCGGCTTATTCTCGAGCAACTGGAACAAGGTCGATTAATTGCTTTCGACCAAGACGCAGATGTTAAAGGTCAGCTCCCTACTGATGAACGATTCGAATTCGTAGAACATAATTTCAAACACCTGCAACGCATGTTACAGCTGCATCGGGCCATACCGGTACAAGGAATTTTAGCCGATCTCGGTATTTCTTCGCATCAAATCAACGAAGGAAGCCGTGGTTTTTCAACCCGTTTCGATGCAAACCTTGATATGCGTATGGATAGGGAAGCAGAATTGTCGGCCAGTGTTGTTATCAATTCCTATTCAGAATCTGATTTGGCTGATATTTTTTATCAATATGGTGAAATCCGGAGCTCAAGAGCTATTGCCAAAGCAATCATTAGTATCCGTGCCAATCAAGAAATAACAACAACGGCTCAATTAGTAAATCTATTGATTCCTTTTGCCGGGAAGAAACAAGCTCAGTTTCTCGCAAAAGCGTTTCAGGCATTGCGCATTGAAGTAAATCAGGAATTGGAAGTATTGAAATTATTTCTGAATCAATCGGTAGAAGTGCTGGATAAAGGAGGTCGTCTGGTAGTAATTTCTTACCACTCTCTTGAAGATCGTCTGGTGAAATCATTTATGAAGTACGGCAATTTCGATAATCAGCCCGAGCAGGATATTTATGGAAACACGCATGCCCCACTGAAGCAAATTTACTCGAAACCCATTATCCCGGAAGAAGCGGAAATAAAGCTTAATCCTCGTGCAAGGAGTGCAAAAATGCGGGTAGCAACAAAAATATAATGAAGCAAAGCGGATTAAAATATTATCTGAAAATCTTCAGGAACTGGCTGCAGCAATGGTTCCACTTCGATTACTATGCACACAACCTAGGTTTTATTTTTTTTCTAGCTGCTCTTGCATTGATCTATATCTGGAATCGGCATAAGGCAGAAAGCCGGACTTTGAATATGAACAAGCTTCAGAAAAAATTGACTGAGCTGAACTGGCAGTACACCACACTCAAGTCTGATTTGAATCAGAGGAGCATGGAATCAGAAATTATTAAAAAAGTGGAACCGCTGGGTTTGCGTGGACTCACATCACCTCCCGAAATAATAATAGACAAGGATGAATAAGAAGAGAGACGTCATGTGGCGAATTTATCTGTCCTTCTTCGGATTGGCTCTGGTGGCTATGTTCATTGTAGGACAGGCTTTCAGAATACAAGTGGTTCAAGGCAGCAAATGGCGTTCGATAGCTGATAGTCTGACGACCAGTTTCCACACTATTCCTGCAGAAAGAGGCAATGTTTATGCTGATGATGGGCGCCTGTTAGCTACTTCTTTACCCTCTTTTGAAATTCGTATGGATCTGGCTGTTCCGGCCATGACTAATGAAATATTTACTGATCATGTAGATTCCCTCGCCTGGTATTTGTCTCAATTGTTCAGAGATAAAAGCCAGACAGCCTATAAAAGCCTCCTGGTGAATGGAAGACAACAGAAAAATCATTATAAACTCATACACAGAAGAGTTAATTATACTCAACTTGAAAAACTCAAGACTTTTCCTTTATTCCGGCAAGGCAGATATAAAGGCGGTCTTATTGTTGTAAAATTCAATAAGAGAAAGAATCCTTTTGGAGTACTTGCACACCGGACCATTGGTTATGTGAGAAGTGGACCGGGTTCACAATCAGTTGGGCTCGAAGCCTTTTTCAACGATTACTTATCAGGAACAGATGGAAAACGGCTTATGCAAAAGATTAGCGGAGGTGTTTGGATGCCTGTCAATGACCGGGATGAAATTGAAACTGAGAATGGAGATGATCTGATTACCACGCTCAATGTAAATATTCAGGATGCGGCTGAATTTGCTCTGATGCAGGCATTAGAAAAACATGCAGCCGATCATGGTTCAGTCATCGTGATGGAAGTGGCTAGCGGGCAGATTAAGGCCATTGCCAATTTAGGCAAAACCGCACAGGACGACTATTGGGAGAAGTATAATTATGCTATCGGTGAGGGAACAGAGCCCGGCTCAACTTTCAAACTGGCAACCATAATGAGTTTGCTGGAGGATGGCTTTATCAAATTAAGCGACAGTATTGATCTCGAACATGGAAAACATAAATATTATGACCAATGGATGAAGGATTCGGAGCATCATCAACTCCGTAATGTCAGCATTCGAAAAGCATTTGAAATTTCATCAAATGTTGGCATTTCCAAATTAGCCTATCAATTTTATGCCAGTCAACCCGAAAAGTTTGTAGCACATGTACGTGCTTTCGGACTGGATAAAATCACAGGAATACAAATCAAAGGTGAGCCTGTCCCTCTAATCAAATCACCAGGCGATGCAGGTTGGAGTGCCGTTTCCATTCCCTGGATGTCGGTAGGATATGAAGTTCAATTGACCCCGCTGCAGATATTAAATTTCTATAATGCAGTAGCTAATAATGGGAAATTGATGAAACCATATCTCATTAGTGGAATACAGCATTTTGGCAAACGAATAAAATCTTTTGCTCCCGAAGTATTGAACCCTGAAATATGCAGTGAACAAAACATTCGATTGCTTCAAAGCCTTTTGAAAGGAGTGGCTGATTCCGGTACAGCCCGGAATATCAGAAGTGAGGCATACACCATTGCCGGGAAAACCGGAACCGCACAAATTGCTGATAAAAATGAAGGCTATCAAAAGATTTATCAAAGTTCATTTGTAGGTTATTTTCCGGCTCAAAATCCAGTCTATTCCTGCATTGTAGTTATTTCCGCTCCATCTGCAGGAGCCTATTATGGCAGCTCGGTTGCAGCACCAGTTTTTAAGGAAATTGCCGATAAAATTTTTACCAGCAATCCCGGACTGGCAAGAAAAATCGATACCCTCAATCAAGAGCGGAAAGAATATATAAACAGAGGTTTTGAAGCCGAATTTGAAAATATTTACCAAACGCTCGGTATTCCTTATAAGGTAATGACTCCTGAACCATGGATATACACGAATGCTACGAACGATTCGATAAGCATCAATAAGACTAAAATATTTGAAGATAATCTGGTTCCAAATGTCAAGCAAATGGGCCTACGCGATGCACTTTACTTGCTCGAAACTCAGGGCCTGGAAGTTAAAATCACCGGTAAAGGCAAAGTCATCAGGCAATCAATTCAACCCGGGGTATTGGTACAACCCGGCATGGTCATCAATATTGAACTCGGATGAAAAGGCTGACGGACATATTACCTCTGGTACATTCATCACAAATTATTGGTGATGCCGCTACTCAGGTGACCAGCATCACATTCGATTCTAGGGAAGTAGAAAAAGGAAATGTCTTCGTGGCCATCAAAGGTACTCTGGCTGATGGACATCAATTTATTAATAAAGCCATCGAAAAAGGAGCAGGAGCTATTGTTTGCGAAAACTTTCCCGAAAAAATGCAGGAAGGGATTGTTTGGATTAAAGTTGATGATTCACATGCCGCACTGGGAATGATGGCATCAGCCTGGTTTGATAATCCATCTGAATCTCTCACTTTGATAGGCGTTACCGGTACGAATGGAAAAACAACCATTGTTACCTTATTATATCAACTTTTTGAATCTATGGGCTATCCGGTTGGATTGATATCTACGGTCATTAACCGGGTGCATGACAAAACTTTTAATGCCACCCGAACAACGCCTGATCCAATTCAAATCAATCGTCTGTTGGCCAAGATGGTTGAAGGCGGATGCAGTCATTGTTTTATGGAAGTAAGTTCTCATGCCATTGAGCAAAAAAGGATTGAAGGGCTTCATTTCAATGGAGGGATTTTTACAAATATCACGCACGATCATCTTGATTATCACGGTGATTTTAAAGAATATCTCAAGGTAAAAAAAATATTCTTCGACCAATTGCCTGCCCAAGCATTTGCACTGACTAATGCAGATGAAAAAAATGGAAAAATAGTGCTTCAAAATTGCAAAGCTCAGCAACATGCTTACAGTCTGCAGGGGCGAGGTGACTTCAATGCACAAATTCTTGAGCATGAATTTACAGGTCTCAAAATGATGATAAACGGCACAGAGTTTTACACTCCATTATTTGGCATTTTCAATGCTTCAAATCTGATGGCAGTATATGCTGCGGCCTGCCTTCTCGGTACTGATGAATTAGAAACACTACAACATTTAAGTGTATTGCGCGGAGCCCCGGGCAGATTTGAAATTCATTTATCGCCCATAGAGAAAGTTGTCGGTATTGTCGATTATGCCCATACTCCCGATGCCTTAAAAAATGTGCTGAACACAATTGAGCAAGTTTGTTCCGGTAGCGAGCAAATCATAACGGTTACAGGTTGTGGTGGAGACCGGGATAAAACAAAAAGACCCTTAATGGCTAGGGTCTCTGCCGGGTTAAGCACTCGTACCATTTTTACGAGCGACAATCCAAGAAGTGAGGATCCTATGGATATTCTGCATGACATGAAGCAGGAACTTGATCCGGTTCTGAAAGCCCGCTGCATTAGCATATCTGACCGGGGCGAAGCCATTCAAACAGCTGTGAGCCTTGCCAATGCAGGCGACATCGTTTTGCTGGCCGGCAAAGGACACGAAGATTATCAGGAAATCAAAGGGAAAAAAATCCATTTCAGCGATAAGGAAGTTTTGTTGGACGCATTTAAAAAACTAAATAAATAATGTTGTACCACTTGTCCCATTGGCTCAATCAATATTATGATATACCCGGAGTACAATTATTCCAGTTTATCACTTTCCGTGCCGCCATGGCCATTATCACGTCTTTACTTATTTCCATGGTTTTTGGGAAGCATATTGTCAATTATCTCCGGAAAAAACAAATTGGTGAGAGCATCCGCGATTTGGGGCTTGAGGGAGAAAAAGCTAAAAAGGGTACTCCAACCATGGGTGGTCTCATTATCCTCGGTGCTTTAATTATTCCAGTATTATTATTTGCGCGTCTCGATAATATCTACATTTTACTAATGCTTATTGTCACCGTTTGGATGGGGTGCATTGGGTTTTTGGACGATTATATCAAAGTATTTAAGAAAGATAAAAAAGGCTTACGAGGAAAGTTTAAAATTCTCGGACAGGTGTCACTAGGGCTTATTATCGGATTAACTTTTTACTTCAGCAACCAGGTAAAAGTTCGCGATTTCTCTCATATCTATGTTTATAATATGGAGCAGGGTGAACCGATTGGCGGCTTTATTAAAAGCTTCCCTACTTCAGGAAAAGTCATTGAAGGAAAAGGTGTTGAAGATGGAGAAGGGCATTGGCTGAGCCACGATGTACATTCCACGAAAACGACCATTCCATTTACCAAACACAATGAATTTGATTATGGCAGTATTATCCGCATGTTCACCCATCGGCATCCCAATTGGGTTTGGATAGTATTCATTCCTATTATCATCCTTATAATAACAGCAGTTTCGAACGGAGCTAATCTGACAGATGGACTGGATGGGTTGGCCACAGGGGTTTCGGCTATCAATGTATTCACACTGCTGGTGTTTGCATATGTTTCTGGTAATGTCATTTTAGCCAACTACCTCAATATTATGTATATCCCCGAATCGGCAGAGTTGGTGATTTTCTCAGCCGCATTAGTGGGATCCTGCATAGGCTTTTTATGGTATAATGCCTTTCCTGCCACTGTTTTTATGGGTGATACTGGCAGCCTGGCACTCGGTGGTATCATTGCCACGCTGGCCATTGTCTTACGAAAAGAATTACTTATTCCTATCATGTGCGGAATTTTCCTGATGGAAAACTTATCGGTGGTCATGCAGGTGGCTTGGTTTAAATACACAAAACACAGATTCGGGGAGGGCAGGCGTATATTCAAAATGTCTCCTTTGCATCATCATTATCAAAAGATAGGTCTCCCTGAAAGTAAGATCGTTGTCCGTTTTTGGATTATCGGGATTTTGCTGGCCTTAGTCACTATTATAACCCTAAAAATCAGATGACGATGCAAAAGGAATGGGGTAAAAATATGGTGATTCTAGGGGCTGGTGAAAGTGGAGTAGGAGCTGCTTTATTGGGTCGAAAAAAAGGCTATAAAGTTTTTGTGTCCGATTCAGGACAAATTCAAAGCTCTTATCTATCAGAACTTGAACAAGCCGGCATCAGATTCGAAGCTAATGGACATAATTTAGATAGGATTTTGGATGCCGGATTTATTGTTAAAAGTCCCGGAATTCCTGATGATTCTCCGGTTCTTAAACAAATCCATGCTAAGCAAATACCGGTAGTTTCAGAAATTGAATTTGCCTCATGGCACACGAGTTCATCTATTGTGGCTATCACCGGATCAAATGGTAAGACCACAACCACTCATCTAAGCTATCACATCTTCAAATCAGCCGGATTAGATGTATCAATAGCAGGTAATATGGGTGTCAGCTTTGCGAGACAATTGCTCAAAAGAGACTACGACATCTTTATTCTTGAAGTCAGCTCCTTCCAACTTGATGGAATCAAAAATTTTAAACCTGATGTAGCGGTATTACTAAATATTACCCCTGACCATCTTGATCGCTATAAGCATTCAATGGCAGCTTACACGGAGTCGAAATTCAGGATTGCAGATAACCAGGAGACATCCGATTATTTTATCTACTGGGCTGATGATCCACATACAATTGGTTTTATGAAAACCCATAAGCTGCAAGCCCGGTGCATTCCTTTTTCCATGGAACAAAAGGAAACAGACGGTGCCTGGGTTGCAAATGAAGAAATAACCATTCAATTAAATAAAAAAACATTTACGATGCCTTTAAAAGAACTGATATTGCAAGGGAAACACAATGTGTATAATTCTATGGCTGCAGGAATTGTAAGCAGAATTTATGAAATAAGAAAAGACATGGTTCGCGAAAGCATGCAGGATTTCAAGGGGCTTTCGCACCGACTGGAACAAGTGGCTACCATCGGTAGCGTCCGGTACATCAACGATTCGAAGGCGACCAATGTAAATTCTTCATGGTACGCTCTTGAATCGGCTGATGCACCTATTGTCTGGATTGCCGGTGGAACAGATAAAGGAAACGACTATGAACCCTTGAAAGAGATTGTCGGCCAAAAGGTGAAAGCCATTGTTTGTCTGGGGCTTGATAATCGCCATTTACATGAGGCATTTTCGAATCGGGTGAGTGTGATGATGAACACAACAAGTATGCATGAAGCTGTTAAAATGGCTTATGATTTGGCCGAAAAAGGGGATATCGTATTGCTTTCTCCGGCTTGTGCCAGTTTCGATTTATTTGAAAATTATGAAGACAGGGGTAATCAATTTAAGGAGCAGGTAGTTCAATTGTAATTAATACTATGGCAATAGCTCAGCGGATATTCTCAAAGGTGAAGGGTGACAGATGGATCTGGTTCATCGTAATTATCCTGTCTCTGGTTTCGCTTTTGGCTGTATACAGTTCAACTGGTACGCTGGCGTATAAATACCATGCAGGGAATACAGAGTACTATTTGCTGAAACATTTTTCCTTATTAGTCTTTGGCTTATTTATCATGTTTATTGCGCATCTGGCTGATTACAGAATCTATTCGCGAATCGCACAGTTATTACTCATCCTCTCTGTTCCTTTGCTTCTGGTGACCCTTTTTGTTGGATCCGACATTAATGAAGCCAAGCGATGGATTCCTTTACCGGGTATCAATTTGTCGTTTCAAACTTCTGATTTAGCCAAATTGGCTTTAATTATGTTTACTGCGAGATATCTTACCAAACATCAGGATGATGTGAAAAGTTTTAAGCAGGGATTTCTTCCAATTATCTCAATAATCAGCCTTATTTGTTTGCTTATTGCCCCGGCTGATTTTTCAAGTGCAGGGGTGCTGTTTTTCACTTGTTTACTTATTCTTTTCATTGGCAGAATGAAATGGACCTATCTGCTCAGCACGATTGTGGCGGGATTCGCTGTGGTAATCTTGGTCTTCCTGTTAGCTTATGCATTTCCTGACTTTGGACGATTCAGTACCTGGACCAGCCGGATAGAGGAATTTTCGAACAACACAGAAGTTCCATATCAGGTTCAACAATCGAAAATTGCCATTGCTGAAGGCGGATTATTTGGTAAAGGCCCGGGCAATAGCACACAGCGTAATTTTCTGCCTCATCCATATTCTGATTTTATTTTCTCAATCATCATTGAAGAGTATGGCCTCTTGGGTGCTACTGTATTGATTAGTCTTTACTTGCTCTTTTTATTTCGATGCATTCGGATTGTTTTGAAAAGTCCCGGCACTTTTAGTGCATTTATGGCCATCGGATTAAGCATAAGCCTCGTGATACAAGCATTCATCAATATGAGCGTAGCTGTGAATCTTCTGCCCGTCACAGGACTTACACTTCCCTTGGTCAGTATGGGCGGAACATCCATTTGGTTTACGAGTCTTTCAATCGGTATCATCCTTAGCGTAAGCCGAAAAGCTGAGCAGGAAGATGATGAATCTACATCTATATTAGAACACGCACCTATTAATACAATCATTGAGCAAGCATGAACAACAAGCAGGCATATCGGATAATTATTAGTGGTGGAGGTACAGGAGGACATGTCTTTCCTGCCATTGCTATTGGCAACAGTCTGAAAAAACTTTACCCTGATTGTGAACTTTTATTCGTTGGCGCAAAGGGTAAATTGGAGATGGAAAAGGTACCTGCAGCCGGTTATAAAATTGAAGGTTTGTGGATTAGTGGATTTCAAAGGAAATTTAGTTTAAAGAATCTGCTATTTCCCCTCAAATTACTATCAAGTCTTTTAAAATCTAACCGGATTATAAGAAAATTCAAACCAGATGCAGCCGTTGGTGTTGGTGGTTTTGCCAGCGGACCTTTGCTGTATATGGCTGCGCGAAAAGGGATTCCTGTATTGATTCAGGAACAGAATTCTTATCCAGGCATTACGAATAAAATATTAGCATCAAAGGCTAGTAAAATTTGTGTGGCTTATGACGGTATGGATCGATTTTTTGATCAGAGGAAAGTTATTAAAACCGGTAATCCTGTAAGAGATGACATTTCGAATTTGGTGTTCGATAAGCAAGAAGCTGTCCGCCAGTTTAATTTACAAGGCGATAAGCCAATTGTTCTTGTTTTAGGAGGTAGTTTAGGGGCAAGAACAATAAACGAAAGCGTAGCTGCAGCTCTTGAAGAACTCTCAGAAAAAGGAATCCAGATTATCTGGCAATGTGGCAAGTTGTACATGTCTGAATATCAACATCTCATCGAAAAGTTTAGCAAAAATATGCGTATTCGTTCTTTTATTTCTACTATGAACACAGCGTATGCAAGTGCTGACATAATCGTAGCCCGGGCAGGTGCACTCACTATTTCTGAACTCTGTTTGGTAGGAAAACCCGCCATTTTGATTCCATCACCAAATGTGGCTGATGACCACCAGACAAAAAATGCTATGTCCCTAGTTGATTTTAATGCAGCATTGCTGATTAAAGACAATGCCGCAAAATCTAATCTGGACAAAGAAATTATTGCATTGATTGAAAATCGAGAATTGCAATTAGAATTATCAACAAAAATCCGAAAAATGGCCTTGCCTGATGCAGCTGATGATATAGCAAAAGAGGTTATTAAAATGATTGACAAATACAAAAATCAGGATCAAAATATTCTTAAAGGATAAGATGAATTTGGAAGGGATAAATAGGGTTTTTATGCTTGGAATTGGTGGAATTGGGATGAGTGCCATGGCTCGTTATTTTCATACTAAGGGAATGAAGGTTGCCGGATATGACCAAACTAAAACCAAGCTAACCAAGGAGCTGGAGAAAGAGGGGATGTCTGTTATTTATCAAGCCGATATTTCACAAATTCCCTGGAAACCAGACCTTGTAGCATATACCCCCGCTATACCAAAGCAAAACGAAATATTCCAACATTTCTACGAAAATGAAACACCCATGAAGAAGCGGGCCGAACTGCTCGGTGATATTACAAGTGGGAAATTCACCATTTCTGTAGCGGGTACGCATGGAAAAACTACAATTTCAGCTTTGATTTCCTATGTATTGAAGGAACATGGGATAAATTGTACAGCATTTGTCGGAGGAATTATGAAGAATTACGACAGTAATTTTATAGCCGGTGATGACCAGATTTTTGTGGTGGAAGCTGATGAATATGACCGTTCATTTCTTACCCTTCAGCCTGACATTGCTATTGTTTCTGCTTTGGATGCTGATCATCTTGATATTTACAAATCAGAAGATGCTTTGAGAGCATCATTCTCGGCCTTCGTTGAAAATATTAAACCGGCTGGGATATTGATATGTAAAGCCGGATTGCCGCTTAATCCTGTACTACATGAAGTGACTAAATTAACTTATGATGCCAGGGATCCCTCGGCTGATTATTTTTCAACCCATGTCGAAATGCAAGAGGGTAAGACAACTTTTCTTATTCATTATGAAAAGCATTTTTCAAACAGGATTCAAATATCCTTACCAGGAATTTATAATGTAGAAAACAGTCTCGCTGCTCTGTTAGTTGGAAGAAGACTTGGTTTGAAATTTACCGAGATGTCAAAAACCATGGCAACATTCAGGGGTATCAGAAGACGTTTTGATATCATAGTTAATAAACCAGGTTTACTTGTTATTAACGACTATGCACATCATCCAAAAGAAATTGAAGCACTAATTAAGACTACCAAAGGTTTGTATCCAAATCGTAAAATCAGCATTTTATTTCAGCCGCATTTATTCAGCCGAACACGTGATTTATATGTTGCATTTGCAAAAGCCTTAAGCTTGGCAGATCAAGTGATCTTATTACCAATCTATCCGGCTCGTGAAGAAGCTATTCAAGGTATTTCATCAAAAATCATTATGAATGAGATTAAAATAGCATCGAAAATGCTTGTTGAAAAATCCAAAATATTGGACACCTTGATTATAGGGGAGATAGATATCTTGCTAATAGTAGGTGCAGGCGATGTTGACGATTTAGTATATAGAATCAGCCAAAAATTGATAGAGCATAAACACAAGGGTGAATGAAGAGGAATTTGAAAAATATTACCCACTGGTTCAAACCCATTTTATGGTTTGCTAGTCTGATTGTGCTAGTGTCCCTGTTGGCATTTGCTTCAAAGAGCAGGTATAATTCAAAATGTCAGGAGTATATAAATGTGAAAATAAATTATGATAATGATATTTATTTTCTCAGTAAAGATGATATTCTGGATTTAATTCGCTTTGATGGAATGGAACCCCTTCGAGGAAAGCAGCTATCTGAAGTACAAACTGATTCGATTGAGAGCTTAATTGAATCCAATCCATATGTGGCAAGTGCGAATGTGTTTTTCGATATAATGGGAAATCTGTCAATTGATATTGAACAAAAGAAACCTATAGTAAGGGTTTTCAACACAGATAATGTGAGTTATTATTTAGATGTATTACAACAAAAGCTACCAATATCGGGTAAATTTACTGCAAGGGTTCCGGTAGTAACGAATTGGAATGATAATAAAGTGATGCCTGAATTGATTGATGACTTATTGCATATTATTAATACGATTCGAAGTAGCGAATTCCTTTCTTCTTTCACAGAGCAAGTGGTGATGGACAATAAGAAAGGCTTTGAAATAGTACCAAAAATAGGAGACCAAATAATTGTTTTGGGTGAAGCCAGGGAAATTGAAGAGAAGTTGAATCATTTGAGGCTCTTCTATCAATATAAATCAGTCACCAGAGGATGGAACAGATATAAGAAAATCGATTTACGATTTAAAAACCAGATAATTTGTACAAAACGATAATCAGGATATGGAAAAAGATCAATTAGTAATCGGCCTAGACATCGGAACCACAAAAATTTCGGCTATTGTCGGTCGAATGACAGAACATCACAAGATTGAAGTTCTTGGTATGGGAAAAGCAGTTTCATCAGGTGTAATGAGAGGCGTTGTTGCGAATATAACGGAAACAATAAACGCAATCAGAGCAGCTGTTACTGAAGCAGAAAATCAGGCTGGTACAAACATCACCGAAGTATATGTTGGCATAGCCGGACAACATATCCGAAGTCTGCAGCATAGGGGCATTCTTACCCGTGAAGACAGCGATGTGGAAATTACAAGGGCCGATATTAATAGACTTAGGGATGACATGTATAGATTGTCTTTAAATCCGGGAGAAAAAGTCATTCATGTTTTACCTCAGGAATTCATTGTTGATAATGAACAAGGGATTCTAAACCCAGTGGGTATGGACGGATCCAGATTAGAAGCTAATTTTCACATTATCGTTGGACAAAACAATGCTATCCGGAATATTTACCGTTGTGTTGAAAAGGCAGGTCTAATCGTAAAAGGCTTGGTACTTGAGCCACTGGCATCAGCTGATTCGGTACTGACAAACGATGAAAAGGAAGCAGGTGTAGCACTCGTTGATATCGGTGGAGGTACTACAGATATTGCCATTTTTCAGGATGGATTAATCAGGCATACAGCGGTTATTCCATTTGGTGGAAATGTGATTTCAAGAGATATTAAGGAAGGACTTTTCTTGATGACTCAGCAAGCTGAATTACTAAAAGTGAAATTTGGTTCGGCACTTCCTATGGAATCGCAACAGAATGAAATAATTAGTGTGGCAGCACTAACGGGACGGCAGCCCAAGGAAATCTCCATGTTCAATTTAGCGCATATTATAAATGCCAGAATGAAGGAGATTATGGAACACGTAGATTTTCAAATTCAATCATCAGGTTTTGGCGATCGCCTGATTGGAGGCATTGTTATGACTGGTGGTGGATCTCAACTTAACCACTGCAAACAATTGGTTGAATACTGCACTGGATTGGAAGCACGCATTGGGGCACCAGTTGCTCATCTTGCAAAGACTGATATAGAAGAGGTGAAAAACCCAATGTATGCTACTGGGCTGGGGCTGATTATCAAAGGATTTTCAGACATTGGAGAAAATATCAATCAGCCTGAAATGGCTAATAATGAAGAAGGTGCAAAGCGAAAATCTGACGGTATAATTGATTGGATTGGCAATTGGATAAAGCGAGGTGGTGACTTCATTACTGAAAATGACGAAGATTTAAACTAGTAGATTAGGTACATATTATTACATTAAAAATAGCAGATTATGCAGTTTGATTTACCAAAAGAAAAGTCATCTATCATCAAAGTCATAGGTATTGGTGGATGCGGTTCCAACGCAGTAAACAATATGTTTAACAAAGGAATTAAAGGAGTCAACTTTGTTGTTTGCAACACAGATGCTCAGGCACTTGATCTCAGTCCTGTTCCGAATAAAATCAGGTTGGGTATTAATCTAACTGAAGGATGTGGGGCAGGGTCTATTCCGGAAATAGGAGAGAAATCAACCCAGGAAGCGCAAGAAACCATTCAGGAAATTTTGAATGCAAATACAAAAATGGTATTTATTACCGCAGGCATGGGGGGAGGTACCGGAACAGGAGGAGCTCCGGTGCTTGCTAAATTAGCTCATGATCTGGGTATTCTTACAGTTGGAATTGTTACCCTCCCATTAAAATATGAAGGTCCCAGACGTACAAAACAAGCACTTGCCGGTTTAAAAGAACTCAGGCAGTATGTGGATGCCATTATTGTTATTTCTAATGATAAAATGCGCGAAATTCATGGTAATCTGGTTTTGGAGGAGGCTTTTGAAAAAGCGGATGATGTTTTATTATCTGCAGCAAAAAGTATTGCAGAAATTATTACTGTTGCCGGTAAGATCAACGTAGATTTCGAAGATGTTAAATATGTAATGAATAATAGTGGTGTAGCCATTATAGGTACGGCATCGGCAGAAGGTGAACATAGGGCACTTCGGGCCGTTGAAGGAGCCTTAGCTTCGCCATTATTGAACGACAGTGATATCCGAGGTGCCTCCAATATTTTACTAAATATAACTTCCGGAACAAATGGGATCACTATGGATGAAGTAAGTGCTATCATGGATCGAATTACTGAAGAGGCAGGTGTAACTGATATAATTTGGGGGAATTGTAGGGATGAATCACTGGATGATAAGGTAAGTGTTACCCTAATTGCTACCGGATTCAAACCGAATGAGCTAGACGAAAATGGACAAATTCCTCAGCAAAAAAACAAAAAGACGGTAAGACACCTCGAACCTATTGATAAAGAGACAAAAGAAATAATCGAAAAAAACCCGGAGAACAATAGTAATATTGAACCTACTATATCAAAGAAAGAACCAATTGTTCAGCCTGAACCAACAGAGCAAACAACATTTGAATTTGATTTGGAGAATTCTAACTTGCGAAATCCGATAATACCTGATAATAATGAATTGAAAAATCAGAATAAATTTGATTTAAGCAATAAATCAAACGAAGAAACGAATACTAATAATGATCAAGGTAGAAAAGATAAATTACGTGGGTTTAGCATGGATTTACGAAATATTAGTAACATAGAGCGTTTAGAAAATGAACCGGCATTTAAAAGACGTAAGACGGAATTCATCGAACCTGAACATTCTTCAGAGATACCTTATTCAAGGTATACTCTTGGAATAAATGAGGAGGAATCCGGTGAAGAGGGTAAAGTGGAATTAAGAAAGAATAATAGCTTTTTACACGATAATGTGGACTAAGTAAGGTGCCGATCCGTTGCTGATTATTTTTGCTTGAATGATGGTGGCAGCATAATAAGTTACCCTTTCTTTTTCAGGACTTAACTGCAAGACCTATGTACAAGAAAGTAATTAATGCTGCAATGGCTGAGACCACGAAAGTTAATTCAGGACCAAAACCTGTCCATAGGATACCGGCCGTAACACTCGCTATTAAAGTTGCCAGACTTCTGAAAGCATCGTAAGTACCGATAGCTGTGGCTGTTTCTTTGGTCTTTACAAGGTTACTAATCCAGGCTTTTGCGATACTTTCAGTTGAAGCCGCATATATCCCATAGAATAGAAAAATCAATAAGAACCAGTAGAGGCCACTAACTAAGACCATGCCTGCATAAACCAAACTAAAAATGAATGTACCAAACATTAATGTATATTTTAATCCGATTTTGTCTCCCAAAACACCAAATGGGTAGGCAAATAATGCATAAACTATATTGTAAAAGATATAGACACCTATTACTTGCAAATCGGCCAGGCCAGTAAATTTGAGCATCAGTAGTAAAAATATATCAGAGCTATTGAACAAGGTGAAAAACCATAGCCCATAAACTAATTTTTTATAAACAGGATCAGCGTGTTTTAAAAATTGAATAAAGGCAAGGAATCCGGGCCATTTCTTTTGTACTATTTTTTGTTTCTTTTTTGGCTCTTTGAGTAATATAGTTAGCCATACCGCCAATAGGCCGGGGATTAAAGCCAGCAAAAATAATAGCCGATATTTTCCCGGATAATAAAACAGAAAAAGGAGAGCTAAAGCCGGCCCAATGGCTGCCCCTAAGGTATCCATTCCCCTATGAAGGCCGAATACTTTTCCTTTTGTCGTAGTATCAGATTCGGCCGATAGCACCGCATCGCGGGCTCCTGTTCTGATGCCTTTACCGAGTCGTTCCATTGTGCGAACTCCAAGAATCCAAAAGGGATAAGTGAATAAAGCAAGCAAGGGTTTTGCAATGGCACTGATGGTGTATCCAGCACGAATAAAGGGTATCCGTTTCATCCGCAAATCTGATACATTTCCGAAATAACCCTTGCTGAGCCCGGCTGTGGCTTCTGCGATACCTTCGAGTATGCCAATTAGCAGCACAGAAAAGCCAATACTTCGTAAATAAACCGGCATCACAGGATATAACATTTCTGATGCGATGTCGGTAAAAAGGCTCACGAATGACAACACCCATACCGTTCGCGTGATGAGCAGTTTTCGTTCGGCTTTCATACCTAGATTTTGAATAGTAAACCGAATTGATAGTGCCGACCGGCTTGTGGAGAATAATAGTTTTCTGATCTTGTCTGCCCCCCCTGGATATAGCTGAAAGTGTAGCCGTTTGATTCGTATAAATTATCAAGCAGGTTAAAAATATTGAAGCTGATTTCAATGTCTTCAAAGATTTTAATCCGGTTTATATGATAGGCAATTTGTAAATCATTGATTAAATAAGGATTAATGATTTTTGCCTCGTTCTGTGTGTTATCCAAATATTGTTTTCCTACATATTTTGTGGTCCAATGAATCTTAAAATTATTAAAAGGGGTTAAGCTTAGCCTTCCTGAGACAACAATGGAAGGGGAAAAAGCTATAGTAGAGGCTGATAAATGTATCGAATCCTGCGAGCCATTATCATAATTATCGATGAAATAAGTGTAATTAAAAAGCTTGTTTTGGCTGTAAGCAGCATTCAGACTCAGATTAAGTTGCTTAAATAAGTTTGAAGAGAGGGAAAGCTCAGCACCCTGTCTGAAACTTTTTGCAACATTGTCGCGAATATAGGCCCCCACATCATTCACTTGTCCTGTGAGAATTAATTGATTCTTATAATCCATTCTGTAATAATTTACAAGCAAGCGAAGGCGATTGCCGGCAAATGCATAGCCTACTTCAATGTCTTGCATGCTTTCGGGCAAAGGTCGGGATGAGGGAGTTGACTGAATATATTCAAAACGGGAAGGTTCATGATTACTCATAGCCCATGTAGCGTAAAATCTATGACGGCTATTTACTTGCCAATTGATGCCACCGCTCGGATTTATAAAGTTCAATACAGCCTGTTGATCCACTGATTGGAGACTGTCGTTGAATCCCTGAAATCTATAGTCTATTTGTCTGAATTGACCGTCAGCATAAAGATTGATTCCATGGACAAGACGAAGGTTGATTTTTAGAAAACTGTTGAATTCTGTTTTAATGCCTTTGTTGTCATAATATCGGTCGGGAAAGGTGCTGAAAGGTGCATATTTTGCCCAGACTACTTTACCATAGTGTGATCCATAGTAATAATTGTACGAACTGCCTAAATCTACATGTATGTGTTTATTGTCATCATAATTAAACGATAAACGAGCTCCGTAGAAATCATTATCCAACCATTTTTGTCTGACTAGATCAGTCAGTGTCAAGGTATCCTGATTTACAATGGCATCAGGCATGCTATAATCCTTAAATTTTTGATCCGTTTTCATTTCTTCATAATATCCTCGTCCCCAAGTGTAATGAAGTGCGCTATTAAGTTGCAGAGAAGAAGTTATTTGAAATGAATAAATGGCTTGATAATTATCCTGCCAGTAATTATCTGTTTGATTATCGTAAGTATAATGATTGTATGTTCTGTGCGTAAGCAGCGAATCTTGTGGAACCCCATACCATGATTGGTAAGTTTTTTCTTTTCCAATAATAGCCAGCAATCTTAAGATGGACTTTTTACCATAATAACCGCCAGATAAGTACAAGGAATTCATGTTTGTGAATGCCCGGTCGATATAGCCATCAGATATGATTTTGCTGATTTTGCCATCGAGTGTCCAGTGTTCTTTTATCAAACCAGTCCCAAATTGAGTTGAAAATTTTAGGGTTGAGAAGGAACCATATGAAGTATGAACTAAAGTATACGGTTTTTCCCTAAGTTTATCCGTTTGCATATTGATGGAAGCGCCAAAAGCACCACTTCCATTTGTACTGGTACCAATACCACGTTGAATTTCAACCCCGTCAAGTGCACTTGCCAAATCGGGTAAATCTACCCACCAAACTCCCTGTGATTCCGGGTCATTAATAGGAATACCGTTCAGGGTAACATTAATTCGTGTGATATCGCTACCTCTGATACGCATGGAAGTATATCCAACCCCTGCACCGGCATCGGATGTTGCTACTAAAGAAGGTGCCATTTCGAGTAAAAAAGGGAAGTCCTTTCCAGTGTTATTTTGCTCCAGTTCTTTTTTACTTATGATGCTACGGGTGCCTGGTGTTTCATTGCTGGCTTTAATGCCCGTAACAAGCACTTCATCCTGCATAATGTGAACGGGTTCCATGCTCACAAGCAAATTTTGATTACTTATCAAGTTTACTGTTTGCTTGATGCTAGCAAATCCAACGTAACTGATCTGAAGTGTATATTGACCTTCTTTCAAGTTTTTGAATTCAAAATGGCCGTAAATATCTGTTACAGCAAAGGAAAGGTTATTTAGTAATCTCACATTAGCAGCAGGCAGGGCCTGTCCGGTACTTTTGTCGTTTATCTGGCCACTGATACTGAATTGGCTGAATGCGCTGATGCTGATTAACAGTGAAATTAAAATTGAAAAAACGGACTTCATAATGATCAGTTTTAAATAAATATCAGGGCGTTTGAAAGATTTGTTTATAAAGAACTCCCTACACCGGCATTGTCCGGATCAGGTTTGAAGGGTGTGATCTCAGCCTGACTTTTAAGGCACCCCTGTGTTTATAAGAAATCAAATTTAAACAAAGGCTTGCTAAATCAAAATCATTTATCAAGATATTGAGAGTGTGGGCTTAATCACCATGCTTCGTTTCCATTGTCTGTAGCCATAAAATGAAATGATCAGATAAAAGGCAAACAGTACACTTGAAAAGTAAAATCCTTTGTAATAGAACAGTCCGACATAAACGATATCAACAGCAATCCAGACGAGCCAGTTTTCAATTTTTTTGCGGGTCTGATACCAAATGGCAACAAGACTCATTGCATTAGTCCAGGCATCCCAATAGGGTACATCGGTATTTGTATAAATATCGAGCATCTGACCAAGACCAAAAGTAGCTGCGACAACAAAAAGGAAAGCAATAAGATATGAATATTCTCCGGCTTTTGACACTTTTAGGGTAGCCTCTGTTTTACCACCATGCAGCCAATGATACCATCCATAGAAACTTAAAACAAAATATACCAGCTGCAGGCCAACTTCGCCATATAGCAAAGCCTGAATATCGATTACAAAGAAAAGTATGACATTGATAATCCCTACTGGCCAGCACCATATTATTTCACGCGATGCCAGAAGGACATATAAAATCCCAGTTGCAAGAGCTGAAATATCTAACCAATTCAAAACATATATTTCGTGTAACAGATCGCCCCACATGGAGTAAAGATAACAGCTTAGATTTAAGCTATAAGTGAATCACCTCCCCATAAGCGGCAGCGGCAGCTTCCATGATAGCCTCACTCATGGTCGGGTGGGGATGAACCGATTTGATAATCTCATGTCCTGTTGTTTCAAGCTTGCGGGCAACCACCACTTCGGCAATCATCTCCGTTACATTAGCACCAATCATATGAGCTCCAAGCCATTCACCGTATTTGGCATCAAAGATTACCTTGATAAATCCTTGTTTCGTGCCAGCCGCATTCGCTTTGCCACTGGCAGTAAACGGGAACTTGCCAATTTTCAAATCATAACCTGCTTCTTTAGCCTGTTCTTCAGTATAGCCAACGGATGCAATTTCAGGCTGGCAATAAGTGCAAGAAGGCAAATTATTGTAATCGAGTGCATCCGGATTTTTTCCTGCTATATTTTCAACGCAGATGATACCTTCTGCCGAGGCTACATGTGCCAAAGCCGGTCCTTTGATAATATCTCCTATGGCATAAATGCCCGGTACATTCGTCTGGTACATTTCATCCACTTTTACATTTGCATTTTCCATTTTAATCCCGAGACTTTCCAAACCGATCTGTTCTGTATTTGGTGATATGCCTACGGCTGACAAAACCACATCACATGCTATTTCTTCAGTACCTTTCGGGGTTTTAACCTGAACCTTACATGTACCTGATTTGATATCTACAGATTCTACTGAAGATGAGGTTATGATTTTAATTCCTTGTTTTTTCAGATTCCTGCTAAGTTCTTTCGAAACATCAGCATCCTCTATTGGAACAATTCGAGGGAGAAATTCAACAATAGTAACTTCAGTACCAATCGAATGGTAGAAATAGGCAAATTCAATTCCAATAGCTCCACCACCTACAACCACCATGCTTTTGGGTTGAGTTTTTAAATTCATAGCTTCCCGATAGCCAATAATTTTTTCATGATCCTGCTTCAAATTTGGGAGCTCACGCGAACGGGCACCGGTTGCAATGATGATATTTTTGGCATCCAGTTCTGAAGTTTTGCCTTTGGCATCAGTAACCTGAACTTTTTTACCAGGAATCAGTTTTGCTGTGCCATAGATAGCATCGATTTTATTTTTCCTAAATAGAAACTCGATGCCTTTGCTCATGCCATTAGCCACATCACGGCTTCGGCTTATTATTTTAGGAAAGTCAGCTTTTATCTCAGTGGCCGAAATCCCATATTCTGTTGCATGATTCATGTATTCAAAAACCTGAGCACTTTTGAGCAATGCTTTCGTGGGAATGCAGCCCCAGTTCAGGCAAATGCCTCCTAATGATTCGCGTTCTATGACACCAACTTTCATTCCTAATTGGGCGGCTCTGATAGCTGCCACATAACCACCCGGACCGCTCCCTATTACTAGTAAATCGTATTCCATTTTGAATCGCTTTTAGTCAGACTCCCTGAGGGCGAATGTAGCATTTTGATGAGTAAATCCGTAATTTATCCAGCATAAATAAATCAGCTGATTTATCGGAATTAGTCTATGGTCTGGTCAGTGACATGTTCAACAGGGTATTCCTCTTTGTTGAATCTGAAAAAACTGTCCGGTAGGTTCAGGTTTGGCTCAAGTTTGTTAATTTGAAATTTGATTTGGTTTTGTTCTTTGTCAATTATGATGGCTTGAGCAATTGAATAATCCGTTTGATTTATATATAGCTTTATGGCGTGATAATCAACATCTTTGTCGTGTGGATTGAACCTGATGATCCAATATTTAGTTTCTCCCCGACTGGCAGTACCATCCAGCTTATATTGAAAATCTTTCTCATAGAGTGAAAATATATCTGAAGGCTTTATTGAATTTTCATCTTCTAAATCGTAATCTGAAATATTCACTTCTTTATCCTCACGAAAATAAATCCAGTATTTTTTGGTATCAGTCATCAACACCTGATCCTGGTATTCAAGTTTGAACATATCGCCTTTCAACCATAAAGTAGCTTCCATTTTTTCATCTCCATCTTCAACATCAACGATAACTTGCCCAAGATCAATTTTCATAGTCTGGTAAGCCTGATACTTACCCTTGACTTTTTCCAGGATTGATTTTGATTCGGTATCCTGAGGTTGACCAATCAAAATTTGTCCGGTAAACAAAAATGAAAGGGTTAGAATAAAATTTACTTTAAGATTCATGAGTATGATTTCAAATTTTGGATATGCAAAAGTAAATGGTTTAGTCGAGAGAATTCAAAAACTGTTCCAATTGATACTCATCCGGAAAAAGAACTTGTCTTGCTTTGCTTCCTTCCGAAGGGCCAACGATTCCTACAGCCTCCAATTGATCCATTATTCGGCCTGCCCTGTTATAGCCAAGTTTCATTCTACGTTGTATCAAAGACGTAGATCCGGATTGGTGCAATACCACAAGACGAGCCGCATCTTCAAACAGCTCATCCCGGTCATCTGTATCAAAATTTCTGGCCGACTCATCATTTTCATCAATATATTCGGGAAGCATAAAGGACTCGGCATATCCCTGCTGATCTCCTATAAATTCAGTAACTTTTTCTACTTCATGTGTATCTACGAATGCGCATTGAAGTCTGGTTAAATGCCCCCCTACACTTAATAACATATCCCCCCGGCCTATGAGTTGATCGGCTCCACCCATATCGATAATGGTTCTGGAATCGACTTTTGATGTGACTTTATAAGCTATACGAGCCGGAAAATTAGCTTTAATTGTTCCGGTGATAATGTTCACTGAAGGCCGTTGTGTTGCAATAATTAAATGAATGCCAATGGCCCGGGCGAGTTGAGCAAGCCGCGTTACCGGTAATTCAATTTCCTTACCGGCTGTCATCATCAAATCGGCAAACTCGTCAACAATCAGCACAATGTAGGGCATGAATCGATGACCCTTTTCAGGATTAAGCTTCCGCTTGATAAACTTAGTGTTATACTCTTTGATGTTCCTCACCCTTGCTTCCTTCATCAAATCGTACCGTTGATCCATTTCTATACTAAGTGCTTTAAGCGTATGAACTACTTTTTTAGTATCTGTAATGATCGGATCGTCTGAACCCGGTAATTGTGCAAGGAAATGTTTCTCCAAACGTTTATAAAGTGCAAGCTCCACTTTCTTTGGATCAATAAGAACAAACTTCAATTGGGAAGGATGTTTTTTATATAGCAATGAGATAATAACAGAATTAATACCAACCGATTTACCCTGTCCTGTAGCACCTGCCAGCAACAAGTGAGGCATCTTGGCCAGGTCTGCGATGTAGTTTTCATTAGCGATATTTTTACCCAACACAATGGGTAATTCCATATCGCTCTGTCTGAATTTTTCTGATGCCAATAATCCGCGAATCGGAACAATTTCTTTTTTAGCATTTGGCACTTCTATACCGATTGTTCCTTTTCCGGGCATCGGGGCAATAATACGAATGCCGAGGGCTGAAAGGCTTAGCGCGATATCGTCTTCAAGATTTTTTATTTTGCTGATCCGGATACCTTTTGCCGGAATAATCTCATACAAGGTAACAGTTGGCCCGATAGTGGCTTTTATTTTTGAAATACTGATTTTATAGTTGTCAAGGGTTTCGATAATCTGATCCTTGTTCTGCTCCAATTCGGTCTTATCAATCCTGATTTGGCTTTGTCCGTAATCTTCCAGAAGTTCTAAATCGGGATACTTATAATTGGGGAGGTCCAGCGTGGGGTCGTAGTTTGTATGAACCTTTCCCCTTTCAATGCTACTTTCTTCTTTGACTTCTGCTATGTCAAGTTGAATATCATCATTGTCATTTTCTGAATGTTCTGAATTATGTACTTCTTGTTCATCGGGAAGATTAACTTCCAGGTCAGGATTGTCGTGAGACTCTTTTTCAATATGCACTTCTTGTTTTCCATACTCCAGATCTTCTCTTATGCCGATGTCTTTTGATAAGGCCTCTTCGGGTTCATCCTCAGCAGGACTTTTTTTGAATCCCATTCCGATTTTAAACTCCAGATTGAAAGCAATAACAAGATAAAGCAGCAGGACAAAACTCAGGAATATGCCTGTTCCGATATTGCCAATAAAGGCAACCATCCAATCATTCACATACATACCGTAAGATCCACCAAATGGGAATGGTCGGTTATAGAAAAAATAAGCAAAAGCAACAGGAAGAATAAAGCTGGTGACGAGGCTGTATTTGAAAATTTTTGAAAATGGGAAAATGTGTTTACGCATCAAAAGATTTAAACCACCAGTGAATAAAACCAGCGGGTAAATAAATGCCATTAAGCCAACCCAGCGATAGAAAAACTGATGTCCCATCATAGCACCTAACCGGCCAAGGCTATTTTGCACGCTTACTTTTGTGCCAAAAACAAGATTCCAAGAGAATTTGAATACCGTGCTTTGATCTTCTTTCCATGTAAAAAGATAGGATAGAAACGCAATAAACATAAAAACAGATATGAGGATGGAAATTAAGCCAAGCACTTTAGGTGTCCTTGAGTCTTTTATTATTTTTCGCAGTCCCTTACCCCGTTTTCTTCTCTTTGCTTTATTTGCAGCCGGCTTGTTTTTCTTTTTGAACATATAATTAATCCAACAGGTAAATCTACGGAAATTGAATGCCTCTTGAGCTTACAAAGACTTGCAGTTTTCAACCTCACTACAGGAATGACCATTTTTTGGACAAATCGTGTTGCGAAAAGTGCGATATTGCCTTATGGGTACTTGAAATATTCTTTAATGCTGAGTGAAGTTTTTTAATTTTGAGCATTAATCTCTTGTTGATAAATAAATCATAGAGTACGAGTAACATTAAAAACTGATAAATGAAAAAACAAAACTGTTACCTTTTCCTAATTCTATTAGTGGGTACATTCATTAAGGTCGATGCACAAACCTGGAATTGGGCAAACTCACTGGGCGGAGCTCAGAGTGATTTTATCATAGCCATGCAAACCGATCCTGCTGATGGATCAATTGTAGTTACAGGAAATGTGCTTGATAGTGCTTTTGTATGCACAGATCTGGTTCTCCCTACTGCTGATAGGAATATGTTTGTTGCCAAATATGATTCAAACGGCAATTGCGAATGGACTGCCAATGAGCATAGCGGGGGTTATACCCGGGGAGATGGTGTGGCAATTGACGATGCAGGCAACATCTACGTCTGTGGGCTGATGATCGACAGCTTTAGAGTGGGTACAACTACGCTTTTAAGTTATGGTGGAGCAGATGCTTTTTTAGTCAAATACAGCTCTGCCGGTCATTTAATCTGGGCTAAAGCTCTAGGTGGAAAAGGTTCCGACATTGCATACGATATTCGTTTTCATCAGGGTAAATTATTTTTGGCCGGACAAACATCTGATACAGCTACCTTTCAAAACCTCCAACTGACCGGTGAACCAAACAATATATTTATTGCCCGCCTGGATACTTCGGG
>CAYPSW010000015.1:29809-52111 GCA_964413685.1 uncultured Chitinophagales bacterium
AAATTGCCTGATTGGTACTGATAGTTTAGCAGCTGCACCTGGAAATAATGAAGGTATTGTTTGCTTCAATCAAAACAATTCAGCGCAATGGTACAAAACCGTTACGAGCCCAAATTCTTTATATATATCTACGGTAGAAACAGACGGAAATGGAAATATCTGGTATGCAGCTGAGCTTGATTCTATGTCAACTTTTGATGCGCAAAATCTGGATGGCAAAGATGGTAGTATTTTGCTGACCAGAATAGATGCAAACGGTAATCTGCTTAGCGACACGCTTATTAATTTTGCCGGAGAAGAGAAAATTTGGGGAATGGATTTTCATGCCGGTGTCCTTAACGTTTTCGGTGTGTTTACACAGTCGCTGGGGCTGGCAGGTAGTTCGCAAAGTGCAGGCAAATATGATGGTTTCGTAGCACAAGTGCAATCCAATCCACTGGGAATTCTATCTGAAAAAGAGGCTGATACATGGGAATTATTTCCTGTTCCGGCTAATGATTTTCTGGAAATCCACACTAGCGAAAAGTTGTTTTCAGCATATTATTCTATCGTGAATATAGAAGGTCGAATGATGAAGTATGGTGAGTTGAACATCCCTAACGGGAGAATCGATATCAGTAATCTTCCTAGTGGATTATATTTTTTCAAGTCCGGAAACCGAGTGCTTAAGTTTATTAAAACTTAGCAAAGTGCTACTTATGTACTATTATCGCTCAAGCCTGATTTGATGACTAATCTTAATGACCTTTCCTGCGGATTGATTTATATTTGAGCCCTCATTAAGGAATTTAAAAGCAAGCAATATGCCTAAAGGAATTTACCAAGTCCCACCAGTAGAAAATGAAAAGATATTAAACTATAAAGCAGGTAGTGCAGAAAGAGCCGAACTAAAAAGGGCACTTGCTGAGGCAAAAAATTGTCAGGCTGATATCCCGATGTTTATTAACGGGAAAGAAATCAAGACAGGGAACACAGTTGAAATTCATCCGCCTCACGAATTAGCCCACAAATTGGGAGTATATCATAAAGGGGAAGCCAAGCATGTTGAAATGGCCATTAAAGCAGCTATGGCTGCAAAAGAGTCGTGGGAATCGCTAGGCTGGGAAAATCGGGCTGCCATCTTTTTAAAAGCAGCTGATTTATTAGCCGGGCCATACCGGGCTAAGTTGAATGCTGCCACGATGCTTTGCCAATCTAAAAATGCTTTTCAAGCAGAAATTGATGCCGCCTGCGAGCTTATTGATTTTTTCCGTTTCAATGTTCGGTACATGACGGAAATTTATGAACAGCAACCTGATTCATCCCAAGGTATATGGAATCGTATGGAATACCGGCCACTCGAAGGTTTTGTATTAGCCATAACCCCTTTTAATTTTACTTCTATAGCCGGAAATCTTCCCGGTTCACCTGCATTAATGGGCAATACCGTGATTTGGAAACCGGCAAGAACTCAAATCTATTCTGCCTGGGTTATCATGGAAATTTTCAGAGAAGCCGGATTACCGGATGGTGTCATCAATTTGGTTTATACGAGTGGCCCTGAAACCGGAAAAATTTGCTTTAGTCATCCTGATTTTGCCGGAGTTCATTTTACAGGTTCAACCGGAACTTTTCAGGGATTCTTTAAAACCATCGGAGAAAATATTGCCAATTATAAAAGCTATCCACGCATTGTCGGAGAAACCGGTGGGAAGGATTTTGTAATGGTTCATGCCAGTGCCGAGGCCAAACAAGTAGCTACTGCATTAAGTCGTGGTGCCTTCGAATATCAAGGACAAAAATGTTCGGCAGCATCAAGAGCCTATATCCCCGATAACCTCTGGCCTGATGTAAAAAAATATCTCATAGATGATTTGAAATCATTTAAAATGGGACCGGTTGATAATTTCTCAAATTTCATTAATGCTGTGATTGATGAATCATCGTTCGATAAATTGGCAGCCTATATTGACCAAGCAATTTCCGATGGACAAAATATTATTGCCGGAGGAAAGTATAATAAATCGAAGGGCTATTTTATTGAACCAACCATTATTCAAACGAATGACCCGAAATACACAACCATGTGCGATGAATTGTTCGGGCCTGTACTGACGATTTATGTTTACAGCGCCAACGAGTTTGAACCAACGCTTGAATTATTGGATAATACCTCACCTTATGGATTGACCGGTTCTATTTTTGCCAAAGACCGCAAGGCCGTGGAACTGGCAAACTGGAAATTACGGAATGCAGCCGGTAATTTCTATATCAATGATAAACCAACCGGAGCTGTTGTTAATCAACAACCCTTTGGAGGAGCAAGGGCCTCGGGGACTAATGATAAAGCCGGATCACCCTGGAATCTGATTCGTTGGGTGAGTCCGCGTTCCATAAAAGAAACATTTGATGCACCGAGGGATTATAGATATCCTTTCCTTGAGGAAGAGTAAATTGTTTTAGCGATGAAAAAGCCCGGCCTGTCACCAGGTTTTTTATTTCTTCTTACCCTGTTCAGTAGCAAAAGCTTTGATAATAAGTTTCACTAGTTTGTGCCTGATTACATCTCGTCCATCGAGGAAAACAATACCTATACCTTTAATTCCCTTTAGCAAATCAAGGGCAATGCTAAGTCCTGATTGCTGACTTTTAGGCAAATCAATTTGGGTCAGGTCGCCAGTAACAATGCATTTGGCATGAGGGCCAAGGCGGGTAAGAAACATTTTAATTTGTGCTGCTGTCGTATTCTGAGCTTCATCAAGGATGATAAAAGCATTGTCCAAGGTTCTGCCTCGCATAAAAGCAAGTGGAGCCACTTCAATCACGCGATTTTGCATATAATAATGTAGTTTTTCTGACGGTATCATATCATCGAGAGCATCATAAAGTGGCCGCAAATAAGGATCAACTTTTTCTTTTAAATCGCCCGGAAGAAAACCAAGGTTTTCTCCCGCTTCAACAGCCGGACGTGTCAGTACAATTCTTTTAAATTCTTTATTTTTCATCGACTGGACAGCTAAGGCGACTGCCGTATAAGTTTTACCGGTTCCAGCTGGTCCGATGGCAAAAACAATATCATGATCCATTACCAGATGTGCCATTTTCTTTTGGTTGTCAGTCTTGGCCTTTATTATTTTTCCGTGCGCTCCATATACAATTACATCTTCAGGGAAATCAGGCACATCAATTCCTTTTTCACTTGTTCCATCCAATATATATTCAATATTCTTTTCGCTTAGCTTCCCGTATTTTTTAAGATGTTGCGTCAGTGCATCTACCCGGCTCTTCAGCTTTTCTATGTCCTCTGAATTTCCTTCAACCATTAATTTGTTTCCCCTGGAGGCAATCTTCATTCTCGTGAATGCTTTCTTTATTGTAGAAAGATTTTTATGATTTGGTCCGAAAAACTCAACCGGACTTAATCCCTGTAAATCGATAATAATTTCTGTCAAGAGTTTGAATTTTTAACTTTGCTGATAAAGTTACTAAATCGGAGCGCATTATGCCTATCATTACACTGACTACCGACCTTGGTGAGTCGGATTATTATACCGGGTCCTTGAAGGGGTATATAATGTCGAACGCTCCAGATGCGAAAATTATTGACATTACACATCAAATCAAACCATTTGATATTTTACATGCTGCATTTGTTCTCAAAAATATCGTGGAGGATTATCCTGCCGGAACGATCCATATTGTCAGTGTGAGTACGGAGCAAAATATTAATAATCGATTTTTGCTTATCCGGTATCAGCAGCAATATATTTTAGGTATCGACAATGGATTATTCTCCATTGCTTTAAGCCCTCCTCCTGAATCGGCTGTCAATTTACCCATATTAAAAAGTATGAAATTAAGTTTTCCAGGAAGAGATATTCTCGCTTATTATGCTTGTCAGATAGCTAATGGTAAAAGCACAGAAAGTATCGGACCGGGAATCAAACAAATGAAAAAGTTAAACTTACTTGTGCCGGTTGTAAGTGGAAACAGCATCAAAGGCCACATTATCTACATCGACCATTACGAAAATATAATGGTCAATATTACCAAGGATTTATTTGAAAAAGAGCGGAATGGAAGACCATTCAGCATTCTCATAGGACGCACTGAATATATTAGCCATATAAGTAGCTATTATGATGAGGTACCTACAGGTGAAAAACTGGCATTATTCAATTCGACTGCTTATCTTGAAATTGCCATTAATAAAGGCAATGCAGCCGGATTACTTGGGCTGAATAAAGGGGATGCCATAATTATAAATTTTGAAGGATGATAATCAGATTAGTCAGGATGCAATTTCACCGAAGATATTGTGCTGAATTTGAAGAAATGTTTGCGATTGTTCAACCAAAAATTTTAGCTTGGGAGGGATGCCTGAAATTGCATCTTTTAAAGGATGTTGATGAACCGTCAACCTTTCTGACGCTGAGCCATTGGAAATCTGAAAAAAATTTGGAAGCCTATCGAAATTCTGCATTATTTGAAAATACCTGGGCAAAAACTAAGGTATGGTTTAGCGCGAAACCGGAGGCATGGTCCTCGAAAATAGTTTTATGAAAAAGGTATATCAACTTTTTGATTGTGATATTTTCCTGGCTGATAAAATAGTGGCAGAGAAATTCTTTACTGATTTCCTCAATGGTTTAAATCCTTCACAGGTATTTATACTCACTGACAGCAATACTCGTAAATATTGTCTGCCACTATTATTGAAGGCTTATCCTTTATTAAATAAAGCAGTGGTTCTAGAAATTCAGGCCGGTGAAAGCAGTAAAAGCCAATTGGGTTATGAAGAGATAATCAATGCCTTACTAGATAATCATGCTGAAAGAGATAGTCTGTTAATTAATTTAGGTGGTGGTGTTGTTTGCGATTTGGGCGGTTTTATTGCAGGAGTTTATAAGAGGGGTATTAGATTTATTAATATGCCTACCACCTTGATGGCAATGGCTGATGCTGCCATAGGAGGAAAGACAGCTGTAAATTTTGACAATATAAAAAACGCCATTGGTCTGTTTAATATGCCTGAGTCAATTTTTGTTTTCACTGAATTTCTTAATACCCTTGATGCCAGACAAATTAATAATGGGCTGGCTGAAATAATCAAAATGGCCTTTTTATTCGGAGGGCCCAATTTCGAGCTTATTAAGCGCTTTGTCCCAGCTGATGAACTTCCAGTGACGGATATTCTTGTTGAATCGATTCAACAAAAATGTAGAATCGTGGAATCAGATTATTTGGACAAAGGAGCAAGAAAGCTGTTGAATTTCGGGCATACTCTGGGGCATGCACTCGAATTAATCGACCATAATTCAAAGGGTAATCTGCTTCATGGTGAGGCTATTGTCCAGGGAATGTTGTTTGCTGCATACCTATCCAGAAAAAAAACAGGTCTGTCAGCATCATCATTGATTTTAATGAAAAAGATTTTGTATTTTTATTTCAGCAAAGCCAACTCCCCAAAGCCTTCATTTAATACTGTTTATACTGTTTTACTAAACGATAAAAAGAATAAATTAAATACGATACAATTCGTTTTATTGGAAAAGCTTGGTAAGTCAGCATCAATGTATGAGTGTAAGGATTTTGAATTTAAAATAAATTGGAAAAACTTTACTAAACCTAAAAGAATATGAATATCAAAATAAGTGCTCCGACCCATTTTAAATCTGAACAAGTTATTCTTCACGGATCCAAAAGTATCGCCAACAGATTGTTGATTATTAATCGCTTGGCCGACTCCGATGCTTTGATTGAAAACCTACCTGAAGGAGATGATGTGCATGAATTGGTAGCTGCTCTTGCCGAGAGAAGTCCTGCAGTAAATGGTGGATCGGGTGCTTCAACCTATCGATTTTTGACCGCATTATTTGCCGTTGAAGAGCGTACCAGACAATTGAATGCCAGTCCTTCAATGACAAAGAGACCTGTTGGCCCGCTTGTGGACGCATTGATTAGCCTTGGAGCCAATATCCGCTATTTGGCCAAAAAAGGGTATCCTCCTTTGTTGGTTGGAGGTAAGAATTTGGATGGCGGTGAAGTTGTATTGGATGCTTCAAGCAGCAGCCAGTTTATTTCCTCAATGCTGATGATTGCGCCTTTGATGAAAAAAGGGCTTAAGATATTGAAAGGTAAACAGGTCGTTTCATCAGCATATATCGACATGACCGTGAGCATTATGGAGGGTATGGGGGTTCATGTTAAAACAACAAGAAATGGATGGTACGTAGCTCATCAGGACTATAATCCGGTTGACTCCCGTGTTGAAGGAGATTGGTCTTCAGCAAGTTATTTTTATGAAATCATGGCCTTGGCTGAACGTGGAAATTATATTCTTAAAGGGCTTTCTTTCGAATCATTACAGCCTGATAGCCGGATGCTTGAAATCATGGATAATCTCGGATTTATGCATCACCAAAAACTACAAGGGATTAAAGCTATTCCGGGTAAATTAAATACCCTGCCGGTAGTTCTCAACTTATCTGACTCGCCTGATTTATTTCCTGCTTTGGCAGCACTCTTCGGTGGGATAGGGGTGGAGGCTACTTTCAGCGGGATTGCTCATCTTAAATTTAAAGAATCTGACCGTATCGTTTCGATGAAAGAGGAACTCGAAAAATTTGGTATTAATTGCTCATGGGATGGTGAAACCTGGCATCAAACATCAAATTTGCCATTAAAAAATCCGGGTAGTGTTTCATCTCACGGAGATCATCGGGTAGCTATGGCACTAGCTCCACTGTGTATTAAATCTGGTAGTTTTCATATTGAAGATGCCGGTGTAGTTTCTAAATCATTTCCTACTTATTGGGAAACGCTAAAGAATGTCGGATTTAATATTTCCTGATTTGTTGAGCACCCGGTAAATTATTAAATGATATTGGCCGTATTGGTCCATGCCATATAAAATTATCCAACATAAATTCTTCGAGTTTGATTTTTTGCATAGGATATAAAGTGGCTTCCGGCTGCCCCATAAAAACAATTTGGTCTATTTGATTTTTTACAAAGTAGATTATTATATGGCTGCATGTGGCCCGGTTTACACCAATGAATGCCTGGTGTTCATCTTTTGCAAAATAGATACTTTCACCATTTCCATCCACCAGTACCTGTTGAAGCGTATCTTGACGGAATAATCCTGTAATTTTTCTCCCGCCAATCTGATCATAAATACCTTTTGCACTTTCGGAACCTATTAAGGCATGCTGCAATAACCAAACTTTATCAATATGTCCTTTTTTTATGCCAAGCTTGATGGTATCGGCCGTGTATTGAGAACTGTCAGACCATAGAATCGGATCTTTTAAAAAATACAGACATGAATCTTCGTCATTCCAAACCAATGAATCGCATACGCCCTGGAGATTGTTCTTAAACAATTGTACATGATGAAAAGCATAGAGTGTACGTATTTGTTTGGTCGTATCTTTAATCGAAAGTAAAGTATCGGCTGCCAGATAGAGGCTATCAGGGCCAACCTTATTAATTAATATAGGCATGCCGGTGGCCAGAACCGATTGTGTATGTTCGTTATAATCAGCCATCATACAATAAATGGTCATGTCCTTGGCAGTATCGGTGAAAACGACATGATGTCGGGCTAATCCTGAGCCGGTATTTCGTTCATAATGTAAAGTATCAGCTTCAATGCTTTGTGGCGGATTGTTTAAGCGTGCATTTTTAACAAATTCGGCAATTTCATTTTTAGTATCGTACCAGCCACTTTCACAATAAATGATATTTTCTTTGCTGGTAATTCGCGTAGGCCCAAAAAACCAGGCAATCTTGCTTTTGGTGTGATAAGCTAAGGTATCGGATTCTAAGGTATAATCCGGATTTACAAGTTTTACCTCTTTCTTAAAGTAAGCTTTTTTTGAAGTAGTATAGTATGAACCGGAATAGCTTGTTAATGTACTGCCTTCATTTATCAGGGTGCCCCCGTTAAAGTAGGAGGCCATGTTATTTTTCAGATCAAAATCTAGTTTATCAGTCGTGAGATGCATGGCCCGATCACGCAGATTCACATGACCGGTCATATATGCCATTTCATTATTTCCATAGTAATGTAACGTATCTCCTCTCAGATCGAAAGTATCCCCTTGCAGAATATGGACATGTCCGTACGCATCAACATAATTATTTTCTATAAACTGATAGGCACTATCGCATGAAAAAATCATGTTATCCTGTCTCAGCCTTACATGGCCAATCAATTTCCTGATTTGCGCAGTGTCATTATTAATAAGCTCCAGTACATCTGCGTGTTCAATCTCCACAATTTCTCCGCTTTGACTGAATGAGTCAACTGAAATTAATAAAGCAAAAAAAACACATAATGTTGCTAAAATGCTTGTCGAAACCTTCTGGTATATGATCAACAGAAAACGGCTCATATGACGCGTTTATTTCTGTCTGCTCCGAAGTTGGATGAGTGGTGGAATATATCTTCTCGGATTCCGGTTAAGGTCAATAATCAGACTGTCAAGGTTGCTTGTTGCCAAAACCAATTTGTTGTAAAATTCTTTGTCATTAACTAAGGCCCCAAGACTACTTTCCCCTGAATTTACTTTAGCCATAATTTCAGAGAAGGACTTAATACTGGCATCTACTTCATTCATAGTTTGTACAAAATTGATTTGCGCCAAAGAGTCAGAGAATGAGGCAATATTCTTAAATGCGCTATTTATATTATCTCTATTATCAGACAAGTTTTTTGAGATGGATCTGATGTTCAGCATAACAGCATCAAGATTATTGGCTTCAGCTGCCAGAATACCATCAACACGGGCGGTGATACTTTTAAAGTTTGTCAGGGCATCCTGTATGCTAAGCAGGTTCTTGTCAACCGATTCCTGAAATGAATTATCGAAAGTACCCTGGATAACCGCAATCACGGAGTCGATATTTTTTATTAATTCTTCAAATTTGTTTTTAACGGGCAACAATTCAACGGTAACAGATTCTGAAAGGGAAGGCTCAATGGAGCTTTTTAAATAGCCACCTGATTCTACAATGGTATCCGATTTTCCTAATATAATTTCAACGGCTTTTTCGCCCAATAAATCAGCATTGATAATCCTTAATTCTGAATCGTATGGAATTTTCAAATCACCGTCAATAGAAATTCCAACAATGATTTTGATGATAGAATCGGTTACCAATTCCAAGCTGGTTACTTTACCTACATCATACCCCTTGATGACCACATCATCCGACTTGCCCAAGCCGCTAACTTGATTGTATTCTGCGTAATATGTCGTGGTCTTAGAGAAAATGGAGCTCCCCTTTAGATAACTATACCCAAGGATTAATATAGTTATGGATACCGCTCCCAAGATACCGACTTTCGTTTCTTTCGAGATTCTCAATGTGTACGTTTTATGAATTCTGTTTCTCAAAAATAGCCATAAATTGAATTACTGGCTTTATGATTTAAACAATTTTAGAAATAGTGTAACACTTCCTGAAAACTTTTTCGTTCACCTTCTACTATTCCAATAATAAATGCATCAGAAAACCCGGCTTGCTTTGCCAGTGATAATCCATTTCTTGCTTCATCAGTTGTTTTGAAATGCCCGTAATAATATCGCAGCAATCCATTTTCATATTTTTCTTCAAAGACACCTTCTAGTTGATTGTAAGGTGCTTTATCTAAATCAATGGGTTTATAAGAAGCAAGAATCTGAACTCTGAGCTCAATTTGTGCCATATTTGCTTTTATGCTATCTGTTGCATTGTCCGTATCATCCGCATGATTTATTTCTGTATTACTACTGTCCTCACCGGATGGTGCTTCCACATTATTATCTTCCATCTTGTCTTTATATTCTCGGAATGATCTAAAAATAGCGGATGCGATTAAATCTTGTCCATTGGCAGAAGCAAGGAATGTTTCCTCTTTTGGGTTGGATAAGAAACCAGTTTCGATCAGAACACTCGGCATAGCCGTTCGATATAAAACCCAGAAACCGGCCTGTTTTACACCCCTGCTGCTTCGCTTAACCCGATTTTTAAATTGATCTTCAAGGGATGTTGCAAGCAGCATGCTTTGTGATAGGAAGGCATTCTGATAAAGGTTAAACATAATGTGTGCTACCGGTGAATTCGGGTCGTATTCGTACTTGTCACGATAATCATTTTCCATCAGTATAACTGAATTTTCACGTTTGGCTACTTCCAGATTTTGAGCTGTTTTGTGAAGTCCCATCACAAAAGTCTCGGTACCATACGGGGCACTCGAACTGGACGAATTGCAATGAACCGAAATAAATAAATCTGCAGTATTCCGGTTTGCAATGGATGCCCTTTCTCTTAATTTTACAAATACATCTGTCTTACGAGTATAAATCACTTGTATATCCGGGAAATTCTCTTCAATGTAATGTCCAAGTTGTAGAATAATAGCAAGCGCGATATCCTTTTCCTGTACACTTTTCCCATGACATCCCGGATCGTGCCCTCCATGGCCGGCATCAAGAACCACTGTACCAAGGGTATAATGCTTCGTATTATTTTGACTTTCAACCTTTGCCTGACTTATACCGTCTAATGACTGAAGTACTAACAACAGGAAGAGCAAATAATATCTCATGACTCTTTTTTTTGTTTCCTTACTTTTGGCAAATAATGTTCCGATTGTGTCGTTAAAACAAAACTAACCGATTATTCCTTTGATCCCTGTATTGAAAAACAACATTAGTAGATTTAAAGGAGTTTTTAGCTGCTTATTAACGCTGATTTTGTCCGGTTTTGTATATAATTCTATACAAGCCTCAATTGCTATTCCTCTCATTGATGGCAACCCGGATACGGTAAGCATCCATCCTGATTCAGGCAAATTGTCGATTGACACTTTGCCGGATCAATCTAATTCTGTGAAAACCGATACTTTTTCCATTCCCATTTCATCTGATTCACTACAGGCTAATATCGATTATAAGGCCAAAGATTCGATCGTTTATGATTTGAAGAATAAATTGATTTTGTTGTATAATGATGGCTCAATCCACTATGATGATCTCCAACTGGGAGCCGCTGATATTTCAATTGCCTGGGAGGATAATATCCTGATGGCAGAGAAAAGAATCGATTCTCTCGGTAATAGTATCGGACGTCCTGACTTTAATCAAGGAAATCAATCTTTTAATGCAAACAAACTGACATACAATTTCAAATCGAAGAAAGGAAAGATTTATGGCCTTTTTACGAATGAGGGTGATGGATACCTGCGGGGTGAGGAAGTTAAAAAAGATTCGGTGGATAATTTATATGCACGGAAGGCCTTTTTTACAACTTGTAATTTAGAAACGCCTCATTTTTATATTGAAGCAAATCCGGTTAAAGTAATTCCCGATAAAATATTGGTTACCGGACCGGCCAACCTGGTGATAGAAGGTGTGCGAACACCTTTAGTTTTGCCCTTCGCTATTTTTCCCTTGCAAAAGGGGCAGCGCAGCGGTATCATCCTGCCCGAATTCGGTACTTCAAATAATCTGGGCTATTCTCTTACAAATGGCGGATACTATTTCGGTCTCAGCGATTATATAGACATTACCTTAAAAGGTGATATCTATACCAGCGGAAGCTGGCGTTTGAATGCAAGTAGTAAGTTTAAAAAGCGATACAAATATTCAGGCAATCTAGCGCTTGGTCTGGGTCATTTGATCTTTGGCTCTGAACTGGAAAGCAATCTTAACATTCAGAAAGATTTCAGCATCAGAGGTTCCTTTGCACTCGACCCTAAACTTACTCCTAAATCTACCTTTTCGGCTAATATTAATATTGCTTCTTCAGGCTACGATAATTTCAATAGTCTTGATTATGAAAACCACATAAACAATACGATTTCATCAGCCATTGCTTACAGCAGAAGATGGAAAGAAAAACCTGTTAATTTAAACATAAGTCTGAGCCATAGTCAAAATACCAGCACACGAATATTGTCACTCACCCTGCCTCATCTTACTTTTGGCGTTTCCCGGATTTATCCGTTCAAAAGAAAATCGCCTGTTGGCAAACAGCGATGGTATGAGAAAATTGGCTTTAATTATACCCTGGATTCACGTAACTTACTTTCCATTCCAGACAGCATGTTGTTCATGGCCTCAACACGTAATAAATTTCAATTCGGAGTACATCACTCCTTACCGGTGAGTGGTAATTTTAAATTGCTTAAATATTTTACGCTAAATACTTCCATCAATTACACCGAAAATTGGTTTATTAAAACCATTGATAGAACATATAATCCGATATTGCTGGACGACTCAAGTTATCAGTATATTCAGATAGATACCCTTAGACATTTCAAATCAGCCCGGTTTTTTACGAGTTCGGTTAGCTTAAACACCAGAATGTATGGACGATTAAACTTTAAAAAGGGCTGGATAAAAACAATCCGTCATGTGGTGACACCGAATGTGAGTTTCAACTACCGACCTGATTTTTCGTCCGATGTCTGGGGCTATTTTCAAACGGTGCAAACAAACCCGGATGGAAAGGAGTCTTTATACAGCATTTTCCCCAATGGAATGTATAGTGCACCACCGAGTGGAAAATATGGGGGTATTGGTCTGTCAGTGAGCAATATTCTTGAAATGAAAGTCAGGGATGCAAAAGACACTATAACCGGAGATAGAAAAGTAAAACTACTTGAGAGTTTTTCGCTTTCAACTTTCTATAATCTGGCGGTCGATTCATTGAATTTGAATCCTATTAAATTAAGCGGACGAACTACATTGTTCGGGAAATTGGGTATTAATTTCAGTGCATCCTTCGACCCTTACACTATGAATGCAGAAGGAGCCAGAATAAATCAATTTGAATGGATTGAAAACAAAAAGCTCGCTAGGCTTACGCAGGCAAATCTCAGCTTTAATACCAGTTTGAATTCGAAAACTTTCGGACAAAAGTGGAGACCGAAAACAAAGCCACCTCAAGCGAAACAAAATGTATTTCCCGAAGCAGGTTATTATTATCATATCCCCTGGAATGTGACCCTTAATTATTCACTGAATCTCTCCCGTGGCTTAGGTGGCACAGCCGATTCGTCTCAAGTCAATCAATCCATTAATATGAACAGCCGTTTTACACTAACACCCAATTGGCAGATCGGACTGGGATCGGGGTATGATTTTGTTCACAGAGAACTTGTTTATACTACGCTGGATATTCATCGCGATTTGCATTGTTGGGAAATGAGTTTCAGATGGATTCCGGTAGGCGTTTTAAAAAGCTATAATTTCTCTATCCGGGTAAAATCAGCCACCCTGAAAGATTTGAAAATTGAAAAGAAAAGCAGTCCTTACGATAACCTGTAGCCTATCTGTTTTATCGAAATTTTATTTTCGCGTCCAGGCTGTATTTTCCAGCTCCCATTATCATCAGTGCGACAAAAATAAAAAGCATTTCAAAAGGATGTGATTCGAGTCCTGTTTTGTGATAATGCATCAAATTGGCAACCGCCATGGTACAGGCCATTAAAAAAGCAGCCGGCCGGGTCAGCAGACCGATTATTAAAAGTATGCCTCCGGCAAATTCAGCAAATGCAGCCATAAATCCCCAGAAGGCAGGCCAGAAATGAATCCCAAGATATTGCATTTCATTTCCCAGCAATTCCCATTTCTCTACGCCACCACTTATTTTATCCCAACCATGAAAATAGGCGAATGAAAAGCCAATCCCCAGACGAATAAGAAGTAATCCTAAACTGTTATATTTCGAAGATGTACTTGTTATCATAAGCGATTATTGATTTTTATGTTTGTCGTAATAGCCAAATACCTTTTTTAAAATGGTGGTGCTGCGTTCTAGGGGATTTGACCTTATTTGTGCTTCTTCCTCCGCCACTTTGATAAATAAACCATCCAATGCCTTTGAAGTTACAAATCCGGGCAAGTCGCTTGTCACCGGTTTAACAAAAGGAATCTGATTGTATCGGGTCATCACTTCTTCCCAGTATTTTGTGGCGTTTACTTTATCAAGAGATGTTTCTATCACCGGTCTGAATGCCAGTGTGAGTGCATTACTTGTTGCGCCTTTTAGATATTGTGTCGCTGCATCGTCAGCACCAAAAAGAATATTCATTACATCCCGTAAGGTAATTTGCTTGATAGCATTAATAAAAATTGGTTTGGCTTTAATGGCAGCATCTTCAGCTGCCCGGTTGAGTGATAATTCCACATTGTCAACCAGTTGGTTTAAACCCAGTGTCCTCAGGGCATTAGCCACTTTCACAGCATCATCAGGCCAGGGAATATGAATGACAGGGTCGGAAAAATAAGCATCTCGCTGCGAAAGCAAATCAGCTCCTTTGCTGATACCCACAGTTAATGCATCTTTCAGGCCCGAAGCGGCTTCTTGTTCCGTTATCGAGTCACCGGTATTTGTCCCGGCAGTACTCAGAATTTGTTCCAGATCGCAAGCACTGAAGCTGAATGCAATCATGGATACTATTAACAGTTTTTTCATGTCATTTGTTTTTGTGAAAGGAATCAGGTCTTGAAAAGTTTCAAAAACTCAGCCAAAATTAGTGAATGCCTTTTCAATTTCTTGTTAAATTCGATTTAGCCATATTTTTTAGAGAAATTTGCAGGCAATATGAGAGCATCCATTATCAGCATAGGAGATGAACTATTGTTCGGACAAACACTGGATACAAATGCTCATTGGATTTCGCAGCAGCTTACTGAATCGGGTATTGATGTTTTTCAACGATTTACTATACATGATCAGCCGGAAGAAATCAAAAGGAAATTAGATTTAGCCCGGGCAGATACAAACCTGATTATTTTAACGGGGGGACTTGGGCCAACGCTCGATGATAAAACAAAAAAAACAATTGCTGAATATTTTAAGGTTGATCTGGTATTGAATCAGAAAGTACTTCAACAGATTGAAAAAATATTTGCCGGTCGCAATATTGGGAAACTTGAGCGGAATAAACAGCAGGCAATGCTCCCTTCCAATTGCGAGGCTATTCCCAACCTACTGGGTACAGCTCCGGGTATGTGGTTTGAATTGGACAATCAACTTTATATTTCCATGCCGGGTGTCCCCATTGAAATGAAAAGCATGATGACCGAGTTTGTCATGCCCAAATTGAAAAGGCAATGTAAATTACCGGCCCTTGCTCATCATTATCTGATGACTGCTGCTATAGGAGAATCCCAGATTGCTGAGTTATTACAGGATTTTGAAAAAAAATTACCTGCTCATATTGCTTTGGCCTATTTGCCCGGGCAAGCCGTGGTGAAACTCAGGCTTACTGCGAGGGGAGATAATCAAAAGACATTAACTGACGCTTTAATTCCTTATGCCGAACGCATAAAATCGATACTCGGGAATATGATTTATTCTGAACATCCGGATGAACAATTGCAGCATATATTGCTTCGCTTGCTGGGTGAGGCTAAACTGAGTTTGGCAACGGCAGAAAGTTGTACCGGAGGAACTATTGCCAAAAAAATAACATCAGTAGCCGGTAGTTCAAAAATCTTTAAAGGAAGTGTCATCGCTTATGCTAATGAAGTAAAAAAAACAATACTCGG
Source organism: uncultured Chitinophagales bacterium (assembly GCA_964413685.1). GTDB lineage: Bacteria > Bacteroidota > Bacteroidia > Chitinophagales > S012-47 > JAJRWN01. The sequence goes on from CAYPSW010000015.1 coordinate 45,346, forward strand.
TGTGCCGGATTCGATACTTCAGGATTGCGGAGCCGTGAATGAAGAAACGGTACTTGCTATGGCCAGGGGTGTTTTGCAGCAAATGAATGCTGACCTTGCCATAGCAGTGTCAGGTATTGCCGGACCGGGTGGTGGCAATGAAAGAAAACCCGTAGGAACGGTTTGGATTGCTCTGGCAAGCCAAAAAAACGTGCATACTCGTTTGTTGAATTTACCCGGAAACCGGCAGCAGATTATTGAATGGTCTTCTGTGATTGCCATGGAGATGTTGAGAAGATTCTTTATAAAGCACTTTGCTTAGCAAAGCGCTATGCTTTAATTTTGTACCGTATTATAAACCCTTGGATAAAAACTACAAATGGCCGCAACAGAATTGATCATGCCTAAGATGGGAGAGAGTATTATTGAAGCCACTATTCTCGGGTGGCAGAAAAAAGAAGGCGATCATGTAGATATGGACGAAACCGTGCTCGAAATTGCAACGGATAAAGTGGATACTGAAATACCATCTCCGGTTGAAGGTGTCATCAGCAAGATATTATTTAAAGATGGGGATGTAGTGGCTGTCGGAACGGCTATTGCCATTATAGAAACTGAAGGTGAAGTATCTCAAACTCAGCCAGAACCCGATGAAATACCCATTGCTCAGCCCGAACCTGAACCGGTAAAAAGCAAAGCACCTTCTGCACCCAAAGCAGATCCGATGGTGAAATTGCAAAAACCTAAATCCGGTCGTTTTTATTCTCCTTTAGTTTTGAATATTGCCCGCGAAGAAAGTATTGAAATGAGTACCCTGGATCAAATACCCGGCACGGGGAAAGATGGCAGACTGACAAAAAAAGACCTGATGGCGTATTTGTCTTCCGATACAAAGGATATTCCGCAGCCGCTGATTACAACAAATGCTGCACCGCAAGGTAAATCTGTTGCAACACCGCAATCGGGTGCAGATAGGTATGGAGCTGATGTCGAAATTGAGGAAATGGACCGGATGAGGAAACTGATTGCAGAGCATATGGTTCGATCGAAACAAACCTCAGCACACGTCACCAGTTTTGTTGAGGCCGATGTAAACAACATCGTTGTATGGCGGAACAATATCAAAAATGAATTTCTACAGCGCGAAGGTCAAAAAATAACTTATACACCTATATTTATAGAGGCCATTGTGGCAGCATTAAAATTATTCCCTTATGTGAATGCCAGTATCGATGGCAACAATATCATTAAACATAAGCGCTTTAACATCGGAATGGCTACGGCTTTACCATCAGGCAATCTGATTGTTCCGGTTATAAAAGATGCAGACCGGCTTAATCTTGTCGGGCTTGCCAAAGGAGTGAACGATCTGGCCAACAGAGGACGAGCCGGTAAGCTGATTCCGGGTGAAACCGATGGAGGTACTTTTACCATAACCAACGTAGGCACGTTCGGAAATGTGATGGGCACACCTATCATCAATCAACCTCAGGTGGCTGTGCTGGCCGTGGGGGCTATAAGGAAAAAACCGGTGGTCATTGAAACCACTCAGGGAGACCTGATTGGTATCCGCCATATGATGATGCTGTCTCTATCCTATGACCATCGTTTGGTTGACGGAGCTATGGGGGGGGCCTTTGTCAGAAAAGTAGCCGATCTACTCGAATCCTTCAATCCGGAAAGAACGATTTAAGTTGACTTTTATTCTCAAGCTGCTTGCCTTTTCAACTTCTAGCTAAAAAAATCAACCCTATTTTTTGTAATTCAAAAATAGTTTTTTAGTTTTAATCGAAATTTTCATCGGAACTTGATACTATTACTAACCTTAAAAATGTCAACATCATGAAATCAGTAACTGCTACTGTTTGCCAAAAAGTTGTCTCTTTCTTCATCATTCTTATTTCATTTTTTGCTTTTATACCGGCAGGGAATGCACAATCAAGAGAAGGAGATGTCAATAATTATTACAATTCATCAGATGCCATATCTTCCATTATAGGGCAAAATGCTCAGGAAGATATCTCCAAAAGGACAAGAGATTCAAAACATTTCCTGGTTTCACCGGGAACCTATCAGGCCATTATGCCCGGTGGAGGATCTATTCACTACATGAAGAATGGTCAATGGGTTGATATTGACAATTCTATTATAGCGAGTAGTTCAAATGCAGGCTATAGTTTCAGCAATGAAACCAATGCTTTCAGTACTTATTATTCAAAATCTTCAAAAGGAGCAGGTGTCCTGACCGTATTAAAGGAAGGTTCATTGAAAGACTGGATCAATCCTAGCATTTCTTATTTAGGTAACAGCGGCATCATATCCACCCAACCCCTAGCAACGGTCACTGGTTCAGCTTCGGGAAACCACATGCTCTATCAGGATGTGTTAGCCGGTGTGGATGCGGAATTTTTTCAGGGCAATGATACCCGTAAGTTTGTTTACAATATCAATAATGCATCTTTTGTTAATAATATCCCAAGCGGGACCCAATCGCTTGCTTTCAACGAAAGCATTGAATTGGATCCTTCCTGGACGGTGAAAGCTACGGATGAAAACATTGATATTTATGATGCCGAAGGAAATTGGATTATCAATATGCCTTTACCTTCGCTTTTCGACCAGTCAGAATCAGATCCTGTTGCAGGAGCATATAGCTCTTCCCGGAATGGTAACACGCTAAACATTTCTATTCTTGTTCCGGTTTCCTGGTTAAATGATCCTGCCAGAATTTTCCCTTTGGTGATTGATCCCACCATCAATGTCTATCCTAATAATAGCTATTACTGGACCGGATATGTGAGATATTATGGAAGCAAATCTTCGGGAAATATGTACCAAAGTTCCACTACCTATTATGCCAGGGACTTTGCAAAATTCTCACTCAGTTCTTTACCTTCTACGGCTGTAGTAACTAATACAGTATTTCATTCTTACCACTATTCCGGTGGCAGCACATATTCCAAACCCATTACCTTGACCCGTTTAACCTTGGACCCATATCCCACTGGCGGCTCAACTCTTTATAGTGCAATAGGCTCTGGGACGGCTTATTATAACACTTATCCATGGGTTGGCTCTTATGGATGGAAATCAGCTACCTTAAATAGTACAGCTAATTCAGATTTACAAGGCCGGATTTCTAGTCCTGGTTGGTTTGCTGTCGGGGCCAGAAATGATGGATCAGGCTACACTTCCTATGGGTATCACTATGGATACTCATATTCTTCCAAGCCATACCTAGGTGTTACATACGTAATTCCTTTTGCTAATGATCTAGGTATATCAGCTATTACATCTCCGAATTCAGGTTGTTTGCTGAGTTCAAGCGAGACCGTTACGGTAACAATAAAGAATTATGGTTTAAATGCACAAACCGGATTTAATGTACAATATGCTATAACCGGCCCTATAGTCAGTACCATAACTGAAAATGTAGGTGCATTGAGTGTTGCCGGATTGAGCACAGCCACTTATACTTTTAGTACAAATGCAAATTTATCTACTCAGGGTTCCTATTCTATCACGGCTACTACTTTATTAGCGGGTGATCAGGATGCAAGCAATAACTCTTATGTTAAAGCAATTAACAATACAGCTGCTGTTGTAGCCGATGCCGGTGCCGACCAATCACCTTGTGCAGGTGCAGCTACCACTATCGGTGGCTCGCCAACGGGTTCTGGGGGAACAGGAGGTCCTTATACTTATAGCTGGTCGCCAACAACCGGACTGAATTCGTCCACCGTTGCCAATCCAAGTGCTTCGGTATCGGTAACAACTACCTACACAGTAACGGTAACAGATGCAAATGGTTGTTCGGCATCAGATGTAGTAATCGTTACACCCATTGCTCCACCTACTGCGGATGCAGGGGCTGATCAAAGTATTTGTTTTGACGGAAGTATAGCTGTCATTGGAGGTACTCCTACGGCTTCCGGTGGGGGCGGTGCTCCTTATACCTATAGCTGGCTGCCCATAACTGATTTAGATGATCCGACCCTGGCAAACCCCACGGTAACTCCGACCACTGATGGGGTCACAAATTATACGGTTTCCGTCACTGATAATAATGGCTGTTCGAATACTGATGATATGGTCATGACCGTGTGGCCGCTGCCCGAACCGAACTTATTCTTATTAGGTAACGATGACTCTATATGTTATGGAGATACGGTTTCATTAACAACAAATCTGAGCGGATCATTGACCACTACCTTTGCAAACAATAATGGCCAATCAGGAAATATGTTTGACCTTAGCACCAACGGTAATCCATTGACAATAACCGGTTTTGATATCAATATGTATACCGGTACCAGTACTTGCTCGGTCTATTGGCATACGGGAGGATATGGCGGAAATACAAATTCCCTCTCAGGCTGGAATTTGATTGGTTCGGCTACCATTACCAGTGCAGGTCAAGGAAATCCAACTTTTGTAGCTGTTGGTGGGCTGACAATACCGGCCAATACAACTTATGGTATATACATCACGCTGAATACTTCCGGACCATACCTATATTATACTAACGGAGCAAATACCTATACCAATGCAGATATGCAAATTCAAACGGGTGTTGGCCTTGCTTATCCGATAGGAGGAGGTACCTTTAGCCCGCGTACCTGGAACGGAACAGTATATTACTCAAGTGCTGTACCGGGTTCATATACCTGGAGTACAGGCCAAACGGGGATTGATCATATTACGATTCGGCCAAGCACGGATTCACTATTCTGGGTTCAGGTAGTTGATGCAAACGGTTGTATGAATCGTGACTCTGTTAATATTCATGTAAATCCAAGGATTAACCTGAATGTTGATGGTGACCCGATCTGTGCAGGCGGATCTGTTGTTTTAGGTGGTAGCCCCACAGCTGTGGGTGGATCTGGACCACTGAAATATACATGGAATCCTTCAAATACATTGGATGACCAGCATATTCCAAATCCAACAGCCACTCCAATACTGACAACTAATTATATCCTCGCAGTGAAAGATTCTGCTTTATGTGAAGTAATGGATAGTGTGATTGTGGTGGTAAACCAACATCCCAATGTAAGTGCCAGCATTGACACAGGCATCTGTCTGAACGATTCGTACCAATTGAATTCTACTGGTACCACCACTGCAGATGCCTTGTTCTTCTATAATTTCAATGATGGTATGCAGGGATGGACAACAGGCAAAGAGGATACAACCTCTCAAGGCTATACCAGTATTCCTTCTACCTGGGCATTGTCTGATCTCCCAGGTGGCACTCAGCCCATACCTTTTGCATCCAATGCCTTCGGAACTCCGAATAACGGTGATATGGGTGCTGAAAACAGCTGGATTCAATCACCGGCTCTGGATATCAATGGAAATATTCATATCAGTTTCAGATCCTTTACCGCCAACGAAAGCGGATATCCTTCTAGCTATGACGTAGAATGGGTAGAGATATCTACAGACGGAGGAGCAACATGGAGCCCGATAAAAGGCCATATACCGGCTTTACAGGATTACGGTAATGATGATCAATGGAGAACAATTGCGGTTGATACAAGCGTAAGTGCTGCACAACCTGTTTTAATTCGTTTCCGCTATGATACCGGTGATGATTGTTGCGGTGATACATCTGTAGTCGGTTGGTTTGTGGATAATGTTTATATTTCAGGATCGAACCAGGGAACTTATGCCTGGACTCCTGCAGCGGGTTTGAACGATCCGAGCATTTCGAATCCGCTGGCTACACCTACTAGCACAACGACCTATACCGTAACCTTCACCGATATGAATGGATGTGAAGATTCGGAACCGGTTTACGTAGTTGTTTATCCATTACCTGATCCAACCATAACCGCCAATGCAGGTTACTGTGTGAATGGCGGTGCTGTCACATTATCTGCAGCTACGCCAGGGGGTGTCTGGAGTGGTACCGGTATTACTGACCCTGTTAACGGAGTCTTTGATCCTGCCGTTGCCGGAATAGGGATTCATCAGATTACTTACACAGCAACCAGTTTCTTTGGTTGTACCGATGCCGATATGGTTAATATTGAAGTATATGCGTTGACACCGGTTACTATTACCAGTAGCAATATGTTCTGTACCAATGGTGGTGTAAGTACACTTACTGCCAGTGTAGCTGGTGGAACCTGGACGGGAGCTGGCATTACCAACTCCTCAACAGGTGACTTTGATCCAGCTTTAGCCGGTTTAGGAACACATATGATTATATACTCCATTACAGATGGCAACTCCTGCGACAATGCAGATACCATGATGGTAACCGTAAGTCCTCCACCAGATGCAAGCATTATCGCAGCCGGTCCGCTTTGCGACAACGATGCAGCTATTAATTTAATGGCAGCAACACAAGGTGGAACCTGGAGTGGAACCGGTATCACCAATGCTAGCACCGGATTATTTGATCCTTCAGTAGCTGGAGCCGGCATTCATAGCATTAGCTATACCGTAACTAGCGGAGCAGGCTGTACTGATATGGCAACATTCGACATCGAAGTATTTGCCAGTCCGGTTGTGAGTATTACAGCAGCAGGCCCATTCTGTGCCAACAATGCCCCGGTTGCTATGGGCGGAACACCATCCGGAGGAATCTGGGCAGGTCCCGGCATCACCAATCCGGGTACCGGAATGTTTGATCCCGCTTTTGCAGGACCCGGTGTTTACACTATTACTTATACCGTAACCAACGGTAATGGATGTACCAGTTCTGACAACGTTCAGGTGACAGTTAATGAAGTACCTGATCCGACTATTACTCCTGCAGGACCTTTCTGTGCCAATG
>CAYPSW010000016.1:0-36679 GCA_964413685.1 uncultured Chitinophagales bacterium
TAAAAACACCTTTGCAGCCAAATCAGGCTTATCTGATCATTCCTCAATTAGTATGCAAGGGCTGCGTCCAAACTACCTTGTACGATATCGTACATCAAATACCGGAAAGCTTGTTATCGAAGGTCATTTGTATAGCTAGTGATACTTCCTTATTTCCTCCTCAGTTTTCAAATAAAGTTTTTCAAACCATGTACGACTCCACTCCTTATATTGATCGACTGGATATATCATTGAATGTAAACAATGTGACCTTACTGTATAAAAGAGCAGATTCAAGTAAATATGTGCTTACCTCAAATGCAAAAACACATCAATCTTTTGTTTCGCAATTACAGACATTTCTTAGTGGGCAACTTGATGCCCGATAATACGAACCCGCTTCTTACTTTCTATTGCATACATCTAAAAGAGGGCGAAACACAGCTTTGCTTCTTATATTTAAATCCGTGATTCCAGCCAAAGTCGAACCAATAGCAGGTTTTTACTTAATCCGGGATTACGATATCTGATATTTCCGCTTTTGGAAATAGGCCAACAGACTAATGATTGAAATACAGGCAGCGGAAATAAAGACCCAGGAAGGAACAGGAACCGGATCTCCTGATGCATAAGAATGCAGACCAGATAAATAATAATTTACCCCGTAGTAAGTCATAATAACAGATGACAAACCGAAAAGGGTGGCGAAATTATAAGCAAACAGACCCCGCAGTTTAGGTATCAGCCGCATGTGCAGGATGAAAGCATATACCAGAATGGAAACCAGTGCCCAGGTTTCCTTAGCATCCCAGCCCCAGTATCGGCCCCACGATTCGTTGGCCCATACACCGCCAAGATAGGTTCCAATGCTCAGCATCACCAGGCCACCAATCAGAGTCATTTCGCTGATGTATGACATCTCTTTCACAATGCGGATGATCCGTTCTTTGTTATGTCTGTTCATCATACCAAATAGTAACAGGTTAATCAATCCGATGATGGCACCGAGCATCAGGAAACCATAACTGCCTGCCTCCAAACCCACATGAATGGTAAGCCAGTACGATTTCAACACCGGGACCAAAGGGGTTATTTCCGGATCGAGGTAGCTCAGGAGGGCAATCATGAGCACGGTTCCGGCCAAAACCAAAGTAGCCGCCATGGCCCCTAATGATTTCCGGGTAAAAAGCAATCCGGCCAGTGTGGTTGTCCAGGCAATGTAAATCATCGATTCATACCCATTGCTCCAGGGTGCCCTGCCCGAGACATACCAGCGCATACTCAGGCCAAGGGTATGAAACAGAAAGCCAATGGCAACCAATGCAAGCAATACTATTTGCAGTTTTGCAATCCGCTTTTTCGGGCGGAATACACTGTAAAACAAAAGACCCAGAAAGACCATGCCCAACACAAAGTAATACAAGGCCAGGCGATTAAAAACTTTGGATTGATTTAATAATATCTCCGTATTTATTCTGGCATCAGATGGCATGACTGCCGCACCCACCGTTCTCTGATACGTTTTCAGCTCTTCAATAATTTGATCAGGATAGCTATAATCATGACTGTGCAGCGATTGATGCAAGGCCTCGCGATAAGAAGCAAAAAAGGCATCGGCCACGCTTCTGTCCTCTTGCTGATGTCCTTGCGATCTTTCTGATACCCAGGCATTGTTAGGATCGTTTTCCAGCGGTATTATCTGGAAAAAGCTACCTGAAAAAATCATATTGACAATGTTCAATCGCTCATCAACTTTAACGAGTTGTTTTTCATACATACCACGCTCAGCAGGGTTCATGCTGTTTGCGCGGCTCATGTCATCTGCTAATTTGTACTTTCCTTCTGCGTCAAAGAAATCACGATAGGTAGCTTTGCTTTGTCCTTCAATGCCCAATTGCCGGGCAATATCTTCATGCTTACCCAACTTAATGATGGGAATGTCAAACCAGGTTTCATTATTGGCATACATCGATAAAATAATCTGATCGGCCGAATAACCCTGATAGGTCTCTGAACCAAATACTTTTCGCATCAGTTCGCGGGTGAGTGTATGCATGGGTTTCATACGGCCACTGAAATCCTGCATCACCACTTTGCTGAATTGCCTGGCATGGCCGGCATCAACAACTTCTAGAGCCGGTTTGATGGCCTCTTGCGCTTTGATCTGTGGCGAAACAAACATCAGACTGACAAAAGCCAATAAAGCAAGTGTTGTCGTGTTCGCCCGTAGTTTTTTAATATTCTCAGACAATTTCCTGAACCGCGTATTCTTACTAAAGAAAATTAAGAGCAAGCCGAGGGTAAGCAAGGCATAGCCGATATAAGTAACAAGGGTGCCGGGGGCATCATGATTCACACTAAGGTAGGTCCCTTTTTCATCCTGATCGTATGACGACTGGAAAAAACGGTATCCTTTGTAATTCAGAATATGATTCATATAAATACGGTGGTCTTCCTCAAGGCCGGCAGCAGGATCATTGAGTGTCACTTCGCTGGCATAAGAGGCGGGGCTGTTGGTGCCTGGATAGCGATCCATAATAAAATCATGCAAGTACAAATTGAAGGGTAGTACTATTTGGCGAGCGCCATAGGCTACAGACAAGGCCATGTCATTCGTTTGGAAAAATTCGGGATCACCCACACGGCCAGTACCACCATAAATATATTGCTCAAACTGATTCTCTCCCAGACTTACCTGCATCAGTAAGGCCAGTGTTCCTGAGCGCTCAACTTTTAAATTGCCGGGTTCAATAAGCACCTTTCCTGCCGACACAAAATCTCCGAAAACCCATTGCTGTAATCCGTTATTGTAAAGAGATCTTAATTTCAGCGGATGCCATTGAGCAGCCTCTAGTGTATCGCGGCTTTGGTCGGCCATGACCATCTGTGTCAAGGTACGATTTGATTGAAGGAAAAGCGAATCGTTGCGATAGCTGATATTGAGGGCATCTGCCAGTTCTGTTTCTCCAAAATTGAAAAACAGACCGTTCATCTTTAATGCCTTTCCCTGTTGCAGGAAATATTCATTCCTTCCTCCGGCACTACCAAAAACAATTTTGATTGTTGGCAAACCATCCTCAGCCGCCACCAGACTTTTTATTGGATTAGGAAGCACCTTTTTGAGTCGTACATCCAGCGTTTGATCACCAATCAAATATTCCTTATGAAAATGATTTCGGCCAATAGATGCAAAGAGAACCGGTTCGTGAAAGTCATATTGCTGACCCTTGTATTGTGCCTGAAAATTGAGATAAGTATCATTAGTATAGACTACATTGGAAGCAGCACCTTCTCTGATATGCATCATCCCTTCATAACTGAAATAGCGGGTGATGCCGGCTCCAAGGATAATAACAATCATGGCCAGGTGAAAAATAAAAAGAGCCCATTTCTTTTGTTGAAACATCCGGTATCTGATAACATTAGCAATCAGTGTGATGCAAAAAAGCAATAAGAGCAGCTCAAACCAGCGAGCTTTAAAAACCAGTTTTTGGGCAGCACTTGTTCCGAAATCATTTTCGATAAAAGTGGCCGTCCCGATAGCAAGAGCAAAAATGATCAGGTAAAAGCCGGCAGCTGAATTATTGAATATTTTAAAAAAAAGCTTTTTCAGCTTTTGACGTGTTGCATTCATCTATCGTAAGGGTTTAGCATTCTCCATAATAATGGTATAAGCGTATCCGGCACCAAAATCTTTATCGAGGGCGATGCTGCCTTCAAAAACCATGGCATGACCGACCGGGACAAAAGTTTGTGAAGTAATTACAAAATCAAAATTATCGGCTGTGCCGTCTTTAATGTGCAACCAATTCCTGTCCATGATATCCGGGTTAATTTTAACCACTTCACCATATACTTTTACCGTTTTGTCTTTGTATTGCTCAGGTGATGAAACAAGGTCTGAAAGGTCAACCAGGTCTTTGATATCAGGCTTTTTAAAATCCTTACTGATGCTGGTATTTACTTCTTCCTCCTGAATATTTGTTTGAACTTGATCTTCGCCATCCTGTCTAGCGATTTCAGAAACCAGATATAATTTCTCAAATATGCGGTCGTATTCATCGCTGTGAAAATTAGTCTTCAGTAAACCGCCACGGTATAAAAAAGTATCACCTACTTTAAAATCATCTTTCATTGTGGCAATCCAGTAAGGCTCATCGTTCTCTTTCACCTTCAGGTAGGTGTATTTGGCCGTATTCAGTAACTCCAGCACCTCTACCTGATGAACCACAGCATCATCAGGCACATTTTGGGCATTTGTATTTTGCTGACCACTGAAGATGCCGGTTTCGCCTGTGACATCCGAATTTCCGTTGCTGGGAGCAACCCGTTTTTTCCCTGAGCAACTGCTCAGCAATACTAAAGTAAAAAGCCAGAAAAAACTGTATTTTGATACCTGCATCTTAAAACCTTTTAATTAAGTGGGTGTTAAATCGATTGTAATTAGTTCTGCCAGAGGCAGAAAATTCATACATGGCTCCAATGCGCCAGGTTTTCGAAATATTATAGTAAGCATCGAGACCAAGATACAATTGTAAAAAGGGAGATATACTGAAGTTGTTATAATGATACATCATGACTCTGGCACTAGGTGAAAGCGAGAATTGATTATTCGCCATATACTTGCTGTAGCGGGTCGATAAAGAATAATATTGGTAGCTGTAATTGTTGTTGATGCTAAAGGTATTCATTAAACTTCCACCAATACCCGGAAGTTCAGAAATATTTAAAAACAGATTTGCATTAGTGAAGTTGTTCTTCCCGTCACTTTGCGAGCGGTTGCTGAAACTGATGCCGGAATATATATTTTTCGTAAACCGGTAGTTCGCCCGCAGGCGTAATCCGCCTCTGTAAGGATCATTCGTTGTGAGAGTTCCCAGATTGTCGGTAAACGACTCATATAAGATCAGATTTTTACGCACATCGTAGGAAGCCATTAAACTAAATTTACTATTTACCCTGTAATGTAAAGAAAGATAAACAGAAGTAAGCCTTAATTTGTTCGAAACAATATTAGATGTGTCCTTTTCATACAAGTCTATTTCACTTGAAGCAAACAAGTGCACTTTCTTCCCTAGGGCACTTCTATGCTGAAAATACAAATAACGTCTGTCTGTTGCTCCGGCATTCGTTTGGTTTATGAATCCAATATTGCTGCTGCTGCGATGATCCGGGTCATGGTAAAATCCTGCGTAAGCACCATATTGAAACAGATTAAAGTTCAGGCCAAAGTTTTTTACATCAGGCCGTGAACCGGCTACAATACCGGTATATATATTTTTCCATCGTTTTTCAACACTGATTCCATCCATGGCACCCACTGAATACATCCTCCGGTTGATGGTTCTACCCATACTTAATGTAAGACTCGAATCGTAATCATAACGGAGTGATAGTTCATAGATATTTAATCTGTTTCCATTTCGGATTTCACCGCTGTCAGAGAGTGTATTATAGCGGAAATAGGAATAAGAATAAACTGAAAATTTAGAATCACCAATATGCTCAGCATCAAGCATTATGCGGGCTACCGAACGGCTGTTAACACCTCCTAAGCCGAGAGTGGTATAGTTTGAAAGCGAAACTTTTCCGTCAATATTTTCTGCCAGTTTATTCTGGCGGTAATTTACTTCTGGCTTTTTCGGCTCGATAATAATCGGGCTTTTTTCTGTCGAACCGGTATCTGTATTAACCTCATCGGTTTTTTCTTCCCGAACCGGGGGAGGAGTGTAGTAATAAACCAGTTTATCTCCTTTTTTGGGTGTACAATCTCCGATTGGTTGAGCCACGCAGGAAACCGATGATTTATTTTTCAATATCAGGCAAGCTTCATTATGCCCATTCACAGATGAAAACAGGGTGTCCTCTATTTGTAATGGAGCAGTATTTTCGAAGCGCAGGTAAATATTCTGCGAGGTTACAAAACTAACTGTCCCGATAATTTTTTCCAGGTCTGAACCAGATTGTGCTTTTGCCTGATGAGAAATCAGACTGCACAGCACGAGCATCACTATGTTGAATTTTAAAATGCCTTTCATTCAGGGTATTTTGTCTTATTCTTTTCCTTTGGGGTGGCAATCAAAACAGGCATCACTTTGATAGACATAATCTTTCTCACCATCGTGTTTTTTGTCCAGTTTAGCCTTATTATTATGTTCATGACAATCAATACAGCTAAAAGCAGTATAATCACCCGGAGTAGTATGACATTCGTCACAGGTGGTCCATTCTCCGCCATGTTTTCCTGAAAAAATCGGAAAGAATTGGGCATCGTGATCACCAAAAAGAGCCGGTGACCAACCGTTCAAATTATGACATTCAGTGCAGTTCTTGCTGAAATTGGCTCCCACATGGTCTACGGAAGCTGCATTATTGTAATCATCAAGGTGGCAGGATACACAATCTGATGAAATGTCGCTATAATTATTTACGTCATGACATTTACTGCAGTCCTGAATATCGTGAACACCCTCAAGTGGGAAATTCTCATGACCCGGCATTAAGGCTGGAGTCCAACTGTTCGTATTGTGGCAATCGGTACAGACTACACTGAAATTACCTCCCACATGATTTACTGAAGTCGCACCTTCGTAATCTTTTTTGTGACAAGAGATACATTCAGGAGAAGCTGCACTGAAATCGCTGACATCGTGGCATTCACTGCAATCAGAAATATCATGCCCGCCTACCAATGGGAAATAAAAATGAAAATCTCCATTGCCGTTCCAGCTCCTCGCTTCAGGAGCGTGGCATTGAGCACATTGTGTTGAAAATCCGGCAGTTACGTGACTGGGATCGCTTGATGCATAATAATCGGGAAGATGGCATGAGGCACAGTTATTCCCTATACGATCCCAACGCAAATTAGTCTCCGATTTATGGCAATCAATACAGGCTGCCATGAGGTGTTGGTTGTGTAGCGGGAACCCGTTTTGTTCATGCAATTCAGGGATATTATCCACTAGCCAGTTATTGTTATTATGACAACGTGCACAATCGTTGCCTACCGACATGCTGTGCATATCGCTGTGACAGGAAACACAGTTGCTTTCCGTTCCAACAAAAACAAGGCTTTTATGGCAATCATTACAGTCTGCATTTTGGTGTGCTCCTTCCAGGACAAAACCTGTGCTTTCGTGCGAAAACGAAGAACTGTCGCGATTAAATGCCCAACTCTCAGGACTGTGACATATTTTACAGTCTATTTTTAGTTGGGTGCCATGCGGATTTTGTGCCAGCACTTGACCGCTGAGGCAACACATGATTAGGATGAGTGACAATCGTTGCATTCGAATTTTTTGATTTTATATTCGGTTCGTTCAATATTATTTTCAATTATTTTGATCTTATGACAGGCTTTGCAATCAACTTCCTTGTGTTTACCCACTAAAGGGAAAAGGGTTACATCGTGATTAAAATTATTGTCATTCCATGCTTTCGCCATTGTATGGCATCTTTTGCAATCAGTAATGCCGCCTTCTTCAAATTGACTACCATGCGGATTCTCATGACATTCGAAACAATTATTGCTTAACGATTGAAAGTGCTGAATGATTGTACCTTTCTGTTCTGTTGTTTCGAAATGGCAGGTTCTGCAGGATACTTCTATATGTTTTCCTTCGAGAGGCCAATCCGTTTTCGAATGATCAAATTTTACCTGAGGCCACAATTCCGGCTGATGGCATTTTGTACAGTCTTCATTCGGGTAGTATTTTTCACTCATCACATCCTTGTGAATATTTTCATGACAATCCACACATCGTGATCCTAAACCCGTAAATTCCCAGCGTTTGTTGCTTACATGACAGGCAAAACAAGGCGTAGCCAGATGTGAACCTTCCAGTTTAAAGTTGCTTTGCTGATGTTCGCTGAGCCCGTAAAGGGTATAAGTAAAAGGCGAGGTTACCCTATGACAATCCTGGCAGTCTACTGCAGGGTTTTTATCTGTGAACTGCCCATTATGGTAATCTTTATGACAGTTTTTACAATGGCTGAAATCGATAGCTGTTGTATAATGGCCGCTTGTGTGGCATTTTCTGCAATCGACCCCCAAATGCTTACCCAGCAGGGGAAAATCTGCTTTACTGTGGTCAAATTGAATACCCGGATTTAAATTGACCCAACTGTTTTCATTGTGGCATTGTTTACAATTATACCCGAAAGAACCATGATGCTGATCCCGATGGCAAGCCGTGCAGTTGGAAAATGTTATGCCTGAAAACTGCTGGTAATCTTTATTATTGCGCTTGGTCTCTTTGTGACATTTAATACAGTCCACATTTTGGTGAGCCCCGATCAATTTAAATTTTGCCTTGTTATGGTCGAATTTTGAAGCCGGATCCCATGCGTTTTGGTTATGACATGAAGTACAGTCTTTTCCTAATGTTGTTTGATGATAGTCTTCGTGGCAACTCAGGCAAGCATGACCCATTCCCAAATAGGTCCCGTTGATATTCCTTATTTTCCTGTTTGCTATATGAGCCGGCTTATGGCAATCACGGCAATCTACGCTTTTGTGTTTCCCCGTCAGTTTGTAGCCGGTGAGATTGTGATTGAATCCATTTTTATTAAATCGTACTAAATCAAATTTCCGGCCGTGGTGTTCATTATGGCAATCAATACATGTTTTTGATTTCACAACAGAAGAAACATGATATCCCCTCCTTTGGTTGATTAAGGATTGGATCTCTTTGTGGCAATCCAGGCATTTCTGATTGGGCACTTTGCTTCCGATAGAATGGCATTGGGTGCAATTGCTCAGACCTTCCAATTGCTTGTGTGCTTCAGCCAGTTCACCGGGCGACAATTGACCGAAAAAGAGGTATGAGCTTGTGAAAAGCCAAAGGAATATGAGGATCGTTTTCTTCAATTTGTCAGAGCTTATTTATATTTCTTTACAATCTTGCCAAATTTCTTTTCAACGTTAATGCCGGCATTTTTTAAAAATTGAATAGGCAATTCTCCACCTGCAAAGATATATACCAAATCATTAGGTAATTGCATGGTCTCTTCGCGATTGTTAAATCCAATAGTTACTTCTTCCTCCTTAATTTCCAGCACAACTGAATTATACAGCATGTTTATTTCTTTCCCTTCAATAGCCCTCATTATTTGAGTATTATTTTTCGGTTTTATCCGGGCAAAAATCTCTTTCCTATAAGAAATTGTCACCTCGTTATTTTTCATCAACATCAGGGCTGATTCTATGGCAGAATCTCCGCCACCAACAACCAATATCTTCTTACCTGAAATCCATTCAGGTTCAAGCAAACGATAGGCAACTTTGCTTGACTCTTCACCCGGAATATTTAATTTACGGGGAGTTCCTCTGCGGCCGATAGCAATCAAAACCTGTTGCGCCAATACCGGTTCAGCATTTTTTATTTCAAGTTTGAAATCGCCATTTGCTAGCGGTGTGATTTGCTCAACTTTTTTATGTTCCTGAATGACGATATTGTTTTCACTCAATACTTTTTGCCAAATCCCTAAAAGTTCTTCTTTACTGGTATCAAACAACTTCATTTTTCCATACAAAGGAAGCTTCATGGGCCGGGTCATCACTACCTTTTGGCGAGGGAAGGTGAATACGGTTCCACCCAGCGTATCCTGTTCCAAAACGGTAAAAGTAATCTTGTGCTTTTTTGCGTTGAGGGCTGCTGCAATACCTGCCGGGCCGGCTCCTATAATAGCTAAATCCAGCACACCTTCCTTACTGGGTTTTTTATCCTGAACAATATTTTTCACAGCACGTTTTCCTTGCTTAGTGCTATTTTTTATTAGGCCCATACCGCCTAGTTCTCCGGCAATATAAATGCCTTTGATGTTGGTTTCATAATTTGGTAATATGTGAGGTAAATCTACCCCTCTGGTTTCTGTACCAATACGCAAACTAATAGCTTCAACCGGACAGGAGTGAAAACAGGCTCCATGACCTATGCAACTGCTTGCGTTAATGACCATGGCTTTACCGTCAACCAATCCAATAATATCTTTCTCTGGGCAGGCTTTTACACAGGCTCCGCTGCCTATACAGGCATTCAAATCGATGTAAGGATGCAGGGATACCGGTTCAAAACGCCCCTCTTCCTTAGCCGCTTGAATCTTCTTCTCAACAACTTTCGATTTTTTATTCCTGCTCAATAGGTAGTAGGATATAATGCCCAGACAAAGCAGTGCAATAAAACCATAAATCACTAATTCTTCTATTACTACTTCCATCAGAAAATCCATCTATAACCTAGGGTAAGTGTAACCCCCACATGAATAATAGCAATTACCAACATAATAATGGCAAATGGTTTGTGTGCCACATGCCAATACTTAAACAGCATTTTCATCCGTTTCAAATTACGAATCCTTTTATGGAGTGCCCTTTCTTTTCTTAATACATCCATCACTTGCCTGCGTTGTGCTTTGCTTATTGCTTTGTTTTTCAACAAGGCTCTGGAATTAATGATTTCGCTTAATACGTGCTTTTTATTAATCAAATCATCCGCCTCCTGCTGACTTAATATATCCATTTTTATCAAATCGGACATCATATTGTTGTGCATTTCCAACAGTTGATCGCTGCCTAAAGCTTTTCCATCAATATTATGTGGAATCTGATTGTATATAAAACGTCCGATAACCCCACTTGCTACGACCGCCACCATGCTCCACAATGAAATACTGGCGATGCCTCCGAATTTAAAAGTGGTGTGGAACATAACGAGGATGGGACCTAGTGTGCACAAAAAAATGTGAAATTCCAACAGATATTTTATCCTGATCCAGCGTTCTAAAAAGCCATATTGTTTCCGGGCAATGTAAAGCCCTACGCCCAGTATGATCATCAGCGTGCCGATAATGCCTAATCCATGACCGAAAACTCCGGATGGCTTAAACCATCTGTATTGAGGATGGAAAAAACGTTCATCAAGTGGCAATATATAATAGGAATAGCCTGTATAGCTTAAATAAACCAATACAAAAAGCACTATGGCCATCATTACACCGATATAAATGGAATGGGTTACCTTGTTCATATTATAAGGTTTGATGTCTAACGCACGAAAATAACAAATGCATATCCCATCACTTTGTAGGAATCTTAAAACAGTATTAAAATATTGTTATAAGATGAGGATAACAGAAAAGCAAAGGCAATTTGCTATTGGGTATAATGACTGCCTTTACCGGCATTCTCCTTTTTAACAAAAAACTTCATCTTTGCTTTTGCTTGTACACTTTGATCATTGATTAACATATATACATATGAAGCAAATAAATGTCTTTTATATCCGAGAGCTATACACATGGCTGTTCATCCTGTTACTATTTCCTGCCGGGGGCAATGCACAAGCTAGCATACAATTTACGACTAAAGAAGCAACGACATTTCAACCCACTTCGATTGCTGGTAAGGCTGATTCGATGGCTTGGGTTTATTACAATCAATGGAAATCTTCAAAAAGAGAAAAAGATTTATCTGATGCTAATACACAATTCTTAGCGACCTTCAATCAATTGCCTGATTCGGTGTGCTATGACTACGGTATCATGCTTGCCCAAACTTTTGCAGAGGATACCGCTTCAAGCAAGATTGTCAGAGATTGGTTTACTCGTGCGATTTATGTATTTGATAAGAAAGGGGATCATCTGAAAAACGGAAATGATCAAGTAAAGCAAGTTTTGGAAAGGTATGATGTGATTCTGGAATTCGTGCAGGTTTATTCGAGAAAATATGGAGAGTGCTCTATGGCACTTGAGATATTGCAGGAGTATAAAACGTCACTCTATTTTGACTACATGCAGCATAAGCCGATTGATAAAAGATATGTTAAGCTCATGTATGATATGGATGAGGAAGACCGCTTTCTTAATTTGGATTATGGGCAAGAAAGAGATGAGCTACGCTGATACTGGAGCTTGATTGCAGATAAGGGCTCATTAATCAATTGGGCTAACGAAAGCCATTAATCCATAAATTTAAAAAAGCGATTCCACCTAATTTTGTTGAAAATACCAGATGCATTCTTATCCCAGCTGAACCAAACAAACCAGGCTTTTCCTACAATATGATCCTCGGGAACAAATCCCCAAAAACGCGAATCCTGAGAGTTATGTCGGTTATCGCCCATCATGAAGTAGTAATTATAGCGGAAAGTATAGGAGTTTGATTCCTTACCATTAATGATCAACTTCCCGTTTTTAATGGCTAAATCGTTGTGTTCATACACTTCAATTATCCTTTTATAGAAATAAAGGTTTTTCGGATTTAGTATGATGCTTTCTCCTGCCTTCGGAATGTTTATCGGCCCGTAATTATCTAAATCCCAGGGATATTCATCATACCGGTTCGGGAAGAGTATCGAGTAGCGGTAAACGGGTTCTTGCTCTCCGATGATTTTTTGAATATTAGTAACAAAATCCAGATTTTTAATATCCTGAACAATATCGGCAGGCAGGTGAATTACATAAACAAAACCTTTGGTCTCATGCGGGGCATTCAATATCCTGATATTGCTCTCATCAATATGCCATTTCCGCATAAACTCCTGACTCAGCTGATGTGTAACTGTTACGCGATATGACCATTGCATGTGAGGCGGTTTATACGCTTCCTTATCATTGATCATTAATGTGCCTTGCTGCACCTGCAACTTATCGCCCGGAATGGCAACACAACGTTTCACATAGTTCTCTTCTTTGTCAACCGGACGAACCAGTAATTGTTCTCTCCGGTAGGTGTTGCCAAGGCGTTTTAGTGTATAATAGCTTTGGTTTTGTTGCAGTGCAACCACGGTATCTCCTTCTGGGAAGTTGAAGACAACAATATCATTCCGGTGTACTTTCTGAAGTCCGGGAAACCTGAAATAGGGCAAACTAATCCCATCCCAGTAGGCTTTCGTTTTAATGACCGGCATGGTGTGATGAGCCAGAGGGAATGCAACAGGCGTGATAGGGAATCGGGCACCAAAATGAAACTTGCTCACAAATAAATGGTCACCAATCATCATCGTACTTTCCATTGATGAAGTAGGGATTTTGTATGCTTCAACAAAGAAAGTGCGGATGAAAGTGGCGGCAATCAAAGCAAATATAATGGCATCGGCCCATTCGCGTCTGGAAGAACGTGGATGACTTGAATATATATTGCTGCTTGCCCCTTCATAAACGATTTCCTGATTTAGCCCCATATAGGGCAAATAGACATAAGGGAAAAGCATCGCCATCGTTTGCGCTCCTAATCCTCCTTTACCGAATGATTTGCATAGCTCAACAAAAATGATGAAAGGCATCACCAGATTCACAATCGGTATGAAGACCCAGATCATCCACCAAATCGGTTTTTCGATGATCCTGAGACAGATATAATAATTATAGAATGGAACCAGAGCCTTCCAGCCGGATTCACCTGCTTTCACAAATAAGATATAAAGACCTACATGAGTGAACACAAACATGAGGATGAAAATGGAATAATAAATCGTAGCTAAGCCTGCATTCATATTGTTTTGTTTTAATGAAGGTTTAAAACATCCTTCATTGTGTAAAATCCTTTTTTACCGATCAACCAGTTTGCGGCTATAATGGCTCCCCGTGCAAATCCCTGTCTCGATAAGGCCGTATGCTTCAACTCAATCCGATCGTCTTCACCTGTATATTCAACCTGATGAATACCCGGCACCTCACCTGTTCGTTTCGACAAAATTACCAATTCATCCTGCATAGTAGAAGGTATGTTAACCCATTTTTGCTTTCGTTTAAGGTTTTTTATGATGTCATTAGCTAAACTGATAGCTGTACCACTTGGTTTATCTTTCTTTTGCAAGTGGTGAGTTTCTTCCACTTTTATATCATAGTTTGGCTGATTATCCATCAAAGTTGCCAGTTTTTGATTGATGGAGAAGAATAAATTCATTCCGATGCTGAAGTTTGAGGCATACAGGAAAGTATGTCCCCCTTTTTCACAGATTTCCTTCACGGAAGGAAGTCTGTTTGTCCAGCCGGTAGTGCCACTTGCCACCGGGACACCGGCTTCAAAACAGCGTAAAATATTTTTTTCTGCTGCTTCGGGTACGCTGAATTCAATAGCCGCATCGGCCTCTTTCAGGTTGGTGATATCAGGGGTGTTATTTCCGATCCAGGTAAGTTGGTGCTGGGGATTTTCCCGTATGAGCTGTTCCAGCATTTTACCCATTTTCCCATATCCGATGATTGCGAGCTTTGCCATGGCCGTAAATTAGAAAGTTAATCTGACATGCATACCGATAAAACTATTTTGCTGAGGTCCGGCTTGGTAAAAAATGGGCATACTTTGTAAACTGAGATCATCGCTGATATCGAAATGATATAGATGAGCATCAACTAAAGCATCGATGATATTCAGAGCATAAATGGCAGCGGTCACAAGATAGCTGATATCGCGGTAATCTTGAAAAGTACTGGCATAAATCAATAAGTTAGGGTCTGAGATATAATTAATTCCCTGATCAAAGGGATCAGTTGTTGAAGGGTCACCATCGGTGCGCAGCCGGTAGGCATCGCTGTAGAGGTAGTAGTTTTTTGTATTAATAACGATGGCTGCAATACCTGCTCCCATAGCGGCATAAACGATGGGCAGTTTCCAGTATTTCTTGTTGTAAATCTGACCGAGTCCGGGCAGAAGAGCGGCATACCATCCAGCTTTCAGTGGGCTATGTTCGCCTTTTTTGATTTGTGAAAAAGCATAGGCATCAAGTAGGTTTATCCCATAAAAAAAGAGGGTTCCGTAAGCTGATGCATGATAAATCTGTTTGTTTTGCCTCGTTAGTCGAAGTAATTCTGCTGTGCTGAATTTTGTCAGAGCATCTATCGTGGTAGAATCTTTATCTAGTCTCAATAGCTGAGCTTCATGATAGCTAGTATAATTTTTTCGTTCGATGATGGATAGGGCAATGCCGCTACCCAAGATTCCGGCATAAACAGGAGTTTTCCATTTCTGATTATTCTCCCATTGACCCCAACCCGGCAGCAGAGCCGAATGTAAAGTCCTTTTTTGGCCTTTTTCAGAGTCATTTAAAGAGATGGAATCAGTATTACTGTCCTGACTTTGTGCCTGTTTTGCTGCAAACATGAGCCCCATGGTCAGTAACAGAAACAGCATACTCAGCCTGAAGGATTTTTCATTCATTGTCTTCGAGCAAGTCAATAATGCGGTTCAAGTCATCATCAGTGAACCAGGAAATGATGATTTCTCCCTGTCCGTTTTTTTTGGGTTTGATATTTACCTTGGTAGCTAAACTGGAAGACAGGCTTTGTCTGATCCGGTCCAATTCCGGAGACAATGACACTTTTGCAGTCTTTACGTTTTTCTTCGGATGCTGGATATTTCTTACCAACTCCTCAACCTTCCTCACCGATAAAGATTTTGAAATAATCTCTTTGAAAATCATCAGTTGCTCATCTACATTCTCCATGGTAATTAAGGCTCGCGCATGGCCCATGTTCAGTTTTTTCTCCTTAATGGCTGATTGTATTTCCGGGGGTAGTTTCAGTAGACGTAAATAGTTGTTAATGGTACTTCGTTCCTTGCCTACTTTCTGACCCAAGGCATCCTGTGTCAGCCGGCATTCTTCCATCAGCCTTTTATAAGTAATTGAAATCTCGATAGCATTCAGGTCCTCGCGTTGTATATTTTCGATCAAAGCCATTTCCAGCATTTGTTCGTCATTGGCCGTTCTAATAAAGGCCGGAATACTTTCAAGCCCCACCATTTTTACAGCTTTCAGTCTTCTTTCTCCAGCTATCAGTTGATATTTCTGCAAAGACAATCTACGTAAGGTAATCGGCTGAATGATACCATGAGTCCGAATCGATTCGGCTAATTCACTGAGTTTTTGTTTGTCAAATTCAGCCCGGGGCTGAAAGGGGTTAATCTCTATTTGTGCCAATGGAACCTCTGCAATAGCCCCGGCCTTTTTACTCATAGGGGCACTTTTTTGCAAAGATTCTTCTTCTTCACTACTGATATTTTCCAGTAATGCCCGGATTCCTTTCCCCAGTTCTTTTTTATTATTCATGAATTAAACTACGTTTTTGTCAACCTGAGGAATACGTGTAGCATCATTGCGCTGCAATAATTCGCGGGCGAGGTTGAGATAATTTATTGCTCCCTTACTTGCGGCATCATAAAGAATGGCGGGTTTGCCGAAACTAGGTGCTTCACCCAGGCGGGTATTACGGTGTATAATGGTTTCGAAAACAATATCCTGAAAATGCCTGTTTACTTCTGCTACAACCTGATTTGATAATCTGAGTCGGGTGTCATACATAGTCAGTAAAATTCCTTCAATAATCATTTTCGGATTCAGCCTTTTCTGCACAATTTTAATAGTATTTAGCAGTTTTCCCAGTCCTTCGAGAGCAAAATATTCGCATTGAACCGGTACCAAAACACCATCGCATGACGTCAGGGCATTCACCGTGATTAAGCCAAGTGAGGGAGAACAATCGATGATGATAAAGTCATAATCATCGCGGATTGGCTTAAGCACTTGCTGCATAATTTTTTCCCGGTTCGGATGATTGATCAGCTCAATCTCAGCACCTACCAGATCGAGATGAGAAGGAAGTAAATAGAGATTAGGCGTTTCTGTTTCCAGAATGGCCTGATCTGTGGGAATGTCGTTAACCATACATTCATAGATGCTTGTGTTTGCATTCTTCGGATCGAAGCCAATGCCTGAGGTGCAATTGGCTTGCGGATCGGCATCAACCAAAAGCGTTTTATATTCGAGTACGCCAAGGCTGGCGGCCAGATTGAGTGCAGTAGTGGTTTTTCCAACCCCTCCTTTCTGATTTGCAATTGCAATAATTTTTCCCATATTATTCGTTCAATATGATTTTATCGCTTTTATATTTCAATACTTTGGCCGATTTCAAGAAGATGTAATAATAAGCCTGCTTTTTTAAACGAAGCTTTTGCTTTTTCGTGATCGATGATGATATAGCCAAAAGTGTCATAATGCATGCCGATAATATTTTTACATCCTATCCAATCAGCCGCTACAACGGCTTCATCAATTCCCATGGTAAAATTGTCACCCAATGGTAGCATAGCGAAATCGAGCTTGATGAATTTAGGGATAATTTGCATATCCATAGTCAGGGCAGTATCACCGGCAAAATAGAAATTTCCTTCGCTGCTTTCAATCACAAATCCGGCCGGATTTCCGGCATAGCTACCGTCAGGGAAGGAACTGGAATGAATGGCATTGACCATCTTCACAGTTCCGAAATCAAATGCTTTGATGCCCCCGTGGTTCATGGGGTGGCCGTTTTCAAACCCTTTGGCAGCAAACCAGCTGATGATTTCAAAATTTGAAATCAGGATGGCACCACTTATCTTGGCTATTAGTTCAACATCGGCTAAATGGTCTTGATGCCCATGGCTGATGAAAATATAATCGGGTTTGATGTTGCTTACATTAATATGCTTGGCGAGTTCGTTGGCTGTAATAAAAGGATCGAACAACAATTTCTTACTGTTCACTTCCACCATCAAACAAGCATGACCATAATTAATAACTTTCATTATTTCTCAGTATTAAAAGTACAAATGCTGGCAGTAAAAGTACAAGAAAGGCAGCAATGATGTTAATTAAAGCTGAGTGAATTACGAACAAAAAGGCATTATATTTCCACATTTTGTTACAATTTTGGTCAATAATAGATTTTTACTGCTACCCAATGAAAGCAAATCCTGCAATGATCCGAAATATTTACAAGCGTCTACTGCTGTTATGCATGGCGTGGATGCTGATCTTTAGTTTCGCGTGCCGGACGAAGACTGAGGAAGCGGGACAAATGATTTTCCACTATAATCAGGGCGGTGGCGTATCGAATCTTGATCCGGCATTTGCCCGCAACCAGGCCAATATGTGGGCGGTGCACCAGTTATACAATGGCTTGGTGCAATTTGACGAGCAGCTTAATATTCAGCCCTGCCTCGCCAATAGTTTCGAAATCAGTACCGATGGATTGCTTTATACTTTTCATTTGCGGCAGGATGTGCTTTTCTGTAATGATTCGTGTTTTAATGCAGGTCGGGGCAGAAGATTGCTTGCTTCAGATGTCGAATTTAGTTTGCAGCGTATCATTGACCCTGTAGTGGCCAGTCCGGGTGCGTGGATATTTCAGGATAAAGTGGCCGGACCGGAAGCTTTTCGTGCCGTGGATGATTCAACTTTTACCATTAGCTTGCTATCACCTTTCAGACCCTTGCCCGGCATACTGACAATGGAATATTGCTCTATCATTCCTCATGAAGCGGTAGAATTTTATGGAAATAATTTTAGGAAAAACCCAGTGGGTAGCGGTCCTTTTCAGCTGAGTCGTTGGGATGAAGGGAATGTGCTGGTGCTTACCAAGAATCCTGGTTACTATATGCAGGATTCAACAGGTCAAAGGCTACCATATATCGACAAAATACTGGTTTCTTTTATCGACAACAAAAGCACCGAATTTCTGTCGTTTCTGAATGGTGATCTGGATTTTGTTTCAGATATAGACCCGGGTCTCAAAGAGTTGGTGCTTACTCCTGAGGGGCTTTTGCAGGCCCATTTCTCCGACCGGTTTAGGCTCTTGAAAGGTCCTTATCTGAACACCGAATATCTTGGTTTTATGCTTGATTCGGCTCATTGTAAGCCCGGAAGTCCGGTGTTAAGCCGAAAATTCAGACAAGCCGTTAACTGTGGCTTCGACCGGAAGAAAATGCTGCAATATCTGCGGAATAATAAAGGGATTGCAGCTACCAGGGGTATGATTCCTCCCGGCTTATTACCTGTAGCGCATCCGGGGTATGGCTATACGTATGATCGAGATAAAGCAAGCCTATTGCTAAAAGAATCCGGCCTTTCCATGGGCGATATGTCTCCGATAGAGTTGAGTGCTCCACCAGGCTATGCCGATCTCTGTGAGTTTATTCAAAAACAATTAGAAGAAATAGGGATTCCCATTACGCTAAGAATTGTTCAACCAAGTGCATTACGAAGTGGCATGGAGCAAAATGAACTATCGTTCTTCCGTGCTTCCTGGATCGCTGATTATCCGGATGCCGAAAGCTATATGGCGCTCTTTTACAGCCCCTTCGGTTCTCCGCCTAATTATACCCGGTATCAGAATCCGGCCTTCGATGCTTTATATCAGCAGGTGGTGGCAGAAAACAATGATTCAATTAGCCGGAAATTGTATCGGGCGATGGACAGCCTTGTTATGCTCGATGCTCCAGTGGTGCCGCTCTACTATGATGAGGTGTATCTTTTCGTTTCCAGAAGGGTCTCAGGTCTTCGTGTCAATCCGATGAATATGCTTGATCTGGAAAAGGTACAGGTTGGGGTTGGAGAATGATTATTTTTCTCCGTTCCAAAATTCAGGATGGAAGTGATGACTCTCAGCTTTAATTTGAGATAGGACTTTGCCAATAGCTTCCAGCTCATCTTCTTTTAGGATTTGTTCAAGCCATGGAAACATCAATCTTTCTTCGAAGCGGATATGCCCAGTAAGCAGTTTGCCGAATTGACTTACCAGATCATAAACCGAGATATTGCTTTCAACGATTAATCTTGCCAGACTTTTAATTTGTTTGTGTTCATTCAGAAATTGTTGTTTATGCGGGTGTTCAGACATCAGAGGCAGAAAATAAGTTTCTTCTCTTTCGAAATGGGCTAACGGATGATGTTTCCAAAAATCATTCACATATCGTTTTAGTATTTGTTCGCTGGCGTGGTTGGCCATTTTTAAGCGGCTGCAGAACAGCAGAGCGTGGTGATGTTCATGTGAAAAAACCACGAGGTTTATGTTTCTTTTTACGGGTTTGTTGCTTTTTGTCATGTAGTAAAGGTTAAAAAAAATAGCAATTATGACTTAACTTCCCGTACACTATAAGGAAGCAAGTCCAAGATTTGGCTGTGATGCAGATTGCTTCGGTCGCTTTGCTTCTCGCAATGATGTGCTGATATTGAAAGACTCGTACCCTTGCAGCTCTCTTTCTTTCCCTTACTCGTCATTCTGACTGCCTGTAGTATGTGGCAAGGATGTGTTTTTACCAGTGCGTTTGATCCTTTGGAGCTATCAAATTAGCCGGGCAATTCAAGGTAAAATCAATTCATTGAGAAATCTGGCTAATTGGATAAAATCTTAAAGGTTGTTCTTCGGTTCTGCTGAAATTCTTCCTCCGAACATTCAACACCATCCACACATCGGTTTACGGGTACTGATTCGCCATATCCTTTAGCAACCAGACGATCGGGGTCTATACCCTTCTCTGTCAGATACTGTACCACCGCATCTGCCCGTTTTTGCGACAAATCTTCATTATATTTTTTAGTTCCTCTCGAATCGGTATGCGATCCTAGTTCAACGCGGATAGTCGGATTTTCCTGTAATAATCCATAGAGAGAATCGAGGACAATGGCTGCATCAGGCCGGATATGCCAGTCGTCATAATCGTAATAAATATTGTCGATATTGATAAAAACTTCACGGAAGATTTTATCTAAAATAATTTGTGTTTGCAAGATCAATGTGTCACCAGGAAGTACGCCCAGATTCAGGGTGCTGATATCCACCGATTTGTTGAGGTAATCGGGCTGGTTGCTTGCCAGAAGCCGGTATTTTTTATCAGATAATAGGCGAAAATGAAAGAAGCCTTTTTCAGCAGCAGTAGCAGTATCACTCAACTGATTTTCCCCTTCAATAAAGAGAGAAAGTGCTGATCCGGGTAAACTTTTATATCCAGTCACTTCGCTGTTCGGGTTGCCGGATTCGGCCAGTACTTTGCTCAGTACTTCACCATCCAGATAAATAACAGGGTCCGGTTTCCGAATGGTATAAGACCAGATATCGTCAGAGCCCAATCCACCCTTTCTGGCTGAACTGAATATGCCACGTTGTTCAATCGAGATGGCTTCGTCATCGGTCAGAGCATACGGAATAATACCAAAATCATCAGCTCCTGAATTGATTGGCCAGGGCAGCATCTGAACATTTGTCCAGAATTTACCTTTTGGTTCTGCTTTATAGATGTCGAGTCCTCCCAATCCCGGCCGGCCATTTGATGAAAAATAAAGGGTTCCATCATCATCAACATATGGAAAAGCTTCGTTGCCTTTTGTGTTTACTCCGGATCCCAGATTGACTGGCTGACTCCATCCTTCAAAAGTTTCGACAGCATAATAAAGGTCTGATCCTCCGTAGCCATCCGGATCGGTAGCAGCAAACAACAAGGTTTTACCATCAGGTGACAGGGCCGGTTGTCCCAAATTCACTGAGTCTTCAAAAAATTGAATTAGTTCCGGCTCCGACCAGCTCCCGTTAATTTGTAAATTGCTTTGATAAAGCTGACAATCATCATTCGCTTGTTTATTTTCAGAGCCACAGTGCGTAAAATAAATAGTATTACCATCAGGTGAAAAAACAGCCGGTCCATCATTGAAGGGGCTATTGACGGGTGATGGCATGCCCTTGGGTATGCTGTCGTCAAAATGATTGCGGGGAACTACATACAGATCAAAAAATGCTTGTCCTGTCCAAAGGTCGGCTTCTTCGCTATGCGATCCATGCCTTGATGATGTAAATACCAGAGAACCGTCAGAACGGATGACCGGAGCAAAATCTGCTGCCGAAGAATTCAGGTTTCTCAGATTGATTATTTCGGTGAGGCTTTGGTTCTTTTGCCATTCGATGGCTTGCCGGCAAACTACTATTTGGGCACTGAATTCATTTCGTCTGAAAGGGTCTTCTTTGGCAAGTTGTTGGTATTGGGCGATTGCATCATCGTATTTTTCCAAAACTTTCAACGAAGTGGCATATTTTTCCAGTGCTACTTCACTGAATTGAATGTCCATTGATTTTTTATACCAGCTTGAAGCATGATCCCAATCATTGAAATTCCGATAGCTGTCACCAATCAACAAGGACAGATCGGACTGTTCCTTTGCCTCGGTAGCTTTTTCAAAATCCTTTACCAATAATTGGCTGGCCAGTTGATATTTTTTTAATCTGAAGGCGGTTTGGCCGTCTTTTATTTCAGTTGTTACACAAGCTGATAGAAAAATCAGGTTTAACAGCATGATGAGAATAGAATTTCGCTTCATAATCAGACTTGGCTTAAAAGTACTCATTTAGGTAAAAATACATCAAGTAGGGTAACCCATCCGATGAATAACGGCAGTTGATGCATGCTATTGCAAGTCCCTCTAACGGATAAAAAGCATTTCGCGATATTTTGCCAGAGGCCATAATCTGTCGTCAACTAATATTTCGAGTTTATCGGCATGGTAGCGGATGCTTTTGAAATGGGCTCTTACTTTATCGCCATAAGCAATAGCCCTTTCCCGAAAATCTTTGATTTTGTT
This sequence comes from uncultured Chitinophagales bacterium, assembly GCA_964413685.1. GTDB lineage: Bacteria > Bacteroidota > Bacteroidia > Chitinophagales > S012-47 > JAJRWN01. Next base: position 22,362 of record CAYPSW010000016.1, read on the forward strand.
AGCTTCCTTCCGGTCTTCTATCATCTTGCTCACTTCGTTATGCAAAATCAGGATATGATTCGACAGTTCAATAATAATTTCGTGTTGTGCTTGCCATTGACTTTTATCAGTACTTATTTTCTGAATCATTTCAATATTTTCCAGTAGTAAATTTTCATATTTTATGGCAGCGGGGATAATATGGTTAACGGTGATATTGCCCATGGAACGCGATTCAATCTGAATCTTCTTAATAAAATTTTCGAGCATTATTTCATGTCTTGCCTCAAGTTCTCTTTTGGCAAATACGTTCATGCTGGTAAATAAGCCTACTGTTTTTTTATCTAGCATAAAATCCAGCGCCCTGGGAGTATCAGTAATATTATTCAAACCTCTTTCTTTGGCCTCTTTTCTCCAGTCCTGGCTGTAATTATCTCCCTCAAACAAAATTCGCTTCGATTTTTTTACATAGCCCTTCAGCACTTTAAGAATCGCTTCTTCCTTTTTGATTCCTTTTTTAATCAGCGAATCAACATCATGTTTAAAATCAGTCAATTGTCTGGCCATAATGGTATTGAGTACCGTCATCGGCTCAGCACAATTGGTCGAAGAACCAACAGCTCTGAACTCAAATTTATTGCCGGTGAAAGCAAATGGAGAAGTTCGGTTCCGGTCTGTGTTATCCAGCATCAAATCAGGAATCTGTTTGTGAATTTCGAGGCGAAGATCCACACGTTCCTTCTCGTCCATTTTTCCCTTTCCCACACTTTTTTCAAGCCGTTTTAAAACTTTACTGAGTTGAGAACCAATAAATACAGAAATAATGGCCGGTGGTGCTTCATTGGCACCCAGGCGATGATCATTTCCAGCTGAGGCAATGGAAGCTCTGATCAGATTATCATAATCGTGAACGGCCTTAATGGTATTAACAAAGAAGGTTAAAAATTGCAGGTTGGTTTTGGGGGTCTTGCCCGGTGCCAGCAAATTTTTCCCTGTATCGGTTTGCATCGACCAATTATTATGTTTTCCGGATCCATTGATGCCTGCAAAAGGTTTTTCGTGAAACAATACTTTTAGCTGATGCCTCCGGGCTACGCGGTTCATCAGATCCATCAGCATTTGATTATGGTCTATTGCTAGATTCACTTCTTCAAAAACAGGCGCGCATTCATACTGTCCGGGGGCTACCTCATTATGCCTTGTTTTTAAGGGAATGCCTAGCAGATGAGCCTCCGTTTCGAAATCAATCATATAACGATATATCCGTTCAGGAATTGAACCAAAATAATGGTCGTCTAACTGCTGACCTTTTGAAGGAGTGTGTCCGAAAAGTGTCCGGCCGGAGACCATAAGATCCGGCCGGCTGTAAAAATATGATTCATCAATAATGAAGTATTCTTGTTCCCAGCCCAGGGTAGCGATCACTTTCTTAACGTTCCTATCAAAATAATGGCAAACAGCAATGGCAGCCTTATTCAGCTGATGAGCTGATTTAAGAAGCGGGGCTTTATAATCGAGTGCTTCACCAATGTATGACACGAAAATCGTTGGGATGCAGAGTGTTTTTTCATTCTGATTATCGATGATAAAGGCCGGAGATGATGGATCCCATGCCGTATATCCACGTGCTTCAAAAGTAGCCCGCAAGCCACCCGATGGGAAACTGGATGCATCCGGTTCCTGTTGTACCAGAGCATCGCCCGAAAATTTTTCGATTCCTTTGGCAATGCCGGTAGGTGAAAAAAAAGTATCATGCTTTTCGGCAGTGGCTCCTGTCAGAGGTTGAAACCAGTGAGTAAAGTGAGTAGCACCTTTGCTGATAGCCCATGATTTAATAGAAGAGGCAACCTGGTTGGCTACCGTGCGGTCGATTTTTGAACCGGTATCGATGGCTGTTTTAACAGATTCAAAGGCATCGTCCGATAGAAATTTCTGCATCGCAGCCTGATGAAAAACATTGGATGCGAAGTAATCAGATATTTTTTTTCCCGGTCTTGATATGTTAATATCTTTTCTCGAAATAACAGTGCGGATGGATTCGAATCTGGAATGGCTCATGAAGTGTAGATTTTTGTGTAAAGCTACAATGGTACTTTTCCAAAATGCACGAAAAAATCAAAAAATTTTCAACAAATCAAGTGTTGATACTTTTAATTGCTAAAAATTATTGAAAAAAAATGAATAAAATCGTTCTAAAAAGGATTTTGAGAGGATAAAGCTTAAAAAATAATTTCCGGAATCCATCTAAAAATAGTTAATTTCTGAGGGGCTAATTTTAAAGAAATAAAAGCTGTCCAGGCCAGAATCGCAGGGCTTCGATATCTTGAAATCGCTCCCATATTGGGTACAATACAGCCTATGATAATAAATGCAGTAATGGAAAAACTCAGCAGTAACCAACTTTTATGGCGCAATGCTTCTGGCAATATCCGGGTGTAAACCATGGATAAAATGAAGAAACAAAGCAATAATAGATTTTCGATAGCATAAATAATTAAACCAAAAGTAGTGGCTTCATTTGGAAAAGGTCGCAGTATGACATTTATTAGGGCCATCGGAACATGAAGCAACAAAGAGAAAAAATTGTGGTGCAAAGGGGTGATACTGATATTGGAATGACCTTGCAAAATGAGAAATTCCTGTTGTTTCTCTATCATGTTTTTCAGTGGGTCAAATTGGGGTATTAAAAAGTGCAGCATAAAAAAAGCGATCCAAAAAGTTAATAACATTAAGGAGAAAGTTATTTGTTTTCCAGATTTGACAAATTGAATTGATGCATAGGCCAACAAACCGGGGATAAGTGCAACGAGATAAAATTCACGAACGATGTAAACAAGCAAAGCTCCTGTAATAAATCCAATCCAGGAGGCCAATCGGAAATCCTGTCTTATTATGCGGGCAAAAGCCCATAATAAAAAGCCAAGACCAGCTATCAGTAAGCTTTCTTTGTGTAATCCGGAGCCATAGAACAATACGCTTGGCACTAGAAAAACAGCAAACACCAAAGCCTTTTTATTTTCGAAAGCGGCATCATACAGGAATTTATAGAAAGCCAACAAGCCGGTAAGAACCAAAAAGGCCATAAAAACAACATGGACATTATAAAAACCAAAAGAAAAGAGCCTGACGAAACCATTAAAACGAACCATTGTATAATTACCACTGCTGTTCCACACATGCATAGCATGTAATTCAGGAGCAATGTCTGAAGGTATAGTTCCGGAACTTCTGGCTGTCAGGAGATGTAAATATTTGATCGGATTGTTCCGAAGCGTTTTAAAAACTAAATTTCCATCTTCAAAATACCTGAATGTATCTCCACCATCAACATGATGTATATGATATTGACCATATCCAATTCCGGCCAAAATTTTCAACCAGAATATCAGTATCAGAAATTGTTTGGCTTTTCGTCCACGAGGATAAAATTTCCAGAACCAAATGATGGCCGAGAACAAAATAGTATAGGTAAGGATCAAAAATATTTCAGGCAGCATAAAACGTAAAAATAGAAAATCCTTGCTAGCGAATCATTGTTCAAAATACCTAGGGAAAGGCCGCTTTCGATTATGTATTTTTGTGCTCTAAATAATAATTATGAGTTCAACGACTACAATACCTGAGGTCACCCTTGAAATAGCAGAAAAATTGGGGCTTGTATCCGATGAATACGAGCGTATTATTAAGATTCTCGGGCGTACTCCTAACTATACAGAGTTAAGTATTTTCTCCGTCATGTGGTCTGAGCATTGCAGTTATAAAAACTCTATTGTCTGGTTGAAAAAATTTCCCCGGAAAGGTTCCCAACTGCTGGCCGAAGCAGGTGAAGAAAATGCCGGATTGGTTGATATCGGAGATGGATTAGCCTGTGCTTTTAAGATTGAATCTCATAATCATCCTTCGGCTATTGAACCTTATCAGGGAGCAGCTACCGGAGTGGGTGGCATTCACCGCGATATTTTTACTATGGGTGCCCGACCCATTGCAGCACTTAATTCCCTGCGTTTCGGAAATATCAAAACACCTCGCACCCGCCACCTGATGAAAGGAATTGTAAAAGGGATTGGTGACTATGGTAATTGCCTCGGCATTCCAACCGTAGCAGGCGAAACCTATTTTGAAGATTGCTATGAAGTGAATCCGCTCGTAAATGCCATGTCGGTAGGGATTGTTGATAAAAATCGAGTGGTATCTGCTGTCAGTAAAGGGCCCGGTAATCCGGTCTTTATTGTTGGTTCAGCTACCGGCAAAGACGGCATTCATGGAGCCACATTTGCTTCTGAAGATATCTCTGACGAATCAGGCGAAAAACTTCCATCAGTACAAGTGGGTGATCCTTTTCAGGAAAAACTTCTGCTCGAAGCTTCTCTTGAGGTTATTGGAACGGGAGCCCTGATCGGTATGCAGGATATGGGGGCAGCAGGTATCACCTGTTCCTCTTCCGAAATGTCGGAAAAAGGCGGCTGTGGCATGCGTATCGACCTCGACAAAGTGCCTATGCGCCAAGCCGATATGAAAGCATTTGAAATCCTTTTATCCGAATCACAGGAACGTATGTTGGTGGTTGTTGAAAAAGGAAAAGAGGACCTCGTTACAGCCGTTTTTGAGAAATGGGATTTGAATTGCACCCAGATTGGAGAAGTGACGGAAGGTAATTTGCTTCAGTATTTCATGCATGGTGAATTGGTGGCTGAAGTTCCGGCTGACGTGTTGGTACTCGGTGGAGGAGCTCCGGTTTATCATCGTGAGTATATGAAACCCGCCTGGTATGCTAAGAACAAGCAGTTTAATATTGACTTGATATCCGAACCTGAAGATTTGGTTGATGTGGCCCAACAACTGGCAATGCGTCCGAATATTGCTTCCAAACATTGGATATACCGCCAGTACGATTCGATGGTAGGTATCAAAAACACCATTACTAATCATGCAGCCGATGCAGCCGTTGTGCGTATTCCGAATACCAGCAAAGGTCTGCTTGTTACGGTAGATTGCAATGGCCGCTATGTGCAGGCAAGTCCTGAATATGGTGCTATGATTGCCGTTGCAGAAGCTGCCAGAAATATTGTTTGCTCTGGTGGAAAACCGGTAGCCGTCACCAATTGCCTCAATTTTGGTAATCCCTACGATTCAGAAGTCTATTGGCACTTTGTGAAAACTATTCAGGGAATGAGCAGGGCTTGTCTGAAATTTAATACGCCCGTGACTGGTGGCAATGTTTCTTTCTATAATCAATCGGCCGATGGAGGTGCTGTTTACCCGACCCCGGTGATTGGTATGTTGGGATTGATTGATGACCCTGAAAAACATCTTGGTCTGGCTTTCAGACAGGAAAACGATTTAATTTATCTGCTGGGTCAATCCAGAAATGATATCGCCTCCAGCGAGTATCTAAGCTTCTATCATCACCGGACAGATTGCCCGGCACCTTACTTCGATTTGGATGAAGAATACAAAGTACAGGAAACCATGACAGCTTTATATCAGGATGCTTTGATTCAATCAGCACATGATGTTTCTGATGGAGGTTTGTTTATTTCACTGCTTGAAGCTTCTATGCCCGCAGGTCTTGGCTTCAATATTTCGATGGATTCCAGCATCCGGCAGGATGCTTTTCTATTTGGTGAAAGCCAATCGCGTATTATTGTAAGCGTTGACCCGTTGATGAAAAAAGCCTTCGAGCAAAAACTGAAAGCTGCCGATATCCATGGGTCCATGTTGGGAGTTGTTACTCGGGGGCAAATGAAAGCCGGAGATCTGAACTTTGGTACCATCAGTAGCTGGCAAACACGCTATAATAATGCGATTGAACAAGCTATGGGGGAGTAGGCTCTACTAAATCAACCTCTGAATGTAATCTATCAAATACTATCCTTTTGTTCTTCCGGCAGAGATTGTAACTCCAGCTTATTGATATCAGCAAATGAATCCTGTGCTGTTTTAAATTGCTTTCTGATCTGAAGTTCCTTTATTTGCATATTTTGACTTACTGAATCGATATGGGCAAGTTGCTCTTCTGTAATTAATTCCGTTGGTTTAAGCAGTAAATCAACAATGTTGCTGTATTCCTTCAAAATAGTCTCGTTATAAAAAGCAAAAAGCTTGTTTGCCGCTTGCCAATAGCCGTGAAAATCAGCTGTCTTTGGCAGGGTATCCAAGGAAGCCATGCTGTTTGTGCAGGTTTCGCTGAGTTTGTTATACGTGGCCTGAATACTCAACGTATCATAAATACTGACGGATTCCATGAACTGTGTGAGTTGTTGGTATAACTCAAATTGTAAGTGTACAATCTGATTATTGAATGCGGCAGGGGACATAGTGTCAGTTGATTCCTTTTTATCTTGAGTACAGGATGAGACCAACAAGGCCGATGCAAGGAAAATAACAAGGGATTTAATAGTGCACTTCATAATTGAGCTGTTTTGTTGATGCCAATTTTAATAATTTTGAGTTTTAATAATAGCAAATGAACGACAAAAAAATAATCATTACCGGAGCAGCTGGTTTTATCGGCTCCTGTTTAACTGCTTTTCTGAATCGATCGGGTTATAATAATTTAGTGATAGCGGATGATTTTTCGCGGACTGAAAAGCAAGCCAATTGGAAAAGTAAGCTGTTTGAGCAGACAATTGACCGAACAGATTTGCCTGACTGGATGCATCGACATGCTAGCGAGATAGGATTTGTGTTTCACCTTGGTGCCCGAACCGATACGACCGAAACAGATGAAGACCTTTTCAATCGGCTGAACCTGAACTATACCCGGACAATCTGGCAAATTTGCACCGAACATCGGATTCCCCTGGTCTATGCTTCCTCGGCTGCCACCTATGGTGATGGTGCTTTCGGCTATACAGACGATGAGCAATTGATCCCGAAATTAAAACCACTCAATGCTTATGGCAGGTCGAAACAGACTTTTGATTTATGGGCATTATCTCAGGAAAAGACTCCACCTTTTTGGGCAGGATTGAAATTTTTCAATGTATTCGGACCCAATGAGTATCATAAAGGCCGAATGGCATCGGTCATCTTTCATTCATTCAATCAGATACAAAGGCAGGGTTATGTGAACCTTTTTAAATCACATCGCCCGGACTATGCTGACGGGCAGCAGCAGCGAGATTTTGTCTATGTGATGGACGTGGTAAATGTTTGTTACTGGCTTTATGAAAACAGAAATACTGTTCAACCGGGTATTTATAACCTGGGTAGCGGCAAGGCCAGAAGTTTTATGGATCTTGCATTGTCGGTGTTTGCTGCACTTAATATTGAACCGGATATCCGCTTCATTGATACTCCGGTTAATATACGTTCGGCTTACCAGTACTATTCCTGTGCTACAATGGACAAACTGAGGGAAGCCGGTTGTGACCATGAATTTTACAGTCTTGAAGATGGAGCAAAAGCATATATTCAACACTTTCTTACCACATCTAGCCGTTTCTAATTTCGGCTCAATAGTTTCCTCACCAGCGCAGGAACGCCAATTGTTGCTTGCTCTTCAATGAATTCGAATCCTTGATTATATGCATTTCCCGGGATGTTTTTATCGACAAAATATTTCGGGATACCGCTTCTGGTCATATGGCTCAGACCTGCAGCAGGATACACAGCAAGCGATGTTCCGATAACCATAAGCAAGTCGGCTTTGGAGCAACAATTAATTGCTTCTGTCAACATGTGCACGGCTTCACCAAACCAAACGATATGGGGACGGAGTTGCGAACCTTTCTCACAGAGGTCTCCCAATTTGAGATTCTTGTTCCAATCGTAAACCAAGGTTTCATCAACCGAACTTCTTACTTTCAGTAGCTCACCGTGTAAGTGCATCACCTTGCCTGAGCCGGCCCTTTCGTGCAGGTCATCAACGTTTTGCGTAATGATCTGCACATCAAATTTTTGTTCTAGTTCAACCAAAGCCTTATGGGCAGAATTCGGATTGGTTTTCAGAAGGTTTTTTCTTCTTTCGTTATAAAACCTGAGGACGAGTTCAGGATTCCTCTCAAAGGCTTCCGGTGTAGCCACATCTTCCACCTTATGGTTTTCCCAAAGCCCACCTTGTCCTCTGAACGTTCCGAGACCGCTTTCTGCACTGATTCCTGCTCCTGTTAATACCACGATGGATTCAGGCATCTTCAAACTTTTTGAATGCTTGAGGAAGGGCTCTGATTATATCGCCTGCCATCAAGCTATCCATGCCCAATTCTTCAGCAGCGAAATCACCGGCTAATCCATGCAAATAGACCCCTAAGCTGGCTGCTATGGCCGGTGGATAAGCTTGCGCCAGTAAACTCGTAATAATTCCTGTAAGCGTATCACCACTTCCGGCTGTTGCCATGCCCGGATTGCCACTCGGATTAAAATAGGCAGAACCATCGGGTAAGGTAGTACAAGTCCAGGCTCCTTTCAGTACAACGATGACTTTATATCGTTTCGAAAATGCTTTTTGAAGTGTCAGCCGTTCAAATCCGTTTTCCCAATGACCTGCTAATCTTTTGAATTCACCCGGATGTGGAGTCAAAATACTATTGGCCGGCAATTCATCCAAAGAAGCAGAATTTGCTGCCAGAATATTCAGTGCATCGGCATCAATGACGACCGGATGCTTCGTTGATGTAATAAATTGCAAAAATGCTGAGCTCGTTTCCTGCTCAGTTCCCATGCCCGGCCCTACTCCAATCGCATCCCAGTTACCCGATTCTAGCAACATGCTTTTTAATTTATTTTCACCATCCGGTTTCAGTAGCATAACTTCCGGTATGGTTTTTTGCAAAATTAGTGTGCCACAGGCAGGAGCCAAAACAGTAGCCAGACCGCAACCGCTTCTTAGACAGGCTTTAGCAGCCAATACCATAGCACCCATTTTTCCAAAACTGCCTCCAATCAGCAAACTGTGTCCTCGATTTCCTTTATGCTCAAAGCGTTTCCTAGGTATATAGGATCCTTGCAGGTCATGAAAAGTAAGCAGATTGTTTTCTGTAGGCATGTCCTCAAGTGCTTCCTTGTTCAGTCCGATATCAAGGATGCTCCAATCGCCCGTAAACTCCTGATTTTCGGGAAAAAAGAAAGCCAGTTTAGGTAATTGAAAACTTACCGTAGCTGAAGCCCTGACAATGAACCCGGTGCTTGATTTATCTGCAAACATTCCGGATGGCATATCAATGGACAGAACAAATAATCCGGAAGCATTAATTTGCTCAATAATATCGGCTCCAAACCCTTCCACCGGGCGACTGAGTCCTGAGCCCCAGAGTGCATCAATCAACAAGTAGTCTGATGACAAATTAGTCAGCCGGTCTCCTTCGTTTAAATGCTTGATGCCGATTTTATTTTGCACTTCGAGCCTTTCTAAATTAATAGCAAAATCGTTTGAAGTATTTGAAGCAAAATGAACGATAGAAACGATGACCTTTTTAGCTTTTTTGCAGAGCAGTCTGGCAACAACTAAACCATCGCCTCCATTGTTACCAATTCCTGCCACAATATGGAAAGATTTCTGATCAGGAAATTTTTGCAATAGCCAATCTGTAAACTGTGAGGCTGCCCGTTCCATCAAATCAATGGAGGCGATTGGCTCTAGTTCCATGGTTTGTCGGTCCAGTAAACGGATTGACGATGCCGGTAAAATTTTCATACTTCAAACCGAAATTAAAGGAATCTTTTGATGATGCGAAGCCGGTGAGTATATTTACCCGTGCTTTCACTGTGGATGCCATAGTGGTCGAACTTGTCAATATGTACCCGGCCATAAGCATGCAAAATTTGATTGGAGCTCAATAATAATCCAACATGGGCTATTTTACCCTCACTATTTTCGAAAAAGGCCAGATCGCCCAAACCGGCTTCTTCGCTGAAATTGATGCTTTGCCCCAGTTCAGCTTGTTGATATGCATCTCGGGGCAAGCTTAAACCAATGGCTTTAAAGAGTGCTTGAACTAATCCGCTGCAATCAACACCAAAAGGACTTCGGCCACCCCAAAGGTAGGGCGCATTCAAAAACTTATTTGCCAGCTTTTGAAGAACCGCTTCTTTGTCAAAATGATTTAGAGCCGGATTATGTGCTTGTCCGTTATAAATAAAATTCCGCTTTCCGATTTTAAAATTCATACCGTCAAAGTGGGGGAGGGTACTACCGAAAAGAACCGGTATTTTTTCATCGCGGCTGATGACGGTTTGAGCCAGTTCAAGGCTTACGGCTGAATTGGCCCTGGCCGATTTGAGCCAGGATGAGGAGATCGATTCAAATTGTTTTTCGTCAATCCAACCCTCATACTGATCATAATGGGTTCTGATTTGTACCCATTGACGATTGTGACTCAGTATTTCGAATGATTCGCCAAATAGAACCTGAGAAATCATTTCGCTTGCATCGTCAGGCCGGACTCTCACCGGAATAACACTTAAAGTACAAATGCCTGTATTCATTCCCTCGACAGTCCTTTTGATGGACTAATGTAAAAATGAGAAATAAACTGCTATATAGTTCAGGATCTTTCCCCTTTTGTATTGCAAATTGTCTAAAATATCAGAATGGAAATGCGAAGGGAAAGCTTCATTTTTAATTCATAACCAATTCAAATCTATTAATAGCCCATATCTTCCATTCCTCCACCCTGTTGTTGTCTCTTGTCTTGTTTGTAATTATTGAATTTATATGAGAAACTTATATAAGTCCTCCTGCCTGCCCGCTGGTAGGTAGTATGGATAAAATAGGCTGCATCCTGAATATCGATATCATATTTTCTCGAATTCAACACATCTGCCAGCCGGAAACTGATGCTGCCGTTTTTGTTCAAGATATCTTTCTTCAGGGCAATATCAACAAAATACATAGCATTTCTCATACCCTGAACTGAATTTGCCGGTGCTCGATAATTAGCCATAATCTGAAGCATGGTTTTGTTCCAGAAATAGAATGTATTACTCAGACGGGAGTTCCAGCTATAATCATCCGAAGCATATTGGCTACCCAGATTTCCTGCATCTACCATTCTTCTGAAATAGTTGAAGCTTCCCATTACCCTCCACCAGGTAGTTGGGTTTAGATTAGCGATTAGTTCTGCGCCATAATTATCTGAAGAGGACATATTGACCGGTCCTGATTCGCTGACTCCATTTGGTAGTATATTTCTGAAAAATTGAATAACGTCCGTACTGTGGCGATAATAAATACTTGTGTTTATGCTGCCCCAGTTCCCAAATTTCAAATAACCCATTTCAAGGGAATGCGAAAATTCCGGGTTCAGGTTTGGGTTTCCTGACCATAAGTTCAATGGGTCAGCATAGCTTCGGAACGGGTTGAGCATATGCAGATTTGGACGGTGGATACGTCTGCTATAACTTAATTGTAACTGATTGCCTTTTGATAAATCGAAATTCAGATGTGCACTAGGAAAGAGATTAAGATAGCTTCGTTTATTCAATTCATTGGTTTCAATTAGTTGAGTAGAAAGGATGGTTTGCTCAGCTCTTAAGCCAAGTTGATAGCTCCAGAGGCCTTTTTTATTACCATAGGTAGCGTACGCTGCATTCACATACTGATTGAAAATGAAATGATTACTCACGTTGCTCAGGACTTCCCACTGCATGCTGCTATCATTAAAGTTACTTGTCACATAAATCTTATTAATCTGGTTATAGCTGCTTCGCAGTCCGGCTGAGAACATACCTTTTTCCCCAAACGGGTGGTCATAATCCAGCTGCATATCGTAAGAATGTTCTGCTTGATCTTCACTTGATTTTTGCCTGATATCCGGTTGACCATCCGAGGTAACCTGATCTGCCAGAAAGGATTGTTCTAAAATGCTTGAATTGGAATTATCAATACCCGAACTATAGCGAATATTAGCAGTTAATTGCCGGCCATGAGCTGCAAATTTTTTCAGGTAATATATATTGAAATCGATGCTTTTATTCAGTCCTGTATCAGTAAGAGTTCTGTTTCTATAGGAGCTTAAATCACCAATCGAATTATAATCAAAATACTTGGTTTCTACATCATGGTCAGGTTGTCTGGCGTTCAATACCACCGAAGCATTGATTGTATTTCTTGGGTTAATGGCATACTCAGACCCAAGCGTAAGGAAGTGCGAAAAACCATATCGTTGAAAACTTGTGAGCTGGTCCTGTACATAGAAAGTATCTGTAAAGGTTACCTCACGATGGTGGTTTGCCTGCCCTGGTATGTCTCTGTATTGAGCACTGTAATTGGTATAAAAATTCCATTTGCCTGTGCCATAGTTCAGGTTAAATCCGGCACTGTGATCCTGTGGCCATGCCGCACTTAAATTCAGCAATCCGTTCAATCCTTTTTTCCGGTCCTTTTTCAAAATAATGTTGATAATTCCAGCCATTCCTTCCGCTTCGTATTTAGCTGATGGATTGGTTATTATTTCAACTTTTTCAATTGAACTTGCCGGGAGTGACAGCAACACATCACTTGAGCTGATACCGGTAAGCGATGAAGGTTTACCATCAATAAGAATACGAACATTCTGACTGCCTCTTAAACTTACATTACCATCAACATCCAGGGTAACCGAGGGAATATTTTGAAGAATATCTTCCCCGGATCCACCGATACTTGATAAATCTTTTCCTACTTCGAAGACCTTTTTGTCGAGCCCGATGGTCATACGGCTTTTTTCAGCATTCACTTCAACTTCCTCCAGATTAATTGCCAATGGCTCAATCAACAGATCGCCTGCATCTAATTCCGCTTGTTTTGGAGTAATAATTATTTTGGGTACGTCCAGATCGTTATATCCAATTGATTCAATCTTCAGGGAATAGGCACCTCCTGAAATATTGAGTTTAAAAAAACCATGTTCGTCTGAAATAGTGCCATCTACCAGGACCGAATCGCGTAATTTATATACGGAGATGGTTGAATACGGTACTCCGTTATTAGAGATTTTGTCCACTACATGTCCGATGATACTTCCTTCAAAAGATGGCCTTGACCCTTTTGTGCCTTCCCTGTGCCCGCCCGTAGGCTGGGCTATGGCATTGTTTGATAAAAATAGAAGCGTGAATATGGCGGTAAATAATATTCTAATCATGCTTACAAAAGTAGCATCTGTTTGAATTAAAAAGCATTCATTAATGTTAAGATTCCTAAAGGATCAATTTTTGTAAATACCTGTATCAGGGAAAAATTCCAGATAAGCAAATGCAAAATGGGACGTATAAAAATAGCTTTCTAATTGTGCATCCTTATACGGGCCTGATACACATTGTCCGCTGATATTCCATAATGATTTTGTTTCCGCATCTTGAAAGCCATCAGTTACTTTTACAAAGTGCAGTAATTTGCCTTCAATTTTAGGGCTAAAGACCGTGGCTGAACCGATTTTATGTGAATTTTGAATGATTGACTGATCCAAAACAGAAATGGCTCCTTGTTGGTAAAACACTACGATGTCCCTGTTTGCATAAGTTTCCTGAATGATACCCATTTTTTGAATAGTGCTCCAAGGATAAGCTCTTCGGTTTCCTTCAATATCAATGGCGATTACTCTTTCCATAGCGGGCAAACGAGGGTCAACGTTTTCATCGAATAACCGGGGTTTGAGATTGCCGGTATCATCATAACTAATATATGGGTTGCTTCCATATTTATAATTCAGGCCCGTTTGATTCGACAAAATAATTCCATCAGGATAGGCACTTTTGAACTCTTGAAAAGAGAGTACCTGAGATGGAATCCTTTCGAGAGAAGCACCAGCCAAGGTCCCGACCAAGGCCTTTCCTTCAATTTGCTGCCACCACGATTCGGTCTGTCGGTCCCACATTACCAAATCTGATTTTCTCAACATGCCTGAAGTCCCAAAGTCCATAATCAGGTGTTTCCCCTTCCATGGTCTTTCTCTGCCAAAAACAAGGGCGGCATTGCATAATGGACAATAGGTAATGACAATCTTTTTATCGGCCAATTGATCGTTTACAATCTCATGCCACATTAATACACTTAGTGGGTATGCACGTGCAGGTCCATCATCCCGCACCACAATGAAAGGTTCGCGTTCAAAGTACATAGTATCTGCTTCATGTATCGAAACAAATTTTGGCGAATCGATTGGAACAATAGCATCTCGCGGCAATAAAGATTTGAATTCTGAAATCGGTACCAGGTGATTTGAAGTGTCGGTTTTCCAGTTAGGAAAATTTTGAGCATTTTGGGCAATTGTATACTGAGTCATTGTTATTGATAGGCATATAAAGGAAAACTTAATAATACTAAGATAACGAAAATTGAAAGTAATCATTCTGTTGTTTATTATGAATTATTCGGATTTTTGTCGTTTTCTTTTTATGCTTGAAATATACTAAGATTT
>CAYPSW010000016.1:36779-49875 GCA_964413685.1 uncultured Chitinophagales bacterium
TGAAATCATTGAGATTTGGTGGTACGTACTCCCCGATGATGCCTCCGGTGTAAAAATAAGAGTCAGTAATGTGTATTCTCGGTATTCATTGTTTCCGATTGGCCATATAAACCAAAAGAGCCCATCAGGATGATGGACATTGAAAGAATAGTTAACGTTTTCATACAAAATATTTTTTATGATTCCCTATCGGAACGCAATGCACATTTTGATATTGCTTTTTAAATTGCATATTTATCCCTTGGCGTTATTTATACTATAGATTAGCTATTATGGATTTTTAGCAACAACCTTGAATATTTGAATTGCTGCATTATTAACCGCTGATATAATAATTTGATCTGCTTGGTTTTTGTCAGAAATGCTGAGCAGGTCATGGACATTTCCTCCAAGATAAAAACCACTTTGCCAGGGTGACAAAGTTGTAAAATTACCGGAACCATCACCGAGTAAAACCAGACCTGTACCGGCATCATAGCGGGTAGTTTCCACTTCGGCTCCCCACATATTACCGGCTACAATCAAATCCTTATTTCCATCTCCGTTCAGATCGCTTATGATGATTCCCATAATGGGGGCAATCTGAGCCAGAACAGGTAGATTGTTCCTTGTAAAATGCCCTTGTCCGTCATTGATCCAGACAGATGAGTGGAAATCGAACGCTTGCAAATGCAGTGCACTATCCAGGTCTTCCTGAGAATAAATATCGCTCAAATAAGCGGTAGCAAAACTTTTATAGGTTGTAAATTTTTCTTTGATAAAAGGCATTTGAGAGGATGAACAACCACGGCCTCTGACCGGCCATAGGGCATCAGGGGTGGCCATGGTAGCGAGCACAATATCGAAAGTGCCATTTCGGTCAAAATCATTGCAAAAAACGTGGAAAGGTTTTTTTGCAGAAGGATGAAACTTATTGTTTAATCCAATATTTCCGGCTACTATATCCATGTCTCCATCGTGATCAATATCAGTAGCTTTGAGCGAAAACCACCAGCCATTGCTTGAATCGAGACCGGCCACGGAAGTCATCTCCGTGAAATGACCACTATTATTATGGAATAAGCGCAGAGGCATCCATTCTCCGGCAATCATAAGGTCGGCATGGCCATCGCCATCAAAATCTTCAAAAGCAGCATCGGTCACCATACCGGGGCGAAGCAGGGCAGGAGCCAGTTGTGCGGTTACATCTTTAAATTTTCCGCCATCATTTTGCAACAAATAGGATCGGGGAGCAAAAGGATATTTTGCAGGCATTACTCTGCCACCAACAAACAAATCGAGGTCACCATCGGAATCCCAATCATTAGCACTAACACGCATAGTACTGCTAAGCATTTCGGGCAGGGCCTGGTCGCTTTTTTCGAATTTGGCATTACCCATATTGATATACAGCCGGTCTTGATAACGCAAATCGCTTGAATCGAATTCATTGCTTCCACTACAGACGTATAAATCCTGATCACCATCCCCATCGGCATCGAAGAACACAGAGCCGAGATCTTCGCAAGCTTTATCTGCCTGCCATGGTCCGGTCATTGAGCTAAATGATCCGTCTTGATTTTGGATAAACAAAATACCTGCTTGTTCAGCAGCCCCTCCAATAAAGACATCTTCCAATCCATCTCCATTGGCATCTCCTGTGCTCATTAAGGGGCCCGCTTCAGATTCTTTGTGAGGAAGTAGGATCTCTTTTGAAAAATCATTATAGACGTCTTCAGTATGTTCGAAAGTTAATCCGGGGATTTGTTCACGGGCGATAGTACCGACCGAGGCTTTCTTTTCAATTGGCGTATAATCTGCTCCATCAGCCAGCGAAATTTCAATCTTTTGATCGGCAGTTATGCGGGTAAGCAGTCGCTGCTCCCCATCGGGCCAGCTCACTAATAAGCTATCTATAAAGTCGATCTCTCCTAAGCCAAAATGAATCAATGGTTCGACCGAAGATTGATAACCCCTGCTCAAATACAGGTGTCTCACTTGCTGATTACCATGGTCCAGTATTCGCAGTTTACAACCCAGAGCAAGCGGATTATTTGATAACCCTTTCAATACTATTTCGAGATAATGATTGCCATTATCGTTGGCGGTATTTTGGAAAATGGAAGCGGGTGCATCGAGGTTGTTAAGCACGAGATCGAGGTCTCCATCTCCATCTAAATCGGCCCAGGCCGACCCGGAAGCATTTTCTGCTTCGATGAGTCCAGCCTTTGCAGCGACATTAGCGAAAGAAAGATTACCTTCATTGTGAAATAAGTAATTGGCTGTTTTGGTCGTTGGAATTTTGGCCATCACATCGGCAAAGCTGAGTTGATTTCCTTTATCGCTTACCTCGTTTTTTAACCAGTTTTTAAAATCGTTGTTGGTTACGTCTTTCAGAATACCATTGCTAACAAAAGCATCAAGCATACCATCATTATCGGCATCAAATAGGAGGGGTGCCCAGCTCCAGTCAGTTTTAGATAATCCGGTCATTTGCCCGATTTCGCTGAAAGTACCGTTGCCGTTATTCAGCTGGAAGGTGTTGAGCATATATTGATAATTGAAGCCAAAATCTATCATATTCCAAAATCCTTTGGTATCCATTGAGGCCATGACTTCTTTACTTCTGGTATGTTCGGGAGGTGCCATGTCAAGTACAAAGAGATCCTCGAACCCATCATTATTAATATCGCCAAAATCGGAACCCATACCGTAGAAGGAAACATGCTTCATGATGTCTTTACCCGATTCGGTGAAACCACCATGATGATTATTGATATAAACAAGGTCCGGTTCTACAAAATCATTAGCCACATAGATATCGGGCCAATGATCGTTGTTGAAATCCATGATGCTTGCACTCAGACCGAAGGAGTGATTTATGAGTCCGGCTTCTTTGGTAACATTACTAAAGTGTTCGTCAGAATCGTTTCTGTAAAGCCTGTCACTGTTCAGTTCTGTACCATCGCGTGAAAGATCAGGATTCAGTACATTACCGGTGTTGTAGAAATCGGTCCGGTGATTTACAAGATAAAGGTCAAGGTCTCCATCTAAGTCATAATCGAATGGATATATTTGGGTGGAATATCCCGAGTCATCAAGACCATATGCAGCTGCCGACTCAGTAAAAGTCTGATCGCCATTATTAATAAATAATTCATTGGCTCTTTGTTCGTGGGGTCCATTGCCTGAGTAGCAAACGTACAAATCAAGTAAATCGTCATGGTTAATATCTAGCATGGTGCAGCCGGTGGTCCACCCGGAATGCCCCTGCACATTTGCCTGAGAAGTTATATCCTTAAATTGAAGATTACCGCGGTTGAGGTACAATCTGTTTGAACCCTGATTTGAGGTGAAAAATAAATCAGGTAATTTGTCACCATTAATATCACCGATGGCTATTCCTGCGCCATTATACAGGTACTGATAATTAAAGTAATTCAATTCGGGGCTTTCATTGAGTTTGTTAACAAAATCGACTCCACTTGATGCTGAATCCAACTGCACAAATGAAGGACTCGCAGTAAGTATAGGTGCTTTTTTATTTTTATCAGATTGTGAGCAGGATAAAGTTAAAAAAAACAATAGGGAAAGGCTCCACCGGAGCAGCTTTTGAGATATGCAGTACATAGGATGTGTGGGTTTAGGAAAGGCAAGATAGGAAACTTTCCTAAAAGTCTAATGCACAGAGATAAATAAGGAATTAATCGATTATTTTCTATTATCCTTCCAAATTAGTCTGGTCTCAGTGCTATTTTGCCAGAAATCCGGACATTGGCCATCACCGCCACCGGTAAACCCTCCGTCCGGATGGCAAAGCAAGCTACCCTGCTCATCATACAGGTCGCTGAAGATATCGCAACAGCGGGCAGGGAAGTAGAAAACCCGGCCTCCCTTGTATGTATATTCAAACACAGAAGCCGGAGGACTTTGAACGCTTTCTTTTTTTAATTGTTTAATTTTATTTTTCAACCAATTAGGGGTATCAGATGGGATATCAGATTGCATAATACAAGCTGATTGTGAAAGGATAAGCAGTGGAAAAAAGATCTGCACAATAAATTTCATGATTTGGAATCTTTTGTTAAACAATACAATTTGGATGAATTGTAAAAATAAACGAACAAATTTGGTGCTAATTACTGTTTAAAGCTAGTAACTTGCAAATTATGGAGGAAAAGACAAAGCTTTGGTATCTCGAAAATTTCAATTTATTAAAAACGCTCAGCGCACAAGAGAAATCCTATATAGACAAAAACTCGAGCATGTGCGATGTGCCGAAGGGAAATTTTATTTACTTTCAGCAAGATGAATCGGATATTGTTTATTTTCTTAAGAAAGGAAGAGTAAAGATTGCAAAATATGTAGAGGATGGAAGAGAGGTTATTTTTTCCATCCTTGGGGCAGGAGAACTATTTGGTGAACTATCTCTGCTGTCGGACGGAGGGCAGAGAGAAGAACTGGCCGAGGCTATGGAAGATTGTGTTCTTTGCAAAGTACCGGTTCATGAGTTTAATACAATATTAGAGAGTAACTCTAAGATGAGTTTGGCGGTCACTAAATTAATTGGTCTGAAACTAATTCGTGTTCAGAACAAACTTCAAACAATGTGGTTTAAGAAAACCAGTGATCGGGTGCATTCATTCCTTAATATATTGGCCGAAAAACATGGTCGTAAAGTAGGAGATGAGATTGAAATCAGATTAGGTCTGACCCATCAGGATATTGCCAATTTAACGGCAACTAACCGGCAAACTGTAACCACAATTTTGCGTGATCTTCAAAGCCGGAATATCATTCTCTATGACAGAAGGCGCATTTTGGTTCGAAAACCTGAAGCACTGAACTCTAAGTAATCAAACTATATGGTAGACGGACTAAACCATTTAATAAAGACTTCTTCAATAGTTTCTAGTTTTATTGGTTTGGAAATATAATCATCCATACCTGCAGCAAAACAACGATCACGATCCTCTTTCATCGCATTCGCTGTCATGGCAATAATTTTTGGTCGTAGTTCTTCACGATCTTTAAATAATTCATGTACTTTTTTACTGGCTTCAAGACCATCCATTTCCGGCATTTGAACATCCATTAAGATTAAATCATAATCTTTTATTTCCATTTCCTGCAACACTTCCAAACCATTTCCTGCAACATCAGCCATTAAACCCAATTTTTCAAGCATGCGCAAAGCTACTTTTTGATTAATTGCATTGTCTTCAGCCAAAAGAATTTTTATTTTCTTAATAGATTTTGCCTTTTCTCTTACTGTTTTTTCTCCGTCTGAATAGAATTCAGCTTTTTTCAAATTCCCATCATCAGTAGATTTTAATATTTCATGTATAATAAGACGGTGCAATTGAGCATGTCTGACCGGCTTGCTGATGTATGCAGAATAAATATTTTCATCTTTTTCACTTGCCAGCCGACCTAAGGAAGTAAGCATAATAATAGGCAATTTCTTTTTGTCATATATCTTCCTGATTTCTTGGCTCAACTCACGTCCATCCATTTTAGGCATTTGCATGTCGATGATGGCAATATCATACTGCTTATTTTTTTTGATTGCTTCGAGGGCTTTTAATGGTTGACTGTAGGCAAATACTTTTAAGCCCCAGTTAGTGCATTGTTTTTTAAGGATGCTTAGGTTAGTAAGATTGTCATCAACCAGTAAGGCAACTTTACCCTTAAGGCCTTTTACAGTAAGTAATCTGGATTTATTATTTGTGACTTGAGCTTTCTTGGCATCAATCGTAAAAAAGAAAGTCGTTCCCACATTCAGTTCGCTTTCAACCCAGATTTTACCCCCCATCAATTCAACGAGGTTTTTACTAATTGTTAAACCAAGACCTGTCCCGCCATATTTTCTTGTTGTTGATGAGTCAGCCTGAGAAAATGATCGGAATACTTTTTTGATATTATTTTTTGCAATGCCTATACCTGAATCCTTCACCCCAAACTGAAGCACGTGTCCGTTTTTAGTTTTCTGTTTGACTTGTACCGTAATAAGTATTTCTCCCTTTTCTGTAAATTTCAGTGCATTATTAATGAGATTAACTAATACTTGACGTATCCTGGTGAGATCACTTTTAATCATTCTGGGTACCTCATCACTGATGTCATACAGTAATTCAAGCCCTTTTTCAATGGCTTTTGATGAGAGCAAGTCAAAAATATCTTCAATGGTGTCGGTAAGGCTGAATTCAGTATCTTCCAATTCCATGTTGCCTGATTCAATTTTGGAATAATCCAGAATATCGTTGATCACCGACAGCAATGCTTCACCACTATAACGAATTGTTTCCGCAAACTCTTTTTGTTCTTCATTGAGTGGCGTTTCGAACAATAGTCCGGTCATACCAATAACGGCATTCATGGGCGTTCTGATTTCATGGCTCATAGTCGCCAGAAACTCAGATTTTGCTTTGGCAGCTTCTTCTGCGGCTTCTTTGGCTTTCCGTAGCGCCATTTCTGCTTCCTTCTCTTTGGTTACATCACGATATATTTCCAGTACTGCCTTTTCGCCTGAAGGCAGATGCATGCCGGTATGCGTAATTTCGAGGGTAATGTCCCCAATAATTCCGTTTGCCACAGTTACGATTGTTTCTCCTATCTTAATACCTTCGTTTACCGGGCAGTTGAAGCAGGGCTTTTTATTCTTCTTATAAACATCATAACATTTTTTCCCAATTGCTTCCCAGCCGAATAAATTTTCCAGTGGTTTGTTCATGTAAGCAATTGTATGATCTTCTTTTACAATTCCTACACCCTGACTCATTGAAGTCAGTATTCCTTCGGAAAATTCTTTGGACAATTGTAATTGTTCCTGCATGAGTTTTCTGTCGGTAATATCTTGTTTCAAGGCAACAAAGCTTACAATATTACCTTGTTCATCAATAATGGGAGATATGCTTGCAGATTCCCAGTACATTTCACCGGATTTCTTTTGATGATGGAATTCACCTGTCCAGTTTTTCCCTGATGATATTGTTTCCATTAAATTTTGATCAAATGCTACATTATTCTCTTCTTTCTGTAATTCACTGGGTATGGCCCCGATGGTCTCTGATGGCGTAAATCCGGTAAGTTTATAGAAAAAGTTATTAGCATATTGAATTCTTCCTTTTAAATCTGAGATAACCACTGAAATCGGACTTTGTTCAACAACGGTAGATAGTTTCCTTATTTCTTCGTCTTTCTTTCTTTGTATAGTAATATCACGCATGATGGCTGTGAAATATTGAATATTTCCATGCTCATCTAAAGAAGTTTGTACTGAAATTGAGGCCGGTATTAACTTACCGGATTTATGCCTTAGCGGCAATTCACCCTGCCATGATTTGTTGGCTATTGTATCAGGAATGATTTTATTCAGCATAAAGTCCATCTCGCTTTCGGCTACAAAATCAGGAAGATACATCTTGCTAATATTTTCATCCGGTTTTAAACCAATCATTTCTCTTCCGGCAGGATTGATATATATCATTTTTCCATGCTCATTAGCCATGGCAACAAAATCCGTAGCTGCATTAAGAATGCTTGTAAGTCTTTGGTTTTCCTTTAACTGCTCAAATAGCTTTTGCTCATTTTGTTTGGTTTTAGAAATGTCGGTTATTCTGATCAACGTAAAATAGCCTTTGCCTATATTTTGAAGTCCGCTTAAGGCTATATCACCGTAAAATACATGATTCTTTAAAGTCTTTATGTTTTCCACCTTTCTCCAGATTCCTCCTTGATCGACTAATTGTTGAATACTTCGTTTTTCATTCTTATCGAATGGACGGTCTATAAAAGTCTCGATATGATGACCCTCTATTAACTCGGTACTATCAGTTTCAAGCATCGACAACGCTTTCTTATTGCACTCAACAATATATCCTCTTGAATCAGCGAGGAATATGCCATCAACCGTTTCATTAATGATGACTTTTAGGAAATTTTCATCCATCATCATTTTTTGCTGTGAGCGGATATTTAGATGACCGAAAGCATATAAAATGCCTGAAAAGAACAAAGAGGTCATGTAAATAAAATCAGGTTCAAAAGCGAGTTCGTTTGATGTGTAGAGCGCGTATCCAATAGCAATGTTGCAAAAAAGCAAATAAAAAGCCATGTCCCAAATACTTTGAAATACCAGTGTTATGACAAGGAATGCCAACATAACCGTCAGAATGTATTCAACTTGAAAATGGTTATTGTACAAGGCAAAAAGAGATTCTGCTGCCAGCACATAAACTGAAAAGTAGGCAATCAGTTTCAAGGAATGTTTACTAATTCTGGTAAAGGTCAATGCAAAAGCTATGGCGAAAACGGCAGATACTATAGCCCTGTCCCAAAAAGGCTCTGTTACCCCCGGATAACGCAAATAGAATATGTATCCAAATAAAGGTACTCCGACAAAGCCGAAGAAAAGCAATACTCTATATAATTTCTTGTACCGGTCTGATGAGGTTTCATGAAAGACTGTTGCTACCATATTACAAGGGAACTTGAATGAATGATTAGAATGATTGATAGTATTTGAGAACTTATACTGCAATTTGATCAATTAGTTAGGACATTTGCTTGTAGGAATTATCCTAATTTTTTATCTGCCAATTTTCATAATTGGCAAAGGTGTAACTATTACATCCAATGGTCGTAATGAATGGCGAACTCTAGAACCGATGTCCAAAAATGTTGTGTTCTACCCCATCGGCTTCAGTTATTAGTTAGTAATCAGGGAATAAGGATTGACTAAATAGCTTGGCTTTATGAACAGATTTTATAATAATCAACATGATTCTTTATTTAATGCAGAAAATGATCCTGAAGAAAAATTGAAATTTCCGGATTTAATGCAAAGGATTTATTCAGTATTAAATAAGAATGCCCATTTCATGCCTTTTCATGAATTAGGTATGCCAAAGCCAGAATCGTTAAATGAACTACAAATCATTGCTTATGCGCACAAAAAATGATTTAAATCAGAAATCTAAGTTGAGATTAAGTCACCGCCTAAGTCTTCTGCTTATTGGTGGGTCAGCAATAATTCTTCTTGCCGTTATTCTTCTAATTATAAATATAGGAAGAAGTGATAAAGCACAAGCAGCTGGTATTACAACCGTGATTTCTCAATTTGATTGGGAAAGCGGACCGGGTATAGCCTTAGTTGGACCCGATGCATTGTCAATCAGTAGTTCAGCAAAATTAGATATAAGCCCTACCGGCCAGGGAATCAATCCAGGTTTACCAGAGAAAGATATTAATTTGAAATTGCCGGGCAGCAATTTTGATGTAAATGGCCTTGATATTCAAGTTGATTATCAGCGCGATGAACCGGAAGCCTATTTTTTTAAGCGTAATACGCTCAGGTTTGGGATAAAAAATGGTAAAATAAAAATAAAATATAAAGTTAATGATGCTGCAGGAAACACATATAATATTTCCGGTTCATTTTATTCTGTACCGAATGATGATAATTTCCGAACCTATAGATTTATTTATGACCCCAATACAGGGGTTGGTGAAGTGATGGTGGATTCTGTTATTCAATGGATTCATTATGGAATTGCCGGTGAGACTCTTTATACCGGAACAGGAGATGTATTTATTGGGAAAAAAATGAATGGAAATGAAAGTAATAAGACCGCGATGGACAATTTGCTCATCCGTTCCATTTCCTTCGGAGGAGCTCTTCCGGTAGAGCTTACTTTCTTTAATGCCGAAGTGCAGTCAGACAGAACTGTACTCATGTCCTGGCAAACCGCCACAGAACTAAACAATGATTATTTTACGATTGAGAGAAGTATTAACGGTAGTCAGTTTAAGGAGATAGGTAGAATAGAAGGTATAGGAAACAGTACTTCCTTAAATAATTATTCATTTATTGATCAACAGCCTTTTGAGGGTATTTCCTACTACCGCTTAAAGCAAACCGATTTGAATGGTGCCTATGAATATTTTGCTCCCGTTGTAGTAGACCTGGAAATGCAGCGTCAAGTGCTTGAAATTTCAGCTTCAGGGCCAAATCCATTTATCAATCATTTTAATATTGACTATATCCCGGCTATATCGGGCTATGTCAATATAAAGTTGTTTGATTTACAAGGACGTTTGATAGTGAGTAGCTCACAACAAGCAGTTCCCGGAATCAACCAATTTGCTTTTGATGAAGGAGCAGCCCTTTTATCCGGAACTTATATTGTTCAGATATCACAAGGCAATGAGCCACCTGTAAGTATAAAATTGATAAAACAATAAGCCCCAAAATTATGAATCAAAGATTAAACCTTACTCCAAAAAATTCGGTAAAGAACAATCTGAATAACCGTTTAAAATATGTCGCAGCTTTTAGTTCAATCACGCTGGCGATTTTTGCTATTGTCTTTATTTACAGCAATCTGAGCAATAATAAATCAGCACTGGCTAATGGCAGCACGCAGGATGACAAAGCTTCGGCAGTCGTACTTAACGAGTACGATCATTGGCAATCTGATGAGGCAGCTTTTAGCACAGCCGGTGCAAGTGCTGACGGCTCGGCAGCTTCCTGCTGGAATTCAGGACCTAATAATAATGTTTGGTTTCGGTTTAAGGCCATCTTTGATACGGTAGATGTTGATATGAAAACCGGTGGCTCAGAAGGCACATTGAAAAATGGACAGTTAGCCTTATTTGATTCTTCAGGAACCGAATTGGCTTGCGATGCCTCATCCGGGCCCAATGATGATCTATCGGTAAGCTATAACCAATTGACAGTTGATGACTGGTATTATATCTCAGTCGATAATGGAAATAATGCTTCAGACACAGGTACTTTCACTTTAGCTTTTAATAATGTTAGCTCGGTTATTTACTACGCAGTTGATGAGGGTGACTGGAATGAGGAAGATACCTGGAGCACTTCTGAAAATGAAGAGCATGAAGAAGACAGTAACAATGGAAATGGCATTCCACATATCGCTAATCCGGTAGTTATTAGCGGTCAAAAAGTCACGATTACTCAAAATCAGGACTGCGCTTCTCTAACAATTGATGTAAATGAGGATGATACTGAGTTGAAGGTTCAAGGTGGAAATCTGACGGTAGCCGGAAATGCCACATTCACTAATGCCGGACATAATGAAACAGGAAAAGTATACGTGAAGAACACCCGGACATTGTCCATTGGAGGAAATTTTACCGTTAATAGAAACGGAGGCTCAAAAGATTTCTACATACAATTGTATAATTCAGCTCAACTGAATATTGGCGGTGACTTTGTTTGGAATTCAACGGCAGGCAGCAGCAAAAATACAAAGCTAATAGTGAAAAATAGTGCATCTGTTGTAGTGGCCGGAAATATGACACTGAATCATACAGGTGGGAATAAGATTTACCATTACTTCAAAAATTCCAGTCAGTTGAATTTATCAGGCAGCCTCACATTAAATGCGAGTGGCAGCAATAAGGTGTACATGAAATTTAATAATACCGCGGTTATGAATCTTGGCGGTAATTTAATAAGAACTAATTCCTCTTATGGAAGATTAAATTTCATTTCATCCACCCAATTGACTTTAAATGGATCTGTTCCACAAACTATAGCCACCGAAAATGGCTCTGGTTCCGAAGGGATAACTTACAATGACGTATTAGTTGATAACAGCACCAGCGGTGTTCCGGCAGTTGTGCTTGCAGGTTCTATGACGGTAACAAATCAGCTGGATTTGAGTCAGGGTATAGTGAAAACGGATTCTGTCAATTTATTAATTATCAATTCTGGAGCAACGGTAGTTCATGCCAGTTCGGTATCTTATGTAGAGGGTCCGGTTAATAAAGTCGGCAATAGTGATTTTGAATTCCCCTTAGGAAATGGTGGCGTTTATGCACCCATATCCATTAGTGCACCGGCCAGTGCCTCGTCAGTTTTTCAGGCACAATATTATTTTCAGTCTCCCCCTAACAATACATCATTAGGGAGTGGTGTAAACAATGTAAGCAATCTGGAATTTTGGTCATTAAATCAAACAACAGGAACTGATCAGGTACATGTAAGCCTGAGTTGGACAAATTCAACAGGCCATGGAATTTCTGATACTTCCAGTTTGATCATCGTGAGAGAGAACGCTACCCAATGGGTAAATACAGGAGCAAGAACATTAAGTGGCAACACAACAGCCGGTTCGATGCGTAGCTTTTCTACTCAGGGTAGTTTTGGCAACTTTACTATCGGATCTAACGGAGGTGGCAATGCATTGCCTATTAAATTACTGAGTTTCGATGCACAGAAAAATGGAGATGTTGTTGATCTGAGTTGGGTAACAGCCGAAGAAATTAATAATGATTTTTTCACCATCGAACGTAGTGTGGATGGGCAGGTTTTTGAAGAGCTTACACAGGTCCAAGGTGCAGGAACAAGTTCTGAATCAAGATCATACTCAACGATTGATAATGACCCGCTTTCCGGAACCAGTTATTATCGTTTAAAACAAACCGACTTTAACGGACAGTATGAATATTTCCCGATGGTAGCTGTTGATTTTGAAAACACAGTAAGCACGGTTTCAGTAGTCGAAAATCTGACAGTAGGACCAAATCCTTTCAGCAATGAATTCACGCTTTCTTTCAGTACGGAAGAAGCCGGAATATTTGAAGTGAATGTGATGAATATGAATGGTCAGCTGGTACACCATGATGTGATGCCCGTTGAATACGGACAAAACAGGTATCGATTTGTTGACCGCCAGCAACTACCGGCTGGGATGTACTTTGTAAATCTGATCAAAGCCGGTCAGATACTGGAAAGTAAAAGGATAATGAAAAATTAGCTTGATTAAGTAAAGTCTCAAAGCATGATAATAAAGATGCCGGTTTTAGTAAACCGGCATCTTTTAATTCTAAACCTGTAGATAATCAACGGATATCCTCTGAAAAAATACAATCAGACGCTTCAATTTGTTCGGCTTCACAGATCATTACTGCCCGTTCTACTGCTGATTTTAATTCATAAATATTTCCAGGCAAGGAATACAACATCAAACTTGATTCTTGTCGAAGGAATCTCCACTGAAAAGTCATTTTTATCAATGGCGATTTGTTTTCCTTCAACATGGTAAATCCATCCCCTTTTTGAAATATCAATCAAATATGGCTT
>CAYPSW010000017.1:0-43976 GCA_964413685.1 uncultured Chitinophagales bacterium
AGAGGGTGTCTATTTAGATATGAACCGTCCCGGAGTAATTCGGGGCGGTTTTTTTATTTCAGCCTGATGTCCATATTACGGATAAATGTTCCATAGTTGTCGTTTCTTTCCAGGGCAAAGCAATTTGATTTTTATCGCAAATAACAAGCAAAAAGTGTAAACGATGTTCCTTTAGTTTTGTAAACTATATCCCTTTATCGTAGCAAACCAGCCCCAAAGAAGATTATAGGGATGCAAATTATGTGTTTTGATGCCGGAAGAATCCAGCATTTCAAAACCTGATGCTGCCCAATCGAATATACCTCCGTACAGGTTATAGACTGTATATCCCTGCCTTGTAAATGGGCTTTTCTCTGCTGCTTCACCACTTCTGAAGCCAATGGAGCAATAGTAAATGATTTTTTTGTAATGATTTTCTTCGATAGCCTTGTTGATTGCCATACTGTCTTTGTAAATGATCGCATCAGGGATGTGGCTAACGGCATATTCATTCGCTTGTCGGACATCAATCCATAAATAGGATTCAGGATATTGAATTGTATCAGCAAGAATTAGCAAGGATTTTTCATTCTTTATCGTGTTATCCAATAAAAAATGAAGAAGAAATCGTTTACTTTGCGATTGCGTCAAAAGGAAAAAGTAGAAAAAGATTAGTGCAGGGAGTGCTATTTTCCGAATCATCAGCCCAATGTACGTTTCCGGATATTGAAGGTTTTGCTTTCCTTAAAAGCAAGTGCTCTTCAAAGACTACTTTTTTAAGGGATAGCGTGTAAAACTTGTACATAACTTCAAGCTTATTGAAGCTATTTTTGAACTTGGATTAAGTTGCCGTTTTATGAATAAGAACTATAATGAAGAGACGATCCGTTCACTGGATTGGAAAGAGCATATTCGCCTGCGTCCCGGTATGTATATCGGTAAGCTGGGCGATGGCTCGTCTCAGGATGATGGTATCTATATTCTGATCAAAGAGATTATTGATAATGGCATTGATGAGCATATCATGGGCTTTGGCAAAACTATTAATGTCCGGGTTACAGATAAGCAAGTTGAAGTAAGGGATTACGGCAGAGGTATCCCCTTGGGCAAAGTGATTGAATGTGTGTCAAAAATCAATACGGGTGGTAAATATGACTCTAAAGCATTTCAGAAATCAGTTGGTTTAAATGGTGTAGGAACAAAGGCTGCTAATGCACTTTCGATTTATTTCAGGGTAGAAAGTGTGCGGGATGGTAAAATTAAAATTGCTGAGTTTAAGCAGGGAGAATTAATAAATAATCAGAAAATTGGACCAACCAAAGAAAGGAATGGTACTAAAGTAATTTTTGTACCTGACCCGGAGATTTTTCACAAGTATCATTTTTTACCGGAATATCTGGAAAGTCAGATCAGGAATTATACCTACCTGAACGCGGGACTTATCATTAAATTTAATGGTGAGAAATATCATTCAGACAATGGTTTGCTGGACTTGATTAATGACAACAAGCAGGATTCAGAATTTCGCTATCCGGTCATTCATTTGAAAGGAGACGATATCGAAATAGCATTGACCCACGGTATTGAATATGGCGAAACTTATTTCACTTTCGTGAATGGTCAGCATACTACCCATGGAGGCACCCACCTGGCAGCCTTTAGGGAAGCAATTGTGAAAACAATACGTGATTATTTTAAGAAAGAATTTAATGCTTCTGATATAAGAGCCTCGATAATAGGAGCCATTAGTGTACGTATTCAGGAACCGGTATTCGAATCGCAAACAAAGACAAAACTGGGTAGTATGCTTATGGGGCCTGAAGGTCCTAATCTGCGCTCATACATTATTGATTTTGTGAGTCGTGAGTTAGATAATTATCTGCACCGGAATACCGAACTGGCCGAAAAAATGCTCAAAAGAATTCAACAATCAGAGCGGGAAAGGAAGGATATTGCCGGCATCAAGAAATTGGCAAATCAACGGGCTAAAAAAGCCAATCTTCATAATAAAAAGCTTCGTGATTGCCGCATTCATTATACCAACAGAAAAAATCCCCGACACAGTGAATCTATGCTTTTTATAACTGAGGGCGATTCAGCGTCTGGTTCTTTGACCAAAGCCCGTGATGTGCAAACACAGGCTGTCTTCAGTCTCAGGGGAAAACCGCTGAATTGTTTCGGACTGACTAAGAAGGTTGTTTACGAGAACGAGGAATTCAACTTGTTGCAGCATGCTCTTGATATTGAAAATGGTCTGGATGAATTGCGATTTAATCAGGTTGTGATTTCCACCGATGCCGATGTCGATGGTATGCATATCCGGCTTTTATTGTTAACTTTTTTCCTTCAGTTTTATCCTGATCTGGTGAGACAAAGACATCTGTTTATCCTTGAAACACCATTATTCAGGGTAAGAAATAAGAAAACTACCTTGTATTGTTACAGCGAAGAAGAAAAACAAGAAGCAATGCAAAAACTGGGTGTCAATCCGGAAATCACCCGATTTAAAGGATTAGGAGAAATTTCACCTTCAGAATTCAAGCAATTCATAAGTTCTGAAATTAGGCTGGCACCGGTATTATTAAAAAAAGGACATTCAATTCAATCTATCCTGGCCTATTATATGGGCAAGAACACACAAGAACGACAGGATTTTATCATTGAAAATTTGAGAGTGGAAAAAGATGTGTTCGATCATGTTGCGTGATGAAGATATAAATAGGATACCCGGAGATGGGGAAGATGATGAAAAACTGCAGAGTTCTCTTCCTGTACAGGGTATGTACAAGAACTGGTTTCTTGATTATGCCAGTTATGTAATCCTTGAGCGCGCAGTTCCTACTCTTGAAGATGGTCTTAAACCGGTGCAGAGGCGGATTCTTCATGCTATGCGTCAGATGCACGATGGACGCTATCACAAAGTTGCCAATGTTATTGGCCAAACGATGCAATTTCATCCGCATGGTGATGCAGCCATTGGCGATGCCCTCGTAAAAATGGGGCAAAAGGAATTGCTGATTGATCCTCAGGGCAACTGGGGTGATGTCAGAACCGGTGATCCTGCTGCAGCATCAAGGTATATTGAAGCCCGCTTAACCCCATTTGCATTGCAGGTTGTTTTTAATCCAAAAACCACAACCTGGCAATTGTCATATGATGGCAGGAAAAAGGAACCGGTTACCCTTCCGGTGAAATTCCCGTTAGTACTCGCGATGGGTGTTGAGGGGATTGCCGTGGGATTGTCAACTAAAATACTCCCGCACAATCTACTTGAGCTTTTGGAAGCTTCTATCAATGTACTGAAAGGTAAAAAAACAAATGTGCTGCCTGATTTCCATACCGGATGCATGGCCGATTTTAGTCAATATGATGCCGGGCGAAAAGGGAGTAAAGTCCGCATCAGATCGCATATTGAAATTCTGAACCGGAGTACTTTGCTGATTAAAGATATTCCATACAATTGCACAACAACTTCTGTCATCGACAGTATTATCAGAGCCAACGATAAAGGCAAATTAAAAATCAAAAAAGTATCCGACAATACGGCTCAGGATGTGGAGATTCTGGTGGAATTGCCGGCAGGAGTTTCACCGGAAAAAGCCGTTGATGCCCTGTATGCCTTTACGGATTGTGAAGTATCCATTTCTCCAAATGCCTGTGTGATTTATCAGGATAAACCGCAATTTTTGGATGTTGACGAGATATTAAGAATCTCTACAGAAAAAACCAGGGAATTGCTCAAACTGGAACTGGAAATAAAAAAAGATGAGTTAGAGGAAAAATGGCATTTCGCCTCACTGGAACGGATTTTTATCGAAAACAGGATTTACCATGATATCGAAACCTGCGAAACCTGGGAGTCGGTTATTGAAACCATAGACCGTGGCCTCGAACCGTTCAAGCCAAAACTGAGAAGAGAAGTGACCGAAGAGGATATTATCAGATTGACAGAGATAAAGATTAAACGGATTACTGCCTTCGACTCGTTTAAAGCAAATGATGAATTGCTTAAGATTGAAGAAACGCTTAAAGAAGTTTTGTTTAACCTGAAACATCTGACTGATTTTGCCATTGCCTATTTCAAAGAATTGATAGAAAAATATGGGAAGCATCATCCTCGAAGAACAGAGATCAGAGATTTTGATAAAATTGAAGTGAGCCGTGTGGCTGCAAATAATGTAAAATTGTATGTAAACAAGAAAGATGGTTTTATCGGCTGGTCTTTGAAAAAGGATGAATTTATTAGCGAATGCTCGGATATCGATGACATTATTGTATTTCGTAAAGACTGCCACTTTTTAGTTAGCAGAATGTCAGAGAAAGCATTTGTCGGTAAGGATATTATTTATGCCGGCATCTGGAAAAGAAATGACAACCGGACTGTTTATCACATGATTTATAGCGATTTGGCCTTGGGTAGGAGTTTTGTTAAGCGTTTTAATGTAACTGGGATTACCCGCGATAAGGAATATAATTTAGCCAGTACTGCGAAAAAAGCAACACTCATTTATTTCAGCGTTCAATCTAATAGCGAATCGGAGATAGTCAGTGTTCAATTAAGTGCAGGTAACCGGGCAAAAATAAAATTGTTTGATTTTGACTTCTCGTCAATAAATATTAAAAGCCGATCCTCAAAAGGTAATATCGTCACGAAGTATCCAATCAAAAAAGTTGTCCGTAAGGCGATAGGTACCTCTACTTTAGGAGGACAAAAAATTTGGTATGATGAGGCGGTCGGCCGTTTCAATGCTGATGGACTTGGTAAGCTGCTTGGCACTTTCGATACGGGTGATCTGGTATTGGCTATTTATAAAGATGGAAATTATGAGTTGAGGAATCATTCATTCGATAATCGTTTTGACATCAATCAATTGAAATTAATTGAAAAATTTGACCCTTCAAGTGTTATTTCTATTATCTATTATGATGGATCGAGGAAGTGCTATATGGTGAAAAGATTCCAAATTGAAACCCGTTCACTGAATCAGAAATTTAAATTTATCAGTGAAAGCAGAAAATCGAAATTGGTGATATGCTCAAGTAAAAAAGAATCATTTTTTACTTATTCACGAAAATTTTCTAAAAAAGAAGCCGAAACTTTTAATATTAAATTTAGCGACTTCATTGAAGTAAAAGGCTGGAAGGCTATTGGTAATAAACTAGGAGGAGCCGAAATCAGATCAGTAAAATTAGTTGAAAAGGAAGACAGAAACACTGAAATTGAAAAAGCTGAGCCTGTTCAAAAAAAACCTGCTGATAACATGCCACTGAAACAGTCTTTCATTGAAAAATCCAGCGATAATCCAAAGAAGAAGTCTCCTTTAAAAACAAAAGAAAAACTTAATCCTGGTAGCACCATAGAATGGGATTTTCCGAGTGACGAATCTCAGGAAATAAATCCGGATGATTCAATAAGTGACCCCGGAAAACAGGGTGAACTATTCTAAACCGGCCAGGGCATTTAGTACTTATTCTTTATTTTCGGCTCATACTAAATCTATTAAACGGTCATGAAAAATATTTTCCTGGCGCTTTGCATTATGTCCATGGTGCATGTGGGAGTTGCTCAATCTTCTCAAGCTTTAAATCATTTGGTTTATAATTCGTGGAATTCAATTACATCACCGGCAATATCAGCTGATGGTATCTGGATATGCTATACTTTAAAACCGCAGGATGGGGATAGTAAAGTCGTGTTGTTTAATAGTCAAACGCATACAAATCGTTTGTTCTCTCATGCCGAATCGCCTCTTTTTACAGAAGATGGACAATTCCTTACATTTCGTATTAAACCACTTAAATCAACGATCCGGAAAGCTACAAAGGATAAGATTAAAAAGAAGGACATGCCGCATGACAGTCTTGCAATAATAGATCTCAGATTTGGTACTATGTTCAAAGTCGGTCAGCTTGATAAAATATTTTTACCCAAAAAGGCATCCGCTTGGCTAGCATATACTCAATTCAAAACAGACCCTCTGCTTGATAGCCTTACTGATGTAAAAAAAGATGTTGCTGAAAAGAAATCAAAAAATATGGACGATCGAAATATGGTTATTCATCAATTGAAAAATGCACGGGAATGGAAATTCTCAAATGTTGATGAAGTAAGCATTTCGGATAATGCCCGCTTGATTGCGTTCACTACCATATCTCAGGATTCAGCAGCAATAAATGGAATTAATGTGTTCAATACTGAAAAGGAGGAACTTGTATTTGAGGATCATTCAGCGCTGCACTATAAACAAATTGCGTTGGATGAAGCAGGAACTAAGCTCGCATTCTTACTAAGCCATGATAGCCTTAAAACCCGATGGCCTGTTTATAGTCTTGCTCAATGGAAAAGCGGGGCCAGGGCATATAAAGTATTGGTTGATAGTCATAGCAAGGGGATGTATTCAGCCTGGGGTATCAGCCCGTTTGCTACGGTTTATTTTTCAAGAAACGGACAAAGAATATTTTTTGGAACAGCCCCTTTGCCAGAACCTGTAGCGGAGGATTCTTTGCTTGAAGAAGAAAAAGCCTCATTAAATATCTGGAGCTGGACAGATAAGAGGCTTCAGCCCCAACAATTAAAGGAGTTGAAAGCAGACCAGGAAAAAAATTATCTGGCCCTGTTCGATCTGAATAAAAAGACCTTCAGGCAACTTGCTGATCCATCGATTCAGAAAGTAATCCCGGGGTCAGAAGGAGATGCTCAATATGCCATTGGTCATGATGTTGAACCGTATCAGGAAATGCAGTCCTGGAAGAGTCCTGTTTTTAAAGATGTATATTTAATTAATTTGGAAAACGGGAACCGAACCTTGTTTTGCGAAAAATGCTCAGGAAATCCCCGAATTTCTCCTGCAGGAAATTATGTTTATTGGTTCGACCTCGAACAAAGCGATTGGCTATGCTATAATATCCGATCGAAAAAAACAATCAATCTGACTATAAATCTGCCAGTTCATTTCGAATACGAGGCCATCGATATCCCCCGAGAAGCCTGGGCCTATGGGGCAGCAGGTTGGTCTGAAAAGGATGAATCGTTTTTGGTTTATGATCAATATGACATTTGGAAATTTGATCCTGATGCCAATCATAAACCATTGAATATTACGCTGGGTTTGGGGCGTGAGCATCATTTGGTTTACCGCTACCTTAAGTTGGATAAAGAGGAAGATTTCATCAAGCAAGAGACCGCCTATTTTTCAGTTTTCGACCTGAATACAAAAGCTTCAGGATATGCAAGTTTTTCATGGCAACCGGGCTTCCCTCCGGACCTTGTCCTCATGGATGATTTTCGGTTCGCAAGATTCATGAAAGCGAAAAAGACAGATGCATTTTTGTACACCCGCGAAAGTTTTAATGAATTTCCTGACCTATGGTATAGCACATCAGATTTTTTGCACCCTGAAAAAATAAGTGATGCCAATCCTCAAATGAGGAAATATCGCTGGGGGAATGAGCATTTAATTTCATGGATTAACCATGTAGGTGATACGCTTCAGGGCATTGTTTATGAACCGGATAATCTGGACAGTTCAACAACCTATCCACTACTGGTTTATTTTTATGAATTGAATTCAGATCTTCTCCACAGGCATCATGTCCCGGAACCACGCAGAAGCATCATCGATCCGATCTATTATGTCAGCAACGGATATATTGTATTTATACCAGATATTAAATATCGAATTGGGCATCCGGGTCAAAGTGCGCTCGATTGCGTAAATACCGGTGTTGATAAAGCACTTGAATCAGGTTTAATAGATTCAACGCGAATGGGCATTCAAGGGCAAAGCTGGGGTGGTTATGAAGTTGCGTACATCATTACACAAACAGACCGCTTTGCTGCAGCTATGGCCGGTGCACCGGTTTCAAATATGACCAGTGCCTATGGAGGTATTCGCTGGGGAAGCGGCAGGAGTCGTATGTTTCAATATGAAAACACACAAAGCCGGATAGGTGCTACTCTATGGGACAGTCTGGATTTATATATCGAAAATTCACCCCTGTTTTTTGTTCCTAAAGTGAAGACACCTGTACTGATAATGCATAATGATCAGGACGGAGCAGTGCCCTGGTATCAGGGGATAGAGTTTTTTACAGCCTTAAGAAGAAATCAGAAAAAAGCATGGATGCTTTCTTATTCTGATGAAGAGCATAACTTAAGCAGAAGGCCGAATCGCATTGACCTCACTATCCGGATGCAACAGTTTTTCGATTATTATCTGAAAAGTGAACCTATACCTGATTGGATGCAAAACGGAGTGCCTGCCATCAAAAAGAATGAGCTAAGTGGATGGAAATTACTGAATAATTGACGGGAAAATAATTTTTTCAATAATTTTCTCAAATCTTTTAGGCTATCCTTCCCAAACGACTTATATTTACAGTAATCACAACCAAAACTATTTGAAATCAAAAACTCAAATCATGAAAAAAAGATTTACCTTAATTACGATTTTGCTTTGTGGTGCATTTACACAATTATCCATTGCACAATGCACTGACCTGCTTTTTTCAGGATACCTTGAAGGAAGTGGAAATAATAAAGCTATTGAAATTTACAATCCAACTGCTTCAACAGTCAATCTGAGCGGATATCAGGTTTTTGAGTCTGGTAACGGAGGATCATTTACTGACTCGTTTGCTTTAAGTGGCAATCTAGCATCTGGTGCAGTGTATGTCATCACTACAAGTGCAGCTGATTCCGCCTTGTTATTAAAAGCAGACACTGCCTTATCCTTTCCCAGTGTTGCCCATTTCAATGGAGATGATGCCCTTGCATTAATCAACCCGTCTCTGGATACCATTGACATCATTGGTGTTATAGGTATTGACCCCGGATCAAATTGGCCTGTTGGTACCGGCTCTACAAAAGATTACACGCTAGAAAGAGCTGATACGGTTACTGGTGGAACCACGGATTGGGCTTTAAGCGCTACCCAATGGATGGTATTACCTATTAATACCTTTGATTCTATGGGTACTCATACGGCTATTCAATGTTTATCCGGACCAGCTCCATGTTCAGAGCTTTTCTTCTCCGAGTACATTGAAGGATCAGGTAACAATAAAGGCGTGGAGATTTACAATCCTTCATCATCTGCAATTAACCTGACTGGTTATCAGGTCTTTGAAATGGTAAACGGTGGTTCAGCAACAAATACGCTGAATTTATCAGGTTCGTTGGCAGCTGGTGCTGTTTATGTTATCACTACAAATGCAGCTGATTCATTAATGCTATTACAATCGGATACTGCGCTTGGATATCCAAGTGTTTCTCACTTTAATGGTGATGATGCAGTTGCCTTAATCAATCCGACATCTGATACGGTTGATATTATCGGTGTAATTGGCATTGATCCCGGATCAAGCTGGCCGGTAGGTTCTGGAAGCACTAAGGATCATACCCTTATCAGGAAAAAAAGTGTTCATGCAGGTGAAACCGATTGGGCAATTGCTTCCACTCAATGGGATGTATTCCCTAAAAACACCTTTGATTCTTTGGGCGCTCACACAATGAGCCTTTGTGGTACGATTGCTCCGATAGAGGTTTCATTTTTGAAAGCAGCAACTTCAGTTGTAGAAGAATCGGGTAATGTTGATGTAAGCATAATAATCACGAACCCTGATGCTAATGCTACATCGGTTGATGTTGTCTTAGTTGCAGGAACTGCCACTTTAGGCAATGACTATACATTCACTACTCCGACAACCGTAACATTTGCTGGTGGTTCTTCCACACCTCAAGTAATAAGCGTTCCGATTATTGATGATACCATTATTGAAGCTGCAGAAACCTTCACTTTAGTGCTTAATAATGCTACTAATGGAGCCACTTTAGGCACGGATACAATGGTTGTTACTATTCTACCAAGTGATATTCCAATACCTACCTATCATATTGCTGATGTCACCGGTGTGGATACCAATGGAGTTGTTGATTCTATGGGTGTATTCTGTCGCTTAAACGGGATGGTGTTTGGTGTTAATCTCAGACCTTCCGGTTTACAATTTACATTACATGACAGTACGGGTGGAATTTCAGTGTTTAATTATGGTTTAAACTTTGGTTACACGGTTAATGAAGGAGATATTATTGCAGTAATTGGGACAATTACTCAATATAAGGGTTTGGCCGAGATTGAACCTGATACCGTCTGGACACTTCTTCCGGGTATGCCTGTACCCCCTCCAATGCCGGTTCCTGGTTTGAATGAAATGACAGAATCGGAATTAGTTAGTTTAGTAGGCTGGCACATTATTGATACAACGCAATGGACTAATTCTTCATATGGATTTAATGTTGACATTACCAATGGTATTGACACAACGATCATGCGGATTGACAATGATGTCGATCTGGATACACTCCCTGTACCCACCGATAGTCTTTTGATTATCACTGGTATTGGTAGCCAATATGATCCGACAAGTCCCTATTTATCAGGATATCAATTATTCCCACGTTATCATTCTGATATTGTTCCTTTGTTGGCACCAGTGGCAGCATTTACCTATACAACCACTAATCAGGATGTGGCTTTTGTAGATGCAAGTACTAATTTCCCGATTTTATGGGCTTGGGACTTTGGTGACGGTAATGTTGGCGTTGGACCAACTCCTAGCCATACTTATGCTGCAGGGGGGTCGTATGCAGTTTGTTTAACAGCAAGCAATCCTGCTGGAAGCGATACTTATTGTGATACCGTTCAGGTTGCGGGCGTTGGTATCAATCTGGTTGATAATGGAGTGAGTGTCTATCCGATACCTTCTTCTGATGTCATTATTGTCAAAAGTGATATTACAATCAATTACTTATTCGTAACTGATTTGCTTGGTCATATTGTACGGCAAGTTGAGCCTAATCAACTCGCTGTTCAATCAATAGATATTAGTCAACTTGC
Source organism: uncultured Chitinophagales bacterium (assembly GCA_964413685.1). GTDB lineage: Bacteria > Bacteroidota > Bacteroidia > Chitinophagales > S012-47 > JAJRWN01. The sequence continues at coordinate 10,878 of CAYPSW010000017.1, forward strand.
TGCCGGTGTTTACCTGCTGAAAGGTTACACCACACAAGGAGATTTTACACGCAAATTCATCAAAGAATAAGCCATTACATTATTTCTTTAAAACAGCCGTTTCGCAAGATTCGGCTGTTTTTTTATAATATTCTCCATCTTATAAATTTATTTCAAGGGAGACAATTAGTTTGATAAAACCTTGATAAACAACCTGTTTATCTGAAATTTTGATTAATTTGAGCTAATATCAACACCGTATCTTGAAAGAATAATTTGAAATTTTAAATTATTGCCGTACCTTAGTGTACAAAATACGCCCATAAGCTTTTAAAATGAATAAAAATTATGAAAGAAATCCAAGATAGCCTGAGGATAAATGTTGAGGTAAATAATGTGATCTTTTCTTTTAATGAAAAGCAACTCAAAGTATTATTGATAAAAAGAACGGATGAGCCATTCAACGGCCAATGGGAGTTACCAAATGGTTTTCTGGACAAAGGAAAAACGCTGGAAGAAACTGCCATTGATATTTTGAATAAAAGAACAGGCATTGAGAGTGCATTTATTAATCAACTGGGCTTTTTCTCTAACCCAAATCGGGATCCTCGTGAGAGAATTATTGCAAATTCCTTTATCGCCCTGATTGAGTTTATGGATGTAGGTGTAAATAAGGACGGAGAACCTCTTTCCTGGTTTGCTTATAATGAATTGCCTCCCATGGCATTTGACCATGAATCAATTATCGAACTTGCCTTAGTTGAAATGAAATTCAAACTGAGATTTCAACCCATAGGGTTTGAGCTTTTGCCTGAAAATTTTACCCTGACTCAATTGCAAAGACTTTATGAATCTGTTTTGGATAAACCTTTGGATAAGCGAAATTTCAGAAAGAAAATATTAAGTTTAGACCTTTTGAAACAAAGCAAGGATTTGGATAGTGTGGTTGAAAAGCGTGCTGCAACATTGTATCGTTTTGACAAGACGAAGTATGTCTCACTAAAGGAAAAAGGGAAAAAATTTACTCTGTATTAATACTCACCAGATCATTATTAAACTCTTCCTGTTTGATATGTTGTTAATAAAAATCTTATTCAAAACAGTAAATTTTAAGTGCCCATCATTATGAAGTTTGTTTCATTTATACTTTGGTTTCTACTGGTTTTTATTACTTGTGCTTTATTTGCCAATCATTGGTTTAGTGGTGCCATTGCCATAAAGGCCTTGTTCTCATTAACAATTGCCGGCTTGGTTGTCATTAGTGGCTTTGGCATGATTGATCTGTTTATGCCAGAGAAAAAGGATAAATAATAAGAATAATCATTTTTCAGGAGTAACCTTGCTTAGCATCGATTCATATTCTTCCTTCGTAGAAGCTACCCAATGCTTGTTTTTTAATGCTATCATATCCTGAATATAAAGCAATTCGGGATAAGCTTTTGCTTTTAAAAATGTTTGCAAATAGTGAATCCCTATTATATCAATCTGTATAAATTCTTCCTCACTGATAATTTTAAAAAAACTTCGATTGTGGTCATATTTTCGATAAATTGGGAACATGTGATTATTTGATTGAACTTAGATTAGTCTATAACTGTTAGCTACTAAAATTAAGCAATTATGAAAGCATCATGGAATGGACAACTTATAGCAGAAAGTACGGAGACAATTATAATAGAAGGCAATCACTATTTTCCGCCAAGTAGCATTAATAGAGAATTCTTCAAGCCTAGTGATTCTCATACTCTTTGTCCTTGGAAAGGAGTAGCCTCCTATTATAATGTGCTTGTTGATGGACAAGAAAATAGTGATGCGGCATGGTTCTATTCTGATCCGAAAGATGCCGCTGCGGGAATTAAAAATTTTGTAGCATTTTGGAAAGGTGTTAAGGTAGAGAAGTAATTGATCAAACCCTCCAAAGCGAATCAGTGAACCACGAATTTTCATCTTGAAAATGCCGGGTAATTAAAAATCCACTATCCTCTGCAAGTAGTTGAATACTTTCCAGGCTATATTTAAAAGAGTATTCAGTATGAATAGCCTCCCACTTTGCAAAGTGGAAGCTTTCTGAAGCTGCATCAATTACGATATCCTGATCCTTGAGGCTGATGATGAACGATTCTATGCCTGAGATTTTGGGGTTGAAATAGGAATAAAATCTGAAGTAATCAGTATTAAAATGCCCACCCAACTCCTTATTAATCCGGGTCAGCAAATTCAGGTTAAAAGCAGCAGTTACACCTTGACTATCATAATAGGCACGATTCAACATTTTATAATCTTTAATCATGTCGAAACCCACCAAAACGAAATCACCTGGCACTAATGTATTTTGTAATGTGCTTAAGAAATGACGTGCATTTTCTGAATTCATATTGCCAATATTTGAACCAAGAAATAATACAAATCTGGTTCTATCTTCTTCCTTTTTCAGAATTTGCATGGCTTGAAAATATTCCATACACATTGGCTTTACAATCAAGTTTTGGAATTCTGGTGTAATATGACTTACCAAACTGTCTAAAGCAGCTTGCGAAATATCAATCGGTGTGTAAATCAAATCAATATCCTGATCAAGAAAATGTGAAAGTAAGCGTGCCGTCTTAATGCCATTTCCTGCGCCAAGTTCAACCAGATTTATTTGCCTGTCAAGGGCATTAGCACTTATATATTTCCCTTGAAGTTTTAAAATCTGATATTCTGTTCTGGTTAAGTAATATTCGGGCAAGGCCATAATCTTTTCAAACAACCTGCTCCCTTCATCATCGTAAATAAATCGAGTTGGGAGACTTCTTATTGTTGCATTCAATCCATTAACAACAGCATTCAGAAATTCTTGATTATTATTTTCTTGTGTCATTTCGTTATTATATTTATCGAGCTAATCGTATACCGGTAAATTGCCAACGATCGGCAGGATAGAAAAAGTTACGGTATGAGGTTCGGATATGGCCAGCAGGACTTACGCATGAGCCACCTCTGAGCACCATTTGATTAATCATAAACTTTCCGTTGTATTCTCCGATAGCTCCTTCAGCCTGTTTGTATCCAGGATAAGGATGATAGGGAGAATATGTCCATTCCCATGTTGTACCAATGACTTGATAAGGAGCTGAGTGCCCTGAGTCGGGTGGGAGTGGGTGATATATTCCTCGGCTAAGTAAATGTGCATGCTTCGCTGATTCGGTATGAAATCCGGCAAATAATTCCCATTCAAACTCGCTCGGTAAGCGCAGACCTGCCCACGTTGCAAAAGCATCAGCTTCATAAAAAGATAGGTGAGTGACCGGTGCATCAGCCATCAAAGGAATTAATCCATGCAAGGTAAATTCGTGCCATTCATCATTTATTCTTTTCCAGTGAAGCGGTGAGACAATATGGTTCTCTTCAATCCAACTCCATCCATCACCCAGCCACAAATTAAAGTGTTTATATCCCCCGTCTTCTATAAATTCAAGGTATCTCTTATTTGTGACTAAGCCATTTTGTATTTCAAAGTCATCAAGATATGCCTGATGAACAGGTTTCTCATTATCAAAATAAAATTCATTCCCTTGATAGCCAATCTTACAGATAGCTCCGGACACTTTTGTGAAAGATTCATAGTCACTGGGTAATGCTTTTGGTTTCGGCCATTCAACTTCAGCATATACCGGAAAAAGAGGGTTTAAAGCCAAGGTATATTTTAAATCTGTTAGCAATAATTCCTGATGTTGTTGCTCGTGGTTCAAACCAAGAATCAATAAGGACTTACGCTTTTCCATTTCTGTATTGCTGACACATTCAATCCATTGCTTCATAAACTTATCAATGTGAGCGCGATAAGAATATACCTCATCAACATCCGGCCTTGACAAATGTCCCCGCGATTTACGATTCCATCTTGCTCCAACATGATGGTAATAAGAGTTGAAAAGATAGCTGTATTGTGGGTGAAACACTTTATATCCTTTTAGATAGGGACTTAAAATAAATGTCTCGAAAAACCAGCTTGTGTGTGCCAGATTCCATTTAGGAGGACTGACAAACTCTTCTGGTTGCGGAATATAGTCTTCAATATTAAGCGGTTTACATAGATACTCACTGAAATGTCTGACTTCATCAAATTTTTTTATCCATCCTTTTCTGTCTGCTGATTCAGGGTAAATGATATTACGCATTGGAAAGTTTTTAAGGCTTTAAATTAAGTGATTATTAATTCAATACTTTGGTTTTGATTAATTTTAGTTCATTGGAGCAATAAATAAATACAAATACTGACTTATGAGCATTGATATTGAAGCAATAAGACAATTTAATTTAGCGAAAGAAGGAGTTGGTGAAGGCTTCCCTTTCGGAGAGGATGTGCTAGTATATAAAGTATATAGAAAAATATTTTGTCTTCTTCGATTAAGCATCCCGCATACAATTAACCTAAAATGTGAACCGGAAAAGGCAATATACCTAAGAGAAAAATATGATTTTGTAATTCCCGGTTATCATATGAATAAAAAGCATTGGAATACATGGAATATTGATGACATGAACGACATCAATTTTTTAAAACATTGGATTGATCAATCCTACCATTTAGTGCTTAATTCTATTGCAATTAAAAATCGAATTAACTAAGCATCAGATAGTTTCTTAAAACCGGACGGAACATTTTGAAGAGATTGGTTTATCCATAAAAGAATGTGCTCTATTCCGAAAGGCTGATTCGGATTCTCCTTCATTAACTGAACCATAGATTGATTAACAATATCAATATGGTAGTAAAATTGTTTTTTCCCAAGTGTCCTGATAATGTCTGTTGCAAATCGATGAAGGATTATTTCATAAGGATAAATCGATTTTGTTTTTGCTAAATACCTCTGGGTAGAGCGTAGCAGATAATTTATGGTACCTAAATTATTTAGTTCGAAATGAAATATCAGTTCGAAAATTCGCAATAATTTTATAATATCCTTAGCGAAGTCTGATTTTTTTGATTGTTTCAATTCGTTTAACCAAAAAAGCCCAACTCCATATCGCCTTAGCTTTAAATATCTAAGCATCATGATAAAACAATAATGGCGGTTAAAGTACAGACTATAGTTATTCCGGTTTTCCGTTGATAATTGTGAATTTATTGAATTGAGCTTTTCAAAAGCATTATCGTATAAATAAATATAAGCATTTGAAAGAAGAAACATCTCATGGTAAACAACATGACTTAATTTGCTTTTGCACTGTATAGATTTCATTTGTTTCAACCAATCCTTGGCTTTATCAATATCATTATGTAATAGATTATTCATGATGGAAAAATAGTGAAGCCTTATGAATAAAATTGATAAGTTGAATATTGCGGACGGATGTTTCCTGACATACTCGAATGCCTTCGAAAATAGGGTAGCAGCTTCATCATGATGAGCTTCAAATTGTTTGAGCAGGGCAGAAATAGCGATCATATAAAAGTGCGCTTGTTCGGGGATATATTCCCCTTCACATCGACTTCCCAGAATTTCAAATTGATTTTTATATCCCTGCAAAATATACTCATCAGGTATCCGGAATTGTTCCAATCCCTGGGTAATCAATAAATGCAATAATGCAAAAGTCTCCTGATTTACCCTATGGCTCTTAATGGCCATGGATTCCAGTTTGGATATTTTTGATATATATGCTGCCGGTGCATTTCTAAATAGGTATGGATATATCAGCTTTTCAAAAAATAATGCCCGACTTAATATATCAAAATCCTGTTGTTGAGTTGCGTGTTTCTTTATCCGCTTAATGAGTTTCCAGGCTGATTGGAAAAGGTTCTTTCCCATTAAAAATTTGATATGCCGCAGGTATTGTTCGTTTTTATCAGCTGCCAGCTTTCCTGATTGAGATTCAACCAATTCCTGTAAGATAATTTCGGTAAGTTTAAATTTGGCGGAAGCATAGTGCTTTAAAAAAGTACTATTTGTGTAATTGCGCTCAAGTTTTGTATAATGATACTCCTTGATTCCTGATAAATAGATGAATAATTTATGAAGCTGGCTCTTGCTTGACAGGTGTGAATTTTTTAGCCTTAAATTAACCAATCGCTTCTCTGATTTACTGAGTGAATGGATTAATTGAAATAATTCGATACCTGAATCTTGTTTCATTATTAATTAAGTGATTGAGTCAAATGTAAAGAATCCGGCTTAAAATTAAGTCTAAACTGAACCCTTATAATTATTTGATACTTATGATTTTTAACTCCACCCTTTGATTTTTGCTCCGTCCTGAGCGGGTATGGTTGTCTGCAATAGGAACAGTCTTTCCATAGCCTTTCCAGGTTATTCTATCCTGTTCAATACCATGATCGATTATGTATCTGGCCACACGCTTAGCCCTGTTTGCTGATAGTTCATTACAAAACTCGGTACTTGGAAGGCCATTCGTATGCCCACCTATTTCAATTTTTATTTTAGGATTTTTATTCAGAAAATCGACAATATTGTTTAGTGCTTCGTCAGACTCAGGACGGATATACCATTTGTTTGCATCAAAGTAAATATTGTCGATACGAATAATTTGCCCTTCCCTAATGGGAATGGCTTCTATGTCTTTCAGCACTTCTTCATAATTGTTATTCTCTTCAGCTTGCTGAAGAATTTCACTAATAATTTCATCCTCCACATCATTGCGCATGGCGTTTTTCAGTGAATCCCGATTACTGATTGTTACTACAAATATGTTATTTGAATCAATACCTGTTTCCTCCCTATTTAAATGATGCTCTGTTCGAATTTGATCTACCGTTTTGGCTTGCAGCTCTTTATGCAATATCTGTTGCAGTGAATCGGTCATTTCATTGCGTAATTCCCAATCCATCTCAGCTGTCAGATCATCTTCATTATAATCCATGTACTGAGCTTCCTCAATGGGGCTGAAACGATCAACTGGTTCGAAAATTGGAAAATAACCGGGGATATCTGCTGAAAGAATTAAGCCGGCATTTTTTGGGATAATTATTTTCAAGTTACCATCATCAAGGGGGTTAAGCCTGTCCAGAAAGTTATCATCTTCATTTCCTTCAAAATGAATATTTATATCAATGGGTTCGTGGGTAATGGCATCAGTAATATTTGCCTGAAGCAAGGTAACAGGCAGTGGTCTTACTTCTCTTGGTAGTTTAATTCGATAGATATCAGAGCGACCCATTGAGTTCTTATCGGAGGAGAAATAGGCATAGTCTCCTGATGCGGGTATTGTATAATAGAAATCTCGCAGGCGGCTATTGATTTGTGGGCCTAGATTAATGGGCTCTGTCCAGTTTGTCCAGGTGTTATCAAGTCTTCGGCTCATATACATATCGAAACTGCCATAGCCGCTAAAGCCATCAGATGAAAAATAAATTGTTTTGCCATCTGCTGCCAGGAAAACACTGCCTTCTGTTGCAGCGGTATTGATGGTCGGGCCAAGATTCATGGGTTCTGTCCAGTTTAATCCATTTTCTTTAAAACTCACATAAATGTCCATGTCTCCATAGGTGTCGTGCCGTTCAATAGCCATAAGCAGCACATTGCCTTGCGGGCCCATGTGATAACAGCTAAATTCATTCAGGTTATAAAAACCTTTTATTCTTAGATTTTTGGGCTGGCTCCAACCATTTGCAGTTCTGCTCGATACAGATACTCCTTGTGCCGGAATACCAACTCTTGTATATTCATTTGCCAGTATCAATTGTCTTCCATCGGTCGATACAGCAGCCACATAATTATGATATTCGTTGTTTATGGGTGCTCCGGGATTTATTGCCTTGCTCCAGTGTCCTGAATCATCAAGTTCTGAATACCATATATCATCCGCTTTGTCGGCACCTGTATTTTGCGGATGTAGTTTTCGTCCAAAATAAAGACTCTGACCATCTGCTGAAATGATTGGCAGCATATCATCATAATTAGAATTTAGTGCCGGTCCCAGATTTTCTGCTTCTCCGATATATTCTGCTGTATCAATGGTATTAATCTTTGAATGAACGGGTTCCCTGGTATCTGCTATTCCAATAGCATCTATTTGATTCATTCCGGGAATATCAGCGGGGTGTAGCACCAGTTTTAATTCATTAACCAGATATTCGCTACGATCAATCATTATCCGGAACATACGTCCACCCGTTGTAAGCGGAGCCACTATACTTTTATTTTCATAAACCTTATGTTGCTTACCTTTTGTATCGTATAGGAAAACCTGATAAACAGCTCCCGGATTTAAATTTTCAGCAATGGCAATTTGCTGCACATGAATGGCCAATTTGTATTTCACACGAACATATTCTGTTCCTCTGCTGTCAGCATTCGCTGGTGCCCAGGCTACAGGGCTCGCCCCAACATCAGGTAACTTATTGGGCATTCCCAACACCTGAATTGCGGCATAAGCCTTTTGATCGTATTGTGATGAATATCTTAGTAATTCGTTTGCCCATTGCACATCTTGTGCGAAAACAATTTGTGAACTGAAGTTGATTAGTATCGAAAATAGGATTGCAATTTTCAAATTTCGAAGCATATAGACTGGAAACGAATGAAGTGTTAAAAAATTTTGGTGAAATTAATAATAAGAAAAAAGGCATCCCGTTAAGAATGCCTTTAAAATAATCACTAATGAAAAATTCCCCGGGACGTGTAATGCAATTAATCTACCCAATTAATCAGAGGAACATCCCAGGGGGGTTGAAAATGTTTGAAAATTTTTAAGAACTTATGAGTATTACATTTTATGATATTGAACGCAATATTATCTAATTAGATTTTGTTTTTATGTAAGATTGAACTACATCTATTGTAAGAATATACTTACAAATTAAATGTAACTATTTAAATAATTAATAAGCTATTTTCAATCAAGTATTTAATGATTTCGGCATTGCTGCTCATTTCCATTTTATCCAATATTCTTGTTCGATAAGTACTAACTGTTTTAATACTCAAATCGAGTGATTTAGCAATATCGGTTGGTGTGAGTCCTTTTCCAATCATTTCCAGTACTTCATGTTCGCGGGATGATAATCGCTCGTGTGGTAATTTTCCCTGGTTTTTTTCCTTTTGTTCAAGCAATTTTCTTGTTACTGCCGGACTGTAATACGATTTCCCTCTGTAAACGGTTCGGATGGCTCCGAGCAGCATTTCAACTGGACTGTCTTTATGCAAATAGCCTGATGCTCCTAATTTCATCATCCGGATGGCGTATTGTTCTTCCGGAAACATACTGAGCATTATTACCGGTATTTTTATTCCATCCTTTTGCAGCGTTTTCAGCACATCCAGGCCATTCATTCCAGGCAAACTGATGTCGAGCAGGATAACATCCACAATTATTTCTTTTGATTTTGCCAATAAATCTTCTCCTGACTCAAATTCCCAAATGACAGTCATTTCTCCAGATTGATTAATAATTTGTTTTAATCCTGATCTGACTATCATATGGTCATCACATAATGCTACACTAATCATTTTACATGTTTAATTGTTGAAACTTTCTTTTTCGCTTAATTGTGGGGGGAGTGTACAGTAGCGAATAACGAGTATTCAATAAAAGAAACGATATCAATTTGTAAAAACGTCTGGCCTGATCAAATTCTATTGCAATGATATATTTAAATTTGTATTCCAAATGTAAGAATTATTGCTTTGATTTGTAGGAATATTCCTGTATTAAATACTTATCAATTGAAAAATGTATGCTTATTTATGTTAAAACTAAAAATCCCGGGGTTTTAACGGTGTCTGATTAGAAACCCCGGGGATTTTACCTTACTCCGATACAGTTTTATTTGGTACATGATTGTTTGTCTGGGGGATTTTGGCTGCACCGGTTCATTCTGAAACAAAAGCTATTGGTTGAAAGAACTTGAACTAAAGACAAAAGTATTTGTATGTAGTTTGAATAACAATAGGAATGAACTTGAAAAGAATGTAAGAACTTTCTGATGAAAGAGCGACAAAAAAAAGCCGGAACAACATCCACCGGTTGGCATACCCGTATTTTAATTTCTTTTGTTGTTCCGGTTTTGGAAAGACGTTGAGCAAAAGCGTATAAAGGTGTTTTCATTAATCAATTCCGGGGGGGCGGAATTAAAACGTCTTTTCTAATTTGTTATCTTGATTAAGAACATATGGCTAAACTAATTGCAATCACCCTTGAACGCAATAAGACAAAAGCATTAAAGTTTGTAGGATTCAGCCGGGGAATGTGTCGGTTAAGTGTCAAGTAGCTTATGACTGACGAGATACTTGATAAGGTCGGCATTATTTTTTAAGCCCATTTTATTCATTATTCTTGTTCGGTATGTGCTTACTGTTTTTATGCTAAGGAAAAGTACTTTTGCAATTTCAACCGGAGATACTCCCCGGCCTATGAGTACCATGACCTCAAATTCACGATCAGATAAATTTTCGTGTGGTAATTTTTCACTATTATGAGCAGCTTGCTGTACCAACAATTGGGCGATATCATCACTATAATAGGTGTTCCCTGCAAGTATATGTTTAATCGCTTTAAACAACTCTTCCGGAGCACTGTCTTTATGCAAATAACCAGAGGCCCCTGCCCGTAACATCCTAATAGCATATTGATCTTCCGGGAACATACTTAAAATCAGAATGGGCAATTCAGCTTTATATACTTTTACTTCTTTCAGCGTGTCCAATCCGCTTCTGCCCGGCAGCGAAATATCGAGCAGCAAAATGTCAGTGTCTAACTTTCTAACCGCGTCAATCAATTCTTCACCACTGGCAAATTCAGCATTGATTACGAAATCAGGTGTATTATTTATGATTTGCCGTAGTCCTTCTCTGACTATTTTGAAATCATCACATAATGCCACTCGAGTCTTCATTTTAGCTTTGTGTTTTTATGTTTTCCAAAGGTAAGCTAATTATAATTTCTGTGCCTTTTCCTGCTTTGCCTTTCATTTCAAATTCACCATTCCAACGCGTTAACCTTTCTTTCATTCCGAAAATGCCTAAACCTGTTGAATTGTCAATATCCGTTTGCGATATTCCTTTTCCATTATCGATTATTTCAAGATTTAAATATTCACCTCTGGCATATACGAGCACCTCAACTTTTGTTGCTTCAGCATGTTTTATTATGTTGGTTAGTGCTTCCTGAACAATGCGATAAATGGTAACTCTGGTATCAGGCTGCATCATCCTTTCCTCAAATACAAAACCTAATTCAATTTCAATCTTGTTTCTTGTTGCAAAATTTGAGATGAGCCATTCCAGAGCGGCTTCAATCCCAAAGTTATCAAGTATTGTAGGCCTTAATTCATGCGATATCCTTCGGGCAGTATCCAGTGTATTGTTAACCATTGCGAGCGTTGATTTAATCTTTTCGCTCACTTTATTATAGGCTTTGTGGCTCTCAAAATATTGCATATACCAGAAAATGTCCAGTTTCACTGCCGTGAGCATTTGCCCGAGCTCATCGTGCAAGGTAAGGGCAATAGCCTTCTTTTCTTCCTCTCGTGCATTTTCCAGTTTTGATGACAGTTCTTTCATTCGGCTGTTCAGGCGCTGCATTTCTTTTTCCTGCTTATTCCGAACAATAACATTGGTGATGGATTGAACAGTCAGAATAATTAAATCCTGCATTTCAATGCTTAATGTCTTTTCTCTTTTTACTGCATCAAGGCCTATAAAACCCAGTAATTCTTCCTGATTAAAAAGTGGAATGGCAACGATTGATTTGACAGATTGCTTTTCAAGGTATGTCTTCAGCTTACTGGCTGATTTGGGTAAGGCACCGATCCTGTTGATTTTTAGAATTAAATCTTTTCTTAATTTTTTTATGAACCATTTAACATCAGAAAGATTCAGGTTTGTATTTGAGAAATGGCTCGCGGCTACTCCCTCCTTTACCCATTCAATGGCTTTAATAAACACTTTTTTGTTTTCATCAATCAGATATAAGTAGCTACGGTCGAAAGCTGTTTGAGTACCCAACTGGGCAAGTGCGATTTTTAATCCCGCTTCAAATTGATTTTGCGGTAAATTGATAAACTGGCTGGATAGCTTTGCAATTACATTTTCAAATTCAATTTGTTTCTTCAAAGCCAATTCCAATGACTTTTGGCTACTAATATCCTGTACCGTTCCATGCAATTGAACTGCCTCGCCTTTTTCATCGTATGTGAGCTCTGCTAATGAAGATAAATATTTTACTTTTCCTGATTTCGTTCTGATTCGATACTCAACTTCAAAGCCGGCCTTCTTTATTAAAGTCTTTTTCATGGCTGTCTTCATCTTCTTCCGGTCTTCTTCCAGCGCTTTATCGATAAATGAATCAATATTTTCAATGTTTTCATTTGGGCTTAATTCATAAATCTGAGAAATCTCTTCTGAATAGGTAAATAGGCCTGATCCGATATCCAATATCCAGTTACCGACTTTTGCAATATGTTGTGCCACTTTTAATTGATCGGCTGTTTGCTGAAGTAATTCAGCCGCCTTTTTTTTATCACTTATATCAATTTTGATGGCCATATAATGGGTTATCTGCTCTTTGTCATTTCTGATGGGTGTTATTGTGGCAGATTCCCAAAACTCATTCCCTGATTTAGTTTTATTACAAAATTCCCCGTGCCATGTATTTCCGTTCAATATAGTATCCCATAAAGTACTATAGAAACTTGCATTCTGACGACCCGATTTGAGGATTCTGGGGTTTTTACCGATGGCTTCTTCGTAATCGTAACCAGTTACTTTTGTAAAGTGAGGATTTACATATTCTATTTCACCCAGCGTGTTTGTGATGATGACAGAGGCAGGGCTTTGCTCAACACCGATATATAATTGTCTGATCTTTATCTCTTGTTCCTTCCATTGTGTAATATCCTGGTGAATGCCGATGGCTCTTTTTGGCTTACCTTCAGCATCGCGCTGAATTACTTTTCCGTGGTCTCTGATCCAGATATAATTTCCTGATTTTGTTAGCATCCGGTATTCCTGAAAATATTCGGACGTTTTACCTGTGAGATGGCGTTCCAGATTCTTTAATACCGTTTTTCTGTCATCAGGATGCAAATGACTCTTCCAGAAAGAGGTGTCCGATGAGATATCCTCCATATTATATCCAAGCATTTCTACCCAACGGATTGAATAGGTAATCCTGTCTGCAACCAGATTCCAATCCCAGATTCCGATATCTGTAACTTCAGTAGCCAAATTTAAGCGCTGCTCACTCGCAATAAGCCCTGCCTCGACCTTGTCTTTTTCTATCCGGATTTTCAAATTCTGAATGCCAAATGCCAAATTGGCGGCTAGTTGAAGCAATAAATCTGCTTCGTGTTTCGTGAATCGATTAAGCTTTGCTGAATATACATTCAGTATGCCTACACGAACCTGATTTGCAGTCAATGGAATTACCATGGCAGATCGAAACCCATATTTCAGGGCGTTTTCCCGCCAGGGTGAAAAACGTTTACTGGTAGTAATATTATCTATAATTTGAACTTCATCACGGGTAATGGCAAGGTATGCGGGGCCTTTGAAATTATCCTGAGACGCCAGCCGAAGATGCAGGTTTTCCATATAAGACTTCCCCGCTCCATGCCAGGCAACAGGTTGAATAGGCCAATGCTCATTATTATAATTTACAAAACCCACCCAGGCAAAATCGTATTCACCAATAGTTACAATGATCCGGCAAACCTCATTGACAAGTTGATTAACATCATTACTTTTCAATAGCGCCATATCAGTTTGAGTAATGGCCATTAAACTTCTATTGACCTGGACCTTTTCTAATTCGAGTAAATTTCTGTAAATAGCAAAACCAATATTATTCGATAATTCTTCAAACAAATTAATTTCTTCCTTATTCGTCTCCGTTTTCGGCCATAAACTGACGTATAAAATGCCGTAAATTTGCTCTTTATAAGATAATGTGCTAACGATTATACCATTATCACAATAGTCTTTTCTGATGGGGCATCGGCTGCATTCTTTTTCATCCAGGTCATAAGCGACTCCCGTTTTTTGCTTCAAAGCTACCCGCATACAATGACCTAAATCTCCCCTTTCTGCCTGCCGTTCAACAGCAGTGGATAAATGGCCAAAACCACATTGATAGGAAGCTCTGACCTCGGAATTCTCATCAAGCATTATTGCCCAGGCCGCCTTGTAAACCCTGGGATTCACCAGATTGTCAATTACTTTTTGCATCATCAGCGCTTCATCCTGTTCAGTAAGCAAGTACTTTGAGGAAGATTTTATAATGCTTAGGATATTATTGATATGCAAAAGTTGAGTTTCCAGCTTCCTTTTGTGCATGGCAACTTCAACAATGGCATAAAGTCTTGCCTCATCAACAGGCTTAACCATATAGCCAAAAGGATTGGCTTTTATGGCATCATGCAGGGTCTTGTTATCAGAATGAGCCGTTATATATACAACCGGAATACGAAGTTTCTCATAAACATATTTGGCCGTTTCGATGCCGGTTAGCTTACCTCCCAGAAAAATGTCCATTAAAACCAAATCAACCGGATTTTTCTTCAGTTCCCTAATAGCCTTTTCTCCTGATTCTGCGCTACCCATGTATTGATAACCCACCCGATGCAAAACACCCTGAATCAATTCAGAGGTTACCATCTCATCTTCTACAATGTAAATTCTTCTATCTTCCATCAGACAATTTATTCAATTGGGATTTTTAATCTATAAGCGACTCCTTTTGGAGTGGGTAAACGGATTATTTTTCCTTTTAACTGTTCTGTTAGTAGCTCGATAAGATGCGAGCCCAATCCTGATTCCGGTTTTTGAAACGGCAACATTCCGATTCCATCATCTCCTATGTGAATAAAAAGATATTTCCCATTTCTTTTTATTTCGATTTTCAATACACCTTTTCTTTCATCAGGGAAGGCATACTTGTAAGCATTGGTAATAATTTCATTCAATATCAGACTGGCTGGTATTGCCTGATGGACAGGAAGAAATTCGTCTTGTCCTATGATGTCAAGTTTCAAGTGCTGTGACAATTTTCCGTATCCCTGCATCAAACTACTTGCAAGATGATAGGCGAGGTGTTTAATATTTATGGATGTCATATCATCAGACCGGTATAATTGATTGTGAACTGTGGCCATGGCGTTAATCCGGTTTTGAGCATCTTTTAGGATGCTGCCGGCTTCGGCATTGTGGATCTTTTCAATTTGCATTTGCAACAAACCGTTTATAACCTGCATGTTGTTCTTCACCCTATGGTGCAGTTCACTTAGCATCACTTCTTTTTCGCGGAGATTAAGCTTCAACTCTTTTTCCTTTGTCTTCAGATCAGATATATCGCGGGTAATACTGAGAATATGTGGTTCATTATTAAGTTCAATTATGGTGGCCGACATCAGCCCGCTTTTTATTGTTTGGTCTTTCATTCTGTACGTAGATTCCATATTAATCACAGTACCCTGTTTTTGAAGACCGTCAACCAGCTTCTTTCGATCGTCCTGGGAGACCCAGATATTAAGCTCTTTTGATGTTTTACCTATTACATCCTTTTCTGTCCACCCCGTTATGCGGGTAAATCCGTCATTGGTTTCTACATATTTTCCATCACTCATTCGGCTAATATTGATAGAATCAGGACTGGTTTTAAAGGTCTTTTTGAATTTATCTTCGCTCGATTGCAATATTCCCAATATTTTTTGTCTTTCAAGTTCGGCCCCGGCCCGAACGGCATACAAACTGAATACTGTTTTAATAATATTGATATTTGATTTTGTAATGGGTTGACGGAATAAGCTTACAATTATTCCAGAGGGTTTTCCTGCAGGGTCAAAGAGTGGGCAACCAATATATGCTTTCAGATTAAGCTCAGCAAGGAGGGTATCCTGCGGGTATTTTTCAGCTACCTCATCTCGAATAATGACTATAGATTTTCCAATAATTTTGCTGCAAGGCGTTCCTATTAAATTATAATATAATTCATCACCTTTGGCTCCATCCTTCCAAACAGCTTCAGTACGGATAGCATTTTCATCAGGCAGATAGCGGCCAACGTAGGCCATATCTGCATGCAGGATGCTGCAGATCGAGTGAACCAATTCCTGTAAAAAGAGATCTCCGGTTTTCGACAGAGTAGCTTCATTCATTTTATCAATCAACAGTCGATGCAATTTCAATTCGCTAACATCTTGGGCTACAACCTGATAGGCCATTTTTCCATTCCATGAAATCGGCATTGCTATTACTTCGACATATATGGTACTTCCATCAAATCTGATCCATCTTTCTTCAGCAAGTGGAACAGTTTTGCCGGTTTTTGCTTGTTTCCTGATGCGCTCAATAATCATGGGTCGGTCTTCAGGAGGTATTACTGATAAAACCGGAGTTCCTATGAGTTGCTTTTTGCTTTTACCACCAATCACTTTTTTCGCACTCTCATTGGCATAGACCACCTTTCCATTCTGGTGAATGATTATAGCCAGAGGACTTTTTTTCACTAAATTGCGATATCGGGATTCGCTTTCAGCAAGCTTTTGAACGCCAATCTTATTGAAGGGAGTCTTTGTTGGGGTTTTACGTATTTTTTCTATGAAATGTAATAGCTCTTGAAAGGACTTTTCGTCTTTACTATTTCGTTTTAGAAACTGAATTTCTTTTTGATTAATCATTCCAGCCATTTTAGCCGCTTATTTGATAAAATACAAAAGGGAAGATAAAGTATCCTGAAGGGCAATTTGATAAATGTACGAATACATCGCTTAAAAGGGCGACCGTTTTGTGTCGGCTAAATGTAGAAAATATTGTAGGAATTGTCCTAACAATCATTCGTTTTATTGTTCATAAATAGTCCGTCTTAATTTTTAAAACGGAATTAAAATAGTTTGGAAATAAAAAAACCTGCACAGATTGGCAGGCTTTTATAAGAGGCGTTGAGCGGATTCGAACCGCTGTAGGAGGTTTTGCAGACCTCTGCCTAGCCACTCGGCCACAACGCCTTGTTGTTTCTCAATGGGCACAAAGATAAAGGTTTCAATTTATTGAACCATCAGCTTCTGTAGTCTTTTTCAATTTCTACATAAACGCGGTTTACGGTACCTTTCAGCGGAGGGTTAATTTTAGAAACTCTGACTTTCACATAAAATACTTCAGGGAAAGTGCCCGGAACTTTATCTATAATCACTTTTGCCACACGCTCTATCAACTTAGCCGGTTTTTCCATTTCTGTCTTAACCAATTTAAAGACTTGTTCATAATCGATGGTTTTCGTGATATCATCCTCCCGGGCAGCCCCCGAAAAATTAGTCTTTAGAAAGACATCAACCATAAATTGTCCGCCAATTACTCTTTCTTCCTTACTGAAACCATGATGAGCGTAGAATTGCATGCCTTCAATAGCAATCATTCCCATATACGTAGCTTTTTTTGTGCTGAATTGATATCATCAAAGGTATGAACTATTTATTAATGAAATCCAATTTGCCATGATGCTACGTTGCACTTTTTATACCTTTGTGATGCATAAAAACAATAAAAATGGCTATTGATCAATTTCAGGGAGTAGATTATTATCAGGTGGATGATTTGTTGACCGGTGAGCATAAATTAATTCGGAATTCAGTGAGAGACTGGATAAAAAAGGAGGTATCGCCTATCATAGAAGAATATGCACAAAGGGCTGAATTTCCATCACAAATTCTTCCCGGTTTGGCCGATATGGGAGCTTTCGGTTCTTTTTTGCCTGTAACGTATGGCTGTCCCGGCCTCGATCAAATCAGCTACGGTTTGATTATGCAGGAATTGGAAAGATGTGATTCAGGTATTCGCTCAACGGCTTCTGTTCAGGGTTCTTTAGCCATGTACCCGATTTATTCTTTTGGTTCTGATGAACAACGAAAAAAATATTTGCCCAAAATGGCCAGTGGCGAGTGGATGGGGTGTTTTGGTCTTACTGAGCCAAATCATGGATCAGATCCCGGAGGAATGGAAACGCATTTTGAAGATAAAGGAGATTATTTCTTGCTTAACGGAGCTAAAATGTGGATTTCCAATGCACCTTTTGCCCGCTTAGCTGTGGTGTGGGCTAAAGATGAAAATGGTATCGTCAGAGGATTGATTGTGGAACGAGGTATGGAAGGATTTTCTACTCCTGAAATGCATGGCAAATGGTCGTTGAGAGCCTCGGCAACAGGAGAATTAATTTTTGACCAGGTGAAAGTTCCGAAAGAAAATATATTACCCAATGTGAAGGGATTAAAAGGGCCTTTATCCTGCTTGTCATCTGCGAGATACGGAATTGCCTGGGGAGCCTTAGGGGCTGCCATGGATTGCTATGATACTGCATTACGCTATACCAAAGAGCGCAAGCAATTTGACAAACCAATAGCCGCTTTTCAGCTAACACAAAAAAAATTGGCTGAAATGCTTACGGAAATCACAAAAGCTCAGTTGTTGACCTGGCGACTTGGCATGTTGAAAAATGATAACAAAGCCACGCCTGCCCAAATCAGTATGGCTAAAAGAAACAATGTACAGATGGCCTTAAATTGTGCTCGAGAAGCAAGGCAAATGTTAGGAGCTATGGGCATTATGGGCGAATATCCCATCATGCGCCACATGATGAATCTCGAATCTGTAATTACTTACGAAGGAACGCATGAAATCCACTTACTCATCACAGGTAAGGATATTACGGGTTTAAATGCTTTTGTGTGAACGGATTAGCTTGTTTATCAACAGACTGGCTTGCTTATCAACAATTTTATGCACAAAATGCTGTGATTTACCAACCTTGAATAAACAATTGAGGATAACTAATTTATTACTGCTTAAATCGAAATTTTTGGCTGTGGAATAAGGACTGAAAAACGTGTATTATTCCTGCTGTTTTAGTGGAAAGATTTTAAATTTTTTATGCCCTGAAAATTTGGACTACTTTATGTATTCATCTATGTTTATAGCTCAATTCACGGTCATTAATAAGCTTCGATAATGCAGGAAAATAAACTTACTAAATCAGGAAATATCAATTTTTCGAATCGCTCAAAAACCGAGGGATTATCTGATTTAGTTTTCGGCCGGACTCCACCACAGGCTCCTGAACTTGAAGAAGCCGTTTTGGGTGCTATGATGCTCGAGAAAGAAGCCGTTTCGATTGCCCTGGAAATCCTGCGTCCCGAGAGTTTTTATATTGAAGCACATCAACATATTTGTAGTGCCATTATTGACCTATTCAACAAAACACAGCCGATAGACTTACTCACTGTGACGGAAAAACTGAGGGCCATGGGTTCGCTTGAGGCAGTTGGTGGTTATTATTATGTTGCTGAGCTTACCCAACGAATTGTTTCAACTGCCAATGTCGAAACTCATGCGAGAATAGTCTCCGAGAAGCATATTCAAAGAGAATTGATCCGGGTTTCTACCCGGATTATTCAAAATGCCTATGATGACACCACGGATACTTTTGATTTGTTGGATGAAGCTGAAAAGAATCTGTTTTTCATCACTGACAATTTGCTTTCAAAAAAAACAGAATTGCTTAGCGAACTGCTTAATCGCACCATCAATGAACTCGAGATATTAAAAAATAAAGGAGAAGGATTAACCGGTGTACCTTCAGGATTTACCTCTTTAGACCGATTAACAGGAGGCTGGCAAGCATCAGATTTAATTGTTATAGCCGCCCGGCCCGGCATGGGAAAGACTGCTTTCACCTTAAGTATGGCTCGTAATGCTGCCATTGATGCCGGTGTTTCAGTGGCCGTATTTTCTCTCGAAATGGCTGCCGATCAATTAGTGAAGCGGCTAATATCTGCCGAAACTGAAATAAGCGGTGACCAATTGCGCAGGGGAAATATTAAGGATTACGAATGGATTCAGATTACAACCAAAGTCAAACAATTGAGTGAAGCGCCTATATATATTGATGATTCACCGGCAATCAATATATTTGATTTGAGAGCTAAATGCAGAAGATTGAAGAGTCAGTATAATATTCAGTTAATTGTGATTGATTATTTGCAACTGATGTCGGGTGTAAGTACGAGCAAGAATTTCCAAAGTAACAGAGAACAGGAGATTAGTAAAATATCACGCTCCTTAAAAGCAATTGCAAAAGAATTGCGGATTCCTGTCATTGCCTTATCTCAATTAAATCGTTCAGTTGAAACCCGTTCCGGTGACAAACGACCGCAACTTTCTGACTTACGTGAATCCGGTGCCATTGAGCAAGATGCCGATTTAGTACTTTTCATTTACCGCCCGGAATACTATGATAAAGTACCGGAAGATATAGGCAACGATAATGCTGAAATTATTGTTGCCAAGCATAGGAATGGTGCCACCGGTACGGTCAATCTACGTTTCGTGAAGGAGTTTGCCCGATTCGTGGATAAGGACCAAAACTACAGTCAGAAACCAGGAGAAATACTAACCTTGCCTTCAAGTATGAATAAACTCGGGACGGATGATGATGAGCAAGACATGGATGACGATAAACCCTTCTAGGTATTATTTTGGTGTCCATTTAATCAAAGCAATTGCAATTAACCCAAAAACAAAATTGGGTATCCAAACAGCAAGTACGGCTGGTAAATTGGCATTGGTTGAAAAGGTAGTAGAAAAGCGAATAAAGAGAATAAACAGGGTGCTGATAAGCAAGCCAAGCGCCAGCTGAAACCCAATACCACCTCGGATTCTTCGGGTAGAAAATGCCAAACCAATCAGAGTCAAAATTATTATTGAAAATGCATTAGCTGTTCTCAGATGCTTCTCAATCTGAAAGAGCGGAATATTTTCACTGCCTTTCTCTTTTTCCTCTTTAATAAATCGATTCAATTCATTTGTGGTCATGCTTTCCTTAATATTTAATCTGAAGATGAAGTCAGCTGGTGAAAACCCTAAGACGGTATCAAGTCTTTTACCTGACCAAAAGGATTCAGACTCTGTATCAATGATCCAGCCATAGTATTCTGTTAATTTCCACTTTTCTGAAGTTTCATTCCAAACAACTTTTGGTGCATATATATATTCCCGTAATCGACCATCAATAAGTTTTTTAAGCGAAAATCTAAAACCTTCATTTCTGTCCTTTGAGTATCTTTTTAACGACACAATCGTTTCGCCATGAGTTGTTTTTTCACTTACCAATTCGATGTCTGAGTAATAATTTATTGGGTTCCTGACGTATAATTGCTCAAACGCCAGTCTGCTTTTATTGGCTCTAGGTACCAACCAATTATTGGCATACCATAAAGATACAGCAAGCAATATGGCCGTAAATACAAAAGGACGCAAGAGTCTGTAATAGCTAATTCCATTTCCCACAATAGAAACAATTTCTGAGTCCTGGGTCATCCTTGAAGTAAAATAAATAACCGTAATGAACACAAAGAAAGGCCCCAGCATAGAACTGATATAGGGAATGAAATTCAAATAATAGTCGAAGATAATGGCAGATATGGGTGCTTGCTTATCCATAAAATCTTTCATTTTCTCGGTGAAGTCTATAACTACCGATATGGACACAAAAATCATTGTGATGAACACAAATGTGACCAAAAATCTTCGGGTAATATAGAGATCGAGCTTTTTCAAATGGCTAAGATTGCATTATAAACGATTTTGTAATTTGGGAATTATCTGATCTTTCCATTCCCTAAATATTCCAGCTTTAATTTTCTCCCGGGCTGTGCTAAGCAAATCGAGATAGAAGGCCAGATTGTGTTGGCTTGCCAATTGAAGGGCGAGCAATTCATTAGCTATAAACAGGTGCCGTAGATATGCTTTGGAATAGTCCCTTGAGGATGCAATCGGGCTATTCGGGTCAATCGAACTAAAATCATCAAACCATTTATGATTCTTAATATTGATGATACCTTCCGAGGTAAATAATTGCCCGTTACGGGCATTTCTTGTTGGCATAACACAATCGAACATATCGACACCAAGGGCAATTGACTCAATGATATTAGCCGGAGTGCCTACCCCCATCAAATATCTTGGCTTGTCTTTGGGAATAATAGCGCAAACCAATTCCGTCATTTCATACATCATTTCAACAGGTTCGCCCACCGAAAGGCCTCCTATTGCATTACCATCACAGTTTTTCGAGGCAATAAATTCAGCTGATTTTTTCCTCAAATCGGAAAAAGTACCGCCCTGGACAATTGGAAACAAGCTTTGTGGATATCCATAAAGCGGTTCTGAGCAATCGATTTGAGCAATACACCGATCCAGCCAACGATGCGTGAGATGCATCGAATTTCGGGTATATTCTTCCGTGCTTGGCCAGGGAGGACATTCGTCAAAAGCCATCATGATATCGGCTCCTATTTTTCGTTCTATATCAATAACAAACTCTGGTGAGAAATCATGGTACGAACCATCGATATGCGATTGAAACCGCACACCCGATTCACTGATTTTTCGATTGATAGCCAGCGAATAAACCTGATATCCGCCACTGTCTGTCAGTAATGCTCTGTTCCAATTCATAAAGCGATGTAATCCACCTGCTTTTTGCAATATATCTGTGCCGGGCCGCAGGTATAAATGATACGTATTACCAAGTATGATTGACGCTTTCACCTGCTGAACCAAAGATTCCTGACTAACGGCTTTTACACTACCTACGGTTCCTACAGGCATAAAAATAGGTGTTGAAATATCTCCGTGAGCGGTTTTTATAATTCCTGTTCTCGCTTTAGATCCTGGATCATTTGATGTTATCTGAAATTCCATTGATGCTGCAATTATCCGTATTTTTAGGCTCAATAAGAATTACAAATATCAGGCTTCTTGCTTTCAAATTTCCTTTTTCTGATTTTTTGTCTTGCAGTACTCATCCAGATACTGTTTCAACTTGCCTTTTTTGTAAGCAGATTGTTCAATAAAAGTCTGAAACCAAAACCAAAACAAAATTCTCCGGTTTCGATTGTCATTTGTTCCAGAAATGAAGAAAAGAATCTTGTGCTCAATTTGCCCTCCATTTGCAAGCAGAATTATTCTGAATTTGAAGTTATCATTGTTGACGATCATTCCGATGATGAGTCCATATCCATAATTAAGCATTTGCAACAAGAGTTCAAGCATTTAAAACTGGTTTTTGCAACAGATTATGGACTAAAGGGAAAGCGAAATGCTTTGCTCACCGGTGTGAAACATGCAAAATATGATCACTTGCTTTTTACGGATGCTGATTGCCGGCCCGCAAGTACAAACTGGATTTTTAAAATGACGGAGCCACTTGAAGGGGGGGCTGATATTGTTGCCGGTATTTCTCCTATTCGTAAAGACTCCGTATTTCTGAATAAATGGGCCCGCTGGGATAATTTTAATGTGTATTGGCAATACAGCTCTTTTATTGCTTACGGATTGGCTTATATGGCCACAGGAAGAAACATGGCCATGAAAAGAAGTACCTTTTTTAGGACTATCCAAAATCCTAAATATAATTCAACGCTTACGGGCGATGATGATTTGTTGGTCAATTCTTACAATAATAGTAGCAAAATATCCATGGTAAATCATCCTGCATCTTTTACCTTTACAAACTATCCTTCAACGTGTAAGGCTTGGTTTAATCAGAAATCTAGGCATGTAGGAAGTGCCAGATATTACCGGCTTTTACCGGGATTTTTATTGGCCCTGTTTCAATTTTCGTGGTTGATAGTGTACATATTTTTAATTCTGTTGTTGATATTCGGAGTAAATACCAAATTGGTTTTGCTCATTTTTGTAGGAAGACTCCTGTTTTTATCAACGGTACTCTCTCGCCCTTTGAGCAGGACGCAAAATCAGGATTTGATTAAATGGATTCCACTTTTTGATGGTATCACTGTTATAATTAACTTAATATTGATACCGTTTTTATGGTTTGACAAAAAAAAGAAATGGCGTTAGAAAACAAATTTTCTCCCCGTGCCCAGGAAGATCTTGGACTGGTGAGTAAAGCTCTTGACGGGAACGACAAGGCTTATGCAAAGCTGATGTCACGCTATAAAGAATCTATTTACTTTATGGTTTTAAAAATGGTTCATAATCGCGATGACGCAGAAGATTTAACCATGGAGGCCTTTGGAAAGGCATTTAAAAATCTGGCAAAATATAGCCCCGAATATGCCTTCAGTACCTGGCTCTTTAAAATTGCCACTAACAATTGTATCGATTATATCCGTAAGAAAAGAATTTCTACTTTATCAATCGATAAATCGGCCGAACAAGATGACGGATCAAAGATCCCGATTAATATTCGTTCAGAAAATCCAAATCCCGAGCAGTCTGTTATCAAGGATCAACGCAAGAAAGTTGCACGTGCTTTAGTGGGCGAGCTAAACCCTAAATATAAGATCTTGATAGAATTGCGCTACTTTAAAGAATATTCCTACGAAGAAATTGCTTCTGAACTAAATTTGCCTCTTGGCACAGTAAAGGCTCAACTTTTCAGAGCCAAAGAATTATTGTCAAATGCCATAAGCAAGACAAAAGACCGGATTTAACTGCTTTTGTTTTCATGGAATTAATCAGAAAATATTTCCCCAAACTAAATATCACCCAGCATCAACAGCTAAGCAATTTGAAAGAGTTATATCATTTTTGGAATAATCGGGTTAATCTGATCTCCAGAAATGACATAGATGATTTGTATGAGCACCATGTGCTGCATAGTTTAGCCATAGCAAAATATTTCAATTTCGTTCGTGATACTAAGATTCTGGATATTGGTACAGGAGGTGGCTTTCCTGGTATTCCACTTGCTATTTTTTTTCCGGAGGTTGATTTCCTGCTCGTTGATGTGATAGAAAAGAAAACAAATGTGGTCGCTACTATAGCTGCCGATTTGGGCTTGCAGAATGTGGAAGTAAAGCATATTCCGGCTCAGCAAGTTAATATACGTTTCGATTTTGTTGTTTGCCGGGCGGTTACAGCAGCTCCAAAAATTTTGAAATGGTCAAAACCTTTGATCAATTCACTTTCAAGTAATGATTTACCAAATGGGATCATCATGCTAAAGGGTGGAAAACTGGAAGACGAAATAAAATCCATCCGTGAGACGATGTATCAAATTCCTATCTCTGATTACTTCGATGAAGCATGGTTTACAGAAAAGTATTTGCTTTACATCGCTATATAAAAAAAGCCGCAAGTAAAAAATACCTGCGGCTTCCAATAAACACTAAATATTTAGTGAAGTGTTATTATCTTGGTGTATCCGTTTGGTCCCGTTAGTAAAGCTTTATTATCGCAATTTCCATTACCATAGTTCAGCGTGAAAACCTTAGGACCATTAACATAACGAGTTATTTCTACTATACCTGAAACAAAGTAGGGGCAGGGTACTTCTTTACGCAAGGCCACGGTGATATCAGCATCATAACTGATTCCAGCCCCACTGACTCCCGATGCACTTCCTGTAATCAGGAATATGTCATCATTCCATACCTGAGGTGTCATAAAACCCGCAATCATAGTTCGGGTACGTTGCGAAGTGAACGAAATCTTGCTGCTATCAGCCTTTACCACTTTCCCGTTGACCGTAATGGTCCAGTAAGGATGATTGTCAGCATTCAATCCCTGATTGATGACTGTACGGGTACCCATAATGTGATTATCATTTACAAAATAGCCGGCCGTTGTGATATTGATGACCGTACCCGGTTTTTTGTAGGGACCGGTGTAGGAAATAAAAATTTTACCTCTCCGGTATTTACCATCGGCACAAAGGCAATTCACCGGTCCAAAATTGATCGTAATCAAACGTGGGAATGAGGTGGTGTCTTTAGTGATGCTTGCACATCCGCCAATTAAAAATCCGGATGCTGTTTTGAAAGATAGGTCATTGCCTTCATAGGCTTGATCGGCCAAGGTGGATAAATCAGTAAATGCATCTTCTGCAAGTGCATTGTCCGCAGCTAAGTTAACATCGAGGGTGTCGAGTGTTTCTTCTGCTTTTTGACAGGATGAAATGTACAGGGTCAAGCCCAACATTGCTCCCATAAGGATTAATGAAAAATTTCTGGTTTTCATGATAAAGCGTTTTAGTGAATAATAAATTGAAACGCCTCTTTGAGCAATGCAGATTAGAAAGGTTTAATCCGCAGGTAACATTTATTAAAAGCTATGCCCGATGCCAAGCTGCCAACGGTACTGAAAATACTTTGGATCAGAATAAGGAGTCCGATTTAAAAATAAGGGCATATCAAGCCTGATGGTGAAAGGTTTCCATTCTTCAAAATGCAATATTTGGTTGATAGTCAAAGAGATTCCGGGACCTGCATCGATCCGTGGTTGTGATAATCTTATTTGCCCCGAGTTTTCAACGTAGGTAAGCGATGCTACATCAGCAAATAAATAGGTTCTCAACCTAAGGCGGTTGGATATTTTGGGCTGCCAGTTGATGAGTTTATTGAATTCCAGTTCGGCATTCAGTCCAAAGCCTGATTGTCCGGAGTAAACCGGATAGACCATATGATCGCTCCCTGTTTCAACTGCTTTATACCCTGCATATCCCCGTGCATTGAGCCCGCCACCGCTTTGAATATGTCCGCTGGTATTTCCATAATTCACCCAAGCAGCTGGCATAAAACCACGGCTTCTTGTCCATTTATTATTCAGCCATTCTTCTGGGCTTCCTCCGGCAAGATACAAGGCAGATTCCGGGGCTTGTTTAGGGCCGCTGCCCATTCGACCGTAGAAACGAGTATTTAATTTCATTTTGCCCAGCCGTGTATAATTAATACCTTCGAGTGCCAACCATGAATAATTATAATCGCTGAAAACAAAACTGCTTCTTCCTTCAAAATGCAAGAAACCCCTGCCTTTTTTGTATTTATAATCATGGTCCAAATTAATCTGAATAAAATTATTCCAATTTCCGGCCTCCCATTCATCGCTGAAATAGGGATAAAAGGCTGCTGCCCCTTTCGTCAGTTTTGAAAAAGCAAAGTCAAGTCCGAAGTTGCCTAATTTTGAAATTTGCTGATTGAATGTTATCTTATAAGATTGCATGGCATCCAGATAGCTGGCATGAATAGCGAGTGAAAAATCAGGTGATACAAAATATAAAGGCGTTTCGTAGCTTAGGTCATAATCTATTGGCGATAATTTCAAAGTGTCCATTCCCGTCAATTCAGCAAAATCGATACCTCCGCGTATTAATTTTGTATTCCACAACAACATAAGGTCAAAGAGATGATTTCGCTGCATATAATTGCCCTCGAAGTGGACTCCTGCTTTCAATCCGTCTGCCGCATTATACCAAAGTGACGGACCCCATTCCAAAATATATTTGGTCTTATCCGGAGGGTTGATCAATTCAGAATCGAAGCGAAAATCAAGAGGTGGTTTTTTACTATTATCGAGGCGATTGATATCAGCCAGCCGATTGCTGGGATCAATGATTACGTTTTTTATCTTGCCTTCGGCTTTGATATGTGCTGTGTAAACAGCTTGCAGTTTATCCCATCCGTACCATTTGGGAAGTACATCTGCTTCTCCTGCTTTAGCGTACCACGAATTTGGGATGGTGTATTGATCTGTACCCTGATCAGTTTCAACGGTAAAATCTACCGGCATCTGCATGCTTCCTTTTCTAATAAATGTGATATCCCAGGTTCCTTCATCTGCTCCTTTCTTCACTTTTCCAACTTTATAATCAATGTATTTTGTTGTCTCAAGCCATTGATCGAAAAACCAGTTTAAATCTACCTTTGTGTATTGAATTATTGAATTTCTGAAGTCGTCAAGATAGGGATGACAAAAGCTCCATTGGTTGAAGTAATGACTGAACGCATTCCAGAAAAGTTCATCTCCCAAAACATACTGAAGATTGTACAACATGCTGGCTGTTTTAAAATAAACAGAGCGATAACCTCCTCCGTGTCGCAAAGCCCCGTTAAACATGGATGAATGGGTATTCAAAGTAACATCTTTGCCATTCTGAACAGATTGTAGGTATGCGAGGTAAACTTCTTCATCACGAACACTGACTGCCTTTCTGAATTTTTTATCCCATTTATTTAAAAATATTTTCGATTCGCTTAAAGTGTCATCATCAACTTGTTCTAATCCGTAGGAATCGAGAAATTCGGTAAAACCCTCATCTAGAGCAGCGCGGTAGGTTTCATTATTGCCTACCATAGCGAAAAACCAATTGTGTGCAATTTCGTGAGCAAGGAGCGAGCGATAAATCGGATCGAAGCCTCCATCAAGCGTCATCATCGGATATTCCATTCCATCCCGTGCATCGGCAACTATCATTTTGTGATAGGCATAAGGCCCCACTTTTTCACTATAGGTTTTTATGATATTGGCAGCAAACAAGGCTGCATTTTGCCATCCCCTTGCATGCGGCTCTTCCACTAATGCATAGGTTTTGATTCCATTCCATTCGCTTTCGCCAATCCGGTAAAGCGGATCGGCTGTAAAAGCAAAATCATGAACATTCTCCGCGTGATAAATCCATGTTTTACGGGTTGAAGGATCATCACTGTGGGGAATGATAACAGAAGGTGATTCGCCCCAGGGTTTATTGGTGAAATTTTTTATATCCAGAGCCTGCCTCAAACTATCAGGTAACACCTGTTTCCGATTTAACAAATAACCGGTTGCCCCAACAATATTATCGTTCGATGTACTTAATTCTACATCGTAACAACCAAAATCACCGTAAAATTCTTTGTCAAGATGTTGGTCAGTAGTCCAGCCAAATTTCCGGTCATAGACAGCAATTCGGGGATACCAATGTACCCCGTCAAAATGCCTGAACCCAAATGAATCAAAAGTTTTCATCCGCCTGCGAACATTTCCCTCGTTGTCAAAATAGGTTCTGAAACGGATATCAAAATTTACCGAAGTTCCCGGCAACAATGCTTCATCAAGCCATACCTTGAGAATGGTGTTATCTAATTCAGTACTTTGTTCTTTGCCGTTAACAGAAACAATTTCAACTTCTGTACCCAAACCCGTGCTTGTATAAGGACCGTAATTGGTCTCCCGATGATTAGCATCCTGTAATTGGTCGTAATATGCACCCGGTTGAAAAGCATTTTGATATAAGTGAAAATACACAAAGCTCAATGTGTCCGGGGAATTATTCCAATATTGCAGGTTTTCGGTACCGGTAATAATGCCTTTAACCTCATCAAGATTAGCTTTTATCCGGTAATGAACATCTTGTTGCCAATAGGCGGGAAATGGCTTTTTATTTTTCCAATAATGCGGATTATCTGTACTTCTGAAAGTATTTGGAACCAAGAGTGGATTGTAAGCTTGTCCGAATAATGGAACAGCAGGTTTTGCAATAAATGTAAGTAACAAACTGAAATAAATAATCCGTCCGAATATTTTCATGAGGATAGAGATTTTTAATAATTTGGTGGGCTAATTTACAATTTTAGCGCGTGGATGACGAAACATTAAAGTATCGTATTGCATTAAGCTTTCTTAATAATATCGGACCACTCCTGGCAAGAACACTGGTGAGCTATTGTGGCGGGGTTGAGCAGGTATTTAGTTTTGTACAAAATAAATTTCTTAAAATTCCTGGCATTGGTCCGGGCATTGTGAACAGCTTGAATAGAGAAGAAGCACTTAGCAGAGCCGAGCGCGAAATCAAATTTGTTCGTAAAAACAACATAAAAGTATTATTCTATCTGGATGATGAATATCCATTGCGCCTAAAACAATGTGCTGACAGTCCTATTCTTCTCTATACTAAAGGGAATCAAAATTTAAATCCTACCCGAACTATTAGCATTGTAGGAACCCGTAAAGCCACTGATTATGGTAAAAAAGTGGTTCGGCAAATGCTAAATGCCTTAATACCATACGATGTATTAATAGTAAGCGGACTGGCTTATGGCATCGATTATAATGCACATAATGAAGCAGTTAAAAACAGTCTTCAAACTGTTGGCGTACTCGGTCATGGATTAGACAGAATATATCCTGCTGCGCACAACAATCTTGCAAGAAAAATGATGAAAAATGGAGGCATTCTTTCTGAATATCCGTTTGGTACGATGCCTGACCGCGAGAATTTTCCGCAACGTAACCGAATCATCGCTGGGCTGTCTGATGCGGTAATTGTTGTTGAATCAAATGTAAAGGGTGGAGCCATCATAACGGCTATTATAGCCAATTCTTATAATCGGGATGTGTTTGCTGTTCCGGGTGATATCGATCGTGAATATTCGAGTGGTTGTAATCAACTAATTCAACAAAGCCGGGCTGCCATTTTTACTTCCGTCAGCCAAATGGCCGAAAATATGGGTTGGAATGATAAACCAAAAAAGACCAAAGTCCGCCAACCTGTTTTGCCGCTTGAGCTAAGTGATGATGAAAAGATCATCATGAATCTACTCCCTGAAAAGATTTCTATGGCCATTGATAATATTATTTTGGCATCTCCTATCAATAGTAGCAGGGTGTCGTCAGCTCTGCTAGAGCTCGAATTTAAAGGATTAGTGATACCACTTCCGGGTAAGCATTATAAGCTTTCATAGAGACAACAAACCGAAATTGGTATAATTCAAATAGTTTTCGGACAAAAAGAGCCAATTGTATTTCAATAGAAATTCAGATTTATACATCCTGATTATCAATTCTTTTTTATCACCTTTTTTGAAAAATTTCTTTAATAATATTTGGAATTGTCAATGAAAGCGGTTTTATTTGTGTCTGAAATACACTTTTTTGATTTGTAATATAGAACCGCCCCCTCGGAATATTCAAATGCCCCCACTTTTTTGAATAGTAGAATGTAAAATTATTTATTAGCCTATGAAGGATTTTAATTGGCAGGGATTACTAACTGTCATTCTTTTTTAGGCAGCTTGGATACATATAAACCTTAAACTACTACAATGAGAAATTTTCATTTGAATTTGATATCATTCAAGAGCTTCTTTTCCACAATGATTATGGTAGGGGCTTTGCTTTTTACCAATGGTCAGGCCTTTAGCCAAAGCACCATTGACATAGGCACTTATGCTGTTAATGAGTCTTATACTGATGCATTCAATGCGTGTGTGTGGGCACTTGAAGACATGAGCTTCACCCTTGCAAAAATCGATGAGGATAATGGGATGATACAAGCCTCCCAGAATAGCAATGTGCTTGAATTACGTTTTCTGGAGTCGAATAATAATTCAAACATGGTGAAGATTCAAGGTACTTTTTCGCAGGATTCCGCAACATTAGTAAAGGAGCTACAGGATAAAATCATTGAACGCTTTCCGGCCTTGTATTCGAATTCTGATAATTAAGATAATTTATAATAAAATAATGACCATTGAGGGTGTATGCCTTCAATATAAATTACTAACGAAATAAGATAACAATAGCAATATGAGACATTCAGCTATACTCTCTACAAAAAGGTTTTGTAAGAATGCGCTCCTAATGGGAGCATTTGTATGTACATTCACTGGAAATCAGGCTTTCAGTCAATCGCTCTATTTTGAGAATTTTGAGAGCTACCCGGTAGGTACTACTACTTCCACCGAATGGAGCATTGAAATTCCTTCCGGCTCGTCTCCCGATCATTTTGATGTTCGGAATTTTAACGGAGGTAAGTGGTTTGAAGGAAAGAAAACTGATGGCAATGTCTATTGGAGAACAAAATGGATACATGTAAGTGGAAGTTGCGACATTACGGCTTCAGTAAAGTATGACGAGAGTGGTGAATTGGAAAGTGATGATTGTATAGAGGTGCTATATTCCAAGAATAATAGTACGCCTGTACAGTTCAGCTCAAACGGTGAGAGATGTAATGACTTCGGTGGAAGCAAAACGGCAACTCAAAACATTTCGGTTGTTGCCGGAGATTCTGTGCAAATTACGGTTCGTATTAACAATGACGGATCTGGTGAATACCATCGTTTTGATAATGTCTCGGTGAGCAGCTATTGTCCCGCGACAAACCCTGATTTGGTAGGTACTTGTCCCATGGATATGATTTTTGTTTTGGACGAATCCGGATCCATAGGGCGTATTGTGGATACAGTTCGAGCTGCAGCCGATAGTTTGGTTACTAATCTGGTAGGTAGTGGAACAAGGCTGGCTGTGGCAGAATTTGATGCTGGAGCCAGACGGGCTAAAATTGGAAATACAACAGCATACCGCACAGTTGACGCTTCCTATCTTGCTGATTTTCACACTTATCTGTATGGCTCATCAGGAAATGATAATGAATACTATCATCCGGGAGGAATGACCAACTGGGATAGGGCATTAGATACTGTGCATAGTATGAATATAGATGATGGAGTAGCACCATTGGTACTTGTTTTTACAGACGGAGAGCCAACCGCTTCCGATGGGCCCGGAACACATTTGCAGGACGCTATCGAATCTGCTAATACGGTTAAATCCGATGGTTCGCACATCTTTGTCGTTGGTGTACCAAATCCGACCTTACCGGAAAGTAATGTAATCGCTATCTCTGGTCCGGATAAATTTCCTTCTCCGCAATCTGATTTCTCAAAAGGCGATTACTCTATAGGGTCAGATACAACCTTAATCAATGATCTCAAAAATATTGCAACACTTGTTTGTTCAGCAGACCTCTCATTGACTAAGACATCCAGCAATACGGTGGCATGTGTCGGTGAAACCATCACCTTTACACTTGCAGTGCATAATAGCGGAGTGAATAATACTACAGGTGTTGAAGTTCAGGATGTAATACCAAACGGATACACCTATGTCTCAAATAATGGCGGTGCTTCTTATTCTAATGATACCCTGACCTGGAATGTTGATTCGTTAACCAATGGACAGACAAAAAATTTGGAAATTACAGTAACTGTAAATGCTTCCGGAGATTACAAAAATGTTGCTCAGGTCACTGCCTCTGATAAGGACGACCCTGACTCTACTCCGAATAATGATGATGGAGATCAAAGTGAAGATGATGAAGATTCTTATACAGTAACGGTTTCAGTCATTGAAGTGACGCTTGATTCTCAAACGAATGTGTACTGTTTTGGTGGCGCAACGGGAGCTATCAATATTTCTGTCAGCGGTGGATATGCACCATATACCTACTTATGGTCCAACTCAGCCACGACTGAAGATATAACAGGCTTAACAGCCGGAACCTATACCGTAACGGTCACGGATGCTCATGGCTGTACCGAGACAGACAGCTTCACAGTTAACCAACCAA
>CAYPSW010000018.1:0-43038 GCA_964413685.1 uncultured Chitinophagales bacterium
CATCGCATTACACGATATAGCTCAAATCTACAATAAAGATAAATGAAGTATAAAATTAATTTATGAACATAATAGAAGGAAGGCAGAAAATTGTAGTGAAGGAATGGCTTGTTTAGCCCAGGCTTCCCGCTATCCCAAGCAGTTCTTCGGCTTGTTCGCTGCCAAAGGCGCGGTCCACATCATCGAAGCGGAAAAAGAGCTTTTCCAAATCATCTTCTGTAAAAATATCCAATGCCATCGGGAAGAGTTCATTGTCTTCCACGGCAATATGGTCTTTCAGCTGATCGGTATATTTCAATAGTATTTTCACACATTGGGCATAATCGGCAGCATCATAGGCAGCTTCCACCTCCCGGGCATAGCCACGGAAAGTAGTATGCTGGTCAATCATCTCCTGGGTGATATCGGCCGCCACCCAGTTATCACTGTCAGTAATCATGGGAAATAATTCAGCTTCTTCCTTGGCGTGGTGATACTTATCAGCATAGTGACGAAAAAAGCGAATTATCTCAGGGATAGCCGTTTTTAAAACATCCGGATGATCCCCATTTTGTTGTAAAAATGCCTGGAATGTGTCAATGGCAGCCAGGATATTTTTGTGTTCGGTATAGAGTCTTTCGGTCGGGTCGTATTGAGGCATTATTTTAAATTTTAAACTGAGTGAAACAATCTTTTATAAAAACCCGCAGCATTTGCCTTCTGTACTTACGGCTCAGCATATCATTATCTACTGCGCGGGCTTGTCGCAAGGCGGCTTTTTCTATTTTTTCTATATCATGATCCAGATTTTCTTTAATCACTATTGGTTTTGGATCGAGCCCGGACGCAGAGAGATGCAATATTCCCTCATGACTCAGGGTGGCAGCCAGCGTAAGAGCCGTGAAATCGAGACTTTGACGTTGCCTCAATTTTCTGAAATAGCTTTGTGCAGGGACTTTCTTAGGAAGGATAATCCGCAGCAGAAGATCTCCGGGATTGAGGGTTCTGGGTTGAATGCCATCACCGGTATAAAGTGCTTCAACAGGAATGATTCGGGTTTTGCCTGTGGCATCCATAATTTCTACCTGCGCATTGAGTACAATGAGGGCAGGGGCCGTATCTGACACAAATTCAGAAAAGCAGGATTTGAGACTGCCTGTGGCAATGCATCGGTCGCCTTTGTCTTTCAAACAAGAACCAATGGCATCGCGCCACCATGCAGATTGATTGAAGTAAAGACAGCGGTTTTCGCAAAGCAGATTTCCGCCCAGTGTGGCACTATTGCGAATCAGCGGTGAACCTACTGCCAGGCAGGCTTTTGCCAGCAGGGAAAAGTCTTTTTGTAGCATATGGTTTTCAATAATCTCATGGAGGCTTACCATGCTGCCTATAGTCACTTGATCTGATTCTTGCTTAATTCCTTTGAGTTCTATCAGGTCTGAAAGATCAATCAGCACCGGTTCTTCCGAGATACCCTGGTAGCGGTTTGGCATTAGGTCGGTTCCTCCGGCAATGAAGCGGTAAGCGCTATGTCTGCCAATCTTTTTCTGCAAATCTATCAGCGAACCCGGGTGTAGGTACAGGTTTTTTGGTTTACTTCCTCTCATACATTAGTCCCCATTTTTTTAATAGAATTGACAATAAATTCAGGGCTGATGGGCAGGGATTTAATACGCACACCCACCGCATCAAAGACTGCATTGCAAACAGCAGGAATAACCGGGTGCAGAGCGCCTTCGCCACATTCCTTTGCACCGAAAGGTCCTTCGGGATCAATTGTCTCGATGATATTAGTATGTATATCCGGTGTGTCGAGGCTTGTGGGGATTTTGTAATTGATAAAATTAGCATTCAGTAAAAGGCCGTTTTCGTAGCGCATTTCTTCACTCATAGCCTGTCCGAGGCCCATATGCCAGGAGCCTTCAAGCTGCCCTTCTACTGCCATCCGATTCAGTGCTTTACCGACATCATGAGCCCCCCACAATTCAGGCACTGTTATCATGCCTGTTTCCGGATTTACTTCAACTTCGGCTACCAAAGCACCAAAAGAGTAGGAGGGGCTGAGACCTGCTCCGGCTCCTTTAAAATCTCCTCCGAGTTTAGGAGAATTATATTGTCCGCTTGATTGCAGTGCACCTACTTTTCGGGTGGCTATTTCAACGGCTTCCTCCCAGGGGATATTCAGTTTATTGTCACTCGTATATAATCGATTTTCTCCAAACAGAATTTCATTATCATCCACAGCATGAGCTGCAGCTACTGTATCAAGCACCTGTTTCCGAAGCGATTCGGCAGCCATTTTAGCCGCATTGCCTGCCATAAAAGTGACGCGGCTTGAATAAGAACCAAGATCGATAGGCGTAAGGAGTGTATCGGCCGATTGTACAAAAATATGCTTGCGATCCAGTCCCAGTACTTCGGCAACAATCATGGCTAACATAGTATCACTGCCCTGACCAATATCGCTGGCTCCGGAACTAATAAGCACCCGGCCATCAAGATCGAGTTTCAGGTGTACAACACTTTGAGGATATTCATTCCAGTGAATGGGCAATGCACTTCCACTGATGAAAAAACCACTGGCTACACCAATACCTCTCCCGAAAGGAAGTTTCCCTTTTTTCTTTACCCAGCCGGAATCCTTGCGCACTTTTTCCAGACATTCGCGGCTTCCGTTGGAGGTAATCCGGTATTGACCGACTGTTAGCGTATCTGGTGGAAGGAGGTTTTTCAAGCGAAGTTCAATAGGATCGTTTCCGGTGTCATGAGCTAATTGATCAATCATAGTCTCTATGGCAAAGCGCGAATTCACCGCTCCATGTCCGCGCATTGCCCCGCATTGAGGTTTGTTGGTATACACTCTGCGCGTAACAAAACCGAAATTGCTGATATCGTAAGGAGCTTGAAGCAAGACCCCATTATAGTAGGTAGTTACGACCCCAAAACTGCCATAGGCTCCGCCATCAATATTGATATCGGCATCGAGAACGGAAAACTTTAAATTTTTATCCAGTCCTAGTCGCATGCTCATTTCCGTTGGATGCCTTCCGTGATTTGTCAGGAAAACTTCCTCCCGTTGTAGCCGAATGCGAACGCTTCGTTTACATTTTCGAGCAGCAAAAGCAACTATTATTTCGTGCGGGAAAGGATCTGATTTACCGCCAAAACCACCACCTACCTGGGGTTTGATAACCCGGACCCGCGAGGCTGGCAATGCTAATACTTTGGCCAGCGCGAGATGTAAATAGTGAGGCACTTGTGTAGCGCTTACAACTGTCAGACCGTCATCATCCCAATGGGCAACAGCGGCATGTGGCTCGGTGAAGCCATGATTGATGCCTTTGAAATCGAAGCTCATTTCGCATGTATGCTGTGCTTCGGAGAATCCTTTATCCTGATCTCCAAAACGAAGTTTAGCTACTTTGTGGATATTGTTGTTATCACGGGTATGAGCATGAATTTTTTCAGCCGTTCCGGCATCTTCGAGAGAGTCATTTATATCTACAAAAGCTTGTAAAGGCTTATAGTTGATATGAACAAGTCGGCAGGCTTCGATGGCAATTTGTTCGCTGTCGGCCACTACAGCCACAACACCTTCCCCAATGTACCGGGTTTTTTCAATAGCCAGGGCGGTCTCATCCTGAGAAATAGGTAATACTCCGAAACGATTCGGGATATCAGCTCCGGTAATGACCAATCGGACACCAGGATATTTTTCGGCTTCAGACGTATCAATATTCAGTATCCGGGCATGCGGATAGGGCGAGCGCAGGATATGACACCATAGGGCATTGTTTACCGGAATATCGTTGGCATACATTGCCGTACCCCTGACCTTTTTTTCAGCTTCTAAATAGGGTTGTCTGGAACCAATGCGAAATGCTTCTTTATCAGATTTACTTTGTCCTGTATTTTGTTCGCAGACATATTCGCTGACTGCTTCAATGATTTTTTTATACCCAGTACAACGGCAAAGATTTCCGGACAAAGCTTGTTTTATTTCTTCATCAGAAGGACCAGGGTTATTCTGAAGAAAATGGTAAGCCGTGAGAATCATACCAGGTGTGCAGTATCCGCACTGGGTGGCTCCTTTGTCGATAAATTTTTGCTGTAGTCCATGAAGTCCGTCTTTCAGGGCAAGGCCTTCGATAGTAAGTACTTCTTTATCGAGGCAACGCATGGCAGGGGTGATACAACTCTGAACCGCTTTACCGTCAAGCAAAACGGTACAGGCCCCGCAAGCACCCTGTTCGCAAGATAATTTGGTTCCACTTAAACCCAGCCGGTTCCGAAGTACTGAAGCAAGTGTTTCGTGTGCTTCTATGAGCATGCGATATTCCGATCCATTAATTATTACCGTAAGCTTCTCCATCAGGAGTCTATTTTATATTTTGAACTACAATTATCTTTTCAGGACAAACAGCTGCCGCTTTTTCTGCCGCTTCCTTTTCTTCAATCCCGGTCTCCAGCTGGTGATACCCGTTCTTATTTACCGAATCAATCAGATTCGCTTTACCATCTTTGCCTGACATACGCCAACGCTTAAAATTAGCTTCAACACAAGAAGCGCATCCAATGCATTTCTCCCTCCTGTAAATGATTCTGATCATGCAATCGGGACAATTTTATACAGTTTATCACTCGGTCTGATTTTTACATCCAAAGGTATCGAAATGGATAATCCCCGTTTAGCCGATTCAACTACTTTATTATCCACTCGTATTTCTTTCACATCGGCATAATGAACGCCTGTGCTTGGACCTGTCACCAGAATCCGGTCGTTTAGTTTTAGCTCCTGTGCTTCGAGTAAAAATTCACCTACTCCAATCCGGTTAAAATATTTTACCCCTTTTCCAAGATATACCTTTTTCTCTGTTGCTTTTGATCCACCGGTGTCTGCCCATTCACCCAGTTTACGACCCATGTAATACCCCTCCCAAAATCCTCTGTTATAAACTGTAGCCAAATTTGTTTTCCATGTTGCCAATTTTTCAGGACTAAAACTACCATTCGCTACGGCTTCAACAGCCTCGCGATAGGCGGTCACCGTTGTATAAACATATTCTGGCGAGCGGCCCCTTCCTTCTATTTTGAATACAGTGGCACCGCTATCAATCATTTCCGGCATGATGTCTATGGTGCAAAGGTCTTTGGCTGACATAATGTATTCATTATCCACTTCAAATTCAAAACCATCTTCCTTGTCGCTTACCACATAGGGCTTCCTGCAATTCTGCATGCAAGCTCCCCGATTGGCAGATGCATTATAGGTATGCAGGCTGAGATAGCATTTCCCGGATACAGCCATACATAAAGCACCATGGGCAAAAATTTCAAGTTGAACCGCTTTCCCTGAGGGTCCGCAAATATTTCTTTGCTGTATGGCATCCGAAATTTGTCTGACCTGACGTAAGCTCAGTTCCCGTGCCAGCACCATCACATCGGCATATCTTGAATACCATTCAAGTGCCTCAATATTGCTGATATTGGCTTGTGTGGAAAGATGCACCGGCATGCCTGTATCAACAGCATATTGTATTACGGCCACATCAGCAGCGATAACGGCATCTATACCGGCTGCTTTAGCCTGGTCTATGATATTGCGCATGCTCTTGAGATCGTGATTGTACATCACCGTGTTGACTGTAAGATAGCCTTTCATTCCGGCTTTTTTCAGCCGCTGAGCGATTTCAGTAAAATCTTCTGTTTCAAAATTTATGGCAGAACGCGCGCGCATATTCAGATGACCAACCCCAAAATAGATGCTATTAGCACCTGCTTGAATTGCTGCTGAAATGGCATCAAAAGAACCGGCAGGAGCCATTATCTCGGGTAATATGGGCATATCTTTATTCACACTGCAAAGGTATTACAAACCGGCTCCAATACTTTTTCCACCGTCCACATAAATAGTTTGTCCGGTAAGGAATTTTGTATTGTCACTTGCAAGAAAAGCCACCGCATTGGCCACATCTTCAGGTCTGCCCATTTCACGGGTTGGCTGTGCTTTAATTAATTTTTCTTTTACCTCTTCAGGTAGTTTTTGAGTTAAAGGGGTATCTATTAGCCCGGGTGCTACCGCATTAACCAATACATGATGTGGCCCCAGTTCGAGTGCCAGCACGCGGGTTAATCCGATGATTCCTGCTTTGGAAGCTGAGTAATTGCTCTGACCCATATTGCCTAACCATGCACGGGATGAAATATTGATTATTCTTCCCGATTTTTGTTCACGCATCATGCAGGCTGCAGCACGGCACATCAGCCAGGTGCCACCGAGATTGACATCAATGACCGCTTTAAAGTCTTCAAAAGTCATTTTGTGAATCATGCGATCGCGAAGAATACCGGCATTATTAACCAGCACATCCAGCTTACCATACTTAGACTTAAGCTGCTCAAACAATGCATCAACAGCTTGCTCATCATCAATATTGCAATGAATAAACTGTGCATGATTATCCCCAAGACTTGTGACAGATTTTTTGCCGTTTTCATCGTCAATATCAATCAGAATGACAAAAAAACCATCCACCACTAATTTGCCGGCAATGGCCAAACCGATCCCTTTTGCAGCTCCGGTTACCAGAGCAATTTTTGATTCAGACATTTTCTTTCTTATTTTTTACCTCAATAATCTGTGCTAAAATACTGATTGCAATTTCTTCGGGGGTCTCTGCTCCGATATTTTTACCCATCGGCATATCTACTTCCTGAAGTGATTTTTTGTCAGCAATTTTTCCGTCAAGAAACATTTTCCTGGTCATTTTTACCTTTCTCATACTTCCAATCATTCCGAGGTATGCATGTGGCTTGTTTATGCAATAAGCAAGTATATCGCGGTCGAGTTTATGCTCATAGGTAACGATGATGATATAGCTATCGGTATCAAAAGGTATTGCCGGTAAGGCTTTTAAGGGATCCATGTTCATTTTCGAAATATCCTCTATGCCTATTTGATCAAGGTATTCTTTTCGCTCATCGATAATGGTGATATCAAATGGCAGCGTTTGGGCAAAAAAGGTCAGTGCTCTTCCAATATGGCCGGCACCGAAGATGAATAACTTTTTGTTTTTCATAATAGGCTCTATATATATATCGACACTGCCACCGCAGCACATGTCGTGTTGTTGCAATAAATCATGCCGGCTTAGCTCAGGATGTCCCGATTTAATTACGCGTAGGGCATCCTTGATGACTTGTTCCTCAAGTTTGCCTCCTCCAATGGTAGCCGTAATTGCACCATTTTCGAAAACAATCATTTTTGCACCTTCTTTCCGGGGACTGCTTCCATGCGTTTTTACGACAATACAAATAGCGGCTTTCAATTTGCTTTGCGCTGCAATTTTAAGTAAATCAGCAAAGGTCTTCATCTCTCCGTCATTTTAGATAATGCAGCAAAATGGGTTTTATAGTCCGGTAAGGAATTAATGTTCACATTGATTTTTGAATTATTAACCGGAACCAATGTTACTTTAAAATCCTGCAATACGGTTTTTAGACTTGCATGAGATGAGTGCTTTTTTTTAATAAGGCTGGCCATCTCGGGATTTATTAAAACAGGATGTGCTTTCAAATTATTATTGATTGGTTGGCAATATGATTTATTAGTATAGGCGAGCATCATTTTGCTGATATCCTGATGTGTAATAAATGGTTGATCAACATTCTGAATAAACACGGGGATAGCTTCTTCAAACGCCTCTAAGCCAATAGCAATAGAGTATAAGCGCCCCTTTGCAGGCTTATTATTCCAGCAGATTATACCCTGAGCTGAGATGTTAGAAAGTTTTTTTTGCCAATAGGTTGTATTCAAAGCATGGTTGAGTACAAGCACTTGCTTATTACAGGCTGCCAACTGATATTCTACAAGTATTTGTTCGATAAAATTGTGCGTAGTATTAAAAGGAAGAAAGGCTTTAGGATATGCCATACGCTCAGACATACCCCCTGATAATATCAAAACACCAAAATCATTTTTACTATTCACAAATCAAAGATAAGGAATAATATTATCAACACCCTAACAAACGTTCGTATATTTTAAATGACTGAAAAACAATGGTTAATCAAATTTATGGACAAATTATTTTGGTTTTAACAAAAAAAAATCTTAGTTTTAACAAGTTATTTTTAATTGAAAAACATTATTGACTATTTAGCCAGCAACATGAAAAATATTGATCAGATACTACATTTTTGTCAGGAAGCAGCCTTTGATTTACATTTTACCGAAGCTGCCAACTGGAAATCAGCCGGAAAAGAACGAGTACTTGTGGGGTATATGCCAATTTATTTCCCACGGGAACTGGTTCATGCCATGAATGGATTGGCCGTAGGTATTATGGGCTCAGGTGATCGGAAGCAAATTGTAAAGGGGGATGCATATTACCAATCCTATATTTGCCATATGCCGCGGGGGCTTATTGAAATGGCTCTTGACGGTCATTTTGATGCCATGGACGGATTTCTTTTCCCTTCTATTTGTGATGTAATCCGAAACTTATCAGGGATGTTTCAGTTATTGGGAAAAGGAAAATTTGCAAAGTATCTTGATTATCCACAAGATTTTAGCAGAGAAACCGGAGGTGTTTTTTACCGGAATGAACTGAAAATTATTGCTGACTATATAACCAAAATTAATGGTGTTACCTTGGATAAGGATCGATTGAATGAGTCAATCAGACTGCAGAATCTCAATCGTAGAATGCTCAATGAGATTTATGATATCCGGCAGGAATTTCCATGGCGCTTGTCAGCTGTTGATTTGTATCATATTGAGCGGGCCGGAATTGTTATACCGGTTGAGCAGCACAATGATATGTTGCAAGAGGTGCTGGAGTATATCCGTCAGGATGTTGGAGTACCCATGGATAATATTAAGGTTGTTGTATCCGGATCCTTTTGTGAGCAACCACCTGTCGGACTGATCCGCTCGATTGAGCAGGCTGGTTGTTATATTGTCGATGATGATTTTCTGATTGGTTCGCGCTGGATAGAAGGTGAAATAGATGACCAATCGGATGATCCCCTCACTGCATTGGCCAATGCCTATGTTGAGATGAGCACTTTCTCATCCTCTGTATATGATGTAAACAATCCGAAGGGAATCAGACTGGCTGCTCTAGCACAAAAGCGCAAAGCTGACGGAATCATATTTGCCGCCCCAAGTTTCTGCGATCCGGCTCTCCTTGATAGGCCAATACTTCAAAAAGATTGTGAGGATAGAAATATTCGTTATATCAGTATTAAGTTCAGTGAAAATACAGGACAATTTAAGGTAATTAAGGAACAGGTTGGAGCTTTTTCCGATTCCATTAAATTATGGGACGAACCTGTTGCAATTTAAATTAACCCAGAAGAAATACTATTATGGCCCAAGATGTAAACAAAGAAAAAAGCATGGTCCTCCAGAAAAAAATGATCGGAGGATTATTTGATGATTTAGCCCATGTAAAGGAAACCGGTAAAAAAGTTGTTTACACTTTTGTTCCCGGAAACCTGAGTGAACTGATTCGCTCTTTCGATATGCTGCCCGTTTATCCTGAAATCAACGCACTCCAGTCGGGGATGAAAAAACGTTCTGGCGGTTTTATCAAAGAAGCTGAGAAAATGGGGCATTCAGAAGATGTATGCACCTATGTAAAGTGTGATGTTGGTATGTTTTTGAATGGAAACAACGGACCTGCGGATACAGAAATTCCACCACCAGACCTTTTGTTGCTCAGCTATACGGGCTGTTTTACCTTCATGAAATGGTTTGAAACGCTTGATCGGATCTATCCGGGCGTTGAAGTAGCCATGTTGCATACACCGTATCAGGAAGATGGGAAAATAACCCCTGAAATGCGGGCATACATGGTGAAACAGTTACGCGAAGAAGTAATTCCTAAAATGGAAAAAGTTTCCGGGAAAAAGTTTGACGAAGAAAAACTGAAACAAAATCTTCGCAATGCAGCCGAAGCCGAGGATTATCTGGTTCAGATATTCGAATCGGCAAAGCACAAACCTTCGCCTATTGACGGGTATTTTGCAGGTGTTTATTATATCGGCCCGGTCAATATTGGATTCAGAGGAACCCCCGAGGCCACAGAATACTACAAACAATTGCTAGATGAAATTAATGAGCGTATCCGCCTGGGTAAAGGTCCTGTAACTCCAGAAGGAGAGATGACGCATGAAAGATTCAGACTCGTGGTTGAAGGCCCGCCAAACTGGACCAATTTCCGCGAATTTTGGAAAATGTTTTATGATCTGGGTGTAGTCATTGTGGCTTCAAGCTATACTAAAGTTGGAGGTGTTTTCGACCTTGGCTTCAGGCATAATCCTGATAAACCACTCGAAAGCCTTTCGGACTATTGCATGACCGTTTATACAAATCACAATCTGCCCCAACGGATCGATATTTTGTCCAAATATATCACCGAGTATCAGGCAGACGGTTTTTTGGTTAATTCAATCAAAAGCTGTAACTCATTCTCTGCCGGTCAGTTAATGATGATGAGAACACTTGAAGAACGTTTGGAAGTCCCGGTTGGATTCATCGAATCTGATTTGGTTGACCCAAGATATTTCTCCTTTTCGAACATCAAAAACAGGTTAGATTCTTTCTTCCAGATGTTGGAACAAAGAAAAATTATTCTAAATCAGAAAACTCCCGTAGCATGAACAAATACTATTTAGGTGTGGACCTTGGTTCCACTACTTCAAAAGCCGTAATTATCAATGAGAAAGATGAAATCATTGGTAAAGGGATAACGAATACACGCGCGAATTATAAAGTAGCTGCAGATATCGCCAGGCAAGAAGCAATTTATGATACCCGTTTTACCTTGCTTAACCAGAATTTGAGAGCAGAATCAGGTTTACCAAAAAATATAGAAGACCTTTTAGTTTCTCTTGATGATGCTTTTCATTTTCTGGAATTTGACATTCGTTTGCAGAAATTATACAAAGAATTTTTAAAAGTTGGGGAAAGTGCC
The DNA here is from genome assembly GCA_964413685.1 of uncultured Chitinophagales bacterium. Taxonomy (GTDB): domain Bacteria; phylum Bacteroidota; class Bacteroidia; order Chitinophagales; family S012-47; genus JAJRWN01. The sequence goes on from CAYPSW010000018.1 coordinate 10,962, forward strand.
TTTGATGCCGACTTATCAAAAATTATCCTTCATGAACTTCCGGGCCTGATTGCCCTGATAAGACCTAAAATTAAAGAAGCTTATTTACATGGCGGACTGGCCAGGAAAAGTCAATTTTTCCGTGATGTTGTAAACGAGCAATATACACAGGCTGTTGAATTACTGAAATCGGAGCATTTCGAAAAGTTCATGCTCGTTTTTGATAAAAGTATCACACCGGTTGAAAATGAAATGATTGAGTTTGATTTCAAACAATTATCAACCGATGCTTTAGATATGTTGGTTGAAGCAGGAGATTATAAGGAATTAACTGAAGGCAGCCATCTCTATCAAATTGTTGCGAAACAAATTCAGCTCATTGCAGATGAGAAGATAGAAATTACTAATATGGTTGGAACCGGTTATGGCCGGGCATTACTGCCTTTTCCGGAATCATGTATAAAATCAGAAATTCTTTGCCATGCTTTTGGTGCTCATGCTGTTTTCCCTGATACCAGAACTGTGTTGGATATCGGTGGGCAGGACACCAAAGCAATACAAGTTGACGGTTTTGGATTGGTAACCAGTTTTCATATGAATGATCGCTGTGCTGCAGGATGCGGGAGATATCTTGGTTATATTGCTGATGAACTCAACATTTCTCTCAATGAATTAGGCCCCTTAGCGATGGAGGCCGATAAACAAGTAAATATTTGTTCAACATGTACCGTATTTGCCGGAGCTGAGCTGCGCGAACTGATGAATGTTGGTGAAAAAAGATCGGATATACTGGCCGGCTTACATCGTTCAATCGTTATGCGTGCCATGTCGTTGATAGCCCGTTCCGGAGGGGTTCATAATGAATTTACTTTCACCGGGGGCGTTGCCCGGAATCAAGCAGTTTTAAAATATGTGTCTGCCATGATTCATGAAAGTTATGGAGATGACATCACCATAAATGTACACACAGATTCAATATTTATGGGTGCCTTGGGTGGAGCTATGTTTGCTAGAAGGAATATTGATATTGATCTGCCGCTGAAAAAGAAAACAAGCAGAGCAAAAGCAGTATAAAAAAATAAAATCAAAATAATTATGAGTCAATCAAAATATACTTTAGGTATTGATGTAGGTGGAAGCTATATCAAAACAGTGTTGATGGAATATGGTATAAAACCAAAATTGTTAGCCAAACGCGCTGAAAAAATTAGAAAAAGGAATCCTTCCCATGTATCTGACGATTTGATAAATTCCGTATTAAAACAAGCGGGTTTATCTTTTGATGAACTCGCCTATGTGGCTTCTACAGGGGAAGGAGAAATGGTGAAAAGAAAGACCGGGCACTTTTATAGTATGACGACACATGCTAAAGGGGCTATTTTTCTGGAACCAGAAGGCAAAACAGTTATCGATCTTGGTGCGCTATATGTAAGAGCTATTAAAATTAATAGTGAAGGTCGAGTCCTTAATTATAAAATGACCGGTCAATGTGCATCCGGTTCCGGTCAGTTTATCGAAAATATTTCCCGTTATCTAGGATTGGCTATTGAGGAAGTAGGCGACATTTCGCTAAGCGCTACAGAACCGGAATTACCCTCAGGTATTTGCGCAGTCTTAGCAGAGACTGATGTTATTAATATGGTTTCACGCGGTATTAAAACACCGGATATTATTAAAGGAATTCATTTATCTGTTGCTAATCGGGCCGTAAGATTATTAGGCTCTTTAAAGCCAGAATCACCCGCTGTACTTACAGGGGGCATGGCCTTGAACAAAGGAATGGTCCAGGCCATAGAAGAATTATTAGCCGACAGTAAAGTCGTAGTGGAGGTGAAAGCACCTGCTGATGCCATTTATGCCGGGGCAATTGGTGCCGCCTTATGGGGGGGGTATCGCTATGAAAAATTACAAAAAGAAGCTTCAGCAGTTATCGCATGATGAATCTAAAGCCAGATACAATGGATGTAATGAGGTCGGATATAATACTTCCGGAAATATTACCCAATATTGCAACAATGCTGCTTCAAAATGAGCTAAAATTCGCGGATCGTATTGTTTATCAACAGCAGGATGGGGATGGTATTTATCGTGGCATCACCTGGAAAGATTTTGTTCATCGAGTGAAAAACATAGCAGCTAATTTGCGTGACTTTGGATTTCAGGAAGGTGATAAAATGATCATTTTTTCGCGCAACAATCTTGATATGCTGGCACTGGGGCAAGCCATTAAAGCTTCAGGAGGTATATGCGTACCCATTTTTGCCGGATTTTATCAGGATACCGCTGACCTATTAATTAAACATTGTCAGGCGAAATTTCTGGCAGTTGAAGGGCAACAACAGCTAAATAGAATTAGTACTGATTTACCACTAAAACATATTTTCTCCTTTGCCAACCAAAATGATAAAAGATTTCATAATCTCAGTCCCTTCCATACTTTATTGCAAGAACATCCAAAAGCTCAGGAGGCTTTTAATATTGAAGCAAATAATGATGATATCTGTCTCAATATGTACACCTCTGGTACAACCGGAAAACCAAAATGTGTGCAACTTACTCATGGAAACATTCTGTCACAACAGGCAGCATTAAGTGTTGTTTGGGATGTTGATCAAAACGACCGCTTTTTGAGTTATCTACCATGGCATCACAGTTTTGGAGGAATTTTTGAAAAGTATACGGCTCTATTTAATGGTGCTACCATTTCACTTGAGTCGAGCTATGGGAAAGACCCTACAGAAATTTTTAACAATTGGCGTAAAGTGAAACCAACGGTTTTCTTTAGTATCCCAAAGATTTATAAAGCTTTGGTTGAGCTGACACAACAAAATCAGGATGATGAAAACTTGTTTTTTAATTCCGGATTAAAATTCATTTTTACAGCGGCAGCACCTTTACCGGAAAATTTATCTCAAGCATTTCAAAAACGAGGGATTACAGTAATCGAAGGTTGGGGGCTTACCGAAACATCTCCTTGTTGCTCACTTACAGATCCAACCCTTACAAGAGAAGTTGGCGTTGTCGGAAAACCGATACCCGGTGTGGCTATCAGAATAGATAAGGATAACGAAATTCAAGTGAGTGGCCCTAATGTCATGCATTCGTATTTTGATAATGAAGAGGCTAACAAAAACACTTTCACGGATGATGGTTGGTTCAGGACTGGAGATATAGGAAAATTAACTGAAACTGGTTTGCAATTAATTACCCGAAAAGATCGTATTTTCAAGCTATCGAACGGAGAAAAGGTAATTCCCACTGATTTGGAGAAAATGATAGAAAAGAAGTGCCATCTGGTTTCTTATGCCTTGGTCACAGGTAGTGGCGAAGAATATCCTGTAGCCTTAATATTCCCGAACAGGAAATTGATGAATGCAAAAGACGCTCAAGTTCCCATGGAAGGATGTGCATGTCCTAATAATCTGGACGAGCTTAGCCATTGTATGCATGCTTGTCTGAACGAAACAAATTGTGAAATCGCACAGAAATTTTCCCGAATTCGGCTGGCAACAATTATTGATGATGAATTGAGTATTGAAAATAATACACTGACACCGAGTATGAAAATGGCAGCTAAAAATGTTGTGGATGCCTATAAAGTGAACATACAAAGTATGTATCATAAGGACAGTCAACCTGAAGAGGCTTATTTGATTAAACTGAATAATCGAAAAGCAAAATGAGCGAACCGTATAAACTAAAATCCGCACACTTACTCAAGCAAGTTATGGGTAATTATTTCCGCTCATTAGCTGATGCTCCGAAAATAGCTTGGTGTACCAGTGTCGGGCCGGCCGAATTGCTCAGATCCTTTGGATTCGAAGTGTATTTTCCTGAAAATCATGGTGCTTTGATTGGCGCTACCCGAACAGCTTCAGATTATATACCTGCTTCCTTTAATATAGGGTTCTCGAGTCATGTATGTTCTTATACCACCAGCGACATCGGTGCCTACCTTAGAAAAGAAACACCTCTTGCAAAACACTACGGACTTGAATCAATTCCCAGACCAGACCTGATCGTTTACAATACCAATCAATGCCGCGAAGTGCAAGATTGGTTTGGTTTCTTCGCCCGGGAATTTAATTGCCCGATTGCCGGTATCAAACCACCAAGATATTTAGAAGATATTACACAAGATGATCTGGATTATGTCTCTGAGCAATTTAAAGCACTGATTCCATTTTGTGAAAAGGCCTCAGGACAAAAATTTGATCTCGAAAAATTTAACAAAACGCTGCAGTTAAGTGCAGAAGCAACCTTGCTTTGGCAGGAAGTTTTAGCAACCGCAAAGAATAATCCGGCACCAATCAGCTTTTTTGACGGAACCATACACATGGGCCCAATTGTAGTGCTGAGAGGTACACAGGTAGCAAAAGATTATTATCAGGCATTACTCAATGAGCTTAATGAAAATGTGAAAAATAGCCGGACCATATTATCAGCGCGCCATAGCCGGATTTTTTGGGATGGTATGCCCATTTGGGGCAAGCTAAGATACCTTTCAAATTTGTTTCTTGATAATCAATCCGTGGTGGTAGCTTCTACCTATTGCAATTCCTGGATTTTTGAAGATTTCAATCCGGCTAAACCTTTTGAATCCTGTGCTCTGGCTTACACCAAAATATTTATCAATCGCGGTGAAAATGCAAAAATGGATATGCTTAAATCATGGATAAATGATTTCAAAATTGATGGCATGATTTTTCATGATGCCCAAACTTGTTTCAATAATTCAAATGCCCGATTTGGGATACCTCAGCGCCTCAAGTCGGAAACCGGAATTCCTACTTTAGTTATAGAAGGAGATTTGAATGATTTACGTTTTTTCTCTGAAGGACAATCCACAACAAAAATTGAAACATTTCTGGAACAAATTGCCAGCAAGGAGGCTATTATAAAATAGAATTGTGCATGATGAAAGATAAAGCACATACGAATAATAAGGAGGCCATTGAGCTTAAAACTACTCAAAGAATTGCTGTAATAGGAATGGGGCCTGTCGGAATGACGCTGGCTACACATTTCAAAGAAGCCGGTTGCGAAGTAGCTATTTGTGAAAAAGATCGCTTGAAAACGAATAAAATTCGGAAAGAGGGTGTCCGGTTGCTTAACGTTATCAAAAAGACGACCCGATTTGAACATATTTATACCGATATACGCGATCTACAAACTTTCAAGCCAAGCTTAATAATTTTTTCTTTAAAAACGCATCAAATGCCGGCTGCCCTTGAACAAGCAGCTTGCCTTATCTCTGATAATACGTATGCGCTATGTGCTCAAAATGGAATTGATGTTGAGTTTATGCCGGCAGCTGTTTTTGGCGATTCAAAAACACTACGAATGGTTTTGAATTTTGCCGGTAATCTGAATAGTCCCAATGAAGTAAAAATTACCTTTTTCAACCCCCCGAATTTTATAGCTTCCATTGACGATAGTTGTAAAATGATAGCTGATGAAATATCGGCTCTATTGAACTCAGTCAATTTAACAACGCGTTCAGTTGACTCTTTTGAAATCATAAAGAGGGCTTGGGAAAAAACCATCCTTAATGCGTCCCTTTCTGCTTTATGTGGCATCGGAAAACTTACTATTCGCGAAGCCATGGAAATGCCCGACACTATGGAAGTGGTTGAGCAAATAATTGAAGAAGCAGTTGAAGTGGCAGGAGCTGAAAAAATATTTTTTGAAGATGATTTTATTAGAAAATGTATCAGGTATCTCAAGAAAGCAGGGCCACACTTTCCTTCGCTAGCAGTCGATTTAATCAACAACAGACCGACTGAGATTGATTTTCTTAACGGTAAAATCGTTGCTTACGGGCGCAAACATTATATCCGGACTTCGCTAAATCTAGTCTTTACAAATATGGTGAAAGCCATGACTAATAAAAAGTTACAGGCCAATATGTCTGGCATTGTTGCCGGTCGCGAAGGAAATTCAAAATTTGCTATCGGAGAAAAAGGGAAGATTATAAATCGAACGGATGAAACATGCTTTCTGGGTGTTGATCTGGGTTCTGCCTATACTAAGTTCAATATTATAAATAATAACGGGCAAAGCATTTACTCAACGGCTATTAAAACCATAGATCGCGATAAGCTTTCTGTAAGCCACGTTTTGGAAGCCATCCGATCAGAATTTAATATATCGTACACTTGCGCCACAGGTTATGGCCGCAAACATTTGCATGAGGCGGATATGATAAAGACTGAGATTAATTGTGCTGCTTTGGGTGTCAGTGCATTCGCTCAAGGAGGCAAAAATATTATCGATATAGGAGGAGAAGATATTAAAGTTGTTCATTGCAATGCAGATGATCAGGTTGAAAATTTTTATCTGAATGATAAATGTGCAGCTGGAACCGGTAGTTTTCTGACCGAGATCGCAGATCGGGCTGAGATACCTATTACTGAGATGAGTGTTTTGGCGAGCAAATCAAGTAATGATGCCGAATTGAATAGCTTCTGCACTGTTTTCGCAAAAACTGAAATTATGTCCTGGCTTTTCGAAGGGAAATCGGTTGATGATATTGCCAGAGGTATATATCTTTCAATAGCCAATCGGATTTTTAAGCTGCGGATTGACCCTCAATTACCAATTTACGTGATTGGTGGTGTCATTGAGCATCATCCCTATCTCGCAAAAATTCTTGAACCGAGATATGGTCAGAAGGTTAACATGATAGCCGGGCCACAATTTGTAGTTTCTCTCGGGGCCGCTTTGTTCGCCAGTAATGAATACAAAAAAACACTGAAGAAAACGAAAACGGCTAAACCCACTTTTAAAGCATAATTAGACACCTATTTGAAAATACTGAATAAAGAATTTTGAAAAATGAGTTTTGAATACAAACAGCTGAAAATTGATAAAATCTCGATAGTTGGTGCCGGACAAATAGGTCCTGATATCGGATTACATTTTGCCAAAACAGTATCACAATACGGGGTGAAAATTGTGATCGTTGATATAGCTGATCAAGCTTTGCTAAGTGCCCGGACCAAGATTGAAAAAAAAATAGCAAAAGGTGAAGAGACAGGCGCATTTAAGCCCAAATTAGCAGAAGCAATGCGGAAGGCATTTACCTATACAAAAGATTATGCTCAGGTAGCAGGATCTCAAATTGTTCTGGAGGCAGCCACCGAAAATGAAAATGTGAAAGACATGATATTCAAACAGGTTGAATCAATCTGTGATAAGGATTGTCTGTTTTTCTCCAATTCGTCTCACATGCAGCCGGAAGTCATTTTTAAAAGTATGCTGCATAAAAACCGCTGTCTGGTAACGCATTATTTTTTCCCGGCAGAAAGAAATCCAATTGTTGAATTGGTCCCCGGAAAAGATACTGATGCTGCCATAATTGAATTGTTACTCGGATTTTATGAAACCATAGGCAAAATACCAATCAAGGTTAGAAGTTCCTACGGTTATGCAATCGATCCGATTTTTGAAGGGCTGTGCCAAACGGCTATCCTGTGTGAAGAAAAAGGGTATGGAACCGTAAAAGAAATTGATAAAATTGCGCATAAAGTCCTTGGTTTGGGAGTTGGCCCATTTACCGCTTTAAACCTAACAGGAGGCAATCCGATTACCGATCATGGTTTGGATGAAATGCACGATAAAGTGAACCCCTGGTTTGCTTCGCCAAAATCCTTGCATGACGCAGTAGTCAATCAAACAGCCTGGCCAACAGCTAAAAGAGGAGAGGAAGTAAATGTGGCAGCAGAAACAAGCGATGTGCTGACGAGGCAGTTTCTCGGGGCATATTTTGCACTCGCCTCTTTCATCATGGATTTAGGTATTGTTGATATCAATGATTTGAATATGGCAACAGAAATCGCTTTAGTTGTCAAAGCTCCTTTTGACCTGATGAACAGAACTGGTATCGAAAAATCATGGAAGCTGGTTCAGGAATTTTGTAAAGAACACAAGGAGTTTCCCCTTCCAAAAAGTCTTTCAAAAGCTGTTGATGAAGGAGGATGGAAATTATCTGATATCCGAACAAAGCATGTAAATGGAATTGCTATTCTGAGCATCATGCGGCCAAAGTATTTGAATGCCCTGAATGAAAAAGTTATAAAAGACCTTCACTCAGAAATAATAAAAGCTGAGCGAGACAACACGCTGAAAGGTATCGTCATAACTGGCTTTGGAAACAAAGCATTTGTATCAGGAGCTGATATCAGAATGTTGGCCGGATTAAAAACAAAAGAAGATGCTTATAATAATTCCATGACTTTTCACAAGGTCTTGAGTTATATTGAGAGAATGAAAAAACCGGTACTATGTGCCTATAATGGATATGCTTTCGGAGGCGGGAATGAATTAGCTATGGCTTGTCATCAGCGCATCAGCAGAAAAGGTATGAAAGTATTGGCTTGTCAGCCGGAAGTGAAATTAGGAATCATACCGGGAGCTGGTGGCACGCAAAGATTACCTCGATTAATTGGCTTTAAAAAAGCAAGTGAAATGCTTCGAACTGCATCCACCATTTCTTCAAAAGAAGCATTGGAATATGGATTAATCCTGAAAGAAGTAGAAGGGGATTTGATGACAGAAGCGATTGCTATCGCTTTGGCTATGGAAAAAGGGGAAATTAATGCTAAATTAGCAGAACAGCATCTGCAAAATCCCCCGGATAAGTTACCCGAAATCAACATCGGAACCCTGAGTACTAAAATAGATGATATCCTTTGTCGTGCCATTTTAGAAGGCGCAACAATGGAACTTGATAAAGGGCTTGAATTAGAAGCACATTTGTTTGGAGAGTGTTTGGATACAGAGGATATGAAAATAGGACTGAAAACATTTATCGAAGAAGGTCCGCGAGCAAGTGCTGAATTTGTAAATCGTTAGTGGATATATGAGAGAAAGACCGGATAATATTAAATCCGGGACAATAAAAGGGAAATAACTTTTTTAAATTTAATAGAATGAGGCGAAACCTCATTCTATGTATAACCATTTCCTAACCTTTTAAACTATCTATGCAATGAGTAAACAAAAAAAGTTTCTTCTAGACGAAAAGGAAATTCCGAAACAATGGTACAATATCCAGGCAGACATGCCGAATCCGATGTTGCCACCATTGCATCCGGGAACAAAACAACCAATTGGGCCCGAAGACCTGGCCCCGCTATTCCCTATGGAATTGATTAAACAAGAAGTGTCAACCGAAAGATGGATTGATATTCCTGATGAAGTCAGAGACGCATATAAAATGTGGAGATGTACACCACTGTATCGCGCCAGTAATCTTGAAAAAATGCTTGATACACCGGCTAAAATCTATTTTAAATATGAAGGCCTTAGCCCTTCCGGTTCACACAAACCTAATACTTCGATCCCTCAGGCTTATTATAATATGAAGGAAGGTGTTACAAGACTAACCACTGAAACCGGAGCAGGTCAGTGGGGTAGTGCGCTGGCTTTTGCAACCCAGTATTTCGGAATGAAATGCGAAGTATTTATGGTTAAAATCAGTTACAACCAGAAACCTTACCGGAAATTATTAATGAATTTATGGGGTTCAGATGTCTATGCTTCTCCAACTGATATAACAGAGGCGGGGCGTAAAATACTGGCCATAGATCAAAATACGCCTGGTAGTCTGGGTATTGCCATCTCAGAAGCGGTAGAACGTGCCGTTATGGATGAGCATACCAAATATTCACTCGGCAGTGTGCTGAATCACGTGCTGATGCATCAAACCGTGATTGGACTTGAAGCCATTAAACAAATGGAAATGGCCGGTGATTTTCCGGATATCGTGATTGCTCCGTTTGGCGGAGGTTCAAATTTTGCAGGAACTGCTTTCCCTTTCCTGCATCATAATTTAACCAAGGGCAAAAACATCAGATGTATTGCAGTCGAACCGGCATCTTGTCCGAAATTAACCAAAGGACAATTCAGATATGACTTTGGTGATTCTGTAGGAATGACCCCGTTACTTCCTATGTACACCCTGGGACACAATTTTGTACCGGCTCCGATTCATGCCGGAGGACTCCGTTATCATGGTGCAGGAGCTGTCGTATCTCAGTTATTGAAAGATAAACTAATTGAAGCGGTAGCTATTCAACAATTGGAATGCTTTGATGCAGGCGTAAAATTTGCCAGAGCCGAAGGTATTGTCCCGGCTCCTGAAGCAACTCACGGTTTGGCAGCAGTCTTCCGCGAAGCGTTGAAAGCAAAAGAAGAAGGTACTTCAAAAACAATCCTGTTCAATTTATGTGGACACGGACATTTCGATATGTCAGCCTATCAGGATTATTTTGCCGGTAAACTGCACGATCATCAATTAACCGATGAACAATTAAACTTTGGTTTGAAGGAACTGGATAAATCCATTCCGGTTTCCTGATACTTGAGTAATTGGTAATAAATACGGTAGCAGCGGGTGCATTCATTGTGCCCGCTGCAATTACCGAAATGAGTAGGGCACCTATTGTTCACATTAGAAATGAGGATATTTTGAGCAGATTTAAATTGGGTATTGACGTTGGCGGCACTTTTACCGATTTCTTTTTGGTATCTGATGAAGGTAAAGCTATGATGCACAAAACCTTATCAACTCCCGAAGACCCTTCTATTGGCTTTATCAAAGGAATTAAAGATTTGGCAGGAAAGCTGAACCTTGATGAAAGTACTTTCTTCGAAAAAATTGATACTATCGTTCATGGAACAACAGTAGCCACCAATGCATTACTGACAAGAAATGGGGCTAATACAGCTTTGATTACAACCAAGGGCTTCCGCGATGCTTTGGAAATGCGCAGAGGAATCAGAGAAGAACAATACAATAACCATTATCAAAATATTCCTCCACTTGTGGATCGAAAAAATCGTTTGACAATTGATGAACGAATGGATGCACAAGGACATGTTATTCAGCCGGTTTCAACAGAAGAGCTTAATGCTTTAGTTGAAGTCTTGAAAGCTCGAAAAATCAAATCAGTGGCTGTCTGTTTTATGAATTCTTATCTGAATCCCGAAAACGAAAAAATAGTTACTGAATATCTTAGAAAAGAACTTCCTGAATGCTTTGTTACAGGTTCTTTCGAAGTGCTTCCTTCCGTTCGTTTTTATGAACGGGTAAGTACTACTGTTATAAATGCATATATCGGCATTGTGGTGCCCGAATATCTCAATGTATTGACAAGTAAACTCCAAAAGCATCATTTTACAGGGCGTCTACTCATTATGCAATCAAATGGCGGGGTGGTAACTCCTGAAGAAGCAAGCAAAAATCCGGCAGTTACTGTTTTATCCGGACCGGCAGCTGCTCCGGTTGGCGGTGCGTATTTTGCCGGCCTTCTGGGGTTCGAAAACTGCATCACCATGGATATGGGCGGAACAAGCTTTGACGCAAGCCTGGTAGTAAATGCTCAATGTATAACTAGTACTGAAGGTTCAATTAATCAATTTCGGGTGGCTTTGCCTACACTTGATATTATAACTATTGGTGCAGGAGGAGGTAGCATAGGCTGGCTCGATAGCGGAGGCCTCTTGCAAATGGGGCCGCAAAGTGCCGGTGCTAAACCCGGGCCTGCTTGTTATAACTTAGGTGGTGAACAGGCTACCTGTACCGATGCTGATCTTGAACTAGGGTATCTTAATCCAGATTTCTTTGCCGGAGGCACCATGAAATTGAATGCTGAGGATACCACAAAATGCATCCATGAAAAATTAGGAGAACCTTTAAAACTATCAAACACCAAAGTGGCATCCGGTATGTACAAAATCATCAACATGAATATGGCACAAGGAGTCAGGCAGGTATCTGTTGAGCGTGGCTACGATCCACGTGAATTCCTGATGATTGTGGCTGGTGGTGCAGGGGCAATTCATGCAGGTGAAATTTGCCGCGAGTTAGAAATCCCCATGTTTATTGTTCCCGATGTGGGGCCGATATTTTGCGCAGCAGGCATGCTCTTAGGTGACCTGAAACACGATTTTGTTAAATCCTATATGACCACTTTTGATAAAATTGACAAAGAACAATTATTGAGTCTTTATAACGATATGATGAGCCGTGGCAAATCAACACTGCTTAATGAAGGTATCAAAGAAGACAATATACGCTACAATCCTATCCTGGATTTGCGATATGAAGGACAATACCATGAAGTTTCTGTTGAAGTACCGCTCAGTGCAATTTTGAATTTTAAATTAGAAAAGGTGAGCAGTTTATTCCATGCAGAGCATAACAGATTATTTGGTTATTCTCTCGAAGAGGAAGGCACATTGCTCGAAGTCATAAATGTTCGGCTGAGAGCTGTTGGTGAAACTGACAAACCACAAAGTATATCGGCTAATAATAATGTATCAAATGAAGTTAATGATGCTGGCATAGCCTTAAAAAACTTTCGCAAAGCCTATATTCCTGAATTAGACTTAATTCAAAAAGTGCCGGTTTATGATGGGGATGCCTTACCCGGAAAATGTACGATCAAAGGCCCTGCCATTATTGAACAGGTCAACACCTCTGTATTTCTGGGCAATACATACAATTGTCAGAGTGGTTTTTATGGTGCATTAATCGTGTATGACAAAGAAAAATTTCCAAATGGGATTTCTGAAAATGCGCATGAAGAATTAATGAAAGTTCACGAAAAAGCTGAAGTTTAAAAAAGAAAAAATGGTCAATATTGATAAAATACTGGTTTCTATTTTTCAACGTAGCTTTAAGTCTATCACAGACGAAATGAGTATTTCGCTGACGAAAACCACCAGGTCACCCATTCTCTGCGAAGCCAAAGATTTTGTTACCGGCTTGTATGATGAAAAGGGACAGATTCTGGAACAAAAAGAAAATCTTCCAATATTATCGTTTTCACTCAGCCCTGTCTGCAAAATGCTAATTGAGAAATATGGCGATAATATCTATCCCGGAGATGTGATTATCCACAATGATGTTTTTACATTGGGTAATCAGAATAACGATGTAGCCATATTTAAACCCATATTTTTTAATAATACACTTATTGGCTGGTCAGCAGCCAAAGGACATCAGGCTGATATTGGCGGTGCGGTTCAGGGAGGATACAATCCAAATGCCACCGAAATATGGCAGGAAGCGCTGCGTATTCCAGCTGTAAAAATTTATGAAAAAGGAAATTTGAGAAAGGATGTTTGGGATTTACTATTTGCCAACATCCGCCTGACGATGGTTCAGGAAGATATCAAAGCGCAAATAGGGGCCTGCAGTTTAGGCGAACGAAGGTTGCAAAAACTAGTTGCTAAATATGGCATTGATTCTTATCATGCTCATAAACAAGCATTATTTGATGCTACTGAAAAAATGATGAAAGCTGAAATCAGGGGCATCCCAAATGGAGTATATGAGGGAGAATCTACAGTTTATTATGACGGCAAACACCTTGGCTCTACCTTTCCTATCAGAAGCCATATTGTTGTGAATAACGAGGACATTGTATTTGATTTCTCAAAATCCTCAGCCCAAACAAATGGTTTTGTGAATGGCACATATACTTCTTCATGCTCGGCCATAACACTCACTTTTTTGCAAATGGTTGATCCGAATATTCCTCATAATGAAGGCATGATTAAGCCGCTTAAGTACATAGTACCGGAAGGAACTATCTTGAATGCATCTTATCCGGCTGCCACAACTTTTGGCAATCATCTTTGTCCGCAGATTGCTGATTCCATTTTTAAAGCACTCGGCCCGGCCATTCCTGATCGTGTCACTGCCGGATGGAATCATTTGCTGTGTTCTCTTTTTACCGGTATTCACCCTCGGAAAGGTCAGAAATATGTAGATATCTGTTTTCTCGGTATGAAAGGTGGCTCGGGGGCTTTGAAAGGTGTTGATGGTTACGATCATATCGGTATGATTGATGCATCGGGTGGCGTGCTCGATCAGGATTATGAAATGTATGAGCAACAAACCCCTCACCGTATTTTGAAACACGAATATCTTACCGATTCTGCCGGAGCCGGCAAATGGCGGGGCGGTTTAGGCGTTGAAACAGAAATTCTGCTGGGAGCCGATAACACTAAAATGGTTGTTTTTGGTGACGGAGATAAACAAGGTGCATACGGGCTCTTCGGAGGGAAGAGCAGTATTGTCAACAAAATTGAGTTACACTATCCGGATGGTCATACATTAAATCCATTAAGCAAAGATATTATTGATGAAATACCCTCGGGAACGCTATACAAACAAATTGCAGGCGGTGGTGGTGGTTTTGGACACCCTTTTGAGCGACCGCTTGAACAAGTAATTCGGGAAATTGAAAATGAAATCATTTCCAAAACAGAGGCCGAAAAAAAGTATGGAATTGTTTTCAATGAAATTTCAAAGGAACCGGACATAGAAAAATCACAATCACGTAGAAATTCTGATAATATCAACTAATGGCAACAATAGAAGAGAAGTTTAAGATTCTTTGCAGCATAACACGCGCTGCTCATTTTGAATGGAGGGAAGCTTTTATCAGAATGAATCCGGACATGAATCCAACAGATGCAGTCATGCAGTACTGGAAAATTGTTGGCCATGATACGGCAAAAGCTTTTCTCAAAAAGATCAAACCTGAAGAGCCTGTCATTCCTCAATTAGCACAAATGATAGTGGATTCCAGTCTTGCTATGGGGGAGGATGCTCAATTGGATATCAGACATAATACCGAGGCACATGTAAAGCATAATGCATGTCCCTGGTTTGAATGGCATAAAAGAAAAGATGCTTTGTCAGAAGACAGACCCGGCTGCGATTGCTGGTTCCAAACAATAGTGCAGGATGTTAATGAGTCACTGAGCACTCAGATCAAAGTAGAAACGCTTTCTACTTTGCCTGATGGCGATGAACATTGCATAAGAAGATTTACTGTAGAATAATATAGCATGAACTTTAAGCTAAACGACATTCAATTATCGGTACAGCAAACCTATCGTGAGTTTGTAAACAAACGAGTGATACCTAAGGCTGCTGAAATGGATGAGCAGCAAGTTTTCCCTCATAAATTATTTGAAGAGGTTGCCCAAACCGGCTTCTTCGGTATGCGCTATCCCGAATCGGCAGGTGGCTCGGGAATGGATATCATTTCCTATATTTTGGCTGTTATTGAGTTAGCAAGGGGTTCACTATCCTTGGCTGCTGTCAGTACCATGCAATCGCTGATGGCAACTTATTTTCTATATCGCTATGCTGATGAAGAAATTAAAAACGATTATTTCCTCCCTGCACTTAAAGGCAAAAAGATTGGTGGAATCTGCATGACAGAACCCAATGCAGGCAGCGATTTAATGTCTATAAAAACGCTGGTAAAAGTTAAAGATGATCAGTTTGAATTGAGTGGTCAGAAAATCTGGATTACTTCGGCACCTGTGGCTGATTTTTTTACCGTATTAGCCCGAACCGATAATCACGAGAAATTATCTATCTTTTTTGTCCCTGCAAAGCTCAAAGGAGTTCATATTGGAAAAAGTATTGAGAAATTGGGTGTCAGAGCCTCACCAACTTCCGAAGTAAGTTTTGAGCAGGTGATTTTACCAAAAAATTATTTATTAGGCGAAATAGGAGCCGGTACTAAGGGACTTCGTGAAATTCTTGCAGAAATACGGGTGATGACAGCGGCTTTGGCCATTGGTGTTGCAACAGCTGCTTTCGATTATGCTGTAGAGTATGCCAAAACAAGGGAGCAGTTTGGCCGGCCAATAGGAAAATTTCAAGCCATTCAACTCAAGATAGCCGACATGGCCTTAAAGCTTGAAACTGCCCGAAACTATGTTATGCATACCGCCTGGTTGTGCGATGAAGATTTACCCCGTTTCCGGGAATCAGCTATGGCAAAATTATATGCCTCTGAGGTGGCCAATGAAATTTGTGACGAAGCTTCGAGGGTGATGGCCTCTTATGGTTATGCCATGGATTTTCCCATGCAACGCTACTTACGCGATGCAAGATTTACCTTGATCGGAGGAGGAACTTCTGAAATTTTAAAAATCAATATTGCAAAGGACTTAGGACTATAAAGAATTGAAGATATGTCGAACATTATATCGTATGGATTGGCTTTACCGAAATACAGAATCAGTGATGAAACACTGACGGCAGGAAAGCCACGAAAAAGTGCAAAACGGACAGTCGTTTATACCGATGAGGATGTCCTTACCCTGGCCTACGAAGCCGCTTTTCATTGCCTGGAAAATACAGCTGATTCATCCAAACCTGAAGCGGTCTTTTTTTCCACGACAAGCCCGGTTTTTAAGGGCCGCTATCATGCTTCCCAATTATCTGATTGGCTCAATTTACCACATGGTTTACTTGCCCTGGATTTTTGTTCTTCATCACGATCCGGTACCGATGCACTCATCATGGCAGATCGTTTAATTACTGCCGGCACAATCAAAAGCGCGCTTGTCGTGGCTTCCGATGGCAGCTTTCCTGAAATAGGAAATGAATTAAAGGATCATCGCGGACATGGCGCATGTGCTATTGTTCTGGGTACTGAAAAGGGCATGGCGTTCATTGATTTTACTAAATCAATGGACTCCGGTTTTGCCGATGTATTTAATTACAAAACATATCCGGTCAACTATGACTCACGCTTTGGGAAAGATGCCGGCCTGAAAAACGATTTTGCCCTGGCACTTGATACCTGGTCAGCACATTTGAATAACAAAAAGAAAGCGTCTTTCCGTTTCATTCTGAATGCTAATGCAGCCAAAGTGTTGAAAGGACAAATCATGAAAGCGGGAATCAATGAGCAGGTTGAAAGTGATGTCTTACTTTCGGAAACTGGCCATTTAGGCGCTGCACATGCCTTGTTCAGGCTGATAGACAGCTTGAAGAATGTAGGCACTCCGCATGTTTTATTCGATGCTTGTAATGGAATCAATATCGTGGAATACTCCGTTCAAAAATCAACAAAAATTGATTGGGCATATTATTGGAACCTTGCAGATAATGTCAGGACTTATCAAGATTATTTGTTGTTGAGAAAAGCAGCAGCTACGGGGAGAGATATTGAAGTGAAAGACATGTTTAGTTCGGAAATGATTAGCGAGCGTGAAAAAGAAAGCCTCATTCATTTGAGGGCTTATCGTTGTAAAAAATGTAATTCCATATTTTATCTCAGAACGGCACGCTGCAAGCATTGCCATGAATCAACATTTGATGAGTTGACTTTAAGCCGGACCGGTGAAATTTATACCTATACAAACGAGCATTATTATCCGGCTTCATTTCCTCCGGTTGTTATGTTAGTGATGAATCTTGATTCGGGTGGAAGAATGACTGTTCAACAGACCGATGATATGTATAAAGAGAATGAAAATTTAATTGGACTTACAGGCGAATTAGTCTTACGGAAAATGAATGAGCACGACAACAAACCAAATTATTTCTGGAAATGCAGGATTGGGGGCGTAAAAAATATTAAAGGATGAAAGAAAAAGAAGCTGCAGGAGTAGCGATTATCGGAGCAGGTGTTACTCATTTTGGCGAATTATTCAATAAAAGCTTTGATGACCTCGTCAGAGAGGCAGCACTCGAAGCTGTAGCCGATGCCGGAATTTCTCTGGATGACATCGGAGCTGCCTGGATTTCAACTGCCTTTCCTGAAATTGGCGTCTTCAAAGGCCGTAGCGGAATGGATTTAGCGGAACCCTTGTCTATGTATAATATTCCGATAACCCGTGTTTCTAACTATTGCGCTTCAGGTGCCGATGCGGTAAGAAATGCCGCCAATGCATTGTTGGCCGGTGAGTGTGATATAGCTATGGCACTGGGCGTAGAAAAATTGCGTGACCGGGCTCCACAGGACAGTATTGTGAAAATGATGGTTGAACTGGGTCATCCTTATCTACAAAAAGGATTTACAGCAGCCGGTACTTTTGCTGTTTATGCAAACCGGATAATGAAAGAGTATGGAGTAACAAGAGAAGACCTTGCTAATATTTCGGTCAAAAATCACAAAAACGGAGTTCTGAATAAAAAGGCACATCATCATAAAGCTTTTACGCTGGATCAGGTGATGGCATCGCCTATGGTAGCTAATCCATTAACGGTACTCGAAAGTTGCCCCACCACTGATGGTGCAAGTTGTGTCATTATGGTACGCAATGAAGATATTGATCTTTCGAAACAGACTCCGGCTTATCTTAAAGGCATAGGCTTATCGGTTTCTACCGGTTGGGATATGCCTTTCTTTGATCCGAATCACGATTTCCTCTCCTTCGAAGCTACCCGCGAAGCGGCTAAAAGAGCCTATCGGCAAGCAGGCATTACCAAGCCGATCGAACAATTAGATTTGGTTGAAGTCCACGATTGCTTTTCAGTGGTCGAATTGGTGACATACGAAGATCTTGGTTTGTGTAAACCCGGTGAGGCCAAAGACATGATTCGGGGCGGCTCTACCGCTTTGGGGGCCGAAATTCCGGTGAATGTAAGCGGTGGACTGCTTTCATGCGGACATCCTGTCGGGGCTACCGGTGTCAGAATGGTGACAGAAATTGTAAATCAAGTAAGAGGTCGCGCAGGAGCGCGTCAGGTAAAAGGAGCCAAAACAGGATTATCTCATAATATTGGTGGACCTGGAGCCATTGCTTCAGCTATCATTGTTTCATCCGAAAATTAATTGATCATGGATAAAATGAAGATTTTATTGGCAAAACCCGGACTTGATGGTCATGATGTCGGTGTGAAAGTACTGGCCCGTGCTCTTATTGATGCCGGATTCAATGTTAGTTATACCGGTTTAAGAAAATCGATTGAATCAATAGTAGAACGAGCACAGAATGAGCATGTCGATGCAATCGGGCTTTCTATTTTGTCGGGCACGCACAACGTACTTTGCAAAAAGCTTGATGAAGTATTGCATGAAAAACAAGTAAATATTCCTTGGGTTGTGGGTGGCAATATCCCTGCAGGCGACTGTGAAAACTTATTAAAACTCGGTGCTTCTGCTGCTTTCCCGACCGGAACCACCATCAATGAAGTTTGTAATTACTTTAAAGAATTACAATCCCGGCTCGCTGACAATTCAAACATTAAATCTGTAAAAACCAAGGTTTAAACGTATGGCAGTTCAAACTAAAATGAAATCAAAAGATGACCTGACCGTTCAAGCGGTATATCTTGAATCAGGAATAGAGGTTAAACCGGTTTATACCGCTGACTCTGTAAACAAACAGAGTTCGGAAGAAATGCCCGGAGCGTATCCATTTACGCGGGGCATTCACTCATTGATGTATCGAAAAAGACCGTTCACCATTCGCCAGTATGCGGGTTTTGCCACACCCGAAGAAACCAACGAACGTTTTCATTTCCTGATAAAAAATGGTCAAACTGGATTAAATGTGGCTTTCGATCTTCCTACTCAGATTGGCCTCGATTCAGATGATAGCCGGGCATTAGGTGAAGTTGGCAGAGTAGGGATGTCGGTCGATACATTGGCTGATTTTGAAAAAGCTTTTGAAGGGATCAATTTAGATAAGATCACGGTTTCACTCACCATCAATGGCTCTGCTATTGTATTGATGGCCATGTATTTTGCTCTGGCAGAAAAACGGGGCTACGATATCAGTACGCTTCGTGGAACAGCTCAGAACGATATATTGAAAGAATTTATCGGCAGAGGCACCTGGATATTTCCAGTGGAAGCTTCGGTAAAACTGGTAGTTGATACGGTTGAATATTGCGCTCATCATGTTCCGAAATATAGTCCGGTAAGTGTTTGTGGTTATCATATCAGGGAGTCAGGAGCCAATCCGGTTCAGGAGATGGCCTATGCTTTCTGTATCGCCAAAGCCTATTCAGACGAAACCCTTAAACGCGGTATTGATATTGACGAATTTGCTTCGAGGCTGTCTTTTAATTTTGATATTTATGGAAATCTGTTTGAACAGGTAGCCAAGTTCAGAGGTGGAAGGAGATTATGGGCGAAAATTATTAAAGAACAGTATGGTGCTAAAAATGACAAATCATGCTGGCTGAGAATGATTGCTGGAGGCGGAGGCGGAGGGCTTACCAAAGAACAGCCCGAGAATAATATTATCCGCAGTGCTTATTATGCCTTGCTTTCTGCCTTATCCGGTACGCAAACAATGGCCTTATGTTCTTATGATGAAGCCTATACAATTCCAACAGAAAAGGCGGCTGAAATTTCCTTGAGAACCATGCAAATTATGATTCATGAAATGGGTATATGCGATACCGTGGACCCTTTAGGAGGCTCTTATTATGTGGAAGCGCTGACGGATGAAATGGAAAAAGCCATCTCCCTTGAAATGGACAGAATTGATGCCGAAGGTGGCATTTTAAAGAATATTGCCAATGGCCATGTTCAGGATAAAGTATCGGAACAAGCCTATCTGAGGGAGCAAGGGATTCAGGATGGACATGTGAAAAAGGTAGGAGTCAACTGCTATAAACATGAAGAACCACCCAAACCGGTTGAGTTCCACCCTTATAATGAGGAAGCTGCCCGAATGCAAGTTGAAAACCTTCGTCAAGTCAAGCAAGAAAGAGATAATAAACAAGTAGAGAAATCTCTGGAATCAATTAGAGCGGCAGCTACAGAAAATATAAACCTTATGCCCAGTATTATCAGCGCGGTAAAACAATATGCCAGTGTTGGTGAAATTATTCAGGTATTGAAGGATGTTTATGGAGAGTATGATGAACCTGTAATGTTTTAAAGATGGGATTCAGGAAAACCATATTGTCCCTCGAACAGGCATTGACACTGCCGTATGCTACCCAACGATTCGTTCAATTAGGTTGGCGGGTTATCCGGCTCGAATCAGCCGCTGACAATACGCCCACACCTGGCGACCCGAACCGATATATTGGTGAAGAGACCGGTGAAGGAGACCGTCACGCATATTTTATCGCACCAAACATTGGCAAAGAAGCCATTACAATCAATCTGAAAACACAAAGAGGCAGAGATTTATTAAAAGAAATTATTGCTTCCATTCCTATTGATGTTTTTATGTGCAATACCTTACCTAAAGGCTATAAAAAATTAGGTATTGATTTCGATACATTGAAACTCGCTAATCCGAATTTGATTTGGTGTGGCATCTCGGCCATGGGGCCAGATTATCCCGACTTTGCCGGTTACGATCCGGCCTTGCAAGCCTTGAGCGGTTATATGCATTTAACAGGCGATCCTGAAGGTGATCCCATGCTTTGCGGTTTACCACTAATTGATTTAAAAGCCGGTGATGAGGCTTTTTCTCAGGTTTTGCTGGCGATACTCGAACAACACGATCAGCCTGGGCCAAAGGAAATAAATATTTCAATGGTACAATGTGCTGCTTCATGGCTCATTACTTCATTACCTCAAATTAGCTTTGCCGATCCGTCAAAATGGTTTACTAGAAGCGCTAACGAACACCGAAGTTTTATTCCGTCAAATGCCTATCCCACAAGCAATGGCTTTGTTTATCTTGCCATTGGAAGCGATTCACAATGGAAGAAGCTTTGCGAATTTCCCGGTTTTAAACACCTCGACAAAACAGGCAGGGAAACCAATGATGGCAGAAAAAAGGATAAGGAGGCCATTTATGCTGATATCAGAGAAGGATTGAAAAGATATACTTCTCAGGATTTTATTCATCTGTGCCGGGAGAATCATCTGGCAGTTGCGCCTGTAAATAATATTGAGCAAGTTTCAGCTATAGATCCCCTGAAACAAAAAATGATGAAAACCACATTACCTGATTCAAGAACTGTTTCGCTGGTGCCCCCAGCTGTCGATACGACCTATATGAAAGCAAATAATTACACCTTTAATTGCGCACCCG
Source organism: uncultured Chitinophagales bacterium (assembly GCA_964413685.1). Classification (GTDB taxonomy): domain Bacteria; phylum Bacteroidota; class Bacteroidia; order Chitinophagales; family S012-47; genus JAJRWN01. The sequence goes on from CAYPSW010000018.1 coordinate 32,724, forward strand.
GATTAGGTGAGCATAATCATCAGGTACTGGCTGAGGCAGGGGTGAATGCGGATGAAATTAACAATTTGGAAAATGAGAAAATAATATAAACAACCGGATATGGAAAGGAGAGTGATAGAAATTTTGACTTCGTTTGAGCAAGCCTATGAAACATGTGTTATTGGCAATATCGCTGTTGCCCGTGGAGCTATTGAAGCAGGCGTGAATGGTGTTTTTTCATATCCGGGGACACCGTCTACCGAAATTTCTGAAGTCTTTGCTGAAATCGATAAATATCAACTGGACGATAGAAACAGGATTAAACATCCGGAATTTTTCGATCAGGAAATCTATTTCGAATATTCTGTCAATGAAAAAGTAGCCCTTGAAAAAGCTATCGCCTTTTCAATCGGGAATAAAGCGGCCATGTGTGTGATGAAAAATGTGGGGATGAATGTAGCTTCCGATGCCCTTATGTCCATCACTTATCAAACCATTATAGGCCCCTTGGTGATTCTTGTTTGCGATGATCCCGGATGCTACTCGAGTTCCAACGAGCAAGATTCGCGCTATTGGGGGCCAATGGCTTCGGTACCGGTATTTAATCCTGCTACACCGGCAGAAGCTATGGAAATGACTCATCAGGCTTTCAAGTTGTCAGAGGACTTGAAACTGCCGGTCATTGTTCGCATGACTACCCGCGTTTCTCATACCAGAGGAAATTTGACTTATGCTACCCGTGATACTGCTGTTCGTGCTGCCTCTTTTCAGCGTATGCCCGAACATATCAATATCCCCGCCCGAACTGCTTCGGCCCATCAAAAATTGCTGTTAAAACTGCAAAGCGAAGTATTCGAAACCTATTACCGGCAATTCAACCAAGAGCATAATAATGCAGGAAATGAACTAGCTATTATTGCAAGTGGTGTAACCTCGGCATACACAGCCGAACTGCTTCATTCTAACCAATTAGAGGCAGCAATCGATGTCCTGTATCTGGGTTTGATCTGGCCCTTTCCAAAAAAGCAGGTATCTGAATTTTTAAAACGGGGATATTCAAGGATTTTGATTTTGGAAGAACTAGATCCGATGATAGAAAAAGAAGTTAAAGTACTGGCTCAGGAACTTGCTATATCGGTAGAGATTTATGGAAAGGGATTTGAGCACTTGAAAAAAAGCGGTGAATATAATCTTGAGATTGTTGCTAAAAGTATCGCAGCATTTTCTGGTATGCCTGTTAGGGAAGCAGAATATCAGAGCTTACCTGATCTGGATGAACTTATAAGTAGTTTGCCACCCCGTCCACCGGCCCTGTGTTCAGGATGCCCTCATAGAGCTACTTTTTATGCATTGAAACTGGCGGTACCCCGTAAGCAGGCAGAAATGGTGCTTTGCGGTGATATCGGTTGTTTTGGCTTAGGTGCTCTGCCGCCATTGCAAATGATTGACACCATCAATCACATGGGCATGAGCGTTTCAATGGCTCAAGGCCTATCCGCTGCGTTTAGTCATTCGCATGATGAGCAGAAAGTAATTGCTATGGTTGGCGACAGCACTTTTTTCCATTCGGGTATTCCATCGCTGATGAATGCTCTTTACACCCGATCCAATATTCTGCTGGTCGTTTTTGATAATAGGACCACCGGCATGACAGGCCATCAGGATAACCCGGGGTCATCGAAAAATCCAAAACATAATCAGTTGGACATAGAAAAACTGGTGAAAGGTTTGGGTGTTGAAATGGTTAGCACGATTTCGCCCTTCGAACTTCGGGACAGTTTCAGGAAAATTGAAACTGCCATGCAATATACCGGTGTATCGGTGATTGTTTCAAAAGCACCCTGCATCTTTTTGCCAGATTTTGCCAGTGCCATGCCTGAACAATTCAGAGTTGAAGTTGATCCGGGCAGATGTAATTCCTGTGCGAACCATGAAGACAGCGACATAGCCTGTTCTCGCTGTGGCTCACAATTGGGCAACTTATCAAGAGCAAAAGCCAAATTGACAGCAGCCTATTCATCAGCAGCCAGCGAGCAATTATGCCCGGCTAATATTTGTAACCATGGATTTTTCCATTCCATACTGGAAGGTGATTATAAATCGGCTGTTGAAGTGGTGCGCGATAAAATGTTGTTTGCCCGTTCATGCGGTGATATCTGCCATCGGCCCTGTGAGTTATTCTCATCGGCTTCAGCAGAGGAAACGATACCTATTAAACAGCTTAAAAAATACGTTGCCGGTATAGAAGAAAACTTTATTGATTTTTCAGGGCCATTACAGCGGATAAAAAACGCCAAAGCCAAAGAGAAAAGCGTTGCCATTGTCGGGGCAGGTCCTGCCGGACTATCAGCTGCCTACGACCTGCTGCAACAGGGGTATAAGGTAACGGTTTACGAAAAAGAAAGTAAACCTGGAGGAATGATAAAAAATGCTATCCCCGACTTTAGGATGGACAAAAAAGGCTTTGATTTTGAAGCCGGACAAATAGAAAAATTGGGGGCCAAAATGCTGTATGGCCTTTCGCTTGGAAAAGATATCAATCTCGATGATTTGAAAAATGAATTTGATGCTGTTATCCTGGCTATTGGCATGGGAAAATCAAAATACCTTGATATTGTTTCAAAAAATATCCCCCTTGATAAGCAATTTGATGCCTTGGGTTTTTTAAAACAATACAATAACAAACAACTCAAAACAAAGGAAGGGGCACATTTCCTGATTATCGGAGGCGGTAACTCAGCGATGGATGCTGCCAGAACAGCCAAACGCCTGCACGCTAACAATACGGTAAGCGTATCCTGCATCGAATCATTCGATGACATGCCGGCTTTTCGGGAGGAAATCGAACATGCCTTATCAGAAGGGATCAATTTATTGCCAAATAGTTGTATCAAAAATGTGAAAGAAAAGAACGGTCAGTTGTTGTTTAACCTGAATAAGTTTGAATCAGGTGAACCATTGCAAAAACTTAGTGCCGATTATATCATCATTGCTATCGGCCAGACAAGCGATCAAGATGCCTTAAAGGACTTGGACAATACCTGTTTTGATGAACAGGGTAGGATTGATGCCATTGATTTGCAAAAAAGCGTACACCGTGTTTTTGTAGCCGGTGATTTGTATGCTGGTAATCATATGAGTATCATAGGAGCAATTGCCAGCGGCAAAAAAGCGGCAGTAGCTGTTCGGAAAGCACTTGACGGATATCTCTTTGACTACGAAGGCTCTGAAGCGCTTCATCGCTTGAATACCATTAAGCCGAAAGCCAAAGCATCCTTGCCGATAAGTGAAGTGGATTCACTGAAAAGTATTGAGCAGTTTGATTTGTATCAGTCTTGTGCCAAATGCAATCACTGTATCGAAAATTTTGGCTGTCCTGCGTTAATCATGGAACATGGGCAGGTGCATGTTGATCAGGCCACCTGCACCAAGTGCGGACTTTGCGTTGATGTCTGTCCAAATGATGCCATACAATGGGTTACAGTGAATGAAAGGAGTGGGCAAATAGCATAAAATAAAACAGGGATTATATGAGTGAAAAGCGTTTAATAAAAATGTTGATTGCCGGAGTAGGAGGGCAGGGCGTGGTGTATACAACCAACTTGATGATTGAAGCTTCTCTGTTGGCCGGTGTACAAGCCGCTACCAGTGAAATACATGGTTTATCGCAAAGAGCCGGATCGGTTGTGGCCGGATTGACTTTCGGACCTAATGCTTTTGGCTTTGTTCAAAAAGGAGGGGCTGATCTGTTGATAGGGCTCGAAGCACTCGAAGCACAAAGATGTTTGCCATACCTGCATCGGGGTAGTATGGCTGTCATTGATTCGTATAAAATATTCCCCTTCGCTGTTAATGCAGGTAAAGCCGTTTATCCTGATACGGAAAGATTTGAAAAATACCTTTCAAAACATGTAGCTGCTATCCGCTTTATCAAAAATATCGATACACAGGTAGAAGCAAAACGCAGAAATATTTATCTGCTTGGGATAGCCTCCACATTACCTAATTTCCCGATAGAAGCTAAATTTATTGAGATGGCCATTATGAATAAAAGCAGTCGATCTGACCAAAAAAATCTAGCAATTTTTAAACAGGCAAGAGTAGCTGAAAAAGAAAAAACACAGGTTCATGAATAATCAATTTATCGAAGTGCATTTTACGGTTAACGGAATGTCCGTTCATCGACAGATTCAAGCGGGCACCTTGCTGTTGGATTTGATACGTGATGAATTGCAATTAACCGGTACCAAACCCGGATGTCATGAAGGTGAATGTGGCGCTTGCACAGTTTTGGTTGATGGTATTGCGGTTAATTCATGTCTGTATCCGGCTGTAAATATTGATGGCAAGGCATTGACTACGATCGAAGGTGTGAGTAGTCAATTGCGCGAATTATCACCCGTTCAAAATGTGATGCTTGAGAAATGGGCTGTACAATGTGGATTCTGTTCACCGGGCATGGTAATGTCTATTAAGTCTTTTCATGACAAGTGCCGGGCAAATGACATCATTCCGGACCGGACACAGATTAAAAAAGCGCTGGAAGGGAACCTTTGTCGTTGCACCGGCTATGTAAAAGTGATTGATGCTGTTGAGCGTTTGTTCGAATCTAATCCGGAAACTGTCAAATTGTAAAATATAACAGGATTGTGAAAATGAAGCAAGATTTAAAAGTTATCGGAAATGCCACCAAAAAACTGGATGGTGCTGTACGGGTAAGCGGACAGGCAATTTACGGGCATGATGTGAAATTCCCTAATATGCTTTACGGAGCCATTCTCCGGGCTACCTATCCATCGGCAAAAATAAAATCTATCAATCTTGATAAAGCCCTGACATTACCCGGGGTTCATTGCATAATAACAGCCGATGACATTGATGTGAACCGGATTGGTTATAAACGCGACCACCCGATTCTGAAATCGGGGGAAGTAAACTGCATACGCGATGAAATTGCGGCCGTAGCAGCCGAAAGCCAGGAAATTGCCCGTCAGGCATTGCGCTTAATAGAGGTAGAATATGAAGTAAGGAAAGGGGTGTTCGATCCTTTTGAGGCTATGAAAGAGGAAGCTCCACTGATCAATAAGTTTAAAACACAGGATTTTCCCAATAAAAATATGGCAGAGACTTTTCATTATGAGCATGGCGATTTGGCTGACGAAATGGCCAGAAGTGTTTGTAAAGTAAAACGCAGATTTTCTTTGCCGAGAGTAAGCCATTGTTGCCTGGGCACCAGCAATATCACGGCAGAGTGGTCAGCGGTAGAACAAAAGCTTACTTTATACAGCTCGACACAGGTACCCTTTCTCTACCAGCGCGATTTGGCGCATTGCCTCAAAATGGATCCATCTAGAATCAGGATCATTCAACCGGTAATAGGAGGAGGTTTTGGCAGCAAACTGGACATGCTCCCTTTTGAGCCGATTTGCTGTCTGTTAGCTATAAAAGCCGGCAAACCGGTTCAATTAATTTACAACAGAGAAGAAGAATTTATAGCATCTCCCACCCGGCAGGCCATGATCATTGATCTCGAAATGGGTTGCGATAAGGACGGCCATTTTACCTACCGCAAGGTGACAGAATATATGGATAACGGTGCCTATACTTCCTGGGGGGCAACTACACCATTTGTGAGTATGCAGTCTTTCTCTTCACTTTATCGCGTAGCGGCCTGTACTTTTGATGCTATAGGAATTTATACCAATAATCCATATGCAGGTTCATTTCGTGGCTATGGCAATCCACAGGCAACGTTTGCTATTGAACGCAATATTGATTTACTGGCAGAGCAATTGGGTATCGGAAAAGATGAAATCAGAAAGATTAATTGCAATCAGCAGGGAGATGTGACCGGGCAGGGTCTGGTTTATTCAACCTGCGGACTCCCTGAATCGCTGGATACAGTGATTAATGAAAGTGGTTTTGTAAAAAAGCAACACCAGAAGAAGAATGGTCGCTATCGAAAAGGGATTGGGCTGGCTTCGATGTTGCATGTAGGTGGTGGTGCCAAAATATATCCTTCCGATGGCTGCGGTACAACCCTGAAAATAGATCCCTTCGGATTTCTGACCATCATCACCGGATCAAATGAAATAGGTCAGGGTTCTGAAACGGTTTTGGCTATGATGGCTTCCGAGGAATTGGGGATATCCCTCGATAGAATCAACGTGATAAATACCGACACCGATGTAAAACCATGGGATGTTGGGGTGCATGCATCACGAACCAGTTTTGTAGCCGGTAACTCCTTACTGGGAGCTGCAGCTATATTAAAAAACAAGCTAAGCAAGAAAGCAGCTCAATTGTTACAAACCACGACAGACGACCTCTTGTTTGAAAATGGATTGATCACAGCAAAAAGTACAGGTGCGTTTTATAAACTTGATAAGGTAGTTCGTGAATTACATTTCAAAGCCCCGAATGAATTGTGTATCGCATCGTATTTCTATGAACCAAGCAGCAAATTTCAGGATAAGGGTTTTAAAGGCAATGTATCAGGTACTTATGCCTTCGCCTCACAAGCCATTGAAGTGGAAGTGGATACTTATACCGGCAATGTCCGGGTACTCGATGTATATGTTGCGCAGGATGTTGGTAAGGTGCTGAATCCATTGGGCCTGGACGGGCAAATTGAAGGCGGTGTGGTGATGGGTATGGGATATGCCATTACCGAGGAATTGAAAATGGAGAACGGAGTAGTTCTGAATCCAAATTTCCACGAATATAAATTGCCAACGGCCAGCGATATTCCGAATATCCACTTCTATCCTGTTGAGACCATGGATCCTCAGGGGCCTTACGGAGCTAAAGGGGTAGGAGAGGCACCGTTGATTCCGACTGCCGCTGCCATTGCCAATGCGGTCTGCAATGCGTTGGATATTGAAATTCTGAGCCTTCCTATGAACCCTGAAAAAGTGCTAAGTGCCTGGGAAAAGAAAAATAACAGACTAGCCGAGAAAGCTGAAAAAATAAACCTCAAATGATTAGTGAAATTTTTAGCCCCAAGACTAAAGCAGAATTGCTGGCTACCCTGCAGCAATTAAGCGCTAAACCCTTTCATTTCGGTGCGGGTTATACCGATTTGCTGATGGACTTCAAACAGCAGCCTGATGCACCCGAAACTGTGCTCAATCTGGCTCAAATCAAAGATCCCTCTTTTGAAGGTATCAAAGAGCAGGAGAAAGGAATTTATATCGGAGCTTTAACAAAAATTGCCCGGCTTGCTGAGAACGAAAGCCTGAAAAATCAATTTCCGGTTCTTCAGCAGGCAGCCGAAAGTCTGGCGAGTTCACAGATTCGAGAGGTAGCTACCCTGGGAGGTAATCTATGTACCGCTTCCCCGGCCGGTGATGTATCCTGTGCACTGGTCGCCTTGCAGTCGATTTGCTATTTGTTATCTGCGCAAGGCTCATTGCGCAAAATACCTATCCATGAATTTTTTACCGGTGTCAGGAAAACTGCCATGAAGCCCGATGAACTATTGCAGGGCATTTTTATTCCGGCTAATCATGCTTCGAAGGTTCATTCTGCTTTTATTAAAGTAGGAACCAGACGCTCCATGGAATGTTCAGTCATTTCGATGGCTTATCATATTCAGCTGGATGATCAGGAAAAGATCACAGATGCCGGATTAGCCATCGGATCGGCAGCACCTGTCATCCGCTTTCCTGAAAAAGCAAAAAACTTTCTGATCGGGAAGCAATGGAAAGGCTTTTCGGCTGCTGATGCCGATACTTTTGCTGAACTTGTGGCGGCTTATGCTGATCCGATTTCTGATATCAGAGCTACTGCCTGGTACCGTTTAGTAGTATTGAAGAATATCAGCCGAAGCATTTTTGAATTTTAAAAACATCCATTTAACCTGATCCTATGAACAGTAGAGTGCAACAAAAATTGAATTTTCGGCTGAGATCGAATGAAAACTTATTTGGACCAAGTCCAGCAGTACTTGAAATTATTAAAGAAAACAGCAGAGGATATAATTTGTATCCGGGGCCTTTGCCTGAGGCTTTGTATCAAAAAGTTGCTTTAATGCATCGGGTGGAAAGCAAGGAGGTGGTTTTTGGAGCCGGCTCAGTGCAAATAATCGATATTTTGATCTGGCATTTCTGCGAGGCTGATGATAACGTGATTTTCCCCGATGGGAGTTTTGTGGCCTACCGGCTTTTATCTGAATTTCATAAAAGAAACCATAAAATAATCCCGACCATTCAGTTTCAATGGGATGCAGCGGGCATTCTGAAAGCCATTGACAATAAATCAAAGTTGATTTTTATTGCTAATCCGAACAACCCAACCGGCAGCATGATAAGCCATGATGCTTTTGAAAATTTTATGGATAAAGTGCCTGACAATGTGTTGGTTGTACTCGATGAGGCCTATGCCGAATATGTGAAGGATCCCGATTATCCTGACAGCAGCATCCTGTTCAAAAAATATCCGAACCTTATCATTTTACGTACTTTCTCTAAAATATATGGCCTGGCAGCTTGTAGACTTGGATATGCCATTGCCAGGGAAGATATCGCTAAACAAATAGACCAGCATCGCTTACCTTTTGCTATTTCCGAACTATCGGGACGGGCGGCTATGGCAGCACTTGATGATCAACGTTATGTGAAAGAATGCGCCCGTATCAATGCAGAAGAAAGGGGTTATTTATATCGCGAAATCAGAGAGCTCGGCTATCATGTATTGCCATCACAGAGCAATTTTTTATACCTGTATTTCAAAACGCCCAAAACAAAAGAAGCCTTGCGCCTGCATCTGCTCGATCGGGGTATAGTAGCCCGCGATATCACGCCCTTCGGCCATCCGAACGGACTGCGGTTTTCTACCTGGCATCATGAAGCCAGTCTGAAGGTGCTTAAAGCGATTACCTCTTTCAAAGGCAGGTGAGCAAAGTCATTTGTCTCAACGTATTTTTTAGCGTATTTAGCTTTTTAAATTAAACACAAAAAAACACAAAATGAAAACATATCACAATCGGGATAAAGGAGTAGGAATCGTATATGATCAGGATGTTTTTCTTATAAATGGCATGCGTACGCCTTTCGGGAAATTTTGCGGCACCCTGGGAAAAATTTCCCCCACCGATCTGGGGATTTTTGCTTCGAGGGCTGCTTTGAAAAAAGCCGGTGTTGATCCGCAAAGCCTCGATCAGGCTTTTATTGCCAATATCGGACAAGCCTCCACCGATGCTTATTTCCTCGGAAGACATGTGTCTTTGTATGCCGGTCTGAAAATAGGAGCACCTGCTTTAATGGTTCAACGGATTTGTGCCAGTGGTTTTGAAACTATTATTTCTGGCACCGAGCAAATTCAGCTGGGCAAAGCCGAAAGTGCCCTTTGCTGCGGCACCGAAAATATGTCGCTGGCACCGACCGTATCTTTTGGCAACAGAATGGGCTATCCGCTAGGCCGCTTGCAATTTAAAGACATGCTTTGGGAAGCCCTCGATGATACTGCTGCCGGTTATCCGATGGGACGTACAGCAGAAAATCTGGCCCGCAAGCATAGCCTCACCCGCGAGCAAGTGGATGAATATGCCCTTTTATCACAAAACCGGGCCATTGAAGCCACCTCACAAGGCTGGCTGAAGGATGAGATTGAACCTATGAACTCCATGACCTTTGAAGCGGAAGGATTAGTACCGAGAAAAATGAAGATGCCCCGCAGGGTTGAAAATTTCTGTACAGATGAAAATATCCGGCCCAGTACTATGGAAGGTATGGGTAAACTGCCGTCCACCTTCGAAAAAGAAGGGGTGCAAACAGCCGCTAATTCAAGCGGTATAGTGGATGGGGCAGGGGCCGTTATTATCGGTTCAGCTGCTTATGTGAAAAAGCATAATCTGCAACCCTTAAGCCGGATAGTGGCCTCATCCTCAGCAGGAGTAGATCCAAAGCTGATGGGTTTAGGACCGGTACCGGCTATTGAAATTCTGCTCGAGATGACCGGTTTAAGCATAGATGATATCGATTTGATTGAGATAAACGAAGCTTTTGGCGCACAAACCATTGCCTGCGAAATAGAATTGGGCATTGACCGGAATAAACTAAACGTGAACGGAGGCGCTATTGCTTTCGGGCATCCTTTGGGTGCCACGGGTTCTCGCTTATCGCTCACTATTAGCCGCGAATTAGTGAGACGCAAAGCACGCTATGGCATTGCCACTGCCTGCATCGGGGGTGGACAAGGAACCGCTATTTTATTTAAGAATGTACAATTGTAAGCTCTCTGATCACAAACGAAGAAAAGAGCGGCTTAGGCCGCTTTTTTTATGGTGAGTATTTACGAAGCTTCCACATGACTATGATACATCACAAGCGGGGGC
>CAYPSW010000019.1:0-28470 GCA_964413685.1 uncultured Chitinophagales bacterium
CCGCCTTTTGCCAAATTTTGCTTGTGAAAGTACAATAAAAGTTAATAAAATACCAAAGCAATTAAATCACACAAATTGAATGGTTATCTAATAGTCCGTCTTATTCATTTTCAGCGGCAGCTTCTTTATTTTTGCGCCACAGATGGCAAAAAACAAAACCCGCACGAATGCAGCAACTGTTCCCCTGCAGATCAGGCTTTATCGTTTACTGTTTACTATTTACTTTAATACTTTTGGACGCATTTTCAGGAAAGCTGCTGCAGCCAGGGCACTGAAAATATTTTTAACTCCTACACGTAGCGGTCTGTCGCCCGAACGCCAAGCCTATAAAGACCAGGCAAGCGCAGGCAGTATTGAGGTAGAGGCACAAGCCATACAAACATATAGCTGGGGAGAGGCCGGCCGGCCGGGTGTATTGTTAGTACATGGATGGGGAGGTAGCGGTGTAAGCCTGGGAATGTTTGCCGCCCCCCTGATAGAAAAAGGATATCGGGTATATGGATTTGACGGTTTTGCTCATGGAGAAAGTCCCGGACGCAGCACAAATATGTTGGAGCATGCCAAAGTGATTCATGCCATGCTCGAAGCTTTTCCTGAAACCGAGGCCATCATTTGTCACAGTTTTGGTGGAGCCGCTGCCATCTACTCGCTGGGGCATTATCCGGATCATCCAATAAAATCGGTGGCGGCCATTGCCAGCCCCACAAGAATGAATCAGGTGATGTTGGATTTTATGAAAGTATTTTCTATTCCTACCTCTTTGCTGAAGATAATGGAAAAACAAGCGTATGAACGCTATGGGTTGACCTTCTCTGCTTTGAATCCTGAACATTGGATGGCCAAATGTCCTGACACCCGTTTTTTATTCATTCATGACAAAGAGGATCGTTCTGTCCCTTTCAACGATGCCGAATATTTACATCAAAAATATCCCCATACTACATTGATTAGAACCAACGGCTTAGGGCACAATAAAATTTTGTGGGACCAACAGGTCAAAGATGATGTAATAAATTTTATAGTTTCGGAGCATAATTGATCGCCATGAATGACAAAGGGAACCCTAAGATATTAGCACTTCTTTTTTTTGGTGTATTAATGGGGGCACTCGATATTGCCATCATCGGACCTGCCTTGCCCAGCATCAAAGAAAGTTTCGATGTGGGTGAACGAGCACTACCCTGGGTTTTAAATATGTATGTACTGGCTAATCTGGTGGGAACGCCATTGCTTGGCCGCTTTTCCGATTTGTTCGGCCGCAGATGGATTTACATCATTTCCTTATTGCTATTTGGAGCGGGTTCTGCCATCGTGATGCTCTCTGCCAGTTTTGATCAGGTGCTTATCGGCAGAGCCGTTCAGGGTTTTGGTGCCGGAGGCATATTTCCCGTGGCTGCTGCCGTTATTGGCGACACATTTCCGAAAGAAAAACAAGGCTCTGCTCTCGGAATGATCGGAGCGGTCTTCGGCATGGCGTTCATTATAGGACCCATTATCGGAGGGGTACTGCTCATGTTCTCCTGGCATTGGATTTTCGCCATAAATCTGCCCATAGCCCTCGTTCTTTCATTTTTTGCCTTTCGGATTCTTCCTTCTGTCAGACAAAAAGGAAAGGTATATATTGATTATCCCGGTATGCTTTTGCTGACGCTGATTCTTGCTGCTTTCGCATATGGGATCAATTCGCTCAAAGTAAATGATACCCTAATTTATATTTTGAGATGGAATCATCTGCCTCTGATCTTGGGAGCATTGGCATTATTGCCTTTATTTTATTTCATTCAGAAAAAAAGCAGGCAGCCTGTTATCAATATGATCCTGCTACAAAAAAGACAATTGATACTGGTTATGGTGCTGGGTTTTGCAGCCGGTATCGGAGAAGTAGGGGTGATGTTTATTCCAACTTTTGCCAAAACAGTTTTTCACATGAGCGACTCGCAAGCCAGTTTCATGTTGATGCCTTTGGTGCTAGCTCTGATGATTGGAGCACCACTTGCCGGTCGGGCCACAGATAAAATGGGCCCCAAACCGGTATTAATCGTGGGATCTTTATTAGTCGTTAGCGGGTATTTATTGCTGTCAACTATTGCTGATGGGTATGTGGGCTTTTTTCTGTCAACGGTCATTATTGGCTTTGGTCTATCCATTTTACTGGGTGCCCCGCCCCGCTATATAATTAACAGGGAAACAACAGACGATATCCGGGCAAGCGGGCAATCTGTACTGACTGTATTTACGAGTTCCGGTCAATTAACAAGTGCTGCATTGGCAGGCGCTTTAATTGCGGGAATAGGGGGCGTTTCTCATGGATTGTCAAGCGCATTTGCTGTTTTTGGATTGCTGAGTATTATAGCTATTTTGTTGAGTGTTTTGATAAAAAATTACAAAGTCAATGCTTAAATTTACATCAGAAATATTTACATTAACTAACTAGCTAAATCTTTTTACATGAAAACAATGCTGAAAATTATCTTACCTGTTTGCCTGCTTTTTTCTGCTTCGTTTGTAATGACCGCAAATACATACGGTGGTGGTGATGATGCCAAAAGCGGCATAAGTCAACAAGTGGAGCATACCATGATTGTTCCTCAATTAAATTCATCCATTACTAGAAATAAACAAGCGGAACGAATGAAACTGGGTGGGATCCGTAATCTCCTGATCCCAAATAATCATGCGCTGACATCCTTCCGGGATGGAGATGATGATAAATTAATAGCGATCATATTATGCATTGTTTTCCCACCTTTGGGTGTTGCTGTCTGGGAAAACGACATAACCAAGCATTTTTGGATTTCCCTCTTACTGACTTTTCTTTTCTGGATTCCGGGATTTATCTATTCACTGTTAATCATTTTGAAATAGGGCATCACATGTTACATTAAAGCCGGAGTAATCCGGTTTTTTATGGAAACATCAGCGATTTGATACGCTGAAAAGCTTCGTTCAGAAATAGATGTACTGTTTTGCCCTGATCAGGCGACTGAACAATTTCACTGGCTTTCAAAATGGCTCCTGTCCAGCCATCAAATTGCCATGCTCCTGCTGATAAAGGAGATAATGATTGCTGATTTACTTTGGGATAAGGCCAGGTGTTGATGTAGAAATAAGGTTCTGGCACACTTGCATCACCAGGGGAAAGACCAATGCCAATAAATTTATCGCTTTTGTTGGCTGAATAAGTCAGCAAAGTCGCTATATCGAAATGATGTGGCCAGATATGAATCTCAGAGGCTTCGGGTATAGATTGAGTGAAAGGAAGAAGCGCGTGATATGCATTGGAAAAAACCTGCTCACAAAGGGCTAAATAATCTTTGTCAGAATCATCATACGGCTGATTGTTACCGAAAGTGAATGTTGGTAGCTCGTACGGATGCTGGAGATTAAATTGTTTTATTTCCAATATTTCTTCAAGCCTTTGCTTCAATTCCTTATTTGTATAGCCTGCCAAAGAGATGGAAAGCAATTCATGATCTGAATTATCCTGAAAGCCTAATGATAGCGTGGCAATATTCAGAACAGCATACTTATATTTATGGTGCTTAAGCATCTGAGTAGAAAGAAGCTGATGAGCTTCTTGCCAAATCATTGCTGCATGGGTATCTTCCGGTTTTTCAGGATTGATGGCACGGGCAATGGAACCCAGCAATTGAGCTGCCTGATGTGCCTGATTCCTTGCGCTTTCAAATCGTTCGGAAAAAGGGAACTCAAAGTCATTCCAGTTTATTGAATTAGGCGAATCTTGGGACATAAGCTAAGGTTTCGTTTAAATATGAATCATGCAAACTAATTGTGCTAATTTCAATGCATCTAATAAAGGATGTTTGTTAAAAATAATTCACTAAAAAATTCTTTTAATCAAAAATAAGGATAAGTAGATGACAAAAGGACAAAAAGAAATATCGTTACTGAAAGAGCCGGTTCAGATTGCCTCCTGGCAAGAATTGACCGATAAAAAACCAATGCATGCTTTAGTCGAAAACACAGATCTTGTCATCATCCGTTATGATGATGAAATATCGGTATTGTATGGCCGCTGTCATCATCGGGGTGCCTTATTGGCTGATGGATTTATCGAGGGGCATAATTTGATATGCGGGATTCACCATTGGGATTATCGCTTCGACACCGGTGTGAGTGAATACAATAATGAGGAGCAACTTCATAAATTCCCCGCGGCCATTTTCGAAGGGAAAGTCTTTATCGATAAAGAAGACATACGTGTTTTTGAAAAAGGCAATCCAGCTCCTTTTAATCGCGAAGCATACTTAGGCGTATATGCTGATACCCATCCTGAAGATACAGAACCCTACAGTTTATACATTAAAGATCTGGCTCAGAACGGGCTTGCCAAATATGGTCATCATGGCCCGATGGCAGCCATGGGAGTGGATAGAAATACTTTACCCAAATGGGAATCTATTCAGTTTTTGCCGGCTCAAGTGTCAAGAAGACCTTTAATGGATGATGCAGAAGTAAAAACCCATGTTACGATAGGACCCAATGCGAAAAAACCATTGATCCTTGACATACCCATTTTTGTGACCGATATGTCGTTTGGTGCCCTGAGCAAAGAAGCTAAGATTGCCCTTGCAAAAGGAGCAGAGATGGCAGGAACCGGTATTTGCAGTGGGGAAGGCGGCATGTTGCCAGAGGAACAAACAGCTAATTCAAAATACTTTTATGAACTGGCATCGGCCAAATTTGGCTTCAGTTGGGAGAAGGTAAAAAAATGTCAGGCTTTCCATTTCAAAGGCGGGCAAGGAGCCAAAGTAGGCACCGGAGGTCATTTACCCGGAGCTAAAGTAACCCCCGAAATTGCCAGGGTTAGAGGCTTACAAACCGGTGAAGATGCTATCAGTCCGGCCACTTTTTCCGATCTGATAACCCTGGATGATTTCAGGGCTTTTGCTGATGAGGTCCGCAAGAAGACCGGAGGAATTCCCATTGGTTTTAAATTGGCTGCCAGTCATTTAGAAGAGGATATTGATTTTGCATTAGCAGTCGGAGTCGATTATATAATTATTGACGGAAGGGGAGGAGGAACAGGTGCTGCACCCCTGGTTTTGCGAAACAACATTTGTGTGCCGACCATAGCCGCTCTGGCCAGAGCCCGGAAACATCTTGATAAGAGAAAAGCGAATGTAAGCCTTATTATTACAGGTGGTTTACGAGTTGCAGAAGATTTTGCCAAGGCGCTGATGATGGGTGCCGATGCCGTGGCTATTGCCAACTCGGCTTTACAGGCTATAGGATGCATTGCCATGCGGGCTTGCAATACCAACAATTGTCCAGTGGGTATTGCCACTCAGAAACCCCATCTCAGAGCTCGCTTGCAAATTGATCAATCGGCCCGACAGCTAAATAACTTTTTCGATGCCAGCAATCAATTATTACAAGTAATTGCCCGCTCTTGCGGATATCATTACCTATCTGAATTTAATCCCAGTGATCTGAGTACATTTGATTGGGACATGCATCGTTTAACAGGTATTAAATATGCAGGAATCGGAGCCGTATGATGATACGAATTTCAGAATGAAAGCGTAATATTGCAGGCGAAGTAAAAGCCTCCTTAGCTCAGTTGGCCAGAGCAGCTGATTCGTAATTAGCAGGTCGAGGGTTCGAATCCCTTGGGAGGCTCTAAAGCATTAGCGGGAATAGCTCAGTTGGTAGAGCATCAGCTTCCCAAGCTGGGGGTCGCGGGTTCGAGTCCCGTTTCCCGCTCATCAAAGTTTTATATCTTTTTGGCCATCAATTGTAGCCTATCGGCTTATTGAATACTGTGCCTCAAGCCAATACAGAAGTAATAAACAATTGTGGATAATTATGTGTATATTATGTGGATATTTTTACCCAGAAAAATTTGGTTTAAATTTAAATGTCCTTGATATTTGATTTCACAAGTCAAGAATGATACGGCAGGCAGAGAGGAACGGAATTTGAAATCGTAAGAAATCGAAAAACCACCTTCTCCAAAAAATGCCAGGTTCTTTTGAAATTTTGAATTCCTTCACAGGACAACAAAGTGAACAATGAATCTTCTCTGAGAAGACTTTTATCGAAAGATAAAATGATTTAAACGAGGGCGCTGTCATTAATCACTTGCTTGTGTTACCAGATGAGGGATGAGAGGCTGATTCTTAACAAATGAAAAGTGACCGCCTTGTAATCTGCAAAGATTGTAAGATACGGAGCTTGAGTTTCAGAGAATCTAACCGAACGGGCAAGAGCAATCAAACCCTGAAATTGTGTAGCAAACACAACTATTAGCGCAAGCCGATAGATGTAGCTGCAGCCTTAAACAGTAATCTGGCGATTTTTGGAACCATTCACTTGTTTCTGGAAATCGGGAGCGGAAATCACTTCGTAAGAAGCGGTTTCCGCTTCGCTGTTTTATAAAGCTTCTAATATCATTTTCAAAAAAGAGGACGGCTGTAAAAAATAGTTAGGGTTTTCTTCCAATTTCTCCTTTATCAAAATTAGTCCACCGTTTCATGCGCTAATAATTTATATCCATTTCCAGGGCGTATTGCATTTTAACCCGCAAGGTTTCAAATCAACCTTGCGGGTTTGAATTAAACTTAGTGCATTCCTTTTCCCCTGGCTCCACCGAAGTCGTTGTTGGAACCGCAATAAGTGCATAAAAATCTTTGTTTAATGGTGTTCGTTTATCAAGCAATTGAGCGAAGTAATTGTTTCTCCTGAACCAAAACAACAAGTACTGCAATTTCTTGTGTACTTGTTTTATTCAACTATTCTGAAGCTTAATAAAAAAAGCGGGCTAGCCCGCTTTTTTTATGGAACTAACCTGAAAAGCTACTTTTCACCTGAACGGTCTTTCAATTTCAACAATTCATTTGCCTGAACCTCAGTGATGTAATGTTTCTCACCTTCTTTATCATCCCAGCTTCGTGTGGTGAGTTTTCCTTCAATGGCTATTTCATCGCCTTTGTGAAAATAGCTTTCCGCAATTTCAGCTGCTTTGCCCCAGGCTACCACCCGGTGCCACTCGGTGTTTGTAACTTTTTCGCCTGCCTGATTTTTGTAACTATCAGAAGTTGCGATAGATAATTGTGCAACTTTTTTCCCGCTTTCAAGTTCTTTAATTTCCGGATCTGCACCCAGATTACCAATCAAATGAACACTGTTTCTTAATGTTTTCATGAGTTAAAAGATTTAATGAACAAATTTGTTTTGTAATGAATGATGCAAAGTAAAGCCGGATGATTTTAAGTATTTGGTTATTAATCATTTGTTATCGTTTATTATTCGCTTGTATTCGTTTATACCCGTTTGAACACGTTTATCCTTTTGAAAGGCAATGATTATCAAATTACAATATTTGGTTTTTTGAAAAAGTATTTTTAGCTTTGTTTTTAAAGAAAAAGCCATGAACAATAGAAAATGTATGAATTGCGAGCGTGAACTTCACGGTAGAAGCGATCAGAAATTTTGTTCGGATCAATGCCGGAACACGTATAATAACAGCCTGAATGCCGATAACAATAATTTTATTCGAAAAGTAAATTATATACTGCGAAAAAACAGAAGGATACTTAAAGAACTGAATTCGGGCGGTAAAACAAAAGTGTACAGAAAACAATTGATTATAGCCGGTTTTGATTTTAACTATTTTACCAGTACATACACCACTAAAAAGGGAAATATTTATTATTTCTGCTACGAAGAGGGATATCTGATGCTTGGCGATGATATGTTAGTTTTGGTAAGGAAAATGGAAGATACTGCTCATGCGGGATGATGATAATGCCTATTTTTGAATCATGCAGCGAAATCGCCTGATTTATTTTCTCTTTACCTTCAGCTCGCTCTTTTTACTTTCGCATTGTCATCAATCCGAAAAAAACATCCCATCTGATATCGTCTATCTGAATGTATCTGATACCGTTCGCTATGTTGGTAAAATGGCTTGTAAAACTTGCCATGAAAAAGAATTCGGAACCTTTATGGAAAGTGGTATGGGCAAATCTTTTGATCGGGCCACACATGAAAAGTCGGCAGCTGATTTTAGCGGTCACATTAGCGTTTATGACACCCTTAGAAATTTTTATTACACGCCTTTTTGGTCGGGCGATACGATGAAGATAAAGGAATTCAGACTGCATCAGTCTGATACTATTTATCAACGTGTTGAGAATATCAGCTTTATTGTTGGCTCGGGGCATCATACCAACTCACACATGATCAACATCAATGGTTTTGTTTATCAGGCTCCATTGACTTTTTACACGCAGGAAGGCCGTTGGGATTTGCCACCCGGATTCAGACAGGGAGACCAGACACGTTTCGATCGATCTATACAATTTGAATGCATGACCTGCCACAATGGTTTGCCCGAGTTGGCTTTTGGCAGCGAAAATAAGTTTAACAAAATACCTTCAGGCGTTACCTGCGAACGATGCCATGGCCCGGGCTCAATGCATGTTAGAGAAATGAAACAGGGAAATGGAGTTGACACATCCACCTTGTTGGATGTAACTATTGTAAATCCTACAGATTTAAGCATTTCACAGCAAATGAGTCTTTGCCAGCGTTGCCATTTGCAGGGTCCGACCGTTTTGCAAGCAGGAAAAAGCTTCATGGATTTCAAACCTTCCATGAATCTTGGAGATGTTATGGATGTATTTCTGCCCGAATACGAACATCTTTCAGGTAGTTTTATCATGGCTTCGCATGCCGACAGGCTGAGACAAAGTGCCTGCTATGCCGGAGGAAATCTCAGTTGCATTAATTGCCACAATCCTCATTCAAGCGGACCTGAGCAACAACTGAAACAATTTCAAAATGCTTGTCTTGGCTGTCATCAGCGGGAAGATTGTCCTGAGGCGGAAGCAAAGGAAGACAAAAGAACTTGTTTCAGTTGTCATATGCCAACATCGCCCAGCATAGATATCCCGCATGTGCACATTACCGATCATAGAATTCAAAAGCCCGGTAGCGAGCGGGTTGAATCGGCTATACAAAATCCTTTCAAACGACTTAAATGCATGACAAATAATCAGCCGGATAATTTATTAATGGCACGTGGTTACATGCGCTTTTATGAGGGGTTTAACCCCGATGAGGCTTTCCTTGATTCAGCCAGCTATTTCCTTGAAAAAGTAACATCCTCATCAGCACAAGCTTTGTATGCCCGCATTCACTTCAACTATTTGAAGAACGATTGGGAACGTATCATCCAAGTGCTGGGTAATAAAAAGGTGGAGGATATCGATGAGCCCTACACACTTTACAGAATCGGTGAAGCATTCTATCGAAATAATCAAATTGATCAGGCTATACTCTTTACTAAAAAGGCCTGGGATATGCGGCCCTTGATTCCTTCATTTGCCAACCGCCTCGGCAGTTTATATGTACTGGAAGGGCATTTTAAGGAAGCACAGCATGTTTTCAAAAGACTTTTGGACGAGCAAGCTGATTATGTACCGATATTAGGTAATCTGGGCATCCTGAAAGTAAATGACGGACATTTTGATGAAGGTATTCAATTATTGCAACGGGCTTTGTCACTCGATCCCGATTATATTCTGGCCTATGAAAATTTGGTGAAAGCTTATTTAAGTCGCTTTGATAAGCAAAGTGCCATAGAAACCATAAACATTTGGTTATTGAATCAACCGGATAATACAAAAGCTTTGAACATGAAAAAGGAAATTCAATAAAATGCGGAGGAGAAGAAAAAACAAATGGCTGATCTGGATGTATATCTTCACTATAGCCGCGCTGATTCTATTAGCTTGGTCGGGTCGAAAATACTACCGGATGGTTTTCTCAGAAAATGTTACTAAAAATGCGGTGCTTTACATCTATCCTACTTTCAATTTCAATCAGGTTGACTCCTTACTTTTATCTCGCCAGCTAATTCAGGATGATAAATCGTTTCGATTTACCGCAAAATTGATGAAATATCCGGGGCATATAAAAGCAGGAAAATATACGATATCAGAAGGTATGAGCAGCCGTGCTTTGCTTAGTTTGCTTCGCTCGGGAAGGCAAACACCGGTACGCCTGGTGATTAATAAAAAACATACCCTTAGTGAACTGGCAGATTATCTGGCTCCGCAGTTTAGCTTTTCGAGAGATGAAATAATGAACAGTCTGAGCGATTCTGCGCAGATAGCTGATTTGGGCTTTACATCCGAAACATTAATTGCCATGTTTATCCCAAATACCTATGAACTCTGGTGGTCCTCAACACCGGAAGCGCTTTTACACAGAATGAAAAAAGAGTATGATCGATATTGGACCAGTGAACGTCTATCTCTGGCAAAGAAGCAGCAATTAAACGCTGTTGAAGTTATTGTTTTGGCTTCCATTGTCGATGAAGAAACAAGCAAGATAGATGAAAAACCCGTGATTGCCGGTCTGTATATCAATCGCCTGAGAAGAGGAATCCCTTTGCAATCAGACCCTACCTTGAAATTTGCGTATCAGCATTTTGAATGGAAACGAATCTATAACCGATACAAGAAAATAGTGAGTCCTTACAATACTTACCTGTTTAAAGGTTTGCCACCCGGGCCCATCTGTATCCCGCAGCTCAGCTCAATTGAAGCGGTTTTGCATGCCGCTGACCATGATTATATTTTTATGTGTGCCAAAGAAGATTTCTCTGGTTATCATAATTTTGCAAAAACAAATGCCGAACATGAACGAAACCGCCAGAAATATATTCGGGCTTTAAATGAAAGAGGAATAAGATAGTATGTTTGAATACAATACAGTAAAACGGGTTCGATATGGCGAGACAGACCAAATGGGTTTTTTATATTATGGTCATTATGCCATGTATTATGAAATCGGGCGGGCAGAGTCTTTGCGCTCATTAGGCTATACCTATCGTGCTCTGGAAGAGAGTGGTATTATGATGCCTGTACTGGAATTTAAAACCAAATATATCCGGCCGGCACGCTATGATGATCTGATCAATATAGTAACCTTATTGAAAGCGTTACCTGTGAAAAACCGCATTGTATTCCACACTGAATTGCGAAGTGAATCGAAAGAATTGCTAAATTTCGGGGAAACAACCCTTGCTTTTATCAATGCGAAAACCAGGAAAACTTGTGAAATCCCTACTTTTTTGACTGATTTATTCAGGCCTTATTTTAAATAGTTTATATGAGGAGTCCCCATTTTTTTCGGAGCATTACACAACGCATTACTGAAAAATCAAGGCATATCTCCTTCCCTGGCTTCAATAAAGTTCCTGTTTACGATGTGACGGTATTTTTTGTGCGTGAGGTTCAGAACGACCGCTTTACGATTCGGGCTGCTGCGGTTGCCTTTTACCTGATGCTGGCCTTGTTTCCGGGCATTATTTTCCTTTTTACGCTGGTTCCTTATATCCCGGTCGATGGCTTCCGCGATACGCTTTTGAATGAATTACAATCGGTGATGCCACAAACGGTTTTCGCCTTTTTGCATACGGCTATACAAGATATTGTGAGCGTTCAGCGCATTGATTTACTGAGCGTAGGTTTCCTGTCCGCTTTTTTCTTTTCCACAAATGGTGTTATTGCTATCATGACGGCCTTTGATAAAAGCCGGAATTTGCCTCAATTCAAACGTTGGAAATTTTTCTATAAAAGATGGGTAGGCATCAAACTCACTTTTTTACTTTCTTTGATATTGCTGATGTCTGTTGCTTTGATTATCGGATGGAATGCTTTAGTGGGACTCGCCTCTGAGCAATTCACCTGGTTTAATACGTACACTCGTTTGGCTCTCTCGCTCGTTCGATGGATTCTGGTACTGGCATTATTCTTTTTGTCAGTGGCTACTATTTACTATTATGGTCCATCACGCATCAATAAGTGGAAATTTATTTCAACTGGAGCTACCCTTGCAACCGTCCTCTCGATAATAACTTCACTGCTATTCTCATGGTTAGTAAATCACTTCAATCTCTATAATAAAATCTATGGATCCATCGGGGCTTTATTGGCGGCCATGCTGTGGTTCTATCTCAATGCCCTTGTGCTCCTTATCGGTTTCGAATTGAATACGGCTATCGATCAGAAGAAGAGTCTGCTGGACATGAATGAAGAATAGCTAAGAGGTACTCTATTTGTTTTGTGTACTTAATTCAATCAGCACTGCGACAAAGTCTCTAATCCTGACATAGTATAGAGAAGCTCAATTACATTGCCTATTTTAGCCATGCAGACTATGTTTATGCAAAAGTCAGGCATATCAATATTCATTAGGTTTCGGATTTACTTTCGCAAAACAGCTTGGAAGAAGTGTAAATACAGCCTTTGCACTTGTAGCTCATGCATCATTATTAGTTTGTTGCTCGCTTCCTGTTCTCTACGCACTCAGAACAATGATGAAGAGCAGACCACAAATATTTCTCTTATAAAACAGAGTAATTCACTTTATTATATTCGTATCAATACAGACTCTTCCACTAATCAATGGGTATTGCCCTATCCGGTTTATCGCTTTCAAACATGCGATATTACTAATAACGGTTCTTTAGAAATGTTGGTAGGTGTTGTTAAAACCACCCGTTTTGATTCTACGATGAGCAAGCGACTGTTCATTTTTAAAAATTACAAAGGCTTTGTACGCCCGCTATGGTTAGGCTCTCGTTTGGGGCAACCATTGGTAGATTTTAACGCATTCACAACAAAGGATGGAGCGATTATAAGAAGTATTGAAAAAGAAAGAAGTGGAAATTTTTTAGTAGCAGAATACAAATGGAGAAGATTTGGATTGCAATTCAATCGATTTATAAAACGAGAGATAGATGCCGATAAAGCAACGGCTCTTTTAGGAGTATGATCAACATAAACGCATTTAAGATGAAAAACTTTACACTAGCCATTATCTCATTGTTACTGGTAGCATGCGGAACTAAGGAAAGCACAAGCAATAAGTCTACCGAATCAAACGATTCAACCATTGGTAAGTTGGACAATGATTCTGTGAATTCCTATATGCCCGTTCAAAAAATAGACATTGAGTCGCTGAATGGTAACATAGATTTGAACATGGATATTTCAACTCTTTCCCTGGCAGATATTCGGATTCTACGAAACGCATTTGCAGCAAGACAAGGCTACTGCTTTATGAAGGCCGATCTGCGGGCTCTTTTTAGCACTACCAGTTGGTATTCTGAAAAGATGGAAGAAAGGTATTGGGCTAGCGAACAAGATGATAACTATGACCCAATTTCATATTCTGCAGAAGAGCAAGCCTTTATTGAGAAGTTAAGAATCAGAGAAAATGATTTGATGGCGCAAAATTATATCCAAAATGGAGATAGAAAAATGGCAAACCTCAATAATATTATAAACCTGTTTCAACTGGAGGATATTGATTCCTTACTTATGAATATGCTAGGGAAAAATGGTTTTGCAATTGTTCCAAACAACAATATTCAATTATTTCATGTTTATGAGGAAAATGACTACAATCAATTCCCGAATTTTGTAACAACAGACATGTACATGCAGTTGTTTCACATGTACTTTGGCTTTGTGTTGCGGACCCTTGAAGAAGAACAATTTATCCCAATATTATCCAGTATTTGCAAGGCCATGTTGATCGATATGCAGGATATCGCTATGACCAATACAGATGAATCCGTAAAGGATCTGGCTAATTTTAATGCCACCTATTATGCTATTGCTTATACAGCGTTAACAAATAATAAAGTAACAGTCCAGGCGGAGTTCGAAAAGTTCTACAAAGATGAATTAGCCCATATCGCGGCAGCAAAAGATGACTACTCTGATTTTCTGGATTATCGGTCAGTTAAGTTTCCGTACAGCTTATTTAAACCAAGAGGGCATTATACCCGCACCGAGGAACTGAAACGGTATTTCGGTGCGATGATGTGGTTACAAACGGCTCCGTTTTGTTTAGATAATGACGAACACTTGAAAAGAGCGATTTTGAGTGCAGCAGTTCTGTCAAATAGTCCAAACTATGGAAAGGAAACGTTGAAAAAATATAAAGCCATTATGGAACCTGTGAATTTTATTATTGGTAAAGCCGATAATGTTTCGTTCCTGGATTTGGCTCAGCTCATTGAAAAGAACCATTATGAAATGAATGATCTATTGACCCACGAAGAATCTCTGGAAATTTTCAGAAAAGAGCTTAAGAAAGTAGCCGATGCACAAAATGTGATTAAACCAAAACAGGCGGCTAGTTGTGTTGATAAAATCAATTTCATCCCTCAGCGCTATTTAGCCGACAATGAGATATTACAAGAATTGGTTGATGTAGAAAACAATGTAACAAAAAGAGGATTTCCAAAAGGATTGGATGTCATGGCTGCTTTGGGTAGCGGTTCGGCAGAAAATATATTAATTAATGAGTTGAAGGAGAGTGAAAACTGGAGCAAATATCCACAGATACTGGCCGGGCTGAAAAATAAAATGAAAGATATCAATTGGGACGAAACGGTCTATAATAAATGGATTGAAAGTTTGTTGGCATTACAAAAAACAAACAAGCGGTATCCCTATTTTATGCAAAACACACAATGGAGGAAAAAAGATCTGAATGCTTCACTCGCTTCATGGGCTGAGCTAAAACACGATGCTATATTATATGCCGAACAACCTATGGCTGCTGAATGTGGGGGAGGAGGAGTTCCTGAACCATATACCTTGGGTTATGTTGAACCAAATACCGGCTATTGGAGTACTGTAATTGAATTGCTGGATTTGACTAAAAATGTGTTGGAACAAAATGAGCTGTTTTCTTCGGAGATTTCACGAATAACAAGCAGCATGAGAGAAAATGCACAATTCCTGCTTTCAGCAAGTGAAAAGGAATTGGCAGGTGAAAATCTAAGTGAAAAGGAATATTACCAAATTGAATTTATCGGTAGTACTTTTGAATGGATCAGCCTCGATTTAGTTAGTCATAAGGATGAATACATAGATGCTTGGAATAGTGTTAAAGGTCCTGATAAGTCAGTGGCGGTTGTGGCTGATGTATACACTGCCAACGCTTTAAACAATCCCAAGCGAGGCATATTGCATGTCGCAACAGGCAACGTAAATGACATCTATGTTGTGGCAGAGATTGAAGGGTATCTCTACATCACGAAAGGTGCCGTATTCAGTTACTATGAATTTCCTCGGCCCCTTGGCAACCGGCTGACAGACGAAGAATGGCAGAAGATGCTGGAGAAAAACGAGGCGAAAGGCATACCCAATTGGATAAAAGAAATAATTGTACCTATAGACGCTCCGAAATCGAATGAAATGATCTTTTATAGCTCCGGATGCTGATGCTGCCTTAAGAAATCAGAGAAACTATATTGATGCGTGAAATAACTAGAATCTGCTTGTTTATATCAGCACTGTCAGTTAGTAGTATGGCTATTTCCTGCCGCTATTCCGACAAGCAAGCAGATACTCTTATCATCACATTTGCAGGAGATTTACTGCTTGACAGGGGAGTAAGAGAAAGTATCGAGCACCTGGGCCCCGATCCATTATTTCATCCAAGCATTGATTCTGTATTTTCCAGAAGTGATATTGTTGTGGCCAATCTGGAATGTCCCGCTACTACTATTGAAGAACCCATTAATAAAAGATTCATTTTCAGGGCTGAACCTGAATGGTTGAATACCCTAAAAAAACACGGGATAACGCATTTGAATTTAGCCAATAATCACTCGATGGATCAGGGACGCAGCGGATTGATTGATACCAAAAGCAATTTGCAGCAATATGGATTAATACCCATGGGCTTTGGAGATAATGTTGAAGAGGCATGCCGGCCGATATTAATTGCAACAAATCCAAGGAACATCTATGTGCTATCTTCTGTTCAGGTTCCATCTGAAAACTGGACTTATTTGGAAAACGAGCCCTGTGTTTGCGAGGCATCAGTTGACGCTATTATCGCGCAAATTGAAGGCTTAAAGCATAGTGAAGTAAATGCCGTGATTATTGTGAGTTTGCATTGGGGAGCAGAACATACGCTTAGCCCACTGACATCTCAAAAACAACAAGCTCATGAACTTATTGATGCCGGGGCAGATTGCATTATTGGTCATCATACACATACCGTTCAAAGCATCGAGCATTACAAAGGAAAGCCGATCTATTACAGCATCGGGAATTTTATTTTCGATCAGTCTAAGCCAATCAATTCAAAAGGGCTTTTGGTAAGTATGATAATCAGTCCTTCTGCCATTCAATTTCGGAATCTTCATTTTGACATAGTGCATTGTGTACCCCGTTTATCATCTGATCAAAAGGACTGAAAGTATCATTTAAACTCATAGACCATTACCGTTTGATTCAGCTTACAGGATTTAGGCTTTTCTTGTAAACACAAATCAATGACTGAGCCATTGAATGCTTCATACATATTGTATAAATTCGCTTATAGTCATTATGGTCAGATCAATATCCGAATGAATCAGGCATCAATTCCCATAATAGTGTGGTATCCCATAATCGAGATAATATATCCACGTGTGGCTTCCGGTAGGAGCCGGGTTATAGGGCCAATCCAGTCTGGATAGGTGAAACCTCACTCCATAATGTGTCTTGGTTAATGAATCAAGCCATCCTTCTTCATAATTATCCAGTTCCTGATCCTGAAAAATAGGATTAACAGGATAGAGACCTGTGGCTGAATCAATGAGGTGGTCTTGTGAATTGGGACCTATCTCAGCTCCAGTAGGGATGGGGAAGAAATAGGAATGCTGAAGACCCGTTTGCCCCATTTGAACCGGTGTAATATTGATTTTCCTGAAAACTCCCTGAACATGTATTATCAGTTGTTTGATAATGTTGTACGGAGCAGAATATCCTGCATCTAAATTGACGGTACCGGTCATTTGAAAGATCAAGGTATCTGTTGTTCCGGCATCGGCTGCTTTGGGTGTCCAGGTAAAGGTATTGGCATGGTACACATGATTATTATCTATGGCCCATGAGGAGCCTGTCAATGGTGTTGAAAGCAAAGAAATAGTGGACCCTGTGATAGGATTTCCGGCCAGGTAATATCCTGTTGAAAATGTAACATTTGAGCTTTTGTCGATAACCACAGGATATACAGGGATTTTGACTTCTTCGCCTACCTTAACTGTAATTTCAGAGACTTCTACTGTTTTTTCAAACATTTCAACAGGGGTTGGAAAGAACTTGTAGTTTCCAAATACTCCAATAGCTGCTGCATCCCACGCATCCTCAACCAATTCAGAACAAGACCAATGATTAGGAAGCACTCCCCCTAACCAATCATAACCCTCGCCCAATTTGCTTCTGGCAAAGGCTACCGTAGCAATTCGCATTGGATCTGTAAATACCAGCGGAGGAGCAATAGGCCGTCTGGCTCCCATATAAAGATGGCCGGATGTTCTTTTGAATCTGAGAAAGGGATTTAGCTGAACACCATCAATATTATCTGATGGACCGCCATTAATAGTAGATTCCAATACCATCAATCCAGCGTCCGGAGAATTATCGTTCTTATCGATAAAATTGACAATGCCGACATGTCCCGGTACCCAATCATACTTGTAATTAGCACCACCTGTGCTCATTACAAAAAGTCCGTCTCCAGGAAGTAAATACTTGCCGGGCAAGTCCATCACCAGATAGGCAATCCGTTCGATACCCAATAAAACAAAGCCTGTAGAGAAATGATCCATTTCGCCTGATATAGTATTTCCGGAAGGCCCGATTTCTACATTGGCCATGCGTTGCCAGCGATACTCCTCAGATCCGACATCCACCAAGTCGTTTAATTCGCTGATATTCCACAGACTCGTGAGGGCATAGCTTGTAAAAAGATCCTGCGATAAGGAAACATTTAGCGTGACGGGTTTAAGAAATTCGAGTCCGTCCGGTTCAAAACCCAGCCGGATTTCATCAGAGCTGCTTTGCTCCGGAGTGTAAACCGTGATTTCAGTTGGTGATGTCAATGCACCTGGGGGAATGATTAGAGTCACGCTGGTATTTTGAGTAGGCACAGCCACTTCACCACCGGATTCATCAATGAGCACCGTACTACCCACGGTACCTTCTGGTACAGGGTAAGGCTCTACTTTATTTTTCTTGCACGTTGTTAAGATAAATATGAACAGTAGAGGAAGGAAAAACTTTTTCATTTTCTTTGATTATTTAAATACTGATGTTTATAAATCTTCTTTGTAAAGCAAGCTAAATATTACATTTTGTTACCTGACTGATTCGATAGTTTATTTAATTGGGCTTTAACAAACTTAAGATATTTTATTGGTATTCTTTAGATAGCAAACATTTTTATTGAAAAAGGAATGTATTGTTGTTTAGATTCATGGATTTAATAAAGAAACATTTACTCTTATTTAAATGAAGCAAAGAATCATGATACTTGTTCTTTCGCTTATCACGATCCTGCATCTTGATGCAGGTCACACAGTAGTGTCATTTATGCAGACAGAAGCAGATATAATACCGGTCTTCACTACTTAGTAAATCAGGCCTCTTAACGAAGCCTCAATTAAAATAAACCTAACTGAGCATCCGGTTTCCGGGCACCCTCCAACTGCAGCAGTTTTTCTTTTGCAACAAGTCCACCAGCATACCCTACAAGTGCTGCATGGCTCCCAATTACTCGGTGGCAGGGGACAACAATAGAGAGGGCATTGGCTCCATTAGCTGCCGCTACGGCACGGATGGCTTTTTCATTATGAAGCTTATGAGCTAAACCCAGATAGCTTTCCGTCTTACCATATGGAATTTTCAGTAGCTCCTCCCAAACGCTTTTTTGAAAAGGAGTCCCTAGCATAAGTAGAGGCAGCTGGAAGTCCCTCTGCTCTCGTTTGAAATAATTATTGAGTTGTTCTTTGGTTTGCTCTATTACGCTTGATTCTCCTGCTTCAAAGCCAGCATGCAAACCTTTCCGGATTCTTTGGTCGATAGCCGGGCGCATGTTGCGGTATCGCCAATCACAAAGACAAAGTTGATCCTGATAAGAGCCCAAAATCAGCTCGCCCAAAGGTGTTTTAAAAAATTGGGTTTGGATTTTTACAGGTCTTTCCATGGCTATCTGATGTATTAATACAATGAATCACAAATTGACGATTGTGAAAAAAGGGTATCAAAGGCACATAAAAGAAAAGGACAGTATAGGTCTATCGTTTCTCCTCCCGCATTTTTTTCCATTGGCTACTTGCCTCAGCACCCGGGTTCTTGCTTTTGCTATTGCCTTTCATCTCATGCTCCAGATGGTAAAGTGCCAGGAGGGCGGCCAATTGGCTTTCGCTTATATTGCTTGCAGGTAGGGAATCTTTAAAGTATTTGGCAACAAAATTCGTATCGTATTGTCCGGATCGGAATGCGGGATGCTGCATCACAAAAGAGCCAAAAGGTAAGGTCGTGGCTACTCCGGCTACCTCATATTCGCCAATCACACGAAGCATCTTATTCATGGCTTGTTCGCGGGTGGCGGCCCATACAATCAGCTTGGCTATCATGGGGTCGTAATAAATCGGGATATCCATGCCTTGCTCAAAACCATCATCCACACGAACCCCCGGTCCCCCCGGATGAACATACATGCGCAGTTTACCGGTATCGGGCATGAAATTGTTGTAGGGGTTTTCGGCATATACCCGAAGCTCAATAGCATGGCCGTGCGTTTTGATATCCTCCTGCCCGAAGCTCAGTGCTTTTCCCTGTGCAATGTTGATTTGTTCCCGCACCAGATCGAGGCCGCTAATCATCTCGGTCACGGGATGCTCCACCTGCAGGCGGGTATTCATTTCAAGGAAATAGTAATTCATCTGACTATCGAGCAGAAATTCTACGGTACCAGCTCCTGTATAATGACAAGCCCGGGCCACGTCTATGGCACTTTGGCCCATGCGAAGCCGCAGAGCATCGGTCATACCAGCTGCAGGCGATTCTTCAATCACCTTCTGATGCCGTCTTTGAATACTGCATTCCCTTTCGAAGATATGCAGCACATGCTCATGCTCATCTGCCAGAATCTGGAACTCGATATGCCGGGGCGATTCGATATATTTTTCAATAAAAACAGAGCCATCACCAAAAGCAGAGCGAGCTTCACTCACGGCCATTTGCATGGCATCAGCCAAGGCTGCTTTTTTGTTCACAATGCGCATGCCTTTACCACCCCCACCGGCTGAGGCTTTAATGAGCACAGGGAAACCAATTTTTTCGGCAACGGCAAGCGCTTCTTTCAGATCATCAATGGCATGGTCGGTGCCGGGCACCATCGGAATATCAAAGTGCGAAACAGCCTCCTTGGCGGCAAGCTTAGAGCCCATGATGCGCATTGCAGCCGGAGAGGGGCCTATAAAAATCAGACCTGCCCGTGTCACCGCTTCAGCAAATTCAGCATTTTCTGAAAGAAATCCATACCCGGGATGAATGCCATCGGCACCCGATTGTTTAGCAATATCCAGAATTTTATCCTGCCTTAAATACGATTCTGAAGAAGGTGCAGGGCCCAATAAATAGGCTTCATCGGCATGGCGGGTATGCAGGGCTTTGCGATCAGCTTCAGAATAAATAGCTACGGTTTTAATACCCATTTCACGGGCCGTACGGATGATGCGCATGGCTATCTCGCCCCGGTTGGCAATTAGAATTTTTCTGATTTTTTTCATGAGATGCTAAAATAAATAATTTGCGAGGCTTGGTATTATAGCTTCAAAACAATGATGAAAATCACCAACAAACGGGAGATAAAAATGTAGCTTTGCGCCCAGAAATCAAAGGAATGCAACTGCTTTCAGAAATAGCCCACCTGATGCAAAAGGATTTTAAGCTGGAATGGCGGCAGAAATATGCCTTCTACGGAATCCTTCTTTACGTTGTCCTCGTGGTTTTTATCGCTTATCTGTCTTTTTCCAAAGTGGCAGCACAAACCTGGATCACCCTCTTCTGGATTATCATGCTCTTCACCGCTATTAATACAATAACTAAAAGCTTTGTGCAGGAGGGGCGCAGTCTGCAACTGTATTATTATGGTATCGCCAGTCCGCAAGGCATTGTCTTGTCGAAAATGATTTACAATACCTTGCTGATGTTGCTGATATCAGGCATCACGCTGCTTTGCTATCGATATGTTCTGGGTTTTCCGCTCATTCATGCCTGGATATTCCTTGTGGCAGTTGCTCTGGGAGCCATCGGGTTTTCGCTCACCTTTACCCTGATGGCAGCTATTGCATCGAAAGTGGGGAACAATATGGCGCTGATGGCCATATTGAGTTTACCGGTTTTCATCCCAATGATGGTGATGTTATTAGCACTTGCAAGAATGTCGCTGGCCACACAAGTTGAAAGCGGAGAAATCTTTAAAAATATACTTGCTTTAGGGGCTTTCGATCTGATTGATCTGGGCTTAGCCCTGATATTATTTCCTTACCTTTGGCGCGATTAAAAATGAGATAATCATGAACTTTTATTACAAAAGCTGGTGGAAATATCTAAGCGGAATTCTGATAGCTTACGCCATCATGATGGGGCTGCTGATAGAAGTACCTGCCTTAGCTGTACTGAACGAAACCATTCGCAATCTTTTCTTCCATGTACCGATTTGGTTCGCCATGATGGTGCTATTAGTGATATCGCTGGTGAACGGATTGAAATACCTATCGAGCGGAAAGAGGAAAAACGATTTACTCTCCGTAGAGATGGCACGGATTGCCATGATCTTCGGAGTGCTTGGATTCGCTACCGGTACGCTTTGGGCCAATTATACCTGGGGAACTGTTAGTGATTGGCTGGTAAAAGATCCTAAAGTATTGGGATCCATGCTTGGTATGTTGGTTTATATGGCCTATTTTGTTTTGAGGGGGTCAATTAATAATGAAGAACAGAGAGCGAAAATTTCAGCTGTTTATAATGTTTTCGGCTTTGCTATGTTCTTTATTTTTATCTGGATTACCCCAAGACTTACCGATTCATTACATCCGGGCAATGGTGGAAACCCCGGATTCAATGCATACGATATGGATTTCAAACTGCGAATGGTATTCTATCCGGCAGTCATTGGCTATACATTATTAGGCATCTGGATTGGCAGTATATTGTACCGGATGCGATTACAAAAAGAAAAACTCGAAAACGACTAATCATGCTTAGAAAATCATACTTACTCATCCTGACTTTATTTACTCAGATTGGCTTATTTGCGCAAAACGAATCGGATATCGAAATGGCCGATTTGATGAGATCTAACGGTAAAATCTATGTGGTAGCAGGGGTGCTACTCATTATTTTTATTGGACTGTTTTTCTATCTGATCAGTATTGACCGGAGATTGAAAAAAATGGAACAAGAATCAGAAAAAGTGTAATTAATTTTCAATTGTTTTTTAAACGTTAAAAGGAAATGTCACAAGAAAATTTGAAAAATGAGAAAAGTTTCTATGAAAATGTAGAAGCGAATGTTGAAAAGGCGGCCCAATTTCTAAAGCTGCCCAAAGGATTGATTGACCAGATCAGTGAATGCAATAGTATTTACAAGATGCATTTTCCGGTTAAAATTAAAGGTGAATATCAGGTGATTGAAGCCTACCGGATTCAGCACAGTCATCACCGCGTACCTACTAAAGGAGGGATCCGCTTTTCACTGGGGGTCAACCAGGACGAAGTAATGGCTTTGGCTTCTTTGATGACATACAAATGCGCCATCGTTGATGTACCGTTTGGAGGAGCCAAGGGAGGCATTAAAATCAACCCGAAGGCCTATTCACAAAACCAGTTGGAACGCATCACCAGGCGCTATACAGCTGAATTGATTAAGAAAAATTTCATTGGTCCTGCTATTGATGTGCCTGCACCCGATTATGGTACTAATGCCAAAGTGATGGGATGGATTCTTGACACCTATTTGTCGTATAATCCTGACCAGATTGATGGGTATGGTTGTGTAACAGGAAAACCGGTTGCACTCAATGGCATTAGTGGAAGAACGGAGGCTACCGGATTGGGCGTTTTCTATGGGATCCGTGAAATGGTTAACAAGAAAACCGAGATGGCTAAACTGGGTCTGAGTACTGGCATGAAAGGCAAAACTTTTGTTGTGCAAGGGCTTGGAAATGTGGGATACTATGCAGCCAAGTTTATGATTGAAGCGGGGGCCATCATGGTGGGAGTTTGTGAGCAGGAAGGTTCCATTTACGATGCAAACGGGATTGACCTTGACAAATTAAAGAAACACCGGAAAAACAATGGATCCATCATGGGAATGGCAGGAGCCAATGATTTGGAAAACCGTACCAAGGGAATGGAAATGCCTTGCGATATTCTGATACCGGCTGCTTTGGAAAATCAAATTACAGCTGAAAATGCCGGCCGAATTCAGGCTAAAATTATCGGTGAGGCTGCCAATGGCCCTACAACACCGGAAGCAGATGAAATACTGATTAGTAAAGGAGTACTGGTCATTCCTGACATGTACCTGAATGCTGGTGGGGTAACAGTTTCTTACTTCGAATGGCTGAAAAACCTGTCGCACGTACGCTTTGGCCGTATGGACAAACGGTTTACACAGGCTTCTTACAAAGGAATTGTTGAGACGGTTGAAAAGATGACCAATAAAAAACTTACGGAGAAAGAAAAGACTTTACTAACTCATGGAGCTGATGAGATAGATTTGGTATATTCCGGATTGGAAGAAACTATGGTCGTATCGCTGGAAGCCATCATGCTTATGTGGAGAAAAAACAAACAGGTGAAGGATATGCGGACAGCCGCTTATCTTGTGGCACTAAGCAAAATTGCAGGAGCCTATATTGAAATGGGTATCTTTCCTTGATCAGGAGATAAGAGAATGGAGATTCGAAAGGGAGCTGCACGGCTCCCTTTTATTATATTTTATGCTCAGGATTGGTCTTCTGCAATGGATAAGTATATGCATTGCTGATGGAGTTAAGCTCCCTATTTAACGTTGATACATACTGACCGCAATTGCTGCCGATTTTATTTTCTTCCCATTCCCCGATATTCAAAATCACTTCGTAACCAAGGGCAGTTAAGATGTCCATTGCTTCAGGCTTTTGCCTTTTGTGGATGGCCGAATGCATCTGATTTTTCCGCGCATTAAAAGTAGGATTGAGTGGGCTGAGTTTGATAATGAAATAGGCTGGAGAGAAATACTTGCTAAGCATATTTGCATCGAAAGGTAATTCATCAGACAGCACAAAATTGAGGGTTATTTTTTTCCCTCCTTCATCATAAAAGCGCTCTCCATATTTGGCTATCCGTCCGAATGACCAGGTTTTTATTGGAATCAGCCAATTGCGTTTCTGAGGATCTGTTGTGTGAATGGAGAATTGTAATTGAAAAGTACTTCGGTATTGAGCCTTTTTAGTTTCCATCAATTTGTCAAAGAAAGCATCGGTTCCGTTTGGGGCAACAGTAGATATGGAGGGTACAAAACCGGGTATTTGATACATTTCAGGTAATGATTCTAAAACTTCTAAAACAGCCGGATTAAAACTGGGCTCTCCCATGCGGGCAAACTGGATTTTGAATTTTTTTGCAGGAACATGGCCTTCAGGATAATGAAGTTTTATGAGGTAATCAATTTGATTAATCAAATCCTCTTTCGAAATTTTGCCGTGATAATGATCACCGGCATCGCAAAAACCGCAGCCTACCGGACAGCCATATAAGGTTGAAACAATTAAAACCCATTTTTCTTCCCTGCTCAAAGGCGGCTGAATTGATTCAACAAACTCGATCAGTTTCCCTTGTGTAGTCTTAGCCAGATAAACACTGGCCAATCCTTCCTTTCCTGTTTTAGCAATTATTTCCATTCCCTTCATTCTTCAAAGTATGATAAATTTCCATGGCTGTGCGAATACCTTCACCGGTTGCGATGGCTGATTGCCGGTATAAGCCGTTTTTCACATCTCCGGCAAAATAAATTTTTTCAGGCAAATGCCCGGATAGCATTTGGGCTTTTAATGCAGAATCAAAAAAATCTATTGCCGCATGTCTCCCGATGGCATAAAGCAAATGGTCTGCTTTCATTGTGGTCTTTCCCTGGCTGCTTTCACAGTTTAATAATATTCCGTCACCGCTAAGCTTAATCGATTCAATCCTGATATCATGAAGATATCGAATGTTTGGATTATTCTTTTGCCTTTCACGCAACAAAGGAAGGCATTTGATGGTGTCTCCACGGTTCAGGATACTCACTTTATTAGCATCTGCCAGATTCAGGGCATAGTCAAAAGCGGCATCACCAGCTCCAACAATGACCAAATGTTTATGCTTCAGCCTGCGCAGTTGATATACTTCGTAGGATATGAGATGACTTATTGCCGGGTCGATATTCAACAAAGACATATTGGCCTGGGTTCCGGAAGCAATGATCACATAATCTGCCGCTATATCCTGTTTGCTTGATTTAGCCAGAAATTGCTTGTCTTGAAGGCTTAGCCGGATGACTTCGTCATGGACAATACTAATTCCCAAAGCTTGTATGTGATTGAGCATATTCCGAACCAGTTTTATACCCGGGATTCCACCCGGGAAACCCGGATAATTTTCAACCATTCCTGCGTTTTTTAACAGGCCACCGGGCTCAGCTTTTTCCAGAATCAAAGTATTAATGCCATATCGCTTTAATTGTATCGCTGCAGACATACCGGCAGGACCGGCACCAATAATCAACACGGTGCATTTCGAAATCATGGCTTCAACGATTTGAGGATGTCCCCGGTTAAAACTAAAGTGGCAAAACCATACGATAAGTTTAAAAGACTGGCTTCATGATAGCTTTGATTATTTGTTGCAGTTCCGTCAACGAGGAAAAAGACATCAAATCCGCGCATAAATGCAGATCGGGCAGTTGTTTCGCAGCATAGGTTTGTTTTTAGTCCACCAATCAGCAATTGCGTGATATCTGATTCTTTTAGCATGGCTTCCAACGCTGTATCCATAAAAACGTCATAGTGTTGCTTCACTATTACAGGAGACAAACTGTCATCAAACTCTGAAATTAGTTGATTATACGGATCGTTTTCAGGCAAGCTTTTTTTCCACCAACGGGTCATTTCAGAGGGCTGTTCTTCCGAATCAATATGACGCGTACAAATTTGCTTTAATCCAGCTTCTTGCCATACGCTTGATAATTGCAATAAGCGTGGTACAATCGCTTCCGATGAAGGTATGAATGCCGTTGATTTTTGATCAAGAAAATAAGCTTGTAAATCTATCAACAATAAAGCGCAGTGATTAATATCGAGTGATTTCGGGAAGCGGCTACGATTGCATTTTGCTAGCATCGCTTTTGCTTTTGCTTCCAAATTATCAATCGTAAAATAAAGCTCTTTCATACCCAATATTATCAGAAGATAAAGGTTCAAATTTCAACTATTCGGGCAAGCTGTGCAATAAAAAAAGAGGCAGATAAAACAAAGGGGGCATTCTTAACCCTGAGTCTTATCCACCTCATTGACCTGTTGATGGTCTTATGCTGCCACGGATTCACAATCGTAAATCCCTGATAGTGCAGACCACAACAGCATACAGGCGCTCTCAACAGAGACCAAAGC
The DNA here is from genome assembly GCA_964413685.1 of uncultured Chitinophagales bacterium. Taxonomy (GTDB): domain Bacteria; phylum Bacteroidota; class Bacteroidia; order Chitinophagales; family S012-47; genus JAJRWN01. The sequence goes on from CAYPSW010000019.1 coordinate 26,536, forward strand.
CTCCGCCTGTAAGTTTTTATCCATGCTTTCAATATCTTTCAGGAGCATGGCCGGCTCATCCCAGTCATCAAGATGAATCTGGAAATAGGTTTCATCAGCTCGTAAATCGGAATAATGAGTATGAAGCCCTTCCAGCTTGGAAGCAACCGTTGTTGGTTGCTGATATTCAAATGCCAGTAAGGCGCCCAATATAGCCGGTTTATTAGCACATGATTGTTCGAAATAATTATTCAATGCCCTTACTTGTCGCAGGTCGGATACTTCACTGATTTCTGTGCCGAGGCTATTGGCAAATTTTCTCCATAAAATGGTATGCTTGCGTTCAGTATCTGCTATTTCAGTATAAGCACAGGCATCCCATGCTTTGGCTATTAGGCGGATAAATGTTCCATATTCACCCGAATAAGTTTTTAATTTTTCAGGCGGAAGCGTACCGGCTGACCATGCCTGATAAAAAGGATGATTAAGGAGACTCCACTGTCCGATGATTGCTTTTGCTTTTTCAACTACCTGGCTCATTTTTTTAAGTTTTTTGGTTTATTGCATCAATAGGGTAGCATCCATACACCTGCGGCTTGGATCGCTTTGTATCAACACAATTTTAATACTTGTATGTCAGATCTTGTCCGGATGAATTATTGGTTATGGGCTTTCTCAGCCGGACATTGTATTGACAATAATACTAAATAATTTCTGTACTAAGCCTTTAACATTGTCGTAATACTGACATTTTGTGATTTAGGGAATCACTTTTTTTGAGCCTATGATTTACATAATACTATTTATTGCAGCGATATTCCTGGCCTATAGCAATGGCGCCAATGATAATTTTAAAGGTGTTGCTACTTTATTTGGTAGTGGAACCACACATTACAAGCGTGCTATTCGCTGGGCAAGCTCGCTAACTTTCCTTGGCTCGATAGCTTCGGTTTTTCTGGCCGGAGCGCTCATTAAAAATTTTTCGGGAAAAGGGTTAGTTCCTGACGCACTGGTACAAAATCCTGCATTTGCTATTTCTATAGCTATCGGTGCAGGCATGACTGTATTGATGGCATCAAAAATGGGTATGCCGATTTCTACAACTCATAGTCTGGTAGGAGCTATGTTGGGCAGTGGTATCATGGCTGTTGGAATGGGGTTTAATTTTACCCGACTGGCCACTATTTTTTTATTACCCCTGATAGCAAGTCCGCTTATAGCCATTGTAGTAAGCTTCCTAATATATCCACTTTTCAAAAAAATCAGACTTGCATTCGGGATTAGTAAAGAAAGTTGTCTTTGTGCAGGAAGCAGCCTGATTCCATTATCAACCTGCACCCGTGCTGATGGTACCCTTGCCTTTGTGCCCGTAGAGCAATTTGTTGTTCGAATTGGGACTACACAATCGTGCGATGAAAAATATAGTGGGCAATTGCTGGGAATAAGTGCTCAAAAAGTGCTGGATCTTGCTCATTACATAAGTTCAGGCTTGGTGAGTTTTACACGAGGTCTTAATGATACGCCAAAAATTGTTGGATTATTATTGCTTATCGGTTTGCCGGATATCCGGATTGCGCTCATAGTACTCGCTCTGGCGATGGCTATTGGTGGACTGCTGAATGCCAGAGAAGTTGGTGTAACAGTCAGCAAAAAAATCACACCGATGAACCCCGGACAGGGTTTTACGGCTAACCTCATTACGAGTGTATTAGTGGCAACAGCCAGTGTGAATGGCTTGCCGGTTTCAACAACCCATGTGTCGGTAGGTTCCATTTTCGGAATTGGGGCTATTACCCGAAAAGGAGATAAAAAAATGATCGGTCATATCCTGATGGCATGGTTGCTTACCCTACCGATAGCAGCCATTTTCAGTGGGCTTGTTTATCTGCTTATCAGTGCTTTGTAAAAGCACTCAGATCGGCTGTGGAATTGCCGGTAGCGCGGGATGTGGATTTT
>CAYPSW010000019.1:28570-36666 GCA_964413685.1 uncultured Chitinophagales bacterium
TGTAAAAGCACTCAGATCGGCTGTGGAATTGCCGGTAGCGCGGGATGTGGATTTTTAAATTTTAGTATTCGTCATGCTAAGAAACGAGTCATGGATTGTGTGCTGCCCCGAAGATTCTCATGGCATGTAGTAGAGCGCCTCTCTGTCCGTCACTGCTGTATTCCTCCCTATAGATTTCTCCTGATTTAGTATGGACAAAAGCTTGATGTAGCCGTTTGTTGGATACTTTTTCAGTCTCATCTCCAAGCGTCCCGCAAATGGCGCTCTTTTTGTACTTTTAAGCTTCGAAATGAAATTAAAAGTCCTCCCTATTCTCAGCCTCGGCTTATTTCTTTTGAGTGGATTTAGCAGTAAAGGACAAGGATATGTCCATGCCGATTCACTAAAAGGCTTTCTGAATGCAGAACGAGCCTGCTATGATGTCGGATTTTATCACCTTAGCCTACAAATCAATCCCGCTGATAAAAGTATTTCGGGTGATGTACGGATAGATTTTACAGCTATCCAGGATTTCAAAACATTGCAGCTCGACTTATGGCATAATCTCGAACTTGACAGCATTGTATGGCAGGAAATCACGGTGAAGAGTATAAGGGAACATGATGCTATTCATGTAACATTTCCGGTGGAATTGACAGCAGGCTCCAGGCATTCGATTCGGGTGTATTATCACGGCCATCCGGTGGAAGCAGCCAATCCACCCTGGAATGGGGGTTTCACCTGGGCCGAAGACAGCGAGGGAAATCCCTGGGTCAGCATGAGTTGCGAAGGAGAAGGTGCCAGTATCTGGTGGGCCTGCAAAGATCATTTCAGCGATGAACCTGATTCTGTCCGCATCACGGCTATTGTACCGGCCGGACTGACGGCTGTAGGTAACGGCAGGCCAATAGGTGTTTATGATACAGGGGCGCTTTGGACCGCTTTTGAATGGCGCGTGCGCAATCCCATCAATGTCTATGATGTGAATATCACGCTGGGGAAAATGGCTCATTTCTCTGACCACTTTAACGGAGCAGAGGGTCCCCTCGATTTGGAATATTATGTGCTGAGCTATACCCTTGATAAAGCTAAAAAACATTTTGAGCAGGTGAAACCCATGATGGCATGTTACGAGCAGCATTTCGGACCCTATCCTTTTTATGAAGATTCTTATAAACTTGTTCAGACTCCTTTCTTCGGTATGGAGCATCAATCGTCCATTGCCTATGGTAACAATTTCAAAGGAGGATATATGGGGGTTGACAATTCGACCCTTGGTTTCGATTATATTATTATCCATGAATCAGGACACGAGTGGTTTGGAAACAGCCTCACTGCCGATGATCCGGCCGATCTCTGGATTCATGAATCTTTCACCACCTATGGCGAATCGGTTTATGTTGAATGTATGCAGGATTATAGCGCGGCTATCAATTATCTGAATAAACAGCGTTGGATGATTATGAACAATCACCCGATTGTGGGACCCAAAGGAGTTCGCTTCAACGGATGGGATAACGACAACGACATGTATTATAAAGGGGCCTGGATGTTGCAGACTATCAGAATGCAAATGCAGGATGATGATACATGGTGGCGGATACTTAAAAATTTTTCGACCACCTACCGCCATAGCATCATAAACACGGATACGGTCATCAACTTCTTCTGCCGGGCCTCGGGCCAAAACCTGGCACCCATTTTCAGGCAATACCTCTATCATAAGAACCTGCCTGCATTGATGTACACCGTGAAAAAGAGAGGCAAAGGGATTGAAATTGAATATCGATGGGAATGTGATGAAGCCGGATTTGAGATGCCGGTCAGGATTGAATATGGCGGGCAATATGTCTGGATAAAACCAACTTCAAGCTGGCAAAAGCAAGTAATTAAACATTGGAAAGATCCGGATAAACTGGAAATTGATATCCGGCATTTTCTTATAAACACCACACAACTCAATTAAACTCAGAGAAATGAAAAGAATAGTATTGTTGACCGGTATTTTATCTGCAGGTACTTTTCTACAAGCTCAGCATTGTCCTGCTTACTACCCGATGAAAACCGGTGATTCCTGGGAGCTTAGTAATTATACAGCCAAAGATAAACTTGAAAGCACCATGACGATGGAAGTGCTGGAAGGAGATGGTAATTCAGCCGAGATTCTGGCAACAACAAAAGATGATACAGGTGAGCAAGTCTCAGAGGCGCAATTTGAAGTGCGCTGTACGGATGATGGAATGTTGGTAGATGTGGCCAGTATGGCACCAACAAGCAACATGAATCAGTATGAAGGCATGGAAATCAATATCAAAGGCGACCAACTTGAGATACCGGCAACAGGTAATGCCGGTGATGCCTTGGAAGGCGGCAAAATGGAATTCCAGGTATTGAATAATGGCGTGCCAATAATGACGATGAAATATTACATTACCCATCGGAAGATTGCCGGTTTTGAAGATGTTGAATGCCCGCTGGGGACATACAATTGTATGAAAATATCTTACAACATGGAATTTCGGGGAATACTGAGCAATACCACAAAAACCATCAATTGGTTCTCCCCCGAAATAGGCATTGTGAAAACGGCTACTTATAACAAAAAGAATAAGTTACAGAGTTACAGCCTGCGTTCGAAATAAGGCTATAAGAACTTGTTCTCAAGTACCTGAATCACCTCATCAATCATGCGGTCAGTGACATCAAGATGTGTGACAAAGCGAACCAACTGAGGCCCGAAACCGATGCCTCTGATATCGTGTTCAGCCAATGTATTGATGAATGCATCGAGCGGTAATATTTCCTTCAGCTTAAAAATCACAATATTGGTTTCAACGGGAAAAACGGCTTCAACATAGCTTTGTTTTTCGAGGCAAGCTCCCAGGCGGGCAGCCCGGGCATGGTCATCTTGTAGTCTTTCAATATGATGATCCAAAGCGTATAAACCGGCCGCTGCCAGATATCCAACTTGTCTCATGGCTCCGCCATACACTTTTCTAACTCTTTTAGCCTGAGTAATAAACTCACGCGAGCCAATGAGTACCGTCCCGATAGGAGCACCCAGACCTTTGGACAGGCACAGTGAAATACTGTCAAAAAATCCGGCCAGTTCTATCGGTTTGATGTCCAGTTTCACCAGTGCATTAAATAATCTTGCTCCATCGAGGTGGAATTTCAGCTTGTTCTCTCTCGCCACATCACTCAGGGCTTTCATGTGTTGCAATGAATAAATACTACCGCCCCCACGGTTACAGGTATTCTCAATACTCAATAGACTTGTTCTGGGCCGGTGGATATCAGTCGGGTTGATATTGGGCAGCACCTCTTCAGGAGCTATTCTTCCCCGGTCGCCATCCAGGAGTCGCACCGAACAAGCTGAATTAAAAGCAATTCCTCCTGCTTCGTAGTTATAGATATGTGAACTGCGATCGCAAATCACTTCATCCATGGCTTGGGTATGTACTTTGATAGCTATCTGATTACTCATGGTGCCGGAAGGGCAAAAAATACCTGCTTCCATGCCAAAAAGTTCAGCCATTTTTTCTTCCAATGCCCGTACAGTCGGATCTTCATCAAACACATCGTCACCTACTTTTGCGCTGAACATAGCATCAAGCATGGCGGGAGTGGGCTTCGTAAGGGTATCGCTCAGTAAATCTATTCTCATATTGCGGATTGAATTTTATCAAGGAAAGTAAAAAATAATTGAGGGTCGAGGAGAGCCGTGACAGCAAAGCCAAAAACAGCTCCCAGTAAGTGTGCATCGTGATTGATATTGCCCCGGCCTGACTTTGACATGATGATAGAATAAGCCATATACAGCAAACCAAATATCCAGGCCGGAAGCCGGAAAGGAACAAATAATAAGGATAGCGGCATATCAGGAAAAATAAGGATAGCCGAAAAAACTACAGCTGATACGGCACCTGATGCGCCCAGACTCCGGTAGCTCATGTCATCATTATGGCGAAAATAACTGAGTATGCCCGATACAAAAATGGCAGCAAGATACATGATCAGGTAAGTCAAATGACCTGATGAACCGTAGCTGATTATGTACCAATTTTCGACTAATTCGCCAAACATATAGAGCACATACATGTTTATAATGAGGTGCATCCATCCGGCATGGATAAATCCTGAAGACATAAACCGATACCATTCTCGTCTTTGCCTGATGCCATAAGGATAGAAGATGGTTTTTTCGAGGAAAGACCGGTTCGAAAAGCCCTGGTATGAAATCAATGCCGTGATAACAATTATCAGTAGTGTTAAACTCATGCTGCAAAATTAATTAAATGCTTCGGGTGGCAAATGCATTATTCGTGATGATATGACTCGTGGTTGATTATCGTAAAAACACGATATAATTGTTCAAGAAAAAATAAGCGGATGAGCTGATGGGGGAGTGTCAGCTTTGATAAAGATAATTTGAAATCGGCTCGCTGGTAAATGGCCTTGCTGAAGCCAAAAGGACCTCCGATGAAAAAGACTATCCGGCCTGATTGATTCAGCCATGATTCCATTTTTCCGGCCAGTTGTTTCGAACTGAATTCGCTTCCTTGTTCGTCAAGCAGCACCAGCCGGTCACCGGGTTTCAAATATTTCATAAATTTTTTGGCTTCTTCTTCTTTTGAGCGCCCGGAATAGCTGTTTTTCTTCGATGTTTTCAATTCAATCCACTCCACGGAATGATAGTGCTGTAAGCGACTTAGATAGATCTCGATGCCTTCTCTTATGAAAGCTTGATTGCTTGCTTGCATGGCAACAATGGAAATGCTCATTATTTCTTTGCTTAAGAAGTTTCTTTATTAGTTGAAATTGTCGGATTTTTACAAAAGTGCAAAATTGAAAACAAAGACGGATGAGAATTCGTGGAAAACAGTTCTTTATGTTTATTATGAGCATTGGCTATTCCACGTGTAAAAAATCCTCGTCAATTTAATTGGCACAAATGATTGAAGAATAATTAGTATGAGTGCGACCTTAATTATTATCATTATCGGAATCGGCATATTGCTGATGTTTATCGAAAGCTTTTTGCTTCCGGGCACCGGTATTGTGGGTATTTTAGGAGGCATATTATCCGGTGGAGGCGTCCTGCTTTGCTATGATGCCTTTGGAAATTATTACGGCAATATCAGCCTGATTATCACACTGGTGATTATTTTCATAAGCCTGTATTTAGGATTCAGACGCATATCAAAATTAAAATGGAGTGTGAATGAATCTGTTGACAGCCAAGTTAATGTGTTGGATTCGACCGGTTTGAGCATTGGCCAGAAAGGAACAAGCATTACCGCATTAAGGCCGTATGGTAAAGCGCGTTTTAATCAAAAACGGTATGAAGTCTTTTCACAAGGGCCTTACCTTCCCAAGAATACGCCTATTGTTATTATCAAAATATCTTCACAAAAAATTATTGTAAAAGCAGATTAAATAAAAAGTATGGAAACACAAACAATTTTATTGGTGGTACTGGGCATTGTTGGTTTCGCCCTGATCATTGTATTATTCATGTTTATGCGCACCTTAGGCTTATGGTTTACAGCCACTTTATCAGGGGTACGTGTAAGCTTTTTACAGCTCATCCTTATGCGCTGGCGGAAAGTACCCCCTTCCACTATTGTCAATTCGATGATAGCCTCCACCAAGGCAGGATTATCATTAACAAGGAATGATTTGGAAGCTCATTATATGGCAGGTGGACATGTGGTTTCGGTGACCAATGCGTTGATATCAGCCGACAAAGCCAATATTGATCTTTCTTTTAAATCGGCTGCCGCTATTGACCTGGCCGGTCGCGATGTACTTGATGCTGTACAGCTGAGTGTTAATCCCCGGGTGATTGAATCTCCCTCGGTGGTTGCTGTTGCCAAAGACGGTATTCAGTTGATAGCCAAAGCAAGGGTTACGGTGCGTGCCAATATCGCACAATTGGTGGGTGGTGCCGGAGAAGACACTATCCTGGCCCGGGTTGGCGAAGGAATTGTGACTTCTATCGGTTCGGCTGGCAGTCATAAGCATGTGCTTGAGAATCCGGATAGCATCTCGAGACTGGTGCTCGACAAAGGACTGGATTCAGGAACTGCCTTCGAAATTCTGTCGATTGACATTGCTGATGTAGATATCGGAAAAAATATCGGAGCTGTATTGCAGATGGATCAGGCCAATGCTGATAAAAATATAGCCCAGGCCAAAGCGGAAGAAAGAAGAGCTATGGCCGTAGCACTGGAGCAGGAAATGAAAGCCAAAGCGCAGGAAGCCCGTGCTGCTGTGATCTTAGCAGAAGCCGAAATACCGAAAGCCATGGCAGATGCTTTCCGTTCCGGAAACCTCGGTATAATGGATTATTATAAGTTTAAAAATATTGAAGCCGACACCGGCATGCGCGATTCGATTGCAAAAGGCGGTGCCAAGAAAAAAGGCGGCAGTATAGACAAAAAGTAGCCTTTGATACAAGAGAAATCTTTATCTTTGCCAACAGAAAATAAGCCAACGCGGTGCATAATCGTATCGTGTCTCCCGATGAATCGGGAAGCTTGGGCTAAGTGCAGTAGAAAAGAATAATGAGAATAGGACCCGTAGCATAATTGGATAGTGCCCCTGATTACGGATCAGGAGGTTGGGGGTTCGAGTCCCTCCGGGTTCACATTAATTGATATAGGGTTATGTTCAAAACATAGCCCTTTTTTAGTCGTGTGATGTACCGGTTTTGATACCGATAGAGATTATTTTAGTAAAAATATTTATTAAATGCTTGAATTATTTATTTCTCTTGCTGTTAAATTCATTTCAATCTTCTAATGTAGAGTTGGTATTTGGATATAAATAAGCTCCTTCATTAGCAAGTTTATTTCTTAAAATTTGTATAAATCTATTGCCTCCCATATTCCGCTCTTTTCAGTGCTCAGGCTATTTTGTTACATTACAATATGATGCGATGATCCCATTTACTTTTTCTGGATATTCATACATGCATAAGTGCCCTCCTTTTGGAATAAGGGTGAAGTTAGCAGAGCCCAAAAATTCTGCATGATATTTCCCGTGCGATTCGTAGGGTGTTGCTTTATTGTTGGCTCCCCACAATAAAAGATGTTCGGGTATGCTTTCATGATCCATGAATAAATCTATATCGAAAGTATGAACGGAGAAAACAAGATTTAATCGCGCGTTGGTTTGTTTCTTTTCTTTGAATTTCGCCTGGTATTTCTTAAACAAAAAAGACTCTTTATCGGGGTTGTTTCCAAATAAAATGGAGGGAAATTTTCGTTTGATTGGAGTTTTAGTGAATGCGAATTTTAGCACGCCTTCAGTTATTTTTTTACGTTTTGGATGCTGATTTAAAGCAGGGATTAATCTCCGAATGTATTTATTAGAATAGATCTTTCTTCCCGGACAGATGTTCATTAAAATCAATTTGAAAACCTTGTCCGGGTTGTGTTTGGTGTAGTTGAGAGCAGCAGAAGCTCCAATGCAATTGCCTACCAATGTCACCTTTTCTAGTTGTAATGTTTTGATGAATTCATCCAAAGTATTGGTGAGCATTTCTAATGAAATTAACTCCTTGCCAGAATCGGATTCTCCAAAGTTGGGCCAATCAATTCCGTATACCGTATGGGTGCTTTTAAACTGTTCCATCTGATGGTACCAGCATTGCCAAAAGCCTCCGCCATTGTGTAAGAATATCATAGGCGTGCCATGACCAGCAGAAGCGTAATTAATCTTCTTGCCCAAGAGTGTGATATGTGCTTCCTTAATTGACATTTTTCGTGTTTAACTCTTTGCCATTCGAGTCATAAAATGCATTCCAATAAACCGTTTCTTCCGAATCGTTGGCTCCAAGACCAATTCTAGCAATAGCAGCCTTTTCAATGAAGTTGGTTTCCGCTCGTCCCACCCCCGGATGCGTTTTCCATGAACCAGTAAAGAAGCCTCTTTTTTCTGATTTTTCAATAACGAAATCCAGAACCATTGGCATTTTGTAAAAAGCCAGTATGAAACCAAGGATAAATGCAATCGGTATGTAAATGCTAATCATCATGTTTTTATATATTCATTTAGAAATGGAAGCTGAATCATGACCTGGTCAAATTCAACTTGTTCCAATTTCTGGT
>CAYPSW010000020.1:0-27281 GCA_964413685.1 uncultured Chitinophagales bacterium
CCAATGGCATACAACGTCTCTGTAAAGTTACCGCTAACTTAATACAAGGATGTCAGGCGTTTGTTTAACTCCTTATTATTCAGTTTTATATCTTCAAAAATAGAATCCAATGGACGCTTGTTTTTTACAAAATTCCATCCGGTATGTACACGCTATTTTCTGAGCCGTTACAGCTATGGCAGCATCCCACATATGAAGCCAACAATAGTATTAAGAATAATTTGTTATTGCAAATAATAAACACTTTTTCCTGCACGCTGCACGTGGTTTTACAAGCTACACCGCTGCCAGGGCTTGTTCTATATCCGCAATCAAATCATCCGGATGCTCTACGCCTACTGAAACACGTACGAGTTTTCCGGTGATATTCAATGACCGCATTTCTTCAGGATCCATATCCACGTGGGTCATGGTAGCCGGGTGTTCGGCCAGCGATTCGGTGCTGCCCAGGCTTACGGCCAGTTTGATCAGTTTCAAATGATTGAGAAAGGCAAAGGCTTCTTTTTCTCCGCCTATAATGTTGAAGGAGACCATGGCTCCGGGGGAGAGGCATTGTTTGTCGTAAATCGCTTTCTGCCGGCTTCCGTCCGGGAGGAACCCGAGATAATATACTTGCTCCACTGTAGGATGATGCTTGAGGTATTCGGCCACTTTCTTTGCATTTTGTGCTTGTGCTTCCATCCTTATTTTCAGCGTTTCGAGGCTGCGCAGCAGCAACCAACCGGTCCAGGGTCCGGTCATATTGCCCAAAAAGGTTCTCAGCACTTTTACCCTGCCAATGAGTTCTTTAGTGCCGAGGCAAGCACCGGCAATCACATCGCTGTGTCCACCGATATATTTTGTTGCAGAATATAGCACCATATCAGCGCCCTGCTTAATGGGATGCTGGAAAAGCGGCCCTAAATAAGTATTGTCGCAAGCCAGATATACCGGATTATCTTCAGTAGAAAACTGATCGGCAATTTCGCGGCACATGTTAATATCGATCAGGGCATTGGTGGGGTTGGCAGGCGTTTCAATGTATATCAGTTTCAGCCGATCAGCTTTCCCTGAAGCTTTTATCCGACTGATGATTTCCTCTTTGCTATTCATTGGATTAAATCCGATGACCTGAATGCCGAAATCAGTAAGCACCTGATTGATAAAATGGTCTGTGCCGCCATACACCGGTGAACTATGCACCAGCAAATCGCCCGGCCTCAGAAATGCCAGCAATACGGTGGTTATAGCCGACATACCGCTTTCGAAAACAGCACAGGCTTCGGCTTCGTCCCAAAGCCTCAGGCGATCCTCCAATATTTCGAGGTCAGGATTATTTAAGCGGCTGTAAATTAAGCCTAGTTTTTCATTAGGCCTTTGTTCGCGATGCCCGTAGGCAATTTCAAAAAGAGCTTTTCCTTCTTCGGCTGTGTTAAAGACGAAGGTTGACGTTTGAAAAATCGGGCATTTTACAGCACCTTCTGATAATTCCGGCTTATAGCCGTAAGACATCATCAGGCTTTCGGGGTGCATGGTTTTGTCATCCATTGTTTGAGATTTTGGCTTTTCAAATTCTTTGGATAAAGATATAGAATTAAAGGTGCATCTTTTACTTTCCCTGAAAAGGATTCTTTGTCATAGTGAAAAACATTAGGTGTGTAAAAAGTACAACATTTTTACAAAGCTTCCGTACACGGTTTTGCTTTCGTTGATAAAAAGTAGATGATGCAGGCAGGCTTTAGGGCCTGAATTCTAAAATACCCTATTCCTTGATTATTAATTTAGGTGTGGCGCTAACTGAATGGTTAGCGCCTTACTTTTTTTACCACGTAGGTTTTTCTTTTTTCAAAAAGGCATCAATACCTTTGTGGCAATCGGCTGTCGAGCGCATGGCAGCATTTTGTTCAGAAGCCAGTGAAAGTGCCTCATTAAAGCTGAGATTTTGAACATCGACCAGCAATTGTTTGGTTCTTTTAATTGATTCGGCCGAATTATTTTCGATGATATCATCCATAAACGCATTGGCTTTATGCAGTATCTCATCGGCTTCGAATACCGCATTGATCAGCCCTTTTTTCAAAGCTTCTTCAGCATCAATCAATCGCGCACTTAATAATAAATCCCTTGCATAGCCTTCTCCAATTTTCCGAACTAAAAAAGTCATCACAATGGCCGGAATAAACCCGATGCGTGTTTCGCTATACCCTAATTTAGCAGCCGGTACAGCAAAACTATAATCACAAACCGTTGCCAATCCACAACCACCTGCAATAGCATGCCCCTCAAGCATGGCAATCACCAGTTTTGGATGCTGATAGATGCATTTCAATAATTGCATCAGGGCTCGTGAATCGGCCAGATTTTCTTTGTAAGTATTGTCTTGCATCTGTTGCAAGTAAGCCAAATCGGCACCGGCACTAAAAGCGGGTCCATTGGCTTTCAAGGCAATGACTTTTACCTTGTCATCTTTGGCAGACAGCCTGAGGACTTCCGTCAATTCTTCGATCATTAAGCCATTCAGTGCATTGCGTTTTTCAGGTCGGTTCAGGGTAATCCAGGCTCTTCGCTTTTCAACTTTGTATAAAATGGTTTGATACATCTCTTATGATTGCCGTTTGGTAAAGCTAATTAACATGCCATACAAAGGCTGTTTTAGCGGCATTAAAGTAAGGAATCTTTAAGGAATTGCAAGAGGCAATCCATTGATCAATCAGATAATTCCGGTTGCTGTGATCAAATATAATCAGTTTGGGTTTGAAAAAATCAAGCAGTTTATCCATCGTAATTGGCGGAGAGTGAGACACTAAAATACAATCAACCTTTTTAGGGTAATCCAAAACTGTTCGGGGAAGTGGGTCATCCAAAACGAATAAGCAATGATTTGAGAATTTAAAAAAATGTCCTTGTTCTGTTATTGAATTTGACAAAGAGTCTTTTGTGGCGCTATCCATGCTTTGTGCTGTTTTCCACTTGATCTTCTTCAAACCCTTTCGCCACCAATGATGCTTGATGTGAAACAACATTTTATCCTGATTATTCGTCAGGCCGGTATCTGCAATAAAGTATGACTCGTTGCCCGAAATAAATTGAAAAGCAGTATATCGGGGTATTGAATAGATAATAAATTCCTTTTGCTCCTTTTGTTCAAATCGGCTTAATGATATACTGAAAAAGAGTAAAAACATACTCAGGAGTCCGCCAAGCAGCATCCTGAATTGATTGCGGGCAATGAACAAACCAAGCAATAGCATCGTGATGAAAATAAGAATGGTCTCAATCTTCGAAATTTGTAAACCGCTAATCAAAGCAGAAGGCAAGCTGTTGATGCTGTCAATGGATTGGTTGAGAACGAAAACGAAGAAATACAGGACATGACCGATTAGGTACGAAACCCAGGGAATCCAGTTCAGGGCAAACAAGGAAATGCCGATGTATAATATAATTGTTGCCACTGGGATGACAATCAAATTGCTGAAAAGGAAATACAAAGGAAACTGATGAAAGAACAATAAAGCAACAGGAAATGTGGCGAGTTGGGCCGAGATAGAAACGCAGGAAAGCGCCCATATTTTGTCAATAATCCACCATCTGAAATAGAGCAGACGATATAGTTTTGGTTGCAATAAAACAATTCCGGATACGGCCAGATAGGAAAGTAAAAAACCAACTTCGGTGATATAGTAAGGATTGTATAGAGTAAGGACAAAGGCAGAAGCCACTATTGAATTGAACAAACTAGTGTAGCGATTAAGCACATTGCCACCAATTATGAAAGTCAGCATAATGGCAGCGCGGCTCACCGAAGCAGACAGACCCGTGAGAGAGGCATAAAGCCATATTCCGCTTAAGAGAAGAAGGCCTTTCAGCCCCTCCTTTTTCTTGATAATGGGTAGTCTGCTGAAGAGAATCCAAAGTAAACCATAAACCAAGCCGATATGCAGGCCTGAAACGGCCAATACGTGCATGGCACCTGCTCCCGAATAAGCGCGGATAAGGTCTTTATCGAGTAAACCCCGTTCTCCTAATATCAGGGCAGCTGCAACTTTAAATTCATTTCCATGACCCAGATATTTTTCAAGAATATTACTGAAGCGTATTCTTAATCGGTCCGTAAATAAGTAAAACCATTTTTTTGCATGATGAGGTCCAAGTTGCCAATCTCCGGATGGAATATAGGCTTGCTGATAAATGCCATGAAACGACATATACCGTTTGTAATTAAATTCATCTGGATTTGATGGATTGGCAATATCCGCGAAGTTTGCCGGGATAATCAACTCATCATTATAGTTCAGTGCAAGTGCGGAGTCGGTTTTTTCAAGGTAGCAAAGTGCTCTTCCGCTAACCGGTATTTTCCTGCTACTATCTGAGAGTGATAATACCTTTACCTGTAGTTTGACTGATTTTTCCTTTTCCTGAGCTGGCTCATAGATCCTGACAGTGGCCTGCGTGAAGTTTGAATAGACTTTACTAAAATGATCTTGTTTATTGATAGGGGAATGCTGGTAAGTCATAAGGATGCCCAGAGAAAAGAATATGATGAAGAGCAGCAATCCCTGAATATAGCTGTATCGATAAGAATGACGGAATTTCTTGCTGAAGTATAAAAGAATAAATAGGCAAAAAGCAACCGGTAGAAGGAGGATAAAACTTTGCTTTTCGAAGCCGAAATGTATAGCAGAAATTATTCCTGCAAGATAAGGTAATAAAGCCCTTAATACAGGAGTACTTTCCCAGAAATCCCTGTTCATGGCGTACAAATTGCTTAATGTTAATGTATAAAAATACAAACATATCAATTAAGCACATAAAAAAAGCGCAATGTTTTAATTGCGCTTTAATAAAAAAATAATTATTACAGACTATTGTACTGAAACCTTAAATACTTTACTCTGTCCTTCATTAAGGTTCACTTTTACTAAATACACTCCGGTTCCGAAGACTTTCAGATTAAGCGTGGCATTTCCACTCATCAAAGTAGCTTTTGCAATGCTTTGTCCGATCAAATTATACACTTGAACTTGTCCGTTTTCGCTGCCTGCACTTATATGTACCAGGCCATTGCTTGGGTTAGGATAAATGCTGATATCTTCAGGAGATGCATCGGCTAGTCCGGTAGGGGCAGTTGCACCGAAATCATTTTCATTAAATCCTGCTCCTTTAACAAAGTAGTATTGAGGAGCATCCAATGCTGTGGCACCCGGTTCGGCAAATACGATAGGCATTTCATAATCATAATCAATACCTCCTGATATGCTAACTGGCGACAAGGTCGGGAAAAACACGGAACCGTCAAAAGCAGAATTTATCGTGAAGTTTTTGATATAGGTTAAATCACCACTAGCCACATCAAGTCCGCGACCCAGAACATTTGGAAGAATATTGTCCGTTGTTCCGGCTGTGGCTACGTCAGTTGCTCCCCAGCTATAGAAAATCTTTGATCCATCTTCGCTGCGCGATATCTGCACGCGGCTGTCAATGCCCAAATTGCCACCAGAACCATCAGGCAGGGCACCATCAGAATTATAAATGGTATCAATGAGCACGGCTGTGAGGTTCAACAGGCTTGACCCGCTTACATCCATCAAAAAGGCGGTATGGAAACCATTTGTTTGCGGGTTATTGTAAATGTAAGTTACTGAATCAGGTTTGCTCGAAAACTGAGATAATACTTCACAGAAAATATGCAGTTTGCCTGAACTATCAACTACAACATCGGCACCGCTAAAATAAGGCCTTACCTCTCCTTGTCCGGTTTCAACAATATTGTCCTGCATGACTTGTAATGAGCCAAAATCAAAATCAGGCATTTTATTCCAGGTGTTGCCTGCATCAAGTGATTGCCAGATGAGGGGTTTCGGAACGGTATCTAACCCACCTTTTTCTGCACCAATCACCATCACATATCCAACATTACCATCCGGACTGAAAGCCATGTTCCAAGTGCTTGCAAAATTTACTTCATAGCCTGAAAATGTGCTTATATAGCGATAAAAGTCAGGAGCGAAAGTATCAATGGTACCCCAGTCAAAATTTTGATTTGAGTTGTTAAATACACCCTTGTTTAGAAAGTATTTGCTATAAGTAATAGTATCGAGATTCGAACTACCACTATTATTATACAAGGTTGATAAACTGAAAGCGGTGCCATTAGGTGTCATACATAATCCGTAAGGATGAAAGGCATAAGGATTGCCCGGATCCAAGGGATAGTTTTCACTTACGCTACTTCCATCCAGTTTTGAGGAAACTTCAAAAAGATAGCCCCATGACTGGCCTGGAACTAAAGCCGGACCAACGCCAACAAGAAAAGCATTCGATGCATTTGTATTGCCACTTGGATTATAGATTGTGGCTGAAGGATAACGGCAACCGTCTGTTGGGGCTGTGCCACCTACAATACCCGGTGTGAGTGGTCCGTTATTCGTATTCCAGGTTGTGCCTCCATCGGTAGAAACGTCAAATGACAAAACACCCGATCCACCATTCCCTCCGTTATTTTGTCGGTGAATAAATGACAGCGCGTTGATATCGCTATTATACATCACCTGATTTTGACCATTCAACAGAATAGAGTAAATGTTATAAGATGATCCAAGTTGAATAAAACTTACAGGCCCCCGTTGATTAACATTTCTTGGGATAGCAGGTTGATTGCCTTGATGAACACTAATATCGCCATTTGTTGTAGCAGGGTTAATCGGTAGCATTTGCCTGGCTTCATGCTGTGCTTGTATGGAAAGACCGGCTAGCAATACCGTGATCAATAGTAATGGTTTTTTCATAATCTTTAATTATTGGTTCAGTAATATGATTTTGGTTTGACCCGTAAATATAAATGTTTGTATTAGAAATCTGTCCTGAATCATGCGGATAAATCCATCTGAAGAGAAATAATGACCTTCAACTGACCTTTTTTCTGAATAATCCAATCAGCCAAGACAAGATAAATAATACACCCAATGAACTTACTATGGAAGCACCGGCCGGAAAATCATAGTTGAACGATATATTAAGTCCCAGAAAAGAGGCTGATACAGCGATAATCAACGCGAAAATAATCACTCTTGTGTTAGACCGGAAAATCAATATTGCAGATACTACCGGAATAATCAGGAAGGAAAAAACGGGGATCACCCCATTTATTTCAACGGCAAAGACAATAGATAAACCAATGCTTAAGAAAAACAGGATGTTCCAGATATTGAACAAACTGATTGGTTCTTTTCGACTGATTTGCTGGGTTAGCGTTACAAATTTTCTGAAAAATACAGCATGGATACTGGCAATGATCGCAAAGATAATTCCGGTTATTTTCAATTCTTCAGGACTTACCGCCAATATGCTGCCAAATAGAACTTCCTGAATATCGGCATCACCATGTGGTGTTTTTGAGATCAGCATGACGGTTATGGCAGATGCAAAAGCGTAAAATATACCGATTACGGCTTCCTGTTTAAGTCTTTTATCCCGGATATTGATTAAAGACATTAATAAAGCCCCGACCAGGGTGAAAGCAATGGGGATTACATTTCCGGTATACCCCAGAAAAGCCCCGAATGCAACACCCAGCATGGAAATCTGACCGAGTGCCAGGTCAACAAATACAATACCCCGGTTTACAACATGAACACCGAGATAAGCCAATAATAATCCGGTTATTATACTGGCTTCGAAAGCCAGAACCATAAAAGGTAATTGAAACATGTCAAACATAATCTACTATTTAAGTGCTTGAATAATTTTGTTTACATTGTATTGAAACAAATCGAAATAATCTTCAATCTCATCTTCTGCTCCCACAGAAGTTGCCAGCACGACTACTTTTGCGCCCGTTTGACGAGCTACAACATCAGCTGATTTGGTTGAAAAGTAAGGCGAAGTAATAATAAGCTTGATATTATTTTGCTTGATCTCATTGATCACTTTGACTAATTGCGATGGAGTAGGAGGGATACCCGGTTTCGGCTCCAGATAGTCAATGATATTTAGTCCGAAATGATGTTCAAAATAAACCCATTCATTATGATACACAATGACCTTCGCTCCTTTATAGGGAGCCATCATGCTTTCCCATAATTTTTCTTTAGCATCCAGGGTGGCATAAAAATGCGCCAGGTTTTTTGCAAAGTAGGCTTTATTTTCAGGCGATACTCTCACCAATCCATCGTAAATATTTTTAGCAATTTGTTTTCCGTTAAGCGGGTTGAGCCAATAATGTGGGTTTCCAAAGATATGAATATCCCCTTGTTCCCGGCTAGTACTGGTCGGAACCTGAAGCAAGGGAACACCTTCTGAGGCATCAACATAACCAGAAGCCCCTTTTTGTATTTTCGGATTTCTCGAACTGTTCAATAAGGCCGGGGACCAACCGGTTTCCAGATCCAGCCCGATAGTAACAAATAAATCGGCTTTTGATAGTTTGATAATATAGCTTGGTTTAGGGTCAACAAAATGCGGATTTTGATAGCCGCTTGCTATCGAACTGACTTCCACTTTATCACCTCCAATGGCTTGGGCGATACTTTGTAAATCAGTCAAAGTCGTCACCACCTTGATGGTTCCTCCGGCTACTGCCTGCAAACTAAAGAGGGTAGCGGTCAGTAATACAATTAATTTTTTGTTTTTCATTTTCTTTAATGATTATGATGGATTAATATTGATGTGCACCATGCGAACCGATAACAAATATCCAGCGGAGTTTAAATCCCGGGCCTGCTTGTATTCCGGGTTGTGCTACCCAGCTAGATTCAAGTTCTATTTTTTGAAATTCAGTGGCATACCAGCCAAACATCATGGCCGCTGACCATCCGGTTTTTGAACGATCGTAAAGATCCTGTCCATAGTCATATCGGCCTGTTACTTTCCACCTTTTGGCAAATTGCCAGCTCAGCAGGGAGTAAAGACCATAAGTATGTAAGGTGCCGGTCGGTTCGCCCCATCCGAGATGGCCAAAATATATTTCATTTTGCCAGGTCAGGCTTTTATAAGTGTTTAGCTGTAAAGGCTTCCATTTCAGGGTTAGATCGCTACCGTATATACTGCTCATACGCGATGAGTCGTTTGGGCCTGTTAATGCGCTTAATCCCCATTCAAGGGAAGTATTTTCATTCAATTCAAAGAAATTTTTCAGGTGTGCCGAATAAAGCAAACCATTTTGCTGGGGGGCTGAAAATACCGGACTTTCAATAGCCCCGTCAATTGCTTCGGCTGTTATTTCCTGGTAAAATAAGGTTTGTGGTACCAACCAGCTGAGTGAAAAACCGTCACCTGCCAAACCGCTTCCAAAATACCGGCTCCAGGAAACCGGGTAATCTATAAATGGGTTAACATGCGAATGAATCGTATTTATTTTTCCAAAAGCCGGTTTTAAGCGCCCGACCCTTAATTGCAGCTGGGCCGGCAGCGACAAGGTCGTTAGATAAGCCTCTTCAATGCCTGAACTGTTTTCTCCGGTCAGCGGATTATGCTCAACCGTAAAATATACATCTGCTCTTGCATAGGGATCTACTGCCGACTGAAATGAAAATTCCATTTCGTTGAGTGCTGCGCCTACCGGTGTTTTTGCCTGTGGATTATACCACGTTTGCATGTCTCCAATGGCTGATATCCGTGGATTAGAAATAGTCAATGAACGAACACTACCCATTGAGCCAACTGCTGGAGAGCTGTTTAATTCATTTTGTATCAACATCAGTAAAGAGTCTTGTTGCAGACTATCTGTTTGTCCGTAAACCTGAGTGAATATTGATATTAATATTGCCGTTAAAGCAATTCTGTTTGCCTTCATTGAAAAAAGATTTTTATAAAGAATTTTGGGTTTACCTGCTTAATAGTTCATCCACAATGGGATAAAGAGTAACCTTGTTTAGAAAATGATCAGCAGGAAAATTCAGGAGGTCCCCTTAGTTTGAGTTCATGAAGACAAGGAATTCCGGGGTATGTATCAACGTAAACGAATGGGGCTACAGATTGAATCAGAAGATTTCTTTGCAAACCTGATGGTGTACTTGCCTTGCAGGTAGCAAGGGTGAAATGACAAATTGGGCAATCGTTTGGCAGATTGTGAAAATGCTTTTGATGATGCGGATGACAAAGGGTTTGTGCCTCATGGTGACTGAGCATTACATGTTCAAAGCGAAGTGCTCCGAATAATATAAGCACAAAGAGAAAAGAGGCTGCGATCAGCTTTCTTGCTTTCATCAGGGTGTAATAATAGCCAATTTATTTTATCGCAATCTCGGTGGATTTGTTAATTTCTGTTAAGAGGCGATGTATTGCAAACCGACATATCTCATTTCATGGTAGCGGGTCAGCACGATAACAACAAATTCCCTTTTCACCGGTCAACCATCACTGGATTACAACTTTCTTTACAATCACCGCTTCCTCACATTTGATCTTCAACAAGTAAATTCCTTTGGCATAATGGCTTAAGTCAAAATCTTCCTGCAGGGAGGGTTTATTGCTTGCTAATGTCCTTTCCAATAATACGGCTCCACTGATACCTGAAAGGCTAAGCATGATCTTTTCGCTGTTTAAATGATCAATACGCAACAAAAAATAACCTTGGTTTGGGTTTGGATACAGGTTGACGGAAAGATTCCCCGGATCAGGTATTCCTGTAATCGAGATATTCATATTAAAGGTATCCGAAGAACAACCGTTATATACAATCAGTTGTACCGTATAATCACCTCCACTTCCGTATAAATGTTGCGGGTTCACCTGATGACTGGTGTCTCCGTCTCCGAAATCCCAAAGCCATCTATGAGCAAATTGTGAAGTATCGGTAAATTGAACATTGTTTCCATTCGCTAAATAGGTAAAGTTTGCTACCGGAGGCAAGGAATCAACAAAAACCCTGTGGGTGATCGTGTCCCAGCATCCCTGACCGTTCCAGACTTTATGCAGCACGCTGTATGTACCTGCATGGGCAAACAGGTGCGTGGGTGATTTTTGCCAGCTGCTGTCACCGTCATTAAAATCCCAGTACCATGTAACTGCATCGATACTAATGGTGTCCGAAAAGTGCGTGGAATCGCCCAGGCAAACGGTATCATTTATATATTTTGCATCAGGGCCTGTGATTACGGAAACCTGAATATTCGTTGTTTCCTGGCAACTGTTCAGGGTATCGGAAATAACAGCCGTTACCTGAAAAACCCCTGAATGCGTATAGCTGTGCGTTACCTGATGCCCTGATGCATTGCTTCCGTCACCGAACGTCCAGTCAACATTTCCAATTAATTGCGTGGGCTGCGAATTGTCGGTGAACGTAATGGTTTCATAAGGGCAAACTGATAATTTATCTGCATTGATTGCCGGACTAATTTCATAGATAAGTACTGAACCTGTCACCTCATCCTGGCAACCGTTTGCATCGGTAACTACTAAGGTCACATAATAAATACCGGCTATCGGGTAGGTATGTAATGGATTTTGAAGCGCAGAGGTACCTCCATCTCCAAAATTCCACATCCAGGCATTGATAGCTGCATCACCGGGAATCGAGTAATCGGTAAAATGTACAGCAGCACCTGCACATATCGGATCGTTTGCTCCCCCATTAGCGATAGGTCCATCCCAAATATGAAGGTCAATGGTATCGCAGACCACGCATCCAAATGCATCCGTTACACATACCTGAACATGGTAAGTCCCGGGGAATAAATATTTATGGGTTGGATTGACCAGATTACTTTTGGCTCCATCACCAAAGTCCCAGCTTGTACTAGCAATCTGCATATCACCGGGTAGAACCGTGTAAGAGAAATTGTAGACATTACCACCGTTTATCCCATCGTAGCATTCATCGTTTACGGCTTGAATGGCAATACCAGGTGTTTCAACAATGTGTATGGGATAGGTGATCGAATCAGAACAGCCGTTCGCATCTGTCACCACTAACTTTACCATAAAATCCTGGCCCAGGATGAGTGAAAATAAATGAACAGGGTTTTTAAGCGTTGAAGATCCGGTTCCGTCATCAAAATCCCATTTCCATGAGGTTATCGGAGCGTCTCCCGGAAGGCTGAAATCAAAGAAAATCACCGAAACGTTATCGCAGGAAGTATCAATAGATATTAAATCAGCTGTGGGTCCCTGATGAATGACAATTGGAATGCTTACCGAATCCAAACATCCATTTTGGTCATTTACTGTGTGGGTTACATTCCATGAACCCGGTTGGTTAAAGGTGTAAGGATGACTCGATCCCTGGTAAGAAATTGTATCTCCCGAAAGAGTCCAATAAGAACCGATTATTGGTGTATTACAAGAGCCATTGGTGCTTGCATCTGTCATGGTTATCGTAATGGGGGAACCCTCCCAGCATACCGGATCAGGGACAAAAGCACCTGCATTTGGCCCGGTACAGACCGTTATCGGCAATGAAAGGCTGTCGACACATAACCAGTCATCTGAAACCACCAATTTTACCGTATATGTGCCTGGGTTTGCGTAGATATGTGAAGGGCTCTGCTGGTTTGAAGTCCCGCCATCTCCAAAAGACCATGACCAAACAGCCGGACCGGGATTCCCGGAAGATGCGTCAATAAATTGAACATTTGTTCCGGCACAAACTGTAGGTGCATTAATAAATAAGGCAACCAGATCACAAGTATAAGAGCAACTTGGATTCAAAGAGGGTGTAACCAGATTGGGAAAAGTAGTAAAAGTGTCTAGACTCAGGGTTATACCTGAAGTCAGATTTACCGTAGCCACCGAGGTGTTGAAATTGACTGTATTCACCGATGGATGAATCATGGTGCTGCAATCATCAATGGATTCAGGATTTGGCAATTTTTCCAACACCCCGACCGAGCCGCCAAGGCCATTCTCAAAACATCCAAATGCCAGCCATCCTTCTTCGATGCCATTCCATTGCCCTGAATCGGATGTCCATTCCGTCAGGCTGGCTGCTTTGGTATCAGGATTGAAATTAATGGCAAAAGGAACTTGGTTGGCCCCATTGGGGAAATAAAATTCTTCATAACCCCAAGCGGTAATGTCATCGTTCCCCGGCAGAAGGAGAGAACCACTATAATTTTTCATAGAAACAAGATATTTTATATAATTGCTTGCCCAGTGTATAAAATTGGCAGTAATGGTCAGTGGATTAAGTGGGTCGAAATAAGCAATCATTGCACATTCACTTCCAGTGCAACTTCCACTTATACCTGAACCGATAAAAATAATTTTACCACTGACCGGATCGTATGTAAAATATTTAGGATCGACATATCCAAATGGCGTGAAATAAGCAGAAAGTGTTGTGAGATTGGTGGGGGCAATCAGGTAGGTCCGGTTGTTTACATTTCCATCGTATAAGGCTGCAAATATGAAATTGTTAACGACCATTATTTGGATAAAATCGTAAAATCCCATGTTACCATTCAGGGTAAAGATTTTGGAAGCGACAATTTGATTCGTGGATGGATTAATATTAGCGATATAAAGTCTAGTATTATTCGATCCATCAATGATGCTGCCTGCAACAATGAGGTTGTTGCTCACCGGATCAATCGTTGCCTTATCAACCGTGACATTATAACCGGTTTGATTGGCAATAATCTGTAATCCCTGTACAAAATTTCCAAGCGCATTGAAGTGAAGGAGTGATCCGTTATATGTGCTCAAGCTCCATACTCCGGTACCCAGTGCATCTTTGAGCATATAATCTACCATGTATCCCCCTAATTGTATGCACCACTGAATGAAACCCGGCAGGGTAGGGTCAAACTGCATAATGGTCGGTGCTTCGCCAGATGAGGATTGAAAATCTCCGATAGCTACCATTTTCCCTCCATTCAAGGCTACCGATTGCCTGAAACAAGAATTTCCGTTCCCGGGAGTGGTCACATCCCAGCGGGTATCAACCTGCGCATGCAGGTTTGTAATGGCAAATCCGGCCATTAAGACAACTAAGGAAAGTGTAAATTTTTTCATAACATCAATTTTTTGATTACAATCTGATCATGTCTTCAGAAAATCCATATTTGAAAAATGTTAAGGCTATCATTCAAAGTTTAAAGCGTAGCCCTAAAAAATTAGTTGCTGATGTTTAGCTAAGATACTTTCCAACATGGATTGGCAATGTTAGACATTTAAAGCTGATTTTATTTTAATTGCAAGGTAATAAATCCCGAGCTATTTACATAACTTAGTAATAGTTTATTCTGTACATAGCATGACAGAAAAAATTTCTTTTGACACATATGAGTATGTTATTGAAAGTGAATTAATCTCCTGCTATGTATCAACAGCCCGTGAGAAAATCAGATTATTAGCCTATTTAAGTTATTTTTTTATATTCGTATTTTTAATGCAATAACCCCAAAACCTGAAACTATGAAAAAGCTTCTTTTGCTCTACTTCGTTACCTGTTCATTTGCTATCGCCCGGGCTCAGGATAAAGTAGTACAATTTGATCTGCCTAGTACTTGATTTATGTGCTTATCTTGACGGACTGAGTAGTAATGAAGCAGATGACCTGCGATTCAAAATTATTGATTCTACTCCGGGCAAGGTATTAATTCAATTAGAAAGATAGAATCATTCAACAAAACTGCTTTACTTTAAACCAAAGGAATAAGTCAATTTATTCCTGGCTTTTGCTAACTTTCACTTTTGGTCAATTTAATTTCAATGTTTTCAATACGCAATTTGATTGCTTTGTCATTTTTATTCTTTTTTTTGTTGATCCCGGGGTGTAGTTCACAAAGCATACCCATATTAAATTTCTCATGGGAAACACCCTCTGCACTCAGTGTACCTGAATCGGTCTGTTATGATGCCGCTGACCATCAGCTATTTGTTTCAAATATTGATGGCGATCCAAGTGGTGTCGACTCTTCCGGTTTTATTTCTATCCTTTCCCTTGATGGACACATTGAGCAATTGCATTGGCTTGATGGACTGAATGCTCCGAAAGGAATGGGTATTTCTGATGGCAGGCTATATGTTGCCGACATTACACGCGTGGCTGAAATCGATATTGCATCAGGGAAAATTCTGGCATTTTACGCGGCTGAAGGTTCGGAATTCCTCAACGATATTTGTGTAACAAAGGATGGCGATATTCTGATTTCAGATACCAATACCAAACGCATTTACCGACTTCGGGATAGTCAGATGAGTCTTTGGCTTGAAGCCGGTGAGTTGGCAGGTGCAAACGGACTTTATTGTGATGCCGGTCAGCTTTGTATGGTTTCTTTCACTACCGGTAATTTTTATAAAATTGACTTGTCAAATGAAAAAGTCAAACCCTTTAGTTCCGGCCTTGGAGCTGCTGATGGTCTGGAAGCAATCGGTAATGGCGATTACCTTGTCAGCAACTGGAATGGTCAGGTAAATTATGTTCGGAGTAATGGTGAGCTAATTGAGCTACTTAATACTGAAAAGGATCAAATCAATGCTGCAGACATTGAATTAATCCCTTCCGAAAAGCTACTTTTAATCCCGACTTTTTTCGATAATCGGGTCAGAGCATATCAGCTTACATACCATTAAAACTTCAACGATAATCCAATGTTAGCTGCTGGTTGAGAAATACCAAACTCAGTATATATTCCGATATTATTAGTAAAGGAAAATCGTGCTCCTGCATGTAAGCCGACATAGGGCGTGGTAGCCGGGAAATTCACTTTATTGATATTCATTCCGATATCCTGAAAAAACTGTTGGATATCAGTATAACCTTCATAGTCTGCGTTCAGAGAAATCTTATTCAATTTAGCACCTACGATCAATCCGGCATAAATATCCCAGCGAGCGTTATTCAGGAAATGATATTCGGGATTAAGTCCGATGGCCAGCCGGTTAATATCGGCTGAGGCATTGACCTTTACAAGCGTTGAATCCTGCAGCTTTACGTCAATTCCGTACACATCAGAATGAGCTTGCAGATAGTTACTATGAAGGCCAATACTGAAATGCTCAGAGACAAAGAAATTAGCACTTACTCCGAAAGGGATAAATTGCTTGCCTGCTGTCAGGCCGTCAGGCAGCGCTCTGAAGGTCACGTTGAGCCAATTGGGTCCGCCAATTCCACCGCGAAACTCAACAGTCGGCAAATCAAAATCGTTGTAGCCACTCTGGGCATTTACCATGCGGGCATTTGATAGTAACATAGCTAATAGAACAGCGATTGATAAGGTGTACTTTTTCATCTTCTTGTTTTTTAGTGAACGCTTGGAGCAGGTCAATCATTATGCCAAGCTGTCTATTGCCTATTCATTCAATGCTTGAAATCCTGATCAAGGACATTAAAGACATGAAGTAAAGCAGGGAAAAGGGCATCGATGCTTTCGGTGGCTCCTCTGCTAGAGCCGGGAATTGCCAGAATAAGACTTTGACCCCGGATACCTGCAATACCTCTGGATAGCATAGAGTAGGGGCTTCGCTGTTGTCCGTAAGCACGGGCGGCTTCCATCACACCCTGCAACTCCTGGTCCAGCAGTGGGCGGATGGCTTCCGGAGTATGGTCGCGGGGCGAGACGCCTGTGCCTCCGGCAATGAGGACGATATCCCGGCCTGCATTGACCAGTTTTTTAGTAATTGATTTGATTTGATCAGGCTCGTCTGCCACAATTTCATAATCAGCTACCTGAATGCCCATCGCTTGTAGTTTTTCTGATATAACCAAACCGGTCCGATCCTCATTTTCCCCTTTGGAAATGGAATCAGAAGCCACAATAACCGAAGCCTTAAAATCCCGCGACAGGCCTTTTTTGAAATCTGTTTTACCGCCCCGTTTTTCAACCAGCTTTGTTTCTTGTATAGTAATTTCTTTATCCTGCGGTTTGAGCATATCATAAATGGTCAGGGCAGCTACCGAAACTCCATATAATGCTTCCATTTCAACACCGGTCCTGAAAATGGCCTTCACTTTCACGCTGATATCAATGCAGTTTTCACCAAACTCAAATTCAACTTGCACATGGTCTATCGGCAGTGGATGGCAATGCGGTATAACCTGACTGGTGTTTTTTACTGCCATAAATGCTGCTGCCCTTGCAGTGGGAAAAACATCCGGTTTCATGGTTTTATTTTCCTTCAGCAATGCCAGTGTTTGGGGCCTGATCATGACTGTAGCCCTAGCGTGAGCTGTTCGCAATGTGTTTGATTTATGGCTTATGTCTCTCATGCTTTTTCATTTTTGATCCCTTACCCAATGCTTTCTGCCTGCTTCTCCTATTTCCTTTTTCCAGAAGGGTGCATTTTGCTTTATCTCTTCTACCATAAAATATAAAGCTTCAAATGTTTGCTTTCGGTGTATAGCGGCTGTCAGCACAAACAGCGACAAAGCACCCGTTTTAACAAATCCCTTGCTGTGCAGAATGATTGCATCAATAAGGGTAAATTTTTCAATTGCTTGATGACAGATATCTTTAAGTGTTTCCTTTGCCAATGCTTCATGGCAAGAGTACTCAATACCCAGCACCGTGCTTCCATCGGATAATTCATCAGCCCTGACCCGACCCAGGAAAATACTGTGAGCTCCGGCACGGGTCTTCAAACTCCATTCATCCAATATTACATTGATGCGTTCGTTTTCAATCGGTCCGTTTACAATCTCTGTCATCTTTTTACTTTTGATTAACCACCTGAGAATGGGGGCATCACAGCCACATTATCTGATGCTTTCAGTGGGGTATTTTTGCTCACAATCTGATTATTTACGGCAAATATAATGGGTAATTCTTCTATAGCTGGATACTGTTTCTTTAACTGTCGCATGAGTACTTCGGTATCTGCGGGGGCAAGCCATTCCATGCTGTCGCAACCGGCTATATCTTGTGTTATCCCATAAAATTCTATCAGCATAATATTACTCTTTTTTATTAAATCGCTCCCACAAGATACACATTGAGGAGACTACCTTTCGGAAAAAAATCCAGCGTTCCATCCAGTTCAACAAGCACATCTGCCTCAGCAAGACTTTTTAGCATATGAGAATCCTGTCCTGACAGTATAAATGCTTTATTGTTACGGATGAGGGCTGCCTTAAACTGTGTCCTTCCTTTGGTGGTCTGATAATGCTCTCCCAACTCAATCCTGAAATCCGGATGAAAAACCTTTTGAGCTCCCATAATAAGTTGAACAAAAGGCTTCAGATAAAGATAAAAAGCCACCCCGACCGCTCTTGGATTACCAGGTAGACCAAATAAATATTTATTTTCTTTCTGGGCGAATAAAAGCGGTTTACCCGGTTTTTGTGATACTCCGTGAAATAAGATTTTGAAATCATTGGCTTCAACAGCAAGCGGAGTGTAGTCATAGTTTCCTACCGAAACGCCTCCGCAAACAAGCAACAAATCACAACGATCGGTTTCCCGGCTTATAAGTCCCTGAAGTTTTTCCTTATCGTCAACACAATGATGCGATGCAGCTTTTATTCCGATGTTTTGAAAAGCAGCCTGTAATAGGAGACTATTGCTATTGTATTTTTGTCCGTGAACGATACTTTGTCCGGGTTCTTTCAGTTCGCTGCCTGTACTGATGATAGACACTTTTGGTTTGCTGCCTGCTAAAACCTGCTCAATACCCAAGTTGGCCAGCAAGCCGATGGCGGCCGGATTCAATGCCTGACTTTTTTGCAAAATAGTGTCACCCCTTCTGCATTGCTCTGCGGCAGATCTGACATGCTTACCCTTTTCCATCAGATGTCCTTCCGGAATTCGGATTTTGTCTTCGAGTACTTCAATATCTTCTTGTTTAAAGACGGTGTCAGCTCCATCGGGTATCGGGGCGCCCGTGAATATCCTGGCACAGTTTCCGCCTTTCAGAACAGGTTTATTTATATCCCCTGCTTTCACCTCAAAGGCCACCGGCATAATTTGGTTTTGTGGCAAGTCCATGACTGAAAAAGTATAACCATCAACTGCCGATTCATCGAACATCGGCAATGAGATGGGTGCATGGATGTCTTCTCTCAGATATGTTCCGGAAGCCTTCAGCAAGGGCAGTAATTCAGCAGGAGTCTGAACAACTGCTTCTATTAAAATCTTCCGGCATGCTGCAATACTGATCATTTTGTGATCCCCCCAAATCCTTTTTTGTGTAAATAATAAAACAAAGTTCCGACCATCAGACCAATCACAAAACCATAGGAAAGACCACCGGCAATTAAAGCTACAATTAGGGCGATAGAAAGGTCTGCTTTATTATAACTGACATCGCGAATAAGCAACATCAGGGCAAGGCCTTCGAAGAGCAGGATAACACCCAAAACCGGCAAGGGAAAAATCTGCATCACTTGTCCGAATCCTGAACTGAAGAACAAGCCCAGGATAAGATAAAGTGAACCGTAGATAATCACAGATCCTCCGGTTCTGCCACCAAATGTGTAGTGGCCGGCCAAGCCACCGGAACCATGACAGGTAGGAATGCCACCGAAAAACGGATTAATGAGGTTGATGACAGAATAAGTAAAACTGATTTTATTGACTGTTATATCTTTTCGCTTCGGAAAATAATCGGAGGATAACTGGTTCGTGGCCAGAATAGAATTGCCCAGTGATAAGGGGATTTGCGGAATGGACAGGAGGATAAACCCCGTCAGGATATCCGGCCATAATGGTACATGGATTTTAGGCAGGTTGAACCCAAAACTATTGATTATCTGGTGTCCTGATATTTTGAATATAAAGGCATAAGCAATTCCGATGACGATAGCCATCAGGGCAGCCGGATATTTTTTATTGTTCATAAGGAATGCCACTAAGAAGAAAACAATAGCTGCCAGCCAATAACCTTGTGCTCCATCAGCAGGTACATACTTGCCAAGGGCCAGTATAGCGAGTTTAATTCCCAATCCGAATTGAATGCCCCGAATTACAGATTTCGGAATCACTTTGGCTAGCCATTTAATGAGCTTTGTTACTGTGAGAACAAGCATTACGACACCGATAGCGAGACCACCACCATACAAAACCTGAGGTTCAATTTTTTGGGTGATAACAATGACTGCCATAACTTTCAATGGTTGTATCGGCATAGGCATCCGATAAAAAAATCCTGAGACAACCTGCATGACTCCGAACATAATCAGTACACTGGCTGAATCCAGCCCGGCTGCCAGAATCATGGCCACGATCAAAGGGAAATCGGTGCCAATATCTCCGAAAGCACCGGCCCATTCGTTGCGGTTGAAACGAATTTCTGACATTTTATTTTTCACCGAGAGCATTTAACTTCTAAAATTCTGCTTTACAAAATTACGTGTTCATCTTTTGAATCAATGAAGACTTCTACATAAAACATTTCCAAAGTTAGGTCTCTTCAAGTTTGATTTGTTTCATACTTGAACAGTTTCTTTATATAAAGAGATACTTGGAATTATTTGTTAATAGTTGTAAAAATATCCTCTCTGCAAATTCAATATGGTTTCATTCGACCGCTAACTGGAAATAAATTCAGATAGAGAGCAAAATAGATTTGCTACATTTGTGGTAAGAGGAAGCTGAAATAAGCCATCTTAACAATCGTTTTTTGACCTTGAAATAATTTGATTATGCTATTCATATTGCCGGGCGGATTGGAATTGTTTGTAATCATTTTTGCCATCATTCTACTTTTTGGCGGAAGAAAAATTCCGGGTCTGATGAAAGGACTGGGTGAAGGGATTCGTAATTTTAAAGATGCAAAAAACGGCAAGGACCGTCCGGATGAAAAACGAGACTAAGCTCACTGATATTTTTGGCAGGCAACATGACTATCTTCGTATATCACTAACAGACCGATGTAATCTGCGTTGTCGCTATTGCATGCCTGAACATCCACAATGGATGCCGCGGAAAAACCTTCTAACTATACCCGAAATCGGGCAAATTGCAAAAACCTTCATCACTCAATTCGGCATTAATAAAATGCGCTTTACCGGTGGAGAGCCTTTGTTGAGAAATGAATTTCATGATCTCATTAAAACCTTATCGGCATATCCTGTTGAAATGGGAATCACTACCAATGGATTACTGCTGAATGAAAGCTTGCTTGATAATTTTATTGATCATCATCTTAATGCGCTTAATATCAGCTTAGATACGTTGAATCCTCTGAAGTTTCATTATCTCACCCGGGTCGATGCGTTTCAAAAAGTTTGGGACAATATCCATCTTGCCTTGCAGAAGGACTTTCATTTAAAGCTAAATGTTGTGGTTATGAAAGGGATTAATGAGGCGGAACTGGTCGATTTTGCAGCATTAACCCGAGAGCAGAATCTGCATGTCCGGTTCATCGAGTTTATGCCTTTTTCCGGAAATGCCTGGTCAAAAGATAAAGTACTTTCTTACCGACAGATTATCAGACGAATTGAGAAAAAACATACTCTTGAAAAGCTGGATGATAGCACATTTTCCACGGCTAAAAGTTACCGGATTCCTGGATTCAGAGGAACAATCGGTGTCATCAGTTCGGTGAGCGAACCATTTTGTAGTAATTGCAACCGTATCCGCCTCACTGCTGACGGCAATTTGAGAAATTGCTTATTTACGCGAGATGAAATTAACTTAAGGGATGCATTAAGAAGGGGAGAAGCAATTGAACCACTGATCCAAAAAGCCATCCGGCTGAAGCATTGGGAGCATGGCGGGTTACCCACATTCAATGAAAGTGATTTCTCGGATCAATTATCGGCCAGAAGCATGGCCTCTATCGGAGGCTAATATTCAGGCCAATCCGGTCGATAGCGTCTTTTATAAGCCATGATTCCTTCTTGTAAATTAAATATAGAACGATCAGGTAATAGTGCTTTCAGCTTTTGAACTACTCTGGCACTACGAATACCGGCTTTGCAATATACAATCAGCGGATCATAGGAAGGAATTTTATCCATATTTTCACCCAATTCATTTTCCGGGATATTGACGGCCTCAAAGCGCATAAATTCCAGTTCGAAAGCTTCCCGCACGTCCAGCATAACAGGCTGCTTTCCAGATTGCATTAACCTGTGAAGTTCGTCAACCGATATGCCAGCTACATCGGGTATTTTTTCTGCATAGCCGCAAAATAATTCATAATCAATCAGCCTGTCGATATCTGGAGAATTACCACTAAGCGGATTGTCTGGTCTGTGTTGAAATCCGAATGATTGTGTTGAGTTGTTGATGGCATCATACATTAATAGTTTTCCGGCCAGGGACTTTCCAATTCCAGTAATTATTTTTAATGCTTCAACAGACATCATAGTACCAATGACCCCGGTAAGTGAACCAAGTACACCACCAATTGAACAATCAGGAACTTGTCCGGGAGCGGGTGGATTTGGGAATAAATCGCGATAATTCGGACTCAATCTGCCTGTCTTATCCTGCAAATTGAGAACAGAAATTTGTCCGGAATAGCGATAAACTGCCCCGTAGATTACCGGTATTTTTAAGAACCAGCTAGCATCGCAAAGTAAATAACGGGCCGGGAAGTTATCTGTCGCATCCACAATCAAATCAACATCCTTCAAATAGGTATAGGCATTGGCTGAATTCAACAAATCAACAATTGATTCTACTTCAATATGCTTATTAAATTTCTGTACCCACTGTGCGGCACAAACAGCCTTAGCTTTGCCAATATCGGTTTCTGAAAATAAAATTTGTCTCTGCAGGTTCATTCTCTCCACTGTATCAGGATCGATAATCCGGATATGTCCGCAACCAGCGGCAGCGAGATATTGCAATACAGGCAGGCCTAAGCCACCAGCTCCGATAATAGTAACCCGGGCATTTTTAAGTTGCTGCTGAGATTTCATCGAAAATTCGGGTAGTGCAAAATGTCTTGCATAGCGACTCAATTCTTCGTTGGATAAATCCCTTTTCATACGACCAATTTAGCCCAATTTTGAAAATTTAATACTGATTTCTGTTATTGACATCAATTTGTAATGTTTTGTTTCAGGTTTTCCCAATGCAAACAAATCGCAAATAGAATGATTAATTTTATGGGATGAATAAAAAACCGTTATGTCTGATTGTTCTCTATGTCTTTTCATCGTTTTACTTACATCATATCGATGCTCAAGTTAACCTGAATGGGAATGTTCTCAAAGGCATCATATTTCAGGAAACACTGCAAGCTACTAATAGAAATACTGCCTCGTCAAGAACAGGTAGTCAATTTGATATCCGATATCACAGATTAGATTTGCATATTGATCCTGCTGTTTATTACATACAAGGAGCTATTACCACTTATTTTGTTCCTAAACAAACTATCGGTCAACTTGAGTTCGACCTCAGTGATTCACTAACTGTGGATTCTGTGCAGTATCATGCATCAAACCTTGCCTTCAGCCAGTTGCCGGGCGATGTGCTGCAGATCACGCTGTCGGGCAATATCGCTGCCGGACAATTGGATTCCATAAAAGTCTTTTATCAAGGTGTCCCACCTTCTACTGGATTTGGTTCATTTGTTCAGAGCACGCATGGTAGCGACAGCATTCCCGTGATCTGGACGCTTTCAGAGCCGTATGGTGCCAAAGAATGGTGGCCATGCAAACAGGACCTGAACGATAAAATTGATTCAATTGATTTATTTGTGAATTGCCCTTCGGTCTATGTGGCGGCCGGAAACGGATTGTTTGTAGGGGTTCAAAATATGGGAATTAATAAAGTTTTTCACTGGAAGCACCGGCATCCCATAGCTGCCTATCTCGTGGCAACGGCTGTTACCAATTATGATCAGTACACAGATATTGCAGCACTTTCTTTGGGAAATCTCAACGTACTTAATTATGTTTATCCGGAAGATAAAGCAAGTGCTCAAAGCCAAACCCCGGCTCTTATTCCGGCTATACAGTTATACGATTCGATCTTTATTCCTTATCCTTTTATGGATGAGAAATACGGACATGCTCAGTTCGGCTGGGGTGGTGGTATGGAACATCAAACTATGAGCTTTGTGGGTGGATTTAGTTTTGGATTACTTGCTCATGAATTGGCACATCAATGGTTTGGTGACTATGTAACTTGTGGAAGTTGGGAAGACATCTGGCTTAATGAAGGCTTCGCCACTTATTGTACAGCTTTATGCTACGAACATTTATTTGGTGGCATTTGGTGGATGCCCTGGAAAAGCGAAACAATCAATTATATTACATCCAGTCCGGCAGGGTCAGTTCGGGTGGATGATACAACTTCGGTTAACCGGATTTTTGACGGACGATTGTCTTACAGAAAAGGAGCCTATTTGTTGCATATGCTGCGTTGGGAAATGGGCGATATAGCTTTTTTTAATGCCATCAGGGATTATTTGCAGGATAGTAGTATTGCGAACGGATATGCAGTAACATCCGACCTAAAGGACCACCTTGAATCGGCTAGCGGACTAATCCTGACAGAATTTTTCAATGATTGGTATTACGGGCAGGGATTTCCTATTTATCAGGTTGTATGGTCGCAGGATACAAACATGGATTTGCATATAACAATACATCAGGATCAATCCGATGCTTCTGTATCCTTTTTTGAAATGTCAGTGCCTTTGCTGGCAAAAAATGTCGGCCAGGATACTTTGCTGGTTTTAAGCGATACGCTAAACGATCAGAGCTTTACGGTGAATCCTGGTTTTCAGATTGACTCACTGCTCTTTGATCCCGAATTGTGGCTATTGGCTCAATCAAGTGTTCAACTAGCTATTGATGAAATAAATCCCGGATCCAGTTTACTAATTTGGCCAAACCCGGCTACCGATAAGCTGAATATTCAGGTTGATACGAATAATTATATAACGGGTATTCGGTTATATGATCTTGGTGGAAAAGAAGTCTTGAACAGGGAGCAATTATTTACCCGGCATCTTGACATCTCAGTAGCTTCGCTCGCAAGAGGTGTTTATATAGTTAAGGCCGAAACAGTAAATGGGCGTTTGAGCAATAAACTGCTTCGTCTTCAATAGGATGATTTGTTATTGAAAAGCATAACCAATGCTGAAACCACCATATGGAATCCAGGCTGAATTATCCGGGTCTCCAAGTCTTTCAGGTAAATAAAAAGGAGTAAAATTTATGCGCATGATTATGCTGTTTGATGGAAAAGGTTGAAATCGATATCCAATATTTCCGGTGAGCATGTTTTTGGTTTGATGCTCGCCAGCAGCAACGAGATTCAAATTGTAAAAGCCTAGTTCAAGAAATTCCCTGCTTTTCCCGAATAATATAGTGATACCACTCAAAAGATTTAAATCGGAATTAACAATAAATGGTGGAGACACATTAATTCCTAAACGGGCCATAATACTAAATCCCGGATTTCGGAAAAGAGCTCCTTCATAGTTGGCCGAATAAGTGATTCCGTTACCAAGCATTTCCAGATATATATTGTTTCTGGCTACTGGTCTCTGGAACTTTGCTTGTCCAAATGAAGAAAATGAAAAGAGGAGGGCGATCAGGTAACTGATTCCAACTTTCATAAGAAGTGCAAGATACAAATAATTATTGTAAACCTGTAAAATTTACACCAAATTTTTTTGAGAAATAAATTAAATGACTGAAAATCAACAAAAAAGCCGGACTATGCCGGCTTGAAAAAATTGATATGATTTTATTAAACCCTTTTTTCTTTAATCCTGGCTGATTTACCCTTCAGATCCCGAAGATAGAATAGACGCGCTCTGCGAACCTTGCCTTTTCGATTGACTTCAATTTTATCAATATTAGGGGAATGAAGTGGGAAAATACGTTCAACACCAACGGAACCTGACATTTTTCTTACTGTAACAGTTGCAGTTAACCCAGTTCCTTTCCGTTGAATAACATTGCCTTTAAAAGCTTGGATTCTTGTTTTTTCTCCTTCTTTAATCTTATAATATACAGTGATATTGTCACCTGCTCTGAAAGCCGGAATTTCAGCATTCTGCATTATTTCCTGATTCAATTCTTTGATGATGTCCATGATTGCTTAGTTAAAATTGGATGGCAAAAATAGGTATTTTTTAATTAAAACTTTCACTTGGGCTGAGATATTTCAACAATGGGTTAATCATCGTTATTTTAACAGGTCAGCTCTTCTTTTTTTAGTTCTTTCCATGGCTTGCACAGACCGCCAATTTTCAATTTTCTTTTGATCACCAGACAATAAAATATCAGGTACTTTCCATCCTCTGAAATCGGCTGGTCGGGTGAATACCGGAGGAGCAAGTAGTCCATCCTGGAATGAATCGCTTAAGGCGGATGTTTCATTGTTTAGCACACCGGGTAATAGCCTCCCTATGGAATCTACCAGCACTGCTGCAGCCAATTCTCCACCTGATAGCACGTAATCGCCAATTGAAATTTCGCGACTTATAAAATGCCTTCTTACGCGTTCGTCAATTCCTTTATAATGACCGCATATCAATAACAAATTTTGATTTAAAGATAATTCATTGGCAACAGATTGTTTGAATGTTTCACCATCCGGAGTCAAGAAAATAATTTCATCATAAGCATTTTGGGCGCTGAGATGTTCGATGGCCTTAACAAGGGGTTCAATCATCAGAACCATACCGGCTCCGCCTCCGAATTGATAGTCGTCAACCTGACGGTATTTAGTATCTGTGTAATCTCTTAAATTATGCAGTTCAATTGAAAGTAAGCCCTTATCCTGTGCTCTTTTGATCATGGAATGATTTAAGGGGCTTTGCAGTAGTTCGGGCAATACAGTCAGAATATCTATGTGCATGAGATTGAGTACTTATTGAATCAAATTATTTGGTTTCAATATATGCTTCTACCAAGCCATCGGCCAGGCTAAAAAGAACCACTTTACGAGTATTATCTACGCATTTAATGGTTTCAATGGCAACAGGCAGCAGAATTTCTTTTGTATTTCTGATAATCTGAGCAATTTCCTGTCCGGGCATTTCAAGGATAGATTTAATGATCCCGATTTTTCCGAATTGCTGATCGTAAGCCATATATCCCTGAAGGTAACCATAAGAGTCGCTGCTTTCTTTAATATGAATCTGCGTTGAAGGAAGGAAGATTTGTTCGCCACAAATTTGCTGAGCCGCTTCTTTAGTATCTATACCCTTAATTTTCAGGTAGTTTTTTCCATCCGGGGTGTTGTATAAAGACTCTACGAAATAGGGCAGGGGTTTCCCGTTTTCAGCAATAAAAAAGGCTTCAATGTTATTGAAACCTTCAGTATTAATAAAAAATAAGACCCCTAGTTCACCCTTATATCCGTGAGATTTTCCAAATTTACCGATGCATATATAATCATCCATCGTTCAACAATTTATTGATACGCACTCTTTTTCAGTATCTTTTATTGCTTCTTCGGTTTTTTTCCCACTTCAGAGGAATCTTTTTCCCCTTCATCTTTTAC
>CAYPSW010000021.1:0-25885 GCA_964413685.1 uncultured Chitinophagales bacterium
CCATTACAGTCTACATTCGTCTGGGTCATGCTCACTGTAAGGGTGGCCGGTTCAGTAATTGTTACACTGCTGGTTACCGGACCGCAACTACCGGCATCATTTACGGTTACCGTGTAAGTTCCTGCTGCCAAACCGGTCGCTGTTTTTGTGGTCTGCGATGATGCGTCACTCCATACGTACGTGTAAGGTGCAATACCACCCACAGGATTTGCAGTAGCTGTGCCTGTGCTGTTGCCATTACAGTCTACATTAGTCTGTGACGTTGTTACCGATATATTTGAGTTTATTACGCTTGCTGCCGGACTTAATGCATCATTCCCCGTGTTGGCATCACCCACCAAAGCAGTCGCGGCATTAATGGTATAAGTACCATTTGCCGATAAGTCGGCTGTGGTAGAAAAACTAAAGGAGTGATTGGCTCCTGAATTAATTGTAATCGAGGTTGTGTTTTCTGACACCACAGGTAATGCATTTACCTGATAAGTTACAGGCACTATGCCTGAAAAGGTGGTTGCTGCATAATTGTGGATAGTAATGGTTACCGTTTCCGTTGAAGTTAAGGAACAGGCGGAAACCGGGGCAGTAAGTGCGGTAACACCTAAATCAACTTGTCCAAATACTGAAGAAGCTGTAAATAATAAAGCAACAAAAGAAGTTGTCAGCAATCGAAAGGAGCGAGTAAATGTTTTCATCCTATAATGATTTTGTGATTATTTGTATAAGTATGATTTAATTTGATATTTTGATAGACAATTGTATTGTATACCTGACAAGTTGAAAATTTGCATTCAGGGTGGAAAGAAAGGACGATAAGAGCATGGAAGATGCTACTATTTGAGTATAGCAA
Organism: uncultured Chitinophagales bacterium; assembly: GCA_964413685.1. GTDB lineage: Bacteria > Bacteroidota > Bacteroidia > Chitinophagales > S012-47 > JAJRWN01. The sequence goes on from CAYPSW010000021.1 coordinate 848, forward strand.
AATCGAGGCAAGAGGTAATAATTTCGAAAAAAGTAAAACCTGATGCAAACAGCTACCGTTTTTTGATTCAAAGGATTGCAATGATTCCTTTTATTATTATTCGTAAGTCAAAATAAGTGTGTGCTCAATATGCCACTATCACATAAAGAATTATCTACAAAGATGAGTAGCTCTACGGACATGACCAAAATTTGTGTCACTTATTATCACATTTCCGCTCATTTTATACAGAATGCAGATTATTCCTACAAAAAATATTGACTTAAGTCATTAATAAGACATGTACTTTGTACACACTAATCCTATGTTTTATTAGCTTATGTCTAATTGCTTGTTTTTAAGCCTATTCTTATTTCGCTTTAATTTATATCATAATCTTTCGATTTTATTCTTATTTATATTATTGTTATGTCTTAAGAAATCATATGTATTTTATTATTATTTTCTTTTTGAATGATCACCTCTTCAATTAAATTGATTTGCTATACTAATCGTCAATTATTTACGAATTACTTTAGCAGGTGAATTGAAAAATCAGAATAAAATTATTCTACTTAATAAACCTTTTTATAACTTGTTTAAAGATATCCAATCGGTAAAATTTTAATATCAATAGCCTGTGAATTCTACACATTGAAACCGATATAAACCAGTTGTTAATATTGAATACAGCCTGCTGGAAATGAGATGCCCTCATATAACAGTCGATAGTTTTTATTATACAGACTTTGGCCTGTTTTCAAGATTTCTATTACCGTACAAGTCATCGTTTTGAAATTAAAATATCAATAAAATTGATTGATTTCTTTTTCTTTCAAGTTTGAATTTAGATCAGTGATATACTCAGCGAATTAGATGAATCAGGCCAGTATCAAATCGTATAGCTTTATTAGGTAAGGGAAGGCTTGTATTTCATAATAAAATACAAAAAAAGCCCTGCCACAGGGCAGGGCTTTAGATTTATTCTATTTTCCGGTTTTCCTAAATCATTGATGCAATCACCAAAGCAATAATACTCATCAATTTGAGAAGAATATTAAGTGATGGCCCGGAAGTGTCTTTGAAAGGATCTCCAACAGTATCGCCTACAACAGCCGCTTTATGTGGTTCTGACCCTTTGCCATAATGCACTCCATCAATCTCGACACCTTCTTCAATCATTTTTTTGGCATTGTCCCATGCGCCACCTGTGTTTGATTGAAAAATTGCCATCAGTACACCTGTGACCGTAACACCTGCTAACAAGCCTCCTAACATTTCTGCACCGCCAAGGAAGCCGAAAAGTACAGGAGTAGATATCGCCAACAATCCGGGCAAGACCATTTTAGCTATAGCAGCAGAAGTGGATATTTCAACGCATTTTCCATATTCTGCTTTACCATCGGCAGCATCGAAAACATTTTTATCTTCAGCAGACCATGAATCCATGTCGGTGTCATCATTTTTCTTCATCACGCCCAAGGCAGCTTTCAATTCAGGGATATCAGTAAATTGCCTGCGCACCTCTTTAATCATAGCCATAGCAGCTGAACCAACGGCTTGCATTGCGAGTGATGAAAATAAGAAAGGTAACATGGAACCTACCAAGAGACCAGCCATTACATTTGCTTTAGAAATATCGATAGAATGAATGTGTGCAGCCGTCATGAAAGCGCCAAACAGAGCCAATGCAGTAAGTGCAGCTGAGCCAATCGCAAAACCTTTGCCGATAGCTGCTGTAGTGTTTCCCACTGCATCCAGTTTGTCTGTTCTTTGTCTAACTTCTTTAGGAAGATCGCTCATTTCAGCAATGCCACCGGCATTATCGGAAATCGGTCCGTAGGCATCAACGGCCAACTGAATTCCGGTATTTGATAACATACCTACTGCAGCAATAGCAATACCATACAGACCACCGAAATGGAAAGCACCAATGATGGCAGCTGCCAAAACGATAATAGGTAATGCCGTTGACATCATGCCCATACCGATACCTGAAATAATATTGGTTGCTGAGCCTGTCACAGATTGTTTTACTATGTTCCAAACCGGACGTTTACCTGTTCCGGTAAAATATTCGGTAAGCACACCAATGAGCAAACCGGCAACCAGACCGATAATAGTGGCAAAGAAGATTCCATTCGCTGTAATAGTTCTATCGAGATCATATAGTAAATCGTGATACACCCATTCAGCAGGCAGCATCCAGCGAATAATGAAGAAACTCGCTATTATCATAATAATGGACGAGCCAAATTCTCCCTTATTCAGACTTTTTTGCGGGTCACCACCTTCAGGAACACGAATCATAAAGGTGCCCAGAATAGAAGTAATAATACCTACTGCGGAAAGGACCAAAGGCAAAATAACAGGAGATAAGCCATTAAAATGATCGATATCAACAAAGCTAGGAACCATAAAAGCAGCCCCCAGAACCATAGTACCGATAATAGAGCCTACATAAGATTCAAAAAGATCGGCACCCATGCCAGCCACATCACCTACATTATCCCCAACATTGTCGGCAATAGTTGCAGGATTTAAGGGATGGTCTTCCGGAATACCGGCCTCTACTTTCCCAACAAGATCTGCCCCCACGTCAGCGGCTTTGGTATAAATACCTCCACCTACTCGGGCAAACAAAGCAATTGAACTGGCGCCAAAGGAGAATCCGGTAATGATGGTAATAGTCATGTTTATTTGATCACCAGGATCAACACCATACATTACACTATAGATAGCAAAAAGCCCTCCGAGGCCAAGTACACCAAGTCCGACAACACCCAGACCCATAACGGAACCACCGGTGAATGCAATTTCCAGCGCTTTTCCCAGGCTTGTACGGGCTGCATTTGTTGTTCTGACATTGGCTTTGGTTGCTACTCGCATACCAATATATCCGGCTAAGGCCGAACAAAAAGCACCTACAATAAATGAGACCGCTACCATGGGAGAAGAATTAGCATTTGTGCTACCTCCTACTCCTAACAGGATGGCGATACATACAACAAATATAATGAGCACTTTGTATTCTGCCCGTAAAAATGCCATTGCTCCATCAGCAATGTAGCCTGAAATTCTTCCCATGCGTTCGGTACCGATTTCCTTTTTTGTAACCCAGGAAGTTCTCCACATCGCAAATAATAATCCCACGATTCCAAACAGCGGAATCAGGTAAATGAGTTCTTGTGTCATGTTAAACTGGTATTTGGTTTAAAATTTAAATTCAGGTCGCAAAAATAGGCTTTTCAATAAGTCTATACAAGCCTCAGAAAATACATTATACACAATGTTTTGGCACAAATAATCTTGTCATGCTGATTAAAAATCTTTTTTATTAGCTTTGAAAAAATTACAGTATAAATGAAAATAATCCTCCCTGGTCTATTGCTTTTTATATTTGGTTTTATTCCATCGGATAAGTGTGAAGCCCAACAATGGCCCGCTACCGATGCAGCCACTGAAGCAAGCGGAAGGTTGGATGCGATATCATTAGGTTTAGTATCAAGCATTCATAATCAAGCCGGCTTGGCTGATGTGAAGAATATGTCGTTCGCCTTGAATGCAGAATCCCGATTTTCAGGTCTTGGCTTGAACAATGTTTCGTTCATTGGAGTCTTACCTAGCAAATCAGGAGTGTTTGGAATTGATATTCAACAGTTCGGTTACAATCTTTATACAGAATCGAAACTGGGATTGGCCTATAGCCGGTATTTAGCAAAAACCCTCTCCATGGGTATCCAACTCAATTATCTGAGACGAGCCATTACTGAGTATGGAGTTCACAGTGATTTTAGTGCGGAAGCCGGTTTATTATTCCATCCTTCTAAAGATTGGATGGCAGGAATACACCTATATAATATAAGCTTCTCTAAAAATCCTTTGAGTGGCGAAACGTATCCGGTACGCTTTTCTGCCGGAATTCGCTATGCTTCCTCGTCATCACTCAATTTGCTGGCAGGCCTGGAGAAAGAAGTATCTATGCCGGCTTCTTTCAGAACCGGAGTGGAATATCATGTAACAGAAAAAATTTCTCTTCGGACCGGCCTAATATCCGCCCCGTTCGAATGGTCTTTTGGCCTTGGTTATGCTGTTGGCCAATGGCAAATTGATGCTGCATCATCTTATCATCAATGGCTGGGCATTAGTCCCATGCTGACCTTGAGTTATGTACGAAATAAGTAAACGAAATCTTGTAATGTTTATCAGCCTTTGTTGCATGGTTAAACCTGTTGCAGCCCAAACCCCTGATTCTTCAGTAACTAATTCTGATATCGAAAATGTGATTGAAGATATTGTTGGGGAATCTGATCAGGAATTTCAATTCGATACTTATGCTGAAAATCTTGAACTATATCGGGAGAGTCCTTTGGATTTAAACGAGGTGGACAAAGAGAGACTCGAATCATTAGGTCTGCTTAATGACATACAGATTGAATCTTTATTGCATTACCGGCATCGTTATGGAGAAATTCATTCAATTTATGAGTTGCTGGGCATTCCTCATTTTAATCCTGACATTATTCACCGTATTGAGCCATTTGTGGCCACTCAATCAAAGCCTGTTCCTCCTTTACAATTAAAAAAGGTATTGAAATATGGGCGACATGATTTGTTTCTAAGAAATAGTATGACTCTGGTAAAGAAAAAGGGATATTCAGCACCAGACACTTCCGGAAGCAGTCGATACTTGGGCAACCCGATGCAGATTTATCTGCGCTATAAATTTCATTATCACAATCGGATACAAGCGGGGATCACGGCAGAAAAAGATCCCGGAGAAGCTTTTTTCAGCGGCAATAATCCCAAAGGATTTGACTTTTACTCAGGTCATTTTTTTTATACAGGTTCCAAAGCGGTTCAGGCACTCGCTTTGGGCGATTATGCTATCAATACAGGACAAGGATTGGTGCTTTGGTCCGGCTTTGGGTTTGGAAAGTCAACCAGCGTATTGGAGACGCGGAAATCTGGACCGATTTTGAAGCCTTATAGCTCAGCCGGGGAATATCGTTTTTTCAGGGGTGCTGCAACAACCCTTAGATTTGGAGATTGGAAAACCACGGTTTTTGCTTCTGCGAAAGCAAGTGATGGCAACCTGGCTTTGCCTGATACGATTGATCCTGAGCTACAATTTGTCAGCTCTTTGCAGGAAACAGGTCTGCATCGTACCCCAAACGAATTAGCCGATAAAAATTCAACCTGGCAGTATCACAGTGGAGTTCATCTAAGCTGGTCATCATCACATTTTGACCTCGGAATGACTGGTCTGTTTACCCATTTGAGCAAAGAACTTATTCCGAATGAGCGGCTTGATAATCAATTTGCTTTCCGGGGTAATCAATTAATCAATGGCTCAGTAGATTATAATTGGATGTACCACAATATGCTTATTTATGGCGAAACAGCCATCAGCAATAATCTGGCTATGGCTACGCTAAATGGCTTACTTTATAATCTTGATGACCGGTCTGCCATCAGCATATTATTCAGGCATTATGATACAGCTTACCAAAGTTTATTGTCAAACAGTTTTGCTGAATCATCAGGAACTCAAAATGAGACCGGTCTCTATTTGGGATTGGAAACACAATTGTCCGCAAAATTAAAATTGAAAGGTTTTATCGATATGTATCGCTTCCCCTGGTTGAGCTTCACAGCTGATGCACCATCCGCAGGCCACGAATGGTTTGGCGAATTAGACTGGCAACCGATGTATGGAATTAACGCAAGTATCCGATACCGGAATGAACAAAAATGGAAAAATCTAAGCGGAGATTTATCACCCATCGATCATACAGAAGCTGTATTTAAATCATCTCTTCGATTCGATCTAAATTATCAGATCAATGTTTCATTAAAATCAAAAACACGGGTGGAGCTGAGTCGATATTCACAAGGGCAATCGAAAACGGAAACAGGTTTCCTAGCCTATCAGGATTTCAGTTGGTCACTTTATGAACTTCCGTTAAAAATATCCGCCCGGTATGCCTTATTTGATATCAGCGACTACCATGCCCGCATCTATGCCTACGAAAGTGATGTATTATATGCCTTTTCGGTACCTGCTTATCAGGGACGGGGAGGCAGGATATATGCTCTCATCAATTGGAAAATTAACCCACACATCCAAATGTGGTTCAGAATATCAAATACCTGGTATCTTGACAGGAATGTAATTAGCAGTGGATTAGAGGAAATCGCGGGAAATAAAAAACCGGATGCGCGTTTACAATTCCGGTTCAATTTTTAATCCGTCTCATCCGAATATTAAACAGCCATTCTTCAATAAATATTGAAATTGACAAAATAGTAGTCACATAACAAGCTAAAGCCATATACAGATTCATTTCATCTGAAAGCTGAAATTGAAAGATGATGGTAAAAAAAGAAGCCGATGTCAGAAATAATATAGCCTTAGCCAAAATAAGACCGGCTCTCCTTTTAAATATAATGGAGACGAGTATAAACAAGGCGCTTACAGGAATTAAATAGACAAGATATATCAAGCGGTTCATGATGGAGCTTTTTTCGAAATATTCAGCCGCCATACTGATCAATTGAGGTCCGTTTACCGGTGCTATTTCAAGATAAAGCCATGGCCTGAAAAAGAGGAAAATAATTAGTATTGAACATAAAAAAAGGAGCCCTGAACGAAGAAATCCAGCATGCACGATTATATGTTTGATTTACTGTTCAATTGGAATATAAGGAGGGTAACAGAGGATAATAGTATAAGCGCAGTACCGACAAGCTCAAAACAGAAACCCAAGCCATTTGATAATCCAAGCGATTCGTAACTACTGTCAACATAAACTGAATATAAGAGAAAAGTAGCAGCCAAACCAATCAACAATCCAAACAAGGGATATTTTTTCCCTGGAAAGGTCAAATAATTGCGAAATAGAATAATGCCACCAATAGCAAAGAAAAACAGGGTAGCTTTTTTCAAAATCAGAGAAGCCTGATTGATGCTTAGATCAATAATTTCCGAATCTGCTCCCTCCTCCAAATTAAACCAAGGAAGAAATACTCCGATCAACATAACGAAAGCTCCCAATAGAAAAACAATCCGGATAAATTTGGTGATTGACATAGTTTGCAATTATTTACGAAAATAAAAAAAGGCAGACGGTTTGCCTGCCTTTTAAATAAATTTTCAATTTATTTAATCTCCTTTCTGTTGATTTATTTTCGTCATGATGAAGGATTCAAAACGGACGAAAATGGCTGCCAAAAGGGTAAGCCACATACCGAATCCCACATACTTGATTTTTGCTCCATCCATTAAAAAAGCATACCGAAGCCAGAAAAAAGCAGCAACAACAAAAAGAACCCATTTCGCAACTTCAACGAATTGGCTTGTTCCTTTATAAGCAGCATAAATCAAATATACACCGGCAACAGGAATAAGCCACAGGAGAATATCAATTCCACTTTTAGCTAAATCCAGTCCGGTTGAAGACGCAGAAATGCCCATAAAGCTAATTTTAAAATAGGGGAAAAGAAAAAAACAAATTACCGCAACTGCACTGGCAATAATGTACGGTTGTTTCCAGAAATCCTTGTTCATAGCAAAATGATTTTAGTTAGAAATAAATGATTGTATTCATCAATTGGGAATCTAAAGTAACCTTTTTTTTTACAAAATCATTCTTATGCTTATCAACATAAATTTTATACAGCAAGGATTTGCTCTAAAGCACTACTTTTGCAGCTAATGAATCTCATCCGGAATTTCTGCATCATTGCCCATATTGATCATGGGAAGAGTACGCTTGCGGACCGCTTACTGGAGGCCACCCACACAATAGAAAAGCGCGATATGCAAAATCAATTATTGGATGATATGGATCTGGAACGGGAAAGAGGCATTACAATAAAAAGCCACGCCATTCAGATGCAATATTTTCAAGATGGTGAAAGCTACACACTAAACCTGATTGACACCCCCGGCCATGTTGACTTTTCCTATGAGGTGTCGCGAGCCATTGCCGCCTGCGAAGGGGCTTTGTTGCTCGTTGACGCTACTCAAGGAATTGAGGCTCAAACCATTTCAAATCTATATCTGGCCATAGACCACAACCTCGAAATTATTCCGGTTGTTAATAAAATTGACATGGAAGGTGCCATGATTGAGGAAGTGAAAGATCAGATTGTTGATTTGATTGGCTGTGACCCTGAGGATCTTATTGAAGCGAGCGGTAAAACCGGACAAGGCGTTGAAGAGATTCTTCAAGCCATCGTCAAACGTATTCCTCCTCCTGAAGGAGACGACAAAGCTCCTCTGCAAGCATTAATTTTCGATTCGGTTTTTAATTCCTTTCGAGGGGTTATTGCTTATATCCGCGTTTTTAACGGCATGCTTAAAAAAGGAGATCTTGTAAAATTTGTAAACACGGGTAAATCCTATTCAGTTGATGAAGTAGGCATTTTAAAAATGGGCCTGATACCTCGTCCTGATATAAAAGCGGGCAATGTGGGTTATATCATTACGGGAATTAAACAATCTAAGGAGATTAAGGTGGGTGACACCGTCACACTAGCAGATCGACCGAGTGAAGCAATTAAAGGATTCAAAGATGTCAAACCAATGGTTTTTGCTGGTATTTATCCTATAGATACTGATGATTATGAAAACCTGCGCGATTCTTTAGAGAAACTTCAGCTAAACGATGCATCTCTGATATTCCAACCAGAGACTTCTCTTGCTCTCGGTTTTGGTTTTCGATGTGGATTTTTAGGATTACTCCACATGGATATTATTGTTGAACGGCTCAGTCGGGAATTCGACATTTCAGTTATTTCAACTGTTCCAAATGTTTCCTACTTCGCTTACACCAATAAGGGCAATAAACTCGAAGTACATAATCCTTCAGACTTGCCTGATCCCTCCATGATAAATCACGTGGAAGAGCCCTATATCGCAGCACAAATCATCACAAAACCTGATTATATCGGGGGCATCATGAATTTATGTATTGAGAAGCGCGGCATATTGAAAAACCAGGTTTATCTGTCACAGACAAGGGTTGAAATTACTTTTGAAATGCCATTGTCGGAAATTGTTTTTGATTTTTATGATAAGTTAAAATCTATATCAAGAGGCTACGCCTCCTTTGATTATCACATGATAGACTTCAGACCCGGTAATTTGATAAAACTGGATATCAAACTTAATGGCGAAAATGTTGATGCATTATCATCCCTCATCCATCGGGACAGAGCCTTTGATTTCGGGAAAAAACTCTGCCAGAAGCTTAAGGAACTTATCCCTCGTCAACAATTTCTTATCGCTATACAAGCTGCCATCGGTTCAAAGATTATTGCCCGTGAAACAGTAAGTGCCGTGAGAAAGGATGTGACAGCAAAATGCTATGGAGGCGATATTACCAGAAAAAGAAAATTACTGGAAAAACAAAAAAAAGGCAAAAAGAAAATGCGCCAAATTGGAACAGTTGAAGTACCTCCGGAGGCTTTTTTAGCTGTTCTAAGACTGAACGATTAAAAAATCAAAGCATGCAATTGATAGATGGAAAGCAGCTTTCAACGACCATTAAAGAAGAAATTAAAACAAGCGTTGATCTAATCAGACAGCATGGGGGTAAAGTTCCTCATCTCGCTGCCGTTTTAGTGGGAGACGATGGGGCGAGTCAGGCTTACGTAAATGGAAAAGTTCGTTCCTGCGAAAAAGTTGGGTTTAGATCTACTTTGATTCAGGAAAGCTCAGATTTAAGTCAGGAAAAACTATTAGCTATCATTGATAAGCTCAATGATGATGATGATATTGATGGATTCATAGTACAATTACCACTCCCGCCACAAATAGATGTTGACCGTATCATTCAGGCCATCAATCCTACAAAAGATGTCGATGGATTTCACCCCTTGAATGTAGGCCGCATGGTTGCCGGATTGCCCTGTTACCTGCCTGCTACACCTTATGGTATTATAACTATGCTTGAGCGATATAAGATTGAAACCAAAGGAAAAGAGTGCGTCATCCTTGGTCGCTCTAACATTGTAGGAACGCCCTTGAGTATCCTACTGAGCCGAAATAATGATCCCGGCAATTGCACCGTAACACTTTGCCATAGTAAAACAAAAGAATTGAAAGAAAAGGCAGCTCAGGCCGACATTCTGATAGCCGCTCTTGGCATGCCGCAATTTGTGACCGCTGACATGGTAAAAGAAGGAGCTGTCGTGATTGATGTTGGCATAAGCAGGGTACCTGATGACAGCGCCAAAAGAGGCTATCGGTTGAAAGGTGATGTGAATTTTGAATCGGTTGCAGCTAAATGCAGCTACATCACACCGGTTCCTGGCGGTGTCGGACCTATGACTATAACATCATTGCTTTTAAATACCCTGCAAGCTGCCTCGAAGGAGATTTATCCCTAATTTTATTTCAAAAGCTGTTGCAATCATAAGATGCCCCTTTCTCCATAATCTTGTGATTCGGAAGCAATCGTAAAGACAACTCATGAATGAAGTAAAATATCCGGTACTGGCTTTGTACGAAACAATACAAGGAGAAGGAGTGCATCAAGGTAAGGCTGCTTTGTTTATGAGATTGGCAGGCTGTGATGTTGCTTGCCCCTGGTGCGATACGAAAGATTCCTGGAATTTGGATTCTGCACCGGAACGTAGTATTGAAGACCTTCTTGCTGAATGTTTACAGTCTGCCATTCGTAAAATCGTAATTACCGGAGGAGAGCCTTTGATGCATGATCTCAACCCACTGACAAAAGCATTGCATGATCATGGATTTTTAGTACATCTCGAAAGCTCGGGTGCCTACCCCCTCTCAGGAGAATGGGACTGGATTTGCTGTTCACCTAAAAAATTTAAACCGGCTCTCTCTAAAATTGTTCTACTGGCCGATGAATTAAAAATTGTTGTGGCCAATAAATCAGATCTTAAATGGGCCACTACATGGGCAGGCAAAACAAAACCGCAATGCAAACATGTACTTCAACCCGAATGGAATCGAAGAGAAAAGATGATGCCACTGATCATGGAATTTGTTAAGAGCAATCCAAAATGGCAAATTTCCGTTCAAATGCATAAATACTTAAATCTGCCTTAATGCAATTGCTCAAAGAAAGTTGTCTGATTTTTTTAGTCTTGCTCGGATTTTTTATTCCTGCCACAGCCCAGCACACTATTGATAATGCACAGCCAAGAGCAAAAAAATTATTTTCAAAAAGCAAGGATTATGTCGCAACAAGAGATATAGATAGAGCCATTGAGACCCTCAAATTGGCCCTTGAAAAAGATCCTGAATTTGTTGATGCCTATCTGCTGCTTGGTGATTTATATTATTTGAAAAAAGATTTCAAAAATGCCTCGGAGCAAATGGATCATTCCATTCATCTGCTGCCTGACTATTCTCCAAAAGCCTATTATATTTCGGGTATGTCGTACTGGGAATTGGATTATTTCGATTCTTGTGTATCGAGATTGAAATATTATATCAGTATGCCAGATGCCAATGAATCGACCCGGAAAAAGGCAAAAAGAACCCTGAAGAATGCTGCCTTTTCTGCCCGTGCCATGCAATTCCCCATTCCATTTGAAGCAAAAAATCTGGGAGAAGAAATCAACACCCCTGACCACGATTATCTGCCCAGCCTGACAGCTGATGAAAACACCTTGATTTATACCACGAGAATAGGAGGAGAAAACGAAGACTTTTTTGTTAGCCAAAAGGAAAACGGAGAATGGACAGCAGCTGCGCCCATGAAGTCCATCAACGAACCCCAATATAATGAAGGGGCACAAAGTATCAGTCCTGATGGACAGACCATGTATTTTGCCAGTGACCGAGGCAACAGCCACGAAATTAATTTTGATTTGTTTGTAGTCCGAAAGTTAAAAAATGCCTGGACAGAGCCCGAACGATTGCCTAGTCCCGTCAACACAAAATATTATGAATCGCAACCCTCAATATCTGCTGACGGCCGTACATTGTTTTTTGTAAGCAATCGTCCCGGTGGTCAAGGGCAACGAGATATCTGGATGACAAGACTTAAAGAAGATGGCTTATGGTCGAGGCCTATCAATCTTGACACAAGCATTAACACGCCATACAATGAAGAAGTACCCTTAATTCACCCGGATGGAAAAACATTTTATTTTGGCTCTGATGGGCATGTTGGTATGGGGTCGGGAGATCTCTTTTACAGCCGCACAGAAAATGATCATTGGGGTAAAGCAGTCAACCTGGGTTACCCGATCAATACAAAAGGTTACGATGGAAGCTTGTTTATAACAGCCACAGGCAAAACGGGGTTTTTCTCGTCAGACAGAGCTGGTGGTTATGGTGGATTCGACCTATACCGTTTTCCGGTTCCTGAATCAATTCGGCCTTTACCGGTTACTTATGTAAAAGGTCGGGTATTTGATTCCGAATCGCAGCGGGAATTGAACGCAACGGTTGTGCTTTCTAATCTACATGATGCTGATTCTTCCACATTCACAGTTCATGCTAACGAAGGCCAATTCCTGATTACCCTGATAGTTGGAAATGATTATAGCCTGACCGTTGAAAAAGAAGGTTATTTATTTTATTCAGCCAATTACAGGGTAAACGAAAGTGCAAAAGAAAAGCCATTTTTAATAGAAGTCCCTCTGAAACCCATGGCCTCCGGTTCGGTCATGATATTGCATAATGTCTTTTTTGAAACCGACTCGGCCAGCCTATTGCCTGCATCTTACCCTGAATTGAATCGGGTTGTTAAGCTATTGATAAAAAAACCGGAATTCCATATCCTTATTTCAGGACATACCGATAATCGGGGCAACAAATTATATAATCAAACATTATCCGAAAAAAGAGCCCTGTCGGTAGCCGCTTATTTTTCTGCAAATGGAATTGATTCAAACAGAATAAAGACCACTGGATTTGGCGATGAAAAACCAATAGATTCAAATGAAACAGAAGGTGGCCGGGCCAGAAACAGACGTGTTGAAATCACTATTCTGCATACTCAATAATTGTATTTTTCTTTCCATAATGCTTTCAGTCTCTTCCTAATTTCATCTTCCCGGGCATTTTTACCGGGATCATAAAATTTCGTCCCGCTGATAGAGTCGGGTAAATAATCCTGCTCGGTAAAATTATTATTAAATTGATGGGCATATTTATAGTCTTTACCAAAATCTAAATCTTTCATCAATTTGTTCGGAGCATTGCGCAAATGAATCGGGACAGCCAAATCGCCAGCCTTTTTAACAAGGCTTAAGGCCTGGTCGATAGCCACATAAGCCGCATTACTTTTGGGTGAAGAAGCCAGATAAGCAACCGTTTGCGAAAGAATAATCCGGCATTCCGGATAGCCAATCTTCGAAACGGCTTCGAAGCAGGTATTGGCTAAAACCAGCGCGGTAGGGTTTGCGTTTCCAATGTCCTCAGCCGCTAAGATCAATAGTCTTCTTGCGATAAATTTTGGATCTTCTCCCGCTTCAATCATCCTTGCAAGCCAATAAATACCGGCATTAGGATCGCTGCCCCGAATGGATTTAATGAAAGCTGAAATGATGTCATAATGTTGATCACCCCCCTTATCGTAGCGGGTCATGGCTTGTTGGGCTATCTGCTGAACCGATTCATCCGTCACAATCACTTTAGGTGCATTGGCCTGATCTATTAATAGTTCAAGCAGGTTGAGCAACTTACGGGCATCACCTCCGGAAAACCGAAGCAGTAAATCTGTTTCCTGAAAAGTTATATCAAAATTCTTAAGATATTCGTCCTCATTCACGGCATGGTCCACAATAGCCAATAATGCTTCTTTCCCGAGCGATTCTAACACAAATACCTGGCAACGCGACAGCAAGGGTGCAATAACTTCAAAGCCCGGATTTTCAGTCGTGGCACCTATCAGAGTGATGGTTCCGTTTTCTACAGCATGAAGGAGTGAATCTTGCTGCGATTTGCTGAACCGATGGATTTCGTCAATAAATAAAAGGGCATTGTCTAACTTACGGGAAGTTTCAATTACCTGCCTGACTTCCTTTACACCACTACTCACGGCACTGAGGCTGAACATTTGCATGTTTGATTCACGGGCAATAATTCTTGCCAGGGTAGTTTTACCAACACCAGGTGGACCCCAAAAAATCATCGAGGATATCTTACCCGAGCTCAACATCCTGCGAAGTACTTTGTCAACACCGGTTATATGCTCTTGACCCACATAGCCTGCCAGTTTTTCGGGACGCATACGCTCGGCCAAAGGCGTACGGGGTTTCGTATTTTGTTTGATTCGCTCAGACATTCAGCTAAAATAAAGAAAATGAAGCGGCCTTTATACAAGTAAGAATTGCATTATTTTTGCCATTGCAGGGAATCTTGCCAACCATGTATAAATTCTTCATCCGTCCGCTACTTTTCCTCTTTCCACCAGAAGCAGCTCATCATCTAACTCTTGGCCTTTTGAAAACGTTCTGTAAAATACCCTGGTTTACAAGTTTATTGCGTCTTTTTTTCAACTTTAAATCTGATTCATTGAAACTTGAAATCGCAGATTTACGATTTAAAAATCCTGTTGGTCTGGCTGCCGGACTTGATAAGAACGGAGATTATATACATGAATTAGCTGCCCTCGGATTTGGATTTCTTGAAGTAGGTACAGTTACCCCTCTAGCCCAACCCGGAAACCCAAAACCCCGTTTGTTCAGGCTAAAAAAAGATAGGGCTTTGATTAATCGCATGGGATTTAATAACAAAGGTCTTGAACACATGGTAATTCAATTAAGCAAAAGACCTCAGGATATTGTAATCGGGGTAAATATTGGTAAAAATAAAATTACTCCTAACGAAGATGCGGCTGATGATTATGCAACCTGTATTAGAAAGTTGCAAGGGCTGGCGGATTATTTCGCTATCAATGTAAGTTCGCCCAACACACCCGGATTGAGAGCTTTACAAGAAAAAGAATCGCTTGAAAAGATTCTTTCGAAAGTTCAGAAAACGAATAAAAATTCAACTCCCGTATTTTTAAAAATTGCTCCTGATATTGATGACATCACGTCAGATAATATGGTCCGTTTGGCTATTGAATACCGGCTTACAGGTATCATCATATCAAACACCACCGTTAAAAGAAATTTATTGAGGACAAGTCAAACTAAGATTGAGCAAGCCGGAGAAGGAGGATTAA
The DNA here is from genome assembly GCA_964413685.1 of uncultured Chitinophagales bacterium. GTDB lineage: Bacteria > Bacteroidota > Bacteroidia > Chitinophagales > S012-47 > JAJRWN01. The sequence goes on from CAYPSW010000021.1 coordinate 15,991, forward strand.
GCGGAACTGCCGGTTTAAAAACCAGGTCAGATGAATTGCTGGGTAGGATTTCAAAACAAGCCGGGAATAATCTGATATTAATAGGCGTTGGTGGTATTCAATCGCCTCAGGATGCTATTCAAAAAATGAAAGCCGGTGCTACTATGATACAGTTATATACCGGATTTATTTATGAAGGACCTTCTTTGATAAAAAAGATCAATACCCGGATGGCCGGGTTATTCAGTGCGTAAATGCATACTGAATAATGTTAGCTCCCATCTGCAAAGCCTTTAGCCTGATTTCGTAGGGATCATGATGAACGGCTTCATCTTCCCAACCGTCACCCAAATCGCATTCATAATCGTAGAAACAAACTAAACGTCCCTGATAAATGATTCCGAAGCCCTGAGCCGGTTTCCCATCATGCTCATGAATTTTTGGAGGTCCCTTTGGAAATTGAAAATGCTGATGATAAATTTCATGCTCGAAAGGTAATTCAATAAAATCAAGCTCCGGGAAAACCTGCTTCATCGCTAAACGGATAAATGGGTCAATGCCATAATTATCAGAAATTTCAAGAAATCCTCCTCCGATCAGGTAATTACGCAGGTTTTCAGCTTCTTCAGGTGAAAACACAATGTTCCCATGACCAGTTATGTGCAAAAAGGGATAATCAAATATTTCGCGACTACCGACTTCTACCGTGGCATAATCGCTGTTAAAATTCATCTTCAATTCTTTATTACAGTAGGAAGAAAGATTGGATAAGGAAGTAGGATTAGCATACCAATCTCCGCCTCCCCGATATTTTAATAAAGCAATTTTCAAAGCACTCTGGCTAAATCCATAAAGACATAATCCCAGAAAAAAGATTGATAAAGCGATTCGTTTTTTCATACCTTTTGATGCATCAGATTTAAAGTGTGACAGGCAGCAATGCCGGCTGTTTCGGTACGTAAGCGTGCTTCGCCTAATGAGACAGCCTTAAAACCTGCATTGATAGCCTGCTTCAATTCTTCATTGGTAAAATCTCCTTCAGGCCCGATTAAAACTACGGCTTTCTCTGATTTATTATAAATATCTTGCAACAGAGGTGGTTTATCTTTGCAGGAAGCAATAAATCGCTCATCCATGCTATAAAATGCAGCACAATGATCTAATACTTCATGAAATTTTTGAAGTGGATACACCTTAGGAAATTGAGTACGCAGGCACTGTTTTGATGCTGTAATTAAAATCTTTTGCAGCCTTTCACTATTTATCTTCGTTCTTACAGATCGCTTGCAAAGCATAGGGCGAATACTTCCTATGCCAAGTTCTGTCGCTTTTTCCAGAAACCACTCAAAGCGTCCGGAGTTTTTTGTGGGAGCAATTGCAATGCATATTTCAGAATGAATAAGGAATGGACTTGCTATCTCTTCAAGTATTTGAAATCGACAATCTTTCATCTGATCATTCAACAAGGCCACCTTCCATAATTTACCATTGCCATTCGTGACAAGCAAATGGTCACCAACTTTGTGACGCATTACTTTCAAACAATGATGTGCCTCCTCCTGAGATAGCTCAGCGAAATGAATATTTATATCCGGTTCGTAGTACAATTCCACAAACCCAAAAATAAAGAAGCCCTACTTGTAATGCAGGGCTTCTTTAAAAATATTCATCTGATCTGACTATTTCATATACCTCTTTTCCATTTTAAGAACCGGAATATCCTCAATGACTTTAGGATCTCCGGAATGGTCAATTTTAATAGATGGTTGACCAGGCACCAAATTTCCGTTTTCTCTTTCTCTGTCCGTATTTTCACCACCCGGAATAAATTCATCCTTTTTATTAGGGTCGTCAAAATGTTCCTGACCTTCTGCAACCACTTGTCCTTCATTACTTAATAAAGTAAATTCGGTACGTCTGTTTCTTTGATGTTCATATTCAGTACATTCAACGCCATCAGCACAATGGTTTCTTAATTTATACTCACCATAGCCTTTAGGCACAAGGCGATCTTTACTGATTCCTTTGGCTACCAGCCAATTTACTACTGATTGTGCTCTTCTTTGAGATAAACGCTCATTATATTTAAAAGAACCACGAGAATCGGTATGGGATGATAATTCTATTTTATATCCAGGATTTTCACTCATAATGCGAAGTACTTTTTCTAAATCTTCCGATGCATCTTCCCTGATGTTGGCCTTGTCAAAATCATAATAAATATTATCCAGCACAATAGCCACACCGATTTCAATCGGTTCGAGATAAAAATCCTGATGAATTATTTGAGATTCAATAATGCCTTTTGTAGAGATATTAGCTTCGTCATAAACAAAATCGGGCTTGCTCGCACTTATATAATATACATGTTCAGGAGACAAAGAAAAGTGGAGAAATCCATCCGGTCCTGTTCTGAGCGTATCAATATGATTATTGGTTTTATCGAGAAGTTTGACAAAAGACTGATCAATGGGTTCATTAGTCTTTTTGTTATACACATTCCCTTCGAGGCTAAGTTCTGGTCTATCAAGCGGTACAATTACTTTTAAAGTATCGTTGCTTGCAACTTCACGGCTATCAAAGTTTAGCAAATTATCGTGGTAAGAAGGTTTTTGTGCAAGGATGGAATAATCTTTATCAATATCAATGACCATAAAATATTCACCTTCTTTATTAGTCTTATCATTTGCAATAGGTTTTTGGCCATCTGAAATATTAAGATCAGCAGATTCAATAGGCTCCTCTGTGTTTTTATCAATTACCTTTACAAGCAAATTGACTAATGTGTACCGGAAACTATATATGTCATCATTTCCATCCCCTCCGGGCCTGTTCGAGGTAAAATATCCACTTTTAGCATTGGCGTCTAAAATCAAAGCAAAATCATCATGTGATGTATTTATTGGAGCACCTATATTCTGAGGATTCTCAAATAAACCAGTTTCCCTGTTAAGGTCTGCATAAAATACATCTAATCCACCAAGGCCTGGCCAGGCATTTGAAGCGAAATAAAGCGTAGAATCGATATCTAAATAAGGAAACATTTCTTCCCCGAGTGTATTAATAGATTCACCCAAATTAACCGGAATTCCCCATTCACCATCGGTTAATTTTGTGTACCAGAGATCGGTGCCCCCAATACCGCCCGGCATATCTGAAGCAAAAATCAAGGTAGTGCCATCTGGTGATAATGTCGGGTGAGCAACTGAATAAGCTTTATTATTAAACGGCATTTCCTGTTCATGCCCCCAGGAATTCGTCTCGGGATCCCAATAGGCATACATTATTTTCAGTTTAATTACATTATCAATCTCGCTCTTTTCAACTCTTCCTTTGTCGTTCGTAAAGCTTCTGGTGAAAAACATTTGCTGATAATCGGAAGTAAATGTAACCGGACCGTCATGATAAACAGTATTAGCACTTCCACTAAGTAATTCAGGTGTTTGCCATTCATTTTTATCATTAACAGGAGAAGAATAAACATTTAAAAAAGGAGTTCCCGTCCATTGAAAAACTGCACGTGTTTCTTTGCTGTTAATTCGGTCAGAAGCGAATGTAATTCCATCTTCAAAAAAAGCAGGACCGAAATCAGAATTGACGGAATTAATTGGCAAATGAGAAACCCTGAAATGGTTTGGTATATTATTAAAATACTCAACTTTATCACAAGCATCAATACCCCATTGTCCACGGGGGTCATCAGGCTCTTGTTCTTTGTATTTTGCAAACCAAATTTTGGCCTTTTCATATTTGCTATTCTGCTGTAATGCCTGAGCATAATACAAAATATCAATAGGTTGACTCTCTTTATAGTTTACCGCGCGTGTAAACCATTGTTCTGCCGACATAGGATCGTTGAGCAAACGATAACAGTTGGCCAATTTAATAATAGCCTCGGGTTCTTCTTTGTCAGCTAACACTTCTTTATACAAATCTATGGCCTCAATGAAAGCCAATTGATCGTACATCTGATTAGCTTTTTGCAGTTTTCTATTTTGTGCTTGAGTATTGATGGTTGAGCAAGTAAATATGATAATCGCTGCAGATGCAAATAACCTATTCATTTTGATAGTGTTTTTGAATTGGTACTAAAAATATTTTATAAAACGTGGTGTTGTAAATGTTTGCAATGGTTTTCCAAATTGATAAGATATGACAACTTCGTGTGTTCCTCCATTATCATATTTACTTAAATCACCTACTGTAAAATCGTAAGCATATCCCGCACTGAGATTTTTGCTGATTTGGAATCTTGCTAAGGCATCAAATGAATCGTCCAGACGGTAGCTTCCTCCCAGTTCAAAACGGTCGAATAAGAATATTGACAAATTAAAGTCAGCATCAAATGGGACTTGAATATTGTCACCGGATACATATTTTAATAAAACATTGGGTTTTAATTTTACAGAATAACCCAAATCGAAAACGTAACCAGTCATTAAAAAAGAATGCATATACTGTTTTGCTGCTTTTTGGCCGGGCAGATCAACTGCATTCTTATCGTATTTATTCTGAATCAAATGTGGTATAGACCCACCAAAATAAAATCGATTAGTATAATAATAAACACCTGCACCAAAATTCGGTAGAAATGCATTTTTAATATCCATACTTAACAAAGGATCTGATGACTGTCCGGGCTTAAGCTGAGTAAGATTGTTGGTATAATTCATAAATCCAGCTTGCAAACCAAGAGAAAGAATTCCTTGTTCACCAACCGGAATACGATAGGCATACTGACCATACAATCCGAAGGTTTCACTTACTCCAAGTTGGTCGGAAAACGCATATAAGCCTAATGCAACTCTCTTTATCTCATCCTTTACACGGCCAATTGGGCTATGAACTCCCAGGGTCATCGTTGTAGGGTTCCCATCAAAAGCAGTCCATTGATTTCTGTACATGCCGGTTATATTTGTTAAACCTAATGAACCGGAATAGGCCGGGTTCAGTACTTGTTTATTAAACATATACATAGTAAAGTGTGGATCCTGCTGTCCATATACCTGATGCAGACTAATGAACATGAATGCGGCAATAATTACTTTTTTCATAAAAATATGCTTATAAGTTCTTAACAAAACTGATTATCTCTGAATAACAATAAATCCTTTGAAATCCAGATTCTTAATTCGATTTCCACTATTGTCGTATTGAGTCACACTATAAATATAATAGTATGTACCATCAGGCAAATCTTTATCGGTGTCCAAATATTTACCATGCCAATCGTTCATATAGGGAGATGCATAATACACCTGATCACCCCAACGATTGAATATCCAAATTTCATTTTCGAATCCACAATCATTTGATATTACCCAGAGGTCATTGAAACCATCATTATTAGGCGTAATAACATTAGGAATAATAATCGTAGCAGGATTGCAGGGCTCCTCATTGCAATCAACCTCAACATTAATCTGGGAAATCATAATGCAACCTTCAACATCGGTTATAGTTACCGTATAAAGTCCGGTTGTCAGGTTATCAATATTTTGAGTTGTTGCACCATTTGACCAGCTAAAAGTATAGGCACCATTGGCTCCAGACACTGCAATATTGATATAAGGATTATTATTGCAACCAACCTCTGCTACAATCAGGAAAGGCGTTGTTTCGGCTACAATATAAGTGGCAGAACTGGCACATCCTGTTTGCTCATCAATAACTACAACTACATAAGTACCAGAAGTTAATCCACTAATATCCTCAGTTGTTGCACCATTCGACCAGTTGATTGTGTAAAAGCCAGAGCCACCGGAGATTGACAAATCAATGGAACCATCGTGTGAGCCCGGACAAGCAGCATCGTTAACTACAGCTGTTATAACAGGTCCTGAGCTGTTCGATACGTTAAAGACTGTAGATATTGAACAACCTGTAGAAAGATCGCTTATTTGTACCATATAAGTACCTGCCAGCAATCCTGAAATATCCTCAGTATTTGCTCCGTTTGACCAATTGAATGTGTAATTTCCACTTCCTCCACTAACTGTAATATCAATGGAACCATCGCTGTTCCCACAATTCGCATCTGAAACAATACCTGTAACATCAAGGCTGTTTACCTCTATTACAGTAAACTTAGCTACCGCAGTACACGAATTATTATCAGTGACTGTAAGGAAATAATCGCCTGGTGCAAGATTCGAAATATCCTCAGTAATTGCACCATTTGACCAATTGAAAGTATAGGGTGCTTCGCCTCCGCTAACACTAACATCGACAGAACCGCTAATGCTCGTACAACTTGCATCAAATACAATTCCGCTTATTTCCGGACCTCCCGCATTATTAACAACAATTGATGCTACGGTTGAACAACCGCTATTATTATCTGTTACCGTTACAATGTATGTACCGGCTGGAAGACCAGTTAAATCTTCACTCCCACTCCCATTATTCCAGATATAGCTATAAGAACCGGATCCACCTAATACTGTAATATCAATACTTCCATTTGTGCTATCACAAGCAATAGCGTCCACAACGGTAACATTAACAACAATCGAAGAATCCGATACGCTGAAAGCACCTGTTGTATAGCATCCACTTACAGAATCGATTATTGTAACAACATACAGATCAGCTGGGATATTCATCAAATCCTGATTATTGCTACCATTTGACCAGATATAAAGGTAATGGCCGGAACCTCCAGATACAGTAACATCCACCATACCATCACTGCCTCCGAAGCAGGAAACGTTTGTAATGCTTCCACTAACAGAAATTCCTGTTCCGTGAAGAATAGTGATATTCATTGAATCACTACATCCGTTTAAATCCGTTACAATTACGGTATATATTCCTGACGAAAGACCTGTGAAAACTCCGTTATTCTGAGCGGGTGCACCGTTTAATGAATATTGATAAGGAGCAGTACCACCGGAAGCGGATATATACATTGAGCCATCAGTACTACCATCACAGCTTGATTCTTGTGTAGAATCAATATTTATTGTGATTGCATCAGGTTCAGATATGCTCAGGGTAGCCGAAACCGCACATCCTGAAGTATCAGTAACAGTTATTTGATAAATTCCTGCAAACAAATTAGTAATATTCTGAGCTGATGAATTAAATCCGTTCGGGCCAGCCCAATTAAAAGTATATCCCGGCATGCCTCCATTTATTGTCAGATTAATCCATCCGTCATTACTTCCGTTGCACACTACATCTGACTTGTTAATAACCAGATTAATAGGAGTCGGCTCTGTAATAGTCCATGATGCAGTTGCAATACAATCTGTACTTGTATCAGTTACAGTAAGAACATAGAGACCAGGCACCAAATTGATAATATCTTCAGTTGTATCTCCATTTGACCAGGTGTATTGATAAGAAGCACCGGGTGTAACGCTTACATCAATCGAACCGTCAGCGCTTCCTGCACATCCTATATTATTTACGATAGCCGAAACAATCGGTCCGCCATCAGAACTAACTGTTACAGCAAGTGTATCGGAACAAGTGCTGCCCAAATCGTTAACAACAACAATATAGGTACCTGCAGGTACTCCAATCAGATTTTGAGTTGTAGCTCCATTGCTCCAATCAAAAGAATAGGAACCTGAGCCACCTGATACTCCCAACCATAATTCTCCATCAGTTTGTCCGCAATTGGCATTGATAACCTGGGCTGATAATCCAAGTGTATTGCTTTCACCAACATGGAATGTTGAAATGGATTGACATCCTGTTGTATCATCCGTTACAGAAACCGTATACGTTCCGGCACTCAAATTATTAATATCTTGTGTTGTAACGTTATTAGACCAGAAATAGCTGAATGATCCTGAACCGCCTGTAACAGTAATATCAATCGAACCATCAGAAGCTGAACACGCACTAGCATCAACTACAATTCCTGAAATATCAGGAGCACCAACATTTTCGATATTGAAATTTAATACTGTTGAGCAATTGGTTGCAGTATCGGTAATTGTTACGCCATAAATTCCAGCTAATAAACCGGTTTGTGCACTAGTATTAGGACCACCATTAGACCAATTGAAACTAAACTGACCGGACCCTCCATTTAAATAAAGATGAATTTCACCATTAGAAGTACCACAAGAGGCGTTAATTATTGCAGATGAAACTGCAAAGCTGCTGTCCACAACACTATATGCTCCGTAGGCTTCACATCCATTAACAGAATCGGTAACGGTAACAAGATACAAACCGGCAGCCAATGCCGAGATATCTTCTGTTACATCGCCATTCGACCATTGATATTGATAAGCACCTGAACCACCTGAAACAGTCAGATTGATAGCACCTGTATTAGCACCATCACATAAAATGTTACTTATTTGAGCCGTCAGATGTAAAGTTGCATTAGAGTTTACCTCAATCATCATCGAATCCATACAGCCATGGGCATCCGTTACAATGACATCATAAATGCCGGACCAGAGACCATTTAAATCCTGCGTGGTATCTCCATTTGACCATAGGTAACTATATGGTGTAGTACCCCCAAATATTGCAATATCAATGGCACCATTAGGAGTGCCGTAACATCCTGACGGATTAATGCTAACTAAACTGATTTGTAAAGTATCAGGCTCTGTGATGGTAGTTGCCAATTGATTGGAACACCCGTTCGCATCGGTCACGGTAACTGCATAAAGACCCGGTGACAAATTGTTAATATTTTGTGTTATGTCTCCGTTTGACCAGAGGAATGTGTAAGGAGGCGTACCACCGATTACGACAATATTCAAGGATCCGTCCCCGTTGCCTGCACAAGATACATTAAAGCGATTTGCTACTATATCAAGAGGTAATCCTTGATTCACATCTGCGTTGCCTACTGCCATACAATTTGTAGCCATATCAGTAACTGTTACAGAGTATTGTCCTAGAGTTAATCCGGAAATATCCTCGGTTGTTGCACCATTCGACCATAAAAAGGCATAAGGACCGGTACCACCTGAGACTGTCAAATCAATGGAGCCATCTGAACCTCCTGCACAATTTACATCTGTTACAGTCAGATTTAGTGAAGGCCCGTTGATTCCGTTTACAGTATATAAACCGGTAATCACACAAGCACTCACAGAATCAGTAGCGGTAACGGAATAAGAACCCGGCATAAGATTATTTATAGTAGCCGTTGAAGCACCATTGCTCCAGATATAGCTGTATGAGCCGGAACCTCCTCCAACACTAACATTGATTGAACCGTTATTCGATCCGCAAGTAGCAGGTGTACTAATTGCTCCGATAGTCAGATTGCTGGTTTGCTGGATTGTATAACTCCCTATTGAGACACATCCGGTGACAGAGTCAATGACAGTCACATTGTATGTTCCTGCACTTAGACCAGAAATATCCTGAATTGTAGCTCCATTCGACCATTGATAGCTAAATGTACCAGAACCACCTGAAACAGTCAGATCAATAGCTCCAATATTGCCAGAACAATCTGTATTCGTAATCTGTGCATTTAATATCGGTGCGGAAATATTTTGCAAATTAACCGTGTCTATGTTAGAACAGCCATAAACGGAGTCGGTTATCGTAACCATGTATGTCCCTGCCGCCAGACTATCTAAATCTTCCGTATTTGCACCATTGCTCCATGAATAAAAATATGATCCGGAACCACCTAAAACAGTTAAATCAACTGAGCCATTATTTTCTCCGCAATGTGGGTTAACAGCAGCATATTGCGATGTAAGGTGGCTGTCAAATCCAATTACAAAATAACCACTGATAGCACAACCATTAGCATCTGTAATTAAAACAGTGTAAACTCCTGCTAAAATACCTGAAACGTCTTCTGTAACAGCACCATTCGACCAAGCATAAGTATAGGGTACCGTACCGCCTGTGACCGTGATGTCGATCGCTCCGCTTGCATTGCCGTAACAATCCACGTTTGTTACTGTTCCTGTTATTG
>CAYPSW010000022.1:0-25587 GCA_964413685.1 uncultured Chitinophagales bacterium
GGGGCTGCCTGCAAGAGGAGTATATTTCTTCATAAATAAACCCTGAATTTTTTAATTTTACACTCGCTATCTCTCCGTAGCTCAGTTGGCAGAGCAGCTGACTCTTAATCAGCGGGTCCTAGGTTCGAGCCCTAGCGGGGAGACTTATTTGAATCCACTATCTTTTAGGTAGTGGATTTTTTTTAGAACGGATTCACCCGGTTTGCTGTTAAATCTTTATGATATGGAAAAATCAGTTGAAATGGATTAGCGCAGTGATCTTCGGAGCCTATTTATCCTCATATTGTCAATCTCAAACAATAAAATCAGCCAATCAGACTATGGCAGCAAATCAAAATCCCGAAAGCACATTATTGGATACAGCCACTTTTGGCAATGGTTGTTTCTGGTGCAGTGAGGCCATTTTTTCATCGCTCAAAGGCGTTGAATCGGTGAGCAACGGTTATGCCGGAGGTGATGTTGAGAATCCTACCTATGAACAGGTTTGCAGCGGAAGAAGCGGCCATGCTGAAGTCTGCCAGATTGTGTTTAATCCATCCATTATTTCTTATGATGAATTACTGGAAGTTTTTTGGAAAACACATGACCCTACTACACTCAACAGGCAGGGTGCTGATATTGGAACTCAGTATCGTTCGGTTATTTTTTATCATAATGAAAAACAAAAAGAAAAGGCCGAATTTTACAAAAAAGAGCTTGATCAATCGGGGGCATTTGATGCTCCCATTGTAACGGAAATAGATATATTCAGCCGGTTTTATAAGGCCGAAAATTATCATCAGGATTATTTTCGGCTGAACGGCAATCAGCCATATTGCCAGTATGTGATTGTTCCAAAATTAGAAAAGTTTAAAAAAGTTTTCAAGGACAAGCTAAAATAAAGGGAGAATTAATTATCATTGCTGACAGAAAAAACAAATTCTTATGAGCACCCCCCAAACCGCCCGGGAAATTATTCTCGGTTTACCCGCACGTTTCCGGCCTGAAAAAGCAGCCGGATTCGATATGATTGTACACTTACAAGCAAAAGGATCGAATGGTGGTGATTTCACAATCAGGGTTGTTGACAGCCAATGCCATGTGCAGGAAGGCCTTGAAGGAACAGCAACTTGTGTAGTAAGAACCACAGATGAAAATTATGCCAGCATGGAAACGGGGCAACTGAATCCTACCATGGCTGTGATGACCGGAAAAGTAAAGGTGAGCAATGTCGGTCAATTGGTGAAGTTCACGGCTTTATTCAGCCGCCTGGAAAGCTGATTATAAAAATATCTCAGCGATTAAAAATGTCATCGCTTCCTGATGGAATTGAATCAATAAGCCTTCGAGTATAAGCTTTCATTGGATGATTAAAGACATCATCGGCAGGCCCGATTTCTTCTACCCTGCCGCTATTCATTACCATAATCCGGTCGCTCATAAAACGAACTACACTCAGGTCGTGCGAAATAAACATATAAGTCAGATTGAAGCGTTCTCTCAAATCCATCAGTAAATTGAGAACCGTAGCCTGTACCGACACATCAAGTGCAGACACTGATTCATCACAAATAATAAATTCGGGCTTCAAAGCTAATGCTCTGGCAATACAAATTCTTTGTCTTTGTCCTCCGGAAAACTCATGAGGATAGCGATTAAACAAATCAGCTGATAATCCAACACGTTCGAGCAAATCAATCGCTTTTTCTTTGCGTTCATCTTTGTTGCCCCACAATTTGTGCACCTTCATAGGTTCTGTTATGGCGTTGCCAATCATCATGCGCGGATTTAGGGATGAATACGGATCCTGAAAAATAATTTGGGCCCTTTTTCTATAGGATTTTAAGGCCAATGATGACATCTTCAGTACATCTTCCCCCCGATAGTGAATGGAGCCTTCCTGAGCTGCAATTAAGCGAAGTAAGGTGCGGGCCAAGCTTGTTTTACCACAACCACTTTCGCCCACAAGTCCCAGGGTTTCTCCTTCATGCACAGCAAATGAAACGTGGTCAACGGCTTTCAGCAGATTTTTCCCCTTGATGAACCAGGCATTGCTTTGGCTGAAAGATACCGTTACATCTTTTACCTGCAGTAATTCGGGTGCCGCCTTAATAGAATCGAAGCGTTTTTTCCAGGCTTCTTCAGGCAATACAACCGATTTAATAACTTCTCTGACAGAAACTGGTTTTTCTTTTAATTGTCCATCTTCATCCATCTCCATAAAATCGCTGATGATGGGCAAACGACTATATCGCTGATGCAATGGAGGCCGGCAAGCCAAGAGACCTTTTGTATAGGGATGTTCAGGATGCTTGAAAATAGATTGAACATCGCCTTGTTCTACAATTTTACCCTGATACATAACTAAAACCCGATCGGTTATCTGAGCAATAACCCCCAAATCGTGGGTGATAAAAATGAGTGACATATTATATTCCTTCTGCAGCTCCCTCATTAAATCGAGAATAGTTTGCTGTACGGTTACATCGAGAGCCGTGGTAGGCTCATCGGCAATCAGGATATCAGGATTGCATGAAATAGCCATGGCAATCATCACTCTTTGTTTTTGACCACCCGAAATTTGATGAGGATAAGCTTTAAAAATTCGTTCGGGAGAAGGAAGTTTCACTTTCCTGAACAAATCCAGTGCTATGGCTTTTGCATCCTTTCTGTTAACATTTTGATGCAAGATGATAGCCTCCCTAACCTGATTCCCGCAGGTAAATACGGGATTGAGTGAAGTCATGGGTTCCTGGAAAATCATGGCGATAGAAGCTCCGCGAACTTTTCGAATTTGTCTTTCTTTCATATCCGATAAACTCAGCCATTGATCGCCTTTCCAGAAACGAATGCTTCCGCCACTAATCATACCATAGGGCTTGGGTAGTAATTGCATGATTGATAAGGAAGTGACTGATTTGCCGGAACCTGATTCACCAACAATGCCAAGTGCTTCACCCCTTTTCAATTCGAAACTAATTCCATCCACCGCGGTGATGGTCTCATCGGTGAGAGAAAAACGGGTTTCAAGATCAGATACGGTAAGCAATGATTCCTCCTTTCCGGCATGTGGTGTACTGCTCATAAGCCCTAAAATTAAGGTAAATCAAATGATTTGCTACCTTTGCATCTTCCTAAGAATATTCCAGGAATAGATACAATCCATGAATGAGCCTGTAACTGTTTTTACTGATTTGCTGATTGCCGTAGTGAGTCTGCTTGCTTTTTTCAAACTTAGAAAATTGAAAAATCCAAGCCGGATGATTAATTATTTTATTTTTTATTTCCTGCTATTTGCTATTTCCACATTAATTGCCGGTGTTATTGGCCATGGCTTTATAAATGAAATTAATATTGCCTGGAAACTACCGGGCTGGATCGCAGGTATGATTTCCGTATTGCTTTTATCTCTGGCCGGTTTAGAACATCTTTATGGCGAGTCAGGCAGAGCGCTTAAGACCAACCTCAGGCTCTTTATGATTCTGATTTCTGTAATAATGATCGGATTCACGCTCATTACTTTTGATTTCAGAGTTGTTGTAATGCATGCAGTCATAATACTTCTCGGTGTCATCATGCCTTTAAATCTGTTCCAATATTTCAGAAACCGGAACCGCGGAAGTAAATACTTGGTAGCGGGTGTACTAACAGCTGCTCTTGCTGCCATCATTTTCACATTAAAAATTTCGTTTACGAGCTGGTTTACTTACAATGACATCAGCCATGTCATCATTGCCATGAGCACATTTATTTTTTTCCTTGCAGCAGGATATTCTGAAGCTGAACCAACTTTTAGTCGATCACCGCTTGTTTAAGAAAAACTGCTACTGGAAACCTGATTATCCTTAATCAGTTCCATCCCTTTGAACTTCATAAGCAGGCGAGCTTCTGCCAGCACATCTTTTTCACAATATTTTGCAATACTTTCGATGCGGTTTTCCTGCCAATAAACCCTGCCGACATCTTTCCCTGAAATCTGGTCTTTTGGTGAAGGAATAGCAAAAAGCTCTGTCAGCAAATCAAGTGAAGTATAATGCTTGAAATCGCCAAAACGCCAGAGTTGCATGGTATCGATAAAACGATCAGCCAATTCCCAGGGCTTGGCTCCGGATACTTCAAGCATGGCCGGCAATTTTAAACCATGTATCAACATGCGTCTGCATAGCCATGGAACATCAAACTCTCGGATATTATGACCTGCAAGCATATGCTTTTTCGGATTATTAAAATACTGTTCTAAAAGAGAAGAAAACTGAAGCAGAATTTCTTTCTCATCATGCCCGTAAAACGATTTGATTCTAAGTTGTTCTACCCTGCCGGAGAGATCGCATTTAAAGATACCTGCAGAAATACAAATAACTTTCCCGAATTCTGCCAATATGCCGGCATTGTTGAAATAGTATTCCCCCGGATCATCATTTTCATCACGAAAACGGCCCTTTTTCTGCTCCCAGAGATCTTTTATACGGGGAGATAGTTCATCGAAATTGCTTGAAGCAGGAACCGTTTCAATGTCAAATACCATCAGATGTGCGAATCGTAATTGTGCTAACATTTTAATTTTGGTTTTAGAATGATGAACAATTCCCTGTCCTTACGCTGAGGAATAGAATTATAGCAAGGTGTCATATTTTGTATATCAAAGCATGTTGAGAAAACAGATTTGTATTCAGCTGCATTTCCTCCGTAAGGCGGATGCGTGTCAAACAAGGGATCATCGAACAGCAAACCGGCCAGTTTACCGTCCGTTTTTAATAACTGATGCATCTTTTTAGCATACCGAAAGCGCAAAGATGGATCCAGCGAACAGAAGAATGTTTGTTCAACAATTAAATCATATTTGTTATCATGTTCAAAAAAATCCTGACAAATCAGCTGCTGATCAGGAATATCGGGAAAGCGCTGTTTCACCTTTTCCAATGCCAGATTCGACCAGTCTAAAATAAATACTTGATTAAAATCGTTTTGGAGCAAATAATCGGCTTCGTGGGCACGTCCGCATCCTGGAATTAGAATTTTTATTGACTTATCATGTTCCAATTGATCAAAATATGCTTTTAGGGGTGGAGATACTTTTCCAATATCCCAACCTGTTTCACCACTTCTGTAACGTGAATCCCAATATTCATTTGTTATTTTCGTCATCTAGCTTTCAACTTTATAAAAAAAATTGCGTAGAAACGCATGAACTTGAACCCAATTCTATAATAAAAGTACCATTTATTTTATGAGCACTCCATCTGAGGTCCAACCCAAATTGAGAGGAAGGAAGAAATCATATTATATCATTCTGATTTTCCTCTTGCTCTTTGTCAATGCTTTTTTATTGTATAACAATCTTAAGGATAAATCATCAAATAATGAACTGACAGCACAAAATCAAGAGTTGAATGAAGAGAAAGCCAAATTGATGGTTGAAATCGATGCATTATCGGCTAATCTGGAATCGCAGAAAAGCGATAACCAAGCATTGAACAATGAAATTGAAGCCATGCAATCATCGCTTGATTCTCTGAAGAATGTGTATAATCTTAGACTGAATAACAGAAATGCTCAGATTAGTGATTTAAAAAAAGACTTGACTCAAGCAAAAGAAGAGTTTGAAAAAACCAAGAATGGATATTTGGAAGATATTGCTGACCTACAGCAACAGATACAATTACTGGAAACTGAAAATGAAAATCTTACGGAAACACTTGAAGTAACTAAACAATATAGTGAAGAGCTTGAAGGGAAAGTGGAAAAAGGTCAGGTTATGTCTTTAGCTTCTCTGTCAGCATTCGGAATCAGAGAGAAAAACAACAATAAAATTGTTGAGACAAATATTGCCAAGAAAACAGAGCGAATTAAAGTATGCTTTACTTTCAATAATAACCGCATTGCCGAGTCAGGTGATCAGGATATTCTCCTCAGAATTATTAGTCCGGAAGGAACAAGTCTTGCTGTTGAAGCGCTTGGTTCAGGTACATTTACCCTAGCTGAATCGGGTGAAAATAGTTTGTACACATCCAGACAATTAGTGCCTTTTGATTCTGAATCGAACTCAGAAAACTGTATCTACTGGACTCAGGATATGGCCTATGGACCAGGAACTTACACAGTTGAAATATACCACAAAGGCTATCTGATAGGTTCTACTTCACTAACATTGAAGAAGAGGCTTCTTTAATGAGAAGCCAATAAGCCCTTTTGCCACCTACCTGTTGATCGTATTTTCCATTATTACCGGAAAGAGGATCTTTTACCTTGTATCAGAGATCTTCTAGGCAAAATCTCAGTGTCTCTGATTAATAATCCAATAAAATCCTTTTATTTACAGGCAAGTGATAAATAGAACCTGGTACACAATAATAAATCCGAAATCCGGCAATGGAAAAGGCGGGAAAGATTGGCCTGAAATCCGGAAATTACTGGAGTTTAATAATATCATTTTTGAAGAACACTTCACAGAAAGACCATTTCACGGCATCGAACTGGCTTCAGAAGCGCTGGACATGGGATTCAGGCACTTGTTGATTGTAGGCGGAGACGGAACCATGAATGAAGCCGTGAATGCTATGATGACCCATGGAACCATTAACAAGAGTAAAGTATGCTTTGGTGTGATACCAATTGGTACTGGAAATGATTGGTGCCGTACCCAAGGGATACCGCACGATTATAAGAAAGCAGTTGACATCTTTGTGCTTAGAAATAAGAAACAGCTTGATTTAGGAATGGCTGAATTTACCGAAACAGGTCAGGTGCGCTATTTCGCAAACATTGCGGGCATTGGTTTTGATGCAGAAGTTGTGGAAACGGTTCAGCAAAAGAGGTTGAAGAATGGAAGTGTGAATATCATGAGCTATTTGTGGCATATGATGAAGAATCTCATTGGTACAAAAGTTAAACCAATAAGTCTGGAATGGAAAAATGGAAAACATGATGGCCCGATGCTAACCGGTGCTGTGGCCATTGGAAAATATAATGGAGGCGGAATGAAACAGGCACCGGATGCCATGAGCGATGACGGACTTTTTGATGTTACCATTGTAGGAAAGATCTCCAAGCTAAAAATCATAGTTTCTTTGCCAAGACTCTACAGTGGAAGTTTTGTAAAAATGAAAGAAGTCAATCAATTTAGAATGGCTCAAATCAGTCTAAAAAGTAAAGAAACTGTTTTGGTTGAAACGGATGGAGAACAAGCAGGAAGCGCACCGGTACTTTTTTCTATCTTGCCCGCAGCACTTAACGTGATGCTTCCGTAATGAAAAAAGACAAGATCAATTTCCAATAGTAAAGCCAGTGATTTAATTACTTTTGTCTGGTCAATGATGAGTAAAGAGCAAGCAAACCCAAGCCCTAAATACGATCCCGTAATTCCTGATTTCAATGATTGGCCTATATATAAAATAAGTCAAAACAAAAAGGCATTTATGCGGGATTGGAAAGAAAAAGCAATCTTCATTTTGCTGGAGCAATGCCAAGATGAGCATTCCGTTGCCTCCCTGTTATCTGAAGTAGCTTTTCTGGAAATAAAACGAATAAAAAGCAATAGATGGTCAAGTGATCCGGATGACGATGCATCTTTTTGGAAAGAAATAGGAAGAGAAGTAGGTAATATTCTTAGTGAATCAAAGGAATCCGGAGAAAAAGAACTGCAATTACTCAATCGGGTTGTTGAACGATACACAGAAGAAATTGTAGGTTATTTCGATCCATCAACCTATAAGTTTGCCCGTTGGGTTGTTGACAACGGATTTGCCAAATTATTGAATGCACGAGTGAGGCGAATCAGGCACTCAAAATCAAAAAGAAGAAGTATTTACGATAAAATCCGTTTGGTTGGATGTACAAATCAAGTGCGTAAACTTGCCAAAAAAGGAACGATTATTTTGGTACCTACTCATCTCAGTAATCTCGATTCTTTAGCCTTAGGCTGGGGTATTCAAGCACTTGGTTTACCAGCCTTTTTCTATGGGGCGGGACTTAACCTATTCAACATTAAGTTGATGTCCTATTTTATGAATCGCCTGGGAGCATATAAGGTGGATAGACGTAAAAAAAATAAAATATACCTCGAAGTCCTCAAATCCTATTCTACAGAGTTATTAACCGAGGGAGGACATTCATTATTCTTCCCCGGTGGAACCCGGTCTCGTTCGGGAAGCCTTGAATCAGTCCTGAAATTGGGCCTTTTAGGAAGCTCAATCGAAGCACAAAGGCAGAATTTGCTGTCTGAAAGAAATGGAGATAAAATATTTATCGTACCCCTTGTATTAAGTTATCATTTCGTATTGGATGCACCTGTATTAATTAACGGGTTTTTGAAAGCGAAAGGAAAAGAAAGATATTTCCCTGAAAAGGATCCTTTATCTACCTCTTATAAGATATTTAAATTCGTTGTGAAATTCCTTTGGGCAAAATCTGATTTTGCCTTATCAATAGGACATGCTTTAGATGTATTTGGAAATCCGGTTAATGACGAAGGTGAAAGCATTGATCAATTTGGGAAGGTTATTGATATAGCGAAATACTTTCACCTAAATGGAAAACCGGTTCAGGATAAGCAACGTGACCAACAGTTTACAAAAAGACTTGCCGAAAAAATAATCCTGTCTTACAAGAGATGGAATTATGTTCTCAGTAGTCAACTGTGTGCATTTGTTGCCTATAGGATGATAGAAATCGATAACCCTAAAATGGATACTTATGAATTACTTCGGATTCCGGTCAAGGAAATTTCAATAGACTATATTCGTTTTGCCGAAAACGTCAGTAAATTAGCTGAGCGCCTAAAATCGATGAAAGACTCAGATGAAATACTCATCGCTCCGGAAATTGAATGGCCAATCGACCAGCTGATTGAACATGGGATTAAGAATCTTGGTATTTACCATGCCGAACACTTACTCAAAGTCTCAAAGAAATCAGTTGTAAAAACAGAAAATATACGCTTGCTGCTTTATTATCATAACCGACTCATGCATTATGGTTTTGAAGAAATCGTCTAAATCAAATTATCCAATTGGTGTAATCGGAGCCGGTAGTTTTGGAACCGTAATAGCCAACTTGCTAGCAAAAAACAAACCTGTTTTATTGTTCACCCGAGATAAGGGTGTATGTGAGAAAATAAATAGCCGGCACCAACACTTAAACCGCAAGATTCATTCAAATGTGCAAGCAATATTTAATTTGAGTGAAGTGGGAGAAAAGTGCAAATTAATCTTCCCTTGCATTCCGTCATCAGGGTTTCGGGAAATGATAAAAAACCTGTCACCTTTTTTACATCCTGACCATATAATAATTCACACCACGAAAGGATTGGATGTACAGAAAGTTACTGATATAAAAAACGTTGACAAGAGCAGGATAAAGACGATGAGCGAAGTGATTGCCGAAGAAAGCGTTGTTATCCGTATTGGATGCTTAGCAGGCCCAAATCTTGCCAGCGAGATCGCTGAGGGGCAACCTGCCGCAACGGTTATTGCAAGCAAGTTTGATGAAGTAGTACGGGAAGGAAGAAAAGCACTTAGAAGTCGGCTTTTTCAGGTTTATTCAAGTCCTGACATAATCGGTGCTGAATTATCCGGTTCGTTGAAAAACACGATTGCCATTGCCTCGGGTATGCTTAGTGGTTTGGGTTTCGGAGAAAATGCAAAAGCTTACCTGATAACTAAAGGATGGGGAGAAATGATTAGGATAGGGACAACCCTGGGCAGCGATATGAAAGCTTTCATGGGGCTTGCAGGTATTGGTGATTTAATTGCCACCTGCAGCAGTCAGCTCAGCAGAAATTTTACCGTAGGTTATGGAATAGCTAAAGGTAAAACTCTACATACTGTTCTGGCAGGAATGACCGAAGTTGCAGAAGGAGTTAACACGGTTAAAATCACACATTTTCTGGCTAGAAATCATAAAATCAGAACCCCTATAAATGATATGTTGTATCGGATTCTATTTGAGAATTTGAATGTTTCAAAAGGGCTCGATTACCTGATGAAATATCCATTCAGTATTGACGTTGATTTTCTGTAAATCATGTAATAAATGCCCTGAGCTATATTACCGACTACTTTTAAGCAAATATTAATTTTAGTGTAACTTATACACAATTTCTTCGTAATTGCTTTCATTAATAAATTCCCCTAAATTCCTTTACCATGCTTATATGCAGTATTATTTTAGGATTGAATCTGATGGTTCTTATTGTGGCAATCACGAAAGGCAATAGTTTAAAGTACTAAGATTGAGTTCCCTCTGAAAAGCAAAAAACGCATCATTGCGAGGCACAGTCTGTCCTGTTTTTTCGGGCTTGCAATCTTATAAAATTGGTAAACAGTATATTGAGATTGTTTACTTCATTCGCAATGACGGAAGACTAATTTACTGAGGTACTCAAGATTCAAATCAAGAAGTGTAAGCATAAGCGCCTGTAGAAAATGCAGGCTTTTGTCATTTTATACCCATCTCTATGTCCTCAGCGTTGAATTCGCTACTTTTGGAATTCAATCTTTCTCACCCTAACAAGAGCCGTACATGAAGACATTCAAGACCAAATCCATACTATTTATTTTATTTTTATCTGTTACATTCCCTGCATTCTCCCAAAACACCGGTATTCCATTGATGCTTAAATCCGGTCAAGTGATTCCTGAATCAAACATCTCCATACTTAATGAACATGGTATTCCAGCAAGTTGGGAATCATGGGCAGGAAATTATTATTGCATTATTCAATTTAGTGAGCTACCCGATCCAAATGAAAAGTTAAACCTGCAAAAGGAAGGAATAAGATTATTGAATTATCTGCCTCAAAAAGCCTGGTATGCTGCTATAGCACCTACCGTCAAATTGCAAGGATTGAAATCACTTCATGTTGTAAGCATTATAATGCCTGACCCGAATCAAAAAATACATCCCCTACTCGATCAAATTCCATTACCTCAATGGGCTATTCCAACTAAGGGAATGGTAAATGTAATAGCCACTTTATATCCGGGCGTTAATTTAGTATCTACAATAGCTGTTTTTGAAGCAAAGGGCTTTTCTATTTTGCACCAGAACGAATTCGGAAATACGATAAGCCTATCTATAAGTGATGATGCATTAGTTGAGTTGGCAAGCTTACCGTTCGTTCAATTTATTGAAGCGGTTGATCCGCCTTCACAGGCCGAAAATTATACAGGACGAACACAGCACCGTGCAAATATGCTAAGTCCGGGATTTCCTGGAGGCCGAACCTACGATGGTACAGGCGTAAATGTGATGTTACAGGATGATGGTATCATTGGCCCTCACATTGATTATGACGCAAGAATTGGTGCTCAATATATTGGCTTTAACAACGGCACACATGGTGACCATATCGCAGGGACCATTCTTGGAGCCGGGAACCTTGATCCAAAAACGAAAGGTATGGCCCCCGGTGCAGAAATTTATGTTTATGAAGCTGCTCCTGTTTATTCCGGATTCGATTCCATACCGGTGCATTATTTTAACCCTGGAATTGTAATAAGTTCAACGAGCTATAGCAATGGTTGCAATGCCGGCTATACCAGTTTTTCTCACGACCTCGATCGCCAAATCAGGCTATATCCTGCTCTCATGCACGTGTTCTCATCAGGCAATGCAGGTACAAGCGATTGTGGTTATGGTGCCGGAGCCGGTTGGGGCAATATTACCGGAGGTCACAAAATGGGTAAAAATGTAATCGCCACAGGAAATCTGTTAGAGACCGACATACTTCTATCATCAAGTTCACGCGGACCGGCTTCAGACGGACGAATTAAACCAGATATCTGTGCAAAAGGTTCGGACGTTTATTCTACTCAACCACCAAATACTTATGATTATAAAACAGGTACATCCATGGCCTGTCCGGGTATTTCAGGTTCATTGGCAGCTCTTTATAGTGCGTACAAATCATTGAATGGCGGGAACAATCCAGAGGGTGCTTTGATGAAAGCCCTCATCATGAACACAGCGGATGACTTAGGCAATGCAGGCCCTGATTTTAAATATGGATGGGGAAGAATTAACAATCTCAGAGCAGTAAAAGTATTGGAGCAATATCAATATTTGAAAGATTCAGTGCTCCAGGCAGGATCGAATCTGCATAATTTGACAATACCGGCAAATATTAAGCAGGCAAGAATTATGCTATATTGGACAGATTATGAGGCGGTTGCCAATGCCAGCGTAGCCTTAGTTAATGACCTCAGCTTACAGGTTGTTACTCCATTAGGAGATACGGTCAATCCATGGATATTAGATCCGACACCAAATGCGACTAATCTAAATTTACCGGCTGTGAGAGGAATTGACCATCTTAATAATGTTGAGCAGGTTACAATTGATACTCCAATGGCAGGAACCTACAAAATTCTTGTAGATGGATATCTGATTCCACAGGGACCACAAAGCTATTATATCGTGTATGAGTGGGTTGATGATAGCATCACGGTAACTTATCCTGTCGGTGGTGAATCAATGGTACCGGGTGAAGTTGAAAAAATTCGTTGGGATGCATTTGGCAATACAGGAAACTTTAGTATTGATTACTCCACCAATGGAGGGTTGAATTGGAATAATATAAGCACATTCGTGAATAGTTCTGTTCGTTATTATAACTGGACCGTTCCTGACAGTCTTACCGGAAAAGCATTGATAAAAGTAAGCAGAGCTTCACAAAGTGATGTCAGCGATGTTCCCTTTTCTATCATGTATGTTCCTTCAAATATTCAAATACCTTCTGTTTGTCCTGATTCTACTTTCCTTAGCTGGGATTCAGTGACAGCAGCAACAGGATATATTATCTATCAATTGGGAAGCAATTACATGGATTCTATTGCATTCACAATACAAAATCATGTGGTTGTGCCCGGTACTAATAGTACCGTTACAGATTGGTTCTCTGTCGCAGCATGCGGACCAAAATCTGCCAAAGGCAGGAGAGCAATTGCCATTGAGAAAATTCCGGGTGTTTATAATTGCCCGACACCAAATGATTTGGCTGCCATCATCACCGAGCCGGGTGATTTATTTTTACCAGATTGTTTAGTTGAAGATTCTATTAAGATTAATTATCAACTTGAGAATTCTGCTTCTAATACGCTGAGTGGTCCCTTCAGTATTATCTGGACGCTCGATGGATCTACTGTAGGCAATACAAATGTTAATGGGCCGCTAAATGTAGGCTCAACTATCAATGGATTCACCTACATTAATTTAAGTGCTCTTGGAAGCGGAAGCCATAAAATCAAAATAATCACCAATCAATCGGGAGACACCGACCCAACTAATAATATCGATTCAATCGCTCTTGATATATACCAAAGTACTTCGGTAACCCTCCCCTATCAGGAAGACTTTGAAACTTTTAACGTTTGTGGTACGGCTACTAATTGCGAGCAAGAAAATTGCTCACTAACAGCAGGTTGGCTGAATGTACCGAATGGTCTTAGAGATGACATTGACTTCAGAACAGATAATGGCGGAACGCCTTCTCTCAATACAGGTCCTTCTTTCGATCATAATCCGGGCACAGGCCTTGGAAAATATCTCTATACTGAATCTTCAGCCTGCTACAATCACACAGCAGAATTAATGATGCCTTGTATTGATTTGACCAATACAACAGCTCCGAAAATGAGTTTCTGGTATTACATGTATGGCCTCTCGATGGGCTCTTTGCATGTTGACATATTATCAAACATGCAATGGCAAAATGATGTTTTTTTATCTGCAGGAAACCAAGGCAATTTTTGGATAAATGATACGATAGATTTATCCGGGTATTCCGGTAAAATAATTGGTGTTCGGTTCAGAGGCATAACCGGCCCGAGCTATACAAGCGATATCACAATTGATGATATAAATATGATTGACCTTGCCGCACCCTTAGCCTCATTTTCAGCCTCATCAAATCCTGCGTGTAAGGATTCATCAGTTGTTTTTACGAGCAATTCAAGTGGACTAATTAATACTTGGTTATGGAATTTCGGATCAGGTGCCACACCCGCAACAGCCAATACTTCCGGACCACATACAGTAATTTATTCTACAAACGGTTATAAAATAATCACATTAAACGTAAGCGGACCCTTGGGCAATAGCGATGAAGCCGATTCAATATTCGTTGATGATATACCTCAGGCTGATTATAGTTTTAGTACGAATAAACTTTCCGTCTCCTTCAACGATCTATCAAGCTTTGCCAATGCATGGCATTGGGATTTCGGAGACGGCAACACAACTGTTTTTCAAAATCCTACCCATAATTATGCTACAGGTGGCTCTTATCAGGTTACACTCATAGCATCCAATCAGTGCGGAGCCGACACAATTCGTTATACTGTAACAGTTTCACCTTCCGGTATTGACAATTTGTATCCTATTAATGCATCCTTATATCCTAACCCTTCGGCAGGTTTAGTTCGTCTTATTGGGAATTCAACGATCAACGGTGATATTAAATGCAACATTTTCACACTGACCGGACAAAAGGTTTGGACTGCTCAGATAAAGGTTAATAGCAATCAATTTTCAACCGAATTGGATTTACATGCTTTGTTGAAAGGGACCTATATTCTGGAATTAATGAAAAATGGGGTGCGATATCGGAAAAAACTAACACTTCAATAGACCGCTATGACTTTGTATAAAAGTAGCTTATTGTAAGCTGCCTTTTCAATACCTGGTTTACCAACAAACCATCGACAATAATATCATTGAATTGAATAATTATCTGCTGTTTATCTGCTACTTATATTCTTTGATAAGTCTCATTTAATAACATTTTCACCGACAAAATAGATTATTTGTATTTTTTAATTACAGAATCAGAGAAGATATTTGTAATTGTCAAGAAATCTTTAACCCCCTAAAACCGAAAATAATGATGGCAGCTCATTCACACTCAGAACCTGTAAGGAAGCCCGTTCAAATCATGGATCTAAAGAAGATTCATTTATTTAAAAAGTTTGAATTCAAATACAGTGGCTCGGTTCGTTCTGTAATCTTAAAGTTAACAGGAAAGCGTGAAATTGCTTCTGCCCTGAGCAAACGAATCTTCAGGATGGCATATCTTGATTTTGAACATCTCAAAAACCGTTCAACCTTTTGTGTTTGGGTTCATCGCCAAGCAGCAATCATGAGTTTGACCTATAGAGATTGAACAAACAAAAATTTAGAAATATACCCCCTATATAAATACCCTTAATCTACCCGTCAAAAACCAGTCTCGAAGGCTGGTTTTTGTTCTTTTACATCAATTCATTGAGCTTTAATAAAATCCAGTTTTTATCCGCCAAATGTTTTGCTTGCTTAATTTTAGATTGAAGTTTTTGTAAAGCGATCTGATCTTCAGGAATCATTTGGTAAAGCTTTTGTACATATTTTACCAGATTCAGATAATTCCTCCGATGGCTGTCAGAAAGATTCTTTTTTCGTCTCAAATAAACTTTGAAGCTGTCTGCCAACGATTCAAACGCATCCAGTTCGTCCAACTCATAATAGGTTTTTAGTAACATTGCTTTAGAATCAAGAGAATAGAAGATATCCTGATATTCCACCTCATGAAGCAATTTGATTACTTCAGTATATTTTTCCCGGTAGAAATAGTATTTAGCTAAATTATAGGTGTAGGCATTTTCCTGATAATATTCAGGCAGAGATGTTTTATATTTTTGTAAAAATTCTTTCACCCATTTGTATTCACCTAATCTTAGACCGACAACCGTGATGTTTTTATAATACCAAGGTGACAAAACACCTTGTTTGAAAATGATTGATTCCTGAAGAGCGGTTTTATAAAGGTCAAAAATTTCATTGAGATATTTGTTGTCGCCTTCATTGATCCGTCCTACACAATAATTCATAGCAAAGTTGTATATAATCAATGCCTCGGAAGAAGGAAAGCTTCTAGTGTGTTCATTAATCAAGTATTTAAGTTTAAAATAATTTTCCTCCTTTTCAGGACTTTCAAACGTGTTTAGTATTTGATAATATATTCCGATAGCCGGAATATTTTCGTATGCATTATTACGAACTAATGTCATAATTTCCTTGATGAGTAATAATTGATAATCTGCCTGCATCACGTTCACATAGTTTAGCATGTGACAGGCATAACGAAGCTTATTTACAATATACATCACGTCAAGCGCATTCATAGTTTTCTGCAAATTCGGTTCGGTACTTCTTGACATATTTTCTTCTAAAAAGACATTCTGTTCCGCTTCAAGAATGTAGTGGTTTCGGTAAAATTCGGTATCGCGATATGGGTGCTTTTCCAGGAGAGTATCCATGTGCTTCATTGTTTTTTCAAATTGCTTGTTCAAATGCCGGTCGCGATAATTCTTTAACAGAACCATTTGTTGCTCAATAGGATTCTTCTCGAAAACCTGATATGCCATGAAGGACTTAAGCAATTTCAGCAAATCAGAAAAAAGGTGCCTGATTTTCAGATCATTATATTTTTCGTTCTGAAACAAATGTTTGTACAAATCTGATTTATCTTTAAATTTCCTTTTTTTATTTAAATAAGCAGATATTTCGTTGGCCAGCTTAACCAAATTCTGATTTGTATTGAAAAAAGGCGATGCTATGTAACGCTTGAACTGAGCATGCTCCGTTGGATTGAGTGTAGAATATACTTGAATTAGAGTTGTTTTTTCCATGAATAAACTTGATTTAATAGACAATATTCATTTTGAAATCTATGCTTATTGTCTGATTATCAATTATTTTGGCTTATTACAGCCAAATATAGGTATACCGTTTTACTGACAAAAGTAGTTTTATGTTCTTGTTTTTAGCAATTAAACACTGAATATTTGTAATCGTTAAAGAAGGTTGCAAATGGACTGAACAGAAAAATTGCTAACCTTAAACATAGAAATCATGACCACGGAAGAAAGACTATTTATGAAGAGGAAGACCAAAGAATCACTGTTTGGACTGAAGCATCTATTGATTACCCTTATTTCGCTTTTAATCATGTACAACGCTTCAGCACAACTGCAATTAACACCAGAGTGGACATCAACCAGCGAAGATGTTCCAGTAACGATCAATGTTTTGTTGAATGACATTACAACAGGCACTCAAATTGATTCTCAATCTATGCAAGTTGTGGTAAAACCAATGTTGGGCAAGGACTCAATAACGTCCGACTTTATGATTAATTATATGCCCTTCCTGAACGAGAGTGGAATTGATTCTTTTATGTACCAAGTTTGTGACACAGGTATTAGCCCTAAATGTGATAGTACCTGGGTTCATGTGTTCATTAAAAGTATTAATGATCCCCCGGTTGCTGTTGATGATCACATTACTACAGGAATCAATCTGCCCGTTCCCATCAAGCCATTAAATAATGACTATGATGTGGATGGGGCTATTGATTCGGGCACTTTAAAAATTGTGAGTAGTCCGAAACACGGACTGCCCTCTTTTAACTCAAATCTTCATTTGATTTACTACACTCCTGACAACAATTTTGTTGGAATGGATACGATCAAATACGGTATCAGCGATATTCTGGATGCCAGTTTAAAAGATACGGGCATCATTATTATCAGCGTAATCGATTCCTGTAATCCAGTTGTCTGTGTCTGGCCCGGAGATGCCAATAATAATGGCATTGTAAATAATATCGACTTATTGTATGTAGGATTAGCCTTTGGTAAAGTTGGGGTCCCAAGAAATTCACCCAGTATTAACTATTTGGGTCAGTTTGCCACTAATTGGATTACAGCTACACCCAAAAAATCTAATACTAACTTCAAATATGCCGATACAGATGGTAGCGGTACAGTTGATGTTGATGACTCAACAGCTATCCAATTGAATTATAATCAAGTTCATAATAAAACAAGTGATTTTGAAGAATCATCTGAAAGCATTATCTGGATTGACATATCAGATGATACGGTTATGGCCGGAGATACGGTTCAAGGAAACATTTTACTGGGAAACGACACAGCCATTCTCGAACATTTATATGGATATGCGCTTACTATGAGCTATGAAAATCAATATATCGATAGTGGAAGCATTAGGACCGATTTTACCGGTAACTGGATTGCACCAAGTAATGATTATCTTTCTCTGGAAAGAGATTTCTATTCTGCAGGAAACACAGACCTTGCTTTCTCGCGTACCAATCAGCAAGGAATGAGTGGGTACGGTTTAATTGCCAAAATCAGCTTTATCATTGACAATATAGACGGAAAACTCTTTTCAACAGAAGTATTAAATATTGGGTTAAACAATGTATTTATCATTGATGAAGATGGAAAAGAAATTCAAGTTGAAAGCGGAAATGATTCAATTGTGGTAAAATTTACTCAAAGTGGCCTGAATGATCCGGCTACAAATAGCGAACATTTATTAATCTACCCGAACCCCGCCAACGACTATCTGAATATAGCCGTTGAACATGGCTATGAGGTGCTTTCCTATCAGGTAAGCAATGCGTTGGGGCAAACACTTGAATTCAACGATCAGAACACCCAAAACAAGTTTACACTTGATATGCATGAATTGCCTATTGGTATGTACGTTTTACAAATCAATACTCAATTTGGCAGCATGAATAAACAAATTCTCATTAACAGATAGTAGCCACCCTTATTAGTAGTCGAAAACAGCCTTATCATTGATAAGGCTGTTTTTCTTTAACTTGTCTTGCTCAATCTATGCCCTGGAAAGATAGAAATTCATGATTTTCTATTTTTTCTATCTTTACCGGAACAATCATTTTATGAAATTTTTTATTAAAAATTTAAAGCCAATTCTTGTCTGGAAAGAAAACAGCTCTCACTACTACATTATCTTCGGAGCTACTCTGGTGCTGATTGTTTTCAGTTTTATGCGACAGCGTAATTTAACCAATACACGTTCGCGCATGATTACGGTTGAGCGCCTGGTAGAAAAAGGAACTTTTATCCATCGCTCAGATGCAGATAGCACTCCATTCAAATTATCAATTGATGCAATAGAAGTAAATGGAAATATTTATTCATCTAAGCCGCCAAATTATCCGCTGCTTATGGCTGCAGAATCATGGTTGATTTTTCAATTATCAGGAAATCATTTTTATCCTCATTTCAAAAGTTATCTACGGATTCTAACTTTGCTTAATCAGGTATTCCCATATACAATCACCTTGCTCATCGTTTTACTTTTTGCCAAAGATTTTACGGCCGATAAATGGACGATCAATTATTTATTGCTGGCTTTTTCCATAGGCTCCTTAGCGTTTGGCTATGCGGTTGCAATCAATAATCATACGGTTTCAGCTTTGCTTTTCTTCATTAGTTTCTATTTGACATATCTGGTAATTTATAAGCAGTATCAATCGGCCCTCTTATATTTTTCAATTGGTTTTCTGAGCGGCTTTGCTGCTTCTATCGATTTGCCTGGTCTGGCTTTTTCTGTATTCTTCATTTTCCTGCTGATGAGGAGGCATTGGAAATTAAGTTTCTGGAGTATATTGGGTCTTGCAATCCCTCTAATCACTTCAGCCGCCATTTTTTATAGTATTTCGGGCAGTATAAAACCTTTCTACTTGCAAGGCCATTTATATCATTATTCAGGTAGCTACTGGAATAACCCAGGTGGATTAAACTCTCTGGATGAAAGCAAGTGGGCTTATCTGTTTAATATAACACTTGGGCATCATGGTCTGTTCTCAATAACTCCGGTTCTCATATTAACACTTATTTCATTTATTAATACCACTATAAGAAAACAACAATTTCTGAAAAAACTAACTTGGGGTATAATGTTTTGCTCTCTCGCAGTTTTTTCCTTTGTGATGGTAAAAACTGATAACTACGGAGGCTATTGTATTGGTTTACGATGGTTTATTTTGTTCATGCCTATGTGGGTCTTCCTTGCATTACCGACAATAATGACATGGCGTAAAAAGCTAGCCGGACGAATTACCCTTTCCTCCCTGCTGCTGCTCTCTCTTCCTGCCGTTGCTCAGGCTTTGTATTGGGATCCATATGTACGTGGATGGTTCGAACTTTGGTATTTTAACATAAGCGGCCTCGGCAACATATATCCCACTATTTGAGTACTTTAAGCAAAAATTTATTGTAAAAAAATTCCGGTTGTCAAAAAAATTAATTAACTTTAAATAATTAATTATCTCAGATGAAAACATTACTCATAATTTGTTTTATATATTGCTCTTTTACTTCCTGTAAAAAGGAGGAGAATCCTCAAACCAGTAAACCAGATCATTTAACTTTTATAGAGCTGTTCGACAAAAGTAATAGTCCTTTTTATCAAAAGATATCGGCTAATCCTGAAATTGATCCGCAATCGCCTGCCTATATCACTCGCTTGCTTGAAGCCGGGCAGGCCAAAGGCTTTTTCATTGCTCAGAAAAAATGGACGGTTCCCGTGTATTATGCTGGACCGGAAACACCTTTACAGGACGTAAAACTAACAGTAAGTTGGGCACCATTCAAATGGCTTAAAAACGTACCTATTCCAGATTATGCCGCTCCGGATCCGGAAGGCGATGCAGAAATGACAATTATTGATACCATAAATGGCTGCATGTATGATTTCTGGCAAGCCCGAAATACTAATTCAGGATGGAAAGCCAGCTGGGCAAATGCATTGCCCATTGGTAGTGATGGGATTTATCCAAAAGGCCTTTCTTGTCGTGGGGCCGGTTTTGCCTTGCTTCAAGGGCTTATTTGGCCGCAGGAAATATCAAATGCTTATATCGATCATGCCCTCGAGTTCACGTATCCATATTGCAAAAGTGGTGGCCCTGTTCCGCCTGCAACCGAAACTGATGGAACTGGAATAAATAGTAGTGATTTGCCGGAAGGAGCTCGTTTACAACTCAATCCGAACCTTAACCTCGACTCACTAGGCCTCACTCCATATGAAAAAATAATCGCAAAAGCTTTGCAGGAATATGGAATGATTCTCGGTGATGATGGTGGCGGCATCGAAATTGAAGCTGTAAGCCCGATAAGTTCTAAAATCAATCCCTGGCAAGGTTTACTTCCTGACAGCGATTATGTCAATCTGAATCTGATACCCATAAGTGAATTTCGGGTACTTAAACTTGCTCCTCAATTCAATCAGAACACCGAGATTGTGAGTAATGCATGTAATTATTTCGAATAAAAGAAGAAAATCTTCTTAATCTAATTTCTTAGCCTTGTCTTTGCGAGTAATAAAAATGGCCCTATTTTTACCCTGGTTTTCCATTACATTTTGTACAAAATCGCATGCTTTCATTCTCCCTATTTGTGACATAGGCTATTGGTTTGGAATAAGGGCTTCATCAATAGCTCTTCCACAGGCTTTACCCGCTCCTTTGTCGATCATAAAATCAAGGAATCGATCATTTTGAAGTGCTGCGGCTGAATGCAAGTTTTTACGGAAATATTTGCCTCGTAATCCAGATCTTGTTTGTTTAAAAAAGAGGCACTCAGATTCATTTGCATATTTTTTAGACTTTTTTATCTGTTTGTATTAAATTTGTATTGAACTAACAGTACCCAACAAAATCAAATTGATATGAAGACTTTATTCTTGCTCTCCGGTCTGCTAATATGCATCGCACCGGCTAAATCTCAAAAAGTCATTGCCCTGCATCATGCCGGACAAACTTCTTTGTTTAATACTTTAAACCCGGTCAATGATGCAGTAGCTGCCTCGCAAAGCGGAGATACTATCTATATACCCGGAGGAGGTTTCACGATCGGAAATCTTACTATTGATAAACAACTTACAATTTTCGGTGTGGGTCATTATGGAGATTCCACTCAAGCCACCGGAATCACGAATCTTGATGGAAGTATTTTCCTTGTAAACGGTGCAGATAATAGTTTTTTGCAGGGTTTTTATCTTAGCGGAAATATCGTTTTCGGTACTTCGGCTGGTAATGAGGTGGTCAATAATGTGACAATCAGCCGAAATAATATCTACCAAATCGACTTATCCTATGATGGATCTGATACAAGTAGTGCTACCGGTATTATTATCGAGGAGAACTGGATCAGATCAAGTATCAACGGAGGATATACTTTGAACACCTTGATTCAAAGGAATATTATCATAGGACAGATATCCTTCTTCAGGAGCCTTTTGTTTCGCAATAATATTTTAATGGGAGATTATTGCTGGACTGGACCCTATAGATACCTGAGTAATAGTTTGATAAGAAATAACATTCACTGGATTTATGCCGGCTGTGGGAATTATTTTCTTACAAATTGCTATTCAAACAGCTTTGATTATAACACCTTTAATTATACCTATACCTGGCCGAATGGCTCGAATACCGGCAGCAACAATTGGTACCTTACTGTCCCCGACAGTTTACTCATCAATTGTCCTTCAAAATCTTTGAATTATAGTTATGATTATCATTTGCAAACACCGGCACTTTTCCTGGGTTCTGATGGAACCGTTATTGGAATTTATGGAACTTCCAGCCCCTATAAAGAAGGCGGTGTACCTAAAAACCCGCATATCCAATCAGTCAGCATAGCCGATACTACCAATGGCTCTGGCTTGCTTCAAATTGATATCAAAGTTGGTGCACAAAATAAATAATCGTCATGAAGTGGTACCTCAAATACATTCCGGGTCTGCTTATAAGCTGTCTGTTTTTTAAGCAAAATATCATTGGACAAAACAATATTAATCTGAACAAAATCATAAGTCAGGAATACTGGTTTGACAATGATTTTGCAGGCAGAGTAATTAGTTCTGTCACACCCGTTAATCAATATCATTTACTATCAAATATTTCTGCAAATAGCCTGGGAACCGGATTGCATATATTCAATATCCGCTTCAAAGATTTGAATGGTCAGTTCTCAGAAATTACCTCAACTTTGTTTTTAAAAACCTCAGCATTGGTGCAGACAAACCCAAAATTGATTGCCTATGAATACTGGTTTGATGATGATTTTTCTTCGAAGGTTTATACGAGCATATCTGCTACCAAACAGTATCATTTGTTAAATGGGTTTTCTGCCTCCGGATTATCCGATGGTTTGCATAGGTTTTGTATCCGGTTTAAAGATGATTCAGGACAATATTCAGCGGTTCAATCAACTTTTTTCCTAAAAGAAGGCTTAGTCACCACGATCAATCCTAAAATTATACAATATGAATACTGGTTTGATGATGATTTTTCTACAAAGGTTAATACGGGTATATCTGCTACCAAACAGTATCATTTGTTAAATGGATTTTCTGCCTCCGGATTATCCGATGGTTTGCATATATTTCGTATCCGGTTTATGGATGATCAGCATCAATGGAGTAGCGTATTCAGTAGCTTTTTCATAAAAAATGAAGCCATACCGGATATTCAAAATAAAATAATAGCATATCGCTGGTGGCTGGATGATAGCGTACAGGCAGCTCATGTCGTTAATCTTCCTGTTTCTGTAAATCACGTTCACGTTTTACAACCTTTGGATTTGACTCAATATTGGTCAGGAAACTATGTTCTGCATGTTCAGTTTCTGGATAGCCTGAGCCAATGGAGCAGTGTCTTTTCCAATAATATATTTAAAACCACTTTTCCTATAGCAGATTTCACAGCCAATCCATCGGAAATCTGTCTGGGTGATTCAATTTCATTTTCTAATATGAGCATTGATGCAGATATCTATACGTGGGATTTCGGAGATAGCATGGCTTCCAACGATTCGCTTCCTCTGCCCCATTTTTATACAAATGCCGGAATCTACACGATCAGTCTGACCGTGGCAGATACGATTTCCGGATTAGATAGCAGCTTCACACAAACCATACAAGTAAGTGATCTTCCAACAAAACAAATATCAGTGAATGGATCATTGACTCTTTGCCCGGGTGACTCTGTGATATTGAATGCAGATAATAACGCTACCTATTTATGGAGCACAGGTGATACCAGCCAAAGTATTGTAGTAGATCAAGCCGGTTCATATTCCGTTTGGATCACTTCATCCATAGCTCCCTTTTGCTCTGTTTTCTCTGATACCGTTATCGTCAGCATTTTACCAACTTATAATCTGAATGATTCTACCAGTATTTGCTCTGGAGACAGTATTCAACTGCCTGACGGAAGCTTCACATCATCAAGCGGAATATTTGTTTCTAATCTCAGCACATGGCAGGGTTGCGACAGCATTATAAGTACAACTGTTGACGAGATTTTGGTTGATACCAGTGTACAGTTTCTGAACGACAGTCTATGGGCAACAATTAGCGGAGCAAATTATCAGTGGCTCAATTGTGACAATGGATATGCACCGATAACCGGTGCAACAAATCAGGGATTTAAACCACTAGTAAACGGCCATTTTGCAGTTCAGATAACTCAAAATGGGTGTACAGATACATCGGGTTGCCGACAGGTAGTAGTAATAGGAATAAAAGACACTCCAAAAGATATAGCATGGAAACTTTATCCAAATCCTACGAGTGGAATATTAACTATTTCAACAACAAATAAACAGGAATTGGTTAAAGTCATTATCCGGAGCATCACCGGCCAGCAGGTTGCTGAAGAGATATATGATGGTATTTCAATCATTGAAACTGAAATTCCGGGAGCTCATGGAATATATCTGATTCAAATTGACACTGATAATCAACCACCGGCATATTTCATGATTTCGAAAAACTGAACTGAATTCCCGCAAAAATACAGTACTCAGAAAAAGGACATAGCCCACTACGATTCTACTGGAAAGCCTATTATGCTATACCTTAGATAAAAATGATTGATTTCGTGAATGCGCTTTACATCGTTGTTTTGGAATATTATACACTCACAGTCTGTAAAAAACAATCTGCACTACAAACTAACAAAACAGATCATTTGCATTACATGGGATTATTTCGAATAAAAGAAGAAAATCTTCTTAATCTAATTTCTTAGCCTTATCTTTGCAGCCGAAATCCCTGTATTCGATAATCGAAAAAAGGGGAATTGTTAAATCAGTTTGTTTAAGACAAACATAAAACAAATATCATGGCAGTTAAATTAAGACTCCAGCGCAGAGGGCGCACAAAAAAACCGTTCTACCTTATTGTTGCTGTTGACAGTCGGACAAAAAGAGATGGGAATTTTATCGAACAATTAGGTATTTATGATCCTAAAACGATTCCCGCAACTATTGATTTAGATAATGACAAAGCGCTGGCTTGGTTGCAAAAAGGGGCTATCCCCACCGATACAGTACATGCCATTTTGAGGTACAAAGGTGTGATGTACAAAAAACATTTATTAAGAGGTGTAGCAAAAGGGGCATTTAGCGAAGAAGAAGCAGAAAACAGGTATCAAGCCTTTTTAAATGAAAAGGCTCTAAAATTAGCTGACGCCATAAAATCGCGTGACCGGAAAATTGAGACTGAAATTGAGAAAAAACTGGATGCCGAAAAAGCGAAACACCAAGCGATGAAAAAAGCCCGGGAAGCGGCCTTGCAGACAGCTTCAGCCGAAAACCTTGGGGAAAATAAGGAAACAACTGAGCCTGTTGAAGAAGAAAAAGAACTCACCATTGATGATGTAGCCAAATTAGCAGCTGAAGAAAGTGGTCTTGAGCAACAGGAAGAAGTGAAAGATGAAGTGAAGGA
>CAYPSW010000023.1:0-21597 GCA_964413685.1 uncultured Chitinophagales bacterium
AAGTATGAATGGCTTTGCATTAAAATATGTAAGTATTATAAGAGCAATCGGGATTATTGGGTTAATCCACTTACTGAATCCTTACGGAGCAGGTACTTATAATTTGGGGGCAAACGGTAATATTGGAGATGCAGGTCGTTGGACTGAAGGCACCGATAGCTGGACAGCTGACAATACCATTGGTTCCGGTTCAATCGTAATAAGCGAATTGACTGCAACTGATATTAAAGGTACATTTGAATTTACGGGAAATAATGGAAGCACCGATGAAGTGATTCAGTTTTGAAGCAACTTTTTAAATAGTAGCAGATATTTACAGTGGTCGTTATACTAATCGGGCGGCCACTGTTTTTTTTATTCCGGTGATATTTCAATGACCCGCTTCATAATTGAATTATCTTTTGGCTCCGATTTCCCGGTGTCATAGCTATCCATATCTGCCTGACCATTAACTAGAGTCAATTCATCAATTAAACGTTGCTGTCCGGCATATTTGTCAACGATGAAAAGGATATAGCGGATGTCAACACTGATATTCCTGCACAGGCTGATGTCATAATTCAGATCGCTCATTGTGCCTTCCCAATTGCGGTCGAAATTTAATCCAATCAATTGTCCTTTATTGTTCAATACAGGACTGCCTGAATTACCTCCTGTAGTGTGATTACTGGCAATGAAGCAGATATGCATTCCATCGCGGTCAGCCCATTGTCCATAGTCTTTGTCTTTCCATAATTGACGGAGTTTGTCCGGGATTTCATAGTCTGCTTTACCGGTGCTCGCTTTTTCCATTATACCATCCAAAGTAGTATAGTATTTATAGTAAACTCCGTCTTTAGGATACATGGGCTCCACTTTGCCGTAGGCAATGCGCATAGTGCTGTTGGCATCGGCATACATGGGTCGATCGTGAGGCATCATGCGAAGAGCGGATACATATATCCGTTGCAATGAATCAACTTGTGTTTTATATTTAATATAGCCGGGTTGGATTTGATTCTGATAGAATTCGACAAAAAGCTTCGCGAGGAAATAAGCCGGATCGTTTTCAAGCTTGGCTATTTTCTTCACATTTCCCATACGAATGATTGAATTTAGTTTTGCAGAATCTGAAAAAACCGATTGATCGAAAATATATCGTCCGTAGCGGGCAAAATCTCCTTTGAATTTCCTGCCGATAGTCTGCATCAGTCTGGGTTGCATATCAGGCTCCAGATTCAAATAATACGCTGAAAAAAGCAATGGAAATATACTTTGGTCGGTCGGTCTGTTATAGTCTTTGAAAAATCGTTGAGCTTGGTTTTGAAATTTTATTTTCACATGATTAAATGCTTCTTCATCAAATGTCTCTGAATTGGCCATATCTATCAAGGGTTCGGCTCTTCTTACGAAGCGTAAAAGCTCTACACCAAAAATGGCCTCATTGATATATTCGGCTGCCTTGCTATAGGGTTTTAAACCGGCATAAGCTTCAGAGAAAGCATCAAGCAAGCCTGCATATTGATTGTTATGCTCAGCTGTCCAGCGATGGAAATCCTGTTCTTCGACTTTCTTTCTTTCCAATCCATGCGTTCGTTTTATGCCCATCATTTCTCCCTGCCATTTTTTCCAGCCGTTACTGATTCCGGACTGTTTGGATGCATATTGTATACGAACCCGATCATCGGCACGCATGTTTTTCTCCATCACATCGAGGCGCAAGGTGCGCAAATTCACAGCTATGGGATCGGTTTGATTCAGGATCATATCCAAACCATCGCTGCTTAAATATTCATTGGTTCGGCCGGGAAAGCCAAATACCATAGTGAAATCATTTTCGAGTACACCATCGGTGGCAACGGACAGGTGAAATTTTGGATGGTACGGTACATTATCAGGAGAATAATCAGCCGCCTGGTTATCAGCATCAGCATAGATCCTGAAAAGGGAGAAATCGGCATTGTGCCGAGGCCACATCCAATTATCGGTATCTCCTCCAAATTTCCCGATGGCAGATGGGGGCGCTCCTACGAGACGGATATCTCGAAAAGTTTGTGTTATGAACAGGTAGTACTCATTGCCTGAATAGAAGGAATACACCCGGATATCGTAACCGGATTCAATGGCCACTGTACTGATAAGTTCCTGTATCCTGTTGTGTATTTTTAATGCTCTTTCAGATTCAGATTCCCTTCCATCAAGAGCGGACAAGACTGACTTGCTGACATCCCTGATCTCAACAATAAAGGTAGCAGTAAGTCCGGGATTAGGTAATTCATCCTTGAAATCATCGGCCCAGAATCCATCGGTGAGGTAGTCGTTTTGAAGATTACTGTGCTTTTGAATGCTTCCAAAGCCGCAATGATGATTGGTGAGTAAGAGTCCCTGATCAGAAATAACGCTGGCCGTACAAAATCCGCCAAAATTCACAATAGCGTCTTTAATGCTGGCATGATTCACACTGTAAATATCATCAGGGCTGAGCTGAAAACCCATGGATTGCATCTCATTAAAATTGAGTTGCTCTAATAAATAAGGAATCCACATGCCTTCTTTAGGAGTGGGAGCCGGATTAGCAGTAGTCATGAAATGGAAGAAGATGAAAAAATGAGCGAGAAGAATGCTTTTTATTCGATACATGATATTGATTTTATAGAAAAACAAAAATAGCCATTCGCCTTCGATAATTGGTTTTGTTTATTGAGCACATCATTCATTTTGTATCTTTGGCACATGATAATAGTTGGCATAGCAGGAGGAAGTGGCAGTGGCAAAACCACTGTGACACGAAAACTACTTCAATATCTTCCTGAAGATGAAATATCGGTCATTCCGCTTGATGCATATTACCGTGACAACAGTCATCTGCCACTCGAAGAAAGGCAAAATCTAAACTTTGACCATCCCGATGCCATTGAATACGAGCTTTTGTTGAAGGATATATCCCAATTGAGAGCAGGCCAAACTGTGCAGCGCCCCATTTATTCTTATCTAACCTGTATCAGGCAGGCTGATACGGTTGAAGTGAAGCCTACTGAAGTATTGCTGATAGAAGGCATCTTGCTACTAAACAGCCCGCTTTTGCTGGATGAATTGGACATAAAAGTTTTTGTAGATGCCGATGCAGACGATCGATTGATGCGCGTAATTCACCGCGATTTGGAAGAAAGGGGCAGGGGCGTTCAGGATATACTAATGCGTTATGCTGCTACCGTAAAACCGATGCACGACCAATATATTGAGCCTCAAAAGCGCTATGCTGATTTGATCATCACTCGTGGAGGTGAAAACCGGGTGGCTATAGATGTTCTGGCAACAATGATCGAAGCTAAGTTGCGAAAAGCCGAGTTTAAAGAGCAAGCGGGCGATTTCTAATTC
Organism: uncultured Chitinophagales bacterium; assembly: GCA_964413685.1. Taxonomy (GTDB): domain Bacteria; phylum Bacteroidota; class Bacteroidia; order Chitinophagales; family S012-47; genus JAJRWN01. The sequence continues at coordinate 3,358 of CAYPSW010000023.1, forward strand.
CTGTATTCTTTCAATAAACCAGATAAAGATAGGGCAGCAATTAAAACCTATAAGATAGTAATTACTGCCCTATGAAATGTTAACCTATGTTTATTTGGCTTTTAGGTCATTTCTAAACAAGCTAAGAAGGATCAAAAATCAGGAAATGCAGTGGTGTCCTGACCCATCACCATCATATCTCGGATATCCTGATCGGTAATATCCATAAGCGGCATTACACCACCAAATGGAACTGCGCAACCACCTGCAATGTGTCCACGGTCTGTAGGCATACCCCAAGGAGCTTTGTGCTGAATTTCGTGTGGGTCAGCTCTGAACATATCACCTAAATATATACCTTTACAATAGATGTCTATACCTGTACCATCAGCGCTATGGCAACTTGAACATTTAGCAGTATAAACAGTTAAACCGGCTGCTGCATTTCCGCCTTTACCAATATTTGAGAATGATTTAGTACCGTTTGGATAAGTACCTGTTGTGTTCAGATCGTAAAAGTCAGCTGTATTATGGGAAGTTTCCCTGAGGAATTTAACAATGTCCCAAATTTCTGCATCAGTCAAAAAACTACCATAATCAGGCATAATGTCCGAGACTGGAGCAGTAGCACTCCTGCCTCCAGTGTTTTTAACATGATCAAACACTGTTCTAATGTCATCTGCCCTGGATTCAGCTGCCATCTATATCAATTTTGAATGATCATGAGATTGCCCATTACCCAAATGATATTGGCACTGTACATAGATCTATTCAATAAAGAGTTTGCGAACATATTCTTTGTCATTCATCTTCAATTCGACCAGATACATACCACTGGCTTTGTCGCTGAGATCGTAACTAGCTGTATGTTCTCCTTTATCCAAACGTAGTGTTTCTGAAATCATCGTCTGACCGAGCAGATTATAAACGTTCAGCTTGGCTGTACCTGATTCATTGCTTGTGATGATGAGCTTGAACTCATCCTTTGCAGGATTTGGAAAAATCAACATACTGATCTCGTTTTGTGGGGTTTGAATACCTACACCCGTAACCCGAACCTCTGCCGAGAACGTATCGCTGCCGCATAGGTTATCTACTATGAGGACTACATGATAGATGCCGCCTGCTGCAAAAGTATAGGATGGATTTGTCTGATTGCTGCTACCGCTGCCATCACCAAAGTCCCAGTTAAAATTGCTGCCGTTGGCTGATGTATTTGTGAAGTCAACCGTTAAATTGTTTTGGATATACGTGAATCCTGCAAGTGGCAAGAGGTCAACCTGAACGCTTTGAACATCGGTGACAGAGCCACATGCGTTGCCGGCAGTCACCGTATAAATGGTGCTTTGAGCAGGCATAACCCAGACTGAGCTACTATTCATATTCCCCGGCATCCAGGTGAAGTTTCCCGATCCAACTGCACTAAGTCGGGCAGAATCGCCTGCACAGATTGTGGTGTCATTAGCCGCTGTAACCTGTGGATTTGGTATGATGCTAATTGTAACGGAGTCACTTTGACTTCCGCAGCTATTGGCACTTGTTACGGTATAGGTTATGCTATTAGTAGGTGTTACAGAAATCTGACTACCACTCAGATTTCCGGGCATCCAATGGAAAGGTGCTGTACCACTTGCTGAAAGGATGACCGTTGTCCCTGCACAAACCGAAGTATCCTTTGAAACGCTAACAAGGGGCAAAGGAATAACATGAACACTCACCGTATCAGAAATACTTCCGCAAGTATTTGAAGCTGTCACGGTATAGGTTGTGGTTGCCAATGGATTGACCGTGATAGAAGAAGCACTCAGGTTTCCCGGCATCCAGTTGAAAGTTCCATTTCCGCTCACACTTAAGGTAGCCGCTGAACCTGCACATATAGTTGTGTATCCGGAAGCTGTTGCTGCCGGCATATTCTCCACATTAACAGTCACCTGATCAGAATCGGAGCCACAGCCGTTTACAGCTGTAACAGTATAAATTGTTGTTGAAGTAGGTGTAACTGTGATGTTCGGACCATTCAGGTTACCCGGCATCCAGGTGAATACACCTACTCCATTGGCAAGTAAGGTAGTTGAAGTTCCAGTACAAATGGTGACATCACCCGAAGCAGTAGCGGCAGGGAGAGGATTGACTTGCACTGTTATATAATCAGTAGCTGTCCCACAAACATTAGTGGCGGTAACGCTGTAGGTTGTTGTAGAAACAGGAGAGACCGTTATAGTGTTTCCGGTTAGATTTCCCGGCATCCAGGTGAAGGAACCAATCCCTGACACCTGCAATGTAGCCTGACTGCCTGTGCAAATGGCGGTATCATTACCAGCGGTGGCTGCAGGAAGTGGATTTACCACTATCGTAATTAGCTTGGTCGTGGAGCCACATTCCGTTGTTGCAGTGGCAGTATAAGTTGTTGTAGCAGGTGGTGTAACCGTTATGGAGGGGCCACTCAGGTTTCCGGGCATCCAGGTGAAAATACCGGTTCCGGTGGCCGTTATGGTAGCACTGTGTCCGGCACAAATGGAACTTGGTCCGGTTAAAGATAAACTCGGTACCGGTTTCATTGAAATGCTGACACTATCGATGGCTGTGCCACAGCTATTAGTTACCGAGACCATATATTTTGTCTGGACGCTTGGACTTACCGAGACCGTTGCTGAGGTCATTCCACCGGGTGCCCAGAGATAGCTTCCGTTGCCTGAAGCGGTCAAGGTAATAGGAACCCCCGGACAGTTTGCGGTGTCGGGAGGGGCAATGGCATAGGGTAGCGGGTTGACAGTAACGGTAGCCGTTGATGAATCAGTTCCGCAAATATTATAAGCTACCACAGTATAGGTGCTTGTAGTAGCAGGGGAAACTGAAATACTGCTTGATGTATCGCCCGTAGGCAGCCACATTACGCTATCTGCATCAACGGCAGCTGATGTCAATATAACGGGGGCGTCACCATAACAAATAGTAGTGCTACCCGAAGCTGTGACAGTGGGAGGATAATATACGCTTGCAACCGCTACAGAGCGTTGGCTTAGACAGCTGGGTTGAGAAATTTCCCAATCATAGTAGAAATAATAGTAGCCACTTGAGGCACTGCTGTTTTTAATTGACAATACACCGGGCAGGGTGTAAGGATAGCTTGTCCCTCCGCTATTTCGATATAGATTGGATCCTGTGGTAGAAATTCCGAGTTGATAATCGGAGCCTGGTGTAATAGAATAATTCAGGGTAACCCTGCTTTCACCATCAGGGATATTTGCGGTTGTACTTTGCAAAACAATGCCGCCTGCATCTCTCAATTCAATGGTTCGGTTGCCGGCACCACTGGCGAATACCTTGACTGAGACGAGTGTAAAATAGTCGTACGCATCAAAAATCTCGTAATTATTGCCGGTATAATATCCGCCTGTTCCAATGCTGTTATCAAAAGGGCCGGCATATTGAGTCGGGTTTGCTATTGTTTCTTCAACATAATAGGAAGTCGTTGTTGAAATGGAAGGTGTTGTGAAGTTTTGCCCGCTGCCTACCTGAGTTCCACCGATAGCTGCATCGTACCAGGCATAGGTGCCGGGTAGGGATGTAGAAAGTGTAACAGTTCCGGAGTCGCAACGCCAGGCATTAATAACTGTAGGGCCCGTGGGTTTGTTGACATAAATGTATTGAAGGCGAGTTAGCGAGTCAGAACCGAAGCCATTTGTGGCTATTAATTTTACAGAATAAAATCCGTTCGTATCAAAAACATGGGTTGGATTTTGCTGTGTCGATGTGTTACCATCGCCAAAATCCCACAACCATGATGTCGGGCTGAATAAAGAGTTATCCGTAAAATTGACTGTACCCGAGCAGCTAGTTGTTACATCCGCATCAAATTGAACCAAAGGTGGAGAATTTGGAATAAAGCAAGCCCAATGTAAGGAGAAGCCAAAGTAGTTCAGATTCTGATCTGAGGTTTGCCTTACCGTAATGGAGCTACCGGTTGATGTTATGGTACCGCCATTGGGTAAGGCTGTCCCTGAGTACTGGCCTATTAATGTGCTTGACGTATTGGGACCGTCATATACATAAATATAGTCGTAGTTCGATTCGTAATGAAAGGAATTGAATGTTAAGGTGACCGAAGTAGCACCTGCCGGTGATATCGTGGTGGAAACATCAGTCATATCAGGATAATTCCCATTGGGACCACCCGAATCATACAATAAACCAACGCAGCTTGTCTCGGTAGATGTTCCGCTTGTTGGCAAGGTGGCAATACAGATATTTCCCGGGCCGACATGAATATAATATTGTTTAAGCAGCGTATCTGAACCACAGCTACCACCGTCAGCTATAAGGGATACTGAAAAATTTCCATACTGCATATAGGTATGAGAAGGATTGAAGGAAGTGCTTGTGCCTCCGTCACCAAAATCCCAGGAAAATGTACCGCCATTTACACTCAAATTCGAGAATTGAACTGTAAAGGGCGTATCACATTGTGCGGTCATATTAGCTGAAAAATCGCTGACCACGGTGTGTGAAAACGAATCACCTACACCTACTGCATACCAGGCATTAGTCGTTGTAATAACTTCCGGTGAGCAAGCGCCATAAAGATCAACTGCTGATTGAATTGAATAGAAACGAGCATCAGCATATTGGCTGCTTGAAATAAGATAAACCGTTAGATTACGAAAAGCAATATTGGATGCAGTATCAATTCCTAATCCTGTAACATTATAATTATTGCCGAGGTCATTGGTACCCGTGTCACCCATGCTCATCACATAATACCAGTAATTCTGAACTCCGCTATTGGTATGAACGCCTCCATGATCACCGGAACCGGTGTACCAGTAGGTTCCGAGATAGGTATCCGGATCTCCATAGGCATTGGGATTCGACATGGAGCGGAATGTTATGCCGATTTGCTCTCCCATCGTCCAATTGGCGGTCGTGGGGTTCGCATAGAATTCAATAGAGGTTCCGAAGACATCTGAAAAGGATTCATTTAGTGCTCCAGACTCATAGGAGTAGGTAAGATTTGCCGTATTTGAGGTTAATCCGTGGGTTATCTCATGACCGGCAATATCCAAAGTAGTCAATGGGGTTGTGGATGCATTACCGTCACCGTAGGTCATCCGTTGTCCATCCCAAAAAGCATTCAGGTAATTTGAAGAATAATGAACATAGCTGAGTAAATGAAATCCGGCATCGTCAATAGAGTTTCGGCCGTGTTTGAGCAGATAATAGTCATAGGTCATTTCAGCTCCCCAATGGGCATCCGTGGCGTATTCATCCTCGTTGGAGTTTACATTATTCCAGTAATTATCGGCATCAGTAAAATCAACGGCAGCACCATAATTGGTGCCTTGTTGCAGATTGTAGGTCTCAATGCCATTTCCTCTCGAAGCTTCGCGCAAACGATAATTCCCCGGAGCAGTACTGTCAGCCACAATATTCTGACTACCACTATAGGCAGTTACAGCAATTCCGTTCACATCAGCGGTATGAATAATTTGCTTATCAAAAATGACCTCACCGCTTAAAGCATCTACATAAATATAGGCTCTGCTTAGTGGCTGGTCGGCATAGATGTTAAATTTATAGCACAGACGATAATCATTTTGAAACCATTCACCCTGAAAAGGGAAATAGCTAAGCGTCCCCTTTGGATAATAACTCGCATCGGGATCATTGTTTTCTCTCTTCAGCAATTCTTCTTCTTCCGGCATGTCCCATTTATATCGTTCAGCACCAACATAAGCAAGGGCATTATTAAGTGCCTGCATTTCGCTGATAGCCGGGGCAGAGGGTTTGGTGAATTTATTGAACGACAGACCATTCATTGATAGCACACGTCCATTTCTAACGTGTAGTCTATAAACCATTCCCTCCATCGGGATGCCTTTATAATATTCAAGATAGCTAATATGCTCTATACCCAGTTCATCTCGTGTCCGACCTGTTTCCTGGAAACTAATTCCATCATCAGTTTTGAAGATTTTTTTCGCCCAGGCTTCAAAATGCTGAATTGCGGGTTCCTCCCTCATGGCAAAATGGATGTAATCAGGAATTTCTGATACGGGATTCGTTCTGACGAGGTTGGCCCCGGGAACAAGTTCCGTTGCTGTTTCTCCTGTATAAATAACTTTGTTTACCTGAGCAAAACTTAAAGAGCTTAATCCAATAAATAATCCGATAGTAAATGAGTAGCGAAGAAGTGATTTCATAAGAGGGCAGATGTTCTGATTTGAGTTAATTACAATATGCTATATTTAAGTACAAACAAGTTCTTCGTCCAAAAGATAAATTATGACTACGAAGATACATACTTATTGTTTAAAGGAATTAACATCTTTGTAATCCTATCGTCAGGTTAAATATCACATATCGCCAAATCTTTTTGATTGCCTTGCCTTTGATGGCAGGAAATCTCTTTCAGAGCATTATCAGTCTGACCGATACGCTTTTCATGGGCAGGGTAGGAGAAGATCAATTGGCTGCTTGTGGAATATCATCCATGTTTTATATTGTCATGTCGATGATTGGCTATAGCATGGCCATAGGCGGGCAAATATTGATCGCCAGAAGAGCCGGTAGCAAGGACATTGATGCCATTGGCCGCATCAGCACAAATCTATTGTATATACTCGGTGTGTTAGGTATCCTCTTTTTCCTTTTTATTTCGATAGGATCTCCTTTTCTACTGGGCATCATGTTCCATTCCGAATCGGTATTTAATTACAGTATCGAATATCTGCTATACCGTGCCTATGGTGCTGTACCCATTTTTTTAGTTTTTGCCTTAGGCGGTTTCTATATGGGCATAGGAGAAACTAAAGTGATCATCTGGTCAACAGGTACTATGGCTATCGCCAATGTACTCTTGAACTATGGTTTAATTTTTGGCCGTTTTGGTCTGCCTCAACTAGGTATTAAAGGAGCAGGACTTGCCTCAATGATTTCTGAAGTACTGGCCTTTGTGGTTGTCATCGCACATCTGTTTTATCATCACTATCCCAGACAGTTTCACTTTTTTAAAAAAGTAAGCCCTGACTGGCAAAGCATCAGGAAGGTTGGCAAATTATCAGCACCCATTGTGATTCAAACCCTAACGGGTGCCCTGGGTTGGTTTATTTTTTTTGTTATGGTTGAAAATTACCTCGGAAAACATGACCTCGCTGTTTCGAATGTGCTCAAAATACTTTATTTATTTCTCAGTATTCCCTCCAGAGGATTGGCCACAGGAACCAACACCTTAGTAAGCAATATACTGGGACAAAAAAAGCCTTCGTTGATGAGACTACTGATGAGGAGAACCTCATTAGCAAGCTTTAGTATAACGGCCGCTTTAATCGTTCCGCTTTTTTTATTTCCGGTATCAACACTACATTTACTCACCAATGATACGGTCATTATAAAAGATGCAGCTCAGGTGCTTCCGGTTATACTCATTGCCTTGTTGCTTTTATCCGTATCTGCCATCCTTTTCAGAGGGGTTACGGGTTCAGGTGCTGTTGGAATTGCCTTAAAGATTGAGCTGCTTATTATTGTTGTTTACCTGATTTATACCTGGCTAATTATTGATTATTTATCTCTGCCATTGGGGTGGGGATGGACAGCCGAATGGGTTTACTGGATCGTGTTAGCCTGCGGCTCTTACTTTTATTTGAAAAGAGGGGCATGGAAAAAGCTTGAAATTTAATTCACATATGGTTGTCTCGCTTCGATTTTCTACTTTTGATGCTTAAACGAATATTTATGTCAGGACATAGCAAATGGTCAAAAATCAAGAGAAAAAAGGGCGTTTCTGATGTTAAACGTTCTAAGGTATTTTCAAAAATAATTAAGGAAATAACTGTTGCTGTAAGGGAAGGAAGCAGTAACGACCCGAATTTTAATCCAAGACTTCGGGTTGCCATAGCCAATGCCAAAGGCGTGAATATGCCCAAAGATAATGTGGACAGAGCGATTAAAAAAGCATCAGATGCCGATGCAGCCCAGCTGATGGAAATGAACTTTGAAGGCTATGCACCCGGTGGTATTGCCTTATTTGTTGAATGCACTACCGACAATCTAAACCGGACTGTTTCTGACATAAGAAGCCATTTTAATAAAAATGGCGGAAACCTGGCTACCAATGGATCGGTAGAATTTTTATTCGACCGGAAAGGAATTTTTACGCTGCCTCAGGGTGACCTGGATGAAGATGATTTTACTCTTGAACTGATTGATGCCGGTGCGGAGGATGTGGAATTGGATGAAGGCGAATTCACCATCACAACTGCCTTTGAAGATTTTGGTAAAATGCAAAAATATCTCGAAGAAAAAGGACTGGAAGCTACTTCCACCGAATTACAGCGCATAGCCAAAAACCCGATTGAAGTAAGTGTTGAATCTGCTGAGCGGGTCATGAGAATCATTGATATTTTTGAAGATGATGATGATGTGCAGGCCGTATTTCACAATATGGAAATGACGGATGAAATAATTGAAGCTCTTGATTAATCAAAACTGTCTGAATGGCTGATAAAAAAGATATTCTTCAGAATAAGATAAATAAGGCATTAGAAGGTGGCGGTCAGGTACGCATAGAAAAACAACACGCCAAAAATAAACTCACAGCTCGCGAACGAATCCATTTTTTACTGGATGAAGGCAGCTTTGAGGAAATCGGTATGCTGGTAACACACCGGGCAACTGATTTTGGATTGGATAAAGAGAAATATTATGGCGATGGTGTGGTCACCGGATTCGGAAAAATAGATGGCCGCCTGGTGTATGTTTTTAGTCAGGACTTTACTGTTTTTGGTGGTTCCCTTTCTGAAACACACGCCAAAAAGATTTGCCGCATCATGGATATGGCATTAGAAAATGGTGCTCCCATAATTGGATTAAACGATAGCGGAGGAGCCCGTATTCAGGAAGGAGTTGTAAGTCTGGGTGGCTATGCCGATATCTTTTACCGGAATACCCGTGCTTCGGGTGTTATTCCTCAACTCTCAGCCGTGATGGGACCTTGTGCCGGTGGTGCCGTTTATTCGCCTGCCATCACCGATTTTATCATGATGGTTGAGCAGAGCTCTTACATGTTTGTCACCGGACCCAATGTGGTTAAAACAGTGACCCACGAGGAAGTGACAGCCGAGGCTTTGGGTGGGGCAGAGGCACATGCCTCGAAATCCGGGGTCACACATTTTACCTTCCCGAATGAAATTGAGTGCATCAGCGGCATCAAACAATTATTGAGTTATATACCTTCTAATTGTGAAGATGCTCCGCCAAGAGTAGCTTATCAGGGGGGTGATGAACTCAGGCCGGAGCTTGATACTATCATACCTGAGGATACCAGCAAACCCTATGATATCCGCGAGGTGATTCATGGGATAATCGATAAAGACAGTTTTTTTGAAGTCCATCGCGATTTTGCTGCTAATATTATAGTTGGATTTGCCCGCATGTCAGGCCAAAGTGTGGGTATTGTAGCCAATCAACCCGCTTATCTTGCTGGAGTGCTCGATATTAACTCGGCCCGCAAAGGTGCACGCTTTGTTCGTTTTTGCGATGCATTTAATATTCCCCTTATCACGCTGGTAGATGTACCCGGCTTTCTACCCGGAACCGATCAGGAATGGAATGGTATCATCATCAACGGGGCTAAATTATTATATGCTTTCAGCGAAGCCACCGTTCCGAAAATAACGGTGATTACCCGCAAAGCCTATGGAGGCGCCTACGATGTGATGAACTCTAAACATATTGGTGCTGACATGAATTATGCCTGGCCGGGTGCTGAAATTGCCGTGATGGGCCCCAAGGGTGCAGCCGAAATAATCTTTAAAAATGAAATAAAGAATGCTGCCGATCCTGAGTCGAAACGTAATGAAAAGGTTGCCGATTATACCGATAAGTTCGCTCATCCTTACCGGGCAGCAGCCCACGGATTTATCGATGAAGTCATTCTTCCATCACAAACCCGGAAGAAAATTATTCAATCGTTGGATATGCTTGAAAATAAGGTGGTGAATTTACCCCGAAAGAAACACGGAAATATTCCATTATAAATTCAATAAGTATTCATTATTAATGAAAACAGAAAAACAAATTATCGGAAAGGAGGAAGAAAAATTCTTCGAATCATATATAAACAATGCCTCTCCAACCGGGTTTGAATCGGCCGGACAAAAGCTTTGGATTGACTATATAAAACCGTATGTAGATGATTTTATCGTTGATAATTATGGCAGTACAGCCGCGATCATCAATCCAAAAGCCAAATACAAAGTAGTTATTGAAGCTCATGCCGATGAAATAAGCTGGTTTGTAAAGTATATCTCGGATGGTGGTTTTATCTACGTCACCCGAAACGGAGGCTCCGATCATATGATAGCCCCCTCGAAACGGGTGAATATTTATACTGATCAAGGCATCAGAAAAGCCATCTTCGGCTGGCCTGCTATCCACATGCGTAAGACCGGAAAAGAGCCGGTTCCCAACACCAATAATATCTTCCTTGATTGCGGTGCCAAATCGGCTAAGGAAGTCCGTAAGCTGGGTATTCATGCCGGTTGTGTGATTACGTATGAAGATCCCTTTATGGTACTTAACGACCGCTATTATGTTGGGCGTGCGATGGACAATCGGGCGGGTGGATTTATGATAGCGCAGGTAGCTCGTTTGCTTTTCGAAAACAAAATAAAATTGCCTTTCGGTTTGTATATTGTGAATGCGGTGCAAGAAGAAGTAGGCTTGCGCGGTGCTGAGATGATGGCGAGGAAAATCAATCCTGATGTGGCCATTATTACCGATGTGGGACACGATACCAATACGCCCTTAGTGGATAAGAAAGTTGAAGGCGATTTTAAAGGAGGAAAAGGCCCCATACTGACCTATGCACCTGCCGTTCAAAATAATCTCTTACAACTGATTATTGCTGCCGCTGAAGAAAATAAGATTCCTTTCCAACGCGAAGCCGCTTCCCGGGCTACCGGTACTGATACCGATGCTTTTGCTTATTCAAATAACGGGGTGCCTTCAGCTCTGATATCTCTGCCATTGCGCTATATGCATACTACGGTTGAAGCAGTACATAAAAAGGATGTATCAAACGTAATCAGATTAATTTATCAAAGCTTGCAAAAAATAAAAGAAGGTCAGGATTTCAGATATTTTAAAGCTTGAAATATCCTTCTGATTAATGAAGCTAATGAAAGCTGTTTTTAGGTACATCTTAGAATATGTGTTCTACGGAAACCTCTTTATTGCTTTTGCCACCTTTTGTCTTTATCAGCAGACCATGTTGCAGGTAAGCGGAAGCCTGAAAATAGACGAGCTGTCATGGATTGTTTTTTTTGGGACTATTTTTGTTTATGATCTTGCACGGGTAATTCCTGTAAGACTCACCCATCAGCAAATGTATCATTATCGCTATGTCTGGTTGCTCCGGAATTTCTATCCGGTCTTGCTGTTCGGCTTTGGTTCATTAGTCATTTGCAGTATTTTGATTTTTCAGATTCCTTCCCGCGATATAATCACCCTTGTTTTGCTGGCCTTTGTAGCGAGTTTTTACAATATTCCTTTTCTTTTCAAAAAGACCGGACTATTCAGAATTCGTGATATCAGTTATTTGAAATCTTTTCTTATTGCCCTGGTTTGGGCGGGGGTTACCGCTTTATTACCAGCCATCGATTCGGGGGTGAAGGAATCGATACCCGGACTGGCGGCTTTGTTTATTGAACGTTTTCTTTTGATTCTGGCCCTTATGCTTCCTTTCGATTTACGCGATGTGGCTGAAGACAAACGCTTTGGTATTCAAACACTGGCACAGGTTTTAGGCTGGAAGAAATCCAAGCATCTTAGCATCTTGCTTATTTCACTCAGCTATCTGATGGCTTTTGCACACGATTTTATGAATTATCCGGGGGGATTGGCCTGGCCGGCTATTCTCCTTTCTGCGTTGTTTGCCCTGTTGGTGCTGGGCAAGGCAAAGGAAGATCGGGGCGATTTTTATTTCTTCGGTTTGGTGGATGGCATTATTGTTTTTCAGGCCCTGACCTTTTGGGTGATGTATGTCCTTTGATGCCACGCCTAAATACTACTGGATTCAGGTTGATGGAAGCAAATTGGGTAGTAAATTACTCATATTCCTCTTTTCAAGTTTAGTTTTACTCTCAGTCGTATTTTATCGGCATGAAACAGTTTGTGTAGGAGCGTTTGGCATGTTGAAATACTTCATTTCAGTTTAGCACAAAATCCGCAATTACGGTTACATTTTGTTGTAGCCATGTGCTTTATTTACTTTATTATTATTTTTCCAGACATTCTTTCTTTGGCTGACTGTAATTGAAAAAAGTAAACGCCTGTTTTTAGATTCTCACGTTTTAAAATTATTTTATTTGACGATATATTCGATATTGTTCTTACGTTCTCTCCTAAAATATTGAATAGCCGTAAAGAATAAATTTCATTTATATTACTATTTAACTCTATAGTAGTAAAATCATTAAATGGATTTGGATATGCTGAATAATTATATTTAGGTTTAAGATGCTCGTCAGTAATGCCTAATGTTGAGCAGTTTGTACTATAAAGTCCATTTGAAAGTATGTTAGATAAACTAGTAAACTCATCATAAAAAGGATTGTTATGGTAACGAAATTGAGCAACTGTTTTGGATGCAATTAATTGATCCCAATCAAAGGCTGGAGAACCATATTGAAAAACACCTCCATAGCAGGCAAGTTTAAAACAATTACTATCCATTACCGCATAAAAATCAGGTATAAAATCTGTTGCGAATGGTGAGGTTGCTATCAACGTATCCCAGTCAGAGCTATCCATGGGGGCACTATAAGCACTGTCAATAATTTGTTTGTTGGTAAGGTTTCCAAATCCTGAAACGGTGTTCACTGTATCCAACCAATTATTTCCTAATGGTCCGGCAGCTTTCGATTGACTCCATTCTGTACAAACAAGCGGATGGGTTGTTCGGGAATTAATGTAATTAATAATGCTTTCGCCCATAGTAATATCCACAACATGCAAATGCAAATCAATTGCATCACAATAAGTCTCCCCAAACGAAATTACAGAATCGATTAATGTTACAATTGGGGCACTGGGGTCATTAATAGCTCCATTTACTCCCGTAATCCCTCCCGTAATTAATTGTATGTGTCCTAAATCTTTTGGGTTTAAGGTTTGTTTGTTTCGTATAAATTGAGCTACTGCCTTCCACCAGTTTAACACATTGCTTATTGGTTCATTCGGATCGTAAGAAGTTGCTCCAAAAGGTTCTTGAGAAATTTGAATGTACTCGATATAAGGACCTATTTCATTTATAAAGGTATCCAAGTTTTGAAACACTTCTATACTATCTAACCCTGTTGGGATTCTTTCGTGCTCATTTACAGAAGAGGTGTCCGGCCATGTTAAATAAACAACTTGTTGGATGTTTAATGAATCTAAAGTTATAGCTCTACTTTGTACTTGATTGCTACCGTTGATTATTCCTTCTTTAATTTTTAAATCTGTAAATCCATATCGGGCAATTTGTGCACCCAAACCATATAATGCTTGAGGAGAGTTTGATCCATGGGTTCCTAATAATGTAGGAGATTGGGCATAACTACCCATAGATTCAAGAAGTAAAACTAATAATAGAATCACCTTTTGCATACTGCCTAATTCATTGTTACTATATTCATTTTTAGTGTTCTATCCCAAATGCCTGGATTGGTTGTTTTAGCCTTGTTTATTCAACTATCAATTTACCTACACGACTTTATTTTATTTTACTTCGTTGTTTTTCCCTCCATTGCAGTAAGCACACTGTCAATTGGTTCCCAAAGTTCTATTTTGTTTCCTTCTGCATCCATAATATGGACAAATTTTCCGTAGTCAAATGACGCTATGCTATCAACAATTGTTACTCCATTATCTTTGAGTTTCTTTACAAGTCCTTCTATATTTTGGACTCTGTAGTTTATCATAAATTCCTTTTTTGAAGGGGCAAAATATTCACTCCCTTGTTTGAACGGACTCCATTGCAAGTAATTTATTTCGGCTGGTCTGTTTGTGTTTCTAAATTCAAAGCTTGAACCCCATTGATTTACTTCAAGTCCCAAATTTTCAGAATACCATTCTTTTGTCTTTTCAGGATTATCTGAGGAAAAAAAAATTCCACCAATTCCTGTCACTTTTGGTGTTGTGTCTTGTTGCGAAAGATTTTTGTCCGATTGATTTTTTTGTTCTCCCATATTTTTTGATTTATTGCTTTGCAAATCACAACTTGTAATTGTTGCTATTATTGTAAGCGTAAATAGTAGCTTTTTCATTTTTAATTATTTTTATCTGTTGGGTCGTCTTTTTAGCTGCCTTATATATTTTGTTGCCTACAGTTTTTTACTTTTTTTCGCAAAAGAAATTATCTGTTTATTATTAACTTTTTCACAGAATTTCCTACTCTAATTAAGTACAGTCCATTACTTAATTGGTCAGTTTGTATAATTTTTTTTTCTTGAATTATTGTTGAAAATACTTGCTGTCCATTCGTGTTGTAAATAACTAATTCTTTATTTTCAACTGAATTATCTGAGATGTCTATTATGAAATAATTTTGTGCTGGATTTGGATATAAATTGTAATTCAGAATATTCCCAAATTCAGCAATTGAAGTATTTTGCCTTGTGTGGTTTTCTGCTCCAAATGTGGCAGGCAAAGTTTGAAAAGAACCGGTTCCATTCGGATACCTTCCAAATGTTTCATCTGAGTTTTGTGAAGGAAATGCTACAGAATCAATAATAAATTGTGATGCATCGGCAAGGTATAGTGTTTGACCACCTGAAGATAGTTTAAAAGCGGCATGATAACCAGATTGGTTTAAATCTTTGTCTGCCCAAACAATTAAGTACTCATCGGCTTGTAATAATGTTCCAGAAGGGAAAGTGAATGACGACAATCCTGATAAGTCGCCACTCAATCTATATCCACTAATGTCAATTGCACTTGCGGAATTATTGTATAGCTCCACCCAATCATCATACTCTCCGTCTTGATCAGCAACTGTAGTATCATTTGAAGCCATAAATTCGTTTATAACTATGTCTCCTGGAGTTATTCCACCTGTGGCAATAAGAGAATAATATTCATGTTGAGCTCTGGCAGGAGAAAACTTTCCTATGCCGCTGTTTTCTGCATAAATGTAATAGTGAGTGCTGAGCGAATTTATTGTCAAGTCCGCACTAAAAACATCATCGTTGGCAGCCCCATCGTTATGATTTCCATCATCAAACATTGCTATCTTATTAAATGGAGCATATTCTTGACTTCTATAATATAAATACACATTTTGTTCGTCTGTAACTGTGGCGCTTATTGTTATTGTATTACCTAAAGCAATTGTTCCATTTGAAACAGAAATATTTGAAATGCTTGGCTGAGTTGTAGTAAAATCATTTTGAGACATTAAATAAGAATATCTACCATTCATTAAATTGGTTATTCCAGAGATACTACCTCCTCCAGGACCCGGCCCTCCTATATTAACATCTGTTGTTAAGCTTGAGGTAAATTGAGCATAGGTATAGAATTTGTTCGGATCCGCTTGTACCGATGCATCAACGGTGTTTTGTAATGTTTGTGCCATACTGTAGTAATTGCCATTGTTGGTGAAGTTTTCTTCCAAAATGGTTTTCAAGTGGGCTAGATACATTCTTTTATAAGTCGGTATTGCCAGTAATTTACTGATTAATGGAAAATTCGCATCGCCACTGTGTAATAGGTGACTCATTTGTTGTTTAGCTGTTGTAGAATTCAAATTGCCGGAACCTGTCATAGAGAATGTTCCAAAAGATTCATTGAAATCCCACATTACAGTGAGAAATCTGCCGTAATCATCTTGATACAAGTAGTAATTCTGAGAAAACTGCCCTATGTAGCTATCAAGATTAACCAGTACGTTGTCTATCGCTAACATCCATAAAGCCCGGTCAACATCCAATATGTTTTCAATGGCAGTTGTGTTATTGGCTAGCGTATCGCAAAGGTTAATAAGCTCTTGCCAACCAGCAACTGACTTTAGGCCATAAGCATCATAATAGTCAATGCTATCTGTTCCCAAATATACCAAGTTGGGTAAATCAGTAGTTGTAGGGCCTGCACCAGCTGGTGGATTGCATTTTAAAAACGTATTTGTTTTGTTTCCAAATCTATCTTTTACAAATGTTTTTGAAATGGCTTCAGTGTTAGAATATAAGCCGATTAGTGTACCATTTACATAAAGATTTGCATAGTTGGCCAAAGGAGCATCCATGTATTGTCTAATGATTTTATACGCCAATACATCTCTTAAAAAAGAAGGATCTTTATATCCATTTACAAGTTTTATGTCTTTGTACCCCTGATAATTTTGATCTTTGTAAGTGTCCAGTTCTATGTGCCATGGATTTTTGATTTGATTTGCATTATATGAACTATTCCCTTTGTATTTTACCCCAACACTGTCAAAAACGGTCCCATTTATTGATATACTATCTGCCATGATATAATCTCCGGTAGTGGCATGTTCATTATCTAATAACTGATCCCAGTTACTCTGAGACATATATACTTGTATAGTTTGTACAGTAGCTTCGTCATAAAACGATTGTGCTGAAATTTGACTGCTAATTCCACAAGCGAGAATAGAAAGCCAAAGAAGTTTAGCTAAATATTGCATAAAATTAAATTTTGAATGATTGTTAAGTTTTAGACAGTGGAATTAATTAAATCTTTCGGGTCACACGAAAAAACGCTAACTACCGGATAATGTACTGTATTGCTTCCTTTTTAAATTTTTCAAAATCGGGTTTTTGTTTTACTGTGATAATGGATTCTATTTCATTAAAGTGCTCTTGGGTAAATGTTACTTTTTGAGATTGAATTGTAAGAATAGCATCCAATCCTAACTCCGTAGGGTTATCAAAATAAGCTGCGGTAAGAGATTTTTCTTTCCTATTTAATGCTTCCATTTCAGCACCATGTTTATCTGCCAATTTATAAAACTGTTCACGTTGAGTTTCGGAGAGGTTTAATATTTCTACAGCTCTCCCTCTAAAATCTTGATGTTGTTCTTGTCTTGGAGGTTTAGGTGGTTTGGGTTTAAACAAGAAGGCACCGAGCTGCACGGCATTTACCAATACTAATAATGCGATAATCCAAACATATAAAGTTTCCCTTTTCATTTTATAATTTATTTATATAGAGTATATTCTGTTAATAAATCTTGTCTTTCAGTTGTTTTAGTAATTTGGTTTGATTTAATGTTTGAAGCAAAAACATACACATTCACAGCGAAAACCAGGCAAGCAGCTGCAGCCACTAATTTTACTTGCTTAAGCGGAATAATTTTAACTTGTCTTGTTTCAAACAGCTGCCTGTTTATCTTGTTAAAAAGTTCTGGCTTTGGTTCTACTTGTTCAACATTATCCAAAACGTTCAGAACATCTTCTGCCCATTTTTCTTTTTTATCCATGTACATTTAGACCGTTATTTTTTAATTTTCCTTCGGGTACATTTTCACTAATTCCTTTTTTAGGTTTGATTTTGCTCTTTGCAATAATCCTTCGATAGACTTTAAAGATTTTCCCATGATATTTGCGACCTCCTCTCTTGGAAGGTCTTCTATATAACTCAGTATCAAAGCTGTCTTTTGATTTAGTTGCAGTTTTTCAATGGCAGCAAAAAGGTGCTTTGCTTTTTCCTTGTCTTCTAATCGTACACCCGGGTGTGAGAAATTAACTGCATAAAAGTCTTTTATGTCATCATTTGATGTAGGCCTTCTTTTACGCTTTTCTAATTGATTGAGAGATTTATTCATCGTAATGCGATAGACCCAAGTACTCACTTTAGATTTTTGTTTAAAAGTAGTTGCCTTATTGAAAATCGTAAGAAAAACATCTTGAGTTATTTCTTCCGCATCCTCCACATTATGTAGATAATTCAAAGCGATGTTGTAAACCTTATTCTTATAATGGTTGTAAAGCATTTTAAATGCTTGTTGATTACCCTTTGCAATTTCAGATATGAGTTTTATGTCGTGCAGAGTTATTTTAGGTTTTTAGTTGTGGGTACCGGTTTAAATATGCTGCGTTTGGCATTTCAACGCTCCGAATTTTTAGTTTACTACTATGTTTATTTATTGCTATAATCTTCATTTTTAGCACCATCCGCCAAATGCACTATAGTAGTTGTTATGTGCTGATTTAGTTCCCTTCTTATACTCGAATTAAAACAATTATTTATCATTTATAT
>CAYPSW010000024.1:0-19517 GCA_964413685.1 uncultured Chitinophagales bacterium
CAGGCGGAACAACAGCCTATAGTTATGCATGGAGTGATGGACAGACGACCCAGACGGCAACCGGCCTGATAGCAGGAACCTACACGGTAACGGTAACAGATGCGAACAGTTGTACCGTAACAGGAACCGTAACAATATTAGAGCCTGCTGCCTTAACCATTAGCATGAGTTCTACTAATGTGACCTGTTATGGTGCTGGAGATGGAACTGCTACTGCAACACCAGGTGGTGGAACGGCACCTTTCAACTATGCCTGGAATGATCCTTCTTCACAAACGACCCAGACCGCAACAGGATTAGTACCGGGTGTTTATACCGTAACGGTTACGGATGCAAATGGATGTTCTAATACAGCTAGCGTTACTATCAGCCAATCTTCAAGTATGCTGACGCTAACTTTGACTAAAGTAGATGTAAGTTGTAATGGAGGAAACAACGGTAGTGCTTCATCTGTTGTCGTTGGCGGAACAACACCATACGCTTATTTATGGTCAACCGGGGCAACAACTTCATCGATCAGTAATCTGATTGCCGGTACTTATACACTCACAGTTACGGATGCATTTAATTGTGTTAAATCAGCCAGTGTGACGATTACCGAACCGGCACCGATACCTTGGCCGATTAGTGTCTCTCATACAGATATAACCTGTTTTGGAGCCAATGATGGAACCGCCACGGTTAATCCTTCCGGTGGTACACCACCATATACATACTTATGGTCGAATGGAGGAACATCTCAAACAATAACGGGATTATCAGCGGGGACTTACTCGGTTACAGTTACTGACTTTAATTTGTGCAACTCAACTGGTACTGCAACGATTCTTGAACCTACTTTATTAACAGTAAGTATGTCTCAGGTCAATGTTAGCTGCAATGGAGGAAGTGACGGTTCAGCGACAGCTACTCCAGCAGGTGCCACACCAGGATACAGTTATTTATGGAGTGATGGACAGACGGCTCAAACAGCAACCGGACTGACAGCCGGTACTTATACGGTGACCGTAACGGATGCGAATCTCTGCACTATCACGGGTACTGTAACAATTACTCAACCAACACCATTACCTGTAACAATGTCTCAAACTAATGTATCTTGTAATGGAGCGAATGACGGTACGGCAACGGCAAATCCATCAGGAGGAACCCCACCATATGTTTATTTATGGTCAACAGGTGGAACTACTCAAACCATTTCGGGATTATCACCTGGAACATACTCTGTCACTGTTAGCGACTTTAACGGTTGCAATACAACAGGAAGTGTCACTATTACAGAACCGGCAGTATTAACAGTCAGCATGAGTAAAACGGATGTGGACTGTAATGGAAATAGCACGGGAACAGCCACGGCAACACCATCAGGTGGAACAACAGCATATAGCTATGCCTGGAGTGATGGTCAGACCACTCAGGTAGCAACCGGCCTTGCTGCAGGTACCTATACGGTAACCGTAACAGATGCCAACCTGTGTACTACTACAGGAAGTGTGACGATCACCGAGCCAAGTGCTTTAATTGCAGATGCCGGGCTAGATCCAACAATCTGTGCTTTCAGTAGCACCAGTATTGGAGGAGCACCCACCGCATCGGGAGGAACTCCGGGATATTCTTATAGCTGGAATCCGACTACTGGTTTAAGCAGTAGTGTGGTATCAAATCCAACAGCCACTTTGAGCACCACAACAACCTATACAATTACTGTAACGGATGCCAATGGTTGTACTGCTCAGGATGTAGTCACGGTAAACGTGAATCCATTACCAATCGTAGATGCCGGCAATGACACATCATTCTGTTTTGACGGATCAACAGTAGTGCTGGGCGGATCACCAACTGCATCAGGTGGTGGTGGTACCCCATACACCTATGTATGGAATCCAACGACTGATCTTGATGACCCAACCTTAGCCAATCCAACTTTGGATCCTACTAACTTTGGAATCACGAATTATACAGTTACAGTCACGGATGCCAACGGATGCTCAGACTATGCTGTTGTAAATGTTGAAGTATGGGATTTACCACATCCAACCATATTCTTATTAGGTAACGATGACTCTATATGTTATGGAGATACAGTTGAATTAACAACAAATCTGAGTGGATCCTTGACCACTACCTTTGCAAGCAATAATGGACAGGCAGGAAATATGTTTGACCTTAGCACCTACGGTAATCCGTTGACAATAACAGGTTTTGATATCAATATGGATAATGGTTCGTCAACTTGCGATGTGTATTGGCGCAATGGTACTTATCAAGGAAATACAAATTCGTTATCCGGTTGGAATTTATTGGGATCAACAACAGTAACAGGAGCTGGATCGGGTAATCCGACTTATGTTGGAATAGGCGGTTTAAGTATACCTGCAAATACAACATACGGAATATTGATCACCTTACATTCAACGCTGATTAATTATACGAATGGAGCAAATACCTATTCCAATACAGATATGCAAATTCAAACGGGTGCGGGAATTACTTATCCGCTGGGTAGTACTTTCTCACCCAGAACATGGAACGGAACGGTTTATTACTCAAGTGCTGTACCGGGTGCACATACTTGGAGTACAGGTCAAACGGGTATTGATCACATCACAGTACAACCAACGACAGACAGTTTGTTCTGGGTTGAATTAACCGATGCCAACGGATGCTCGAATCGTGATTCAGTGAATATTCATGTCAACCCACAGATTTTTGTTGACTTGGGTGGTAATGATATCTGCTTTGGTAATAGCGTAGTATTGGGCGGCAGCCCGACCGCATATGGTGGCAGTGGTCCTTTACATTATAACTGGGCACCGTCAACAGGTTTGGATGCAACGAATATTGCTAATCCAACAGCAAATCCGACCATCACTACAACCTATACACTGACGGTTCATGATTCGATAGGATGTGATGTAGTAGATAGCGTAACGATAGTAGTAAATCCATTACCGGTTGCTGATGCAGGTGCTATAGTAGGTATTTGTGCAGGAAACTCGACCATAATCGGAGGAGTACCAACGGGTAGCGGAGGAACACCGGGATATACGTATTCCTGGTTGCCAACTACTGGATTAGATGATCCGACCTTGGCCAATCCGACTGCTTCACCAATAATCAGCACTACCTATACAGTTACAGTAACGGATATCAATGGTTGCGAAGATCAGGATCAAGTGCAGGTAGTAGTTTACCAATTACCTGATGCAACAATCACAGCTAACAGTGCTTATTGCGTGAATGCCGGTATTCAAACATTCACTTCAGCAACACCGGGAGGTATCTGGAGCGGTGCCGGCATGAATTCTACAACGGGTGAGTTTGACCCAAGCAGCGCAGGCATAGGTATTCATCAAATTACCTATTCGTTGACATCTATTTTCGGATGCTACAATGCGGATACAGTATTTGTTGAGGTATATCCGTTAACTCCGGTCAATATCACCAGTGCTGATAATTATTGTATCAACGAAGGTACTATTACATTAACTGCTGATGTGTCAGGCGGAAGCTGGACAGGTAACGGCATTACTAATGCAACAACCGGTGACTTTGATCCTGCAGTAGCCGGATTGGGTACCCATATGATTGTTTACAGCATTACAGATGGCAACGGATGTGATAATAGTGACACGATGATGGTAACGGTTAATCCGGCACCTGATGCCACGATAACAGCAACAGGTCCTTTCTGCGATAATGATGCAGCAGTCACATTGACCGCAGCAACTGCAGGCGGAACCTGGAGTGGAACCGGTATTACGAATGCAACAACAGGAACCTTTGATCCGGCAATTGCAGGGGTAGGTTTACATACCATCACTTATACAGTAACTACCATCAACAACTGCACAGACGTGGCAACAACTGTTATTGAAGTATTTGCCAGTCCTGTAGTGACTGTAACAGCGGCAGGGCCATATTGTGAAAATGATCCTGCAGTGACATTGAGTGCAAGTCCGACAGGCGGATATTGGAGTGGTCCTGGTATCAGTAATCCTATAGCAGGAACCTTTGATCCGGCCTTCGCTGGAGTAGGTGTGTTCACAGTTACTTACACTTTCGCAAATGGGAACGGATGTACGGATTCAGCAAATATGCAAATCACTGTGAATGAAATACCGGATCCGACAATTACAGCTCCGGTAGGTCCATTCTGTTCAGATGATGCAGCAGTAACGCTGACAGCAGCAACCACCGGAGGAACCTGGAGTGGAACAGGTATAACCAGTGCATCACTGGGTACCTTCGATCCGGTAACAGCCGGTCCGGGTACGCATACTATCACTTATATCGTGACGAATGCATCTGGATGTACTGATCAGGATCAGATAGATATCACAGTATTTACACCGATAGCTATCTCAGGAACTGTCAGTATTGTAAGCTGTGACGGTGGTTCTGATGGAGAAATTACTTTGAGTGTAAGTGGAGGAACAAATCCGTATACTTATATCTGGAGTAATGCAATGACTGCTTCACAGATCACCGGTTTAACAACAGGTACTTATACTGTTACCGTAACTGATGTAAACGGATGTGAAGCAACGGCCAGTTATACGGTAAATTCAAATGCACCGATTAGCATTGGTACACCAAGTGTAACTCCTGCTACCGCACCAAGTTGGGAAAACGGAGCAATTGATATTACACCCACAGGAGGTATTCCGCCATATCAGTTCATTTGGAGCACTGGAGCCACCACCGAAGATATCAATGGCTTAGGTCCTGATACATTCATGGTAACCATAGTGGATGCGAACGGTTGTCGCAGGAGTTTCACGATTATTGTACCTGCCACCTTTGGTTTGGGCATTGATCTGAAAGCATTAAATGCAAATCTCCATTTGTATCCTAATCCGACATCAGGTATGGTTCATATCACGATGGATATAGGATTAAGTACGGACATGAACTGGAGTATGTATGATGCGATTGGCAGAGAGATCTTTAACCGGGCAGACCATGTAAATGGAGTCTGGGATTATGATCTGGATTTGCAAGATTTCGCATCGGGTCAATACTTAATAAGGTTCAACATAGGCGACTATGTGATAACCCGCAAACTGATCCTTTCAAAATAGCAAACAGTAACAGCTATAGGGTCTCATGACTCATTAGCGAAGCAGCCCCACCATTTGGCGGGGCTGCTTCTATTATGTAGACTAATAGGTAGTCGTAAAATGATAGCTTACCTCGTACCTAAACCTGTGTTAATTAAGTTATTTAGAATTGATTGAAATATTTTTCCAGAGGAAGGATTATTATTTTCTCTGATAAAGAGCTAAGACGGTTTTAAAACAGGTAAATATATCTGCTTACAAAAGCCCTTATTGAAAGATTAGGCCTAAAACAACCCGAATAATTCAGCATTTACACGACTAACAACCTCGGCAAGATCTTCCTGATTATCCGCAAAATTCATCTTGTCAATATCGATGACAAGCAGCCGGCCCAGACTGTATTTCTCAATCCATTTTTCGTAATAATCGTTCAGTCTGCGCAAGTAATCAAGCCGAAGGTTGTCTTCATATTCACGCCCTCGTTTTTGAATTTGATTGACTAAGGTCGGGATACCTGCCTTCAGATAAATCAGCAAGTCGGGAGCTGAGACCATAGATGTGAGTGTCGAAAAGATACCTTTATAGTTTTCATAATCACGACTGTCCATCAGACCCATAGCATGGAGATTTGGCGCAAAAATATTCGCATCCTCATAAATAGTTCTGTCCTGAACAACTGTTTTTCCTCCATTTTTTATTTCAAGGATTTGCTTCAGACGACTATTAAGAAAGTAGATTTGAAGATTGAAAGACCATCGTGGCATATCCTGGTAAAAATCGTAGAGGTAGGGATTATTATCAACATCCTCGTAGTGCGGTTCCCATCCAAAATTTTTTGCCAGTTTTTCAGTCAGAGTGGTTTTTCCTGATCCAATATTGCCGGCAATGGCAATATGCTTTACTCTTAATTCGTCCTGTTCCATAGCGAAAGTTTTATTCAATTTCGATGGGAAATTAATTATTTAGTTGTTATTCCAATGATTTCTCTCACGCCTTCAAGCGTTTTCCTAGCATTTTCTCTTGCCTTTTCTGCACCTTGTGTTCTCAGTTTCAGGATATATGCATCATCAGCCGATAAAGCTTCAATTTTTTCTCTGATAGGTGTAGTGAATGTAATTATATCTTCAGCTAATTGTTTTTTTAAATCGCCATATCGGATGGTGCAATGGTTGTATTGTTCTTCAAAGTATTGAACAGTATCGGGCGCTGACACCACATTGAGTAATGTAAATAGATTTTGTACGGCATCAGTTTTCACTGAATTTGCTTTTTCAGGACCACTATCAGTTACTGCCCTCATCACTTTTTTACGAATTTTTTCTGGCGTATCTGATAAGTAAACAGCATTTTTCTCGCCTTCCGATTTCCCCATTTTTCCACTGCCGTCCAGGCCGGGAATTTTTATCAAATTTTTTTCATAGCTGAAGGCCACCGGTTCATGAAAAAAGTCTACACCATACATCGAGTTGAATCTTTTTACATAATTTCTTGTCATCTCCAGATGTTGTTCCTGATCTTTACCAACAGGCACTTTGTCGGCTTGCTGAATAATGATATCAACCGCCATTAGAACCGGGTAGGTGAGTAGTCCTGCATTAATATTATCAGGTTGTTTTCTTGCCTTATCTTTAAAGGTTACTACGCGTTCTAGCTCTCCCTTATAAGCGAGCATATTCATAATTAGATATAACTCGGAGATTTCAGGAATATCGCTTTGAACATAGAGAATACACTTTTCAGGATCAATTCCGCAGGCAAGATATTCTACAAGCACTTGTTTCACATTGCGTTGAAAATCGATCGGTTTGGGATGAGTGGTCAGTGAATGCAAATCGGCTACAAAATAATAGCAATTATAGTTATGTTGCATTTTCACTGCCTGGCTAATCATGCCGAAATAATTTCCTAAATGTAAATTTCCGGTAGATCGAATGCCACTGACAACGGTTTCCATTGGTATTAAATTGATAATTTCGTAATCATGAAAGTGTGGGTAAAGATACTAAAATCCCTATGGGTTTGCTATTTCATATTTTGCTTTATCATCGTCTTTGTTATTATATTTTTATTGTCCTGGCCGGCCATCCTTTTGAAAAGGCAAATGCCATTTATTTATTATCTGCGGACGCGTATAATTAAATTACTATTGCTGGCGACAGGGGTACGAATCAGACTGCTGAAACCTGCCCAGGAGTTTTTTCCTAAGGAACCGGTGATTA
Organism: uncultured Chitinophagales bacterium; assembly: GCA_964413685.1. Taxonomy (GTDB): domain Bacteria; phylum Bacteroidota; class Bacteroidia; order Chitinophagales; family S012-47; genus JAJRWN01. The sequence continues at coordinate 7,283 of CAYPSW010000024.1, forward strand.
TTTGTCCTAACCATAGTTCCTGGTTGGATATTTTACTCATCATGGCAATTAGTACACGTCCTACCTGTTTCCTCGGTAAAATTGAAATTGTAAAGATTCCACTGTTGGGGTGGCTGTTCAAAAAATCAGATATACCCATAGATCGGTCTAAAATGCACTCGGCAGGGCAAATGCTGGATACCGTCTATTCCAAAATGAAGGAAGGATATGATGTTGTTATATTTCCTGAAGGCACCGTCTCTGAAAAAGCCCCTGAATTATTGTCATTCAAAAAAGGAGCTTTTAAATTAGCCACTGATCGGCAAATCCCTTTATTACCCGTTATTCTAGCTGATGCCTGGCATCTATGGCCTTATGCTCATTTTTTCTCTGGCAGGCCGGGATTGATGCGTATCAAAATATTGGAGCCCCTATTACCGGAAAAAACAGCTAATGCAATTGAAGTTCGTAACCGCGTTAAAACGACTATGCAAAGTGAATTGTTAAAGCTTTTTAACTAAGGCCTACGGCTATTTTTTTTACTTTAGCCTGCGATATGAAGGTAGATAAAGCCATGGTCGAAAAATTAGCTGATTTAGCAAAACTTGAATTCAATGAACAAGAGAAGGATAAGTTTGTGGATGAATTTAACAAGATTATTGCTTTTGTCGAAAAGCTGGATAAAGTTGATACTGAAGGGGTTCAGCCTTTGGTCTATGTAAACGACCATAACAACGTGTTGAGGAATGATTATATTAGGCAAGAAATAACGCATGACGAAGCGCTGGAAAATGCTCCGGTAAAAGACTCTGATTATTTCAAGGTACCTAAATTAATGAACAAATAGTCATTATGCCGGCACTCATTCATTTAACAGAAATCAGTAAAATTTATAAACTGGGAAAGGTAGAAATTCCGGCCGTACGATCTGTATCAATTGATTTGCAAAAGAACGAATATGTCGCATTGATGGGTCCTTCAGGTTCAGGTAAATCTACTTTAATGAATATTATTGGTTGCCTCGACACCCCGAGTAGTGGTAAATATATTCTAAACGGAAACGATGTTAGTGTGATGGTTGATGATGAATTAGCCAGAATAAGGAACAATGAAATTGGTTTTATTTTTCAAACCTTTAATTTACTTCCCAGACTTTCGGCTCTAGAAAATGTAGCATTAACACTTGTTTATGCCGGAGTATCGAAATCAGAAAGAATAGAACGGGCTGCTAACATGCTTGAAGCAGTTGGTTTGAGAGACCGGATGAAACATAAACCGAATGAACTTTCAGGTGGCCAAAGACAGCGCGTTTCTGTTGCCCGCGCGCTAATAAATAACCCTTCCTTGATTCTTGCCGATGAGCCAACAGGAAATCTGGATAGTAAGACTTCTGAAGAAATCATGGAATTGTTTGCCGATATCCATGCCAAGGGAAATACCGTTTTGTTAGTAACCCACGAGGAAGAAATTGCCTTACATGCCCACAGGATTGTTAGATTAAAAGACGGATTAGTCGAATCTGATGTTCAGAATGAAAGCATTGCAATAATCTAAATCATGAAAATATATACTAAAACAGGAGACAAAGGCCTGACCTCTTTGCTGGGTGGGAAACGTGTCCCGAAACACCATATCAGAATTGAAGCGTATGGTACAGTAGATGAATTGAATGCCTGGTTGGGTTTAATTACTGATTCAATTGCTGATCAAAAAGAACTGAGTAAGAAGCTTCGAAATATTCAGTCAATATTATTTACCTTGGGGGCTGCACTGGCTTCTGATCCCAGTGCTAAAAATGTTGTAAAACCTGATTTACTGGAACAAGATATACAAACAATTGAAAAAGAAATAGACCAGATGACTGCAACATTACCTGATCTAAAGAACTTTATCCTCCCCGGGGGGAGCATTCAGGCATCTTATTGTCAGATCGCACGTTGCGTTTGTCGCAGAGCTGAAAGAATCTGTACACAATTAAATGAGTCAGAAAAGCTTGATGACGTGATACTTAAATATCTCAATCGTTTGTCTGACTATTTATTTGTTTTGTCAAGGACTCTTTGTTATCGGTATGGAGGAAAAGATATTAAATGGAATGCTCGCAAATAGTTGCAAAATTCAAAAAAAAATCTACTTTTGCGCTCCTTAGAAATAGTCTTTATAATTAACAATTAACAACCCGATTTAGTCTATGTATTGGACGCTAGAACTAGCTTCATCCTTAGAAGACGCTCCTTGGCCATCAAGCAAGGAGGAATTAATTGATTTTGCCATTCGATCAGGTTCTCCTATTGAAGTAATTGAAAATTTGCAGGAGTTAGAGGATGATGGAGAATTGTATGAAGGAATTGAAGATATTTGGCCTGATTACCCTACAGCGGAAGATTTCTTCTTCGATGAAGACGAACATTAATTGATATAGTATCTTGTATTTAAAATCAGACTTGCAAACTCAAAATCTAGTGGAGTCGTGATTTTAAAGTTTGATTTTTCGCCTTCGAATAAGTGAATTTTATGGCCAGTTGATTCCATAATGGAAGCACTGTCGGTAAAAGAAGGTTGGTAAGTTTGTGCATAGGCCGATGTCAGACTACTGATTTCAAAAACTTGTGGTGTCTGCACTGCAACGATCTGATTTCTGTCTAAAGCTTTGTTATTTTGATCTTCTACCATTCTTAACGAATCGTTGACAGATATGCAGGGAACCGCATTCCCTTTTTCTTCAGCTAGATCAAAAGCATGCTGAATTAATTCAGATGAGACAAGCGGTCTGGCTGCATCGTGAATAGCCACCAAATCTCCGGGTTGATTATCCCGCAATTGTTTTAAGCCATTTGCAACTGAATGGAAGCGTTTATCGCCACCTTTACAAAACCGGATATTTTTTGCTTTCGGTAAATATTGCTGAAGTAGCATCTTTGCTTCATCCAAATAATGGGACGGAACTACAATGATTATTTCAATATCTGTAATTACACTTTGAAATGCTTTGACAGCATAAAGGAACATCGGAATATGCTGAATCAACAGAAATTGTTTCGGCTCTTGTCCATTCATTCGAGATCCGGAACCTCCTGCTACTATAATTGCATGCTTTTTATTAGCCAAAATGATGCGCTTAATAATGTTTCTATAATATCAGCATGGCATCTCCGTAAGAATAGAATTTGTATTTTTCTTTGATAGCGAGTTTATAGCATTCCATAGTCAGATCATACCCCATGAAGGCTGCAATCATAATTAATAAACTTGATTTCGGCCTATGGAAATTGGTGACCATACAATTTGCAATCCGGTAATTATAAGGCGGATGGATAAATAGTTTTGTCCATCCTTCTGCAGGCTTTAAATAATGTTCAGCCGATACAGCCGATTCGATGCTACGAACAGTGGTTGTGCCAATGGCGCAAATTCTTTTTTTGGCATCAATTGCTTTATTTACCACATCAGCGGCCTGTTGATCAACCTTGAAATATTCTGCATCCATTTTGTGTTTCGATAGATCTTCAACTTCAATATCACGAAAAGTTCCTAAGCCAATATGTAATGTAAGTTCTGCAAAACTTACGCCTTTCAATTCAAGCCTTTTTAATAATTCGAGACTGAAGTGTAGTCCTGCTGTCGGAGCGGCTACTGCACCTTGGTGTTTAGCATATATCGTCTGATATCTTTCGCGGTCCAGCTCTTCAGACTCTCGTTTTATATACTTCGGCAAAGGCATCTCGCCCAATTTTAAAAGGGTAGCTTTAAATTCATCATCAGTGCCATCATAGATAAATCTAATCGTTCTTCCACGTGAAGTGGTATTGTCAATTACTTCGGCAACTAACATATCGTCATCACCAAAAAATAATTTATTACCAACTCTGATTTTTCGGGCGGGGTCAACCATAACATCCCACAAGTGATTTTCTACATTCAATTCACGCAAAAGAAAAACTTCAATTCGTGCACCTGTTTTCTCTTTTCTTCCAAAAAGTCGTGCCGGAAATACTTTTGTGTTATTCAAAATAAAGGCATCACCGTCATCAAAATAATCTTGTAAATCTTTAAATTTTTTATGTTCGATTTTACCGGTTTCTTTATGTACAACCATCAAACGGGCTTCATCACGCTCCGGTGAAGGATACATAGCCATTAATTCAGGTGGCAGATCAAAATTGAATTGAGATAGTTTCATAATTTTTGAAATTTTAGGCCTGCAAAGATAAGCATTATCACTAAGTTTAGTACAGTTACCTTATGTAGCTTTTACTTTAAATGATTTTCATTCAGTGGCTTGTTAATATTGGTTAAAGCAATTCTAATTAGCTGGCATCATTGTATTTTTATTCCATTGTTTAACAAAAGACTATAATTCATTGCGCGTCATTATTCGCATTTTACGGGAAAGCATAGAACTTACAATAGCTGAACTTTGGAATAATAAGTTAAGATCGTTTCTGTCCTTGCTTGGTATTACAATTGGTATTTTTTGCATTATCCTGGTTTTCGCTTCTGTTGATAGCCTTGAGACCAATGTAAGGGATAGCATTAACCAAATGGGAGATAAAGTACTCTATGTTGAAAAATGGCCATGGGCTTTCGGGGGCGATTATCCCTGGTGGAAATATGTAAATCGACCTGAAGCAAATTTCAAAGACTATAAAGCCATTCTAAGAAAGGCTGATAATGCGGATTTTGTCGCTATGCAGTTTATTCTTGCAGGAAAATTATTGAAATATAAAAGCAGCTCTGTGAATGATGCCATGCTCGTGGCAGTGACACATGATTATGATAAAATCTATGAACTAAAAATTGCTAAAGGAAGATATTTTACAAATAGTGAGTCACAAAAAGGGGACAATCTAGCTATTATCGGAGCCGGTGTTGCCGAAACATTATTTGATCAAGGCATTGACCCCATTGGAAAAGCAATAAAAATTAGTGGCAGAAAAGTAGTTGTTACTGCGGTGATGCTTAAAGAAGGAGAAAGCCTGTTGAATTGGAATCTTGATAATGCGGTGATTTTACCTTATCACTATATGACTCAATTTGTAAACGAAAAGAATCCGGCTTTTGCTCAACGTATTATTGTGCAGGCAAAAGATAATGTAAGCCTGATTGAACTAAAAGATCAGATAACCGGAATACTTAGAAATGAAAGACGTCTTAACCCGGGAGAAGAAGAAAATTTTGCTATGAATCAGGTTAGCATCATCACTCAAGGTCTTGATCAAACTTTTTCATTAATCAATTTTGCCGGATTATTTATCGGAGGTTTTGCCATTTTAGTGGGTGGCTTTGGTATTGCTAATATTATGTTTGTTTCGGTCAGAGAACGGACCTCTATTATTGGCATTAAAAAATCACTCGGGGCCAGAAAAATTTTCATCTTAATCGAGTTTTTAATTGAGTCAATATTCCTATGCTTTATTGGAGGCGCTTTTGGCTTATTATTGGTTTTTGCTGCCATTCAAATAGGGAATCAGTTTTCCAATTTCCAATTTATGCTATCAGTAGGTAACGTTATGATTGGTGTTATAACCTCATTGGGCATTGGTATTATATCAGGGTTTATTCCTGCTCTCATGGCCTCAAGGATGGATCCTGTTGAAGCCATCAGAACGAATTGATCAACCAACCATCATATGGGTAAGAGGGTATTTGTAAGCATTGGTCTTTACTGAGCGGCTCAAGGCAAAAGCTAATGTCAATGTTCCGATTCTTCCGATGAACATGCAAATGATGATGACCCATTTACCGGCTGCTGATAAGTCAGATGTAATGCCTCTGGAAAGACCTACCGTGCCAAAAGCTGAGAAAGTCTCAAACATCAAATCAATTAAACTTTTCTCTGGTTCAAAGATGGTCAGTAGAAAAAGAGCAATTAGAACGAAAAAACTTGCAAAAGCTACAATAGAAAAAGCTCGATTCAGGAATTGAAAAGAAATGGCTCGTCTGCTGAATTCCAATTGTTTTTTGCCTCTGATCGTAGCGTAAACCGAAGTCAGAATGATTACAAATGTTGACGTTTTAATGCCCCCGGCTGTGCTTCCTGACGAACCTCCGATAAACATGAGGAAGATGAACAGGATGATTGTGGGGGTTGCTAACTGACCAATATCCACCGTGTTGAAACCTGCTGTACGTGTGGTGACTGATTGGAAGATAGATTGTATGACTTTATTGCTCACACTTTCACCGGTCAGGGTATTATTATATTCAAGAACGAAAAAAAAGATACTCCCAAAAATGATGAGTGCAATCGAACTGTAAACAGCCACTTTGGTTGATACTTGCCACGATTTCCACGGCTTTCGCATGCGATCTCTCAAGGCCTTCCGCCCAAACAAGTCTTGTAAAGCAGGAAAGCCCAATCCGCCAAGTACAATCAATAAAGCAAAACCAAGCTGTAATATAGGTTGAGCTGCCACATAATGATTCATTAAATTGTCGCTGAAAAGTGAAAATCCGGCATTACAAAATGCAGAAACAGAATGAAAAATTGAGTAATAAATTTTTAATCCAAGATGCTGATTCAGAAAGAAATTGGAATCAGGGATCCAAAGCGAAAAGATAATTACAGCACCTATTAATTCAATGAACAGCGTATAAAAAATAATCTTGCTCAGAAGTTCCCTGGCTGTACTTGTACTCTCACTGTTCAGTAAATCAGCCACGATTGTTTGTTGTTTAATACCAGATTTACCCGAAATGGATAAGGCAAAGAAAGAAGCAAAAGTTATAATTCCAATACCCCCTAATTGCATTAGGATTAGTATAATAATCTGACCTTTCAACGTAAAGAATGTTGCTGTATCTACCACAATCAATCCGGTTACACAGGTTGCGCTTACCGAAGTAAATAAGGCATTTAACAGATTCATGCTTCCATGTTGCACAGTCATCTCAGGCATCATTAGCATGGCAGCCCCAACCACAATGAGCAAAATAAAGGACCAAATCAGTAGGATAGCCGGTTTAACTTTAAAAGTCAATAAACCCTGGCTGATTCTAATTATCTCTCTTCCGGCAAGTATCATCATATATGCCTGGATTGACAACACATAGATGGGATGATAATCTTCAAGATTGAGGTTGGCAATAATATTTGTTAATACAGGGGTTTTGAGCCAATGCATGCTACATGCATCCAGTAGTAAGAAAACAACTAAAAGACCCTCAAACCAATTATCACTCAGAAATTGGAAAAATGATCCGGAATAAAGCCACCGGATAAAAAAGTTAATAATATAAATAAGGAAAAGTGATTTGATCATATCGATCAACAAGGCCTTTTCAACAGCCGGATGCGGGAATCCGTAATAATAGATAAGAATGCCAAATGCTATCAGCGATACGGTGAAAACCAAATATTTGAGGGTACTGAGCACATTCTCAGCACTATCGTATATCAAACGATTGATGGTTTCTTTAGCTCGTTTTAGAATGTTAATCATGCTATTCCAACTTATTAAGCATCTGGCTTAGCTCTTGAAACTTAATGGAAACGACACCTGATTTTTCGCAAACTAAACCACCTGCAAAATTGGCCAGACGGGCACAATTCGTCAAGGTAGCTCCACAGGCCAGGCCCAGAGAAACAATGCTTAAAACTGTATCACCTGCTCCTGAAACATCTGAGACCTGCACAATGTTTTCCGGTGATATCACAACACCTTCATGGTTTTCATAGGCGTACATACCCTGAGCAGAAAGTGTTATTAGCAGTTTCTTTGCACTTGTCTTTTTAGCCAATTTCTCACAAGCTCTTTTCAGGGCTTCTATATCGTCTGAATGGATTCGCTCATTCAGGGCTTCGGAAAGTTCCTTGAGGTTTGGCTTGAATAATCCGATTTGATTGTATTCGAAAAAAGAACGCATTTTAGGATCAACACTTGTCAATATACCGGCTTTTCTGGCGGCATCGATGAGTTTGTTTATGATGAGTTTTGTTAGTACTCCTTTGTCATAATCCTGAAAAATGAGTACATCAGGTTGAAAATTCTGCATCGTTTTGGTACATAGTTTTTCAAATTGACTTTCAATTTCAGCGGATAAAAAGTGTGTGCTCTCATTATCCACACGCAGCAATTGTTGACCGCGTGCCAGAATCCGCGTTTTATGCGTAGTCTTTCTGCCGGCATCAAACATTATGGATGAGCTGTCCAAAGCATGCTGACTCAGCAGAGATAAGAGGATCTCTGAATAATCATCCTGACCAATTACACTGCAAAGCATTACCTCAGCTCCTAAGCTTTGTAAATTCAACGCTACATTGGCAGCACCGCCAAGTCTGTACTCTTCTTTCGTTACATTTAGAACAGGAACCGGTCCTTCCGGTGATATCCGGTTCGTTTCACCACGGATATAGGTATCAATCATGACATCCCCGATAACCATGGCTTTTTTACCGCTAAATCCATCAAGGATTGATATTAAAGCATTGCTTTGATTCATAGACAATTAAGCTAAAGAATTAAAAAATTTCTGCAATCTTTTTCCCGCTTCTTTGATTTTAACTTCATCAAGGGCATAACTGATCCTGAAACAATTATCGTTGCCGAAGGCAGTACCAGAAACCAGCGCTACATGGGCATATTTTAAAATGGCCATACTCAGCGTATCGGCATCTTTGATGATTTCACCTTTATATTTCTTACCAAAATAGGCGGATGCATTTGGAAAAAGGTAAAATGCGCCTTTTGGATGATTTACTTTCAATTCAGGAATTTTATCCAATTCGCTGAACATTAGATCTTTTCTTTTTTGCAGAATATCCTGCATTTGGTAACAGGTGCTATAATCTGTAGTTAATGCTTCAATAGCTGCTCTTTGAGAAATGGTGCAGGTGCCGGAAGTGATTTGACCCTGCATCTTTGTGCAGGCACTTGCTACCTCCCGGGGAGCTGCTATATATCCCAGTCGCCAACCGGTCATGGCAAATCCTTTCGATAAGCCGTTGACTATTGCCACCCGATCTCTCAATGATTCAAACTGATAGATACTTTCGTGTTTCCCCTCAAAATTTATCAATTCATAGATTTCATCAGAAATGATAAAAACATTGGGATGTCTTTCGAAAACGCTGGCCAACTGAGTAAGCTCTTCTTTTGAATAAACTGAGCCTGAAGGGTTACAGGGTGAAGAAAATAAAAAAACTTTTGTTTTATCGCTAATGCCTGATTCTAATTGAGAAGGACTGATTTTGAAATCATCTTCGATGCTGCTTGGCAGCACTTTTGAAATACCTCCAACCATCCTGATTTGTGCATCATATGTTACCCAATAGGGAGCGGGTATCAATACTTCATCTCCGGGATTAACTAAACTGAAAAGCAGGTTGGCCAAAGATTGCTTTGCCCCGGTAGAAACAACAATTTGGTCCATTTCAAAAATAAAATTATTGTCTCTTTTGAATTTGGTACAAATGGCTTCTTTCAAATCCTCATATCCGGCCACAGGAGGATAATGCGTATAGCCCTCGCTCATGCCCTTAATGGCAGCTTGAACGATATATTCCGGTGTATCAAAATCTGGTTCACCCAAACTTAAGTCCACAATGTCGATACCTCGTTTGCGCATATTCCGGCTAAGTTGTGCCATCATTAAGGTAGCCGATTCATGCATCCTCTCGATACGATTAGAAATGCGGGTCATATAGTAATCAGATCATAGTGTTTACAAGCAATATTGAGCACAGTATTAACAGCAAATGTAAAAAAAAGGCAGCCTCGAAAGGCCGCCTTGATATATTTGATGTTCATTTATTTAATGATTGACGATCAGTTTACGCGTAAATAAGTGATTATCAACCTGACTGTTTACCATGTACAGGCCATTTGCCAGGTCATTTGCGTCAATTGCAATTTTATGATTTCCTTTTGCAAGTTTTTCACTGATCACTTGTTTCACCATTCTTCCGCTTAAATCAGTAAGATATACATTGACATCTGACGTTTTAGCTAAGTCTAATGAAATAATGCTTAAATCAGCTGCAGGATTAGGATATAGGTTAAGTTGATTTTCAGTAATCACAGGGTTTACACCAACGGCACCTAAATCGCTGAGCTTAACTTCAAAAGCATTAAGCACTTGCCTTTTCTTTGGATCACTGGCATTGTAATAAGCTACAAAGCCAACCAGATAAACCCGATCTGCGTTATAGGTACTCAAATCCAATCCGTTGAAATCTTTCGTAAACTGATCGTTAGGCTGTGGGTTTGTAATCACACCATTTGCTCCCCAGATATCAGGTTTGGCATCGCGCAATACATTTTTATGCACATATCCCGGTATAGTGGCATAACTGCCATTATAGTCTCCAACATGATAAAATGGATGACCGGTTTGATTATAGTAGTAGCTGTGTTGATCATAGCCTGAACCACTTCCTGTTACACTGTCTTCAATCACCATCAAACCGATACGAAGATTTCCAGCTGCAGCATAATCTGTAAAATTGGCTGATACCGTTACATTGGCAGTACCGGCATTGTAAGTACCGTTTACTCCAACATTAACCGGAGTCCAGCCATTAAGCAATTCGGCAACTTTATTGCTCCATATACTTCGTGAGATAGCAATCGTGCTTTCACCCTCAAAATAGGTTCTGTCAATTACGGCTGTCGGTGCGGCATTGGTAAATGCAGCGGCCAGATCAGAAGCAGCCGGTACAGTCATATCATCAGTACCAAAACCGGCATGAACAGCCGTTGCAATAACATTATTTTGATTGCTTAAAATGTCATCAACAACAAGCATTCCATCAGGGCAAAAACCACAGGGAACTGTAGTAAATTCTTCGAGCAGTACATACTTTGTTGCTGATACGCCAAGATTAATCATTACCGAAGTATTAATGGCATTATCACCCGGGTTTGCATCGGTATTGCCGTTCAGATTTGAAACAGTAAAATCAACACTGGCATTTGTACCTCCACCTGTTGTTGGCATCCAGGGGCTTGCATGAGTAAAGTTATAAGAAGCTCCAGGAGCAATATTTAATCCTGTTTTATGATCCAATACAGCTGTTCCACCGTCAATCTGATAAGTCAAATCAAGAGAAGTCACAGTTTGTGAACCATTGTTTTGAATAGTACCGGTTAGGTTATTATTTGCATTCAGTGTTGCCAAACCATTTCCGGAACCTACGGTTAGAGAGCTTAGTGCAACATCCCAATCCGGTTGACTACCATAAGTAAATTCATAATAGCTGTTGTCAGCAGGTGTTCCATCAGTTCCGGCTTGAGCCGAAATATTTGGTGAGCCACTAACCATGGTTGCTGTGCTTGGATCAATTTGGATTCCTAATGTGGCTGTCGGACTTCCATTACCGGATCTTTGGTCAACAATATAGATCTTATTCGTTGTTTCTTCCAGTACAACACTCCAATAGGTCCAAACCGTTGATGAGCCGGGTATAGAATATGAATCGAACAAAATCCAAAACTGGCGATTGGGTGCCGTTCCAAAAGTTTTAGTAACAATAAAATCCGAAGATCCTGTTCCTTCAATACCCCAAACTACAACCGATTTATTGGGTATAAGAGAACTTGGCAAGGTAGCAGATGTAGAACTTGGAGCAGTAACTGCAGATAAATCGAAAGTCACTATACCAGTGCTTGAAGCCTTGAACTTTGTGACGGCAGTACCATTAAAATTAAAACTGAAAGGAATGGTCTGATCTGCAGTCCAGGTTGGTGTTGGAGAAGTTGCCATTAAGGTGGTCCATCCTGCAGGTAATCCTCCTCCCACCGGATATTCGCCATCAGTATTTAAAGCACCAGGATTCTGGCCGGCATTGATATGCGATATGTAGTAGTACTGAGCCTGTATATTCCAGGCAAAAGCGAACAGAATCGCAAGAGGTAATAATCTTTTCATTAGCTAAATTTTTAGGTTATTTGAAGAAATTAATTCGCAATTAAACCTCTAATTTATTAATAATTCTATGAAATAGTAAGCCTGCTTGTCTGATAATAATTTTAATTCATCAACTTTCCTGCAAGAGATGGTCTGCTATGTTTTAATTTTAACTTAATTTCAACTAATTTGATAAGATTTGCTTTTCTATTGGTCCGCAAATTAATTTACTTAAAAATGATAAAACGATCTATAAAAACAGGCCTCATTGCGTTCCTTTTTCTTTTTTTACCCGGCTTTGATATCCCCCCTGCGTCAATAAATCTTATAGCACTTAATGAGTATCTTGCCACCTTGAAGTCTGACAAAGACCTGCAGGCAGCCACCTGGTCTTTCGCTTTGTGTGATG
>CAYPSW010000025.1:0-5933 GCA_964413685.1 uncultured Chitinophagales bacterium
GGGGCATTACATGGCAATACGAGATTCTAAAAATGCAGATCAATTGTTGAACCACGGTCTAATAATTACACAAGATGAACTACACTATTAATCTAAGTTCGATGCCGCTTTCGTTGATATGCTCACAGATAAACCATTCGGGGTCACCTATTTCAAACTAAATAAAAAAGGACGCCCGTCTTTCCACCCGGCAAGTATGATGGAGCTTTTCCTTTACGGCTACCAAAATCATTTTACTGCTTACCCTACATCTATTGTCATCGGCTTGTCCTCATACGGAACAATTTCTGGCAAAAACTCATTTAAGAGAAGTATCAGGCAGAGAACCTGCGATATTTTAGAAACAGCTAACTTTGAAATCCCTCAAGCCCGTAATCGAGGAACAAACAGAAAACAAATATTTATGCCAGTCTATCATCAATCAGGCAGAATACCGCATAAGCGGCATACTACTTTTCGCCAGGCTAATGGCAGTCTCTATCAGGAGGAACTAATAGGAACACAAGGCTTTTCCGGGATGTCATCGCTGGCCTATCATCTCTATCCGCCAACGCGGGTGAAAACCCACGGAAAGCCCTATTCCGTAGCACCCGGGATAGCGGTTGAGCATCAGCTCAAAGCCCTGAGTTTCCAGGGGTTCAATATCAAACCCAAGGCTGATTACCTTGCTTCGCGCAAAACCTTATTAATGAATGCTGACCTCCATATCGGCTTGGCTGCTCCACAACAAAGCACCGAGAACTATTTTTACAAAAATGCCGATGCCGATGAATTGCTCTTTGTCCATCGGGGGTCCGGTACGCTCAAAACCATGTTCGGAAACATCTCCTTTGCCTATGGCGATTATCTCATTATTCCGAGGGGTACTATTTACCAACTACACTTTGATGATCAGGACAATCGCCTGTTCTATATTGAGTCGTTCAGCCCTGTCTTTACTCCTAAAAAATATAGAAATCAATTCGGTCAATTACTTGAGCATTCACCTTTTTGCGAACGCGATTACCGGCTGCCACAGCAGCTCGAAACCCATGACGAGCAAGGCGAATTTTTGGTCAATATCAAAAAGCAGGGCATGATGTTTCCCTATATCTATGCCAGCCATCCTTTCGATGTAGTGGGCTGGGACGGCTATCATTATCCCTGGGCTATTTCGATCCACGATTTTGAACCCATCACGGGGCGCATTCACCAACCACCACCAGTACATCAGCAATTTGAAGGAAACAATTTTGTAGTTTGCTCCTTTGTGCCCCGCCTGTTCGATTACCATCCGGAGTCTATTCCGGCTCCGTATCATCACAGCAATATCGACTCAGACGAAATTCTTTATTATGTGGATGGCGATTTCATGAGCCGCAATAATATAAAACAAGGACAGATCACTGTACATCCCGGAGGGATTCCGCACGGACCTCATCCCGGTGCTATTGAGCGGAGTCTGGGTGTAAAAGAAACCGAAGAGCTGGCCGTGATGGTGGATCCTTTTCGTCCGATGATGATCACCAAAGAAGCCTTGAAAATTGAAGTAAAAGATTATTATCGTTCGTGGCTGGACGAAAATGAAAACAATCAATAATAAATTATGTCTGACTTAAAACACCAACAGAATTATGATTATACGCTGGAGAAAATTTTCAGCGATGCCCAGGACTTTCTGCCCATCAACGGCACCGATTATGTGGAGTTGTATGTAGGCAATGCCAAACAGGCGGCTCATTTTTATAAAACCGCTTTCGGTTTTCAGTCGCTGGCTTATGCCGGACTCGAAACAGGTTTAAAGGATCGGGTCTCTTATGTTTTGGCTCAGGATAAAATTCGTTTGATATGTACTACTCCTTTGCAAGATAATGGCCCGATTGCCGACCATATTAAAAAACACGGAGATGGCGTGAAAGCAATTGCCCTTTGGGTTGATGATGCGACCAAAGCCTGGCAGGAAAGCACCAGCCGCGGTGCTAAATCGTATATGGAACCTGAGGAAGCTGAGGATGAAAAGGGCCGGGTTGTGCGTTCAGGAATTCATACATATGGCGATACCGTACACGTATTCGTAGAGCGAAAAAATTATCAGGGGATTTTCCTTCCCGGATTTCAACCCTGGGAATCAAGCTATTCCCCCGAACCGACCGGCTTGCGCTATATCGATCACATGGTAGGGAATGTAGAATGGGGCGAAATGAATGTCTGGGCTGAATTCTATGCGAAAACCATGGGCTTCGCCAACCTAATCACTTTTGACGATAAGGATATCTCAACCCAATACACAGCTCTGATGAGTAAGGTGATGACGAATGGCAACGGCCGGGTGAAATTTCCTATCAATGAACCGGCAAAAGGCTTAAAAAAATCGCAGATTGAAGAGTACCTTGATTTTTATGGCGGAGCCGGTTGTCAGCATATTGCCGTGGCCACCAATGATATTGTTCACACCGTTTCTGATATGAGAAGGCGTGGCGTGGAATTCCTGCATGTTCCGGGATCTTATTACGACACGGTAGGCGACCGGGTAGGGAATATTGACGAGGATCTGAAAATCCTGAAATCTCTGGGCATTATGGTAGACCGCGATGATGAAGGCTACCTGCTTCAAATCTTCACCAAACCGGTAGAAGACCGGCCGACTTTGTTTTTTGAAATCATTCAGCGCAAAGGAGCTCAATCCTTCGGGAAAGGGAATTTTAAAGCACTGTTTGAATCCATAGAAGCTGAACAAGCCAGGAGAGGTACCCTTTAAATCAAATACGGAAAGACAAATTCATGTACA
The DNA here is from genome assembly GCA_964413685.1 of uncultured Chitinophagales bacterium. Taxonomy (GTDB): domain Bacteria; phylum Bacteroidota; class Bacteroidia; order Chitinophagales; family S012-47; genus JAJRWN01. The sequence continues at coordinate 2,768 of CAYPSW010000025.1, forward strand.
CCGAAGTACTAAAACGTTTACCCAAACATCTACATGGATTTATTGTCGATCAGCACTATGAACAATATACACCTGTGGACCATGCTGTATGGCGTTATGTGATGCGTCTCAACAAGCATTTCTTAAGTATTCATGCTCACGAATCTTATATAGAAGGTTTGAAAAAAACCGGAATTTCCATAGAGCGCATTCCTGAGATCAGTGAGATGAATAAAATCCTGAGCCGTATCGGTTGGCTGGCAGCCTGTGTAGATGGTTTTATCCCTCCAACTGCTTTCATGGAATTTCAGGCCTACAAGGTGCTGGTGATTGCGGCCGATATCCGCCAATCGAAACATATTGATTATACCCCGGCACCTGACATTTTGCACGAAGCAGCCGGTCATGCTCCGATTATTGCAGATAAAGCTTATGCCGATTATCTGCAGTTATTTGGAGAAATTGGCAAAAAGGCTATTTCGTCTGCCCGCGACTATGAACTGTACGAAGCGATTCGCCATCTTTCCATCGTAAAAGAAAACAGGGATTCTACTGCTGAAGAAATTCATGAAGCGGAAGAACTACTGGAAAATATTCAAACGAGCATGGGCCCGATGTCGGAAATGGCCAGGCTTCGCAATTTACATTGGTGGACGGTTGAATATGGCCTGATCGGATCACTGGAACATCCAAAAATATACGGGGCCGGTCTATTGTCATCCATTGGTGAAAGTATTAGTTGCCTTAAGGATCAGGTGAAAAAGCTGCCTTATACCCTGAATGCGGCAGACCAGGCATTTGATATCACAACCCAGCAACCACAGCTCTATGTAACGCCTGATTTTAATCATCTGAGCAAAGTGCTCGAAGCTTTTGCAGATCAAATGGCTTTCCGAAAAGGTGGATTGGAGGCTTTGAAAAAAGCACTTGACTCAAACGCAGTTGCCACAATGGTTTACAATTCCGGGCTGCAAATATCTGGCGTGCTACAGGAAATATTAACCGACCATATGAAACAACCTGCCTATTTGCGCACGGTCGGACCAACAATGCTAAGTGAAAATGACCGGATGCTGAAAGGGCATGATAAGGATTATCATGTGGATGGTTTCGGTTCACCCGTTGGAAAATTGAAATCCGGATTGTGTATTCCGGATCAACCGGATATTGGTAAAAAAATATTGCTTGATTTTGAAAATGGCGTACAGGTCAATGGTCTGTTAACCAAAGTGCTGCATAACCATACCGGCCAACCCATGCTGCTGACCTTTGACCAATGCAGGGTTTCGCTTGCTGACCGCACATTGTTTGATCCGGCATGGGGGGCATTTGATATGGCCGTAGGAGAACAGATTTTATCTGTTTTTGCGGGCCCTGCCGATCCGGCTGGATTCGGTTTGACCTACGAGGTGCCGAAAGAACATACACCTAAGCCTCATTATACTGCTGAACAAAAACATTTGCATAGTCTGTACAACATGGTTCGGGAAATCAGAGAACAGAAAATTTCGTTGGATAATCTGGAATCTGTATTTAATATCGTAAAACAGGATTATTCGGATGATTACCTCCTCGTTCTTGAAATATATGAGCTCCTCAAAACCCGGAATGAAATGTTTGATTTGCAAGAGTCTGTGCTCGCTTATTTGACCCAAAAACAAGCCGAAAGTACCTGGCTTCTGAAAATTCTGAGCGATGGTCTGGCTCTGCTCGATTGATCAGGGCAGATAATTGTCTGCCTCCGTGAAGCGCTCGTTTACAAATGTTGTAAGTTCTGATAGCGATTGAGTAAAAGCAGCCGGATTGCTGAGGAAAGTATAACCGGCAATTTCACCATCTGTGCCTGTTACATAAGGTTCAATCAGGTTGTGGGCATTGGTAAATCGAGTAACCATAAGAGAAGGCTCGAAAGCCCCGTGGATAAATTCATCGATATAATTATCATACATATTGCGATAAACCGGATCATCATACAGGTATCGGATTAGAGGCCAGGTATCAATTCCATTTGAACCGGGTGCATCATTGAGCATATTACTAAAATCGAAATCGAGCACTCCGCCTCCGGGTCCGTTTGGATGTCCATCCGTAAAAGTTTCGTTATTATCCCAAGGTATCCAGGTAAGTTTGCCGGAAGTCGGATTATTGTAGAGGTAATAATTGTGAGTCATTTTGCCATAGGTATCCCAGTTTTGCATGGTGGTATTGGCTGCCATCCATTTAAGAAATCCTTCTGTGTCAAAAATAAGATCCAAATTACTTCGCCACTGAAGCGGATCGCTGTTCCGCAGGTCCGATACAAGGGCTGTCACCAGAGCAACAACATCATCAAGTGAAGCAAGCTCATTGGTTTTATTCGGGAAGTAAGTGCTGTTCACCGTTGTCAAATCATTCAGGTGAGCACCGTCCTGATCCGGTTTATAGCAATTTCCCGAACTGCTTCCGAATACCCTGTCGAGCATAGTATCGAAAACTACTTCAACCATGGTATAAAGACCGAAGTAAATCGGGCCATCACCATAATCTACATACACCCGGTAAAAAGCCGATTTTGAAACCGGAACTCCGAAATCGCTATAGGTATCGGTTGCCACTTTTTCATGTATCAGCGAATTATCGGTAAAATTATTTCCCATAGACAACTCTTTAAAACCATAAAAACGCTGATTGTAAATGGCCGGATTCTCATCCTCAAAATGATCAAATTCGAGGCGGAAGGGGAGCTTGCCATTGCCACTTTGATAGCTTGAACGAAGGCTTGAATTTCCTTTATAACGGATGCCCACGTCATACCATTGTTTACCCTTAAAATATACCTGACAGGGTACATAAACGGGCTTAGTATTTAATAATCCTGAACCCGGTCCGAATAAACTTGACAAATCTTCCTGCATGATTGTCCAATCGCTTGTTGAGATCACAATATCGAGCCGGCCCACTTCATTTTGATTGAATACAGTGGCATAATCAGGTGTTGCATCGCCTGAATGCGTGGTATATGACCAATCATCAAGTCCTTCTCCGGGAACAATAATTATTTGCTTGTTACAGGAAAAAATTAATACCATTATAACAGCGAATGCAAATACCTGGCATTTTCTCACAGAATCTGTTTTTATAAAAATAATACTTCGACTATTTGATATCCTTTTAGTTTAATGAAATGTTAATAAAACTCAAATGTTGC
>CAYPSW010000025.1:6033-18456 GCA_964413685.1 uncultured Chitinophagales bacterium
CGACTATTTGATATCCTTTTAGTTTAATGAAATGTTAATAAAACTCAAATGTTGCTTAGCATTTTAAACATTGTAAGTTCAAATAACTGATGCTATCGTTTCGAAATTGTTCTGTTAAGAAACTATTTTTTTGTTATATCGTTGGAACTTGCAGTCGGTTAATTATTGTTAATCGTTTGAATTATCCGGTCAGAGGTTTAATTTTGCATACATTGAAAAAGATTTTATCCATATCAATGCTATTGGTTTTCTGGTTCTCCACGATTGGAGTTCCGTTAAGCAAACACTTCTGTGGCGAAACCCATAAATTGGTGTCAACAGGAATTTTGGCCAGTCCAAAATCATGTTGCGAAACAGAAGATAGGGATTTATGTGAAGATGCCGGAGATCATTGCAATATGGATTTGTTGAATCATCATAATGCAAAGCATAAAGGCTGTTGTGAAAATGAATTCAGCTATCTGAAAATTAAAGAAGATTATACACCCACTATTCAGGCTGATTTCTCCCCAGAGTTGACTCAAATTATCGTTGAATTATTCATTCCGGTTTTTGAATCAAGCGAAATCTATACCCAAGCACATCTGCTAGCTGCTAATTTGCCCCCTCCCTATTCAGGCACCGATAACAGAGTGCTTTTCCAATCATTCTTATTTTAGTAGTTCTCTTTTTGTAGATAACGTTGACTTTGACGACTGTCAAGGTTGACGCTAAAGATGTATATAACATCATTCACTAAAAAGAGAAAACAAACATGTTAAGCAAATTCATTCGTTATTTTTTAGAGAATAAGTTGGTGACTGCCATTATTCTTGTTGCATTCATTGCATGGGGCATTTCATCAGCACCATTTAACTGGAAAAGCTCCTGGTTTCCTCGAGACCCTGTAGCCGTTGATGCTATCCCCGATATTGGAGAAAATCAGCAGATCGTCTATACTGAATGGATGGGGCGTAGTCCACAGGATATAGAAGATCAGATAACCTATCCGTTGACGACTGCTCTATTGGGACTTCCCGGAGTGAAAACCATTCGTAGTTCATCCATTTTCGGGCTATCGAGTATCTATATTATTTTTAAAGACAATGTAGATTTCTATTGGTCGAGAACCCGGATTCTGGAAAAGCTAAACTCCTTACCTGACGGTACGCTGCCTTCCGGGGTTAAACCATCGTTGGGCCCCGATGCTACTGCCCTGGGACAAGTATACTGGTACACGCTTGAAGGAAGAGATAAAGATGGAAATCCTGCCGGAGGATGGGATCCTGAAGAACTACGATCTATACAGGACTTTTATGTTGGTTACGCCCTGACAGCCGTTGATGGCGTTTCAGAAGTTGCCCCAGTAGGGGGTTTCGTAAAGGAATATCAGGTTGATATTGACCCCAATGCCATGAAGAGCAATCATGTCAGTATTGCTCAGATTATGATGGCAGTGAAAGAGAGCAATCTGGATATTGGTGCACAGACGATTGAGTTTAATCGGGCAGAATATCTGGTCCGGGGGCTTGGTTATATAAAAAGCCTGTCAGACCTTGAAGAATCGGTCGTTGCCGTGAACGATAATGTGCCGATCCGGCTCAAGGATGTTGCACATGTGAAGTTTGGACCTGCTACCCGAAGAGGTGGTTTAGATAAAGGAGGCTCAGAAGCGGTGGGAGCCGTTGTCGTATCACGATATGGAGCCAATCCTTTGGAAACCATAGAAAATGTCAAGAAAAAAATCAAGGAAATTGAACCGGGCATGCCCAGCAAAACACTGGCAGACGGAACTGTTTCGAAGGTAAGCATCGTGCCTTTCTATGATCGGGAGGGGCTGATTAAGGAAACGCTGGGTACGCTGGAAAGCTCTCTTACCCACGAAATCCTGATTAGTATTCTGGTTGTAATTGTATTGCTTATGAATATGAGGGCATCGATCCTGGTCTCAAGTCTGTTGCCGGTTGCTGTGCTAATGGCTTTTATTGCCATGCGCTATTTTGGCGTTGACGCTAACGTAGTGGCTCTTTCGGGTATCGCCATCGCCATCGGGGTCATGGTTGATGTTGCGATTGTGTTTACCGAAAACATCATCCGGCATGCTGAAATGCCTGAGAACCGGGGCAAGAAAGGCCGGGAGCTTCTCGAAGTAGTTTATCGTGCAGCTGTTGAAGTAGGCTCCGCCATCATTACTGCTCTTTCAACAACCATTGTCAGTTTTCTACCGGTATTTGCCATGCAGGCATCTGAAGGAAAGTTATTTAAGCCATTGGCATTTACAAAAACCTTCGCCATGCTGGCTGCATTGCTTATCGGGCTTGTTGTCATCCCTGCATTAGCCCATACCTTGCTTTCTATTAAATTCGACACCAAGCGAAGTAAACGGATATGGAATATTGCGCTGATGGTTTTCGGAATAGCACTCGGTGTCTTTAAAGGTTCTTTCCTTGCCATTCCGTTGTTGCTATTGGCCATTGTTAATATTACTCATGAAAAATGGCCTGAACGATTCAGGAAAAGGCAGTCGCTTGTCACAACCTTACTTGTATTGTCCACTGTGCTGTTTTTTCTGACCAGGGAATGGTTGCCACTAGGGGCTGCTAACAGCCTGTTGACTAATTTTATTTTTGTAGCTCTGATGATATTGATCATTCTGGGTGTCCTGATGACTATAGTCCATTATTACCCCCAGATATTAGCCTGGGCACTTGAAAACAAATGGAAATTTCTGGCCTTACCAATATCAATAGTCATTTTCGGGGCTTTATCATGGCAAGGTATTGACAGGGTATTTGGATTTGTTCCAAATGCAACACAGCGGGTAGGATTGAACCTTCGGGAAACAGGATTCTGGCAAAAAGCAACAGCTGCTTTCCCCGGGGTGGGCAAAGAATTTATGCCTCCTTTAAATGAGGGTAGTTTCTTGCTCATGCCTACTACCATGCCTCACAGTGGTATAGAAGAAAATACAGAGGTCATCCGCATGTTGGATAAGGCGGTGGCGTCAATTCCAGAGGTAGAGTCGGTCGTTGGAAAATGGGGCAGGGCACGCTCAGCACTTGATCCGGCACCTATCTCCATGTTTGAAAACACCATTCTTTATAAACCGGAATACAAAGTCAATGAAGATGGAGGACGAGAGCGATTTAAAGTGGACAGGGAAGGGAATTATCTGCGCGATTCTTCGGGACAATTAATATCGGATAGGCGTGGAAAATATTTTCGCAATTGGAGGCCTGAAATAAAGTCGGCCGATGATATCTGGAATGAAATTATCAGCAAGGCCAACATACCGGGTATGACTTCAGCTCCCCGCTTGCAGCCCATTCAAACCCGATTAATTATGATTAGCACGGGCATGCGGGCACCCATTGGAATAAAAGTTTTTGGTCCCGATCTGGAGACGATTGAGAAAACCGGTTTTGATCTGGAGAACATTCTAAAGGAAGTGAAAGGTATTGAACCCTCATCCGTATTTGCCGACCGCGTAGTTGGTAAGCCCTATCTTGAGCTTCGTCTGAAACGGAATCAGCTGGCCAGATATGGGCTCACCGTGAAAGATATGCAAGATTATATTTCGGTTGCGGTTGGTGGTATTAAGCTCACCACTACCGTTGAGGGACGTGAACGTTATCCTGTTCGGGTGCGCTATGCAAGAGAATTTCGTGATAATCCGGATGATATTATGAACGTCTTGATTCCAACTCCGGCCGGCCCTCAGGTACCGCTTACCGAATTGGCTGATATAGAATATGTTCGTGGTCCGCAGATTATCAAAAGTGAAAACACCTTCCTGAATAGCTATGTGATTTTTGATAAGAAACCCAACATTGCAGAAGTGGATGTAGTAGAAAATGCTCAGAAACTGATTCAGGAAAAAATAGAGAAAGGTGAATTTGTGGTACCGGCAGGTGTTAGTTTTAAGTTTGCCGGCAATTACGAAAATCAGATTCGTGCTACAAAGCGGCTTGCCGTAGTAGTTCCTCTGTCGCTGTTACTTATTTTCCTTATTCTATATTTTCAATTTGGTAAACTGCCACCCGCCAGCATGGTGTTTACAGGAATTTTTGTGGCTTTCTCCGGTGGCTTTATTATGATTTGGTTCTATAGTCAGCCCTGGTTTATGGATTTTAGTGTGGCTGGTCAAAATATGCGTGATCTGTTTCAGATGCATACCATTAACCTGAGTGTGGCCGTATGGGTCGGATTTATAGCTTTGTTCGGCATAGCCACCGATGACGGGGTCATTATGGGAACCTATATCAAACAAGTGTTTGAAGAAGAAAAACCCAAAACGGTTAAAGAAATCAGAGCAGCCATTTTGCATGCAGGTACTAAACGGGTCAGACCGGCTATGATGACGGCCGCAGTAGCCATCATTGCTTTGCTACCGGTGCTTTCCTCTACAGGAAAGGGTTCTGATATTATGGTACCCATGGCCATTCCTAGTTTTGGCGGGATGTTGATACAAGTCATTACCATGTTCGTAGTGCCTGTACTCTATGCTATGTGGCAGGAAAGTAAGATTAAAAAAATAGGGAGGTAAATCATGAAGAAAATAAAAATATTATTTGTTCTTGGATTCTTGTTGCTTTCAGGCAGTTCGCTGCTGAGAGCACAGAGCCTTGATGATTATCTTACACAAGCCGGACAACAAAATGCAGGTCTGAAAGCCTTATTCAACGATTATATGGCAGCCCTTGAGAAAGTACCTCAGGCAAAAAGTCTTCCTGATCCGGTGATGGCATTCGGCTATTTTTTGAGTCCTGTTGAAACCCGTGTAGGAGCTCAGGAATTCAGGATTTCAGCCAGTCAGATGCTTCCATGGTTTGGAGAATTGAAAGCAAGAGAGCAGGCTTCTATTTACATGGCTAAAGCTAAGTATGAAGCATTTATTAGTGCCAGAGACAAGCTCTATCTTGATGTAAAAAAGCTTTATTTTCAATTATTCTACTTGGAAGAATCCATTCGCACAACGGACGAGAATATTGTATTGGTGAAATCGATGAAAGACCTTGCAACGATCAAATTTGAATCGGGCAAAGCAGGTATGGTGGACGTGTTACGTGCCGACATGGAAATTAATAAACTGGAAGACCGATTGGCTTTTTATGAAGACAGTCGCCTGCCACTTAAGGCCGCTTTCAGGCAAATGCTAAACGATAGCACTTTGAACCTCATATGGCCGGATACCCTGAATGCGGCTAATTGGTTGTTGGAAAAAGATGCTTTGCGTGATTCAATCAGCGTTTCTAATCCTCAGCTTAAATCTTTGGGTGAACAGCAAAAAGCATGGCATTATCAGCACGAAGCAGCGATCAAATCAGGTTATCCATCGATCAATCTAGGACTCGATTATATTAATATAGGACTTAGATCTGACCTTAATCCCGTAGGCAATGGCCGTGATGCTTTCATGCCAAAAATTGGGTTTACATTACCCATATACAGGAATAAATATCGGGCTATGCAGCAGGAAACGCTGTTAATGCAGGAGTCGCTGGCACAACAAACAATAGAAGTTGCTAACCGCCTCAATACTGAACTGGAATTGGCGGACAGGGATTTAATAGATGCCGAAAGACGTATCGTGCTTTATAATGAGCAATTGAGTATTGCACAACAAGCATTACATATTCTAATATCAGCATATACATCGGCAGGTTCTGACTTCGAAGAGGTACTCAGAATGGATCGGATGCTGCTTGATTATGACTTACAACTGGCCAAAGCAATTGTAGATCAAAATACGGCTGTGGCCCAATTGACTTACCTAATTCAACATTAACCATAAAAAAATAAAGATGAAAATGAACATAAAGAAAATAAATGTAAAAAGCCTGACCAGGATGTTAATACCACTGGCATTGGGTTTAATATTGGGTTGGATATTCTTTGGTCTTAATAGCCAAAACAACGCTGCCAGTGAAATGGTCAGTACTGAAGAGCTACAAAATGATACAGAAGTATGGACTTGTGCAATGCATCCTCAGATCCGGCAGGATCATCCGGGTGATTGCCCTATTTGTGGTATGCATTTGATTCCGGCAGAAAGTATGGATAGTACGATGGACCCAAATGAATTCCAATTGAGTGAAGAGGCAGTAAAACTGGCTGAAGTTGAAACCTATACCGTTGAAAAAACCCGGCCTGAGCGCACACTTTATCTGAATGGAAAAATAAAAGCTGATGAGCGCTTGATTTCTTCACAAACAGCCCATATCCCCGGACGGATTGAACAGTTATATGTCAGTTTTACTGGTGAAAAAGTTCGGAAAGGACAAAACTTATTAAGAATATATAGTCCTGAATTAGTGACAGCACAGAAAGAACTCTTCGAAGCGATGAAATATGCTGAAAGCAATCCGGCATTACTTCAGGCTGCACGCAACAAATTAAAGCTCTGGAAACTGCGCGACAGTCAGATTGAAGCCATTGAACAATCAGGGAAGGTTCAAACTGAATTTGATATAGAATCAGACTTTAATGGGATTATAACAGACAGAATGGTCGCAGTGGGTGATTATGTGCACGAAGGTATGCCTATTTATACTGTCGAGGACTTGAGGAATGTCTGGGTATTGTTTGAGGCTTATGAATCTGATCTTCCCTGGATCAGGCTTGGCGACAAAGTGGAATTTACAAATCAATCAATGCCGGGTAAAAAATTTAGTGGCAAGGTCACCTTTATTGATCCCGTCATTGACCCGATGAACCGGGTAGCTTATGTAAGAGCGGAACTTCAAAATCCGGGCTATTTATTAAAACCGGATATGTTTGTGGATGGTATTGTTACTGCATCTCTACAATTCAACAATGAACAGATAATCATTCCGAAAAATGCTGTGTTATGGACTGGAAAGCACTCTATGGTTTATGTCTATAAGCCGGATATGGAAACACCCACATTTGAATTAAGAGATATTACCTTAGGTCCGGATGCTGGTGAATTTTATATAGTAACGGAAGGTCTTATGACCGGAGAACAGGTGGTATCACGCGGTGAATTCAAAATTGATGCTGCAGCTCAATTATCAGGCAGAAAAAGTATGATGAATCCGGAAGGTGGTGAACAAAAGAAAGGTATGGAAGGAATGGATATGTAAAAAATCCGGTTTAATTATTCACTGCCATTAAGATGGCTGTGAACGTCTGGATAAGTTTATAAGACATTGAATACAACTTTAAAGCTCAATATTTATTAAGCAATAAAAAACATAAAATAAGGAAAGAAATAAAGGCATTTATCCGCCCAATCAAGCTGCAATACGTTCATGATGCATTGAGAAAAGAAGGTTTCCTGGGTATTTCTGTTTTCGAATGTGAAGGAACAGGACGCTATTCAGATCCAGAGCAAGACTATCCAAGCCTGAAACTCTCATTCATACGCGATTCGATTAATAAACCTGAACTGTTGGCGACTGATAAAAACCTTGAAAAGGCCCTTCAAATTATTTCTCATTTTGCAGAATCAATTGTATCTTCACAAAATCAATTTAGTATGGCCCAATTAGTTTTTAAAACCAGTATGCATTGTGACGGATGTGTGAAAACCGTATCAGCGGCTTTGCAGAAAATTAAAGGTATCGAAAATTGGAAAGCCGATCTTAACAACAAAAACAAGTTACTGATCGTTGAAGCCGATGCATCACTGGAATCAGCCATTATGCAAGAGGTTGAAGCTGCTGGCTACAGGATTGAACTATTGAAAAAAGGAATTTTTAAACGACTATTTACTTAATAAATGAATCTTTCAAAATTTTAAATCAAGCAAAATGAAAAAAACAGTTTTAACATGGATGCTGGCAATCAGCTTTATCAGTGGAGCCACATTATTATCTTCCTGCGGAAGCGACAACGACAATGATGATGCAACAGAAAATACAGATCAAAATGCTGCAGATGACGGAGAGGATGAAATGCAGAATAATGATTCAGATACGGTAGCTGCCGTCTATATTTGCCCGATGCATTCTGATGAAGTCAGCAACGAACCCGGTAAATGTTCACAGTGCGGAATGGATTTGGTAAAACAAGAATCAGATGCAAGCGATGCTACTTCATGCACCTGTCCGAAATGCAACAAAGACATGGCACAAGCAGGAAGCGATATGAAGTGTAAGGATATGTCAGGATGTAAAGACAAATCAGCAGGATGTTGCAAAAAAGGTGACCAGTGCACTAAGAAAAAAGACAAATGCTGCGTAAGCTCATCAGAAAGTTAATTTGCCAGAACAATAGTTAATGAGCTATTACTTTTCGAAAACTTTGCATTCAGACCTGGATGCGGCTATTCAAAAAGTGACCGATGCTTTACAAGCGGAGGGATTCGGCATATTGACAGATATTGATGTACAGGCAACCCTTAAAAAAAAGCTGGATGCGGATGTCAGACCCTATCGAATTTTGGGTGCATGCAATCCAAATTTTGCTTTTAAAGCCTTACAGGCTGAAAATAAAATCGGACTGATGCTTCCCTGCAATGTGGTGGTGCAGCAACTGGCTGATGGAACGGTTGAAATTTCAGCGGTTGACCCGATGGCCAGTATGCAGGCCGTGGAAAATAACTCGCTCGGAGTAGTTGCCATTGAAGTACAACAAAAACTTAAAACGATTATTTCATCCTTGTAGCAAATGTTAATCCTTTGCCTTTGTCGGATTTCCGACATTTTGCCAGAAAAGCTGTCCGTACTATTGTGATATGATAGTGCTTATCGGGTAACTTTTCATGGTTTGAACAGGATGTATGATAATCCTGATTTGATTCCCTTCATGAGAGAAGGTCCTTCATTGGGCCTTCTTTTTTTATTTCTGATCTCAAGATTAAAATCAGCAGATGTCAAATTATTGACAACACACACCCTAAGCCTGAGATACTTTTGCCTTCATAAATTTTTTTTCACATTTAATAATGGAGGATTTTATCATGAAACGATTTTACTTTTTATTCAGCATGGTAATGCTGACAGCTTTCACCATGACAGCTCAAATTCAAATTACCAACACCAGTACTTATTACACAAATGCTCAAATGTTATTTGCCAACGAAATTAATATCAGCGGTGAACCATTTGCAGAGGCATTGGGCTATAATCTCGATGATCTCGATCCCTTTGTATCAAATAGTCCTGATTCAATTTCCTATGCAATGGGTATCGAGAGTTATGAATATTCCCGATATGCTTTGGGAATTATCGTAGCCCGATCAGGTATGGGGCTGCATATGATGTGGGCACCTATGATTCAGCAAATGGCGATGATGGAGCCCAGTGGTTTTGACGGTTCAATGACGGGTACACCTAATGGTTTCAAAAATGATGATGAACTGATTAAGAACATCATGCATTTTTCCATGCTAACCAATCATATGCCTCCCATGCATCCCTGGCCTCAGTTTGCTGAATTCGAAAGCGGTGATCCGCATTTGCCACAGGCCATTGATGCGGTTAATTTCGACCACGATTTTCAAACCCTTCGCTGGGACAGAAGCAAAATGAACAAAACGCTGAATCTGGCAGCTATGGGTCAAACGATGATGAAACAATATCTGTGGGCATCTGATATGCTCAGTGCTTTTCACGATTCACTCGATAATGGTATCGATCCTGATGGTATTGTATCTCCTGATTCTATTGGTTCACCTCATTTCAATCCAAACAACAATATATTTTTTGGCGGTGATGGTCTTGACGGTTTCATAGGTCATGTATTAACAGCCGAATCGATTAACAAAGGATTATTTGTCATTAATAAGCTGGCCTTTACCGGTGACACATTAGGAGCTGTAAACCCGGCAACCTATGATCCGACTAATGGTATCCAGTTTTTCCCACACAAAATTGCAGTGACCGAAACTATGGTTGATTCTACCATGCCACCCATGCCAAGTGGATTCAGTGTTACCGATGCTTCATCTAATCTGTGGGATCAGGTATCCTATTTATGGGCGACATTGAATTTTATGAACATGATGAACCCAATGGATAGCAGTGATGCTGCTCATCTGGCCTATAAAGATGTTTTTGATGGCGATCCCTTTCCTAATGCCATGTCTCAAACGGGCATAGCCGGTCCTTTTGATCTGATGATGGGATCAAGCAAGGTGATTTTTCAAAACCTGATGGCCATGCATTATGACATGTCAAGCGGTTCATTTGTAGATATATCCGGTTTGGATGCAAGCAAAAACCCGACACCGGGCAGTGTAATCACTACGCAAAATGCCGCTTATCTTCTCGTAACTTTCAAACAGTTGGCCGCACAATTTGCCAATACACCTCTTGGACCAATGGCATTGGGTGCTTTGAATAGTCAGGCCGCTTATTTAGCAAACACGTTGCAAGATGTCAATGGTGGATTCTATAACAGCTACACTATTGGTAGCGGCCCTGATGGCAATGCCAAAACGGCTGTTGCTCAGGCTGCTGCTGCCCGTGGCTTGTATGCCGCTTATGAAGCAACTGCTAACAATGCTTATCTCGCTGCTGCAGATGCAGCCTATAATTTCCTGATCAGCAACTTCTGGATTCCTTCCCAGCATACTTTCCGCTCGGAAGAGAACAACAACCAGGCGGTATATTCACCTGAGTTTTTTGCAATCATTACCGGTGGTTTGCGCGAGGGAAATTTAATTGGCGGACATGCCGATGCACCTATAATTTATACCCGTTTTGTAAAAAAAGTGGCTAATGCGATGCAAATTTCTGAAGCGGGAGCAACCGGAGAAAGTGGTTCAGATTCTGACGCTGACGGGATTCCATTTATCCCCGAACAAGTGGATGGATTACCACCCATCTTTGCTACCGAAGCAACCCTTGATCTTTCCACAGGAATTGGATCAGTTCAGGCCGCTGTTGAAGTTTCTGATCTTTATCCAAATCCTGCGGTTGATATGATTAGTTTGCAACTAAGCAGTGAAAATGCCGGCAACTACAACATCAGCATTTTGGATAATAAAGGAAGTTTGACTAACGGAGTATCATCAGTTTATTTGAATAATACTTCACAAACAATTAATCTGAATATTGCCAATTTACCGGCCGGTATGTATCTGGTAAAGATATCCGGTACTAAAGGTCAGGCTATTCGGAAATTTGTTAAAATGAAATAGTGATTTGAGTATTTTGGTTTTAATTGAAACCCCGGGCATTTGTCCGGGGTTTTCTGATTTATGGCAGACAATTATGCGCAATAGATTTGGACAAGCGTGTCAACTTCTATTATATTTTTATCAGGATATAGTCAATTGATGCTCATCTGGTTAATATAAGTTAAATGGCACTTCATTTTGCCGAAAAAATTAGATTTTGAATTAGCTTAATGATATATTGTGAGCACAAGTTAAAGCCATGATTGAATACGACAATTTATTAGCAACATCGGAGCTTCAGAATATTGAATTGCTATATAATTATGCCTGGTATCTATCCTTTGATGATAAGTTAGCAAATGAGATAACACTGGAAACTGTTTCAAGCGGTTTACGTTTTATGGCAAGCAATCAAAACATCGATAATTCGAAATTTGCCTGGTTCAAACGGATTCATCAAATAATAAGTAAAAATTTCGCTGAAGAATTAAAATTCTGCTGGGAAGATGGGGTAGGGATGAATGTGTTGCGATTAGAAGAACATCCTCTTGATGCATTTATTTTTCCTCCGGATACCTTAGATAAACTGGATTTTGAATCATGGCAGATTTGTTTAGAAAATCTTCCTATGGAAAAAAGAGTTTTTATTTTGCTTAATGATATCGAGCAATTCAATTATGCTCAGATTGGCGAAATTCTCAACATAAGCGTTTTGGATGTTACTGAACATTTGTATCTTGCTCGCCAAAGTTTTCATCAATTACTACAAAAACAAACCTGATTCCCTATTTATAATTTTAAATAATTAAACTATGTTATTTGGAGTTCCTTTACATCCAATGACCATTCATTTCCCTATTGTTTTATTCTTAACTGGCACACTTGCCTTGCTCATTTCCCTTTTTAAAGAGAAAACGTTTTTCATCACAGCAGCCTACTACATCTATGGCCTTGGTATATTAGCCGGAGGTATTGCCATCTTAAGCGGACGTGCACAGGCAGCCCTTATTGCACACAATGAAACTATCCACGAAATGATGGAATTGCATGAGACATTGGCTTACCTTTTTGTAGGCTTAATGGCAGTCTTGTTCATTTGGATGTATATCCGGAAAAATTTGTTGAAAAAAGCAGAGCACATTATGCTCATTATTTTTGCTTTTTCCATCGCAGGACTTCTTGCTTATCAATCTCATATTGGTGGCCGTATGGTTTATCAGGAAGGTGCCGGAGTAAAACCAATGGAAAAAGTACTGGAACAGGGACATGACCACAATCATACCCATGGCGAAGAGCCTACTCATGAGCACTAATAATCAAAACTCTTATCTCAATTAATAATTTAACGGGATGCA
>CAYPSW010000026.1:0-10308 GCA_964413685.1 uncultured Chitinophagales bacterium
TTAGCAAAATACATCCCCGGAGGCAATGTTGCCAATGGCAGGTTGACACTTCCTTTATGTCCCGAAAGTGATTGGCTTAGCAGCACTTTACCCTGCATATCGACAATCAGTATCTTTTCCATTGGCCAGAGAGAGGGATACCAGGTAAGCGTTACCTGATCTGTAAAAGGATTTGGGAATGCTTTGGTTTCAAATTCAGAAATATACAGCTTATTCATTCCAAGCAGCAAATTTGAATAGCCCGGAGTTATTCCACTTAACGTTTGCCAGGATCCAGTTCCATCAGGAAGGCGTCCTTCGCTGATATCGGCAGTCTGCGCTCCATAGCTCAAACTGTCGAGTGGAATAAAGTCATTGCCCAGTTTCCAGTAGAGTCCTATAAATTCACCACCTGACGATAGCTTAAAGTTTGTATGCCAGGGGCCTTGTGATCCTTGTCCGTCAGCCCAGATAAAGGAGAAAGAATGGGCCGCGAAGTTGCCTGACGGCATTTGCCATTTACCGGGTCGGCTTGCATTATCACTCAAATAAAGGGCATCACTATTGAGAGCCTGTGAACCATAATTTACTAACTCAATCCAATCGTCAAACTCGCCTGCCTGATCTTGCCAGGCTGTATTATTCAAAGCCAGTATTTCGTTGATGCTTATTTGAGGCAACGCTGAACGGAGGATCGACAAGTTTGAATCACAGGGGTAGCTTGTACTGCCCAGCAAATTGCTGGCCCGAAAATAATATTGCACGCTTGCGTAACCCGGGTTCAGACCGATGCTTCCACCATAAATACCATCACCGCTGAGTAGGTCCCCCGAGAGGCCGTCATCCTGCAATTGCAGCGAATCGATGGCCAGAGATCCTTCCTGCCAGATGACCCAGACAGCTGCATCGTTGCCTTGCGACTTGGCCAGTTTACATTGAACCGGGAAAACCTGACCATTGCCCGGATGCTGATGCTGTGACCATATAAAAGCTGGTGGAAAAGGGTTGAGTTGCAACTGGCTCATTGCGGATAAAATCCGGTCTGTGATAAATGGTTTCAGTCCGGCTGTAACATGTCCTGTCAGCGCCTGAGTATAGGAATTAGTAAAATCGTTGATAGTAAATCCATAGTCGAGGGGTCGGTAGCTATCGGCTGCAGCAAAAGGATAAATGAGTGTATAAATGCTGTCGATATGCTGAAAATAGAGTGTAGTATCGATGACTCCGTGAATCAGGCTATCGAGATAAAAACTGAAAAGATTTTTCCATGCAGGCACCTGAAGGATGCGGTCATAAATCGGCCGTGGTTCAGTTCCGGGCGACCATTGGTAAATATCCCGGGTGCTCCAGTCGATGCCAAACCAATCGATACCAAGGGTATTGTCGAGATCATAAGGAACATATTCGAAGCGTCCGCTTTGAGTATTATGATAGAGATAAAAATTGTTTTTGTTGAAGGCCGGGCCATCCCAATTACCGGTAAAAACATCGACTGCCAGGGCTCTCAGCCAGACATCCACATTAAAAACAGGCTCCAGAGCACAGGCTAAATCGCTGAGGGGGGTATTATTCAGCACATCTATAAAATGAGCAAGATCGGAGTAGTCGTTGACCGTACGGTTTGTTTTCAAGGCGTATCCGCCATTGCTTTTGTAATCATCGGGGTTATTGCTGATATAAGCCAGATCGGAAGGCCAGATACATTTAAACAGGTTGCCATCTTTATTATGAAATCGCTTGTCGATAAATTGTTCATCGATATGCTCCACATTGATGTAAAGCCCCATGTAATTGCCATTGATATAAACTTGCACATGGTTAGCGCGGGGAGCCGGCACGTCCATTTTCCGGTACAAATCCCAGCAGAGTTTTGAGCGAATAATCGAAGGATCGTTATGCTCGCCATTGAGATGCATTTTTTGCAGACCATGATATTTCCTGCCGGGAATGAAGCTATTGAAAGAAATCTTGAATGATTTTTTGGCAGCTAACCTGCTTGTATTTCCCCTGAGTCTGAGTCCGATGTTGAAAATGGTATCATGGGTGCTACCCGAAGTAAAAACAAAAGTAGCAGGATACTCATGATCGCTATAGGCATTTACAGGGTTATAGATAGCAGCGAGCGAATCGGTATCAACGAGCACATCAACTCTCGGCACTATCTGGTCATTAAAAACATATCCTTCTTTTGGAAAAAACCCTTGAGCCGCCAGCAAGCGAAAAGCAAAAATCAGGAAAATGAAAATGTAGGGTTTTCTCATTTCAATCGCAAGATATCAAATTTCCAGGGTTCGATTTGCAATAAAAGTTTATCGTTATCGAATGGTGAACTTCCAAATTCATGATTAATCGTTTCCGGCATCGTAGACACCTGAAGTGTTTCCAGGATTACGGGAGGTATATTCAGAGATACCATATTGGTTTGATCGCTGAAATTAGCGAAACAGAGAACTACTTCATTATCAGTGTACCTTGCAAAAGAAAAAACGCTGGCATCAGGCGGTTCGGTTAACAGGCTTTCGGACAAATTAAGTGTTTGTCCTGATGCAAAAACCGGATCAGTAGCAGCCAGATGCAACAAAGAAGCATACCAATTTCTCAGTTCACGCTGACTGCTGTCAAGCAGAGCACCATCAAAGGCACCGTGATTCATCCATGCCTGCAAAGAGGGAATGCCCCAGTAATCAAAAATGCTGCTTCGGCCATCCGCACGGCTAAAGCCTTCAGAGCCGGAACCGGATTCACCTAATTCCTGTCCTGCATAAATCAAAATAGGACCTTTTCCAAGCATTGCCGAAATGCCCATAGCGGCTTTAGCTTTGTCAGCATATCCGGCAAAAAAAGGGGAAGCAATTCTTTGCTCATCATGATTTTCGAGGAAGCGCAGCAAATGACTATCAATATCTTCCAGTGAGGCATGAATGGCAGACATACCCTGGATATCTGATGCTCCGACCGTCAATTTTCGCAGGGTGTCATAGGTGCCAACTTTGTCATAGAGATAATCAAATTGCCCCAGGTCAAGATAATCTTTGTATCGGCCGGGATTATAGATTTCAGCAATGAAAATTAAATCGGGATAGGTCTTTTTTAAGTCCTCAATAGCCCAGTTCCAGAACTCTACCGGAACCATTTCTGCCATATCGCAACGAAAACCATCCACCCCTTTGTCTGCCCAGTATGCAAGCATATTGTGCATTTTGACCCAGGTATCGGGCATGGGGTTGAAGTGAGTGCTTTCAGCATCCTGATAATTCACTCCATAATTCAATTTTATAGTCTCAAACCAATCATCGGCAGAAGGATTAGCCCGGAAGATATTATTACCGGTGGCTTTTGCAGGCTCTTCAGCAAAGTAGCCATCTTCTCCGGGTAAAGAATCAAAAGTATCCAAAGGGGTATAGCCTGCCGGCACTACAAATGACTGACCGGGCAGGTAGTAGAAATTGTTATTTGGGGAAAAGCTTATTCCGGTATCATCCGATGCTCCAAGGTCTTCAATCCCATGCGGTTTATTATCTGAATGATAAGATCGTGCCACATGATTTGGTACAAAATCTATTATAACGCGCAGGCCGGCTCTGTGGGTTCGTTCAATGAGCGCCAGCCATTCCTTCATACGCTTGGGCACATCTTCGGCCAGATCGGGATCCACATCGTAATAATCTTTGATGGCATACGGTGAACCTGCTCTGCCTTTCACTACATCCGGATCATCCAGCGCAATGCCGTATGCTGAGTAATCCGTCATCGTAGCGTGCTCAATCACTCCGGTAAACCAGATATGAGTAGTACCCAAATCGCGGATATTATGCAGGGCTTTATCCGTAATCTGATTGAATTTACCGCAACCGTTTTCCTGAATTGTTCCGTAGATTTTTCTGGTCGGGTTGTCATTAGTAAATGTGCGGGGCAATAATTGATAAATAACCAATTTATCGCCTTGCCAGCTTTTGGTCAGGATGTCAGGCTCTTTGCTCTGTGATGATGGGTCAGACTGGCAGGCCGATAAAAACAGGAATAAAAAGAAACTACCCAGCCCGATAATTTTATGATTGGCTATACATTTCATTTCGGTAATAATTCACCAGATTGTGGATAGGCTGTTTGATGACTTGCCCGACCTGAACCCCTTTTTGTGTAGCAACTTCGCGCAAAATATCTTCAAAATAAAAGCCGATTGAACCCACAAAATGAGCCGGGATTTTATCGTACATGTCGAATCGACAAACATGAATATCCAGAAATTCCAGCATTGATTTTCTAACTAATTTCCGGACATAATAATAATCGCGATGGTTGGATAAGAAGCGGGCGAAGGAAGCGAGATAGACATTTGGAAAGGCTTTTTTGTACACGTTTTCAAAAATCACTTCTTTGTTGACGCCATAGGTTTTTTCCAATTCCTCCTCAATTTGGCTGGGTAATTTATGATAGAGATAATCAATTACTAACTTCTTGCCCATGTAACATCCACTACCTTCATCCCCCAGGATATAGCCAAGTGCATGTACCTCATCATGCAATTCATTGCCATCAAAATAGCCGGCATTCGAACCGGTTCCGAGAATACAGGCAATACCAGGCTGATCGCCACAGGTGGCCAGAGCAGCACCCAACAGATCATGTTCTACATGAACATTATCAGCATTTGGAAAAAATTGAGTCAAAGCGCGCTTCACAATAGCATTTCTTTCAGGGCTTGAGCAACCGGCTCCGAAATAATGTATTGCTTTGATTTCCCGGGCATATTTGCTCAGGCCATCAGATGCCTCCATTTCTTTGTACATGTGCTCTTCCGTATGAAAAAATGGATTAAATCCCATGGTGCTTATTTTTTCAATATCCATTTCTTTCCCGGTATCAACTATTTTCCAGTCGCATTTTGTTGAACCGCTGTCTGCTATTAAAATCATACTATGCAAATTTTTATCTTTCGTTTGTGAATGTAGTTATTTCAGCTATCATTCCCCTATTTAAGCCACAGGAAATGCCCGCTGATAAGCTGATTACTTTTGCTTATTCTGTAAAAATAATAGCCTGCTTCCTGTGATGAACCGGACTGACTTCTGCCATCCCAATTAAAAGTACTTGAAAAGACATCTTGCTCAGATCGGCTAATGTGTCGAATCAACTTGCCCGATAAATCATAAATACTCAATTCCACCGCCAGATGTTCCGGGTTATCAATCTCGAAAAACACGTTGTCTGATGCTGGCTGAGGGTAGACTCTGGCTGACATGACGGCCTGATCAGGTTCAGGAATCCCAAGAGGGACCGTTAAATCAGGCTTCGCTAATCGGATGTCTGTAAAAACGAAATACTTACCTGCAATGAGGTTGATATTCTGATTCACGTTGCTAACCATCAGACTGTCTCCACTTAAGTAATCATACCACCACCCAGTATGTTGGAAATTCGGATCTATGGAATTTTGGTCAACATCAAAATTACCAATGATCGTTACATTCATTAAAGGATCATTAATCTGAATCCGCTTGGCAAATCCACTTGTCAATAAAGTAAAATCATGACTTCTGAACGTGGGATAATCTGTTTTCAAATGTATGAGAGCTCTCCATGTTTTATACAATTTCAGCCGGTCATGGTCTTTCAGATAAAACCATTTGATGGGTTTATTACACACTCGGCAAGGGTTATCAATAGACACATCATAGCCCTGTTCTCCAAATTGCCACATCATTTTTGGACCGGGAATCGTGAAGAAGAAGGCTGCTGCCAGCCCCATTCTATTGAGAGCGGTAGGCAGACTCGTAATATTATAGTTACCGCTTGAATTACCGTATTGCAGGTTTTTGTACATCAATCTTTCTTCATCATGGCTTTCCATATAAGTGACCAATTGCGGATTTTGCCATCCCCTGCTTTTATAACTTGCACCCCATAAGTTAGAAGGGTAGCCCATGGTAGCCTCATTGTAATCATTGGTCATTTTGCCCCATAGCATCATGCCATAATTAGCGAGTACGGTTTCCTCACCATTAACTGAAAAATGTTCCAGTATCACATAAGCAGTGCTGTCAGTGCTCCAGATAACATCTGCAATACGTTCGAGGTTTGTGATCCGTGAAGCATCGTACTGCCCCCAGGCATTTACATCGTTGCCTGAATTGGTTTGTGTGAAACCTTTGGATAAATCGAAACGATAGCCGTCAATATGATAGTTTGAAACCCAGTGTGTAGTCACCCGATCCACAAAATCACGCGTTGCCTGACTTTCATGATTAAAATCGTAGCAAACATTATAAGGGTGGGTTGCAATAGGATTGAACCAAGGGCTGTTAGCGGCAGGCCTGCTATTTACAGCATCCCAATACAGCTGGACCATAGGAGATTGACCGCATGAATGATTTAATGCAATGTCCATAATAACAGCAATGCCTCTTGCATGAGCTGAATCGACAAAAGCTTTCATTGTTTTGGCCGGGCCATAATATTTATCGGGAGCGAGATAAAAGGAAGGATTGTATCCCCAGCTTTCGTTT
This sequence comes from uncultured Chitinophagales bacterium, assembly GCA_964413685.1. Classification (GTDB taxonomy): domain Bacteria; phylum Bacteroidota; class Bacteroidia; order Chitinophagales; family S012-47; genus JAJRWN01. Next base: position 6,486 of record CAYPSW010000026.1, read on the forward strand.
CCTTCAAATTCATTGACCGGCATTAATTCGATGGCATTTATGCCCAAATCATCCAGATAGCTGAGGGTATCAATTAAGGTAGAGAAATCATGATTAGCAATGAAATCACGAATCAGTAATTCGTAGATAACCAGATCTGTGGAGGCAGGTTTCTGATAAGCTGAATCGTGCCATGCATAGGCACTTTGCCCGGTCTGTAATATGGATACAATATTGGTAGTCAATCCATCAGGATATGATTTTAAGCCCGGGTAGCTTGTAGAATCAATGTATTGATCGTTCCATGGATCGAGCAGCTTTTCGGCTAGCGGATCGGCAATTTTTAAAATGCCATCAACAAAATACTGATACCCATATTCTGTTTGTGGTTGCAATCCATTGATCTGAATCCACCAGGTGGTGCTGTCCACCGAACGCTTCATATAGTATGAAGTGTCTGGCAACCATAAGTTGAAATCGCCCAAAACATAGGCATACTGTTTATCGGGAGCGTATAGTCTTAAAATTACCGTTGAATCATTCAGGTAATTAATGCCATTTTGGGTTCCTGCAGGAGGATTAATATTTTGAACAGGTGTATTGACAATATAATAAAAAGAATCCCGGGCAGTATCTGTAGCACTGATCGATTCAAGCCATATCCAGTTTTTGCCGGGCTGAGAAACGATAAACAGGTACGATAGAGAATCGCCATTTGTTTGAGTGAGTATTGAACTATTATGATACAAGGTCATGCTGGAGAGCATGGAAGATGCAGCATATATTTGGAAAGTGTCGCCTAATTGGGCGAAATTCGAATATGAAGAAGGAATTACAATTTTGGCGAAAAGTCCGTTAGGATATATATCTGTGTAAATATCAGAGCCATCAGCTTCACGTCCGACAATGCTACCGTCCGCATTACGGAATACGAAAGCCATTTTCAGAATTTCTTCTCCTCCCGGCACGCCATAAAAATTTCGGACAGGATAAGTGATTTTATGCCGGTTATTTCCCAGGTCTTGCATGAGTACCTTTGGATCGGCTGTGCCCCAATTGCCCTGGACATATTTCCAGCTGCTTGGTGTTGCGCTTAGGTTTGTCACAACGCCTGTGTGAGCATAAACCGGGCTAAGGCCCATCAATGCGCTATTACCTTCATCAGCATGATAAATAATGCTGACTGTATCATAATCATGTGGAAAAATTGGCCGTATTTCAAGAATTTGAGCATTGACATTGACCAGACTTGCAAATAATAAAACAAACAAAACGGACTTAAGCATATAATGCAATAAATAAACTGAGATGAAAGGTATTTCGCGTAAAAATAACGGCATGGACTCAGTAGAGATGCCATGCCGTTATCAATATGTTAACAAGAAATCGATTAGTGAATAAGCATTAATTTTTTAGTCGCTACCGATGCGCCATCCATAATAGTATAGAAATAAACACCATTTTGAACTTGTACGCCATTATCGTTAGTACCATCCCAAGCGAATGAATAGTTACCCGCATTTTGAGTACCGCTAAATAAAGTCTTAACATGTTGCCCAAGTGAATTGATAATCTGAACAGAAAGATTATCTGTGCCGCTGCTTAGCACATAGCTTATATTCGTTGATTCACTAAATGGATTTGGAAAACTGCGAACCTTATTCAGGTTAGCCAAATCATTGATACCTGCAGGAATAACCCAAGTGGCAGTAAAACCATCCCAGGGTAAGCCATCACTACCCACAACAAAAGGTGTTGCCGTGTTCAAACCTCTGATGAACATGTCAGCACATGTAGCATCTTTGCCTTCCATACTTCCGTCTCCATTTCTGAAAACACAACCAATAGCAAAAATAGTGTCTGTTAAAGGATCAATAGCATAATAGTTGTAAAGGTGTATGGTCATTGACCATTCATCCGAATTACCTGTTGGTAAAAGTTCACCAATGCCATCGGCTTGTCCCCAATTGCCAATTACTACTTCCCAGGCTGCGGAGGAATCAGATGTTCCGGCACCGGAATGCATATATGCGTCTGCTGCACCGGCTAACTGACAAGTAGCTCCACCTTTGGTTGCGTCTAAGGTGATTTTTAAAGAGTCTGTTTGGGCGTAAGTGAACATACCAAACATTAATAATAAGCTCAAGAGTTGAAATTTCGATTTCATAATCTGTTTTTTAATAGTGATAAAAAAATGATCAAGAAGGTAAATGTAATGCATTTACTTCTTAAATAAAAATGTTCCTTTCTTAAAATTTCGTGAAAATCAAAAAATAATAATCACATTGAAACGGGAGACTAATTTTTTCATATTCAGATCATTAGTTTACAAAAATCCGGTCCACCGTGATACCGTGACAACTATTACAATCTCCCGTATTTACCGAGGCGGACATATAACTGCTTTGTCCACTGGTACTAATTACACTGGGATATAGACCTCCGCTAAAGTCAACAGACTCGGTGGTAAAGAAATTACCGCTGGCATCAACTTCTATAGTGGCAATCATATTCCCTGCTCCGTTAGGGCCATCATATATAATTACTGTTCCATTTGGACTGGGATTAATTAATCCTGAATCAAAAATGGTTCCCGCAATACTAAACCATCCGTCTCCTGTTCCGCCAGATTTATGACAGTTCATGCAATTTCCACTCATGCCGGTGCTTTTTGTACTATTGTGTTTACTGATATTTATCACATTATTACCACTTTCCTTTTTGCATGATTGCGTAGATATTATGCCCATGACAATTAGCAAAATAATCGCGTATTTATTAGCTTTCATTTTTAAGTCGCTTATGAAAATTTTAAAGACAGGTTCAAATAATTTTGATTTATAAAAATAGGTATTTACCATGACGTGGTATTAATTGAACTGTAGCCCGGAGATACTTTTCTGTGGCACTCAATTAGATTCTTCTTTCTTTACTTTTACAGCATGAAAAACATGGTTTATGTAATACTCTTATTTACAGTTTTGATGAGCGGCTCCAGCTGCTATTATAATAAAGTGGATCCTATGGAGGGGCAGTTATATGTCGCTGGTGATTCAGTTGTTTTTGCTGTAATTGGAGATTATGGCGATAATAATAACCATGAACAAGCAGTTGCTGATTTGGTTAATAGCTGGAATCCGGATTTAATTATTACGACTGGTGATAATAATTATGATTATGGTTTAGCCTCTACAATTGCTGATAATATCGGAAAATACTATGGCGACTATATCTATAATCCGGATGCACCCATGAATCAACAAACTCATGGTAAAGCCTCCTCTTCCAGATGGAATCGATTTTTCCCTTCTCCCGGAAATCATGATTATTACAATCTGGCAGGGCTCTCCCCATATTTAAGTTATTTTTCATTACCCGGTAATGAGCAGTTTTATGACTTTGTTTGGGGACCGGTGCATTTCTTTTCGCTGAATAGCGGACGAGCCGGAAACCTGAGTCCGAATGATGAGCAAATGACCTGGCTTAACGAAAGATTAGCCCTCTCAAAGTCATCCTGGAAAATTGCTTATTTCCATCATCCGCCATATAGCACTTCAAATCATGGCAATCATCAGGACTGGCAATTGCCCTGGAGAGATCGTGGTTTTACAGCCGTATTCTCAGGTCATGATCATGTATTTGAACGAATTCAGAAAAAAGGTCAAGCAGATTTTAGCTGGTTCGTTAATGGTGTTGGCGGCAGGCAAACGCTCTATGGCTGCAATGATAATCCTCTGGACACGACCCAATTTAATGTGGTTTGTTATAATTGCTGTTATGGAGCCATAAAAGTTGTTGCCACTCCAAAACAAATTAAGATGTCGTTTATCAGTGCTGATGATCC
>CAYPSW010000027.1:0-7722 GCA_964413685.1 uncultured Chitinophagales bacterium
ACCTGGTCAAATTCAACTTGTTCCAATTTCTGGTATTGGTTCTTGCTTTGGTATTCCAGTTTCTTGCCGGAATCTAATGTAACAATCAACTTGAAATCCGGATCCTTCACAAATTGTCTGATTCGGTCTTCCTCATTCAAATCCCGGGTAAGCAATTTTACGAAATGAATATTGAGCACCTGCTCTTTTGGATATCGTGAAAGAGAGTCATCTGCCATTTTATACCATTCAATTAAGAATGCTTTGGTTCTTTCATCGAGTTTTTCATTCGATTTTTTGGAAGTAAATAGGCTGTATAATGTATTATTCAAACCAATGGTAGACGGAACGGTTTCTCTCGGGGTGCGGATAATTTGAACGACTTTTGCATCCGGGAAAAACGATCGTAAAGTCTCTAACTTACACATCATCAAAGGGTTTTTGGATAAGAATGTTTTATTCCCATTTCTATTGAACACATAATTGTGTCTTCGCACATAATTACGATAGCTCTTCATGATCCTGTTTCTTCGTTTTTCAGAAATATTCTTGTCGAATAGAAATAAGTCATCAAAGTAATGCGAGTCAGGATAAAAAAAATTCAGGTACAATGAAGTTAAATCCCAAAGCAACACTGCTTCATCTTCTTCAGGCAAGTCGATTCCAAGATGATGGACTGATTTTAGATTTGAAATAATTTTACTTTCTACCCATAGAACGCCTCTCTTAATCGGAGCTCCCGAAATTCGATCCATCTTTATTATGCGCTTAAAAATGTACTTCTGAGCAATGGAGGGTGCAACGATAATCTCCCATAATTTGAAATAGGTAAATGCATCTGGATTTTCTGCCATCGAATGAAAGAGATAGGTTGTTCCACTCCTTGGAGTAGAAACAATAAAAATGGGCTCAATTACTGCTTGTTTTCTAAAGCCTGGAAATAATAAATAGTCAAGGTAAATGAAGAATTTATTGACAACTAAAAAGAAAATAAAAATCGGGATCATGATAAGCACCATTAGGATGCGTTTGAAATTGAAGAAACGCATGTTCTTTGGGTGAAATGAGAATACACCAAAGAAAAGATCGCATAGCAACTTACAGCTCATCAATCTAATTCTTTAATAAGTAATGAGTACACCTCCTATAGAAAAACCTGCAGAGGTTCCGGAAAGCATACACCGATCTCCTCTTTTAATGTCTCCAGATTCGATAAAATCGTGTAGGGTTAATGGGATGGATGCAGCAATGCAATTCCCATATTTCTTTAGCGTGCTTTTGATCTGTCCTTCTTTGAAATTGTACAAGCCTTCGAGGATCATCATTCCTGTTTTCGAAGCTTGATGTGGAATGATCACGTCTACGTCAAGCAAACCTCCAGGCAAATCTTTAAAAAACCAATCCATGAATTCAGGTATTTTTCTTTTCGCCATTCTGAGTAATTGTTTTCCTTTCATATGGAAAGAATACAGCTCTTTTTCATAAGGATGATCTTTAAAGAAATAAGCATTTCCGCCCCCTTTAATCATGGCGTATTCCATCCCTTTCGAATATGTTTTTTGTCCTCCTTTGATAAAATTAGAGGAACCCGTTTCGTCATATTGTAGCACAGCTGCAACCGCAGCATCGCCAAAAAGGGTAGCGGTCTCCCAGTTGTTTTCGTTTAACCCTTTAGAGGCAATTTCTGATGAGACAATAAGCATGTTTTTACTGGCATTTCCGTCCAACATTTTAGCGGCCATTTCAAAGGCTGACACAAAACTCAAACAGGCGCTATTTATATCAATGGCCGCAACATCTGCCATATCTCCATGCTTCATTAAGCTCTTAATTACACTGGCCTGATTCGGTAGAGGATAGTCGTATGTTCCGCTGGCAGAAATCATAAGATCCATATCGCTCAGCTTCAGATTCGCTTTTCTCAAAGCCAGGTCTGCTGCTTTTGCGCCCATAGAACCATTGGTCTCTGTGGTGGCATGATGTCGGGATTCAACACCAGAGTACCGTTCGCACCATCCATTTGGAATAGAAAGCTTTTCTTCCAAATCGCTCGAAGTAATTTTCTTTGGAAGGTATTTTCCCATCGAAACAATCTTTATTGGTTTAACTTCTTTCATTTCTAATCCTCCTTAATTTATTTCCTTTCTCAATTTTTGGTGATTTAATTTGACGTATAACAGTGCCTTGAATTTCGAGTGATTTCAATAAATTCAAAATGCTATTTTTAGCCAATTCATATTGTTCTGAACTCCCCTCAACAAAGAGCTCAAATTCGTTTTCTCCAATGCAAATAAGTGCATAGGATTGTATATCCGCTGAGGCACCTACTATAGCTCTTCTCAAAAAATCTGGGAATAGGGCGACTTCTTCACCAGCTGAGTTTTTCAACTTGATAATATCGTCAGATCGACCTTCAATGGATTCGATTCCAATCCATTTACTTCCACACTTACAATCCAATTTTTCTTGAATGATGTCATTTAATTCATATCGCACTACAGGCTGCGAAGATCTTGTTAAATCGGTTATTATAGGGTGAAATCTGGTTTGATCTTCATTGATGTACTTCTTTTCTATTATTAGAAAGTCCTCATTAAAATGTAGTGTTCCTTCAGAGCAGCTTGAAGCCAAAAAACCTTCTGTACATTGATAAACCTGGTGGATAGTCTGTTTGAAAGTCTTTTCTAAATAAACACGATCTTCTTCATAAAGCACTTCAGCAACCCCAATAATTTTATCCGGATTAATTTTTAATCGACCGACTTCTTGTTCATGCGCCAGCAATAGAAGCATGCTCGGTTGAGCAACAAGAAAATTGGGTTGTAAGTCATTCAGCCTTTTCACGTGAGATGCGAGATTAACCAATAAATCGAAAAATTCAAACCGAAGGATTTTGGATTTAACCGAATCGTATAAGTTACTATTCGCTCTTAAAAAGAAAGCGACACTTCGTTTTCTTAAGCTGAAGCCGATTACTCTGTCTAGTATAGCACCGACCCATTTTGCACGTTCATCTTTGGAGGCCAAAAACACGCCTCTATTGCCACTTGTTCCCGTAGATAGCCCTACTGTAATTTCATTGATCATCGGAGAAAAGTCTCTCGAAGTTTCTGCTTCTAGTGCAATTTTATAGGCATCTTCTAATTTGATTCCACAAGTATTGATCTCATCAAACTTGTCCATAAATATCGTCTTGTTCACAATGGGGTAATCCTTCAGTGGCTTGTTTTGATTGGCCAGTCCCTGGTAGAATTTTGATTTCTTTAATGTCGGCTGCATGCGTTTCCATCTTTTCGCCTGGAGCGAAGGAATATCATTGGCGTACTTTTTTCGGTTGCGCCTCAACGCAATCAGGTGGGAAACTATCTTTAGTTTAAAGGACATTAAAGTCAAATTCCTTGTTGATTAATAAATCTGTTGTTTCAGCACAATGGGTTGGAATAATTGTAGTATCCGGATTTTTTAAATAGAAATTGTTGATCTTTTTCAAACTCTTTTTATAATCAGACCAAGAGTGAAAAAACAACTTCACAATTGAGTTTGGAAGAATCATCTCTTCGTGCGATTTTTTCAACCAAACTGCATCAGCCACCAGGAAATAAGGCTTCTTCTTTGTTTCTAATAAAATGCCTATTTGCCCTGCAGCATGACCGGGAAGGGGAACTGCAAATAGCGACTCATCCCCGAATATGTCGTACTTGGTTCCGAGAACTTCATCTTCTATCGGAGAACAAACCTCATCAATTAGCACAGCTCTTTTCTCTAAGTCCTCAGGCAATAAGCCTTTTAAGATTCCTTTAGCAAAAGCCCTACATGTAGGAATATCTACAACTTGTCTTAATGCCGTTTTGCTTGTGTATATTTTAGCATTTGGAAAGTCCTTTAGGCCAGCAATATGATCGGCATGAAAATGCGTTATAATGACGTGTTGAATGTCTTGGGAATTAATATTATTCGACTCCAATTGCGATTTGATTTCTTCTTTCTTAGAAATGGAAACCTGCGTCAGTTTTGCATAAATTTTATTTGGATAGCATCGCGTTTCTTTAAAGAACCGATCAGTGTATCCGGTATCGTACAAGATCATTCCTTTCTCTGGATGTTCTATAATACCCCATAAGGCCTGGAAGGCAATCTTCTGCTTACGTCCACCTGTAATGGCATCATTTTCTTTTGCCAAACAATGTCCGGCATAGTTTAAGTAGAGCTTAACTTTTTTCATTGCCCTTATACCAATTCACGAATTCTTCAATTGCTTCCTTCGTTGTTACTTTGGGCTCGTAGCCCAATAACGATTTTGCTTTGTTAATATCCATGGTCATCGACTTTGCCAAAATCCCCACACCATAAACCGTTAATGCCGGTTCTTTCATGTTGGTCATTTTAGATTTTGTTTCCATGACTTTTGCTATTGTTTTTACAATCCAAAAGGGGACTTTTTTAGTAGGTGGAGTCTTGCCTAGTTTATTCAATACGTTTGCAATAGAGTCCCATAATTTTACCGGTGCTCCATTGGTGATGTTGAAGGTTTGATTGATTCCTTTTTCTGTCGTCAACGCCAATACAATGGCATCTGCAACATTGGCTACCGAAGTTAAATCGGCTATATTTTCACCGTCTCCAACAATCTTCAATCTACCTTCATCATAAGCGCGAATAAGCCTTGGCATAATCACGGTGTCTCCTCTGCCAGTTAATGCTCTTGGTCTTAATATTACATAGGGAATGCCTGCTTTCTCCAATTCAATTTCTGCCAATCTTTTTGTTTCTGCGTACGCGTTGATGTATTTTGAAGGCAGAGGATCTGACTCCTTAATGTTGTATTTATCCTTTAACTCGAAATACAAGCTAGGGGTAGAGATATAAATATAACGAGCAACAGCGTTGCTCTTTGCCGCTTGCAATAGATTAGATTGGGTGGTGACATTTGCCGCAACAAATTCTTCACGTTTTCCCCAAGGAGAGGATAAGGCTGCTGTGTGGATTACACAATCAACACCGGTCATCAATTCATTTACAAATTGTACACTGGTTAAATCTCCCAATTTATAAATCACCTTGGCATGATCTATCGTGTGAGTCTCTTTCAGGGTTCGGCCAGTTGCTATGATTTTATCAACCGAGTCAAGATCAATTAGTTTTTCCAGGGTTCTGTATCCTAAAAACCCGGTAGCTCCTGTAAGTAAGATTTTCATGTTTTCAATTGGACTAATTGCTCATAACATCCTGTGAATGGTGTGGCCTCCGCATACAGCATACACTTTGTTAGTTCTTGTTGACGATTTTCCGGGCAGTTCGATAAGTATCAAATTGGAGTTCCACCAAATAAACACCTTTATTTTCGATTTCAAATAATGTTTGTTGAAAAGGCTCTTTTATGGTTTTGCTTTTTACAAGTTTTCCCTTTAAATCATACAGGTTTATTTGTCTTACACTTTCTACAGATTGGTCAAATTCTATATGAATTTCACCTGTAGCAGGATTAGGATAAATTGTATATTGAATTTGAGGATTGGTATGTAAATCCTCGATATCTGTTGTCGTTTTTTCAATGGCTACCAAAACAGATTTACTCTCGTATAAACCACTTTCAATTGTTCCGGTAATGTAAATATTTCCATCGTGAACAGCCAAATCTTGGAAGGACTCATCGTTTTCGTCTCCAAAAGTCTGATAAGATATAAAGTTGCCTGCTGTATCGAGCTTTAAGAGAACGGCATCTCTTATTCCTCCTCCAGTTATCAAGGAACTTGACTGAGTGAGTCCACCTACATAAATTAAACTATCCTGGACTTTAATTGCCCTTGCAGATTCAATTCCAGTTCCACCCCAGTCTGTGTACCATATTTGATTTAAGTTTTTATCGTATTTCGCTACATATATTTGCCAGTCGTTGACAGATGTAATGGTTGTGTATCCAGTTATATAAAGATAGGTTCCATCAGAGGTCATTCCTAAGGCATTTTCAACGTCACCGAAGCTACTAGATTGATGTCCAAAAAGTGTGGAATCTATTAAATTTCCATTAGATTTATCAAACTTACCTAAGAAAGAGTATCCGTTATACAAATTGGCTATGCCTGTTCCTCCCCAAAGACCTGCAGCATAAATATAGTTGCTGTCAACCACAAAATGACCATCTTGGTGTTCTGCGCTTAAGTTTTCTCCAAGATAATTGGTCCACTCTGTATTGCCATCTAAATCCAACTTCCATAAACCAATATCATTTCTGTAAGGAGAAGAGTTTAACTCCTGGCACCAACCTCCGCAGTATATACTATTATTAGAAATTTCAAGACCATCAATTTCATCATAACCATTAGCAGGGAAATTGTTTGTTTTACTCCAAACTAGATTGCCAGTGTTTTTATCCAATTTCAACAGAAGCATATCGCAAGTCATTACTAAACCAGGACAGGCTCTTCCACCAATGAAGAGACCAGAATCCACAACGTTACATATATATGCGTGTTGGTCACCAGCTCCTCCGAAAGTTATCGGTGAAGTCCAAACAGGTGTGCCTCCCAATTGATATTTATAACAAACTATATCCAGACCTTGCCCGAGTTGATCATTACTCACTGCCCAGTAAATATCATTATTGATATCCACATCAATGCCCCAAGCTTCTGAGGTATGATTGATACTTGAATCAATTTTTATCCAACTAGGAGTCATCGTAAATTGACCATGGAGCGGTAAGGCATTAAATAATTGCAGTACTGCTACAATTTTCACTAAGTTTTTCATTTTTCTCTTTTTTATTTAATAAGCACTAACGCGTTGAATACGCCTGTTTTAATGGCGTTTATATTTTGCTCGCAGCCGTGTCAAGTATATTTTAATTCACCTAAGCTTTTCTCCAAAATAGCGTATTTATGATACTTTTTAGAGTATGGTCCCGCTTTTTTCTTATCAAGAGAAAGCAACGGTAATTTAGTTTGTATAAACGCTTCTATTATTTTTTTAGATTCTTCTTGATACAATACATAATCTTCATATCGGACTTGCAGGAAATTTTTTGGCCGGGGAGTGTCATTGACAATATCATAATGATATTTCCAGCTAATGGCCCTCATCTTGTAATTGAACTCGTGAAATAAAAACTTCCTGGCGGGAATATTCCAATTTTCCAGGCGGTCAACTCCGGTCATTTTAACGCAGGAGCTTTCAGGATGCCTTACCCAATGAATAAAAGAAGCATTCGGTAGCAGTTTGGTTAGCCAGGGATATATCAAAGTATTGTTAGGAATTTTCCACCCTTTCTTTTCATCAACCGAATCAATGATTGGTTGAAGATAACTTGTAAGTAATTGCTGAAAAAGTGGCGGGGGAGGGGTGGCACAAGCTCTTGAAAAATCCCATTCGTATCGACCTTTTCGGTCCACATAATTTCCGAATATTCTACAGCATTCGTACATATCATCTGTAGGCATCAAATCTGAAGCTTCATTCAGCGGTGACCCCATGAATATCCCAGAAAGGATCATTGACTCAGGTAAGATTCTGGTTCCGGAATTCGCTCTGCCTATGATTATAATTGTATTACTATTATCTAATTGTTCAAGCATTCTTTCCTGTTATTCTGCACTATTTTTTTTAATTCATTTTCGCTAAAGCATTCTAAAAATACATTTATATAAAACACGCTCCAAATGCCAAGACCTAAATCTTGAATACTTACGTATTTACCTATGATGACTTTTTCATGCGTTTTGCCAGGATGGGATTTCTTGGCTTTCC
>CAYPSW010000028.1:0-2601 GCA_964413685.1 uncultured Chitinophagales bacterium
GAATCCTGTCGGGCGTACCATTTATTATTTTTAATTTATTAAATCTAAACCCTACAGAACACTGTGGGGTTTGCTGTTACTAATAGATAATAATTTGCTATTATTGCGTCATATAATATAAATATCGTATATTTACGATATACAATTAAGGAATATATATGCCAGTTGCCAAAACAGAAGCGTTTCAATCTACCGATACACAATTAGCTGATATAGCAAAAGCATTATCACATCCTGCTCGAATTAGCATCTTACGAATATTAAACGAACTCAATTCCTGTATTACGGGGGAGATTGTTAATCAATTACCACTATCTCAATCTACTGTAAGTCAACATCTGAAGGAATTGAAGCGTGTAAAGCTCATAAAAGGTGAGATAGAGGGGCCGCGTACGTGTTATTGCCTGAATGAAACTGGTGTAGAAAAAACAAAAACTGCATTTACAAAACTGTTTTCAACTTTCAGATGTTGTTAAAATATTTAAATATTGCACTTTTTCATCAAACGATCGATGTCTTTAATGAATTAAGAACACCTAATATTAAATAATCACAAAAAAGGAAATACAAAATGAGAACTTCAGAAAATATCAAAAAAATTGTACAAGACAAATATGCCGACATTGTAACCCAGGATTCATCCTGTTGTGGTCCAAAAGGTAAATGTTGCGACGAAACAGATTATTCAGCATTTAACCTAGATTATAGTAAAATGGACGGTTACATGGAAGAGGCTGATCTAAACTTGGGATGCGGTATACCAACTGAATACGCAAAAATAAAAGCCAGTGATACAGTAGTAGATTTAGGTTCGGGAGCTGGTAATGACGTTTTTGTTGCTAGACAGATTACCGGGCAAAGCGGAATGATTATTGGTATTGATATGACCCCGGAGATGATAGAAAGAGCGAATATTAACAAAGCAAAACATGGCTATGAGAACGTTGAATTTAAACTGGGAGATATTGAAGATTTACCGCTAGGTGATGAAATGAGTGATGTGGTTGTCAGCAATTGTGTTCTTAATCTGGTTCCGGATAAAGAGAAAGCATTTAGTGAAATTTTCCGTATTTTAAAACCGGGTGCGCATTTTTGTATTTCAGACATTGTGCTTGAAGGGGAAATTCCAGACAACCTAAAAAAATCAGCCGAGATGTATGCCGGCTGTGTGTCAGGTGCTCTCCAGAAAAATGAATATCTGGATATAATCAAGAGTGCTGGATTCAAAGATGTTGAAGTAAAAAAATCCCGTGAGATTGTTTTACCAAATGAACTAATAAAAACCTATTTGGATGATAATCAATTAGAAAAATATCGTCAAAGTGGGCTTGGGATTTATAGCATTACTGTTGTAGCAACAAAAAATTAATAATCAATAATAGTTGGTTGGACTTTGATTAAGGAAATACTGTTTTTCAAGGGAAAGATCACGCTAACTTTTAAAAATAATAATAATTAATAGTTCGGTTTATAGCCTGTTATTATTGCCTCGCCTATAATCCGAATAATTACCATAGAAAGGTTTCGAATGTAACTTTAAATTCGTTCTATGGAATTCATCATGATTCTTTCTACTATTGGTACTGAAACGGATGCACAAACCATCGCTAAAAAACTTATAGATTCGAAATAAGCAGCCTGCGTGAATATCATTTCCGGTATTCAATCAATATATGAATGGAAGGGAAAGCAATGTAAGGATATAGAGTATCTTTTGCTTATTAAAACAACAAAAGAGAGTGAAAAAGGCGTATATCGGCTTATCGGAGAAATTCATCCTTACGAAACACCGGAGATTATTTCAATCCCAATCCAAAATGGTTCCAACGATTATTTAAATTGGATTAGAACATCAGTAGATTCATAACATGAAACACCGTAGAACAAAACAGATCACTATTTGGATTATTACACTGGTTGGAATTGCTACTACTGGCTTTTATATCATTGGTGGTGAAGAATGGAGTCTATTAGATAGTCTATATATGACATTAATCACATTGGCAACAGTGGGCTTTCGGGAAGTCCATCCATTGACGGAAGCTGGACGGATCTGGACCATCATTATTATTGTATTTGGCGTCACCAGTTTTGCATATCTGTTATCACAATTTGGCAGTGAACTTTTAGAATTAAACCATTATCGGAGAAGGAAAATGTTAAAACGAGTCAAAAAACTTAAAGATCATTACATTATTTGCGGTTATGGCAGGATGGGGGCTGTTATTGCGAAAGAAATGAAAGAGAAAAAGGAAACATTTGTTGTGGTTGAGAAAAATCCTGAAAAAATCCGAAAGATAGAGGACTGTGGGTTTTTATATGTAGAGGGAGATGCCACATTAGAAGAAACGATAATTGATGCTGGGGTTGAAAGGGCGAAAGGTATTGTTGTAGTATTAAATACCGATCAAGATAACTTATTTGTGAGTATGTCTATCAGGACGTTGAATAATGATATTTTTCTAGTTTCAAGATGCAGCGTATACGATACATCTTCAAAATTGCGTAGAGCGGGAGTCAATAAAATTGTAAATCCATATGTGGCAGGCGGGGAATCCTGTCGGGCGTACTAGCAAATGACGCATTCTTTTTATAATGGAG
>CAYPSW010000029.1:0-2482 GCA_964413685.1 uncultured Chitinophagales bacterium
TTGAAAACGGCCTTCCTGAATAATATGAGCCACGAAATACGCACCCCGCTAAACGGAATAACAGGCTTTATTAATCTTCTGCAGGATTCCGATATTGATGATGAAGAGAAACAAGAATATTTCGATATTATAAACAAAAGCAGCGATAGATTGATCGCGACAGTTACTGATATAATAGATATTTCAAGAATTGAAGCCGGGGAAGTTAACATTACAAAAACGGAGGTGTCGGTAAACGAAATTCTTGAAGAACAGTATACCTTTTTTTTCAATGAGGCCAAATCAAAAGGGCTTGAACTGATTTATAAACCAGGCATTTCAGATACTGAATCACACATTATTACCGACAAACACAAATTGGAAGGGATACTGACCAACCTGATTAAAAATGCCGTTAAATACACCGACACGGGCAAAATAACAATGGGTTGCCGTTTAAAAGATAAAGCAGATGGAAAGTTCATTGAATTTTATGTAAAAGACACCGGCATAGGAGTCCCGGCAGACAGAATAGATGCCATATTTAATCGCTTCGAACAGGCTGATATCGCAGACACAAGAGCATTTCAGGGCTCTGGCCTGGGGCTCGCCATTTCAAAATCGTATGCGGAAATGCTGGGAGGTAAAATCAGCGTAAAATCTACAGAAGGAGAAGGTTCCACCTTCACTTGTAGCATTCCGTACGAAAAGCAACATTTGAAAGTAAGCGGTGTAACACAAAACAAAGAAGAAGAATCAGGAATATCCTTAAAGAATGTATCGGTCATTGTTGCAGAGGATGACGTAATGAGCAGGATGTATTTTGAAGCAATCCTTACAAATGTGGTTAAAAAAATAACTTTTGCTATCACCGGAAAAGAAGCGATAGAAAAATTTCGCGAGAACCCGGATACGGATATTATCCTTATGGATATCAAAATGCCGGTCATGAACGGATATGATGCAACAAGGGAGATTCGAAAATTTAATAAGGATGTAATAATTGTAGCCCAAACAGCTTATGGCATGTTGGGAGATAAAGAAAAAGCCATTGAAGCCGGTTGTGATGATTATATTGCAAAACCAGTAATGGAAGAAATACTTTTTGAAAAGATACGGGCGTGGGTGGATAAAAAAAGCATGTAATATCATGTATAGTGCATTTGGCGGATAGGGCTAATTTCAAGGGTATTGCATCTAATAAACTTTATAGCGGTTTGACAGATTGGTGCTTCGAATCGCCAAACGACATCATTCACGTAAGCGTCAGACTGCGCAATAAGCACATCCACCATTTTTAAAGTGTACAAATACCATACATAATTTGGGTAATATACTGAAAATGAAGATTGTGACGTTAAATAAAACTAGTGGTAAATTGACATTAGGAGTTTCAAAATCCTAAACTACGCATAGTTAAAACGTTGGCATTTATTGACAAATAAAATCTAAGGAATTAAACATTATGAGAAAAACAATTATAATTACTTTATCTATTTTCATAACCACCTTGTTCTCTTGTAAAAAGGTTGATTTTGTCAAATTAGATACTTTAGCTGTTACCCCATACGATATTGCTCATACTGCTCAAAAAAAGGCTATTATAGACTACCTGATCAGGATTGGAAATACCGATTCATTAATCGTTGGTCAATATATTGGGTCAGCAGAACCTGGTGCTCCTTACTATGATGCCACTTTGTATACAGGGATGAGTAAAAAACCCGGTGTGCTTGGCGGAGACTTTGGTTATTGGACAGATGCTTCCAAAATTAACCCCGATTACTTATCTACAGTAATCACGGAAGGGGAAAACGGGGCATTAATAACACTTGCAATGTACATTCCCAATCCTTTTAACAGGCGATATGGAGATAAAGGGTTTAAGAAAAAATATAATTATGCTGATACCTATACAGCCGGTACCCTTGCCAACGATAGAATAAATATTGCGCTAAATAACATGGGAAATGTAATTCAAATATTAAAGGATAATCATATTATAGTGCTCTTAAGACCTTACCTGGAAATGAACGGAGGTTGGTTTTGGTGGGGAAACAAGAAAAAATTTCCAACACAACAAGAATACGCAAACTTGTGGATTTACACACACAATTATTTTGAAAATGATCGACAATTGGATAACATACTCTGGGTATATGGTCCAAATTATCAGGGAAATTCAGAAATGAAAGCGACTGATTATTATTATCCCGGGTCAGACTATGTTGATATCGTTGGTCTTTCATATTATAAAGATGATTTATATGATATCAATAAAAATGACGGAATGAGTAAGTTAGAGTCATTAAATAAACCCATTGCAATGACGGAAATAGGTAGCCATAATGGGGGAAAATCAAACAACAAAATGGATGTGGATAATCTGCGTTATTTGGAGCTAACAAAATATAAAATATCTTATTTTTTAGTTTGGGCCAGTTGGAGGGGGCATTACATGGCAATACGAGATTCTAAAAATGCAGATCAATTGTTGAACCAC
>CAYPSW010000030.1:0-2168 GCA_964413685.1 uncultured Chitinophagales bacterium
TAAAAAAAGCGTTCCTACTTCATCTATCAGCACATTTTTTTTCAGTTTAAGGTCGTGATTCATTCCGGCAACCAAATCCCGCAAAGTCGGGACAAGTTGTGCTATATGTGCGGTTGGCTTTTGAATCTTTCATTTTCTGTAGCAAATTGTCTGTTCTTTTCGGTCTTTTAAACTTGGAGGTAACGGTTTCGGCTATGAGCAGTTGCGTGGGTTGGCACTTAACTTTGCAAGTAGACATGGCAAACACAAATCCCGCACGAGTTCATTTCCATGGGTATGGAAAGGAACAAGCTATTGAAAGTAATGATACGGAGCAAGGCCGTAAAAAGAATCAGCGGGTTGAACTCCGGATTCTCGATATTTAATTAATCAGGACTTTTTTCGTAAATTATTTGCAGCCATTGCCGATCTGGCCAATAACACCAGGATCATTGCCTGAATAGCTATTTGTAACACATTGACAGCCCCTGATACTACAGAAAATATTACCATTACCGCATATAAAACAGTAGCGGTAAGCAAGGCGGGGAACGCTTGTTTCCTGCTCCATAGAGCTAATACAAGATAAACTCCACCGAGAATTAAAGCACCGAGACCCAGTGTCTCATATTCTTCTTCGCCCATCCCCATCAGGATGATGCCTCCCAATAATGCGAGTCCGGTTAATACAAACAAAACAGTTGTACCGCTTTTTGCACGTTTTACCAAATCAACAGTTGCTTTGTCTTCTACAGGTTCAGCAGTTTGATTGCTCATGTTTTTTTCATCTTCCATAATGCAAATTTTAGTTTAGGATGTTAAAAATACTATTAAAGTTCAGAAATCAAAATCATTAATTTAACCCATTTGTTTCTGATGGTTCTCGATGAACAATTGTAATTATTAGCGATCACACAAAAACTGTACACTTTACCGGATCTGGCATTTACATAGCCCGCATAGCTTCTTACCCTGTTCAGATTTCCACTTTTAGCAAATACGTGTCCTTCACCTGGTGTATTTTTCATAAGGTATTTCAAAGTGCCACTTTGACCGGCAACCGGGAGGCTGTTCCAAAATACGTCCTTTACATCAGATTGATACAAAAGGTTGAGATAAGTCGTCAGGAAGTTTGCCGACAGCGTATTGCTTCTGGATAGTCCGCTGCCATCCTCCATCCACAATCGGGTGGCATCTGCAGGAGTCGATTTCAAATCATCGCGGATAGCTTGAATGCCGGAAGCCGTTGAGCCCTCCGATAGCTTCACCAGGCCGATTTGTTTAAGCAAATGTTCGGCAAACAGGTTATTGCTTTGATGATTCGTCATTCGTACGATATCCTTCAATTTCGGAGAATGATACGTGTGAATGAGCGTCAAACTTTCTTGCAGCAAAACATAATTAGCCCCTGCCTGGCCTGAAACCGGAATACCGTTTTGCTCAAGTAACTGATAGAGGCCTGATGCAGCAAGCAATGGCGGATCGGGCATAGCACCTTTAATCACAAAGTCGGAACGATTGGCCGGTATTGTTCCGCGGATGGTTTGCAGATTTGACAGTGGAGCGCCATGAACATAAGCTTGGTCGCCACTACCGGCCGGGCCGGCTAATACTTCATTCCGGAGCCTCAACCCCGGAATTTCAGGATCGGTAGAAATCAGCCGGCAGAGGCTTCCCTCCTTCCGCGATGACAAATGAATTGTATAGCTGTTGTCGGCAAAAGTGAGCCCCGATGCCGCAGCACCGTAGTAATTACCCATATCTTCGAAAGCCCAGGAACCCGGACTTAGATTATCATCAAATACCGAAGCATCCCCAATTACATTCCCTGCAATACGCTTAATACCCACTTTTTGAACTTCCATCACAGCAAGCATCAAATTCTTTTCAGGCCAGTTGCTGAAACCCGATGCCCGGATGGAACAAAATGTGGGGTCGCCCCCGCCAATAAGATACAGGTCGCCATGCAAAACCCCTTGTTTATCGATCATGCCGCTATACGCTAATTGAGTTGTGAAACTTCTGTCGGGGCCCAATAATCGTAAAGCTTCTCCGCTGCTCACTATTTTCATCAAAGAAGCAGGGATGAGTTGTTTATCAGGTTGATAGGATGCCAGCAAATGCTTCGTACCGACATCACACAAAGCGAAAGACCAGGTGGCTGCCTGCAGGTCTTTGTCAGACTTCAA
>CAYPSW010000031.1:0-1753 GCA_964413685.1 uncultured Chitinophagales bacterium
TCACTTTTTTAGCCATCAGATATCTGAAAAAACTTCCATGGTTTGGTGTCGGATGGTTTTGGTATCTGGGTACACTTGTCCCTGTGATCGGTCTGGTCCAGGTTGGTACACAGGCAATGGCTGACCGGTACACTTATGTGCCGTTGATCGGTCTGTTTATCATTTTGGCCTGGGGTGTCCCCCAACTAATGGCCGGGTGGCGCTTCAAAACCAAATTGATTTCTGCTATATTAGCGACCCTATTCCCTATCATGATAACAATTTCGTGGATACAAGCGAGGTACTGGCAAAACAGCATTACGCTTTTCAGGCATACTCTGGATGTGACATCCGACAACTATGTTATACACAATAATCTGGGATTTGAGCTGGCATTACAAGGCCGCGTTGACGATGCAATTCAACATTATAAGGAAGCATTACGCATAAATCCTGATTTCGAAATGGCTTACATCAACTTGGGGAAGGCGCTGCTTTCCCAGGGTAAGTTGGATGAAAGTATCAATTATTATCAAGCCCTGTTAGCAGAAAAACCGAACTACACTAGAATTCATCATAATTTGGGCATTATGCTGCTTCGTAAAGGGGAAATAGATAATGCAATCTTTCATTTTCGTGAGGCACTTCGCATCAAGCATGACTATGCAGAGGTATATAACAGCCTCGGCGCTGCTATGGTATCTAAAGGTGAACTCAAGAAAGCCATTATCTACTTTAAAGAGGCACTGCGAATAAAACCGGACTTTTTTACAGCAAAAGGAAACCTGAATAGATTGGAGAATAAAATCGCCTCTAACCCCAAGATAAATCTTGGTTTCAAATAGGAAAATGAAGCCCCCCACCGCAAGCCGATGGGGTTTTAAACACCATAATAAATCATCTGATTTAGCAATTAGTACCCTGTTTCGCAAATATTGTTACGTATTTAGTCATAAAATTATTATCGATTTGTCTCGCCCGCTATCCCTCGGTGGAGGGATAGCTCGAGCTCACAGAGGTCGCAGAGACAATTTTTCTGGTCTGATTTTTGAGCCCCGTTAAAAACGGGACAGGCTTCCAAAATCAGACCAATACTCAACCCCTGACGGGGTAAGCTTCCAGCGATAGCTGGATAGAAGTTTGATCTGGATTGCCGTCCCTGCCCCGTTATAAACCTGAAATTGTTTAACTGGTGGGGTCAGCAATCCAGATCAAAACTCTGTGTTCTTTGTGGGCTCTGTGAGAGATCAAAATATCCGGAGATCAACTTATAGTGCCGATTATACGTCACCGAATTTACGAATTAAAACACTTAGACTGAGATTTAAATGTACAAAAAACAAAAAGTTATTGTCGTGATGCCCGCATACAATGCGGCCCAAACCCTTCGAAAAACCTATGACGAAGTTATGGCTCAAGATATTGTCGATATGGTTATTGTAACAGATGACAAAAGCAGCGATGAAACCGTGTCAATTGCAAAATCATTGCCGAATACCCGAGTTTACTCGCACGAAAGAAACAGAGGATATGGCGGCAACCAAAAATCATGCTATCGACTTGCTCTGGAGGCCGGAGGAGATATCATCATCATGGTCCATCCGGACTACCAGTATACACCGAAGCTTATACCGGCCATGGCTTCGATGATCGGAAATGGACTCTATCATTGTGTATTAGGTTCCAGAATATTAGGCGGATATGCCCTAAAGGGCGGGATGCCCATTTGGAGATATATTGCCAACCGGGGGCTTACTCTAATTGAAAACATTTT
>CAYPSW010000032.1:0-1556 GCA_964413685.1 uncultured Chitinophagales bacterium
CTGGTCAGTCGAGGATTTAAATAATTCTGAATGAAATCAATAAGTTAAGCTACTGCTGGACAAAGCTAATAAAATCAGCTATATATGATGAAATAACTATATCTACTAGGAGATTATTTCATCATGCTGAAAATATTAGATAAATTGTTGATTGAGTTCCGTTGTGTTTTTTCATATGAAGCGTCCTTTAACTGGTTTGTCATTGTAGTTCTCGGATTCGTTATTCGATTCGATCATATTGGCGTAACAAGCTTTATCAGATGGCTTTTCCTAAGCCCCACACATTATGATGCGCTACTTTTATTTTTCAGAAAATCATCCTGGCGGCTCGAAGATCTTCTGGTGCAATGGACATCAATGGTTGTCAATCGCTTTCCGGTTATCCGATTCAATGATCGGTTGCTTTTGATTGGCGATGGCATCAAGATTTGTAAGGAAGCCCTCAAGATGCCCGGTATTAAACGCCTGCATCAGGACTCGGATAATAGTGGCAAAGGCGCTACAATCTGGGGGCATCATTTTGGATACGTTGGGCTTCTTATCGGCCATTTAAAAAAAACTTCTGTCTTCCACTGCAAGCCCAGTTGCATGAAGGTATTGACATGATTCGCCCGGCCAAAGGGATTAAAGACAAACCGGCCACCATCGTAACCCGCATGGCGAATCTTGTGCTACAGAGCGCATCAAAGACCGGGCAACTATGCTATGTCGCTTTGGATGCATATTTTTCAACCGGTCCGATGTTTCTGATTTTAAAGACTGCGGTCAATGATGATGCGCAACAGTTGGTCCATATTATTACCCGGGCAAAGAAAAATTATGTCGGGTTTCTTGACCGGGAATTTTCTACCAAAAAGTATGATGAGGATGACAAATTTGCACTCATGGATTGGTTTGATTTTCCGGAATTTTTTACAACAGCGCAATTGAGCACATACGGCAAAAGCAAAACCATTGAATATAAATGCATGGATCTCCTGTGGCGACCGATTGATGATTTTGTCCGTTTCGTATGCATAAAAGACGGCGCTGGAAAATACGTATTGATGTGTTCCGATCTTAATCTTAGCCCAATCGATATCATTACCATTTATTCATATCGCTGCAAAATTGAGGTCATGTTTTTGTTTCTAAAGCACCTTGTCGGAGGTTTCTGTTATCGTTTTTGGACAAATTCATGGCCTAAGCTAAAGCGCAAAAAAAAGTCGAATTTACCTGCTTTGAGTGAATCTGGTCTTGAAAAAGCCACACAAGTCGTCGGAGCCATTGAACGATTTGTTAATATCGCAGGCATTACCCTTGGGCTTTTGCAATATCTGGCACTCACCCGTGCTGATGAAATATGGGGCAGCTACCACGGATGGCTGCGAACTCGCTCTTCAGAAATCCCTTCAGAGGCAGTGGTCCAAAGTGTGATCCAAACCGAGTACTTCTTTTCTGGCTGCAAAGTTCCATTTTGCAATACTTTACGCATTATTAAGCGTAAGCGCCGCAAACACTTATTATACGATGGCTTGGATAATTGAAAATGCGTTAAAATGCTCGACTGACCAGTT